>CAVPMW010000001.1:0-11354 GCA_963706515.1 uncultured Chloroflexia bacterium
AGTCGTAGCCGGGAACGCGCGCCGGGAACGCCGCGGGTGCATCGTTGTACAGGATCAGCGTCTTCCCCGGAACTGCGAGAAGTCGACGATGACGTCGGCGCGCTCGGCCGGCGCCAGCAAGAGCGAATGCAGGTCGACGTTGCCCACGTCAAAGCGGGTCGGGTCGGTGATCCAGGTGGTTGGATGGGCAGGGACGACGACCGGAGCAGGCAGGAAGCCGCCCTCGGTGCCGATCTGGATCCAGTTCGGGCCGGCAGGGCTCCAGGTCGGTATCCGGCGTCGGGAAGACGACCGGGTCAGTCTGGGCGGCGGCAAGCTCGATAGGGTTCAGGGCAACTTCGCTGAGGGTGCCCGTCCGCGGGTCTGCCACGTACCAGGACAGGTTCCAGAAGCGGTCGTTCGGCCGCGTTGAGGATGCGGAAGCGGTACGCCTTCGGGTCGACGGTGGTCGTTGGGTAAGCCGTGCCGTTGACGATCGGCGTGTCATTGAATGCTTCCATGCCCACCGATACGTTCGGCGTCGATGGGATCAAGGCTGGCTCGCAGAACGGGTCGCTCTGGTACTGCCAGGTGGTCGGGTCATCGAGATTGCAGGGTTTGAGGTTGCCCTGGCCGTCGTGCAACCCATTATCGGTCAACGGCTGGCTGAAGGGCGGAACCGCCAACGGATCCATGTTGTAGTACGGGTTGGCGATCGGCGGGTACTTGGCGTCCTTGGCGGGCGGCCAGAACCACGGCCCGTACATCCAGCGCCCGAACGAGCTCATGCCCGAGGGGTCGCCTGGGTTCTGCGCCGGCATGTAGACGTGCGGGGCCCACAAGCTGCCCTCGCCGCCCCAGCGGGCAGCGTTCCAGGTTGGGTCCTGTTGGTCGATGTTGTCCGAGCGGACGAAGGTCTTGTCCTGGACGACGAGTGGAGTGCCGACGCCCAGGCAGCCAGATGCGCCCCCGGTTGCGATCAGCGACCTGCTCCATCGCATCGGTGAGCACGTAGCCCGCGGCTTCGCCGGCGTACACGTTCAGCCGGGTGATGCCGTACGCATGGTCATGGTAGAACATCAGGCGGGCGCTCTGCTGGTTGCTGTAGAAGAACGTCATGGAGCCCGGGCCCGGATCGGGCATGTCGGGCACGTTCTGCACGCTGACGCCCTTCGGATAGTCCGTGTTCTCTCCCGCCGGGGTTATCCACTGGTGCGGCGTGCCGTCGCTGATCCAGGGAGTAACACCGCCGTGGAGGTGCAGCGGTACGCACGGTTCTGGGTGTAGTTCACGGGTTTGCCGGGCGATACCGCCGTTCCAGGAGCGGCCCCTGGCCCGCGCCCATGTTGGTGGTGTCGACGGGAAGGAACAGGTCGCCCGCGGAACCCGTGGGCAGGTAGTTGGTGAACTTCACCCGCACCGGTTTACCCTTGGTAGCGACGATGCTGGCGCCCAGATAGTGCGGCTTGTCCACGCCATACACCTGGGCGCCGGCGGCGTTCAGGATCGGCGCGCCGCTCGGATAGGTGAGGGCGAATCGGTTAGCCATATCGGGGATCTGGGCCGTATCGATCTGCACGTAGCCGCGCAGTTTCGTCGGGTTGAGGTCGGTGTGCATCTTCTCCGTGAACTCGACGAGCGCGATCTCGTAGTAGTCGGCCCCGGGATAGGTCACGGTGTCCGGCACGGCCACGGGATGTACTGACCGAGATTGTTTGCGCCAGTCGGGCCGAGGCCGGGGAGCGGTATCGACGAACTTCCTGAGGCCAGGCGTGAGGTAGCCGGCGCCACCGAAGCCAGGGGCAACGAGGGTGATGGCGGTGACGGCGCCTTTGACAGCGACACGTTTGCCGTGGCGCTGGCGAAGCGATCAACGCCGCCAACGTCGGTGATGGTCACGGTGGCGCGGAGTTGATAGCCCTGACCGCCAACGGCGGGACCGGTCACGTCAATTTGGCCGATGCCGATGGTCGCTACAATATCCCCGGCTACCACAGCCGTGGTCGGGAGACCAGAGGTTGGTTCGATAACTGAGACCCCGGCGCGGTAAGATACCCGGAGCCCGGGTTCACCACGGTGACTCCAGTGATCGACAACTCCGTTTCCGTCCATGGTCGCGATCCAGTCGCCTGTACACCGCCGGGCAGATTCGGGAAGGCGTGAATTCGACATCGGCTGGAGGTCGTAGCCGCCCCTTGGATACGGTCACGTGATGATCAACACCACCGCTGGCCTGAGCTGTGGCTGGGATTGTAGGATTGCCGCCCGTGAGGGTCACGTTCGGGAGCGGTGAAGCCGAAGCCGGTCTCGTTCACAGCGATGCTGTTGACCACGCCGAGCGAGATCTGAGCTGCCGCGTTGGCCAGCGCCGTGGGAGTCACCCCCGGAGAGGAAATCGAGACGGTCGGGGGACGAGATAGCCGGCGCCCGGGCTGGTGACGGTGATGGCTGTGATGCTGCCCGTCTTCGGGTCGACCGTGGCTACTGCCTCCGCACCTGTCCCAGGATCGGTAACGGTAGGGGTGACGGTGGCCGCGAAGGAGTAGGTGCGGGCTTGCGGAAAGATGGGGAAATTGGGTCTACACCCAGAGTAATCGATGCTGCCCTGGGCAGGCGCTGCAGGAGCGGGATAGCTCAGGATGTCGGTTCCAACACCAGTATCGACGGGAATGCCTTCTCCGTAGAAGCCAATCACGTCACCAGCTTGTACGGCGACGGCCGGCGACACTGGGAATGTCGCGACTTCTGAGACGGCCGGATCAGCCAGAGCCGGAACGGTGAGCTCTCCACTATCATAGACAACCGTAGTATTCGTTGGCATTGCCGGTGGGCCGCAGCACGTAGGCATGGAACAGGTTGCCAGCGGACGGCTGTGGGGCTGCCACCCGGCGTTCGCCTGGTTCCAGGTCTGGAAGTTGCTGAGGGTGCCGGCGGGCAGCACGGCGCTGGGAATGACGACGAACACGGGGCCGAGTGTGCCTGGCGGCGTCGCGAAGTCGGTGGCATAGGCGCGCCCGACCAGCGGATTCCCGAAGGATACCGGCGTCGGGGTGCCCAGGCCAATGTCGACGATCGCATTGGCGAGCACCTGCGGGCTGTTCGCCCAGTTGGCGTAAGGTCCGAAGTAGTGCGGAACCTTCGTCTCGTCTACTGGCGAGGTTGGGGCGGCGGCGACAGCCTGAGCTGGGGCCGACACCGATGGAGTCTCTTGTGCAAGGACGAGTCCTGTATTTCCTAGTCAGAAAGGACATTATCACAAGCATCGAGAGGATTTTATAAAGATACTTACGACCAGTCATTTTTATTCTCCTTGTAAATTTACGAATCTTTACGTGGTTATCGTTGAAAGATGGTCGATGACTCAATGTTTATTCTCTTTATTTCACCTCCCTCGATGAATGAGCTATCTCATCCCCAGTTGTGTTCATTTGAAGTTAAAATTTCTTCACCTGATTGAATCAGGACATCTGGATCCACTTTATTCACGTCCGGGATCAAGATATGTATTCTTCCCCTGCCTGATTGTTTCATCATTTCACAACCTGTCTCGTTCCTATCAATAAATCGTCCGACCGAACCGGTTAGTTTTCCTAAAACAAATTACTGCTCGTTATCAATCACCTTAATCAGGTCAGCGGCTTGCTTGACAAATACCTGCTGCAGGCTGTAGACATCCATCACATTGTTCTCTAAGCCAATCGTGATCACCTTGATGGCAGGATGGTCCTGCAATAACTTCAGCGGTAAATCGGTCAAATCAGCATTGCACGGCTGATTAATGATGACAAAATCTGGCTGCATACTGTCCACAGCCGACATCAAACTTTCCTGAGCCTCATGATTCGAAATACTGACTACGTTCCAATCATCTTTGGCAGCTAAAAAGTACTCGATGTACGCGCTTAATATATCTTCGCTGCCCCATACCACGATCTTTTTTGGCTTCGTCATTATTTTCAGTTCCCGATCAAGATGATGAACGCCGGCATACATCCTTATCCCACTATGAAGCTGTTGATCTCCACCTTAGAATAGCGCAATCCGGTCAGGAAGAGTATCCATCGACTTAATTCATAGGGAATTAAAAAAAGACCATCCTGCAGGATGGTCTTTTGGATAGGGAGCTTAATCCCCCGGTTAATCCTTTTAAGAGCTATGCATTTGAAAGAAATATGTCCGAAAAATGGGTGGTAGACGGGCGCTAGCGCCCGTCTACCACCCATTTTTCGGTAATTCCTTTATGAACTGCGTAAGTCCTACCTTTTTATCGTCCTCACTTTACCCCGTGCTCTCTGGCAAATTGCGCCGCTTCTTTTCGATCTTGAAGATTTAATTTTTCAAGGATGGAATGCACATGATACTTGACGGTATTTTCGGAAATATACAGCTGGCGGGCAATCTCCTGATTGCTTTTCCCGGCAGCCAGCTCGGCTAAGATATCTTTTTCCCGCGAAGTTAATCGCCCCAGGGCCGGGTCCCCAGATGGTTCGGAAGCCTTTGTCCGTGAAAATTCCTGCATCAAGCGCAGAGTCATGGACCTTGACAGCGCGCTTTCCCCTTTCTGGACTGATCTTAAGGCTGCCGCCAGCTTAGAGGGAGCCATATTCTTCAGGAGATACCCGACTGCGCCGCTGCGGATGGCGACCAGCAGGTCTTCATCTTTCTCTGACATAGTCAAGAATACGACTTTGCAAGCAGGGTTGTCTTGCAGAATCAACCGGGTGGCGTCCGCGCCGGTGCCATCCGGCAGGCTGAAATCCATCAAGACGATTTCAGGTTTCAGTGCCTGAGCCGCATCCACGGCTTCTTGAACGGTTCCCACCAGACCGGCAACCTCGATGTCCGCTTCCTGCCGCAAGATCGCGGCCAGACCCTCACGGAATAGATTATGATCATCGACAATTATTATTCTCATCGTTGTAGATGCTATCTTGGAAGTTTCCCCTCTGTTTCGTGGCGGTTAGATGTTAGGATTGAGAGATCGGCTCGTACTCGTAGGGTATAACGATCGTGATCGTTCGTACCCTGGCCTGGTTCAGATTGGAAATTAAATGAACCCTTCAATAATTCAGATCTCTCGCGCATGAACTTCAACCCATAATGACCCATGTTATGAACGGCATCCGGGTCGAATCCACGACCATTATCGGAGATTACCGTGGTTAATGCCTGGTCACCCCAGATGAACTCACTCGATACCCGGCTCGCATTGGCATACTTTTCAATGTTGCTGAGCGCCTCGCGAAAAATGTAGAACAGGTGGCGGATTTGGAGGTGAGTTAGCTTTTGTGGAGACCCCTGACTGGTTACGTCAATCTGCAATGATGATCTTTCGGCAAATTGTGCTGCAATATGAGTAAACAGGCTGAGCGGATCGGCGTTCTCTCCAGAATGGAGGATGGCCAGCGTAGCGCGGATGAGTCCATAGGATTCATCCGCCACTTTGGTCATATTTTGGATCTGTGTATTGATCTCGGTTGGGTCGCTCCATTCGGCTTCGGATAAATGTTTAAGATTCATGCTCAGAAAACTGATATTTTGACCCAGTGTATCGTGCAAGTCGCGCGCAATGTCTGACTGGATGGTTTGAATCGTTTGATTTAGAATGAGCTCTTTCTGGGCTTGCTCGATGATCTTGTCCTCAGCCTGTTTTCGTAGAGTAATATCGCGGTTGCTGACCCGCCTTCCCAGGTAGCGCCCCTCTGGTCCATACAGGGGCCGGCAGACATGTTCGATCCAATGCACACTTCTATCGAGGGAGATGATGCGGAATTCTATGCTTATTGGAGCTGCCGACGCATCATGAACAGTTCGCCGGTGCTCCTCGTAGAATAGTTGGTCGTCGGGATGGACAATACGCATCGGCAAATCGGGATCCGCAATTAATTCCTCAGGACGATAACCAGTGATGCGCTCACAGGATGGGGAGGTGTAGACGATTTTGCCGTTTGGATCTAACCAGTGCTCCCAGTCATACGTCCAATCTACGAACGTGCGGAATTTCTCCTCGCTTTGTTGAAGGGCAATTTCGTCTTGCTTGCGTTCGATGACATCCCAGGCGAAATCGGCAAAAGTTGAAACGACATCCTTGTCGCTTGCAGAATAGTCCTGCGGTTTATTACCCAATCCGAGGATTGCCATCACCTTTTTATCGCGCAGAATAGGAATAACCATTTCACGGACGACGAGGGCGTGTCCTTCGGGCATTCCCTTGCGCTGCGCCAGCGCGGCATAATCGTTGTGAATGATGGGTTTGCGCTGCCGGACCGCATCTGCCCAGACGCCAGCTTGCTCCACGTCATAATGGCTATCTTTCCCTTCAGCATTGCACATATTTTGCAGGGTATTCGTTGACCACGCTTGCAGCCATAAGGTCTTTTGGTCAGCTTCGAGAAAATGGAAGAATCCAATGGTACTGCCGGTCAGGCTTTCAATTACATCCAGGGTGTATTGGAGGAGCTCATCCAATGTATGGGTGTTGGCATACTGCATCAGGCGCAGGCGAGCCTGAATAATGCTTTCGGATTGGCGCCGTTGTTGGAGTTGTACAAGTAATGGTTTGAAAGATAAGAAATAGAGCAATGGGAAGATGATGACTGTCATCAGGCTGGCATCTAATATAATCAGCTGGGGATAAGTCCATCCATCAAGAAAATAAACGACGATCATGGCAACTACTTCTGCCAACGCAATCCCCCCAATCATGATTGCCAGGGTAGTTACCGGCGAATACCGTCCCTGAATCCTCAGGGAATCGTTCGTTGCTTGAAGGAGATTTGAAAGGCTCTGATTAATACGCTTGAGCGGCTGAGATTTGCTCGATGGATCTTGGTCAGTACGCATTATCGATTACCCGCTATACACCAACCTCTACCATTTACATATTTAATAACCAGGCAACGCTAATTTTACCGGATGATCATCGTTTGTCAACATGAGATAAATCACAAAGAGTTTATTCCAAATTAGGCTGGCGGATAATATAGTACAGCGAGCCATTCCCCTGTACATTTTCGTTCGGCCTGAGTATGTCATATTATCAATATGACATTTACCCCGGATCGACCCCTACCGGTCTGCGCCGCTCCAGGGAGTGCCCCAAAAGCCGCTCGATCGTGCGGACCATCGGCAGGTCCTCCTGGGTAGCGAGTGTCAGGGCGGTGCCCAGCCTGGTCATGCGACCGGTGCGCCCAATGCGGTGGGTGTAGGCAATCGCAGTATCGGGCATGTCGAAGTTGATCACGTGCGAGATTTGGGATACATCGATCCCCCGTGCGGCGATATCGGTGGCGACCAGC
The DNA here is from genome assembly GCA_963706515.1 of uncultured Chloroflexia bacterium. Taxonomy (GTDB): domain Bacteria; phylum Chloroflexota; class Anaerolineae; order Anaerolineales; family UBA4823; genus CAVPMW01. The sequence goes on from CAVPMW010000001.1 coordinate 7,278, forward strand.
ACCTTGACCCGCCCGCTGCGGAAGTTATCCATCGCCTCCTGACGCCGGGTCTGGGACAGGTTGCCCTGCAGCGACGTCGCCGGCAGTCCGGCTTTGACCAGCTGGTCGGCGAGCTTCTTGGCGCGGTGTTTCGTCCGCGTAAAGACCAGCACCTTCCCGCTGCCGGACTGGTGCAGGATCTCCAGCAGCACCTCGGCTTTCCGGGTTTGCTCCACCGAATACACTGCATGACCGACGGTTTCGACCGGGCGCGAAGCGCCCAGCTCGACCGTGGCTGGGTGATGCAAAATATCCTTGGCCAGCGAGCGGATTTCATCCGGCATCGTAGCCGAGAAAAGCAGAGTCTGGCGCGTGGCTGGCACTGCGCCAAGAATGCGCCGGATGTCGGGCAAGAATCCCATATCGAACATCCGGTCGGCTTCATCCAATACCAGGATTTCAATCGAATTCAATTTGGCTGCCCCCTGCCCCATCAAATCCAGCAAGCGACCCGGGCAGGCAACAGCAATCTCGGCGCCGGCGCGCAAACCCTTAATTTGCGGCTGCGCGCCCACCCCACCATAAATGGTGAGGCTGCGCAATCCGGTCTGGCGACCGAGAGTGCCAATGGCGGTGTGGGTCTGCTCAGCCAGCTCGCGGGTGGGAGAAATAATGAGGGCGCGCAGCTTACCGCGCGGCCCTTTGAGCAGCTGCTGGAGGATAGGCAGGACAAAAACAGCCGTCTTCCCGGTACCCGTTTGGGACAGGCATAACAAATCTCGCCCTTCTAAAATGAATGGGATAGCCTTTTGTTGAACCGGGGTTGGAGTGTCGTAGCCAGCAGCTGAGATTCCAGCGTTGATCTGGCGTGTAAAACCGAACGAATCAAAATCCACAGTAAATCCTTTAAGTTAGTCGATTGATCTGGTCCCAGACCTGATGGCCTGGCACCCGTCATGTTTCCTGACAGATCGCCAAGAAATATGACAGGCACCAGGCTCTCAGTTAGACTGAGTACCCATCTGGTTTGATAATCAGTTGGAGTTTAATATCGCCGCGAACCGCCGCGCGGGCTGTGCTTGGTGCTACCATAGCGGTTGTTGCCGTACCCTCCCGAGGTGCGCTCTTCGCGCGGACGGGCGATATTGACAGTTAGCTCGCGGTCCCCCAGGCTGTAGCTGTTGAACATTTGAATAGCTTTTTCCACTTCGCTCTGATTGCTCATCACAATAAAGCCAAAACCTTTCGAACTGCCGGTCGAACGGTCCTTGATTAAATCTACAGATTCTACTGTGCCTGCCTGCGCAAACAATGTACGTAGCTCGTCTTCTGTAGTCGTGTAGGAAAGATTTCCAACGTAAAGCTTTGTTTCCATGATCCAAAAATCTCCTTGTAGATGTTAAAAAAAGAACCACCGGCCTTACAGAAGGGGTCGGCGGTAACTGTACCCAATAGCAAGTCAATGCCTATTGTACCACATCCCTCGGCTTGCACTCAGGCTCTTCGACCCGAAATGGACCGCCAGGTCACCTGCTTGCAGAGGCGTATCCCCGCTCAGTCATTATCTGGGCTCAAGCGCCATTCCCCAGGTACCCATCGATTTCGCCGCTTGTCTCGGTTTGAGACAGCCCGCTCGTCGTAGACCACTCCAGGATCAAGGCATCCCGGGTCTGCTTAAACAGGTTTTTTTCAAAATAGTTCAAGGGTTTCTCAGCATTGAGCCCATTGAGGTCTCGGATAACTTCACAGATTCCCTGGAAGGTGCCCCTACCGATCCGCTTTTCCAATTCGCTGCGTCTTTGGCGAAAATCGCCATCCAACGAAACCGGTGAGCTTTTAAGCAAGGCGCGGTACCGGTCGAGCTGGCTTTTGGGGGTTAAAGGCCGCAGTCCGCCTTCCGTCTGGTCGCCAACCGGCACCCAAACTGTGGTTTTGAAAAAATCCACGCGGTAAAAGGGGTGCGTGCCATTGCCTGACAAATTTGTGTCTTCGATCGACACAATTGTCCCCACCCCGAAGTTCTTATGAACGACCTGATCGCCCTTGTTGAAGTCCATTTTTCCTTCCTCTCCGTTCCTGCCGCTTGCCGTCCGCTCACCGGGATAAAAAAACAGCCAGTCCTGCATAAGGACTGGCTGCGATTCCACAAATCCCAAGTAAGATTACACTAATTATATCACATCCCAAGGTCCCAAAGGAATTACCGGTTCACCTCTACTCCCAACTTTGAATATTTAGGAGTTACGCAGTTGAATGAGAAAGTCCGAAAATGGGCGATAGGTGGGCGCTAGCGCCCACCTATCACCCCATTTTTCGGTCATATTCCTTTTGAACTGCGCAACTCCTATTATTAATACTATTCTTACGTTTATGTGTTATTATGAACCCGTTATGTAGCGCCAATGCCTTTTACTGTTTTGCTCTGATTCCCCCGCTCGACCCCCCGTCCCGCAAAGATATCAGAAATCTTCAGAAACCCAGGCTAGCCTTGCTGGAGCCGTGCGTTTGCATGGCACAGGGGTGGTCAGCCTGCATAGCAAACAGCATTAGAGCCTTTTGGCGGCATTGCAACCATATTTTAGATGAAGGAAATAACGAACATTACGATGAGTAAGAATTTGAAAATAATTCCCCTGGGCGGCCTGGGGGAAATAGGAAAAAATATAACCATACTGGAATACGGCCGCAACCAAATTATTATTGACTGCGGGGTCAAGTTCCCCGAAAGCGATGAGTACGGCATTGACCTCGTCCTGCCCCAATTCGATTACATCCTGAAAAACCAGGATATCTTGCGCGGGATTGTGCTCACGCATGGGCACATGGATCACATCGGCGGGCTGCCTTATTTGTTGAAACATCTTAATCATGCGCCGGATGGCATCCCTATATACGGCACTGACCTGACGCTCGGCATGCTCGAGCGCAAGCTGGAAGAGATGCAGGTGCTGGAGTACGCCAACCTGCAGGTGATCGCTGACCACCAGACCTTGCAGCTGGGTCCGTTCCGGATCAGTCCCTTCGCGGTTGCCCATTCGATCCCGGCTGCCGTAGGGCTGGTTATCGACACTCCGCTTGGCGCGGTTGTGCACACCGGCGACTACAAGCTGGACGAGACGCCCACGGGCGGTCGCACGACGGACCTCGCACGCCTGCGCCAGCTCACCCCGCATGGTGTGCTGGCATTGCTGTCTGACAGCACGAATGCCGACCGGCCGGGTCGTACGCCTACCGAGCAGCTGGTCGCCGATACGCTGGATGAGCTGTTTGCCGAAGCTAAAGGCGGGCGCATTATCATCGCCACCTTTTCCTCGCTGCTGGCCCGCCTGCAGGAGATTATCCGCCTGGCAGACAAGTACGGGCGTAAGGTAGCCCTCACCGGTCGCAGCCTGCAGCAAAACGTGGAGCTGGCCCGCGACCTGGGATACCTGAAAGTGCCCGCCGGTCTGCTGGTCGATCTGCGCAGCAAAGTGCCGGACGAGAAACTCGTCATTCTTGCCACCGGGTCCCAGGGAGAGCCCCGCTCGGCCCTGAACCGCATGGCGAGGGGCGAGCACCCGCAAGTCCAGGTGCACGCAGGCGACACGGTGATCATTTCCGGCGGAACCATCCCGGGCAACGAGGTGGATGCGGCTGAGATGTTGAACAATCTCTTCGCCCGCGGCGCAAATGTTATCTACGGACCGCTGGCGACCGTGCACGTTTCCGGGCACGGCAGCCGGGAAGATATGCGTCTCATGCTGGAGGCGGTAGCCCCTCGCTTCCTGATCCCGGTGCACGGCGAGATGCGCCATCTCCACCTGCACGCCCGCCTGGCTGTGCAGAACGGGCTGGACGCCCAGGATATCTTCATCCTGCAGAATGGGTCGACCTGGGAGACCGATGGCGAAAATGCCTGGCTCGCTGAGCCGGTTCCCGCCGGAGATGTCTACGTGGATGGCGCCCTGGTGGGTGAATCCGCGGAACGCCTCATGCGTGACCGGGAACAGCTCTCTCAGGATGGATTGGTAATCGTCAATGTGCCCGTTGACCGGCAGCGCAAGCTGGTCGGTGAGCCGCGCATCCTGAGCCGCGGTTTCTCTGACCTGGATGTGTCTG
>CAVPMW010000002.1:0-403949 GCA_963706515.1 uncultured Chloroflexia bacterium
ACGAGCGTTGTATTTTACATAATTGCTTATTTAATTACGAATTTGGCGACGTTTGGTACGGTCACTGCATTTGAACGGATCAGCGGATCGTCGGAAATCTCTTCATTCAACGGCATGAGTCGCCGCTTCCAGGATTATCTCTAATCATGATGGTAGCGATGTTATCTTTAGCCGGGATGCCGCCTTTAGCCGGATTTATTTCCAAATTCCTGATATTCGCCTCCGCAGTCGATGCAGGGCTGGTTTGGTTGGCTGCAATCGGCGTGCTGAACTCGATTGTCGGGTTGTACTACTACCTGACTATCTTGAAATACGTTTATTTGTACCGCTCGGAGGACGAGAATATACCGATCCCAATGACGCGACCGATTGCTTTTTCATTGGGGGTTCTGACGGTGGTGATCATCCTGATCGGAACGGTCTTCGCCCCGTTCTTTACGTGGAGCAGCTCCATTGCTTCAAGCCTGTTCTAAACCGGTGCATTGACGGTCTAAAATTTGCCATGTTATAATGAACACCCGTGAACTCGGCAGGGGACCAGAATCGAAAAAACTCAATTTCGTTGCTGATCAATGCGACGGTAGTACGGGTAACTGCAGTAGTCAGTTGTGCAACACTGGTAATTATATTGGCATCCCTAGTTATAGGGTTACTGCTGGATCGTACTCTGCATACGCTGCCGCTATTTACGATCATTTTTATGGTAGGCAGTATGCCTTTAACCTGGATTGTCGTTTATTGGATAGTAAATCGGGAGAAGAAATACTTTATCCCTCAAAGCCAGATACAAACGACAACAAGCCCTTCTCCCGGAGGATGAGGATCGTGGAAGAGAAAAGTAATAGAGGCACAGGTATAAAGCGCTGGTTAGTGCTTGGTTTTTTCCTTCTCATTTTTGTATTCAGCGGGCTAATTCCCGTATACCTCCCCCGATTACCCTGGCAGCAGAACCACTGACCCCGCCGTTGTTTTATATTGCCGGTCAGCCTTTTTATATCACTAACTCTTTATTGACCTTATTTCTAATCGATATTCTCATCATTGTCTCCGTATTGGTAGCCCGCAGAGGATTCGGCGATGAAACAAAACCTGCACGTGGTCTAGCTAATTTTTTTGAAATGCTTGTCGAAGCCATCTATAACCTGGCCGAATTCGACTGCGGGAGGAAAATGGGCAAGATCATTTTTCCCATGGGTGGCGACGATTATTATCCTGGTTCTGCTGGCAAACCTGACCCGGCTTTTCCCGGGTTTTGAGACGATCGGGGAGCTAAAGCTTGCTCACGAAAATGGCTATCCGGCAAAACAGATCGTTCCGGGGATCTATATACTGTATAAGGCGCCGTCTACCCCTGCTTCGGCTATCCAAGCTGAAACTCAGCCTCAATTTGAAATCATCCCATTCTTCCGCGGCCCTTCCACAGACCTGAACTTTACCTTATCGCTTGCATTGGTCACGATGTTTATGGTTCAAGTATTTGGGGTTAGAGCTAATGGTGGAAGGTATTTTTCGAAATTTTTTAACTTTGGTCCATTCATCCGTATTTGGACCACAAAAAAGTTAGGAGTTTTCGAAATATTGATGCCGTTCATCGATATATTTGTAGGCATCCTTGAATTAATCTCTGAGATTGCCAAAATAATCTCTTTCTCCTTCCGTCTTCTTGGATCGATTTTCGGAGGTTCCGTCCTGGTCGCAATTATCGGTCTCTTATTACCGGCAGCGGTGTTTGCTTTATACTTCCTGGAAATGTTTATCGGAACTATTCAGGCTCTCGTCTTCGGTGTATTAGCGCTGTTATTTATGACCCTCGCTATTCAACCCCCTCATGGGGGAGAGGAACATACCTAAAGGATTAAATCAGGCGAAACCTTCCTGATAATTAGAGATTTTCAAATTTACACTATTTGCGGGAGAGGAATGAAATGGATTTGCTACCCCTTGTATCTGCAATGAAGTACATTGGCGCTGGTTTGGCTATGATAGGCACGTTGGGCGCCGGCTTGGGTATTGGAGTTCTGGGAAATGGAGCGATGCAGGCGATCGCCCGTAATCCAGATACCGCAGGAACGATCCAGATCAACATGATTCTGGTGATTGCCTTTGCCGAAGCAGTAGCGATTTATGCGCTGGTTGTTGCGCTGATTATCCTGTTCGTCGGGTAATTTGATTTCGAGTATAGATGGCAGATTGCTCTAATTTTTACTTGCCAAATAGGTCAAGAATTCCGTCATCAATACGGAGGTAAGAGTTGGAAGGTCTTGGAATAAACCTTGGAATTCTGATTGTCCAGATCTTTGAGTTTCTTGATCATAGTCGTCTTCATGTATGCTTTTCTTTACCAACCGATGCTGAGTGCCCTGGCAAAGCGCAAGACTACCATAAGTCAAGGGTTAGAGGATGCGCAGGATCGCCGGGGGTGAAGCGCGTGCAAACGCTGAAAAGAAGCGCAAGAAATTATTGCCAAAGCGGAAGCCGAAAAACAACAGAAGAATCGCGAAGCGATCGATCAGGCTGAAGCAACTGTTCCGCGATATCCTTTCCGAAGCAGAAACAGATTCTGAGAAGAAATCCGTGAATCCGCTCGGACTGAAGCCCAAGAACAACGCGAACAGATTTTGGCTGATGTGCGCGGCCAGATTGCGGGGCTGGCAATTGCAGCTACGGAGAAGCTGGTCGGTGAAACTCTCCAGGACAAGGGTCACCAGAGAGAGCTGATCGACGAATTCTTCTCGAGGGATTGCGGGAGGCAAGGTAATCATCCTGGGTGACGAAGTTTGTAGCCGGAGCTTCTGCAGAAGTCACCAGCGCACTGCCGCTAACCGGAGACGAGAAATCCAGGGTAGAGAAAGAGGTCCTGGCGAAGATTGGCTCTCCTGCAGCGCGGGTCTCGTTCCGGGTCGACCCCTCCATTTTGGGCGGGCTGGTGATCCGAGTGGGCGATAAAGTCCTGGATGGCTCGGTAGCCGGTAAACTGGAGACTTTACGGCAGAGCTTGCATTAACTGGATAATTATTAATCCGAAACTTGTTTAATATATCCGGAATCTAAATTGTCCTATATTGACGCTCAGGCGGCGACCATGAGCGTCATTTTTATTTTTAGCTGATTATTCCACCCTAGCATATGCGTACTAAACATCTCTCAGAACTATTGAGCCAGCTGCCTGAACCAACGGCGCTCCCTGAGCACGATCCATTGATCAACGGAATCGTATCGGATCGCGCCAGGTTCAGCCGGGGAATCTCTTCATAGCTCTAAGCGGTGGGAACACCGATGGGCACTTATATATCGGAGATGCTATTCGCTCCGGTGCAGCAGCAATCGCCGGCAGCCGGCCTCAGATTGATACGAGCGTGCCTTATATCCAGGTGGCGGAAGACCGGCGCACGCTCGCGTACCTATCCGCGGCATTCTATGATTTCCCAGGAAGGGATCTGGTGTTGGTGGGTGTTACCGGGACGGACGGTAAAACCACGACGACCAGCCTGATCTACAATATTATGAGGACGGCTGGCATCCAGGCGGGTATGATCTCAACCGTCAATGCTGTGGTCGGCGAGCAGGTGCTGGATACCGGCTTCCATGTGACCACTCCTGAAGCTCCGGATGTGCAGCGCTACCTGGATATGATGCGCTCGGCTGGGATTACTCACGTGGTCCTGGAGGTTACCTCGCACGGGCTGGCGCAGGAACGGGTGGCAGCGTGTGATTTTGATATCGGTGTAGTGACGAATATAACTCACGAGCACCTGGATTTTCACGGCAATTATGAAAACTACCGTGCGGCTAAAGCACGCTTATTCCAGTATCTGGCACATAAAACTCCGAAAAAGGCGCCCATCTCATCGCTGGCAGTCCTCAACTATGACGATCAATCGTATGAATATCTAAAAAATCAGGTACAGGTTCCGGTTATGTCCTATGGACTGGCATCCCCCGCTGACCTGACTTCCCGCGAACATCGATTTATCCCCCAAAGGGATGAGCTTCATCGCAGAAGGGAAATTGCCCGGCGGCGCTTCGCTCAAGGTAAGGGTGGATTCCAGGCTGGTTGGTCAGTTCAATGTGTCGAATTGCCTGGCTGCGATCGGGGCAACGGTATTTGGATTGGCAATCGAGCCATCTCTTGCCGAGAACGGGATCTCCGCTCTGCCAGGAATCCCCGGGCGGATGGAGCGCATTGACCTGGGCCAGCCGTTCGTTGCGATTGTAGATTTTGCCCATACACCGAACGCGCTTCAGCAAGCAGTGGAAGCCGCCCGGCTGCTCACGCCGGGGAAGGTGATCACAGTGTTTGGCTCAGCCGGACTTCGCGACCGGGAAAAACGATCGCTGATGGCTCAAAAATCAGTTGAATACGCAGATTTAACGATCCTGACCGCTGAAGATCCGCGCACCGAGGCGCTGCAGGATATCTTGGAGCAGATGGCCCTAGGGGCACTTTCAAGAGGGGGGGTTGAGAGGCAGACTTTTTGGCGGATCCCGGACCGACGTGAGGCAATTCGCTTCGGGGTAAGGCTCGCCAGACCGGGCGACATCCTTTTAGTCTGCGGGAAAGGTCATGAGCAATCGATGTGTTTCGGTGAGGTCGAATATGCCTGGGATGATCGTATCGCTCTGCGTGCGGCCCTTGCTGAGCAACTGGGCTTAGCCGGTCCGCCGATGCCAGAATTGCCCGTGAGCTTATGAATTGCTCCCTCTACCTACCCGGATAACCTGGATTATGGACACACCAGCGCAGCCCAGCAGGATAGCCGCTGGCAGCTCATGGCTGGAAACGAGCAAATCGATCCCACTTAAGGAAACGCGATAAAGATAATGCCCCAGACCAATTGGCGCTGGCCGCTTTCGATTTGGCTGATTCTTCTTTCGATATGGGGGATCTGCACTCGTAACTCGCCCCGATCGACCTTGCTTAAGACACGATCTACTTTCTGGGGCATGGCGACCAGCAGGCGAACGTAATTCCCCAGCTCATCCAGCCAGCCTCCCTCCTGGCCATTCCGTTCTTCCACCAGCAGTTTTCGTGCAAATGGCGCCAGGTGAGCCCACAAGTTGAAATCAGGATCCAAACCAGTGCATATCCCAGAAAGTATCCCAACCACACGCATGACGTAGAGTAGGTTTTGCGGGAATTGGAACGGAAATTTATTGATTAAATCCCTGAATTCGCGGGTGAATTCCCGCATTTCCTCCTGATCGATCTGGGACAGCTCGCTCATCGTGCGCCCCCAGAAGTGATCGAACACCTGGGATTCGGCACGCTCGAGCATCGCCAGATCAGCATTCGGCAGAAGCAGGTCCAGCATCTGGTAGGATTTCACCACGCGCGCTGCATCCTGGGTACCCACAGCGATGATCAGCTCACGCAGCCCCTTTTTCGTTTCGGGGGCAATTCTCCCAACCATTCCGAAATCGACAAAGGTCAGCATCCAGTCTTGCGACCTGCGACCTGGATCGACGAAAAGATTTCCAGGATGAGGGTCCGCGTGAAAAAAGCCGTCTTCGAAGATTTGTTTTAGATAGGTATCCAGCAAGCGAGATGCCACGGCAGCTCGCGGGACACCTGCCGCGGTTATTTCTTCGTAATCCGTGATCTTGATCGCCAGGACATTTTCCAGGACTAACGTTTGCCGGGTAGTATGGCTCCAAACCACTCTCGGAACACGAATCCCCGGCACGTCTTGAAAGTTCGCACGAAAGGTTTCCGCATTGCGACCTTCAGCCAGGTAATCGATTTCTTCGTAGAGAGTTCTGGCGGAACTCTGCGATAAGCGCGGGTACGTTTGCCCTCTGGCGAATTGGGCGGTAGCGGTTGATCCACTTACCGACAGTCTGCAGCGCAGCCAAATCTGTGGCGACGACCTGGTCGTTATCCGGTCGTTGGATCTTAACCACAACCTCGCTCGGATGGTAATCGTTAACAAAACTCTCCGGACCTGTGACGGAAGGAAACCGCAAACGGGCTTTGTGGACCTGCCCTAAGGAGGCAGACGCCAGGGGGATGGGATCGAATTCGACAAATTTCTCCTCTAAAGGAACCCCGTAAGCGGATTCGGCTACCCGGCGGACGTCCTCAAAGCTCACCGGGGTCACCTCATCCTGCAATCCGGCGAGCTCCTGGGTTACTTCTCTGGGCAGCATATCGACACGAGTGGAGAGAAATTGACCTACCTTGATCAGCACGCCCCCTAATTGGATTGCCAGCTGGCGGAAAGCAACCGCAGATTTCCGCATGCGCTCGGGCCGGCTGCCTCGCGACCATTTGCGCAAACCGATTTTTGGTAGGAATATGTCCCAATATACGTAACCGATGATCAGGACGCGCGAAAAAGAATATGATTTTCCGATACCGGTTGCGGATCATAGCACGAGGATTATACCCTGCTTTGTTTTATGAGATATTTTTCACAAATAGGGGGAGCTGGCGATTAGGTGTGTACTGGCGTATGGAATAAAACAGCGCCCCCGAGGCGATTCGAACGCTCAACCATTTGATCCAAAGGCTTGTATATGGCATGTCTGTATGGTTTAGCTTGTACAGGTGGGGATTTCCGAGTCCGATGTTAAACTGAGAGATACCAGATATGTGTTTTCATGTAAAATATTTTACAGCCCATCCGGCAATACCAAGAAATGTATAAATTAGCGCGGCAGCACAGATCGATAGAGGCAATTGCACATGTTAAGTGAAATGCTCAAGGTCAAACGCTTCGAACGCTACGTGCCGATCATCGGCTGGGTCAGATCGTATCAGCGCGCCTGGCTGCGCGACGATCTGGTTTCGGGCGTGGTCGTCGGCGCGATCATGATCCCGGTGGCGATGGCCTATGCGCAGATGGCCGGTGTGCCGCCGCAGGCGGGCCTGTATTCGGCCATCGTCGGCATGACGGCCTACGCGATCTTCGCCACCAGCCGGCACCTCAAGATCACGACCAGCTCCACGATGTCGATCATGTCGATCGCGGTGGTCGCGCCGCTGGCGGCGGGCGATCCGGCCGCTTTCATGGCGCTCTCGTCCGCGCTGGCGCTCACGGTCGGCATCATCATGCTCGTCCTGGCCATCGTGAAGCTGGGCTTCATCTCGGACTTCCTGGCCAAGTCGGTGATGACGGGCTACATCTTCGGCGTGGCGTGTCTCATCGCCATCAGCCAGTTGCCCAAGGTGTTCGGCGTCCCCGGGGGCAGCGGCACCTTCTTTGAGCAAGTCGCGGCAATTCATCAGCAAGCTGCCGGAGACCAACGTCTACTCGCTGGCGCTGGGCATCGGCACGATCGTCATCTGATCCTGTTGATCAAGCGTTTCAAGCCGCTGATCCCCGGCGCGCTGGTGGCCCTGGTGCTGGGGATCGTGACTGTCATCGCTTCTGCAATTGAATGCGCAGTACGGCGTCAGCGTCGTCGGCGACATCCCGACCGGGATGCCGTCCCCGACGATCCCCAGCATCAGCCTGAGCGCCATTCCATCCCTCATCGGCGGCGCGGCCGGCATCGTGTTTCTGGCGGTCGGCGAAACGTTGGGGACCGGGCGCGCCTATGCGGCGAAGTATCACTACGAGGTGAATGCCGATCAGGAGCTGCTGGCGATGGGCGCGGCGAATGTGAGCTCGGGCCTGTTTCAGGGCATCACGATCGACATGAGCCTGTCCAGCACGGCGAGCGGCGAAGCGGCCGGCGAGCGCACCCAGCTCTCGTCCCTGGTCAGCGCAGGCGTCATCCTGGCCGTCGTCGTCTTCCTGGCGCCGCTGCTGCGCAATCTGCCCACGGCGGTGCTGGGCGCCATCGTGCTGAGTTCGATCCTGGGGCTGTTCAACTTCGCGGAGTTCCGGCGCTACTATCGCCAGCGCAAGACCGATTTTGTCCTGGCGCTCACCGCGCTGGTGGGCGTTGTGTCGACGAGTGTCATGATCGGCCTGGCGATTGCGGTCCTGTTGTCGCTGGTGATGCTGTTGTATCGCGCCAGCCGGCCGTACATCGCGATCCTGGGCAAACGCGCGAGCGGCGAATACGGCGACATGGGCCGGCACGCCGGACGCGCAGCCGATTCCCGGCCTGGTGATCCTGCGCCTGGATGCGCCGTTGTATTTCTTCAACGCCAACGTGGCGCGCACGCAGATCCTGGCGCAGACGCAGTCGATACCGCCGCCGCAGGCCATTCTGCTGGATCTCGGGGCGAGCGCCGATCTCGACATCGGCACGTCCGACATGCTGCGCGATCTGATCAGCGATCTGCGCCGGGCCAACATCGATCTGCTCTTTGCCCAGGTGCGCGGCTCGGTGCGGCAGCGGATGCGCAAGACCGGGTTGTTCGATCATATCGGCGAAGACCACATCTTCCTGAGCGTTGACGCCGCGGTGCAGTCTTTTCTAAACCATTCTGATGTACAGGCGCTTCCTTCAACCGACGAGGCTGCGGAGTCTGCTCCATGATGTTGTGGCTGGCAGGGGATTTGAGTTCGGCGCATAGTACTGCCGGGACAGAGTCAATCGCAAGAAGCTGTCAGGAGGCTCACTACCAGCAAATTCAATGGCGAGTACAGCTTGGATGCAGCTCAGTTTGGTCTTCGGCAAACACGCTAACTCGTTATAAAAAAGGGAGGGAATAATGATCGACCCACAAGCCAAACCGGCACCCTATATCAAACTTATGGCACTGGTTATATTATTAGGTTTGATCACTGCCCTGGTCACTTTTACCTTTATAGTACTCGTCCATCGAGGCACAGATGTGGTGTGGAGAGAGGCGGCAGGATCGCTGGGTATCGATCTGCGCCTTTTTACCGTCCTCGTCTGCACTATCGGCGGTCTGTTCGTCGGGCTGCTGGTGAAGGTTTTTGGCGATCACAGCGGGATCTTTGCGGAAATGATGCTCGAATTTGGCAAGACCGGACGCTTCGAATATCGCAACGCCCCCGGTATCGTGATCACAGCCTTCGTGTCGCTTATCTCCGGGGCGAGCCTCGGTCCCGAAGCGCCGCTGGCAGACGCCTGCGGCGGAATCGGCACGTGGCTCTCCGACCAGCTCAAGCTCAATGACCAGGAAACGCGCACAATGGGCTATTCCGGCGTCAGCGGGATGCTGGCAGCCTTCATCACAGAGCCATTCGGCGGGGCGCTCTTGGGTCTGGAATCGGCACAGGGTGGGACCAGCGGCAAGCAGACGTATTTTTGGGTGCTGTTTCCCAGCCTGCTGGCATCGGCGGTGTCAACGGTGGTCTTCGTCTTGTTGAGCGGGACAATTCTTCGAGACGTTGTACCAGTTCCCAGACTATACTCCCCGGCTGATGGATTTGTTTTACGCCGTGCCGCTGGGCTTGCTCGGCGGGGTGGTTGGCTTGCTTTTCATGCTTTCCCTCAGACGCTTGCAGCGGCTCTTTCAGCCGATGAAGGGGCATGTGGTGCTGCGCGGGCTGCTCGGCGGTCTGGGCATGGGGATCATCGGCGCCCTCTTACCGCTGACCTTATTCTCGGGCGAGGAGCAGATGACTGAGCTGATCGTCCCAGGCGGCGGAGATTGGCGTGGTCGATGCTGATCGTATTGGGACTAGCCAAGCTGTTTGCCACGTCCTTAGTGCTTGCCACTGGCTGGAAAGGTGGCTATATCTTTCCTATCATGTTCGCCAGCGTCGCTCTGGGTCTGGCGGTGAATCTGTTGTTTCCCGGTATTCCAGTTGCGGTCGCCGTCGCAGCGACGATGGCAGGCGCCCTTGTCGCGGCTTTGAAGGCGCCACTGTTTGCGGCACTCTTCACATTGGTACTGGTGCAGAAGGAAACCGCTGCTGTAATTGCTGTTGCTGTGGCCGTCAGCGCGTTGCTCACAGCGTTACTCGCCCTGCGTGCCGCCCGCCATGCAGCAGCCGATACAAATCTCTTCAGCCTGGTACGGCTGCTCCAGAGGTTGAGCTGGGTAAATGATGGTAAAAAGATAATTGAACACACCCCGGATATAAATATCGGGGTGTGTCAAAACGTTACCTGGCGCCCCCGAGGCGATTCGAACGCCTAACCGTCTGATCCGAAGTCAGATGCTCTGTCCATTGAGCTACGAGGGCGGTAGAGAAGATTATACTTGAAATTCTCAGGTCGGACCTCAGGATTATCAATGCTTGGGAGTGGCTAAAATAGTGGGTCAAGGAAATCCTTAATATGAGCTGGATAGGCAGGGTACAGTTGCTTGTAGAGTTGTCGTCTGTTGTAGCAGTAGATAAACAAGCGCAAGGCGCATTCGAGCGCATATGGACAACGCGAAAAACATCTCGACGATCTTGCCAGACGCGCCAGGTAGTGGCGCAGCTCGGCGTTGCCAGCTTCGACCGAGTAGGTATCGGTTTTGCCTTCAGAGATTTCATATCTGCCAAAGTGATACCACAGGCGGTCATAAGCATCAAAAGCATCGCTGTAATACTGCTTGGCCTTGGGCGCATCGTCCACCAGCTCTTGAATGGCTGGCTGAGTGCGTTCCCAGACCACTTTCCAGCCCAGATAACAGCGTGTTTGCCGATCTACGATCGTGAGGATGTAGATCCTGTTTTTTTGTTGCCGATAAAGGTGAACAATTCATCCATTTCGGCAGTCTTGACTTCTTTGGGTACCGGCGCTTCAGGTAAACTGGCTGCACTGGCTTGGACCCATAACGATACTGTGCGGTGGTGAATGCCAAAATGGCGGGCGATCCGGCGCAGGTTCATGCCATCCACGTACATCTGGACGGCTTGCTTGCGCATTTCATCCGGATAGCCATGTTGTTTCGGTTCAGGCGTGTACTTGCAGCCACAATGCATGCAGCGGATGCGTTGTGAACCAGATTCGGTCTTTCCGGCTTTGTTTTGCCGGGTTGTTTGGTGACATCGAGGACAAGTGTGCATATCCCTATTTTAGCCCAGATTTATATCCACTCCGTCAATCTTTATTTGACCACCTGAAATAGAAAAGAATTCATGAAGGATTATTTCCTCAGGATTTTTCCTGCAGGATTTATCCTGAGGGTATAATTGGGCGGTTCAGACTCGCAGGTTGGGATACGCGATTTTATTTGAGGAGAATTTGTCCGTATGGCTGCGATACCCCCGGATTCAAAGCAAGACCGCGAAAACCCCCAGAAACGACTGCCTCCCAGTCCGCAAATTAACGTTCGCCAGCTGGTTCGAGATCCGCTGGCATTCTTTACTACCTTAGCTCAAGAATACAGCGATGTCGTTTGCTATCGCCCGACACCCGAGCCGGCATATTTGGTCAGCCGGCCAGATTTCATCCGCCATGTGCTGGTAGACAATAACCGAAACTACAGCAAATCTACTTATATCAACCAGATGTTCAAATCGGCGGTTGCCGATGGACTGTTAACCGCTGAAGGTGATGAGTGGCGGCAGCAGCGGAGGTTAATGCAGCCGGCGTTTCACGCAACGCGCCTGAGCAAATTGGATGGACTGATCACCACTGCAGTTTCACGGATGCTTGAAAAGTGGGAAGCCAACCGCCTGAATGGTCAGACAATAGATATTGCTGGAGAAATGTCGGCGCTCACCCTGACAATCACTACCCAGGCGCTGTTTGGCGTCGATATTGGCGAGGAAGCCAACCGGGTAGGAGACATAATCTTTGCAGGTGGAGATCTGCTGGCAAAACCGCGCAATTCACGTTTTCAAAATGCATTAAAAGCGATCGAAGAAGTAGTCTACCGGATTATCGATGAACGACGGCGATCGAGCCTGGAAGGGGATGATTTGCTCTCCATGCTGATGCAGACGCGAGACGAAGAAACCGGAGCCATGCTGGATGACCGCCAGCTGCGCGATCAGGTCCTATCTTTATTACTGGCAGGTTTCGAGACGACCTCCAATGCGCTAACCTGGACATGGTATCTGCTGGCTCTCAATCCGGAAAATGCAGAGCGCCTGCACGATGAGGCGATTGAGGTCCTCGGCGAGCGTCTGCCTGATTCGCAAGATTTACCTCGCCTGACCTACACCCGGATGGTGTTCGAGGAGGCATTACGCCTCTACCCCTCGGCCTGGATCCTGGGTAGACGCGCCTTAGGCGATGATCAGCTAGGCGAGTATTTTATTCCAGCGAACAGTGTCGTAGCGATCAGCCCATATGCTGTCCATCGCCTGCCGGCATATTGGGAGCATCCCGACCTTTTCGATCCCGAGCGATTTTCTCCCGCGCGTTCTGCCACCCGCCACAAATTTGCTTACCTTCCATTCGGGGCTGGACCGCGGCAATGCATCGGCAATAATTTTGCACTGTTAGAGGCCCACCTGATTATTTCCATGATTGCCAGGAAATATACATTTCTATTAGAAGCGGGACAAACGATCCAACCTGAAGCGATTTTTATCCTGCGCTCGAGCGGTGAAATCCGGATGCACCTGCAAACCAGGGAGATTAATTAAGCAGTGCGCGGGGAGGTGATCTACCCGCGCACATACATCTCACAAAACTCGTTTAGCAATTCACTCTGATTATGTTCCACCCAATGTTACGACAAGTACATCGTAATACGTGCCAGCTCCGAAGCCATCGAACAGGACATTGTCGCCTGATTTCAACTTGGAGAGCTGGCGCAGGAATGCGATCATGGTCGAGGCCGCGCTGACATTTCCGAAGTCACTTAATACCCATGGAAGAGAAAGTGGGATGCCTTCTTTTTCTAATTGGATTGCCATGAGGCTATTTATTTTGTAATTAGCATGGTGAACAATCGTCGTAATGATCGATTTTTGCGTGGTGCCCAGCTCCTCCATTTTTTTGCAATATGTCCGATATACCTCGCCGACAACCTGGACGCCATTTCGTACGAAAAGTTTGACCATGCCCATTAAGCCCGCCATCTCGACAGGCACATCTTCCTGGGCAGGCTCGTTCATTAATCCTGCAACCCGGATATGGTTAATACCCGCCTGAGTAACCTCAACCAGGGATTCACCCGAGATCCTTTCACGGTGGTAGGGATAGTACATATGTACGGCTAGAACCCCGTTCTCGTCATAGACTTCGTGCGCTTTGCCCACGATCAACTTAATCGTTTTACCCGGAATCAAACCAATCACCCCAACCCCGTTTCCAAATAACTGCAGGGCGTTAATATCCTTAGATGGGTGCAGAATGCGGCTCAGCCCCTCAATTCCCCCAATTAATACCTTCTTGCCTGCCAGCTTATCCGCCAGTCCTTTACCGATCTGGTTGAGAAAGTCCAGGTTTGGGTTCAATGCCATGTGGAGCGCTCCCACGGAGCTATCGCAAGCCTTGTGGACGCTGACTTTCATGGCGCTTTCCGGTATGCCGGCTTCCCTGGCGACTCGCTCGGTGTAATCTTCGGTTACCGGAGCGGTCATCCCCAGGAGAACAGCCTCGACTTCAGCAGGTTCCCAGCCGTTGACCTGGGCGGCCTCCCGCAGAAACTTTGCCCCAACCGCGACTTCCAAATCGATATCCTCTTCGTGGGACAAAACAGGTATGAGGTGTCTGAAATTGAATCCGAGTGACGATAGATCAATTTGATGATCGATGCCAATCGGCTGATGCAATTCTTCACGGATAAAATCGAGCAAAGTCAGGTTATCGTAGCTATCTCCCCAGGCTCCGTAGACTCCGGCGATTCCGATCTCCGGATTGGAAACCCGCTCGATCCCCATTGGAATCCCCGGTCCGATCGGCAACTCTTCGACCTGGACTTGAGGTTGGCTGTAAAAAGGGATGTCGGCTTCTTTAGGTTTTTCTATGATCGGTATTTCACTCATTAAATTCCTCCAAAAAAACACCCTTCCCCGGGAGTAAAACAAGAAATAACTCCTCAGCAATGAAGGATGACGATATTGCTTGTAGTTTAAGCCAGGCGCTGTTGGAGCGTTCTGATTTCAACTGCCGAGCATTTCTTCCTATTTTATATCCATTTGTGAATTTTATGTGGATCAAAATGAATAATCCTTAGCACAATTAATGGGCAGAGAAGGACTGACCTTTTACTGAATAAATTATTACCTAATCAGATATAACCCCTCCCAGTGCTGCGGGTTGTGGTGTGCCCGGCAGATTTATGGTATCCTTGGCGGCATGTCTTCACTTTCACCAGAGCAGGTTGAAAATATTTACCGGAATTTCCGGGCGCCGATTGCCGAGCTTAATTGCGGTGAAAAGTGCTCGCCATATAACGAGCGAGGCGTTCCCTTCTGCTGCGATACCCACCACGTTATCCCAGCCGCTTATTTAGAAGAATGGGATTTCTTGCAGGAAAGGACCGATCTGTGGCATCGCTGGGAAGCACAGGATAAAGAGCTCCAGGCTGATTTAGAAAAGCAGCTCCCCCAGAACTCTGTACTGATCGCCTGCCTGGGTCATCAGCTGTGCCAGCGGGAATACCGCTCTATTGCCTGCCGGGCATTTCCTTTTTTCCCCTACCTGACCCGTGAAGGGGAATTTATTGGCTTGACTTATTATTGGGAGTACGAAACGCGGTGCTGGGTAATCAGCAATTTACAGGTCGTTTCGTTACAGTATCGCGCTGAGTTTATCGCTGCTTTTGAACGCCTGTTCGAACTCATTCCAGGAGAGTTGGAAATTTACCGCTACCAAAGCTCTCGGATCCGACGAAGTTTCGCTCAGAAAGGGCGTTCTGTTCCCCTATTACACAGGAATGGTCAGGCTTATAAGATCTCCCCTCGCACAGGTCGCCAGCGGAAAATCACGCTCGAGAAGCTGCCAAAGTTTGGGCCTTATCTGGTTGCCTCGCAGCTGCCTTTTCCTGGCGAATCCTGACCTGCACTCGCGGGAGATCGATCACTAAATGACTGCCAGAGCCATTTCAACTGAGTTCAGCCTGCCCAATCGCCGCCGCAAAAACCAGCGCAGCCCGGTGCGATGGATTATTTCGCTTGCGCTTCCATATTGGGTGCTGGTCCTGACGATGATGATCGGAGCATTTGGAAATGCTGCGCTGGCAGCTGTAATTCCGATAGTGATCGGAATGGCGTTTAATGCAATCCAACAGACACCGCCGAATACCGGATTTCTACCGGTCGCCGCTTTTTGGATCGTGGTGAGCCAAATTATTCGCGGCGGGTTGCAGTTCGTGCGAAATTTCAGCGCAGAACTGCTCGGTCAGCGCCTCGAAAGAGATATACGCGAGGAGCTGTACGTCTCGTTGCTGGGGAAGAGCATGGCTTTCCACAGTCTACAGCCGGTGGGCGATACGATGGCGCGTGCGACGAACGATGTGCGCGAGATCAACTACATGTTCAGCCCTGGGTTAAATCTGGTGGTTGGATCGGCAATTTTTTTGATTGTTCCATTGATAGTTGCTCCGCGCTATTATCCAACGCTGATCATCGTTCCAGCGGTCTATATCGTGCTGTATTTCCTCTCCTTATGGCAATACTTGCGCGAGCTCGATCCGATAACTGAGGAAGTGCGTACCTCCTTCGGCGAAATGAATGCGCATCTGGCGGAAGCAATCGATGGAATCGAAACGGTCAAAGGCATGGCGCAAGAGGGCAGCGAGGCGCTGCGCTTTGGGAAAAATGCCCGTCGCTTCCGGGATGCCTTCGTCCGCCAGGGAGATGTTGAAGCTCGATTCCTACCGTTATTACTACTGGGTGTGGCAGAAGCAGTTGCCCTTGCCCAAGCCATGCTCCTTTACCAAAGAGGCTTGCTCAATCTCGGCGACGTGGTCGGATATTTCGGGCTGATCTTACTCTTCGGATTCCCGACTTTTATTTCCCTGTTTGCCTACTCGCAAGTATCCCTGGGGATTGCCAGCGCCAGGCGCATCCTGGAGCTCATCAACCGTGAAAACCACCTCGACCAAAACGAGCAAGGATACAACCGTCCAATGACCGGTGAAATCGAGTTTCGCCATGTATCCTTTGCTTATCCGGACGGTGAAACTGTCCTCGAGGATATCTCCGTTCAAAGTCAAACCCGGTCAGACAGTAGCCCTGGTCGGCCAGACGGGAACGGGTAAGACGACCCTGGTCAAGCTGGTGAACCGTACTTACGATGTGACTTCCGGGCAGGTGTTAGTGGACGGAGTGGACGTCCGCGATTGGAACCTGGAGGCTTTACGCCGGGGAATTTCGATCATCGAGCAAGATGTATTCTTATTCTCGCGCAGCCTCGCTGAAAATGTTGCTTTTGGCGCCCCAGACGCTGAACCGGAGGCAATCTTTAAGGCTGTGGATTTTGCCCAGGCAGCTGAGTTTATCGACTCATTTCAAGAGGGTTTGGATACAGTCGTCGGCGAGCGCGGGGTTACCCTTTCCGGTGGGCAGCGCCAGCGGATTGCCCTGGCCAGGGCGTTTCTAACGGATCCGCGGATCTTGATTTTGGATGATTCAACCAGTGCGATAGACAGCGCGACAGAGGACAAAATCCAGCGAGCAATTTTTACTGCGGCACGCGGTCGCACTTCGCTGATTATCACTCACCGCCTATCACAGATCCGCTGGGCGGATTTGATCCTGGTATTCCGCCAGGGAAAATTGGTCGCCTCAGGGTCGCATGAGCAATTGCTGCAGACCTCGGAAGCTTACCGGCGCATATTTAGTGAATAACCGGGCAGATTAATGGCATTTTTTGAGGGATTGGACGCCGAGGGTTACGACAGGCAGTACTCCGATAGGGAGCTGGCGCGGAGGATGGCCGGCTATTTCAGCCCTTACCGGGTACGGCTGATCGTAGTAGTTATCGCGATTGCGATCATCGCGATAACTGGAGCAGCCATCCCGGTCCTCGTTGCACGCGGCCTGGACGTCCTCGCTCAGAATATCACTACGCTGGCTTTAATCATTTTGCCAGGACTGGTATTCCTGGCAAGTGTGGTCAGCTGGGGCACGAATTGGATCCGGAGGCGGCAAGTCGTCAGGATTGTCGGTGGAATTGTCCTGGACCTGCGTACGGAAGCGTTTCAATCGTCTACGGCACATGATCTTTCATTCTACGATGAGTATGCTTCGGGCAAAGTCGTCTCACGGATAACCTCAGATACCCAAGAATTTGGTCAGATGATCGTACTCATTACCGACCTTTTTTCACAGATAGCCGAGGCGATTATCCTGGGCGTAATTATGATCCTGATCGACTGGCGCTTGTTCCTGCTATTGCTAGCATTCATGCCAATCGCGTTTGCAGCAGCTCTCGCATTTCGGCGGATTGCCCGGATCGTCACCCGCAATGGGATGCGCGCCATGGGTCAGGTGAATTCAACCATCAAGGAGACGGTAAGTGGGATTGCAATCGCGAAAAATTTCCGCCAGGAAGCTTCTATATTTGCCGAGTTCGATCTAGCCAACCAGCTGTCCTACCGGGTTAATGTCCGCCGCGGTTTGGTACTTTCGTTAGTTTTTCCCTGCTTGAATGCACTTATGGGTGTGGCAACGGCTGTCCTGGTCTACGCCGGGGGATTGAGCGTCGCCGAGGGAATTGTGTCCGCTGGCGCCTGGTTCCTCTTCCTGCAGAGCCTGGACCGGTTTTTCTTCCCGGCGCTCAATCTATCAGCGTTCTGGGCACAGGTTCAGTCCGGTCTCTCCGCGGCTGAACGCGTATTCGCGTTGGTCGATGCTGAATCGGACGTTTACCAGGTAGATAATTTGCCGGTGCCCACCTTACGCGGCGATATCCGCTTCGATAACGTATCTTTCCGCTACCGGACAGGCGAGTCTGTCCTGGAAAATTTCAACCTGCATATC
Source organism: uncultured Chloroflexia bacterium (assembly GCA_963706515.1). Classification (GTDB taxonomy): domain Bacteria; phylum Chloroflexota; class Anaerolineae; order Anaerolineales; family UBA4823; genus CAVPMW01. The sequence continues at coordinate 17,688 of CAVPMW010000002.1, forward strand.
TGCGATGGTGAAACGGTTGCGCTGGTTGGTCACACCGGGGCAGGGAAATCCTCGATCGCCAAGCTAATTGCTCGTTTTTACGAGTTCCAGGCTGGGAAAATCTTAATCGACGGGATGGACATTCGTACGTTTAATCTCGATCAATATCGCACGCAGCTCGGGATTGTTTCTCAGGTCCCATTCCTGTTTTCTGGCACCATCGCTGAAAATATCTGCTACGCCTGTCCCCATGAGATCAGCAGCAGGGAAATAGAGCATTTGGCAGGGCAGATTGGCAACGGCGAATGGTTGGAGTCTCTGCCCAATGGTATCTATACGGAAGTTGGCGAGCGAGGCTCACGCCTTTCGATGGGACAGCGGCAGCTGGTTTCCCTCCTGCGGGTAATTGTCCATAAACCATCCATCTTCATATTAGATGAAGCTACTGCGAGTGTAGATCCGTTCACTGAATGGCAGATCCAGCAGGCGCTGAGCTTGATATTAACCAATACCAGCAGCGTGCTCATCGCCCACCGTCTTTCCACAGTTCGCGCCGCCGATCGCATATTGGTAATGGAAAAAGGGAAGGTGATTGAAGAAGGAAAACACGAGGCATTGATGCTGAAAGGGGGTCATTACGCAGATTTGTATAACACCTATTTTCGGCACCAATCGTTGGACTATCGACCGGAAGGGGTCGATTGGGTGTATACGAAACCCCAGCCAGGGATCAGCGGCTGAGTTTAGAGCGGGGTAAAGACATAACAAAATAGCAAACACATTCTAATTGCATTTCTACCGACGCTGACATAAAATTGGTGCATGCCTGATGATGCTGGCGATGCACAGATTGGGACCCTCCATCCCTGGGTAGATCGAATCGAGAATATCCTGTTAGGAGGATTTCTCGTGGTCGTGGTTATATCGTTTTTACTTTTTCCATTCATTAGAGCTGGCACGATCATCCTGACAGATTACAGAATCTGGATCGGAAGCCCCCAAAATCTCATATCATTATTGGGGAATGGGATTGAAATGTTGACTTACTTCGCCCTGCCTTTCCTGGTCGGAGTAGTGTATTTGGCTTGTGGGTTGTATGTTTATCTGCTCCGCCGTACTCACCCCAGCGGAAGGGTATTTTCGGTTTTTGCCTCAGCCAGCGCATTTATGCTGGCGGGATTTTTCACAATCAGTACTTCGACCCGCTTTGGATTGTTATGGCTGCTATCACTGACACTCGCCGCAGGGGCGCTGCTGAACCTGGCGTTAATCTTCCCTCGTGAATCGTCCTGGGTACAAAAACATCGCTTTTTGAGCTGGCTTGGATATCTTCCCGCCGCTGTACTCAGCCTGTTCCTGGTCTCTTCGATTATTAAGCCAGGTCCATTACCTGCTTTCATTTATCTGATGGGTTATGCAATACTATACCTGTTATTTACGACCCTCTGCTTTACTGCGATTGAAGGGGTGCGCAGCTACCGGTCTACCTCACCCGTAGTTCGCGAGCAGGCTCGCATCGTTTTTGTCGGCGCACTGATCTCATTTCTTCCAATTTATATCTGGATCGTGCTTTACCAAATCAACCTGGGGACTTCTTTTACCCCGCTTTTATTCTTTCTCTTGTGGATTCTGCCGCTTACAACCGGTTATGCCATCCTCCGCTACCATTTTCTAAATACCAATTATTTGGTGAGCAAGCTGGTTTTATATGGTTTGCTCACCGTAATAGTTGCTGGCGCCTACGCCTTATTTGTCACCGGAATCGGTCTCCTCCTGGGAGATTTCTTACGACCTTACAGCCCGTTTATCGCTGGCATCATTATTTTTCTATTAGCTCTTTTATTAAATCCATTGCGGACCCGCTTACAAAAACTGGTGGACAGTGTGTTCTTTCGCGGTCAGGCAGTCTACCGTTCTCGCTTAGAAGCATTCAGCAAGGATTTAACCGAGGCGATCGATCTAGGCGTAATTGTCCGACTGCTGCGCCAGTATTCTTCTCAAGATTTACATCCAGACCTGACTCACATTTACGTCTATGAATCCTTCAACGGGCAGTATTCTGCTCAGCTGGGTGATAATGAGCAGATTACTTCAGATTTACGTTTCACGGATAAGAGCGAATTAGTGAAGGAGCTTGCCCAGAGAAGAGATGCAATCTTTCTGGAGGAAGTAAATTCACTGCCGGCTTCCCTTCAATCCGAACGATCCCGTCTGGTTTTACTCGACTGCCAGATATTCATCCCACTCCCCGGACGCCAACACCTGATCGGTTGGTTAGCGCTGGGGGAACGTGAATCTGGTGAGCCATACACCAAACGCGATATAGATTTCCTCATTTCCCTTTGTGACCAGGCGGCAGTGGCGATCGAGCGTGCCCAGGTTATCCGTGATCTGCAGCGACGAGTAAAAGAAATGGATGTGCTCACCCGAGTCGCTCAGGGGACGAATTTCACGATTAATTTTGACGATATTCTCGAACTGATCTATGCCCAAACCAGCCAGGTCATAAAGGTGGATGACTTCCACGTTGCCTTGTTGGATCCAGAATCCGAGAAAATGCATTATGTATTTTTCCTGGAGAAGGATGAACGGATTCCTGATTTTGAAGGGAAGGAAATAATCCTGGGGCAGGGTCTTGAGGCGGAGATTTTCCGGGGTCGCCGTCCGCTGCTGGTAGATGATTACGAGCAGGAGTGCTGGGCGCGTGGCTACGTGCCCGACGTACGCGGCCTGCATGCTTGGATGGCTGTACCGCTGAATACTGGGGGAGAGACCATTGGATTGATCAGCCTGGGAAGCCGCAGCACGGATACGGTGTATCAGCCAGAACAGCTCAATCTATTCCAGGCGATGGCTGATCAGGCCGCGGGAGCAATCGTGAAAGCGCGACTGCTCCACGTTACCGAAGATCGCGCTCGCCAGCTGGCTACTTTGAACGAAATCGGTCGTGATTTGACATCCACCCTCGATTTGAAACCACTGTTGAACCGCATTTTAACGAGCGCTGCCGATATCCTTAACTGCCAGGCTGGCAGCCTGTTTTTGGTCGATGAACAAACCGGTGAATTAGTTTTTGAGGTAGTCATTGGCCCGGTTGCTGGCGATCTGATCGGCAAACGGCTCCCACCCGGCAAAGGTGTTGTTGGACAGGCAGTTGAAACCGGACAGCCAGTGATTGCGAACGACGCGCGGCGGCGAAAAGAATGGTTCAATACCGACCAGCAGACTGGTTTTACCACGCAAGATCTCCTCGCCGTGCCGATGCGCATCAAAGATCACATATTGGGTGTCATCGAGGTTATTAACAAAGCGGATGGACAGCCCTTTAACGTTAGCGATCAGGAATTACTGGCAACCTTCGCCTCGCAGGCAGCTATTGCGATTGAAAATGCCCGGTTGTATACGATGACCGATCAGGCGCTGACAGTGAAAGTGGAAGAGCTATCGGTAATGCAGCGGATTGATCGCGAGCTGAATACCAGCCTGGATGTAAACCGGGCAATGAATATAACCTTGAGCTGGGCAATGCGCCAATCGGGGGCGAATGCCGGTCTGGTGGGAATGATCGATAGTGACGGCATCCGGGTGGTTACCGCCGAGGGTTACGCTTCTGATGCAGATTCCGATATCCTTCCCTTGAATGGAAATGATGAGCATTACCTGGATGTCCAGCTTCCCGGAATATCCGGGGCGCTGCAGACCGGGCAGCCGACTACAGTCTATAAGGAAGCAACCAATGGATCGTTCGCAAGCCTGTTGATGGATGCCCGAGGTCAGGTTGGAATCCCTATCCGGCGTGAAGATGAGGTAATTGGCATCCTCTTGTTAGAAACCCAATCTACTGAAAATTTCTCGGATGATGTCCTGGCGTTTCTTTCCCGCCTGGGGGACCATGCTGCTATTGCAATCGCCAATGCTCAGCTATATTCTGAAGTGCGTGAAGCCAATCTGTCTAAGAGTAAATTCGTGTCCTTCGTTGCCCATGAGCTGAAAAACCCGATGGCCTCGATAAAAGGCTATACCGAGCTGATCGCTGGCGGGATGACCGGACCAGTTAATGAGATGCAATCTTCATTTTTGAATACCATCCGCTCTAACGTAGATCGAATGAATACGATTGTCACCGATCTGAACGATCTGACGAAAATACAGGTGGGAAGCCTCCGTTTGGAATTCAAATCGATCAGCGTTCCGGAGGCTGTCGATGAAGTTGTGCGCACACTGCAAAAATTGCTGGACGAAAAACGACAAACGCTCTCGCTAGACTTACCGCCGGATCTACCCCGACATCTGGGCTGATCCCCTGCGATTGAGCCAGATCCTGACTAACCTGGTAAGCAATGCAAATAAATATACCGGCGAAGACGGAAATATTTTGCTCAGCGCAGATGCCTGGATGCCGGATGACGCCGCCGAATCTAACCTCCGCTTCGTCCACATCTGGGTGAAGGACAACGGGATCGGTATCAGCGAGGAAGACCAGGATAAGATCTTTCAGCAGTATTTCCGTACGGATATCTCGAAAGAGACCGCCAGCGGCACAGGGTTGGGGTTAAATATCAGCAAGAGCCTGGTGGAATTTCAAGGTGGTCGGATCTGGTTCGAGAGTAAACTTAATGAAGGCAGCACTTTCCACTTTACTATTCCAGCTGCGGAATCGAATTGATCCAGCATAAATAGCCCGCTCCCCTATCCGATATCAGGATGGGGAGCGGTATGTTTTATTAAGCAGGTGAAAACAAACGAATCGGGTCAGTCCATGCCAGACATAGGCTGAATTTCGGGCAGCTGCTCTAAGGCATGCTTGACAGCTTCTTCAGGGTACTCGTAATCCTCGAGCATGCCGCTCAAATATGCCTCGTAAGCACCCATATCGAAATTACCATTCCCAGATAGGTTGAACAGGATGATGCGCTGCTCGCCGCGCTCGCGTGCATCCAGGGCTTCATCGATTGCCGCGCGGATGGCATGGGCGCTTTCAGGAGCCGGAACAATCCCTTCTGTGCGAGCGAATTGAATGGCTGCTTCGAAAGTTGAGAGCTGCGGCACAGCAACCGCCTGGATATAACCTGCGTCGACCAGGGCAGAGACGCTGGGTGCCATCCCGTGGTAGCGTAAGCCGCCGGCGTGGATCGGGGCTGGGATGAAGCTGTGACCCAGTGTGTACATTTTGACGATTGGCGCCATTCGGGCAGAGTCGCCGTAATCGAAGGTGTATTCGCCCCGGGTGAGGGATGGCGCTGCCAACGGCTCGACCGCCAGGATTCTGGTTCGCTCGCCCTCCCGCAGGTTCTGGCGGAGGAAGGGAAAGACTAATCCGGAAAAGTTCGACCCTCCACCGACGCAGCCAATCACCACATCCGGATATTCTCCCGCCATATCCATTTGTTTTAAGGCTTCTTCCCCAACAACCGTCTGATGCAAAAGGACATGGTTCAACACGGAGCCAAGACTGTATTTCTTCTGACCGTTCGAGGTAGCCGCAGCCTCAACCGCCTCGGAGATAGCCACTCCCAAAGAACCAGGATTCTTTGGGTCATCTGCCAGAATCGAGCTTCCAAAATGGGTTCGGCTGGATGGGCTGGGGTAGACCTGAGCGCCATACGTCTCCATTAAAATTCGCCGGTACGGTTTCTGGTCGTACGATATCCGCACCATAAAGATTTCCACCTGGATATCGAATAAGGATCCCGCAAAAGCCAGAGCGGATCCCCACTGCCCGGCGCCAGTTTCGGTGGTCAGCGCTTTCGTGCCAGAGATCTTATTATAGTAAGCCTGCGCGATTGCTGTATTCGGTTTGTGACTCCCGGTGGGCGAGCCACCTTCATATTTATAATAAATATGCGCCGGCGTATTGAGCAGTTTTTCTAAGCGGCGCGCCCGGATCAATGGGGTAGGGCGATAGAGCTTGTATACCTCGCGCACTTCATCCGGGATCTGGATAAATCTTTCTGTGCTGACCTCCTGGAGAATTAATTCCATCGGGAACAAAACTGCCAGAAAATCAGGCGTCACCGGTTCCATCGTTTGGGGATTCAAAACTGGCGCAGGGGGGACTGGCATGTCGGCATTGATGTTGTACCATTCATGCGGTAAATCAGCTTCGGTCAAATTAAATCGGGTCTGAGCGTTCATCGCTTCCTCCTTGTGTTTGGTATAGACTGATAATGATCTTGATCGCGTCGTCTGAATAGCGGGTGGATACCAGCCCTAAGACGACTTAACACCTACTCGAATTGGAAGCCCCATTCTCTGTTGGACTTCTCCCAGGGTTAATTCCGCCATAATGCGAGCTCTTTGTGTACCTTCAAGCAAAACCTCCTTCAGGTGATCCGGATCTTTCGATAGCTGCTGACGTCTATCGCGGAGCGGCTCCAGGTAGAGGTTAAGACTATCCGCCAGCCTGGATTTAAGGGCTACGTCCCCAATTTTTCCAGCCCGGTACAATGTTTTGAATTCCTCAACCTCTGCTTTGTCATTATGGAATATTTCCAGGTAGTCAAACACAGGGTTACCTTCCACGTGCCCCGGATCGCTGGCATGGATGCGGGTGGGATCGGTGAACATGCTCATCACTTTGCGTCTGGTTTCTTGCGGGGTATCCTTTAGGTAGATTGCATTTTCATAAGAAGTGTGCATAGTCCGGTTGTCAATCCCGGGCAACCGGGGTGTGGGGGAGAGGAGAGCTTGCGGCTCTGGAAAGGTAGCGCCATATAATTGGTTGAATCGCCGGGCGATCTCACGGGATAGTTCCACGTGGGGCTGCTGATCCTCCCCAACAGGGACCGTATCCGCTTTATATAAGAGAATATCCGCTGCCTGCAGTACCGGATATGCCAGCAGACCGAGGGAGGGGACCAATCCTAACTCTTTTTGCTGTTCTTTATAGGTTGGCACCCGGTTTAAGCGAGCGACGGTTACCAGCATGCTGAATAAGATCGCCAGCTCAGCGTGAGCTGAGATCGCGGACTGTTGCAAGATAGTCGCACGGTCTGGATCGATCCCTGACGATAACCAATCTGCCAGTACCTCCAGAATATTCGCCTGAATTGTGTCAGGATGCTCGTAGTCGGTTGTCAAGACATGCAGGTCTGCAATCAGAAAATAACAATCGTAACTGTCCTGCAAGCCAGCCCAGGTCTGCAGTGTCCCGACCAGGTGACCAATATGGCGGGGACCCGTCGGTCTATGTCCAGTTAGAATGCGACCTTTCAGCTCGGGCATTTCATCCATCCCTGCCAATTAAACTAAAACGCGCCCGTCTCCTGGGGAGACGAACGCTATTTCCGTCCGTGGTGCCACTCCTCTTAGGCTGCTATAAAAAGAAAACCCATCTATGTTGCGATGGGAAAATCAGCCAGCCTCACTCATTTTGAGCACGACGAGTTTCAGCCCGTTTATGCCCTTTGCCTTGATAACGGTGGCAACTCCGGATAAGGCTATTCTGCGATTTACGCTCGCATTTCACCTTTCAACTCTGAGGTCCATTCACTGGCGGGGAGCAGGTAGGATTCTCACCGGATTCCTACTCTCTGGACTGCCGTGCACCAACTACTAGTCCTCTTCGCAGTCTTTGCGGATTCAATTGTGGTGGATTATATGGATAATTTAGGTTTTGTCAAGGAAAAAAACACCGGTTTTGTCCTAATTGAATTGGCTTACTGTAATGGAAGATGCCGGAGAATCGTTATCCGGGCAAAGATTTTCGTTGCTCCTGATTTTTGCGGTTTAAGGTGAGAAAAGAGAGGTCAAATGGGTCTTTCTGATCGGCTGGGTGAAAGATTGATTCGACAATTTCCCAATCGTCGAGTGAAAATTCAGGGAAAAAAACGTCGCAATCTGCAATGTGGTGAATGGTGGTCAGATATATGCGGTCGACAGTGGCGATCGTCTCGGCGAAAATTTCTCCACCTCCAATGATGAATGCTTCATTTTCATTGTGATCCTCTACGAGTGAGTACGCTTCCTGCAGTGAGTGTGCGATCAAAAACCCAGCCGCCTGGAAATCAGGTTGGTGGGTGAGGACGATCGATGTCCTCCCATCCAATGGAGTGCCAATCGATTCGTAGGTCTTTCTCCCCATGATCAGGTGATGCCCCATTGTCAGGGATCGAAATCGCTTCAGATCTTTGGGAGCTTTCCAGGGAATTTGGTTGTTTTTACCAATTCCTCGCTGCTCGTCCATCGCTGCCAGGATCGAAAGGATCAAACTGCAACCTCTGCCTTAATGTGGGGATGCGCCTGATAATTCTCCAACTTAAAATCTTCGTACTGGAAGGCAAAGATATCCTTCACCTGGGGGTTAAGCATCATTGCAGGCAAAGGATATGCCGGACGGGAGAGCTGCAGCTTTGCCTGCTCGATGTGGTTCAGGTAGAGATGCACGTCACCAAATGTATGCACGAATGTGCCAGGTAGTAGATTACAAACCTGGGCGACCATCATGGTGAATAGAGCGTAGGAGGCAATATTAAAAGGCACGCCCAAAAAGACATCTGCCGAGCGCTGGTAGAGCTGGCATGACAGATATCCATCGAGGACGTAAAACTGGAAGAGAAGGTGGCAAGGCGGCAGCGCCATTTGTTCGATCTCTCCAACGTTCCAGGCGCTTACGATCAATCTCCGTGAATTTGGGTTCGTCTTAATTTGTTGAATTACCTCGGTGATCTGATCGATCGTGCGACCATCTATAGCCCTCCAGGAACGCCATTGATAGCCATATACTGGACCAAGTTTTCCATCCGCATCCGCCCATTCATCCCAAATGTGCACACCGTGATCCTGCAAATAGGTGATATTGTCGTCACCTCTTAAGAACCAGAGCAGCTCATAGATAATCGATTTTAGATGTAATTTCTTGGTGGTGACCAGGGGAAAACCTTTTTGGAGATCATACCGGTTTTGGTAACCGAAGACCGAAAGAGTGCCAACGCCGGTCCGGTCTTCCTTCTTTTCCCCATGCTGCAAAATGTAATCGAGCAACTCTAGGTATTGTCTCATACCAACAGCTCCGATAGGCAGTATTAGCCCCAACCCGATCAGTTATTCAGGATCGTTCTTGCCTGGATGATATCACTTTCTATTTGCTCGACCAATGCCGGCACCGACGGAAATCGCTGCTCGTCACGCAATCGTTCGATGAAATCGAGCTGGATAACCTGACCGTAAAGGTCTACGTCCAGATCCAACAAATGAGCTTCGACCAAAGGACGCTCCTTGCGGGTTTCAAAGGTGGGGCGATAACCGACATTAACCACTGCACCATTCAGCGCCTGAGTAAGATGAGCCTGGCAAACATAGACTCCGGGTTTGGGGAGCTGCTTTTCAGGCCATACATCCAGGTTTGCCGTAGGAATGCCAATTGTCCGCCCGCGTCCGTCGCCGGGAATCACTTTCCCTCTCACCTGATACCCTCTGCCTAACATACGGTTCACTTCAGCAATCGCTCCCTCCTCGAGCAGCGAACGGATGCGAGTGGAGGAGATTGCCTCATTGCCGATAGTAATGTGGTCGGATACATTGAGCTGGAAACCGAAAGTGTCCCCCAATCTGCGTAACGTGTTGAGGTCGCCTTCACGATTGCGACCCATCGCAAAATCAGGGCCAGCCCAAATCATTTTCATCTGGAGGTGATTTTGTAATTCTTCAATGAAATCAATTGCTGAACGTCCAGCAACCTGGAGCGAAAATGGATAGGTAACGACCACATCAACCCCAAGCTGAGCAATCAGACTCGGCCCGCTCTTCCGGATCGGTTAAGTAATAACTGCCTTGTTTTTTCCCCAGGACCAGGGCGGGGCGAGGGTGAAAGGTTAAGACGACCGCTGGCGCATGGTTTTGATGAGCTTCCTCAGTCATTTTGTGCAATATCGCTTGATGACCTAGATGAACGCCATCGAATGTACCAATCGTTAGCCAGGCATCCTTAAGGAAAACCCCATCCAAAGAATAATAATGCTGCATGCAGGATTAAGAATTCGTAAAGCAAGTTCAGGATTGAAAAAATACCTTACGCGGCTGCCACTCGCCGGCTTCTTCATCCGCTTCCAGCAATGCAACCAAATCGCCCTGTTGGCTGATACCGCGCGCCCAGCCTTTTACGCCTAACTCAGCTAAAACACGATGACCGTGGCGGATCCTCTCAACGTCATCCGCATCCAGCTCAACCATCGGCCAATCAGAAAGGGCTTCAGCAGCAGGGATCAGGAAACGATACCAATCGCCGGCATCGAAGGCTTCTTGAAGACGGCGGAGCTGCACGGCATCGCGCAAAGTAAACCGCCCGCTTTTTGTTCTGCGCAGTCCAACCAGATGAGCGCCGACTTCAAGGGAGGTGCCTAAGTCGTTCGCCAGGGAGCGAACATAGGTGCCCGATGAGCAGTAGACGTCGATAACAGCTTCCGGAGGCGCCCATTCCAAAACATCCAGCGAATAGACATTAACCATGCGGGGTTGGAGATCGACTTCCTCACCCTTCCGGGCGAGGGTATAAGCTCTCTGCCCTTTGACCTTAATCGCTGAGTAGGGAGGTGGGGTTTGTACCATCTCCCCCACAAATTTTTGGAGCATTTCATTGAATTGTTCTTCGGTTATATTGTCGATATTGCTTGTATTGGTGATCTTGCCTTCAGAGTCATAGGTATCTGTTGAGGATCCCAGCCGGATCGTTGCCTGGTAGCGCTTATCCGAGGCGGAAACATATTCACTCAAGCGAACCGCAGGGCCGATTAGAATTACCAGCACGCCTGAAGCACGCGGGTCGAGGGTGCCAGTATGACCGGCACGGCGGATACCTGTGCCTTTACGGATGATTTGTACGACGTCATGCGAGGTCATCCCGATAGGCTTGTCGACAACCAGGACCCCCGAGACGACGTTTTTAATGTTATCCTTTTCGATATCCATTATCCATTCTCGTTGGCTGAATTGGATTTTACTGTAAATTACTTGCTTGCATCAAGGTCTGTGCAGTCATTTGGAGGACACTACTACATATTTCTTCAAGCTGTCCCTCGATATCTGCACCGGAGGCCGAAGGATGTCCGCCGCCTCCATAAGCCAGGGCTAACCCAGATATATCGATGCCTGGTATGGAACGCCAGCTAACTTTGATGTGCCCATTTCCCTGGTCATTGAAAAGAATGAAGATATCTGCACCATCAATCGTCGAGATTATGTTGATCATATCTGCGTCGTCTCGACCTGAGTAGCCAGCGATTTTCCGATCGTCAGGAGTAACAGTCGCCCAAACGATTCGATCCGCTCGTTCAAGTTTTGCCAAACCCTCTCCCCAATATTTAAGCGCTTCAAATGTTTTACGTACTAACGCCTTGTTATACAAACCGGGTAAATCAGCGCCCATATCTACCAACCCGGCAGCAACATTCAACGCGCGCGGGGTCATATTCGCAGTGCGGAATCCAATCGTATCCGTAATCATGCCTGTCATCAGGCAATCAGCGATGTTTTTATTGAGAGTTAAACCCCAGCTCGGCATGTGCAATGCTAAGATTTCTGTCGTTGAAACCGCTGTAACGTCAATTAGATTGTGCTTACCAAACATGACATTGGTTGCATGGTGATCGATATTAATGTCAGGTGCTTCATTTTCATGCTCGATGGTTCTCCCCGTTCGAATAAGGTCAGAGCAATCCAAGGCGATCGTGAGATCTACAGGACCTTTTTGGACATTGTGAACGAGCTCACTGCCTGGAATAAACCGTAATGAAGCCGGGATCCCATCCTTTGAGACGAGGTCTACATGTTTTCCCTGCTCGATCAAAGCCAGACCCATACCCAAGAGCGATCCGATCGCATCCCCATCTGGGCGAATGTGAGTAGTTATACCGATACTTTGTGCTCTCCGGATCTCATCAGCAATTGCGGCATCGATTTCGTTATTCATCATCAGTCTGGTCTGGTTCTTCTACCATTGGTTTTGTTTCAGTGCGGAAGGAGGTGATCAAGCGCTCGATATTATCAGCTCTTTCCGGAGTTGTGTCCCAATGGAAACGCAGGCGGGGAAACGTACGGAGATCAATCCGCTGAGACAATTCATGGCGTAAAAAGCCCTGTGCGTGATCCAGACTGTCTAAAATTTCGGGTGCGCGTGAGCTTCCTTCTATCGCAGACACGAAAATATCTGCATATGCCAGCTCTTTGTCAACCCGAACACTGGTGATGGTAATCCCTGCCAAACGCGGATCATGCACCTCCATGACCAGCATCTCAGAGAGTTCCTCACGGATCCGGTCATTAATCCGATCTAAGCGTAGTTTGGTGACCACCCGCCACAAATCCTTGTCGAAGATCAGACAACTGCCACGCGTTCAAGGATATAGGCTTCGATAATATCTCCTGGCTGCATATCTGAAAAATTCTTCAGACCGATTCCACATTCATATCCTGCGCGAACGTCCCGCGTGTCATCCTGCATGTGCTTCAGGGACGAGATAGAGCCTTCGAAGAGCACATCTCTGCCACGGCTCAGCCGCGCCTGGGCATTTCGGCGGATTTCTCCATCGACTACCAGGCAGCCCGCGATATTCCCAATTTTCGAGATGTGAAATACGGCTCTCACTTCGGCGTGACCGATGACCTTTTCTTTGAGCTCCGGCTCAAGCATCCCTTTCAATGCTTTCTCGATGTCCTCCGTCAGGCGGTAGATGATGTCATAGAGCCGGATGGAGACACCTTCTGCATCGGCTAACCTTCGGGCAGTGGCCTCTGCCTGGACGTTGAATCCAATTACAATCGCATCCGAGGCCGAAGCGAGCATGATGTCATTCTCACCGATATTTCCTGTTTCAGCGTAGAGGATGTTGATCTTGATCTCGCCTTGTCCAAGCTCGGTGAGAGAGGAGATGATTGGCTCGAGAGACCCCTGGACATCCGCCTTGACAATGAGCCGAAGCTCGCGCAATTCCCCTGACTGATACTGACTGAAGAGCTCTTCCAGGGTTACTGCAGTTTTTGGAGCAGAAGCTTTTGATCCTTGGGCTGTCCGGCGCTCGGTCGCGATCGTCCTGGCGATACGCTCGCTATCCACTACCTCAAACAAGTCGCCTGCCTGCGGGACTTCATTCAATCCCATAACAGATACCGGGGTTGATGGACCGGCTTTACGCAGAGGTTTGCCTTTGAAGTCAAACATTGCTCTCAGGCGCCCGTAGCTGCTACTGACGATTACTGCGTCGCCGACTTCGAGAGTACCGTTCTGTACAAGCATTGTGGCAATGACACCTTTTGAACGGTCGAGCTCAGCTTCGATGATCGAGCCGATTACTTTCCCCTTTGGGTTGGCGAGGATTTGCAGGTTATCTGCAACGAGCAGGATCGCTTCGAGCAGATCATCCAAGCCTTTTTTCTGTTTTGCAGAGATCGGAACCACCAGCACGTCCCCGCCCCAATCATCGGGGACCAGGGCGATCTCGGCCAGCTGCTGTTTTACGCGGTCTACGTCAGCGTTTGCTTTATCGACTTTATTTAATGCAACTACGATGGGTACTTTGGCTGCCTTGGCATGGGCGACCGCTTCTTTGGTCTGCGGCATGACTCCATCGTCCGCGGCAACGACCAGGATGACGATATCAGCACCTTGTGCACCCCGGGCGCGCATCGCCGTAAAGGCTGAATGCCCTGGGGTATCCAGGAAGGTAATGGTACGTCCATTATGCTCGACCTGGTACGCACCAATATGCTGGGTAATCCCTCCAGCTTCCCCGCCGGCTACATTTGTATGGCGGATGGCATCTAATAAAGTCGTCTTACCGTGGTCAACATGCCCAAGGATCGTAACGACAGGGGAACGTTTGACAAGCTGTTTGGGATCTTCGTTTGCTATCAGACGCCGCCAGAGGGGGATTTCGCCATAATCACCTTCTTGTGCTAATTCGGATGTCTCCAGCGTGGCTTCATAACCCATTTCCGCGGCGACGATAGCAGCAGTATCGAAGTCGATTTGTTGGTTAATATTTGCCATCACGCCGTTGGCCATCAAGGTTTTGATGACCTCTATGGGGCTGGATTGTATTTCTCGGGCAAGCTCCCGGACTGTTATGGTTGATGGGAGCTCAATAGTCATTGGATGCCTAGCTTCGCTCATTTTCCACCTCCTTTATTGTAGAATTAACAACTTGCCCAATGAGCGGGTCAGGCAATCAGTAGCTGCTTATGCAATCTGCATACCGCACACTGCGTATCGCATGCTGCGTTCTGCATATTTCGTACTGCAAATTGCATATTGCAGACTGCAGCCAGTTGTTATTCGTCGCGAGTTACGGCTCAAAATATATTAGATCAAGCCATTTTCTGAGAGAGGGAGTTCTCCATTACGATCTTCTTCGGAGAGTGAAATCTCGTCAGGTAGTGTAGCCATGAATGCCAGCAGAGTCTCGCGATCCCTCTGAGTTAACTCGGTTTTCAAGGCGTGAGCAAGCTCTCCCCTCATACCTTTTTCCCAGCAAGAACGCCTGTCGTGCAGATAGGCGCCTCTTCCTGGTAATTTTCCTTTTAGGTCCACCAAAACGCCATCGGGATTGCGCACGATGCGGATGAGGGAGCGCTTTGGCAGTACCTTCCGGCAGCCGACACATGTGCGCTGGGGCACATGTCTTCCTTTTCTTACTTTCTTCGCCATCTAACCTTTCACGGAGGAAAGAATTAGAGCTTCCAGTTTTCGTCCCATTCGGTACCGTCGCGTTTCCGTTGTTTCTTCGCGATCATTACGTCCTTGTCTGGGTCATACTCATACTGGGTAAATTTCTTCTTTTTCTTCTTCTTTTTCTTCTTCTTATCGCTATCTTCGTCCTCGTCCTCATCCTCTTCTTCGTAGAGCTCATCATACTCAACCATTTCCTGGCTGAAGGCGAAGATATCTTCAGGGAAGGTCGCTTTCTCGTCGCCTGCGGCTGCCGGGGCTGTTTCTAATACAGGCTCAAGCTCTGCCTGGGGCTCGGTGATAACCAGCCCTTCTTCACCGGCGACAGTTTGCAGTTCTGCTTCGAGAGCGACAGGTTCGAGCCCAAGTGTTATTTCAGCTGCCTGGGCTTCGACCGTCTCCGGAGTTGTTGGTTGTTCGCCTTCCGCCTGGAAGACGGCTGCGGTTTCGGCGGGCAGCTCTACAGCCTCAGGTTCAATAACAGCTTCGCCGGCTTCTTCTGCCTCAAGCTGCGTACGCAGAGCTCCTAGGGCATCCTCGAGCTCTTTCATTCCTTTCGGACCCATACCAGCCAGGCGCAAAATGGAATCAGGCTCAGCGGACATCTGATACATCAGCTCCCCGACAGTGGGGAAACCAGCCTCGCTGATCACCGCGTAGACCCGATCGGACACCTCAAATTTTTCCAGTGGGATTTCAAACGCGGCGGCAGGGATGGTTGCGCGTGCCAGATGCTCACGCTCATCTTCAAAGATCTTTTCCGCCTGGCGCTGCTCCAATATGCCGCGTTCCACCCGGTCGACAAATTGGTTGATCAACTGATATTCTTCAGGTGTTACCGGTCTGCCTTCAGCTTTTTTGGTCAGAACAGCTTCGACCTGGGGGATTGTCTCGATTTCATGCTCAGCGAGCATGGCATACTGTGAATCGCTGTTCAATTTATCGATTGCGTCGCGAGCTGCCTCCGGCTGGCTCTTGATATCGATTTTCCATGAGGTCAGCTTGGCGGCAAGCCGGGCATTCTGTCCATCGCGCCCGATAGCGAGACTGAGCTGATCTTCAGGCACGATGACCGTAGCAGTTTTTGCGCCCTTAGATTGTTCATTCAGATAGACACCGGAGACACGCGCCGGGCTTAAAGCTTTAGCGATATAAATGGCCGGATCAGCGCTCCATTCGATGACATCAATTTTTTCATCGTTCAGCTCGCGTACGATGGCTTGAATGCGCACACCTTTAATGCCGACACAGGCGCCTACCGGATCGACCCCGGGCTGGAGTCCAGCCACTGCCACTTTTGAGCGCTGACCTGGCTCGCGGGCAATCGAGCGAATTTCGACCATTCCCTGGTAGATTTCGGGGACTTCATTTTCGAGCAGGCGGCGGAGGAAATTTCGATGAGCTCTCGATAAGGTGATCTGCGGTCCACGCGGGCTGGTCTTGACCTCGAGAAGCAGAGCTCTCACCCTGTCGTGGATGCGAAAACGCTCTCCAGGTATTTGGTGCTGGCGGGGCATAACCCCTTCAGCTTTCATATCCAGACCGACCGTCACCTGGGAAGGATTCACCGCCTGAACCATTCCGCTGAGTATCTCACCCTGGTGATGAGAGAAGTGGCTGGTTTGAGCCTCCCGCTCGGCTTCTCGAATGCGTTGTTGGATCACCTGCCGGGCAGTCTGGGCAGCCACGCGACCGAAATTATTCGGCGTCGTTTCTACTATGACCATGCCGCCCAGCTGAGCTTCGGGATCCACTCGACAGGCTTCTTCCAAAGTGACTTCAGTTCGTGGGTCTTGGACAAAGTCCACGACTTCTTTCTCGGCATAGATCATCACTTGACCCGTCGTCGGATCAATTGTAGCGGCTACGTGTTGTGCATTTGACGCATTGACTGCACGCCGGTAGGCAGAAACCATGGCTGCTTCGAGCGCCTCCAGGACTACTTCCTGAGGGAGCTGCTTCTCTTCAAGGACTTCATTGAATGCCAGGGTAAATTCGTTTTTCATTTTCCTTACTCATCTCGTTCAAGGCTAGTCGGTTGATCTTACGCACTTCAAATACTTGGTGTAGCTTGCCGCGTAAGCGGCGCGCGCTGCGCCTTCGGGCGGATCGATATTTTGAGCGTAATCTCTATAATATGCAGAAAAGTGGGGGTTGCCCACTTTTCGATGAATTCCATATCAAAAAGGCTTACTTACGCCACCGATTTTAACATGGATATTCGTGATATGCAAGTGTACAGAGATCTTCCTCATTCATATTTAATAAACAATTAACGATGATTTCCAACGTATTTTTCCATCCGCCAAGCCGGCTCGTTTACTTCCTGGCGCCGTCCGAATTGATCTACGAAGGACCACCGCCCGGCTTCAGGCGCTACGACATGGTAGCCAATTTTTTCATATAAGCGAAGTGCTCCAGTGTTATCCCGGCTGACATTCAACGTGACCCATTTGAAGCCGCGTTGGTTCAGGTCGGACTCGATAATTGCCATCATTCGCTTTCCGAGCCCATTCCCCCGGAATTCAGAGCGGATGCGGAACCCATAAATATAAGCTCGCCCAAACCCATCAGCCAGCTCCTTGCGTCCGCTGGATAATTGAACGAATAATTGGCCAATTAAGCCGACTTTTGGCAAGTCTGCCACCCAAAGGATCGAATAGCCTTGTTTTGCCAGTTCGAATGCGTCAGCATAATATTTGCGGAAATGGGCATATTCGCCCTCCCATTCCATGTTGGGCAAATCCTCGAAACGAGCATGCCGCACTTCCACCTGGCTCAACCAGATAGGTGGAGAGACAATTTCAGTGTTCACTGTTCCGCTAATATCCGCTTTCAGAGTTCAGCTGGCGAGTAATTCTTCCAGCATCCTGTTTTCTTCCGCCTCTGTGCTTATCGTTTTATCCAACCAGGCAGCACGCAGCTTCCAGAGAATTTCCTGGTATTCTGGACCTGGTGGTAAGCCGATATTACGTAGTTTATCACCGTTGGTTAAGGGATGTATTTTCCTCCAATATTTTATGTAATTATTAATCATCGATACCTTAAGCGGGTCGTTAAGCATCATTCTGACCGCATAAAGCACCAACGGTGGATACTCGTCAAAAACTGCTGTAGCCCCGCTCACTGGTGCTTGCTCTAGACCATTGATCTGGCGGAGTAGCTGGTTAGCCTGCAGGATCAATCGCCGCAAATAGGCTGGCAATTTTATCCGGTCTGCGATTCGTTTGATTTCGGGCTCTGAAACACTGCTCAACCATATTGCATAGATAAGCGTGCGTCGTGTCGAAGTATTTTTACCTGGATCCGGGAAATCCCAATCGGGGTCATAGGATTGATCCAACAGAGCATCCAAGGATTGTGCGTGTTGCGCATTCCAACACAGCATGGGATCGATCGCCTTGAGAACCTGGAGTTCTTGCAATCTCGGCAGCATGTGCGTGATTTTGGATTCATCCAGAATCAGGTTAAGCTCATGCCGGATGCGATCACCGGATACACGGACGAGCAGCGGCAAGGCATCCTGCAGCAAATCCAAGGTTCGCTGCTCGATTTGGAAATCGAAGCGTTTCTCGAACCGGACGGCGCGCAGCATGCGGGTGGGATCATCCACAAAAGACAATGAATGCAATACTCGGACCAGGCAGTGATGCAAATCCTCAAGACCACCCCAGTAATCGTATAACTCGCCGTAATGATCGCCGTCCAGGCGGATCGCCAGCGTATTGATCGTGAAATCGCGCCGGTGAAGATCCAGTTTAATGCTGCCCCGCTCAACTGTTGGGAGGGCTGTTGGCTGAGAATAGAACTCGATGCGCGCCGAAACCAGGTCCAGACTCTCGGGGAGCTCGCTCGGATTATATTCAGGCAGCCCACTCTCGCTCTCAAAAAATCGACCAGCTTTCAAAAGGTCCTGGTCGGATCCATTCTGAGCCATGCGCCTGATCAGCTCTTGGCGAATTTCACCGATGTGCCATTTTGCGGTGCCAAACCGGGCATGGCTTGTGACCCTGCCGCCATAAATTTTTGCTAACCTTTTTGCCAGAGAAACTGCATCGCCTTCGACTACCAGATCGAAATCCTGTCCTGCTCGCTCTAATAGCAAATCCCGGACAAAACCCCCTACAACGAATAATGCGACCCCTTGTTGCGAGGCCGCTCGGATCACTGCTTTCAAGAGCAGCAGCCTGGCAGAAGGAAGGGCGGTCTCCAGGCGAGCAGCATAGTTTTGCCGGGGGCGTGGAAGGGCTTGCCTTGGCAGCATCTTCAACAAATCAGTGCGGGTAACAATGCCGATCACCTGACCGCTGGTTGGATCGACTACCGGAACCTGACCCCAACCGGACGAGATCATCTTCTCCTGCAACACTTCTAGAGGGTCTTCGGGTTGAACGGAGATTTCCCCTGCATCCATAAGCTGTTCTGCAGTATGGGTTAGACGATGCGCCAGAGCGCGATCGACTGCCCGGCGGGTAAGCAAACCGATCACTCTTCCATCGCGAACCACCGGGTATCCTTCATACCCATACAAGCTCATCTTTCTGGCAGCCTCATCGACCGGGGTTTCAGGCACGAGGAGCTGCGGCCTCCCGGACATGATCTGAGCAACCGTGATCGCAGGCTTTACCGAAGCAGGTAAAATTTCCAGGAGTGCCGAGCGGATCTCCTGGATATCCCGGTCTCTAATCAAGCTGGCAGCAGCGCGTTCGTGCCCGCCACCCCCAAATGCTCCCAGGATTTGACCAACGTCAATATCATCGGTAGTCGAGCGAGCAATTAACTGGATTCCGCTCCGGGTCTGAACAATAACAAATAATGCATCCGAATCGAAAAGGTCTCTGAGCTTATGCGCAATCGTAGAAAGCTCCTCGTCCATGCTCCTGGCATCCCCCAATGACAGCATTACATTATGCCCATTAATCCGGTGGATTTCTATATTTGCGCGTAATTGCTCGTAAATCTTCTGCTGATCAGGTGAAAGTGGATGGTTGAGGAAATCATTCAAAATATGCAGGCTGCCCCCTTGTTCGAGCAAATAACCGGCAGCATGCAGGTCCCGGTAAGAGCTACGGGTGTAGGTAAGTGAGCCCGTATCTTCATAGATTCCAAGTAAAAGCAATGTTGCCTGGATTGGGGTGAGGGTTATTTCGTGCTCTTCCAGAATTTCTGTAAGCAGAGTTGTCGTTGCGCCGATTTCCTCAACCCAGATTTCCCACTCTTGCGGAAGATTTCCCCGCAAAGGATGGTGATCAATCACCTGCACCTGAGTCGTTGGGTTCATTCCGCGTAGCGTAACCATCGATTGAGTATCTACCAGGGTGACATTGCTGATTGGCAGGTTTCCCAGCTCGCTTGCTTCTACAAATGGTAATTCGCTCCCGTAAAGGGTCAGGAATGCGCGCGCGTTGCGGTTCATCCGCCTGGGTAATACCGGGATCGTGGCGCGCTCGAGGAGATAGGCAGCAAGCATTGATGCGATTGCATCAAAATCTGCCTGTTCGTGGGTAAGTATGATGCGTATCTGTTCTTCCATACCAAATCACAGACTAACCAACGGTCCAACCGGTGGTCTCCATGTTATTTTAATCTACATTTCGGGGAAAATTACATTCTCGGGATAACTCTGGAACTTATTTCATACGTGGGTTTAACCAATCGTTTAAACCGTCACCCATTAAATTCCAGCCAACGCCGAAAAGGATCAAAGCAAGCGTAGCGGGCAAAAAAACCCACCAAAATATAAAAATATTCCCACCGGGACCAATTACCCAACTTCGACCATCGGAAAGCATTTCTCCCCAAATGGACCTACCTCCCATTCCGATAAATGTGAATGTCGCTTGTAAGATAACAAATGCGCCTACATCCCGGGCAACCAGGACTATTGTGGGGGTAAGGGAATTTGGTAATACATGGCGAAAGAGAAGCCGTGAAGGCTTTACTCCAACCGATCGGGCTGCCTGTATATATTCTTGCTGCTTTACTTGCAGCACGATGGTGTTGGTCATCCGTGCATAAGGCATCCACAGGAACAGCACAAAGGCCAAAGCCACCGGGTTAAAAGCATCGAGGAGAGCCAGTAATGGCGTTTTAGGTCCTACTGTGAAGGGTGCATTGCCCAGGAGGAACATCCCCCCAATACCGGTATAGGTAATTACGGAGAGCTGTTGGATCAAGACAATCCCTGCGATGACCGGGAATGCCAGAAATGCGTCAGAAATCCGCATCATGATTTTGTTAGTACGTCCACCGATATACCCACTGATCAAACCGAATAAAGTGCCAAAGGTGGCGGTTAGTAAGGCTACAGATATACCAAAGGTCAGCGCCTGGCGGGAACCCCAGATCAAGCTATGGTAGACGCTAGATTGACCAGGGAGCGTACCCAAAGGCGCCAGCCGGCTTGGGGGATGGGGCGTCATATCGGACGCCTTACCTACCTGTTTAAATCTCTCTGGGTCCAGCCCTTTAGAGAGCGGAGAAAGGCGAGGTGCAGCGATAGCCATGATTGTAAAGATCAGGATGATTACTATCCCGGCAGTGATTTGTTTGTTATTGATGAACCGTTTTGCGCCTCTCATCGGGTCACAACACTCCTTCCCGAATTCGTGGATCCACAATAACTTGCAAGAAATCCAGGATGAGCATGATTATCAAAACGATGAATACGCTATACAATGCAAACCCTAAAGCGGCGGGAGCATCAGGGATGGTGTTCATGCTGCTGACGGCTAGCTCTGAAACACCGTGAATGTTAAAAATGATCTCGACTACGAATACTCCAGTTACGATCATCGTTGCCGAGAGCAAACTGCTGGTAATGGATGGAGCAAAAGCATTGCGGAAGGCATGCCGCCAGGCAAGCTGTCTTTCGGTGGCGCCTCGCGCCCGGGCAGCCAACACGTATTCCTTCTCCTTTTCCTCGATGATGGTCGCCCGGGTGACCCTGCCCAGGGTGGCCCAATGGACCAGTGAAAGAGTAATTACAGGTAATACCAGGTGGCGTAGAGAATCCAGGAAAATATCGATGCGTCCATTTAGCAACGAATCGATAGTATACAACCCGGTATAGGTGTGGAAAGCGCTGCTGCGCACGGTCATGGAAAATTGCGTACTCAACCGTTCAGGTGGAAACCATCTCAAATTTGCATAAAAAATCGCCATCAAAATA
This sequence comes from uncultured Chloroflexia bacterium, assembly GCA_963706515.1. GTDB lineage: Bacteria > Chloroflexota > Anaerolineae > Anaerolineales > UBA4823 > CAVPMW01. The sequence goes on from CAVPMW010000002.1 coordinate 39,497, forward strand.
AATGCCAGAATAAAAGTGGGCATTGAGGTAGCAATAAATGCCGCTAACCGGAAATTGTTATCCGATTTTCGCCCCTTATTCCAGCCTGCGATTACCCCACAGATCAATCCCAGCGGGATGAAAAAGATCAGGGAATAGAGTGTCAGCTCTATGGTGGCGGGCGTACGAATTATCAGAGCGCTATACACATTTTTCGCGCAGCACCCCGCTGAATCCCCAATTCCCCTGGACGAGGTTTGTCAGCCAAAAGTAGTATTGTACGGGATAGGGATCGTTTAGATGATATTGCTTGATGATATTATCGACCAGGCGCTGGTATTGCTGCTCGGTCAGGTTGTTGGGAAGACGCTTTGGCAGGTAAAGGGTTGCCCGGGCATCGGCTGGCGTGAGCATGACGATCCCGTATAAAAGTGCTGTTATGACGAAAAGGGTAGCCAGAATCGTGAACAATCTGCCGATTAAGAACCGGAAAAACGACATCTAATTTTCTCCCCGAGACGTAATCTCATTGATTGATAGGTTGCTACTCAATAACAGATTGCTACAGTCCCCTCGTTAGAGCGAATTACAAGAACATTATTTTGTGCCGGTTGCAGCGCTTATTCATATGTTCTCATCTGTAATATTTTACCGACTTGTCCGTGCAACAGTTCAATTGGGTTGGAGAAATAAGGGCCGTATGTTGACCAATACGTCCCAAGCCAATATAATTCACGGGATGGATCTCTCAGAGCTGACTGCCGCGATGAACGAATTTGTCCGTTCACAAGGTTGGTATGCTGAAAATAGCCGGCGACCGCAGACCTTGCGTAATTTAGCAATTTCTCTGAGTCTGGAGGCTAACGAAGTGCTGGAGCACTTTCAGTGGAGAGATGATCCAGAAGATCCTGAAGCGCTACGGGATGAACTGGCAGATGTCGCACTTTACCTCCTACAGATTGCCAGCATAGCAGATATTGACCTGGAAAAGGCGATTATGGATAAACTGAAACGCAACTATTCCCGCCATTGGGATGTGGTTGAGTGACCAGAATTTCGGTCTTCGGCGCCTCCCAAACGAAGGAAGGAGAACCTCTATACCAGGAGGCGCTCCAATTAGGTCGTTTATTAGGGGATGCAGGCTATACAGTACTGACCGGTGGATATATTGGTACGATGGAAGCAGTATCTCGCGGGGCGTTCGAAGCGGGAGGGCATGTCATCGGTATCACGAGCGATGAGATCGAAAACTTCAGACCCGGCGCTCCAAATCAGTGGGTCATAGAGGAAGTTCGTTTTCCCCGCCTGCGGGAGCGCATATTCGCATTAATTGAGCAGTGCGATGCGGCGCTGGCGTTACCCGGAGGTCCGGGTACATTGGTCGAGCTTTCCACGATGTGGAATCATTTATTGATAAAAGCAATTAAACCGCGCCCTTTAATATTGATCGGTCCCGAGTGGAAGGATCTCATCAACAGGTTTTATATCGACTTTGACGAATATATCCCAATTGACCATCGCAAGTATCTTTTGTTTGCGGCAGACGTAGAGACTGCTGTCCAGCTGCTTGGAAAATTAATGAACCAGGATGGATGATCCAGATCCAGGGTCAGATGCCTGTTATTCAACCTGCTCGGCTCAAGCAGCAGACGACCCATCTGCTGGATACTTTCAATCAACCAGACCAATTCGTTAAGGGGGTTAGCCAGCTCCTGGAGAGCTACTCCGAGAGAGCCATCCGCTCCGGTCAGCTGGGTGAACCTAAGCCTTTACTTCCAGTATTCGATGTTCCACCGCCGCTGTTACCTAAGCTTCTTTCAGAATTTTCGTACCGGATACGGAATGAGCCGGAGCACGCTTTAGCTATCTGTGACAGGTTGTGGGTGCAGGATTATTTCGAGCTGAGATGTCTGGCTGCTGCAATGCTCGGGAAGCTACCGGCAGATTCCGTAGAATTGATTATCGACCGGCTTTCCAAATGGACACCAAGGGAAAGCGAGGGGCGCTTGCAGATTATTTTATTGGATGACGGTACATTATCGCTGCGCAGGGACAATTCGCCAGCATTGCTTTTACTGGCTCGGAATTGGCTCGCAGACGAGAATGTTGAACTGAGACGCCTTGGGTTCATATTGCTGAATATCCTCGCACAAGATCAAAAATTCGAAAACCTGCCCGCGCTCTACTCCCTGTTACGTTCTCCAGTTATTAATATTCAGCCTGAAGCCCGCCAGGATATAATTTCATTAGTATCTTCGCTGGCTCTACGATCTCCAGCCGAGACAGCTTTTTTCCTGCGAGACGCATTAAATAACAGCGACAGCCCTGATCCTGCCTGGATCATCCGTCAGGTAATCCTGGATTTTCCGGAAGACATTCGCGCCTCATTGCGAGCAGCGGTCCGCCAGTAGTAAGCGGTCTCGGAAATGCCAGCGGTAACCTTGCTCAGTACTACCCTCTTTGGTATAATCAGCCAGCTTTGACTAGACCGGTTAATGGTCCTCCGTGCTCCCTGGATGGCTGTTAGCCTGGAGACCTGCTTCAAAATTTTACAAAGGAGTAGACGTCATGTCTTTGGATAAGGAAACGAAATTTAAGGTGATTGGCGAGTATGCTCTGCACGATGGAGACACAGGGTCGCCTGAAGTCCAGGTTGCACTGCTTACCCAACGCATCAATCAGTTGACGGATCATCTCAGGTTAAATGCACACGATGAGTCCTCTCGCCGGGGTTTGCTCAAAATGGTCGGACAAAGGCGCCGGCTGCTGGCATACATCCGCCGGAGAGATTATCAGCGCTATTTAGGGCTGACAGAGAACTTAAATATCCGTCGTAAATAATGTTGGAGTGAGTAGATGGAAAATTAGTTTCCATCTACTCCGTTAATAATAATGCCTCCACGGGTTGGGGGTTGACAACTGTGATGAACCACTCAGGTTGATTGTAGCTGTCAGTTCCTGACCGTGTGGGGGAAAAGGAGAAAAATGGAACCCGTAGGAAGAAAATTTTCCACCGAGGTCGGTGGAAAGCAGTTTTTATTTGAAACCGGTCGTTTAGCCGGTCAGGCAGGTGGCGCGGTTACCCTGCAATTAGGCGGTACGATGGTCTTTGCTGCCGCAACCATGAGTGCGGAGATCCGTGCGGGAATCGACTTCTTCCCTCTAACTGTCGATTATGAGGAACGAATGTATGCTGGTGGGCGTATTCCCGGATCATTCTTCCGCCGTGAGGGAAGACCTTCTGAAGATGCGATACTCACCGCTCGCCTGACAGATCGTCCTCTCCGCCCACTTTTCCCAAAAGACATGCGCAATGATGTACAGGTCATCATGTACTCATTCTCGGCGGATACCGAGAATCCCATAGATATCCTGTGTGTTAATGCTGCTTCGGCGGCATTAATGATCTCCGATATTCCCTGGAATGGACCTGTGGGAGCAGTGCGCGTCGGGCGGATCAATGGCAATTTGGTGCTCAATCCGACATTTGATGAGCAGAACCTTTCGGATCTCGACCTGCGTTTGGCGGCTACCCGGGAAGCCATCTTGATGGTTGAGTGCGGGGCTGAGGAAGTCCCCGAGGAAGTCATTCTTCAGGCACTCGAATTTGGTCATCAGGGCATTCAAAGCCTGATCGATCTCCAATTGCAAATGCGTGAAGAGATCGGAAAACCAAAAGCGACCTATGATTCCTTTGTTATTGATGATGCGCTGAAAGCAAATGTCCATTCGATGGCAACCCCCCGGCTGAATGAGATTTTCGACCAGCCTTATGAGAAAGCAGTCCGTAACTCTTCTTTAGATGAGCTGCGAAAACAGATCCTTGCTGATTTGGCTGGTGAAGATGAGGCGCTGGTTGCGGATGTCAAAGAAGCCTTCGAAACAGCATTGAAGTCGGTAGTACGCCAGCGCATTTTGGAACGCGGTCTCCGTCCAGACGGACGCGGCACAAACGACATCCGCCCGATCTGGTGCGCGGTAGATATCAGCCCGCGAGCCCACGGCTCAGGTCTGTTCACTCGGGGTGAAACCCAGGTGCTCACTCTGGCTACTTTGGGCACTCCTGGAGAAGCTCAAGAATTGGATACACTCGCGCCGGCTGAGACAAAACGATATATGCATCATTACAATTTCCCTCCATTCTCGACCGGAGAAGTCAAGCAGCTGCGTGGCTCTTCACGCCGCGAGGTCGGCCATGGTGCGCTTGCCGAGCGGGCCTTAAGGCCAGTTATCCCGCCCGAAGATAAGTTCCCGTACACCTTAAGATTGGTATCGGAAGTCCTTTCCTCAAACGGCTCAACCTCTATGGCATCTGTCTGCGGGTCGACCCTGGCGCTGATGGATACCGGCGTGCCGATCTCTGCGCCGGTTGCCGGCGTTGCAATGGGGCTGATCAAAGAAGGGAACTCGAATGCGATCCTGACTGATATCCTGGGAATGGAAGACCACCTGGGTGATATGGACTTCAAAGTAGCAGGGACGACAAAAGGGGTAACCGCCTTGCAGATGGATATTAAGATCACCGGGATCACCCCTCAGCTGATGACCCTGGCTCTGGCTCAGGCGCGCGAAGCGCGTTTGATCATCTTACAGAAAATCTTGGATGTTATTCCTGCTCCACGTCCCGAGCTCAAACCGCACGCTCCTCGAATTACCGTGGTACAGATCCCAGTGGATAAGATCGGCGCGGTCATCGGTCCTGGCGGTAAGGTCATCCGGGCCTTGCAGGAAGAAACCGGGGCAAAAATCGACATCAATGAAGATGGTACGGTGTTTATCGCCACGAATGACGCGGATGGCGCTCAATTAGCCCGAGAGCGGATCGAAGCGCTGACCGACGTGCCGGTGATCGGACGCATCTACACCGGTAAAGTGGTCCGCATCACCGATTTTGGGGCGTTCATCGAGATCTTGCCAAATACAGATGGTCTGGTGCATATATCCCAGCTCGACACTCAGCGTGTTCAGAAGGTTGAAGATGTCGTCCGTATGGGAGACGAGATTACCGTAATGGTAACCGATATCGATCCCCAGGGGAAAATTCGACTTTCAAGACAGGCTGTTCTGGAAGGATGGACGCCCGAAGAGGCGCGCCAGCACGACCGCCAGCGCAGTGGGGGTGACCGCAGCGGTGGTCGCTCTGGAGGCGGTCGAGGCGGAAACCGTTCTCAAGGCGGTGGTCAGCGAGGACGCTCGTACTGATCTGGTTTTAACCTATATTAACTGAAAATAAATGAACTGGATGACAGTCTAACCGTCATCCAGTTCATGTGTATAATTATAAACCGTAAAAACAGAGCATTGAAAAGTCCCTTGTGTCTGTTGGGCAACTATTTTTTTATAAACCAAAACTGGTCTACCCTGAAGTTTCCTGCTGGGTTTACTATAAAGCAAAAAAAAGGTGCAAGAGGCAAATTGTGATGAGCGAGCAGACTGTCCTACAAGCCAAACGCCTGGGTGTTTATACCTGTACCGACAGCACATCCCTGGGTGAAGCAGCCAAGACGATGGTCGGTGAAGATATCAGCGCGTTGGTCGTCGTGGATGAGCGCGGCTTTTTATGCGGGATTATCTCCCGCACGGATTTACTACGTGGATTAATAAAGTTCGCTGATTGGCGAAACCATCCGGTTCGTGAGCTAATGGCTGCTGATGTGGTGACTGTTACAGCAAATACTCAACTCACTGATGTGGCAAACCTGCTGCTTGATAAACATATTCACCGCGTGGTTGTCGTACGGGATGAGGATGGGAAGAGTAAGCCCATTGCAGTTGTCTCTGACGCTGACCTGGTTTACCATATGGCTCATTAATGCAGCTAAATTTGAAAATACCTGAACCATACTTTATTGGAGGTTAGATATGACCGTTAACCAAATGGGAATTGCCAGCGATTTTAGCCTTGATAAACAGGGTCTGCGCAATCTGAATATGATTTACTGGACATTGCCGACCCCAGCATTGATAGAACGGATTGTGACCCGCCGCGAAGGCGTTCTGGCCCACGAAGGAGCGGTTGTAGTTCGAACCGGATTCCACACCGGTAGGGCGCCGAATGACAAGTTCATCGTCTCGGATAATGTGACCAAGGATAAGGTTTGGTGGGGAAAAATCAATCGCCCATTTGACCCTGCTCAATTCGATCGCCTGTTGATCCGCATGACAGCATACTTTCAAGGCCGCGATGTTTTTGTACAGGACGCAACCGCGAGCGCGCACCCGGATCATAAGCTCCCTATCCGGATCATTACTGAGAATGCCTGGCATAGTCTTTTTGCCCGTAATTTGTTTATCCGCAGAAAATTTGATGAGCTTCCAGCGCACGTGCCAGATTTTACGGTAATCCAGGCGCCAGGCTTCCATGCTATTCCTGAAGAAGATGGAACAAATTCGGAAGTGTTCATCATCCTGAACCTCGAAAGGCGGATCGTACTGATCGGCGGTACAAGTTATGCCGGAGAGGTGAAGAAATCCATTTTTTCTGTCTTGAACTACTTGCTCCCACAAAAGGGGGTATTATCGATGCATTGCTCTGCAAATGTGGGTAAAGCTGGAGATGTGGCGCTCTTCTTCGGGCTTTCAGGAACCGGGAAGACCACACTTTCTTCCGATCCAGAGCGATTGTTGATCGGGGATGACGAGCATGGGTGGGGAGATGATGGCGTATTCAATTTTGAAGGTGGATGCTATGCCAAAGTGATACACCTGCGCAAGGATTTAGAGCCAATTATCTGGCAGGCATGCCGCCATTTTGGCACGATCCTTGAGAATGTAGCCATCGATACTCAGACGCGCCGGGTAGACTACGATGACTCCGGTTTGACTGAGAATACGCGCGCTGCGTATCCGATCGGTTTCCTGGATAAAACAATCCCGGAAGGGCGTGCAGGGCATCCGGAAAACGTATTCTTCTTAACCGCGGACGCATTCGGGATTTTTCCTCCGATCGCACGTTTGTCGCCGGAACAAGCAATGTACTACTTCCTTTCGGGTTACACTGCTAAAGTGGCTGGGACTGAGAAAGGGATGGGGTCTGAACCGTCGGCGACCTTCTCTACGTGCTTTGGCGCACCATTTTTACCGCTACCACCATTTACTTATGCGAGGCTGCTCGGAGAGAAACTGGCCCAGCATAAAGCGCAGGTCTGGTTGATCAATACAGGCTGGACGGGTGGACCGTATGGGACAGGCGAGCGCATCCAGTTACCCTTCACGCGAGCGATGATCACAGCAGCATTGAACGGTTCTCTCGACAATATGCCTATGCACATTGAACCCTGTTTTGGTTTCAACGTGCCTGATGCAGTGCCAGGGGTTAGTACCGAGCTGCTCTACCCAAAATTGACCTGGTCTGACCCGAACGCATATGACGATCGGGCAAATGCCTTGCGGAATCTTTTCCATGAAAATTTCAAGCAATTTGCCTCTCAGGTATCCAAAGATGTGGTGGCCGCGGGACCTTGCGTCGAGTAGATCCTGGGTTTGGGAATCTTGGTCTGCGTGGAAAGAGATGACTTAAGGAGCTGAATAATGCAGTCAGAGTATATTTGGATGGATGGGAAATTTGTTCCGTACGAGCAAGCAACCGTACATATCCTTTCCCCCTCTCTCCATTATGGTGTAGGAGTCTTCGAAGGGATTCGCGCCTACCATACTCCCACGGGACCCGCTGTTTTTCGCTTGCGAGACCACCTCACCCGTTTTCGTGACTCAATTCATATACTAGGGCTGCGGAATTTTCCCTATTCCGTGGACGAGCTGCGGGAAGCTGTCCACGAAACCATCCGTAGAAATCACTTCAGCGAATGTTATATCCGCCCATTAATGTATCTCGATGGACCTCTCGGATTAAATATGGACAATTCCAAACCGAGGGTGGCGATTGCCACCTGGGAGTGGGGACCCTACCTGGGAGAGGCGGCTATGGAGACCGGAATCCACCTTATGGTCTCTTCATTTACTCGCTTGCATCCGAATATAAATATGACCAAGTCTAAGGTCTCGGGGAATTATGTTAACTCAATGCTGGTCAAGACGCTGGCACTGCGTTCAGGTTACGATGAAGCAGTGATCCTCGATCCAAATGGTTTCGTGGCAGAATGTACCGGCGAAAATATATTTATGGTCCACCGAGGAACTCTCTTTACACCACCCCTGGCTACTATACTCGAAGGTATCACGCGGAATTCTATCCTTACACTGGCAAATGATATGGGAATCCCGATTGAAGAGGAATTATTCACTCGCGACCAGCTGTACATCGCGGACGAAGTATTCATCACCGGTACAGCAGCAGAAATGGTTGGCGTGCGGATGATCGATTATCGGGTAATCGGTGAAGGAAAGCCAGGCCCAATTACCTCCGCCTTGCAGGAAAAACTTGTTGCAAACCTGCACGGAGTGGGTCCTCATTCTGCTCAATGGTTGGATTACGTGTGCTGATTAACAGCTCTTAATGTAACTTTTCACAGGCTCTGGCATCTGATTAATGATTAACAGAGATTATGAGGCAAAAGAATGGATTTTGGTTTGAATAAAATTAGCCCGAGCAAATTGCAAAGCGAACCGCTTCACACGAAAGTTCTGATCCTCGGTACTGGGCCAGCAGGATTATCAGCCGGACTTTATGCTGCCCGAGCAGATTTAAACCCGATCATCCTGGCGGGGATGGAATTGGGCGGTCAGGTTTCCCTGACCTATACGGTTGAAAATTACCCCGGATTCCCGGATGGAGTCGGTGGTACCCAGTTAGTGGAGCTGTTCCAAAAACAGGCTGAGCGGTTTGGGGCAAAGTTGGAATTTGATACCGCAACCGGTGTCGACCTATCTTCGCGACCTTTTCATGTCGATTCGTATTATGGTCGCTATCAGGCGGATGCACTGATCGTGGCTACAGGCGCGACACCCCGGCAGCTTGAGGTGCCTGGTGAGAAAGAATATACCGGTAGAGGTGTTTCTTATTGTGCAACCTGTGATGGTTGGTTTTTTAAGGAAAAAGATGTATTCGTAGTCGGGGGCGGTGATAGCGCCCTGGAGGAAGGAATATTTCTAACTCGCTACGCGCGTTCGGTCACCATTATTCACCGGCGGGACAGCTTACGGGCAAGTGCAATACTTCAGAAGCATGCTCAGATGGAGCCAAAAATAAGCTTTCTGTATAATTCGAAGATCACAGAAATTTTAGGGAATGACGCTGTCGAAGCCGTACGGGTATATGACATCACAAGTGAGAAAGAGACTGTCCGACCGACGAATGGCGTTTTTATATTCATCGGTCACACTCCGAATACCGAGCTTTTCCAGGGCCAGCTGGAGATGGATTCACAGGGTTATCTGGTCACTGATAATTGGATGCGCACAAATATTCCGGGCGTTTTTGCGGCAGGCGAGGTCGCCGACCCTCACTTCCGCCAGGTGATCACCTCGGCTGGAATGGGGGCAGCGGCTGCCATGCAAGCCAATCACTTCCTCAGCGAGACAGCCAATGCACAAATGGCGAAAGAAATTGAGAATATCGGGTAAAATACTTGCCTGCTGGGCAAAATAATACTATCGTTAATTGCACATAGGGAGGAAAAATGAAATATAAGGTTTCGATCATCGGCGCAGGAATGACGGGGTCAACGACCGCGCATTGGCTGGCCGAGAGTGAGCTGGCGGATGTGGTCCTGGTGGATATCGTGGAAGGGATGCCTCAGGGAAAGGCTTTAGATCTACAACAAGCCATGCCGGTTATCGGCAAGGATGTTCGCATTATTGGCAGCAATGATTACGCTGATACTGAAAACTCGGATGTTATCGTTATTACTGCCGGCTTACCCCGCAAACCAGGTATGAGCCGCGATGACCTGTTGTTCACGAACGCAGACATTGTTCGCAAAGCTGCTGAGGAGACCATTAAACGCTCGCCGCAAGCGATTTTTATCGTCCTGACCAACCCACTGGATGCCATGGCATACCTGACCATGAAAGTCACCGGATTGAGTCCTAACCGGGTAATCGGGCAGGCAGGCGTACTCGATTCAGCCCGGATGCGGGCATTCGTCGCCATGGAATTGGGCGTCTCTGTTGAGAACATCCATTGCTACGTATTGGGTGGGCACGGCGACGAAATGGTTCCCCTCGTTCATACATCCAATGTTGCAGGCATCCCTCTGGATGAAATACTATCCCCGGATCGCCTGGAAGCGATCGTGGACCGCACCCGCAAAGGCGGCGGCGAAATCGTTGCCTTGCTTAAAAGCGGGAGCGCCTATTATGCCCCTGCGGCTGCCATCAAACAAATGGTCGACGCGGTAATTAAAGATAAACACCTGATTTTGCCAGCCTCAGCATTTCTGTCCGGGCAATATGGATTGAGCGGTATCTATTTTGGGGTTCCCGTCCAGATCGGTAGAGCAGGCATAGAAAAAATAATTGAGTACCGGCTCACCGAAGCAGAGATGACTGCTTTGCAGAAATCTGCACAGGGTGTGGCTGAAAATATTGCCAAGTTAAAATAAATTACCTGGCGGAATAAATCTCTGCCAGGTCAGATAAATCGGAATCCGTTATGTTACAAGGAGCATCCTATGATTCTACACGATAAGATTGCTGCTCAATTGCCTGAGTGGCAGGAGCGAGTAAAAAAGCTGTTAAAGGAAAGCGGGGAGGTAAAAGTCGGTGAAGTGACCATTTCCCAGGTGTACGGCGGTATGCGCGGGGTTAAAGGTCTGGTTACAGATATTTCCTCGGTGGATGCTGGCGAGGGCATCCGTCTGCGCGGGTATACAATTCCAGCTTTGGTAAAAGAGCTGCCTAAATTACCCGGACAAGAAATGCCGCTGGTTGGAGGTTTATACTACCTGCTGCTTACCGGGGAGATACCAACATTAGCCGAAGCACAGGAAGTCGAAGATGAGTGGAACAAGCGCAGCGAAGTTCCGCAATATGTCTTCGATGTACTAAAAGCCATGCCTGCCAAGTCGCATGCCTTGACCAAGTTTTCCGCAGCTATCCTGGCGATGCAGTCCGAATCACTCTTTACTCAGAAATATGACGAGGGAATGCACCGAGAAGATTATTGGAAATATACTTTAGAAGATTGTCTGAACCTGTCAGCCAAGATTCCTACTATTGCTGCATATATTTACCATCTGCACGTGGGTCACGAAAAAATTCTCCGGACGGATCCAGCTTTGGATTGGAGTGCAAATTTCACTCAAATGATGGGGTTTGATCAGAAGGGATTTACTGATCTCGCCCGTTTATATTTCATCATTCACTCCGATCACGAAAGCGGGAATGTGAGCGCCCATGCAACGCACATGGTTGGCTCGACACTCTCGGATATTTATTATGCAGCCTCGGCAGGCATGAACGGTTTAGCCGGACCGCTGCATGGACGTGCTAACCAGGAGAGCCTGGATTGGTTATTGAGCGTTTATGACCGTTATGGTGGTGTACCGAGCAACGAAGAGCTCTACCAATTTGCCTGGGATACCTTAAAGTCCGGTCAAGTCATCCCGGGATACGGCCATGCAGTGCTGAGAATTACTGACCCTCGTTTTATCGCGTTGTATGAATTTGGGAACAAAAACTTCCCTGAGGACGAGCTATTCCATCTGGCCTGTATGGTTTATGAAATCGTCCCTAAAGTGTTAATGGAACAAGGCAAAGCCAAAGATCCCTGGCCAAATGTGGACGCCATAAGCGGGACTCTTCTGCACCATTATACGATCCACGATTGTGAAGGTCATTCTTGTGGATTCTACACAGTCATGTTCGGGGTCAGCCGCATACTGGGAATTTCGGCGAATATGGTTTGGGCGCGCGCTCTGGGTCAACCCCTGGAGAGACCGAAATCCTTGACCACCGCCGAGCTTGAAGCAGTCGCCGCAAAGGCAGCTCAACAGGTGCCGTCCTGAAGCGGTCAGCTTCGCTGATATGCGAGCAAGATATCGCGGAAGAGCTTAGAAAGTCTTTCCAGTAATTCCGTATGTCAAGGAGTTGGAGTAACTGCGCCGGTTACTCCGCTCCAAATAAACACCCGGGGTGGGCTGGGTGCTCCAGCGGAATCCCAAACCGGATTGCCGCTCTTATCTGTACCCGTCTGACGTACCGGGAGAATCCACCAGCGATATACATGCGGGTTCGAGTCATTTGCCCGAAAATTGACCGGGACATTATATTTTGTGTCCGTTACGTACTCGACCAGTTTTCTACCTTGACCCTCAGTCACATCTTCGATCGAAACCGCATAAGCTTCATTCGCCCGCAATTCTCCGACGGTCGCCCATTGTAAAGCTACCAGATCATCCGCCAGGGTAAAAGCTGCTCCGTCTGCCGGTAGTAATAAATTGGGAGCCGGGTAGGGAGGTGGAGGAGTGGGAGTAGGTGTAGGACCTGGGGTCCCGATTCGCTGACAGAGCGGGATCTGTAACTGCTGTCCAAGACGAACGGTTTCACTTACCAGCCCATTGAAGTCGCGAATGGACTGCATGGTGACGTTGAAATTTAGAGCAATGCTGCTAAGTGTATCGTTCTCCTGGACAGTATAGGGGAACTTATCACAGGCTGCTTCGGTAGCTTCGGCAGGGTTGAGCGTCGCGGTCGGGAGTGGAGTTGGTGTGGGAGTGGGCTGAGGGATCAGCAGTTTTTGGTTCTCGAATATATTGCTGCAATCTGCCGAGAGCTCTGGGTTGAGCAAGACGATGCTCTGCACCGATATCCCGAAGCTGAATGCGATCCCGAGGCAGGTATCCTTGTGCCTTGACGACATAGCTGAGCGGAGTAGGGGTTGGCAGGGGCGTGTTTGTTACAGTTGGAGTAAATGGTATAGAAGTTTGCGTGGCTGTCGCAGTTAGGGTTGCAGTGGGTGTGATCGTCGCGTCCGCCAATGCAGCGGGAGTGCGGCGCATCGCCATGTAGACCAGACCGGCGCCTACAGCCAGAAACAAGGCAATTAATCCAAGTGCAATCGGCAGATTGATGGTGATTTCTGGCATCCGGCTACCCTGGACGACCCTGGAGGTCTGTGCTGCACTGCTTACCGATAGATCTGCCCCGCAGACCAGGCACTTGGTAGCCTCTTCATTGACCCGGGTGCCGCAGGTTGGACAGACTTTTGTTGGTTTGGAAGGTTTATCTATGCTCATTCTGAATATTGAATGTTTGTCACCGCCTTTACTCGGCGCAAACGTCGAATTGGGATTATACCAGCCTTTCGCCAATCGAGTTCAGAGAGGAATGGTATACTGCGCAGGATGACTCCGTTCAGTATTTACTTACACATTCCATTCTGCCGCCACCGGTGTGGTTACTGCGATTTCAATACATACGCCGGGCAGGAACATCGAATGGGTGAGTACGTGCACGCGTTATGTCAGGAAATCCGCCTGGTAGGCACGGCAGCTGGCTCTCGCCTGCCGGTCCATACCCTATTTTTCGGTGGGGGGACACCCTCATTACTCCCTGCTGGCGAGATCCAGCTGGTTTTAGAATCATTAGCCGATTTCTTCGAATTAAGCCCCACGATAGAAATCACACTGGAAGCTAATCCTGGCACAGTAAGCTTAGATTACCTCAGAGAGCTGCGGGCGAAGGGAATAAATCGCCTCAGTCTCGGCATGCAGTCTGCCGATCCAGCTGAGCTGGTCTTATTGGAACGCGAGCACACCTTCGTGGATGTGATCCACGCCGTAAAATGGGCGCGTCAAGCAGGATTTGAAAATATCAACCTGGATTTGATTTATGGTTTACCGGACCAATCCCTGGAAACATGGCAGCATAGCCTGGATTATGCCCTTGGACTTGAGCCGGATCATTTATCGCTTTATGCATTGACGATTGAGCACGGTACTCCGCTCAGAAAATGGGTAGAACGCGGCCTGGTGGCGTATCCGGATGGGGATATCGCAGCGGATATGTATGACTGGTCGACCGAGCGATTAAAGGAATTGAATTTTTATCAATATGAGATATCCAACTGGGCGAGAAGATCTCAATCCGGTGAATGGATGGTGTGCAAACACAACCTCCAATACTGGAGGAACCAGCCTTACCTTGGGTTCGGGGCAGGTGCGCATGGGTATGCTGGACAAGCTCGGACGGTAAATGTTCTGGCACCTGCAGCCTACATCCGTAGATGCGAATCTGGAGGTGTACAACCATTCCCTGGCAGCCCGGCGACAGTCAGAATAGAGTTGATCGACAGTGCGACTGAAATTGGAGAAACGATGATGATGGGAATGCGCCTGACCGAAGAAGGGGTCTCCCAAAGGACATTTGTAGAAAGGTTCGGTATCCCTTTGGAGCTTCGCTTCGGTCAGGAGATCCGGGAGCTGGTCGATAAAGAATTGGTTGAATGGGACGGGGAAAGGCTTCGATTGAGCCAACGAGGGCAGGCTGTTGGGAAACCAGGTATTTATGCGTTTTATATAAATCCGGCAGAGACCAGGACTCGGGAATTTCCTATTATTCAAAGCGAACAATTGCACAAAAGTCGATCCGGATGTCAGGATTGGCGCCTGAGCAATTCTAACGCCAATGAGTGGAGCGCCTCTCCTGGGAGATCGAGAGGCCTGGCATCTTCCAACGCTTCCAGGGATAATTGGGTCAGCTTCTCTACCTGTGCCTGGGTAAATTCTCGGGCGCCCTCCACAGATAGCTGGTTTGCCCATTGGCGTACTTCTTTGTCGTTGAACGGTCCTTGCGCCCAACGTTGAGCGAACGAGCCTCCCTGGCTGAGTCCGTACAGCACTGGCAGGGATTTTTTCCCAGAAGCCAGATCGCTCTCAGTAGATTTGCCTGTTAAGGCGGCATCACCCCACATACCCAGCAGATCGTCCTGAGCCTGGAAAGCCAGGCCGAGGTACCGCCCAAACTGGCGGTACGCATTAAAAATCTGGGGTGAAGCACCAGAAACCAATGCTCCAAGCTGTGTGCATGCAGATAGCAACGCTGCCGTCTTTCCGTTCACCATCGGCCAATAGCTTTCCAAAGTTAAGTCCCCGCGTAATTCTGAGGATAGATCCAGGTACTGTCCTTGGGTGAGCTGTAAACAGGCATCGGATAATATCTGGAATCCCTTCAGAGTGATCGCCGGTGTAGTCAGTTTTTCCAGGTTGTGCAGCGATAAAAAAGCTAATGTGTAGATGGTATCGCCGGTATTAATTGCCTGGGCGATTCCATATTTTTTCCACATCGTTTGACGTCCGCGCCGTAGAGGACCGTTGTCCTCAATGTCGTCGTGGACTAAGGAAAAATTATGAATTAGCTCAACTGAAGCAGCTGCCGGTAAAGAATTTTGCCATTTCCCTCCCGAGGCGGCAGCGGTCAGTAAAACGAGGAGAGGGCGGATGCGCTTACCCTGTGCAGCGGGTCCTGCTCCCTGTCCTTCCCAGCCGAGATGGTAAGCAATCATGGAGCGAAATTCTTCCAATCCTGCTCCATTAGACCGCGCGACGATCTGGCGCAGCTCCTCTTCAACAGCCTGCCGCAATGTTTTGATGAGATCTTCCAAAGATTCAGCCAATTACCTGACCCAAAGGACCATCTGTTTACAAGCGTAACTTTTTAGCGGATGAGGTGTTCCAGTGTAAGTAGATTTATCTTACCAGCCAGGAACATCCCTGTCAATCAATCACACTGCTCCGGTCTTGGGGCTTGACAGATTGTTAAGCAAGGTTACAATTGTGCCGAATTTGGGCGTTATCACAATGTTCCGTGAGGAGGAACCAACATGTCGGAAGAGACTTATGTAAAAGTGAAGGGTATTATTGTCGAGATGTTAGGGGTGGATGAGGATAAAGTTACTATGGATGCCCGCTTCCGTGAAGATCTTGAAGCGGATTCACTGGATCTGGTTGAGCTGATTATGGCTTTCGAAGATGAGTTCGGAGGCGAGATTTCGGATGAGGAAGCACAAAAAATTACTACGGTCGGGGAAGCCGTTACTTATCTGGACAAGCAACTAAACGAGAAATAAAACCTCAGATTAGCACTCCTATCTAATCCATATTTATTCCATCGTGAAAACACGGCTCATTCCTGAATAAGGATGAGCCTGTTTTTGCATTACTAAGCCGAGCGCAAAGATGGGATTTAATTCCGAAAACGAGGTCCAGATGGCGCAATGGCGCCATCTGGACCTCGTTTTCGGATATATCCCTTCCCTATTTTGAAAGGGAGAAGGTTTTATTTCACTAAGTACAGTCACATAACATATGAGCGATGGCGCTTCAATTATTAGCCTTGGAATATACCTGAACATCCAACAGAATTTATGTGACTGTCCTTAGGCCATAGGCTGGATGAATATTTTACCTGAGAAGTTCCGGGATTTGCTCCGGATGCTTGGCTACTTTTACCCCAGCAGCTTCGAGCGCTTTGATTTTATCGATTGCCAGTCCCGACCCACCTTCGACGATCGCGCCGGCGTGACCCATCCTTTTACCTGGTGGTGCGGTCTGACCAGCGATGAACCCAACAACCGGTTTGGTCAGGCAGTCGGTGATAAATTCAGCCGCTTTCTCCTCATCGGTGCCGCCAATCTCACCAATCAGCACGATTTTTTCAGTCTGCGGGTCATCCTCGAACATTCCTAAAACGTCGATAAAGCTGGTGCCATTGATCGGATCTCCACCGATGCCTACGCACGTGCTCACCCCCATGCCCGCCGCTTTCAAGGCAAATAAAACTTCATAGGTTAATGTTCCAGAGCGGGATACCAACCCTACGTTTCCAGGCATTGAAATATCGCCCGGTATGATGCCAACCTTGCATTCACCCGGTGTGAGCAGCCCCGGACAGTTCGGTCCGACCAGGCGGACATTTTTCTGGTCGAGATAGTTTCGGGCACGCATCATGTCCTGGACGGGAATCCCCTCGGTTATGCACACGACCAAGCTCAACCCTGAATCAGCAGCCTCAAAGATAGCGTCCGTTGCGGAGCGAGCGGGCACAAAAATGATCGAAGCGTTGGCTCCGGACGTTTCAACGGCAAACTTCACCGAATCGAACACCGGGATTTTGCCATCCATGACCCATTCGCCGCCTTTTCCAGGGGTGACTCCGCCAACCACATTCGTGCCATAGTTAACCATTTGCATGGTGTGGAATAAACCATCGTGACCGGTGATGCCTTGTACCAGTAAGCGAGTATGTTTATTGACGAGAATACTCATTTATTTAATCTCCCCGCGCCAGCAATACAGCTTTTTCTGCCACTCCAGCAAGCGTATCGGCGGTGATCATCGAGGCATCTGCCAGGATTTGCCGACCTTCTTCTGCATTGGTTCCAACCAGGCGGATAACCATCGGCACGCCTGTATGCACCTCCTGGATAACCGACAGGATGCCATGTGCGACTTCATCCCCTCGGGTAATGCCTCCAAAGATGTTGAACAGCACCGCTTTTACGTTGCGGTCAGAAAGAATGATACGTAATGCGGCTGATACTTTTTCCGCTCCTGCCCCGCCGCCGATATCCAGGAAGTTGGCTGGCTCACCACCAAATAACTTGATCATGTCCATGGTCGTCATTGCGAGACCAGCCCCGTTAACCATGCATCCGATATTTCCGTCTAATTTAATATAGGTCAGGCTATATTTATGCGCTTCGGTTTCGGCCGGATCCTCTTCATCTAAATCTCGCATCTCGGCAAGATCCGGATGGCGGAAGAGGGCATTGTCATCAAGGACCATTTTCCCATCTAAGGCAAGGAGGCGGTTCTCACCGGTAATAACCAGGGGGTTGATCTCTGCCAAAGTAGCATCGCTGTCCTGGTATGCTTGCCACAGAGATTTGGCGATTTGGCCAAATAATTTCCAGAGCTCCCGGGGCAAATCAATCCCGATGGCAATATCCCGCGCCTGGTAATCCCTCCAACCCAATAAGGGATCGATGTGTGAACGGATAATTTTTTCGGGGGATTCCCGGGCAACTGTTTCGATCTCCACCCCACCTGCTGATGAAGCCATCATAACCGGCTTCCGGGCAGCCCTGTCGTTGGTAATCCCTAAATAGATCTCTTTCTCGATATTAGCGGCTTCATCGACCAACACTTTTTGGATAGGCAACCCTTTGATCTCCATCGAGAGGATCTGGGTTGCTAACGATTCTGCTTCTTCGGGGGTTTTTGCCAGCCGGATCCCGCCTGCTTTGCCGCGTCCCCCTACCAGAACCTGCGCTTTAATTACAACGCGGCCACCCAATTCTTCGGCAATTTGTTTTGCTTCTTGTGCTGTGGCCGCTACCCTACCTTTCGGTATCGGGATTCCATATTTTGAAAATATTAATTTTGATTGATATTCATGCAGTTTCATGCCATGGATACTCCCCTGCTCTCGAATGACTGTATTCAGCTAACATGGATTCAAGGTAAATTTTCTGTTCCAGAAATGCCTCGTGATAAATGCCAAAAAGATTATACCACGCAGGGCTTTGCCGGATTATTGCGGTGGATGGGTCTCAAGGGCGTCGGGCACGAATGTATAGAGGCGGTATTTACCATCCACGTAGCTCTCTACCAGGCCCTGACAATCCAGATCGCGTTCACTGCGAGGCATAATTACCTGGGTGATTTGTCCGGTTTCGACGATTTGCTGCAGCCTTTTGCAATTTAGAGTGGAATAAAATTTATCCGCTTCCTGGATCCGCAGGTACCATTGGTTGACTTCTTCCGAACGATATGGGATCGATTTAAAGTCTACGAATACAGGCATATTCGTTACCAGGCGAAAATCCTGCATTTTGATCGGTGTTAAATAGACGTCATTCCTGGAATGATTCATTGAGATATACGTGTATAGACCATGTTCCGGGGATTGATTTTTCCTCTGGAAATCGAGGAACAGGCGTGTAAGGCCAGTGAGCAGAGCGAGGACGATCATCCCGCAGCTGATTGCGATGATTATCTTTTGAGGGCGCTTATCCTGTAATCTTGGGGACGAGGTTATTGCGATGACCATTTTTCCGGCAATGATTGCCGTAGAAATCGGCAGGAGAAGGGTAGAGATACGCCAGGGAAAGAGCAATGCCAGACTCAGATTATTAGAAAAAAATTGAATTAGGGTCAGTCCTGCAGCAATCAATGAGAGTATCAGTAGTAATAAAAAAAGACGAGATTTGCGCACCAGGAGAATGCCTACGATGATCAAGAGAATCTTGACGACGGCGGTGGCATCAAACCAGGTCGTGATCAATGTGTGGTGAGGGATGCGATAGGAGGCAAGGATCTGGCGGGCACGTTCAGCCTCCGCACTGCTCAGGAGTCCAAAATTGGACCAGGTATAGGCAAGAATCGGACTGATGAGCAGGCAAGACAGCGCTATGATCTCAATCGTTGATACTATGCGACCTTTTACAGGACCCGGATTAAAAAGAGTAATTACGCAATACGCGAATACCAGGACAGCCGAGCATAGTAAATAAGTGGGGTGAACTGTTGCAGCAATTACCACTGGGACGACAGCCCATAAACTATGCTTGCGTAAAAAAAGTAAGATTGAGAGCAGAAGTAAGACGCCGAAAGTGCTTGGCTCGAACACGCTTCCCAGCAATCGCTGGTCTGCAACGCCATCTTCAAGGATATATGCCCAATTGACGCCAAGCAGGCGGGAGAGAGTGAATCGAAAGCCAGCCGAATAGATAACGATGATTACCGCGACGAATGCAAGCCAGCGCGCTGCCGGATGGTGCAGCTCCAATACCGACGATACGATCTCGAGCAAGCACCAAACATAGATCCCTAATAGCAATGCATAGATAAGATAAAATATTCCGGTGTAATGGAATGCCAGGTAGCTATAGGTGACCAGCCATGAAAATACCGGAGTGGGGTCAGCTGTTTTAGCCAGCCAGTCACGAGCAAGGTCGCCGACCCCAGCCTGAGCCAGGCCATGCAGGAAATATTGGTTTTGGTTCGAGGTGAAAAGGGGGGATTGCGTGTAGGCAATAATAAATGCCAGCGAAACACCGACAACAGCTAACACTGCTCGCAATCGCTGAATATATCCGCTCTTCCTTGATTCTATGGCAGCACCTGGTGAAGAGAAAAATTCAATCGTGCAAAGCAGGGATTATAAAAAAGTCCTGGACCATAAACAATTCTAGCGGTCCAGGATGGGATGCTATAT
Source organism: uncultured Chloroflexia bacterium (assembly GCA_963706515.1). Lineage (GTDB taxonomy): Bacteria > Chloroflexota > Anaerolineae > Anaerolineales > UBA4823 > CAVPMW01. The sequence continues at coordinate 59,594 of CAVPMW010000002.1, forward strand.
TGCACAGAATACCAGAATGGTCTACATAGGGAAGCGCCGGCGCGGAGCCAGCATCCTGGCGACCATCGCAGCCATAAAGCCGGCAGTCGTGAATGCTGCGAGCGCTATTTTTGTAATGTCGATCACGGGCTCGACGCGCACCCCTTCAGGCGACACGATGATCACTGCCGCCGGGCGAGCGAATACTCTCCCGCCGCCGCCACCGCCACCGCCCGATGCTATCGTCTGCTTGCCTGAAGGATCACCCTCAGAGGTAGTTGGGGCGATCCCTCCGCCGACGCCAAACGCAGTAAACGCCAGCACTTCCGCTGCCGGGATGATGACCTTATCGCCTTCTTTGATCGGCTTGCCATATACACTGGATACATCAGCTATACTGATATGTTTCTCGAGGGTGCTTTCAATCATGTTTGCAGCAATCCCAGGGAACCCTTCATTATTCTCTTCCGGGGTTTCAGCTAAGTCCTTTTTATCGACCATCTCATTTCTCCTATTAAAATTGTCCGATTCAAGAAATATTCGGCTTGGTTGAATGGGTAACTTGGCGAATAGACCATAGAAAAATAAAACAGAAGGCTGCTATTGCGCCAAAAACCAATATAGTCAAACGCGTTGGGTCGGGCACGGGTAATACATTTTCAGAGCCATCTGCCGTCCGTACCAGCACTGATTCCGGTCTGTTCCAGGTGAATTGGATTGGCAGGTAAGGCAGCTTTACCCGGATAACCTGGGAAAATGGAATAACGGTTGTACTGCGGGAATGAACCGGTTTTCCAGCCTGGGATTCAACCTGAATGAGAGACATCCGTTTCTTCCTTATCCTGGGCGGTATCGGCGCCCGCAGATGAAGCTTGATCCGGGGCAGCTCCTTCAGACCAGTGGTTAATTACTCGCTCCAACTCGCGGTTGGCAACCTTGAGTGCATCCAGAATTTCATCCCGCATTCGGCTCTGGAATTCACTGCTCTTGATCTGTTCGTGGATGTCAGTGAGGTTAGATTTCAGCTGCTGCCCGGTTGGGCTTGTCTGGAAGTTTGTCACCTCTTCCTGGATAGAGCTGCTTAAGTCTGTCAAACCGACTTCGAGCTCGGATTGCAGGTGCTTTCGCTCGGGGCTATCCCAGGCTGTGCGCATAAGTTGAACCAGGTTATTTCCTAAATTTTGAAATGCATCCGATATATTCGGATCGGGTGGTGGGTTATCGCTCATCGGGGAATCCTCCTGATTTTTTCTGCATGAGATCTTTATTATAGCGCAACAGGGTCTTGAAACTCGGGAGACTGGCTGATATGTTGTATTAGGCATTTGAGGATATAACAATAGGCTTTCGGTAAGCTCTAAGTTTTTTCGGGAGTTATAACTGAAATGATTCACCATTTGCATGTTATTACGAAGCGCCAGAGGGAAAAATACTTTTGGCCACTATTCTTGCTCACCTTATTGGTTATGGCAATCTTGCAGCTGGTAAATTCTCCCTTGATAACCACAGCCGCACCACTAGGGATTGTATCTTTTGAGCTGGCCGGGACTCCTGCCGTGGCGGAAAACATCCTCACTTCCTGGGACACCAATGCACAGGTACATGCGGGCTTCAGCCTTGGTCTGGATTACCTGTTCATGATACTCTACGCGTCGGCAATCAGCCTGGCATGCTTGTGGGCGATGGATATTCTACACGATCGAGATTGGCCCCTGGCATTAGCGGGCAGCTGGATTGCCTGGGGAGTATGGTTAGCGGCAATTTTGGACGCGATTGAAAACATTGTACTGGTGATGATTCTCTTCGGCTCCCAGGGTCCTTTCCTGCCATTGATTGCCAGGGTGTGTGCGGTATCGAAATTTAGTCTCATATTTATAGGAGTGGTGTTCGTTTTATTCGGATTAGCTGTGCGGGCAGTGATCCGCCCCCAACCGGATCAGTAACACCCGACCTTTCCGCGACGATTGGTATTCAATTGCGTATAATATTTCAAGGAATGAATTTAATATCAGGAAAGCGATCACCGGGTGATCCTTTGCATGCGTCATTCAGAAACGTGATTTAATAAATCCACATCGGAGGCATTCATGAGAACCATAACTTACAACGAAATTGGTTTTATCCTGCTCGCACTCGCTCTACCAGCAATGGCATGTAATTTCTCGCTTAACCTGCCGGTTACCGAAATCAAGTCAGGTCCGCCGGTGACCGAAGAAATCGATATTCCGATGCCCCCTGGCGATGGAACGGTTGATTTATCTCTCGCCTTTGCAGCCGGATTGCTCAAGATAAAACCGGGTGAGCCAACCTCTGAGCCAAGCTCTTTGGTAAAAGGGACTGCAACCTATACCGTCCCTGAGCTTAAACCTGTAATCGAAACCAATGGAACCAAGGTAAGCATCGGCACCGGGGATTTGCAGATTAAAGGCATTCCGAAATTCAGCGGGAACGTGAAGAATGAATGGGATTTGAATTTAAGCGTAGCGTCCAATGAACCTGGCGATCGATGCAGGCGCCTACCAGGGGCAGGTAGATTTGGGCGGCTTAGCCATTAATAACCTGACTATCAGGGATGGCGCCTCTGACGTGAATCTAAATTTCTCGCAGCCAAATCTGGTTGAAATGGATACTCTGCACTATGAGACTGGGGCATCCAAAGCTGAGCTTTCCCAGCTGGGAAATGCTAATTTCCGAAACATGTTATTTCGGGTTGGGGCGGGCACCTATACCCTGGATTTCAGCGGGCAGTTCACACATGACGCCAACGTTGAGCTGGAAGGTGGATTTAGCAACATTGAGATCGTCGTACCAAACAATATGAACGTCCGCGTGACCCTGACGGGTGGGTTGAATAACATCACCACATCCGGTAATTGGACAAAGGTAAATAACCAGTACACACAGGAAGGTGAAGGACCGCTCCTGCAGATAGCTGTTAATCTTGGAGCTGGAAATCTTACGCTCAGCTCGAGTTAATCTTCCCGGCAGAAATTAAAAAAACTCCCGCCGGGATCATGAAAGTATGATTCCCGGCGGGAGATATATGTTTTATTTTGACTGCTTAGCTACTACTCTAACGCTGAGTAGCCAGGTCCTTTCTGAAAATATTCATAATTGAAATGATTGTCGGCGGTCAGGTCGAGCTCTTCACCTGGCTTGAGCTGGCGAGTCAATTCGAGTACCACTTTTTCACCATGGTGATTTGTGCCTTCCCAATGCCCGGTCAGGCCGACCATAGCGATGTATTCCCCACCCTTAGCCCTGTAGGCTGCTGGAACCTCATCCTCAGGGAAGATGGCTTCATAAGGGCATTCTGGGACGCAGGCACCGCAATCAATGCAGGTATCTGGATCGATATAATACCATGGCCATTCTTCGATGGGTTTCCCGGGGACGATGCATTCAACCGGGCAGACCTCTGCGCAACCGCCATCGCGCAGACACAGGCTGGTAATAATGTATGTCATGATTTACCTCCGAGTTTGAGATGTCAATTTATTTCAGAATAGAGCAGACTGATTTATTTTACCTTAAATTCTGACTCATGCAACGAGGTCTTTCATCCTGTTCACCTGGGATATTCAGCATAATTTATATAAGAATGACGCAAGGGGATAAAATAATTATCCGGAAAATGGTGTGGATGGTGAATTCTTCTCAACGAGCCAGGCAGTAGTAAATCTTGACAGGAATAGCCTTATTCAGTATGATTTCAACGCTGTGTGAAACAGTCACCCCTAGGTTCATACTATAGATGGAGGAAAATATGTTGCACCATATCCTTAAAACCCTGGATGCATGGGTTGGATTCGAAGAAGCTCGCGCGCACTGCGATATTCCGTGTGGTATCTATGACCCCATTACGGCTCAGATTGCCGCCCTTACGGTGGTCAGGATGATCGATTTAATGACGGATCTGGATAAAACTGCCCCTGATAAAAATATGGATTATCGCAATTCAATGGCACGCTATGTGGTTGTGAAGGAAGAACATGCCGAGAAAGCCAAGCAGGAAATAAGGATTATCTATGGCGATTACATCAAGGCTCCTCAGCTTGAAAAATTCCCAGAGATCCCATCCCTGGTCCATCAAATCTTCCAGCTCGGCTCGAAAGTGCGCCAGACTGCTGATCGAGAATCTGCCGTTCAGTTCGTAGAGGCAATCAACAAGTTCGCCGAGATATTTTGGGCGACTAAAGGCATTGCGACGAAGCGTGCGAAGGCACCATACAAACCCGAGCTGGAGCTGGTCTATCCCAACCTGTAATGCTGCGCTGGATAAAAATCCGCGGCGATAGCCTTCTACCCGATTTCCACGAAGGGGATTTTGTCTTAATATCCAAAATCCCCTTCTTCTTTCGTTCACCCAGCCCAGGTGATGTGGTCGTCTTCCGGGTGAGTCCTTACGGCACACTGATTAAGAAAATTGAATGGACAGACCCAGCCCAACGTGTCTTATACGTTGTAGGCAGCCATGCGGCAAGCCTGGATAGTCGCAGCTTCGGGCCGATTGATCGAGAGGCACTATTGGGGAAAGTGATCTGGCATATCTCACGCAAAGGGGATTAAATCACCCGCCCAGACGGCTGATTGCATGCAGCTCCGGATTGTGAGGGGGAGGCAGTGAAAGTAAATCCGCAAGTACCGCGTATCTCACCTTACTGGGTCATGGCTGTCGGGATTCTGGCGATATCCACGGGTGCTGTTTTAACTCGCAATGCCCAGACTCAGGCTCCCTCACTGGTAATCGCTTCCTGGAGGCTGGGGCTGGCTACGCTGATCCTAACGCCGTTTGCTCTATCCCGAAATAGACAAGAAATACGCTCGATCCACGGACGGGATCGGTTATTTATCTCGCTGGCTGGTTTATTTCTGGCACTGCATTTTGCTACCTGGATCACCTCGCTAGAGTATACAACTGTGGCCAGCTCGGTGGTCTTTGTAAATACCACCCCGCTCTGGGTTGCTTTGTTGTCACCATTCATTTTAAAAGAGTCGATAACCCGGACTGTAATGATCGGCATGATCCTGGCCTTGATTGGAGGTCTGGTAATCGCGCTCAACGATATTTGTATTATTAGTTACAGCACACTAATCTGCCCACCGCTCGGCGAGCTGTTCAAAGGGAGAGCGTTCATCGGCGATTTATTAGCTATCTGCGGAGCGATCATGCTGGCGCTATACGTTATGATGGGCAGGAAGCTGCGTTCGAATTATTCTCTGGTTGGATATATTTTTGTTGTATATGGATTGGCTGCAATCGTATTAATAGGATTAGCTTTGGTAAATCGGGAGCAGCTGGTAGGATATTCTCCGCAAACCTATATTTGGCTGTTGCTGATTGCGTTATTCCCCCAGTTGCTGGGTCATTCTTCGTTCAACTGGTCTATAAAATATGTCTCTGCCGCCATCGTATCGATCGTTTTGCTATGTGAGCCAATTGGTTCAACAATTCTTGCAATCGTTTTTTTACACGAAATCCCAAGTGTGGTCAAGATATTTGGTGCTATACTTATTTTAATGGGAATATTTATTGCGATCCGGCCGGTTCCCTACAAAGAAATTACGCCCGCGATAACATGATACGATAATTCTACTGATACTGGACAGGCTACCTTTTCCCAGGGAATGATCCTCAAGGATGGCTGTAAAGAAATCAACCAAGCCCGCACCGCGGGATACGTCGAATAAACCCGTAAAGGCGAAAAGCCCTTCAACTGAACAACCTAAGCGCTCTCTTGATCAGACTTTGCGCAGTCTAAACCTGTTCCAACGTTTCGTTTGGGATATTCTTGGGATTGCTGCACTGGTGCTGGCTATTACTACTTTGTTCGCGCTCATTACCCCTGAGCTTACCCGAGGGTTTTTGATAACATGGTGGATTGAGCACTTGCGCGATTTCTTCGGATGGGGGAGCATCTGGATAGTAGTTTTACTCTCTTTGCTCGGATTTTGGCTGCTGCGCAGGCGCGCTAGCGGAGCTGCCGATCGAATTCCTTGGGGACGTATCATCCTTTTTGAAGTCGCTGTGTTTTCATCGATCGCTATTTTGACTGTACTGGGCGGCTCACGGTTGCAGCCGGAGGAATTAAGCCAGACGGGTGGGCGAGTAGGCTGGGGACTGGCTGAAATGCTTCGAATGTTACTATCACCCATCGGTCTGGATGGAACGATTTGGATGGCGCTATTATTGATGGTGGTTTTTGTCCTGAGCCTGATGCTTGCAGTCGGATTTTTGAGCTACCTGTACCGCTGGGCGCGCAGGTCGGTGCGGGCGACGGCCCTCTCTCAGGACGACCTTGAGCAGGGGGTGATTATCAGTGAAGCGCCAATCGGCGCGGCAGATACTCGTGCTGAATCCAGGTCAGATGAGCGGAAGCGTAAGACTCAGCTACCAGCCGAATTTCGTAAATCATTCCAGTATGACCCGGAAGAGGATCAAAAACCCGCAGAGCAGCGGGAACGGGACGAACGTCTTCCAGCACTGGACCTCTTGATCAGCGAACAGTCGAACCGCCCGGATGAGCGCAACATCAACCTGACAGCCGGCATGATTGAAAAAACACTCGCTGAATTTGGTATCCCCGCTAAAGTTGTCGGTTTTAGGGTTGGTCCGACTGTAACCCAATTCGCGGTCGAACCAGGCTTTATGGATAAATCGGTAACCGATGGTGAAGCAAAACAAAAAGTCCGGGTCGCCCAAATTGCTTCGCTAAGCCGCGATCTTACTCTGGCGCTCTCTGCCGATCGCCTGAGGATCGAAGCACCTGTCCCAGGACGTCCCTACGTGGGCATCGAAGTACCCAATACGCGTTCGGCATTGGTGCGCTTGAGGCCAATTTTGGAATCGGACGCTTTCAATAAAATTAATTCACCCCTCGCGATTGCCCTGGGAAGGGACGTTTCCGGGTCGCCTGTTGTGGCAGACCTGGCGCGTATGCCGCATTTGCTGATCGCAGGCACAACAGGCTCAGGCAAGTCGGTTTGCATTGCTGCGATTACAGCATGCCTGGTGATGAATAATACTCCGGAAGATCTCCGGCTGGTTATGGCTGATCCAAAAATGGTTGAGCTGGTAAGGTTCAACGGCCTGCCCCACCTCTACGGTAAAGTCGAGACTGAAATTGAGCGGATCATGGGCGTATTGCGCTGGACAGTTGCCGAGATGGATCGGCGTTATAAATTATTAGAGGCCTCTCGCTCACGCAATATCGACAGCTATAACCGGAAGGTGCGCAGGCGCAAGGGGGAACAACCGCTGCCCCAAATCGTGGTGCTGGTAGATGAATTAGCGGATATGATGATGACCTCACCGGATCAAACCGAGCACAACCTGGTGCGCCTAGCCCAGATGGCGAGGGCAACCGGCATCCATCTGGTGGTCGCAACCCAGCGACCAAGCACAGACGTGGTGACCGGGTTGATCAAAGCAAACTTCCCTGCACGTATCTCATTTGCCATGGCATCTTCGATTGATTCGCGTGTAATCCTGGATAGTGTCGGCGCGGAGTCCCTGTTGGGTCGAGGGGATATGTTATATCTGGCACCGGAAGCGCCGGCACCGATGAGATCGCAGGGTGTCTGGGTAACCGATCAAGAGATCGAGCGGGTGATTACATTCTGGCAGAAATCTGGAGCTACCATGCTCGAACCCGAGCCACCACCTTGGGAGAGCATGTTGGAAGAAGAGGCTCAGTATGCGGACCATGATGAGCTCATCCAACAAGCTGTCGAGGTCGTACGCAGGACCCAGAGAGCCAGCGCATCTCTTTTGCAGAGAAGGCTGCATGTTGGTTATCCGCGTGCGGCGCGCTTGATCGATGAGCTGCAAGAGATGGGAATTATCGGTCCTGCCCAGGGTGGGGGTCGTGAGCGGGAAGTGCTAATCCCACCCGACGAAGAAATTGACGAAGCTTATGCCTGATCAAAGCCAGAACACCTTATCTTGACAGTCTTTGGTCAATGGGATAGCATTCCGCCCAATAAATACAAAGAATAATTAAATAGAGAGGCATCCCCTGACATGGAGCAATCAACAACCGACAAAAAACCGCCGTTAACCTTCACAGACCGGATGAGGGTTATATTCAAAGGTGTATTAGATCCGATCGGCAAGTTCCTTAATCGATTGGGGTTGATGCCGAATACCATGACTTTGCTGGGATTGATCGGCAATTCTATCGGTGCAATACTTCTCGCTCAAGGATATATGTTCTGGGGAGGAGTTCTCATCCTGCTCATGGGACCGGTGGATGCACTCGATGGGACGATGGCGCGCTTGCGGGGGATGGCAGGTGAATTTGGCGCATTCGTCGATTCAGTCACCGATCGCTATTCCGAATTAATAATATTTGGTGGGTTATTATATTATTACGTCCACCAGGGAAGCGAGCTCTATGCAATGTTAGCGTTCCTTTCAGCGGCAGGCTCGGTCCTCGTCTCTTATGTCCGTGCCCGGACGCAGTCCTTGGGGAAAGACACAAAGGTCGGGGTTCTAACTCGCATGGAACGCTATCTTGTCCTGGCGCCGCTGCTGGTATTAAACCTCCCCTGGGTTGCACTCTGGATCATCGCAGTTCTGGCGAATTTTACTGCCCTGCAACGAATTTACGATGTGCGCCGCCAATATCTCTTAGCGGCAGCAAAAGAAAGCTGAGGAGGTTTAGTGGGCATTCATATTGGCAATATAACCATTATTACGTATTATGGCATCATCATCATGGTTGGTGCCGTACTGGCAGCCTTGCTGGCTGCATACCTGGCGCGGCGGCAGGGACTGCAAAGCGACCTGGTCTGGGATGCATTGATCTGGGTATTGATCGGTGGGATTATCGGTGCCCGGCTGTGGCACATCTTCACGCCGCCGCCTTCTATGGTCGAACAGGGCATCACCACCCACTATTACCTGACCCACCCTTTGGATGCCATCAATATTCGCAACGGGGGTTTGGGGATTCCCGGAGCGATCATGGGTGGTGTATTAGCCCTCTACCTGTTTACCCGGCGCCGGAAGCAATCCTTTGGGGTATGGGCGGATATTGCTGCGCCCCCGCTGGCATTAGCTCAAGCTATCGGTCGTTGGGGAAATTACTTCAACCAGGAGCTGTATGGCGCTCCGACCAAATTACCCTGGGCAATTACGATCGACCCGCAACATCGTTTACCGGGATTCGAAAACCAGGCAACCTACCATCCCCTCTTTTTGTATGAATCAATCTATAACCTGCTTAATATGTTCTTTTTACTTTGGATCGGCAGGCGATACGCTTCCAGGCTCTTCCCAGGCGATATCTTCCTGGTTTATTTGATCACATACCCGCTCGGGCGATTCTTACTCGAGTTTCTCCGCTTAGATGCCTCCCAGCTTTTCGGCATCAATGCAAACCAGACCCTGATGCTCGTCGTAGCGGTCTGCTCAGCTGGATTTTTGATTTGGCGTCACCGCCGAAAACCGCTGGCTGAGTCCCCAACGCCTACTGAGTAATTTCTTCAGTCAGGTGAATATCATCCCTGAATAACCGAATAAGCCTTGTGCTTCGCCTAACCGATCTGTAATCATGCCTGAAATTAGACCGGAGTAAAATGGTTTGGATTTCCGTTTGCAGACGCATTGAAGGGTGATTACTTGGACTGGCGCCAAGGTGAATTATGATCCTCACTCAGGATCTTACTAAAGAATTCGACCAATTTCTGGCTGTAGATAGCGTTTCATTACGAGTGGGAACCGGTCAGGTATTGGCATTATTGGGTCCGAACGGAGCCGGGAAAACTACCACCGTCCGGATGCTTACTTCGGTATTAAAGCCGACCCGCGGCTCGGCTCAGGTCGCTGGATTATGACGTGGTCACGCAAGCAGCTCAGGTTCGCGCCTCGGTGGGTGTACTTACCGAAAACCATGGCTTGTACAACCGCATGCCAGCGCTTGAGTATTTGGATTTCTTTGGCCAAATCTATGGACTTGAGCCCAACAAACGCAGCCAGCGCGCCCACCAGCTACTGGAGGAGTTTGGGCTGATTTCCGTTCGAAGTCGCAAGATCGGTGAGTTTTCGAAAGGGATGCGGCAGAAACTGGCACTTGCGCGCGCTCTCCTTCATGAACCCCCGGTCCTCTTATTGGATGAGCCCACTTCAGCCATGGATCCTGAGAGCTCGCGGCTGGTACGCGATTCGATCCTCGAGCTGCGCTCGAGCGAGCGTACGATTGTGATCTGCACTCACAACCTTGCCGAAGCCGAAGAACTCTCCGATCAGATCGCAATTATCCGGCGCGGGGCGATTATCGCCCAAGGCTCGCCTTCCGATTTAAAAAAAGAGGCTGCTCGGACCGTCAGAATATGAATTGTCATTGGGGCAGCCGATCAATGGGACCAAGCCTGTATTACCCAGCGGAGTCAAGCTGACCCAGTCCGGAGCAGATTGGATCCGCTACGTCTCCTCAGACCCAGTGCGCGATAACCCGGCTGTACTACGGGGTTTACTCGACCAGGGATTGCCAGTAGTTAGCCTGCATGAAGTGCCGCAAAGCCTTGAGCAGGTATATTTGCAGGCTATCAACAGCTCCGCGTAGTAGAGCAATCAATGCTAAAACAACTGCAACCTGCATTTATAGTTACTCGCCGGGAAGTGCGCGACCAATTCCGTGATTGGCGGATTATTTTCCCCATTATTACATTAACGATATTTTTCCCGCGTTGATGAACTTTACCGCCCGAGAGGCAGTACTCTTCGTCGGTCGCTACGGCGCACCGCTCATTGCCGAGCGGCTGATCCCGTTCTTGTTAATGGTAGTCGGCTTCTTTCCGATATCCTTCTCCCTCGTGATTGCCCTGGAGAGTTTTGTCGGTGAAAAGGAACGCCGCAGTATCGAGCCATTACTCAGCAGCCCATTAACCGACGGCCAGCTCTACCTCGGAAAACTGCTGGCAGCCATGGTGCCACCGCTGCTGGCTGCATACCTCGGGATTGGGGTTTATTTGGTGGGGGTTAATAGGCAAGTTGGGTGGTCTCCCACGCCGCAATTGCTGACCCAAATCCTGATGTTGACCACGGTTCAAGCCATCGTCATGGTGAGCGGCGCGGTGGTTATTTCGGCGCAAATGACGTCTGTCAGGGCAGCAAACTTGTTGGCATCTTTCATCATTATTCCCGTTGCGCTGCTCATCCAGGCCGAGAGCATTGTCATGTTTTGGGGGATGTACAGTGTGCTGTGGTGGGCAATTTTAGGATTGGCTGTCGTAGCCTGCCTGTTATTGCGTACAGGCATCACTCACTTCAACCGCGAGGAGCTGTTGGGCAAAGAGCTCGATAGCGTTAATATGATCGGCAGTTGGCGGCAGTTCAAAGATGGATTTTTCGGTAAGAGCAGAAATTTCTGGGTTTGGTACCGCAGGGAAGTGCTTCAGGTTGTTGGAAAAATGGGCTGGCCAATCTTGATCATGACCCTTCTGCTGGGTACAGCCTTCCTGATCGGAGTGCGAGAATCAAGGGTGTTCGTCATCCCAACCGGGATGCTAAAGCTGGAGAATTTGAACGAGGGGTTCGTGCAAGGGTTAGAGCCTCTACGTTTCTTATCAGCCTCGAGTGTTGGGATGGTTTGGGCGCACAATCTGCGCGCCATTTTGCTGGCAACAGCTTTAGGGATATTTTCATTCGGTGTTCTGGGAGTTATCGTGTTAATGGTTCCCTTTATACTAATCGGGTATTTTGTTGCCAGTGTTGCTTCAGCGGGGATAAATCCTGTTGCATTTTTTGGTGCATTTGTACTCCCCCATGGGATCTTTGAAATTCCGGCAATGATCCTGGCTGGCGCGGCGATACTCCGCATGGGAGCGACTCTGGCAGCTTCAACCAAGTATCAGTCGATCGGATCGGCATGGTTGCGCTCTCTGGCTGACTGGACTAAAATAATGGTGGGTCTGGTGCTGCCTCTTTTGATTGGGGCTGCAATCTTAGAGGTATTCGTTACGCCGCAAATTGTTTTGTTATGGTTGGGGAAATAAAATTCAGAACTGGAGCGAACGAAGAGAATCATCATGCCAAAGCTGATCTTCCTGGGCACTTCAAATGCAATTCCCGCTATGGACCATGAAAATACACACATGGTCCTGGTGGGTAGCGATAGAGTCGTGCTGATCGATACCGGTCACAACCCCATCATCCGCCTTGCAGCAGGCAGGCATCACCCATAACCAGGTCACCGATTTGATCCTGACCCATTTTCACCCAGATCATGTCTCCGGGGTGCCTTCATTCCTCATGAGCTCCTGGCTGATGGGCAGAAAAGACCCTCTGAAGATATACGGACTGGAATATACTCTCGAACGAACCCGAAAGCTGATGGAGTTTCACGATTGGGCGACCTGGCCTAACTTCTACTCGGTAGAATTTATTACGTTACCAGAACGAGAAATGGCGACAGTGCTGACGGGCTCTGAGTTCAATATTTATTCCTCTCCAGTGCATCACTTCGTCCCCACCATCGGGCTTCGGATTGAGTTTCAAAATTCGCACAAAGTGTTTGCTTATTCTTGCGATACTTCCCCGTGTGCGGAAGTGGTGCGCCTGGGGATGCGCGCCGATATACTGGTTCACGAAGCGGCAGGCGCCACGGCCGGACATACCTCTGCTGCGCAGGCTGGCGAGATTGCCAGGGAAGCGGGCGTCCGTGAGCTCTATTTGATCCATTACCGGACGTGGAATTATGACCCCAGCGTTCTGGTCAAAGAGGCGGAAGACACATTTGGTGGTCCGGTGACGCTTGCCTGTGATTTTATGGAAATCGAATACCAGTAGAATAGGTACTCCACTTTCGGTAGAGAAAAAAACAAAAAAGATGATGGGCTGCTTCCCACTCGCCCACCATCTTTTTTAGTTTCTACTCTTTTTTACCAGCCCTCGACGAAAGGCTCCCATTCGCTGTTCTCACGCAGGTGCCTGGCAAAAAGATAAGTGGCTGATGCCGGCGGCTCGATTGGAAGGTGCAGGAGATGCATTTGTGCTTGATCCAACATCCTGCCCCCCTTGCGATGATTGCATGCCGGGCAGGCGGTGACCAGATTCTCCCAGGTGTCAGTGCCGCCCATACGGCGAGGAATCACATGATCTATCGTCAGGATAGACACATGCTGCCCGCAGTATTGACAGGTGTACTCATCCCTGCGCAAAATCTCGCGTTTTGTCAGGCGGACTTTGGGACGCGGCCGCTTGACCATGTGGGAGAGACGGATAATGGAAGGTCGGGGGAGACTAAGGGAGACAGTTTTTATCTCACCGCGACCATTGAGCACCAGGTTTGCTTTTCCGGTTAAGATCAAACCAATGGCTCGCCGGGTATTGCAAACGTGGATCGGTTCAAAATTCGCGTTAAGGACCAGGACAGGTTCAAACATACTGCTTCCCAATTTTGGGCGAATTATAGCATGAGAAAACCGAACCGGATGGCTCTTCAGCCGTCGATAATAGGTGAAAAAAATGCCAATTGGGATTTTGGGTTATAATTACTGCATGATTACCAGGGTATATTATTATTTTTTGAATTAATCCCCTGTGCGGTGAGATTTGCGCGCCCTCTCCGCAGAGGGCGCTTTTTATTGATCGGTGAATACTTCGGGGCAATCAAGGAAGAGTGGAGGAGTCGATGACCAGACAGATGTCGATTGCAGATCAGGTCCAATATTTGATGCAAGGTACGGAATATGGCGATGAGGCAGTGAAGCAAGCCATGGCAGATGAGCTGAAGGTGCGTCTTGAAGAAGCTCAGCAGGTTGGACGCCGCTTGCGGGTTTATGCTGGCTTCGATCCACGCACCAGTGATTTGCATCTCGGGCATACCATCCCGATGCGCAAGCTGCGCCAGTTCCAGGAATTGGACCATGAGGTTATTTTTGTGATCGGCAACTATACATCATTAATTGGCGATCCTTCGGATAAAGATATCCTCCGCCCGCAATTAACCCACGAACAAGTGGAGGAGAATGCACGCACATATGCGGAGCAAGCCTTCAAAGTATTGGACCGCAATAAGACCCAAATCCGCTACAACGCGGAGTGGCTATCTGGCTTAACTTTCAAGGATTTGATTGAGCTGGCTTCCAACTTTACCATCCAGCAGTTCATTACCCGAGAAAATTTCCGACTGCGCTGGGAGAAAGGCGACCCAATCTACCTGCATGAAACCTTCTACGCGATTATGCAAGGCTACGATGCTTATGCATTGCGCGCAGATGTCCAAATCGGCGGAACTGATCAGCTGTTCAACATCCTGATGGCAGGTCGAAAATTGATGGAATTTAAAGGGATAAAACCCAATATCGCGGTCATCATGGGAATATTACCGGGCACCGACGGGGAAATCAGGATGAGCAAATCATTGGGAAACCATATCCCCTTGTTTTCCACCCCGGAAGATATGTATGGTAAGGTCATGTCGATCCCAGATAAAGCCATGGGAAAATATTTCCGCCTGGTGACGCGTTGGACGCCAGCTGAAATCATCGAGCTGGAAAGAGGTATTGAGGAGGGGCGGTTGAGCCCGCGGGATGTGAAGATGAAGCTGGCGCGAGAGATCGTTACCATATATCACTCCGCCGAATCCGCGGAAGCTGCCGAACGGGAGTTCGTGCGCGTCTTCCAGGAAGGCAAACCTCCCGAGGAAATGGATACCTACCAATTATTGGACAATCTATCGGTGCTGGAAGTCCTGGTACAAGGAAAACTGGTGGGCAGCCGTAGTGAAGGTCGCCGAATGCTCCAGCAGAAAGCGGTGCGCTTGAATGGAGCGACGCTCACCGAACCTGATCAAAAATTTCCGGATGAGGGAATACTACAAGTGGGCAAGCGCCATTACTTGCGCGTGGTCCGCGGATAATCTAAGGGGCAGCCTGGGCATACGAGAGCAGCTGCTGACCGATTTGGCTGGCAAGCTGTGGATCATTTTCTTCTAAAACAACAGCTACCACAAGCGGGGTATCGGTTATGCCAGGCAGGCTTCCCCCGAGATACCAGGTGATTGGGTGTCCTGTGTCCCGCTCGGCGACAGCCAATGTTTCCCAAATCGGTTTCGTATCTGCCTTAAGCTGGTCAGCTGCCAGACCAGCATCCTGCTCCGGGAAAACTTCCACCGGTGGCTCGCCAGGCAGTGGAACCCAGCCGGATTCAGGAATATTTACGGCTGAAGCACGTCCTCAGCGCAGGACGTTTGCCGCCTGAGCTGATACTCGCGGCCGCGAGCGCCATCTCAAGCGGGCTTACAGTTAAGTTACCAGGACCGGAGCCGACCACTTCACGGGTGGGGCTTTCCGCGGAAGCTATGCTTTGGTTCGGAGCGATTAAACCCAGGCGTTCGAATAACTGCTGGCTCTGAGCATCCCCCAGAATATCCATCAAGCGGGTAAGCGATTCTGCGCAGCCACTGCGGATCATTTCCGACCAAGTCCGGTTTATAGGCGATTGCGCGCACGTGACCTTTTGTTCTTCTGGAGGGAGTTCCGGCAGCTGAGCTTGCCCCAATTCACTCTGCGCCAGGAGAAAGGGTGCTACAGCGGCTCCTGGCGGGTAGCTGCCCTGTGTTGCTCGATTAACCAGCGGCGTTTCAGGGTCCGCAATCAAATCCTGCCAGTTAGTTTCGAGATGGTTCGCATCAAATGTTGGCCGCGTCGAGACAGCCAGTACTTCGCCTGTTTTGGCATTCAGCAAGACCAGGGCGCCTGGATGCTGGTTGAGCAGCGCGTCGGCCTTCTGTTGGATCGCTAAATCCAGGCTCAGGCGAACATCCAGGCCTGGCGGCGGCTCGCCGTAGAGCAGGTGGTTCCACCAGACGAGCCAGTCGGAATTACCCTGCGTGCCGCGCAAATAAGGATCGAGCGCAGCTTCGAGTCCGGATTGACCGAAGGTTGGATTCGTATAGCCAACAAACGCGCTCAGATCCGGATAACTCGTCGATCTGCTGTAGCTGCCCGGTCCCCCCAGCGACTGGTTAATCGGCTGCTCCCGTTTATCGACGAGCGCTCCTCGGCGGACATCTCGGTCAGAGATTGTGCGCCGGGCGTTGTCTGTGCGGGTGAGCAGCCCTGGACTACGGAATACGGCCCACCAGCCAGTCACCAGTGCGACGGCGACCAGCCCTGCGAAGAGCAGACCACCGAAAAACAGGTATATCCTGGATATACTGAGTGGAACCGGTTTGTTGGCCTTCAGGCTGCTGATCTGCAGCAGCAATAAGACTGCGACAAAAGAAGTCACTAATGATGACCCACCATAGGAGACCAGAGGTAAAGTCACCCCGGTAAGCGGCAGCAGCCTGACATTTCCGCCGGCAATCAGTATGCTCTGACCGACGATAAATGCAGTCAAGCCAGCTGCCAGGAGCCGGCGGAAATGGTCCTGGGAATTCAAGGCAATCGTTATACCGCGCCCAGCAAAAATGCCGATCAATATTACCAGGGCGATCACTCCCGCCAGCCCACTCTCTTCTGCAATCGCCGCAAAGATGAAATCCGAATGGGGGATCGGAACTAAACCTGGGTTGCCTAAGCCTGGACCTCTTCCAAATACTCCTCCGTTCGCAATTGCCAGGATCGATTGGACGATCTGGTATGAGTGTCCACTTGGGTCCAGCCAGGGATTGAGCCAGCCTTCAAAACGCAGGCGTACCAGATCGAACGCAGCATAGCCGGCTATTCCTGCAATACCGATTAATATTGCCCCGATTACCAGGATGCGCTTGTGACCGGTGCTCAAGAAGAGCATCGCTGCATATAAAAACAGGAAAATTGAAGCTGTACCCAGGTCGCGTTGGGCAAGAAGCAGGATGAGAGCCAGGCTGAGCATAACCAGTGTAGGAGCCAGTAAGGTAAACACTGACCCCGGTGGGGATTTTGTTCCGCTGCGATTACTGTCGTTCCGGATGATCATGGAGACTTGAAGATCCGCAAGAAACGCAGCAAGGTAGATTACCAGCAGCAGCTTGAGGGGCTCGGAGGGTTGGAGATATATCCCGCAACAACCCAGCCACATGCGCGGTCCGTTGCCGAGAGGGTTCGTCCCAAATATTATCGTCAAAGCGGTCAGGGTTAATCCCCCAACCAGGAGCAAGTATTTATGTTTGCGCAGGTAGCCCAGGTTTGCAGGCAATCTTAAACCTGCTATTAACACGTCCTGCCGCAACCGCCAGCCATACTGACTGGCGTAATCCAAACCCTGGCAATAAACGGTAAATAGTCATCAATCCCCAACCACTCAGGAGCGCTGTAACTGGCAACAAATAAGGATCCCGAGACGGGAGCCAACGGACTGATTGAAAATGGATAATTAAAAATACGATAGCCCAGGTAAAAAAGCCAATCCATTGCGTATAGCGAAGATCTGTCTGCCAGGTGCGGGCGCGTACGGCGGGTGAAATGGTGAGCGACATGCTGTAAATGAAAATAAATACCGCCGCTAATAATAGCAGCAGTCCTTGCAATCGCTCTGGTGCGACAATCGATTTTTTTAAGAATCCGGAATTTTTCAGACGAGTCACCCTCAAAGATATTTGCCGACCAAAATGTCGAGTTTTTCACGCGTGCCTGGAGGAATGACATCCGAGCGAGTAATAATTGCATTGGCTAATGCTGTACTGCAATCGCATTCACGGTCGAAGCGCAAGCCCTTCGCACAATGTATAGATTACACGCTGGACTAAAGAAGTATTTGTTTTAAGAGTATCGATCACCATATTTACGGAAACAGGCTCCTCACTCACATGCCAGACATCGTAATCGGTTACGTGAGCCATGATCGTATAACAGATCTCTGCCTCGCGTGCCAGAAATGCCTCAGGTGAGGCTGTCATACCGACGATGGACATTCCCCAGGAGCGGAAAGTATTCGCTTCAGACCGGGTCGAAAATCGGGGTCCTTCGATCGTAACGAATGAACCCCCTTCGTGAACATTGCCGCCGCACATTTTGGTTGCAGCGAATAGCTGGTCCGACAGATCGGGGCAGAAGGGATCAGCTACGCCGACATGTGCGACAATTCCTTCGCCGAAGAAAGTCCGCTTGCGATCGCGCGTCAGGTCGAATAATTGGCTGGGAATAACGATGTCCCCTGGGGCATAGTCCTCCCTCAAAGAGCCGCAGGCACTGATGCTGACGATCCTTTCGACCCCCAGGGATTTCAATGCGTAAATATTTGCCCGATAGTTGACCTCGCTCGGAAGCAGGTGATGACCGATGCCATGCCGAGACAGGAACGCAATCTGGCGCCCTGCCAGGACACCGATCACGATCGGCGCGCTTGGTTTGCCGAAAGGCGTTTCCAAATCAATCGATTGGAGCGTCTGAAGCCCGTCCATATCCTGCAAACCCGTTCCACCGATTACAGCGAATTTCGTTTGGGCATCCATCGCACTACACTCCTGACACTTCTTTGTCCGAACTGGAACCAGTCAACTGGACGTAAATCTTCACTTCTCCGCACTTGAGCTGATCTCCATCAGCAATCACGACAGGTTCTTTCACAGGCACAAGATTGATAAATGTACCGTTCCTGGAGTGTAAATCCTCTACCCACCACTGCCCGTGATGAAAACTAAGACGGGCATGTCGTGCGGATACGGTTGGCTCTTCAAGCTGACAATCACTTGCCGGATCACGACCGATCAGCACAGTGGGTTGAGCGAAATTTTCAGGCACTTGTTCAGCAGGACCGAGACGGGTAAGCATGATCGGAATAACTTGAGGTTCTGCCAGGGACTTACTCGTCTGGCGCAAAGTTGCCCATAATGTATATATCGCCAGGGCAAGGAAGGCATATAGGCTGATAGCCAGGATTATCCTCAGCACGAGCAGGAGTTCTGCACTCATAGAAATTGTGGTTCATCCGGTGGCAAGTTGAGATCACTCAGGTCTTGCGTTTCACTGGCAGAATCCTGCCCGTATACCAATGGGTAGCCTGCCAACGATATAACATCCCCGGTAACAAGGACGTGCTGATGGATAGGCTTCCCATTTACCGAAGTACCGCTGGTCGAATCCAGGTCGAAAAGGTGAAAATGCCCATGGATAGCGCGCAGCTGGGCGTGCACTCTTGAAACGCGGAGATCTTCAATGACCAAATGGTTATCTTCACGCCGCCCTATATTAATAACACTTCTATTCAATGGAAAAAAACTGGTGCCATCGACAATCAAGAACGCATTGCCTGGGATTTCCTCAAAAAGCATGTCGTCGTGGATAAGCTCTGTAGTTTGAGGTAAGCCTTCGAGGCTGTTGCGGGCACTCACCCGGACTTGCCAGCCTACCAGGCTGGGATCATATGAGAGGCGTACGACCGGAGGGATATTAAACCCGATCCCTGATTCACCAGCCGCCTGGATAAGGTTTTGGGTCAGCTCATCCAAAAAAAATTGGTTTGCCTGCAATACTGGAAAGCGCGCCGGAGCGACATAGACTGTGAAAAGGTTTGGAGAGATGGGCTTTCCGAGCGGATCGGTTTGCAGCTCAGTTTGCATCGCCTGAGCTAATATCTTGGACAGATCGTTTTGTTGTGGATCCAGCTGCAAGACCCTGGCAACGCCGCCCTCGATTAATTTTTGCAGGTGGTATTCCAGCAGAGATAATTGGTTTTTCATCGGTTTCATTGTAGAATGATGGCAGAACAACCGTAATTATTATAATCGACACTAACGGAGCGCTAAGTACAGTCACATAAATTCTGTTGGATGTTCAGGTATTTTCCAAGGCTAATAATCGAAGCGCCATCGTTCATAAGTTTTGTGACTGTACTTAGTCCTTTGAGTATGGGATTATAACGGACTAAAATGTCTGGTGAGGATATCTTGCAGCAAGGATTTCGCGAGATCGAGCATGCTGCCGATTGGGAGATCGAGGTGTGGGCGCCCGATTTACCGGGACTGTTTATCGAAGCAGCTCAAGGTATGTATTCGCTCTCCGGTACCAAGCTGAACCTGTTGGATGAAGGACGCGCCTTTAAGTTCGAGATCCCCTTCACAAACTCCGAAAGTATTTTAGTTGCTTTTTTGAATGAGCTGCTTTTCCAGAGCGAGCAAAATGGGATCGGTGTTACGAATTTAGAGCTTGATATTGATGATTCACGATTGCACGCTCGCGGTATCGCACTACCAATCCTTTCTAAGAATGAGGATATTAAGGCTGTAACATTCCATCATCTGGAAATAAAGCAAGTTTCATCTCGTTTAGAAACCCATATTGTCTTCGATGTCTGAAGAAGAACCACGAGGAATTGGGATGATTGCCTTAAAGGAAATAAAACAGATAAGCGAGTTCGAGTGGGAAATTCCCCAGAGCTACCGTAGCGATATGCGGGTCCCTGTCCGGCTCTTTACCACCCGGCGAATGCTGGAAGACGTCGCTTCCGACAACTCCCTCGATCAGGCAGTCAATGCAGCGACATTACCAGGAGTGGTTGGGTACGTCGTCGTGATGCCGGATATGCACCAGGGATATGGGTTCCCGATCGGTGGCATAGCGGCTACTCGTTATCCGAGTGGAGCCATCTCACCGGGAGCGATTGGGTATGACATCAACTGCGGAGTACGCCTGTTGGCCTCAGGCATGGAGTACGCGGCTGTTGAAAATCACCTGGATGAGCTGGCATCTGCCCTTAACTCCTACTGTCCCAGCGGAGTAGGAGAGAAAGGCTCGGTCAGGCTGACTGAAGCGGATTTGGAAGAGGTGTGCCGGGAAGGATCCTCCTGGGCGCTGCGCAATGGATATGCCAGCGAAGCCGATTTGCTGCGAACTGAAGAACGAGGTAGGCTTGAAGGAGCCGACCCCGCGAAGGTAAGCAAACGCGCTAAAGAACGTGGCCGCCCGCAGCTGGGCACTCTTGGAGCTGGAAATCATTTCATTGAAGTGGATGTGATCGAGCAGATCTTTCACCCGGAAGCGGCGCGCGTGATGGGCCTGGTGGAGGGCTGCCTGGCAGTTCAAATTCACTGCGGCTCGCGGGGTTTCGGGCATCAGATTTGTACGGATTACGTGGATAGCTTCCAGGACGCAGTGCGCCGGTATAACATCCACCTGCCCGACAGAGAGCTGGTTTGTGCACCGCTGGATTCTCCGGAAGGTCAGAGCTACCAGGCTGCGATGCGCTGTGCAGCAAATTATGCCTTCGCCAACCGGCAGCTGCTGGCATCCCTGGCGCGGAAGGCTTTTGAGAGCACTCTGGCGGGAAAAGTCGAAAGCTGGCACCTGCACCAGGTGTATGACATAGCCCATAACATGGGAAAGATTGAGACCCACATGGTCGGCGGGCAGCGGATGACCGTATGCGTGCATCGCAAAGGTGCAACCCGCGCTTTCGGTCCAGGTTCTCCCGAACTGCCGGCTGAGTACCAGGCAATCGGCCAGCCTGTTCTGGTTCCAGGCAGTATGGGAACCGCCTCCTGGGTGCTGGTTGGCACCGAAGACAGCATGCAGCGCTCGTTTGGCTCCTCCTGCCACGGAGCCGGCCGAGTCATGAGCCGTTCAAAGGCGAAGAAACAGGTGCGAGGGGACCAGCTCCGTCAAGAGCTCGAGCGGGAAGGGATTCGCATCCGGGCAGGCTCACTTCCAGGGCTGGCTGAGGAAGCGCCTGTAGCATACAAAGATGTGGACGCAGTTGTTAATACTGTGAGCGGCGCGCAGATCGCGCGTAAAGTGGCTCGACTCCGCCCTGTAGCCGTCATCAAAGGATAATCCCAAAAATTCCCACTTTCTATGAGCTGATCTCCGCCAGCTGAGCTGAGGTCAATGTAAGCAGCGCGTCCACGGGGAGGCTCACCATCAATCCGCGCTGTCCTGCAGATATGTAAATTTCATTGCCTGATTGCTCGCAGAAGAATCCAATAAGACCTGGAAACCTTTATGGATCAAGGCAAGAGGCGAGATGCCGCCTGCTTGCAAGCCAGTGATTTTTTCGGCCTCTCGCTCGGTTGGCACGAGTACCTTTTTTTCACCGATAAACCTGGCGACTGCTTTCAGATCGACTTCCTTATCTCCGGGAATAACTGCCAGAATGTATTTTCCTCTGGATTCCCGTTTGAGGACAATGGTTTTAAAAACCTGGTCAGGGGGTATTTTTAACAGCCTGGCAGCTTCGAGCGCACCCAGCTTTTCGCCAGGGAGCTCATGAGCAGTATATTGGATTTTCCGCGCCTCCAGGAGGCGGGTGACATTATTGACGGTCATAAGATCATGGATTTAATAATCGCGGGTTTTATTGAAGTTACGCGCCGGTACTGAGACACGTCCGATCATGCGTTACGTCATTCCTCACCGGACAGAAGCTTAAATCGCTCCCACGGCGGAACGTTCGATTCTTCGGCGATGATTTTGCGCAATTCGATAGATTTGATCCCGCAGCACAGCTGCCTTCTCGAACTCCAGATTTTTAGCGGCTTCTTTCATTTGTTTATCCAGCTCAGAAATCACCCGCTGCATGTCTTTGCGGGAGGATACTGAAATTCCCTTTACCCGGTATTCAGCCTGGTCCTCCGCCACAGCGTGAATGGTAAGCTGCTCAGTCAGATCGTGCACGGCTTTAATAATGCTGACCGGCTCGATCCCGTGCTCCTCGTTAAACTTAACCTGCTTTGCCCGGCGACGGTTCGTCTCATCGATCGCACGCTTCATTGAATCTGTAACCACGTCGGCGTACATGATCACTTTGCCGTGGACATGCCTGGCTGCGCGCCCGATGGTCTGGATCAGGGCAGTATCAGAGCGCAAGAAACCTTCTTTATCCGCATCCAGGATGGCTACCAGGGAAACTTCAGGCAAGTCAAGACCTTCTCTCAACAGGTTAATCCCAACGATAACATCGAAGACTCCCAGGCGCAGGTCCCGTAAAATCCCAATCCGCTCTAAAGTATCGATTTCTGAATGGAGGTAATGAACCTTGATCCCCAGCTCCATCAAGTAGTCGGCGAGTTCTTCTGCCATCCGCTTCGTCAGTGTGGTGACCAGTGTCCGTTCACCGGCTTCAACCCGTTTGCGGATCTCACCGACCAGGTCGTCAATCTGACCCTCTACCGGTCGGATTTCAACTTCAGGATCGACCAGCCCGGTTGGGCGGATGATCTGCTCGACGACCTGGTCTGCTTTCCGCATCTCGTAAGGACCCGGAGTGGCAGTCGTGTAGAGGGTGAAGCCCATCCGGTCCTCAAATTCATCGAACTTCAAAGGGCGGTTATCCAGAGCCGAGGGCAGGCGGAAACCATACTCAACCAGTGTCGATTTGCGGGAACGGTCGCCGTTATACATACCGCGGACCTGGGGAATGGTCATGTGAGATTCATCGATAATCAATAAATATTCAGAGGGTAGATAGTCCATCAGCGTCCAGGGAGATGAGCCTTCCGGGCGCTGGTCAAGGTGGCGAGAATAGTTTTCAATCCCGGCGCAGTAACCCACCTCACGCAGCATTTCCAGGTCATATAAGGTTCGCTGCTCCAGGCGCTGGGCTTCCAGATAACGCTCATTGGCTTTGTAATAACGCAAGGCGGTCGCCTAATTCACATTCGATATCCGTGATTGCCTGCTTGAGTTTTTCTTCATCGGTGATGAAATGTTTGGCAGGGTAGATCGCCGTGGCTTTCAACTCGCGGCGCAGCTCACCGGTCAAGGCGTCGAACTCGACGATCCGTTCGACTTCATCCCCAAAGAAGGTAATGCGGTAGCCCAGGTGGTCCTCATACGCGGGAATGATATCCAGGGTGTCGCCCCGCACCCGGAAAGCACCCGGGCGAAGCTCCAGATCATTGCGCTGGTAATGCCCTTCGACGAGCTGGCGAAGCAGTGCATTGCGCCGGTAAATATTCCCTGATTCCAGGTTAATTACTACTCGTCCATAAGCCTCAGGATTACCGATGCCATAAATACAGGATACAGATGCAACGATCACCACATCCCGTCGAGACATCAGGGAAGTGGTAGCAGCCAGGCGCAGGCGCTCGATTTCCTCGTTGATCTCAGTCTCTTTTTCGATGTAAAGATCGTGGCGCGGGACGTAAGCCTCCGGCTGGTAATAATCATAATAAGAGACGAAATACTCGACGGCATTATCCGGGAAGAACTCTCTGAATTCTGCATAGAGCTGTGCAGCCAGGGTTTTATTGTGCGCCATCACCAGGGCGGGCATCTGGAGCTCGGTAATTACACTCGCAATGGTAAAGGTTTTACCGGTACCGGTTGCTCCCAATAGAACCTGGTTGCGTTGGCCTGCGCGCACTCCCTGCACCAGCTTAGCGATGGCATCTGGCTGGTCGCCAGTCGCCTGAAAAGGAGCTTTTAGATTAAATTCCATAATCACCTGACTACGTAGATTGGATTACTAAAGATCCAGGCTCGCCGGCGGCTGTAGTATTGGATATAGACTTCAACCCGGTACACTCCTGGCTCTGTCGTAATGTAGGTATAATTTTCCCGGTTATACCAGGTTTTGATGGTTTTGCCATCTTTTATCAATCTGCATTCAGCCCGCCTTGGCAAGCGGATCTGCATGGTAACGCCCTCTTTACAGGACACTTCCTCTCCCATACAGGCAGTTTGGTCTCTACCCTGAGCTGTGAACTTGAAACCGCGGGTTGAGGCGGGCAGATCATAGCCGATGAATGCCCGCCCGCGGCTCAAAGTATCCAGGATTAGCTTCGTATCGGATTCTACATCTCCGCTAAGTGCGGCTGAAGGGAGTAAATGGGTATTTACCGCGTGGAAGTGAAAAGAATAAGGGTAAATGGTTTGTTTGAGAGGTCCAAGCTTACCAGGTAATGCATGCGCATCCGAGCCGCCGATCGCAACTACATGTTTGCCCTGAGTGAGAAGCTCATCCCATTTTTTGACTGCTTGTGGGAAGGGACCGCGAGCCACACGCCTTGGATTATACGCATAATAGATGGCATGCAGTTTTGTGCGTAAGCGCCCTTTAAATTCAGACATCGCATTCCATAGCTCAATACCCGTATAGCCTTGAATTTGCCAGTCCTCCCAGGAAATGTCCGGCTCGTTGAAAGCCGGAGCAGCCGGGTCGACCGGATGTGCAATAAATGAAAGGCCTCCCAGGCTGCGAACAAGCTCTACCAGTTTTTGCGGATCATCTGCCTGGTTGGCTAACTCGCGATTGACACCGAAGACCAGCAGATGGCTTTTCTGGGGAACGCGCGTCTGGTTATGAATTTCTTCGCCAATGATTAATAGCGTTTGCTTCTGACCGTCGCGATAATAGTCTGCTGGACCGTTTACCAGGACATTGTGATCGGTAACAAGGACGGCGTCCAGTCCTGTCTCCAGCGCGGCCTTGACAATTTCATTATGACTGCCATGCCCATCGGAGTAATGGGTATGCATGTGCAGGTTGATGACCAGCTCATCGAGCATGCAAAGCTACCATTTGACGTTTAGACCAACGGAAGGTATAATCCGCCTGCTTGAAAATTGCTTAGAGGAGGCTTGGAGTAAAGAGTGCTATTTTACCTGGATATCGCATTGATTATAACGTCGATTGCATTAATTGCCAGTGTGATATTGCAAAGCAAGGGAGCTGGCTTAGGTGGCTTGACCGGGGCGGATACGGGCGGGATTTTCACCGCACGAAGAGGGATTGAAAAGGTCCTGTTTCGGATCACAATCGTTCTTAGTTTTCGTATTCTTTATCCTGACCATTGCAACTGTCCTCTACACCCCTGGATAAAGAACCTTGTCGAATCTATAAGTGCTCAAGCCGAAATTGTTATTCTTTAAGGGTTGACCCTCGGCTAAGCTGAGCGTCGCCCTTTTTTATTTTCCATGAAGAAATTGCGTTGGCAACTGGTCATTGTCGTAGTCTCTCTGGCGATTATCGGCGTGCTATTACTTTCGCAAGAACCAGAGCGCATCCCGGGTGTCGTCGAACCTGTTATTGCACCGACTAAAGGGGGACAATATAGCGAGGCCTTAATCGGCTCTATGCAGCGTTACAACCCCTTGCTTGATTGGAATAATAAGGTAGATAGAGATGTTGACAGGCTGATCTTCTGCAGCTTGATAAAATTTGATAACCGTTCCCTACCATACGGCGACCTGGCTGAGTCCTGGGGGATTTCTAAAGACAGTAAAGTATATAATTTTTCAATTCGACAGGACGCAACCTGGCATGATGGCAAACCTGTCACCAGCGACGATGTGATATTTACCGTTAATTTGCTGAAAGATCCTGCTGTTCCCATTCCCGATGATATAAGAGAGTTCTGGAAACAGGTTGAAACGCTAAAGATCGACGATAAAACCATTCAATTTCGCCTGCCGGAGCCATTTTCGCCCTTCATGGATTATTTGACCTTCGGAATATTACCTGAGCATTTAGTCGGAAAACTCTCTCCGGACGCGTTGGTCAATGATCCTTTTAATCTTCAGCCTGTTGGCTGCGGCCCGTACCGTTTCGATCATCTAATATTAGACAGCGGCAAAATTCAGGGAATTGCTCTTATCGGAAATTCTAAGTATTATAAACAGTCACCCTATATTGATCAGGTCACCCTGAAGTATTACCCGGACGCGGAGACCGCTATCCAGGCATATAACTCTGGGGACGTGATGGGAATCAGTCAAATCGACGATACTATCTTGAGAACGGGACTCCAGGAGCCGAACCTGCAATTATTTTCCGGACGTTCCCCGCGGATGGGTTTGATCTATCTAAACCTTAACAATTCAGATTTACCGTTCTTCCAGGAGAGCGTTGTGCGCAGAGCCTTACTCCTGGGCTTGAATCGCCAGTGGATTATCGACCATATATTCAACGGTCAGGCTTTGCTGGCAGACGGACCAATCTTTCCGGGTACGTGGGCATCTTATGAGGGCCTCGAGCATCTTCCGTACGATCCTGAGACAGCCGTAAAAATGTTGAAAGATGCAGGATATACAATCCCAGCCGAGGGGGGTACCGCTCGTGTGAAGGAAGGCCAGCCGCCGCTGGCTTTTGAACTGGCATACCCTGATGAAGCACCTTATGGAGAGGTTGCCCAGGCAATCCAGCGGGATTGGGCGAAATTAGGCGTCCAGGTAAAATTGAAAGCTGTTCCCTATAAGGAATTATTGAGCGATTATCTTGAGCCTCGTAAATACCAGGCAGCTCTGGTTGACCTGGATTATACAGGCACTCATGATCCCGATCCATATCCATTCTGGCATCAGACCCAAATTACGAACGGGCAGAATTATGCCCAGTGGGATGACCGCCAGGCGAGTGAATTCCTGGAACAAGCGCGGATCCATGACGATTATGGGGAGCGGATGAAGGATTATCGCAACTTCCAGGTCAGGTTTTCAAACGAAATGCCGGCGCTGCCTCTCTATTATCCGATATATACCTATGGGCTCGACCAGCAAGTCCGCGGGGTTGGCATGGGCGCACTAACTGAGCCCGATGACCGTTTTGATGGAATTACGAATTGGTTTCTGGAAGCACGTTTGACCGCCTCTACACCTGAAAGCCCAACCACACAACCTTAAACAACTTCCGGGGGTCAGCGGGTGAAGAAATCGTTTAGGTTTTATTTTTCAACCATTCTTCAACTTCGACAGGAACGTTTTTCGCCCCCTCAATGTTAGCATAAAGCAGGTTTGCTTCGCGTAAGTCGATATGCCATAAATTGGCACGGGTTAGATCGGCTCCCCGCAGATTTGCCCCACGGAGATCCGCCTCTCGCAGGTCTGAATCCCGCAGGTCTACTGTACGCAGATCTGACCCTGCCATTTTCGCCTTACGCAGGTTTGCGAATTGGAGAGTGGCTTCAGAAAGGTCGCAGTATTCTAAAACCGTTTCTTCCAGGTTTGCTTTAGTAAGATCTGCCTGACAGAGGGTAGCGTTGGATAATATAGCTCGCGACAAATTGGCTTCGATCAGGCTAAGGCGATCGAGACTGACTCCGCTTAAATCTACACCGCGCAGGTTGATTCCTTTGCCCGAATTGTTAGCGATCAATTTGATCACATCAGGGCGAGATAATTCACCCATAGCACGCCTCCAAAATATAGACCATGAATTGTGACCGATCAACCCCGCTTATAATTACATAAAATTATACCGGATAGGGGAATTCTATGCAAACCACATTGTTTAGGCTAATGTATTTAATATTCTGATGGGGTTTACTTGAGTTTATTGATCTGTAAATTCGATGGAAAGCTCACCGTCTGGCAGATAATGGCTGTAAGCCATAAACGCGAACTCACCGCTGTGTGCCTTCAGGACCCTGGGCAGGAGCACTGGTAAATCCTCAACCAGGGGCAGATCGGAGAGTTTCGAAGTGTGGACCCACTCAGGCGTTCCTTCGGGTGAGACGCGCAACTCTCTCCTGGGAGATTCACCTTTGAGGATAAATACCACCACCCCGAGATCTTCCCCTGTATCTACAACCAGTATTCCGCACAGCCATAAACTGTCTACCTCCACCCCGGTTTCTTCGAACAGCTCGCGTTTCGCTGAAGTAACGAGGTCTTCACCGCGTTCGAGGTGACCGCCGATCCCATTATACTGGTCCGGCCAGCGAGCCTTGTCCAAGGCACCGCGTAACAACAATATCTCCTCCCCGGAAGTAATAAAGATGAGTGTTCTAGGTATCAGACGATACCTTTCCGGTTCAATCGCCTGGTCAGAAACTGGCATATTGCTCGGGTTCCTCCGTGGTTAATAAAGCCAGCGTATTGGCAGGATGAGCTCCAATACGCTGGCTTGTGCAATCTCGACTGCAACTTTAGTTGACAGGAAGATCCCTCAATCCGCGAGGTCGGAAACATCTTCTTCGCTGGTTAGATCGCCCAGATAATCTTTCAGCACCGGCGCGATGGGGACTGGTTTAATCGTCTGATCGATAAATGCGCGTGTATCCTTCAACCCCAGCAGCGTGAATAGCTTACGGAACTGATCTTCCCAGGCTGAACCAATCTCCACTTTTTTCTCGACTGGCAAGGTCCAGAGCTGCTTCTTGAACGGTCCGATAGCACTTTTACGGGTTTTGTAATAGAACTGTTCATCTGTCATATCTGGTTTGCGTTCTGAAGCGCTTTTTTCATCCAGGTAGGCGTATATTTGATTGCGCAAATCTTCTGGCAGCCGGTCAAAGAGCATATTCTGGAAATTAGTCGCCAGGTGGACTTCAACAGCCTGTGCTTCTACGAATTTACCAAACGCATCTTCAGGCAAGGTTGAAGCGCCGTGTTGGACGGCTCCGCCCAGCCCATACTCCTGCCGGGCAATCTTCCCAAGATTCGCCAGCGTGTCAAAATCAACACTAACTTTCGCAATCGTACCATCCGGTAAAACAACTCCCCCGTGGGAAGTCCCGGTCTGGATGCTGATCTTACTGATAGGGGTTACCCCTGGCGCCTGGTTGCTAAGGTCAGTGAGGTAGCCGCTCATATAAGCACGCAGCTCTTCGGCGGTTGAGTTGTGCCCTCCGACCTCACCGATCTCACCGCCAATGCTGACCGTTACTCCCTCTGGCTGCAGTGAGCGGATATATCCTGTAAACATGGCTGAGAGGCCGGTATTGAGCTTCTGCTGTTCTGGGAGGGTCGATTTACTAAGATCGACCATGGTGGAGGTATCGATATCGATATTATAAAAGCCGGCAGCAATTGCCTCGACGATCAGCTCGTTGAGTGCCTTGATTTCAGCCTCACTGTCGGCTGAATATCGTTTGGCAGATACCTGAAAATGATCCCCCTGGACGAACACCGGTCCGCGGTAGCCTTCGGCAATCGCTGCCGCCAAAATGCTGGTAACATACTCACTCGGGCGTTGGTCGGTATAACCCATCTCAGAGCGGGCGATCTCAAAGATGATCGGTCCAGCGTTCATAGATAGGGCAGCTCTGAACACCGCACTGGCGCTATCAAATGCCATAGCACGCAGATTTATGGCAGGAACGGTGAATGTCGCCGGGATAACTCCCTTGCCGCGGGAGATATACAGGTTATGGATCGATGATGGAGATATGCCCAGCTCAAGCGCAATCAATCTAGTGAGATACCGCGCTAATCCCTGGCGCGGACCAGATTCAAGCGCAGATGCCTCAGCCAGCGAATGAATACTGCCTCTTAATTTTTTTTCGGAGACAACCTGGACTTTCCCCTCTGAAATTTTAACGCTGCCATCCAGTTGTGATATAAGCTCGTTAAGTTCTGTTTTGGCCATTTTTTTCTCCTGACAATTTGACGTAAAATCTGGTGGATTATATCACTTGCATTTAATCAGGCAGAAACCATTTTGACTGCGCAGCGTATATAAGCAAACCGCTGAAAATATTTTCAATAAATCGTTGATCTAAATAGCGGTTTGCTCCAGTGATTGGCGTCGTTGAGTTGAATTTTTTAATGTTGCTTTCGGCCAATCACATAGAATAAACATATTTTATCGGGAACAAGACTATTGAGTAAAAGAACTCGATACTCAATGTTTTACCGCGAGGTCCAACCATTACCCAATCAAGGTTTATTGAAAAACCCTGAGGTGTAAAATCCTGATAACGCATAGGAAATAATTTCGCTTATAATTTAATAGGATTCTGAAAATCATAAATGAGCATACGGAAGGATAGTATATTTTTTTGAGTGGAACGCGGCCGTTCACGGTGCCTGTACGAATAAAATTATCCGTGAATTCACTGCAATTGAAAGAATGACCGTCAAAATATGCATGAAATAGCTACAAGGAGAATATTATGAGCGATCAGATCTATAACAAAGTCACCGCGGATATGGATCCATTCAAGCAAATCCTGGTCCATATCCCAGGTTTCAGTGGATATATTGAACGCCAGGCCCGGCGGGATTCCGATAAGCTCCTGCGAGACACGGTTGCTAACCGTTATGAGCAGGTGCTTGGACGTGTATCCGAGATCCAACGGGATTTGATCAGCCGCAGTGAGTTAACTTTCGTAGACGATCTGGAAGCAGCGGCAGTCAAGCTGCGCACATTTGTCGACCGGATTCGGCGTGCGTCGCGCGGATATGCGGGTCTGTTCGATGCCATTAAGATAAACCAGGATGAGCTAGCGCGTGTTTATCAATATGATGCTACTCTTCTAATATCCGCAGATGAGGCAGACCGGGCAGTAGATAACGTCGAAATGTCGGTCGGCAGCGATGGTTTGCCTGCTGCGATTAAAAACCTGGTCAAAATAAGCCAACAGGCAATCGATGCCTTCGACCTGCGCGAGCATGTGATGATGGGTATCGCTGCAGAAGCAGGAACGACCAGCGCGTAATTATTCCAAGGAAAATATTATTCCCAGCGTGTAGGACCTAATCGTCAGGAGAAAATAGAATGGCAAATATATTTGAAGTTATTGAATACCCAAATGAAATGATGGGTGAAATCGTGCACCGCTTTCCGGAAGTCGGTGCGGGCGCTTTCCATATTGGATCGCAGGTGATCGTACGTGAATCTCAGGCAGCGGTCTTCTTTCGAGATGGGAATGCATTGGATGTATTCGGGCCTGGACGGCATACCATCACGACTGCGAATATTCCATTACTAATTAACTTAATCGGGAGATTATTTAACAACCAAACCCCCTTCCCGGCTGAAGTGTATTTTATCTCCATGCACGAATTCGTCGATCAAAAATGGGGCACCCCTCAACCGATCATCGTCCGCAACCCGAACATGGGACTGGGAGTTGCCTTGCTGCAAGGGTTCGGCACCTATAGCTTTCAGGTAAAAGATCCACAGCAGTTCGTCAATCAGGTGGTTGGACAGCAAGGGATGTACAACACCAGCGATATCGAAGGCCGTCTGCGCTCCATGCTGCTCTCTAAGCTCCAGGATTTGCTCGGCGAGACTGCTGCGAAAAATTCCGTACCCGAACTCATCGCGCTGACCGACGAGCTGAGCGCGGGGGTACGCGCTAAGACAGTCGATGACTTCCTCCAGCTCGGATTGACCTTAAAAACCTTCTACATTGAAAACCTTAAACCGTCCAGCAAATCTGCTGAGGAGCTGCGCGCGATGGGAATGTTAGATATGACGACTTATACCCAGCTCCAGGCAGCCGATGCTCTGCGGGAAGCTGCGGCGAATCCAAGCGGCGGAGCAGGTTTGACGGCAGGGATTGGGGCTGGCTTGGGTGTGGGTAATGTGCTGAGTGAATCGCTGCGCGGTATGACCGGCGCGGCAGCAGCCAGCACGCCAGTTTCTCCCCCCGGGACACCCCCAGCGGGGACATCGTCAGATGTAATGACGCCGGCAGAAGCAGCGACCTATATGCGCGTTTCTGAAGAAGATGTTCTGGCGGCGATTACCGCGGGCGATCTGAAAGCACGTAAAATTGGTAATGCATACCGCATCAGCAAGGATGCTCTGGACCAATATCTGAAAGGCTGATCATCGCGGTCAGTCCAGGAGTAATAAAACAAGCTGGCTGAGCAATTAATTGCCCAGCCAGCTTGTTTTTTTATTAATTCTGATTGATTTGAGAGAATCAGTTTAAAGGTACGGTGCCTATTCAGGAACGGGGATCAGGTTTTTGATCTCCTCTATCTGAACGGGGTTCAAGCTAATCGTTTTGTCCTTAGCTGATTTTCGGATCAGGTCCTTGAGCTTATCTGCGGTGACCATCGCTGCAGGAATATCGCTTTCATCTTCGGGTTCGATTAATTCGACATTCGGATGGGTGAAGACAAGAATTCCGCGAACAGGCGGCGTGTGGTCCGCTTCGAGGCTGGTTTCAATAAATTTTTTGATTTTATCGGTTTCGGCGCTGACCTCGATCTCTGGTCTGCCCAGGCTCTCCTGAGCAAATATCTTTAGATAAAGGCTGCCGCCTTTCTGCCGGTACCGCCCACCGCTGAAACTGATCCTCCCAGACTGGCTGTGTGGGATTAATACATATATTCCGGCAGGTCCAAGAAGCAGGTGCGAGGTGGGGCTCAAATAATGATAGATAGAATATTTATTATCTAATCCTTTGAGTGCGCGGTTGAGGATTTCATAAGGTCGTGGGCGTTTGCCGAAGCGATTGCTAAAATAGATTCCAACCTGGGACAGGATGAACCCCAAAATTAATGCACCCATGGAGAGGTAAAAATATTGGGAGGACATGAAGGTAAGGATCATACCGCCGAATAAGATTGCCAGTCCGCCTCCCATAGCCAACTGGGCAATTCGCGCATTTTTCCGTACAAGACCTTCATTCGTATATATATTCATTTTTGATGATTACTCCACATATCTTTTGAGCACAACACATGCATTTTGTCCGCCCAAGCCGAACGAATTCGATAAAGTAACCCCTACATTCGCTTCTCGGGCAACGTTGGGAACATAATCCAGGTCACATTCTGGATCGGGGGTCTCATAATTAATGGTAGGGGGAAGCATCCCGGTATGGATGGCCAGGGTGCAAGCCATGGCTTCTAGCGTGCCCGAAGCTCCCATTGCATGGCCAATCATCGATTTAGTAGAGCTAACCGCCAATTCGTACGCGTGCTCCCCAAATACAGATTTTATCGCTTTGGTCTCCATGGGATCATTCAGTGGGGTTGAGCTGCCATGCGCATTAATATAGTCTACTTCATTTGGATCGATGCCTGCATCCTGGATTGCCCACCGCATAGCACGCTGCGGACCGAGCCCCTCTGGATCTGGCGCGGCCATGTGATAGGCGTCTGCTGAGGAGGCGTGCCCTACAACTTCTGCATAAATGCGGGCGCCTCTTGCGAGAGCATGCTGGAGGCTCTCTAAGACGACAGTTCCACTCCCTTCGGAGAAGATAAAACCTTCGCGTTTTAGGTCGAATGGGCGAGAAGCCAGCTCAGGGCAGTCATTATAATTAACGGGAAGGGCTCGCATCGCGCAAAAACCAGCAATCGAATAATCCTGGATCAGCGCTTCCGTGCCTCCGGTGAGGACGATATCGGCAGCGCCCCTGCGGATTAATTCGGTCGCGTCGCCTATTACCTGAGTGCCGGTTGCACAGGCAGTCGTTAGGGTTGAATTTGGACCACGACACTGAAACGTCAGCGCGACCCGCGAAAGCGGGAAAATTCGGTATCCCAGCCGGAATAATAAAGGGATTGACTTTCGAATAACCATCTAACCGGAGAGTGCTCACCCCTTCATCCAGCTTATCCAATCCACCGATTGCCGTCCCATAGACCACCCCTGCTCGCTCGGGGTCTGGCATCATCTCGGGCAACCCCGCATCCCGGACAGCCTCCTTCGCCGATGCCACTGCAATTTGAGCACAGCGGGGCATGCGGCGAGCTTCTTTTCGTTCTATGAAGTCCGCTGGGTTGAAGTCCGGGATCTCCCCGGCAATCTGGCACGGGAGATCGGCGGGGTCGAACTGGGTGATCCGCCGGATTCCAGACTTGCCAGAAATCAACCCCTCCCAAAATTTTGGTACGGATACTCCGTAAACGCTGACTGCCCCCAATCCGGTGATGACTACCCGATTCCGATCCATCAAGCTATCTCCTTTTCCGCTTTGTTTTCTAATTTTATATCGGTGTTCTCCAGCCACTGCTGGATGGCCGATTGTATGGCAGGTAATAAACCAGATTCAACGCCGTGACGCGCCGACTGAATTGCAGAGCTCATAGCCCGCGCATCTGACCGTCCATGACCGATGTAAACCAGGCCATTTACCCCTAGAAGTGGAATTGCTCCGGTTTCGGCTGGGTCCAGCATTCGCTTGAGTTCACTGAATGCCGATTTTGCCAGAACCGCCCCCATTTTTCTAATGAATGTTTTTGTAAGCTGCTCACGCAGTAAATCCGTTAATAATTTTGCGACTGCCTCGCTGGATTTTAGCAGCACATTTCCGGTAAAGCCATCCGTTACAGCGACATCGACTTCACCGGCGAAAAGCTCCTTCCCTTCGATGTTACCTGTGAAATTAAGGCCGCTGCCAGCCAACAAGGGGAACGTTTCTTTGACAAGCTCGTTACCCTTACCTGCCTCTTCACCATTCGAAATCAATCCAATTTTTGGCCGGCTGATGCCTCTCACCTGACTCGCATATATTGATCCCATTATAGCAAACTGGAGTAAGTGTAAGGGCTTGCATTCTGGGTTTGCGCCTATATCCAATACTACGCAGTAGCCATTTTTTACGGGGAACAGAGCCGTTAATGCGGGTCTTTCAACGCCAGGAATCGTGCCCATCCGATAATATGCCGTAGCGAGGGCACCTCCGGTATTACCAGCCGTAACAAATGCATCTGCCTCGCCATTAATGACCAGGTCAATACCTACAGCCATTGACGTCTTCGACCCGCGCCGTTTGGCTTTTAGCGCAAGCAGCAATCCTTTATCTTCCATCGTGATCGTATCCGGAGCATCTACGATCCGGATATTTGGGACGCTTGTACCGTTCTGCTGCAGACGGGCTTTCAAGTCTACCTGGGGACCGACAAGGATTATTTCATCCCCAAAGGTTGTAGATGCTTCGATGGCAGCCTGGATTTCCGGGTCCGGGCAGGCGTCACTACCCATGGCGTCAAGAACGATCCGCATAAAATTATCTCCCTACCCACACTCATTGCAATCGTTCAAGCTCAGGTTGTGAGCCGAACGATTTCAGAAAATGAGGGTGATAAGCGCATACGTACCTACCTATCACCCTCGGTATCAGCCCTGCAATTTTTTTACCCGCGCAATGTCGCCGAGAGCACCAACAATTACGACCGGATTAGGAGTGGTCAATGAGTGAGCTAACCGGATATTGATGGTTGGATTATCCAAAGATAGAGTGAAAATGCGCTTGCTTGACAACCATTCAGACGAGATTATAATACCACTACTTTGCGCTGGTGCTGGAACTGGCAGACAGGCATGGTTGAGGGCCATGTGCCGCAAGGCGTGTGGGTTCAACTCCCACCCAGCGCATTCATTCTTCCCCATACACCCCGCCAGCCAGCTCTCCTCATTCGATTATTTCGATCCACTTCAGATTTCTGCATACAAGAATAACCTTCGAGTTTGGATTTTATCACAGGAGAATCGTCTGAATCAGGGGCGCTGTCAGGCTTAACCAGTAAATCCAGGCTGGATATCATTTCCCTAGAAATATGCTGGGTAAAGTTGCATTTTCCGGATTGAAGGGAGGTAACAGATGGCTAAATTTCCTGAAGATGAATGGGTGTACGCGTTAGATGAAAAGCTGAATTCAGATCAAAAATATGCTCAGATCGCCCGCAATTGGGAGGGAGATCTGGTGTTCAAAATCGATCCGGCAGGGAGTTTAACCGAGCCGGTAAATTTTTATCTGGACTTATGGCATGGGAAATGCCGGGGAGTTGAAATATTAAATAAAGATTCGGACAAAAAAGCATTACTCACTCTCCGTGCACCTTACGGAAATTATATTCGCCTGCTTAAAGGAGAGATTGACCCAATGCAGGCGTTGCTAACCCGTAAGATAAGCGTTCAAGGGAATATGGCGATTCTCATGAAGAGCGTCCCAACCGTGCTCGATTTCGTACGCTGCTGCCGTGAAGTTACCGATAGCTTTAGATGAGTGCAGCTTTCACCTTACCAGTGTATTTCGGAAAGAAAACATAAATCAGATATAGCCGTCAATCCGGTTATCATGCCGGTCAGCACTGCAAATTACAATGACCACCGACCCGCAAGTAATCACACTTACCCAATCTATCCTGCTTGAGCTGTATAAAACGATTGGAATTGACAAGAAACGCCTGCTAATCCGCCTGGTTCAGCCAATTGTCTGGCTTCCCGCGCGGCGATTTGCAGCTCTGGCAGTGGAATTTGACCGGGCGGTTGCTGAGCATGGTTTGGTCGGCGCTTGCAGGATATATCTCCCAAAATATATCGAGCGCGTGCACTTTGAGGGCGATGAGAATATCCCAAGTGAGGGTCCCCTCCTGGTTTGCTCCAACCATCCGGGGGTATTCGATTTATTTGCTATTATTTCCCGATTTCCAAGGGATGATCTAAGATTAATCATCAGCGGCGTGCCATTTACGCGCAATGTACCGGCAGCGAGCAAATATCTGCTCTATGTTCCAGAGGATATTCAAGGTCGAATGAATGCCTTGCGCTCAGCCATCCATCATTTGCAAGAAGGTGGCATGGTGATGATATTTCCGAGCGGCAGAGTGGACCCCGACCCGGCTCTCCTTCCTGGTGCGAGTGAGGCGCTCAATGGTTGGTCGCCGAGTCTGGAAATTATGCTCAATCGAGCTCAGGATACAAAAATAGTGCTTGCTGTTGTGAGCGGCGTTTTATCTCGAAATTGCCTTAACCATCCCTTGACACGCGTCCGGAAAGATCCGTACTACCGTCTAAAAGTGGCTGAATATCTACAATCCATTGAGATGTCCTATTTCAACCGGCGCTTTGAGCTCGATCCCTGGTTCTCGTTCAGTAAACCGTTCACCACGGGTGATTTCCATGGGAATGATCCAAGAGATAAGCTTTTACCGGGGATCATCGACAAAGAGAACAGCCTGCTTTCTACACACATGATGAGGCGCGAGCTGGAGGCACACCCGGGGTGAAGATCCTTCAGGACCTGCTTTCCACACTTCCCGATGGCATTGTACAGCAGGTATGCATCGGCATTCACTGGACGGGAGTTGTGGTTGAGGTCGCCGGGCAGCTGCGTTGTGGTTTAGCCTCCTCACAGTTCTCCGGGCACAAACATACTGGTATACCCGGAGTGCCTCAAGCGGGAGAGTTAGCCGGTCTGCCTGGGAAACAATTAGCCCAATACTGCCTGGATGTAAGTATGCCTACATTGGTCAGTGTGGGCATGGCAGCTTTAAATGGCTTATTACCGCTGGAGGAGTTAGAGACACAAGCGGTCAATGCTGAGGAGATCATTGCCAGCCTTGGGCAGCAGCGGAAGACGGTAATGGTCGGACACTTCCCCTTCGTTAATAATCTGCGGCGTTCATTACGCGACCTGGCTGTTCTCGAGATGGATCCGGGTCCCGGGGATTTGCCGGTTACAGAAGCGGCAATCGTTTTACCATCGGCCGAGCTGGTGGCAATTACTGGGATGACCTTCCTGAACCACACCCTGGATGATGTATTGGGATTATGTAATCCTCAGGCAATAATCATGTTGATAGGTGCCAGTACCCCGATGAGCATGCGGTTATTCAATTACGGTATAGACATCCTGTCCGGAGCGGTAGTTGAAAACATTGAGGCCGTCATGCGCTGCCTCGCTCAAGGGGGGAATTATCGCCAGATCCACCAGGCAGGCATCCGTCTGGCAACCATGACTCGCCCCGGAATAAATTTATCAACCAGCCCGTATCAAGGATAGGGATACGGCTGTGGCGTCCGGGTAGGTGGGGGAGGTGGAGGATGAGTTGGTGGGGGGTGAGTAGGGGGACCCACGGTAGGCGGCGGTGAGGTCGGGCGCGGTGTGCGGGAAGGGCTGGGACGTGTAGCAGTCGGACGGCGAGTGACCACAATGGTCGGATGTGGGGTATTCGTCCATACAACCAGTGTGGGACTGGATGTCCAGGTCAGGGTGGTTGTAGGTGAAGCAGTAACCGTCTCGGAAGGGATGCCGGTCGAGGTGGGAGTCAGGCTAAGCGCAACACTAGGCGTGACCCATTGGGTGGGTGGCAGCGTCATCGTCACTCGAACTGTTGCTGTCGGCGCCGTCTGTCCCGGAGCTGTTTGTGTGGGTCGAGGCGGCGTGACGGTTGGCACTGGCGTTTCAAGTTGAGTCTGCAACGTAGCGTAACGCGAGGACACTTCAGGTGACCCGCCTTGCCCTCCCAGGTAAGCGTCGGCGATAATTTCACGGATGATCGTTAGACCCACACCGGGTAGGGGCGTTGAAAATGGATCAGGGCTGTAATCAGCTCTCAAGATTGAATGAAGATTGACCGGCAGCCAGGGAGAAGCATTTGAATTGAATAACGCGAGCAGCCCCGATGCCATACAAAGGATTACCAGCAGGATGCCTAAATACAACCAGATATTGATCCCACCCTGATCTTCGCTGGGTTTGGACGGAAGTTCCTCGTCAGAATTCTGTTCCGGCATAGACGGTGAAAGGATCCTCTATCTCGCCTAATGGATGACCGTTATGCCGGCCGCGTTTGGATCCGCCGGGACGCAGCCGGTATACCCAGAGCAGCTCCGATTTACCTTTTAGTGCGTGTTCACCCAACGGCTCGAAAATAAATTCGCCGCGCTTTCCGCGCAGAGCTGTAAGCGTATTTTCACCGACAATCGTAGCAGTCTCACCGATCTGGCGGGTAAGATCTTGCATGCGTTGGGTCGTATTGACCGTGTCGCCAATAATGGTGTAATCGAGGCGGTCTGAGGTGCCCAGACCTCCTGCCATGAGCGTACCGGTATTAACCCCGATCCCTGTTAGTAATGGCGGCACATCCAGGGCGCTGCGCTGGAGGTTCATCTCATCGATGACTGCCATGATTTCAATCGCTGCCTGGCAGGCCCGGTATGCACTCTCCTCGGGAGGTAAGCGGATGGGCAGGATTCCGAAGAAAGCCAGCATTGAATCGCCTTCGAATTTATCTACAATGGCTCCGTAGGCATTGACGATTGGCACCAGTTTGCCAAAATAGTCATTCAGCCAGCGCAGAATCGTGGTCGGTTCTTCTTTTTCCGCCAGGGCGGTGAAGTTGCGGATATCGGAGATCAGTACGGTTCCAATTGTATTCTGGCCTTCCAGGCGGAGCTCGCCGGAAGAAAATGATTGGCGCAAGGTTTCACGCACCTGGGGGGACACTGTTTTCCCTAACAAATCCCGATATATGGATCCTTCCTGCAAACCGGCAATCATATAGTTGAATGAATGCCCGAGAACCATGATCTCATCGTTTCCCTTGGGTTGCACTTTAACCTGGAAATCGCCTTCAGCCACTTTTTTCGACGCGTCCACAATCTGGTTGAGCGGCAGGGTGATTTGCCGGGCGGTCAGCATCCCTATCAAGATGATCGCAAGAAAGATGAGAACCATGAAAATCCCGGCTTGCAGGCTGGTGAAGCGTGAAGGACGGACGAAGAAGGATTGAGGCAGTGAGACTCCGATCAGTCCCAGGTCTTCGCCACCCCGGGCTTCCCAGGGCCCAATAATTTCAGAATAATTAACACTCCCAATCTTGAGATCACGGCGAACTGATTCGGATCCTTGCCTGATGAGTAACGCCGAGCTAATCCCAGGATCCAGCGGATATTCACCGGACGAAGGGAGAAGAGTGGAGGCCAATAATGACCCATTTTTGTCGTACAGGCTCAGATGAGAGAATGTTGCTTCACGGAGCTCTTTAACCAGCGAAGGTATCGATTTTCCAACAAGAATGACGCCGATCAAATTGTTGTTTAAATCCCTGATCGGTCCGGCGATGTAAAAAGTATCACCCCAGGCTCCTCGTACCAGACCTGCATATTTATCGCCTGCCTCATCTTGATTTTTCCCCATGACTTTTTGGATGAAATCCAATTTTGCCAGGCTGTTATCACCGTACGTGGCGTCATAATCTTCTACAGCGCCTCCGGGGTTATGGTGCAGGCTGAGCAAGCTGTTACCTTTCAAGTCAATGAACTCAAGCGCCTCTTCTTTATAATTCACCAGGATGGGCAGGCTAATCGTCCGCAAACGGTTCGAATCCCGGTTATTTATGGCTTCGACCAGCCCATCCGTATGACTGACCAGCCTTAATGTTTCGAGCAAATGCTGTTCTTCGGCAACCATCCAATCTGTTGAGAGCTTTCCCGCGTCGATAAGCTGATTGGTAAAGCGGTCCTGTAACGAATCAAAAACATACCTGCCGATCAAATATAAGCTGGCAGCAATAAAAGTGAGCGCAAGGAGGATGTATGGCAGGGTGATTTTGACCCGCATCGGAACTTTCACCCTGGGGAGACGTGGAACGGTGTCTTCGTCGGGGTTCGGATTGGATGCTCCGGCAGTTTTTTGGATGGCAGTATTGATCCATGCCTCGGTGAAAGGCTCACGCAAAAAAACCGACGCGCCCAGCTCGCGGGCGGCAAGCTCACTGCGAATATCCGGGTTGCGGTTGGTGGCGATCACCTTCGTTTGTGGGCATTTCCGGCTAACAAGGGAGATGAGATCTAATGCTGCATTCTCCGGTGCGTGCAGGTCAATAAATGCAAGATCTGGCAGCTCTTTGGTCAAAACTGCCATGGCTTCTTGCAAGCGGCTCGTTTTCCAAACCCTGTCCCCTTTTTTAAGGAAATAACGAGTGAGTGTCTTCGCGGAAGCCGGGTCGATCTGGAAAATCAAGACCCGCCTGGTCATTTAGCGAACTCCATCGCAGAATTTGAACAATCCTTCAAACTACATTGAATAATCAGACAATTGTGCACTAAGGATACCACTACTATTGTCCAATTTCTATAAATATGAATTACAAAATTGTCAGATAATAGTCTGCTGTAAAATTAATTGCGGTTGTCTATCCAATTTTGAAAAAACCAGTACAAATCTGCAACCAGGTTTGGGATATGGAGGAATCTACGGAAGGGAAATTTGCGAATAAACACGATACATCATGAATCTCATGTTCAGCCTTAGTCATTGTGAAATCAGCCCAATCCGAAGTTGCCTGCGGCATATGGCGACGGAAGGGGAAAATTCGAAAAAAAAGGATGGGTTGCGGGCATCCGCCCGCAACCCATCCTTTTTTTTCGACAAAAACCCTCCCCCGATTTTTGGGATCTCCCGTATCATGGGAGAGGGTCGGGTGGGGGGCGATTTCCACGAATCATGAAAAGAAATTACTGAATAGCTATGAAAGATTAAATCTTGGGTGACACATATTTTCTGTCTGATTTAATTGAGCTAGTAAGTCCGATCTTGTTTCCTATTCTTCGTATGGCATAGGGACAACTTTAGCCTGGATAGCAGATCGGAGCGCTGCAATTTCCTCTCCCACCACTGAAAATACCTGGTCGTACGGAACGACTCGCTTAGCAGCCTGGTCTCGCCGTTTGATCTCGACTCCTCCAGATTTGATTGAACGCTCGCTTACGGTTAAGCGGATAGGCATTCCCAGCAGGTCAGCATCCGTAAATTTTACCCCTGCGCTTTCCTGACGGTCGTCGTAAATAACATCGATCCCTTTTGCTCTCAGCTCCAGGTACAACCTATCAGCCAGAGGTATAACTTCACTCTCGCCGCTCTTTCCGGGTAAGGAAACCAGGTGAACTGAGTATGGAGCCACAGTAATTGGCCAGATTATGCCATCACCATCATGGTGTTCCTCCACGATACATGCCAGCAAACGCCCGGA
Organism: uncultured Chloroflexia bacterium; assembly: GCA_963706515.1. Classification (GTDB taxonomy): domain Bacteria; phylum Chloroflexota; class Anaerolineae; order Anaerolineales; family UBA4823; genus CAVPMW01. The sequence continues at coordinate 101,831 of CAVPMW010000002.1, forward strand.
GCCAATACCATACGACCCCATGATGATCGGTTTCATTTCGCCGTCTTTGTCAAGGTAGGTGCAGCCCATGGAGTCGCTGAAATCGGTGCCAAGCTTAAAGATATTTCCGACTTCTATACCGCGTACGGAGTGAAGCGGATTCCCGCAGGTAGGACACGCATCGCCATCCTGGGCAGCTGCGATATCAGCAACTATATCCGCTCGATAATCTCTACCATAGTTCACATTACGTAAGTGATATCCATCCTCGTTCGCGCCAGAGACGAGATTTGGTGATTGGGGAATCAAATCATCCACTACAACCAGGACGTCCTTAAGCCCAACCGGTGAGGCATAGCCAGGTACAGCGCCAACTTGCTTGATTTCCTCCTCCGTGGCCGGACGCAGCTCACGCGCTTTTAGCACCGTCGAAAGCTTCGTCTCATTGACTTCCATGTCTCCTCTCAGCAGCGCAAAGATGAATTTGGTCTCGCTTTTTTCTCCCTGCGGAATCGTGGCGACCAGGAACACTGCTTTGGCTGTCCGTGAGGTAGGGATCCCTAAGAATTCTGCCAGTTCCTGGATTGTTTTACAGTCTGGGGTAGCGACTTTTTCCAGGGGGAGCGCAGCCTCTGCCGGGGGGATGGATTTCCGGAAGCGGGCAATTTGGCGGTTGGAGGAGTAGCCGCAGTGATCGCACAGTAACAGCGTATCTTCGCCATACGGCGTCAGGTACATGAATTCTTGAGCGAGTTTTCCGCCCATCAAGCCGACATCGGCTTTTACTGCGATCACCGGTAAATCTGTGCGATGGAAAATATTGAAATACGCCTGGTAGTGCGCCCGGTACTGCCGGTCGAGTCCATCCCAATCAGCATCCAGGCTGTAGCTGTCCTTCATGGTAAATTCACGCACCCGGATCAATCCAGCCCGAGGTCGCGGGTCATCCCTGAACTTGGTTTGGATGTGGTAGATCAATGCGGGGAGCTGCCGGTATGACTGGATCTCATGGCGCGCCAGGTCGGCTACGACTTCTTCATGAGTCAGGGCTAAGACCATATCGCGGCTGTTGCGGTCTTTAAGCCGTCCTAACTCGGCATCGATTTTATACCAGCGCTTGCTCTCTTTCCACAGGTCAGCCGGGTGGACGACCGGCATCGTTACTTCTTGTCCACCGATCGCATCTATCTCTTCCCGCATGATATTTTCAATCTTATTTAATGCTCTTCTGGCAAGCGGCAGAGAGCTGAAGATCCCGGCAGCTAGCTGGACGATAAAACCAGCGCGGAGTAAAAGCTGGTGGCTGGGAATTTCCGCTTCAGAGGGTGCTTCACGCAGAGTCTGGCTGAATAACTTACTCATTCGCATAGCTGATCTCCAATCCGGTCATTAGTTTATCATCGAAAAGTAGCCTGTCAAGGACTGCCCAACTTGTGCGGATTCCAGGTCGATTGCAGTGTCACGGTATGGGTTTAGCCGATGGAAAAGCAGCAGCCAGAAACTGAAGGACGCGCTGCTCATATTCTTGTTTAGCTACTGCATAATTGGTACCATGATTCCCCCCAGGAACAATCCACAGCTGCTTCGGTTCGTGGGCGGCAGCGAACTGCTCCTGTCCGTGCCCATTCTGGATTTCTTGATCTCCATATATCAACAGGATTGGTCTCGGGCTGATCAGAGAAATATCCGAGATCGGGCTGATTTGCCAGGGATCAATGCCCGACTGGATCCGGTAAACAAAAGTCAGTATGTAAAGTAAAAAGCGCCGGTAAAATGGGTCGTTTGGACCCGTCCCAGCCATTTCCTCTCCAAGGTTTGAATATCCACCTTCAGCAATCACGGCTTCGATCTCATTCCGGCGAGCGGCAGTGCGAATACTCGTTGCTCCGCCCATGGAAAATCCAATCACAGCGATATGCTTGACTTCGTCTTGCTGGTCCAGATAATCGAGCGCTGCCTGGGCGTCATTCAGCTCATCCCCGCCCATGGTGACTGGCGCTGGTGGCATGGCACATACCCTGCTGCCCAATTGCAGCACCCCATATCCCTTTGATATGAGGAAATTTACTGGCGGGAGCTGGTCACCTGTGGCTCCGCACAACCCACCCAGGGCGAGGACGACGACGCCATTTTGAGGCGGCATATAGTGGGATGGCAGCATGCGCCCATCCTGAGCCTGGATTTGGATAATTTCTCCCGGCAAATTTTCCAGATAGGAATCACACGGAGCGCAGGTAGGAGAGGTGAATCTGGACATGAAAAGCCAGGACAGCCCTATATTTATCCCAAGATATACTCCCCCGATGGAGAGAAATACTACTATGATGATTTTCCACCATCTAATTCGATAAGGTCTATTGATTTCAATCTTTCTGGACATTTCTACCCCCAGTCATCTTCCCCCCAGCTAGATCACGATGTGGGATGGTCAAACTGCTGCAGCCCAGCCACATCCATAACAGTTTGCCAGGTCGGCATTTGCCTGGCAAGAGCGCTCGACAAACTACTCCTCTGTCCATCAATTCTAAATATGCAGGTTTAAATTGGGACAATGTTATCCTCGTTTCCAGGGTTGGCAGGCTTATCCTGGCGGGAGATCTGGGCGATCGCCGCACCCAGGTGCGCCCCAATTAACAGGATAGTGGCGCCGATGTAGTACCATAACAGCAAAATGATAATTGCCGCCAGAGAACCGTACACCTGTACGTAGCTACCCTGATCAGCGCCGATAAAGTATGTAAAAATAAAAGATGCCACCTGCCATGCAGCTGTCGTCACTACTGCACTGATGATCGCCTCACGGTTACGCACCTTAACGACCGGTATCCAACGGTAGAGGCTGAAGAAAACGAAGAGAAGTAATACCCAGGTGAAAAAATTAATTACTCGGGTTTCATCGATAAAGTTGATCCCAGGAAGTTGGAGCCGTGGGACGTAAGCAAGAATTGAACGCAGGAAGATCGAAAGGAATAATAGAAGGCTCAGTAAGGCGATAATAATTATCGCTACCAGCTTTCCTCTCACAAAGTTGAAGGTCTTCGCCTCAGACCAGGCCCGGTTAATATTGCGGAAAATAGCAGAGAACACGCCCGTTGCAGACCAAGCCAGGCCGAGTAATCCTACCAGACCAATCGGTCCGCGGAGCTGTACGATTTGTCGCAGATTATCGGCAATATTTTCACGGGAAACCGGCATGAACTTGTAGATAAACCCGGTGACATAAGCGACTGCTTCTTCTTGGACCAGAAAATAACTCAAAATAAAAACGAAACACAACAGTAGTGGGAAGAGCGAAAATATTGCATAATAAGCGATACTGGCAGCAGCTTCAGCGCCTTGCGCCTTTAAAAAGTTCAGGTATGTGAGGCGAAGAATGCTGGCAGAATTCCAGGTGTGTCGATCGACAATCTGGATAAGGCGCTCAATGAATCGAGAGATTCGCTGGATGATTGTTATGATGGAAGAACCATCTCCACACAAGCGGGCACATCGTTCGCGGGGTTATTGACCAGAGGCGAGACGGGGTAAGCTGTCATCTGGTCTGCAGGAAAAGGCTGGAGGAGAGGCGCTAGCTCGTTCGCTTGAAAATCACCAGTTGATAGCCATTGCTCATAAGAATCCTCAGGCAGGATGAGCGGCATGCGGTTATGGATTTCTGCCATCAAGGTATTTGGTTCGGTGGTTATGATGGTACAAGAATAGACGATGGAACCATCCGGCGAATTCCAGATTTCCCATAACCCGCCGAATGCATATGGCTGTCCTGATTTAAGGTGGATGTACATCGGCTGTTTGGATTTTTTCCCAGGAATTGCTTTCCATTCGTAAAACCCATCCGCCAGGATCAGGCATCTGCGCCGGCGGAATGCTGAACGATAAGCGGGTTTCTCCGCCAGGGTCTCGGCGCGGGCGTTGATCATCCGGTTCCCTATGCCAGGGTCTTTTGCCCAGGAAGGGATCAAACCCCAAATGAAATAATCGAGGCTCTTTTGACCATTATTCGCAACGACAGCTATGGGTTGTGTTGGCGCGATATTGTAGCGAGGGCTGACCGCATCGGGTGGAATACTCAACCACGAAAAAGCGGTCTGAAGATCCTGTGGGGTAGTTGTTAATGTAAAGCGACCACACATGCCAAACCTCCCAGACGAATTCCAGAAGTCTCAGCAAAGTCCGTATTTGTCGATTGTATCATTGAATTTATGGGCGTAAACAGGGTCGCAAAATCGACCCTCCAAAATGACCATTTATTTATGAAACTGGTTAGTCTGGCAATTGACGCGCTCCCCGAAGGGCTGGCTGCAATCGTGACCCACTGATTTGCCAGTCCAATTTACCTGCCTGTCAGGGGACATTCCCTGCCCAATCATCTCCCAGGTAAATCTCGACGCCTGTCCCTTGATCGGGCTGGAAATCCAGGACGAGACGCCCTTCACTGACTTTCATCAAATCAGCCAGGTAGCGCATCGTAAATGGATTTCCAGTGTGATCGACCAGGGTCGTGTACGGATAATGCTGATCGGCGGTTCCAGTCTGGATGACATTCATCCCCTGACTTTTTAATATATCGGCTGTCCTCTCGCTTAATCCAGGGGAGCTGCTTCCATTGTAGACCACGACGTTTGCCGCCTCAGCGTGCATTCGCTCCGCAGAGCTGCCTGAAGTTAACGGGCTCAGACTGTCCGAGCTGGCGAATATCTGATCTCTCAGCAGGAAGATTTTATCGGGAAGAGGGATAACGATACTTAAATTATCCGGTGATGTCCCGAATAGTATGTATCGCTCATCGAGCACATCTGTTTTGATATTTTCAGTCGGTACCTGCGCGGCTAATACCGCCAATCGATTTACCTGCTCCAATGAAAGGTTGGTGTTTACACCCGAAGCGAGCTCCTGATACAGCTGTGGAGCCTTGCTGATGAGGGTGGGGAGCATGTTGAAATCTAATATTCGGTTGCGAATGCCAAGAATAACCTGCTGTTGGCGGCGTGAGCGGTCGAAGTCGCCGCCTTTTGTATAACGATTGCGGGCATATGCTAACGCCCATTCTCCAGGAAGCACCTGCACACCGGGTTTCAAGTTTTTCTTGGTCGCCGATCCAGATCCAAGCAGGTCAACCGTTATCGGCTCGGGTACATTGATTTTGACGCCTCCCAGCTCATCCACGAAGCGTACAAAAGCGCCGAAATCGACCTGGGCATAATAATTAATGGGGACGCCCAGGAATTGTTCTACGGTTTTTACCGCCAGACCGGGCCCACCGCCGGGCAATTTGTAGGCGTCGCCCAGGTAGTACGCGGTATTGATCTTGCCATGCTTAAAACCGGGAATCTCCACCCAAAGATCGCGGGGAATGGAGAGCATCCCGGCTGTCTTATTCAGCGGATCCAGTGTGACCAGGATCATGGTATCACTGCGCGAGTATTTCTCTCCGGATTGCCAATCTCGATAGTCAAGCCCGATCAGCAATACATTGACCCTACCAATACCATCCCAAGGAGTTAACTCAGGAATGCTAATTGCTGAATTATTGGTTTCTAAGCTGCCTGGCTCCAGGGGTGAATTCCCGCCGGCAGGCGCACTTCCTGATTTTATTTCCGGATTCCCTGAAAAAAATGGCTTACCCCAGGCAAGTACCAGATATCGCGTGGCAATAAACGCTGCCAGAGCGATGATCAATGAGCCGGCAAGCAGGATCCCGAGGATTAATATTCTCGAAACAAGCTGCTTATCCAGTTTTAGATGCTTAAGCCTGTCCATCCGATTTATACTACCTGTTCACATCCAATGGTTATAGCTACCCGGTTTGAGGGGTCTCAGCAGTTGGAGACGGCTCAGTGGTTGGCGGGAGCGGTGTATCCGTAAAAGTGGGAGTTGGCGCTGGCTCGGTCGTGGCAGGCGGCAGGGTTGGCGATGGAGCTTCGGTAGTAGCCGGCTGGATCGTTGGGGATGGGGTAACTGAAGCCGGAGAAGTTGTTGCCGTCTCTAATGGCGGTGTCGGCGTCTGAGAAGGCTCGAACGTTGCGCTTGGCGAAAGCCAGAGGGTAGGGCTGGCAGTTAGGGTCGCGGCTGGAGTATCGGTAAGCGTTGCGGTGGGAGGCGAGCACTCCAGGGCTGCGTTATTTGCAGTCGCAATCAGGTTATCGTTAGTCAGGATGCTCAATGCCTGCTCGTACTGCGCTTGAGCGTCGCACCATTTACCTGCCTTGGCAAACTGGTCGCCATATTGGATGAGAGATTGCCAGTAACGTGCCTGGGCAGTCCAGCCGGAGCCATCCGTCAGGTAGGGTGCCCCGGAAGCAACCTGAGAGAAGTAATACACCGCATATTGCGGCATCGCTTCCCAAAAGCTCGAACCAATCAAATACAGCCGGGAATAATTTCTTAAGGTCAATGCTCTGAAATCCAATGGTCCGAACCTTTCGGCTAAGGTCAGGTCGTAAATACCGCCTCCCAGGTTATGCTCATCGAGAATTTTCAGTTCGCCCCGCTCACGCAATGATATGTAGATCATCCGGTCCACCTGGGCAACCTGGTATGTTGCGTCGGCCTTCCGCAGTGAATTCAGCACATCGATTGCATCGTTCCAATTCCCTGCCTTGACCAGGGTCTGCGCCTGATTAAATAACTCCTGTACGGGCCGCGGGTCTGGGGTTGAAGTAGGTGTAATGGTGGGTGGGACGATGGTAGGTGTAGCAGTTGCCAATAACACCTGCATCACCTGAGCCAATGCATCTGCAGCCCCAGGGAAATTTGGGTCGGAACGGATGACGTACTCAAACCGCTGGCGAGCAAGCTCAAATTGTCCCGATTTTAGGTCTTCCAAGCCAAGATAATACTGCTCGGTAAGCCCTGCTGTAGTCAGCTCCTGCGCCTCAGCGTTCCTTGTGGAAACAGCCGAGAGGTAGCCGGAAGACGCGCCTCCAACCAGCATGATCACCAGAAGAACCAGGGATAAGATCAGCCAGCCCAGCCATCCAGTAAGTCTTCGCCTGGATGAGGGAGGCGCGGTGTGGGATACCGGCGCAGGAATTGTTTGTCCTGCTCCAATGGATTGGGTGGAACCAACCTGCGGATCGATCGGGCGAGGTTTTAGTGCAGGATTAACCGGAGGCCGGGGACGTGAATTTGGCTGGGTTTGACTGACACGGTTGGGTCGCGTGTCTCCTGAGCCTGTCGGGGGTTCTTGCCCTGGAGGTGGGGTGGCTTTTGTATCTTTGTTTTCCATTTTTATTTGTATCGGTCATTCACTCCCGTCTTGGGTTGAGTGACCGATTATAGACGGAACTATACTCGAAATAGTTCCTTTTATCACTTAAAACCTGATGAGATAATTGAGTGTACTTATCGGGTACTTGCTAACCAATTTTCAAGCTTCGCTTTGCATTAGACTGGCTTGCAATAGGTGAAGGGTGTTAAGAAGTCGTTGCTGTTCAGCTTCGCTCAAAGCCTCGAGCCACACCTTTTGATTTTGATGCACAATTGGGCGAAACGCATTGGCGACTTGTCTTCCCGTATCTGTCAGCTCTACCAAAAGCATGCGTCGATCCGACTTGTGAGGAATCCTGCGTGCATACCCGCGTCGTTCGAGAGAGTCGATCAATCCGGTAACAGTAGCCCGGCTGATGATCAGCAGATCTGCTATTTCGTGGGGGGGCAAAGGTCCGTCAGAGTCCACCAGGATGCCTAAGACCAGCCCTGAGGCTGGGCTCAAATCAAAAGGTTGGAGCAATCCAGAGATGCGTTTGACGAGCAAATCAGCTGTAAAAACCAAATTCATGGCGCACTCGGTGGCACTGGCGCTTGCGTTGGGGTAGCGCTGCTCAAAGTTAGGGGCAATTTGAACTGCCGGTTGATTAGCCATCTGATAATTAGCCTCTTGACAAATGTAATTAGGATACTTATAATAAGGAGTATAACATTTATCCGTTGAAGATGCAAGCGAGGAGGTTAAGATGATAGCAAATTTATCCAGGGTCCTGGCTCAAGGGGAAGGTTTGAGGCTGCAATCGGGTCCAGGCCGGGACCTGATCTTCAAGGTCACCGGCGAAGATACTGGCGGGGCATTTGACTATTTTATCGTCGAGGTTGCTCCGAAAGGTGGTCCTCCGCTTCACGTCCACTACAAGCAGGAGGAAACCATCCAAGTCCTGAAAGGGCGGTACAAAATCAGGATCGGCGATGAAATTTTCTATTGTGAGGAAGGAGGTTTTGCCTATCTACCTTCCAAAATCCCACATGCATTCCTCAATTTAACGGATGAGCAGGGTGAGATCATTGTGGTTTATACCCCGGGCGGCGGGCATAAATTCTATGAAGAATTTGGACCGTTATCGCGGAGCGGTCCACCGGATCCGAAAGTGATCGCTCCCATATTCGCCAAGTATGATATGGCCCTGCTCGGACCACCATTAAGCCCTGATTGAGCGCTTAGGTGCCAGTTCAACCAACCAATTTTGCATCCAGGGTGATCTTGATCGCTGCCAGAGCTGCGGAGATCGGGCAGCCAGATTTCGTCCCGTCCGCGATCTGTTGAAATTTTTCCTGGTCGATCCCTGGCACCTCTGCCGAGGTAATCAGGTGGATGGTTGTGATGCGGGGTTTATCATCGATCCTGCCGAAATCGACGACGGCCTTGGTGGCGATATGCTTGGCTGTGAATCCGGCGTTGCCAAGGTCAGCGCTCAGCGCCATGGAGAAGCACCCCGCCAGGGCAGCTCCGACCAGCTCCTCAGGGTTAGTGCCCGGTTGATTTTCGAAACGCGTTGAAAATGTAAATGGAACGTCAAAAGCTCCACTTCCAACTTTCATCCGACCGTTACCCTCTTTAAGGTTTCCGTCCCAGGTTGCGTCAGCATATCGGGTAGCCATGGTAGTACCTCCTAAATATCTTGTAAAAATTTTCCGTGATTCTTTCGACGATGTCCCATTGTAGCATAAGGGATATTCCACTGTAAATAACTGACCTGACTTATCCGAGCCGGTGAATTGTGCTCACCGGAATTATTCTCGATGCAGATCATGCTGCCGATGATCTAATCCTAAACTTTAAAAGCTTGTACAGCAGAAATGACTTCACCTTGTTCTTCTTCGGTCAGGCTGTTGTAGAACGGCAAACGCACGAGCTGGTCTGATACCTGTTCAGTCACCGGGCAATCGCCTGGCTCTCCTCCATATTTCCTGCCCATTTCTGATAGATGAAGCGGCAAGTAATGGAAGACCGCTAAAATGCCCCGCAACCGCAGGTGCTCGATCAAAGCCTGGCGGCGATCCAGGTCAGGTAGGAGCAGATAGTACAAATGAAAAGGTTGGTCACATTCGGGGGGGATAACTGGCTGCCTTACTCCATTGTAACGAGCCCAATCGGATAGCTCCGCGTGGTAGCGCAGCCAGATTTGTTTCCGCCGTGCCTGGATAGCCTCGCGTTGTTCGAGCTGGGCATAGAGATATGCTGCCAGGATATCCGATGGGAGATAGCTGGAACCGATATCAACCCAGGTATATTTATCGACCTGACCGCGGAAGAACCGGCTTCGGTTCGTTCCCTTCTCCCGGATAATCTCAGCTCGCTCGATCAATCCGGGGTCATTTATTACCAGGGCTCCACCTTCACCGCAGGTGATATTTTTCGTCTCGTGAAAACTTTGAGTGGCAAGCTCGCCGAAAGTTCCCAGGTATTGATTCCTGTATTTCCCAAACAGACCATGGGCATTATCCTCAACCAGCGCCAGATTGTAACGAGCAGCAACCTCCTGGATCGCGCCCATATTGCAACCGACCCCGGCGTAATGGACCACCGCGATCGCCCTGGTTTTTTGGTTAATTTTCGTCTCAATTATTCTCTCATCGATATTCAATGTATCCGGACGAATATCACAAAACACCGGTATAGCACCGCGTAGGACGAAGGAATTCACTGTTGAGACGAAAGTGAAAGAAGGCAGGATCACTTCATCGCCCGGTTGGACTTGAAGCAGCATAGCAGCCATATCCAGGGCATGGGTGCAGGAAGTGGTCAGGAGAACGCGCGGCGCGCCGAGTATCTCCTCTAGCAGCGCATGACAACGCTGGGTGAATATACCGTCGCCAGAGATCTTCCCGTATTGGACTGCCTGGAGCAGGTAGTCGGTCTCGGAGCCGACCAGGGTCGGTTTGTTGAAAGGGATGCGATATTGCTGCATTTCGATCGTTTAACTCTCAGTGAACCATTTGTGGAACCAGAGCTGTACCAAACTGGTGCGGAACCCTGCTTGTTGGTACAGGCGTTGAGCCGCGACATTGCTCCCCTGGGTAACGACTTCAACCGTTGAAATGCCTTCTCTTTCGAACCAGTGCAAGGCTGCTTTAACCAGAGAGGAGCCTATTCCTTTATGTTGGCTGCCGGGGTCGATCCCCAGGAGCCCGATCTTTCCCTGTGACCCTTCCCTTACACAAGTAATAAATCCTTTTAGCTCTCCAGCCGGAGAAGCGACAAAAACGGTCTGGGCTGGATCCATCAAGCTTTGACGTATCCAGGTTGCATAGAGAGAATCGCACAATTCACGGGGAAAATGTTCATCTACATAGAAGCGGGTGTGGATAAACGAATTTCGAGCGATTCGTTCTAAATCAGGCAGATCGGGGGTCTCCGCTTTGCGAATTTTATCGATATTGATAACGGACCAATTTTGATCGGTGTCCTTTGCAGTCCAGCTCAGGGTGGTGCGAATATCTACCATGCGGAATCCCGAGTTTTGGGCATGCCAGATTGAGGCAGGATCGGTACTGTCAGCCAGGTAATACAGGCAGTCGATTGATCCTTCTTGAGCCCAATCCAGAATTGCCTTCAGGTCATCGGGCTCGAGGCGACGTCGTCAGGACCCGGGCGATGGATTTTCCAAAATAATTACTATCCCAGGGAAGGATCTCGACTGTCTTTGGCGGCGTCACGAGTGAATTGTTCACGTTCATATTGGATCACATGAGACAAGGTCTGATTCAAATTATAACGGGGCTTAAACCCGATCAGCCGAGAGATTTTTTCTATTGAGGGGACTTTGCGGCGCATATCTTCGAAGCCTGGAGCATAGGCCTCATCGTAGGGGATGTAGTGGATGCTGGATTGACTCTCGGTAAGCGTAATGATGGTCTGGGCTAATTTTTCAATGGATATTTCCTCTGTCGAGCCAATATTAAATACCTGACCCACTGCATCCGGATGGTCTGCCAAACGGATAATCGCCTGGACGACATCGGACACGTCGATGAAGCACCTGGTTTGCAGTCCATCGCCATAGACTTCCAGCGGTTCATTTCTTAGAGCGCAGCGTACGAACCTCGGGACGACCATCCCGTAACGTCCGCTTTGCCGCGGTCCAACAGTATTGAAAAAGCGCATAATAACAACGGGAAGACCGTACTGCAGGTGATAGGCTAATCCCATGAACTCGTCCACTGCTTTTGAAGTTGCATACGCCCAACGGCTGTGTGTGGTTGGACCAAATAAGCAATCATCTTCTTCAGAAAATGGTACCTGGACGCCTTTTCCATACACTTCAGATGTAGACGCCAGCAAGACTTTACATCCATAGCGGTTGGCAATCGTCAGTACCGATTCGCTGCCCATAATATTGGTTCGTATGGTGTGGACGGGGTCTTCCACGATCAGCTTAACACCCACTGCAGCAGCCAGATGGATGACGACATCCGCCTGGCTGGTAAGCCGGTCGAGAACATCAACATTTGTGATCGTTTCACGTACAAATTGGAAATTTGGCCCCGTGCGCAGATTCTGAATATTCGCGATGTTCCCGGTAGTCAGGTCATCAATAGCAACCACCTGATGCCCCTGTTCAATCAGGAGTTCACACAGATGACTGCCGATAAAGCCAGCGCCTCCAGTAACTAAATAGCGCAGGGTCAATTTAATTCTCCCGAAATATGAAATTTATTCTGCGCTTCTGCGCACCGCGGTTGGATTATACCCGCTGATCGATACCCATCGCGAAGGTCGGGTCAACGAGATTGACATTTCTGTCAGTCTCCATTTGGCTGAGAATAGAATGCAGTAAGATATACCGGGTCGTTTTTCAGCGTATGAGCACACGTAGATTGGTCATCCTGCTTACTTTCCTGGCTGTATTTGCGATGGCCGCGAGAGTATCGATTGATAATGATACCTGGTGGCATATGCGCATTGGTCAATGGATGGTAGAGCATCACGCATTCATGCTTAAAGATGTATTTTCATTTACACGGCATGGCGTTCCCTGGTATTACCCCGGTTGGCTGATTGAAGTCCCCCTGTATTGGATCTATCAGCTTAGCGGACCAGCGGGGCTCAATTTATTGACTGCTGCCATAGTTTCACTCGCACTATTTTTCGTCTGGCTGACACTGAATGGAGGGGTATTTCTGAAGGCGTTCACCCTCGTCCTGGCAGCTGCAGTATCTGCCGTCTATTGGGCTGCTCGCCCGTACCTGTTGACCTTTCTCCTGGCTGCTGTTTTTCTGTGGGTGCTCGAAGGCTGGCGCTGGCGACCGGCCCGAACAACGGAGAGACGATTATGGTTGTTACCTGTGCTTATGGTGGTCTGGGTGAACAGCCACGGGGGATTTTTTGTCGGTTTTATTTTGATTGGAATCTACCTGGCAGGTGAGCTGGTGAGCTGGCTGAATGAGCGTTGGTTGATATCCTCGTCAAAGGAGAGATAATGCACGAATAAAAGCAGCACAGCACAGGCTAGGTAGATTATTTCTGATTCTTGTACTCACCTTCCTGGCACTCAATTTGAACCCGGCTGGACCATCGATGCTGCTATATCCCTTAAAGACTGTCAAAATCCAGTCGCTGCAGGAGTATATCCAGGAGTGGCAGTCGCCCGATTTTCATACACCGCAAGTACAGCCTTTCCTGGTCCTTTTATTGGCAACTTTTGCTGCCGTTGGTGCATCCCGGCGCCGCCTGGCACTGACCGACTTCTTACTCGTCAGCGGCTTTGCCTACCTCGGATTCCTGGCAGCGCGAAATATCGCCCTCTTCGCGATTGCTGCACCGCCTGTCCTGACCCGCTACGCCGCTCCTGTGCTGGAAGCAATGAATAAAAAGCTCGGTATTCGCATCTCCAGCGAAAAGACCACGCCACCGAGATTAAAAATAATCAACGTGGCTTTATTGATATTGTTATTAATCGTGTTAATTGGAAAGGTTTCATTAGTTTTGCCGGCTGAAGTCAATGATAGTTATATAAAAAAGATATCTCCAACCGGCGCAGTCCAATTCTTGAAAGAGAATCATCCCGGCGGAAACCTGTTTAATTCCTACAACCAGGGCGGTTATTTAATCTGGGCACTTCCTGAATACCCGGTATTCATAGACCCACGCACGGATTTATATAACGATGAGCTCATCCAGCTCTGGTTAAAGGTGATGCGCGTGCTGAACCTGGTTGGAAGCAGGTTCTGACCCAGTATGGAATTGGGATTGTCATGGTTGAACCGAACGCCCCGATTGTAACCGCATTAAAAGATGACCAGGACTGGAGGGAGAGCTATAGGGATTCAAATGCTGTGATATTCCTAAGAAATTGATCGGGTGCTTGATTAAGCCACGCTTTACCTGGAGCAGATATTTTCAGGGTAGTTAAAACATTCGCCAAAATCCCCTTATCACTACATATTTGAAAGTTACCTCTAGCCATTTTGGGCTATAGTTATTGCCAATCGGTTAAAGTTGGAATATTACTCATCGCAAACTAACTAAAAATAATTTTGAAGAGCAAATTGATAATTAAAATATATAACAATACATGTTTTGTGATGGATAATCATTTGTACACTGAAACAAGAAATACTTCCCCAAAAAAATTCATAAAAGTGAAAATTATTGCTGCGGGGATAGTAATCTCCTTGTTTGTAATTCTGAGATATCTATTTCCCGAGCGGTCAATGGAATATATTGGCGTTATAGCCTTGGAAGATGATCTCTTTGCCCTGGGTCTGCTTACCGGTGTTCTGCTCGTAGGTGGTGGAATTGGTTTAAAGATTATCCGCTGGGTTCAGGTTAATCCTGCATCTTACCTGGAGACCCTTGTATTTTCCGTTCCAATTGGTCTGGGTATTTTTTCGTTGGGGATTTTGGCGCTCGGTTTGTCAGGGCTTCTAGAGAGCTGGGTTCTCATACTTTGGTTTGTCGCGTGTTTCTTCTGGTCCTTCCAGGAATGGTGGGAATTGGGGTCAGCCGGTCTGGTGAAGTTCATCTCACGCTGTCTATCAGTTTAATGAACTTCATCGAGGCAAGAAATTGCTCTTATTAGCAGGACTTCTCGTCTTTTGGTTGACACTTATCCAGGCGCTCGCCCCTCCCTGGGATCCCGACGGGTTGATGTACCATTTACAAGGTCCGCGCTTATTTCTAGAGGCGGGAAGAATCCTGCCATTACCCGATACCTGGGGGGCTAATAATCCATTTACGCTTGAATTGCTCTTCATGTTTGGGCTGCGCTTTGGCAGCGATAACTTCGCGAAGTTATTGCATTTAAGCTTTGCTTTATTACTGATAATCGCAACTTTTACATTCGGACGGCGCTTTTTAGATCGCGAAGGAGGCTGGATCGCTGCTGTAATCCTGGTGGCAATTCCAATATTTCCTATATGGTCAAGCCTGGCTTATACCGATATGGCCTGGGCGCTTTATGAATTCCTCGGTGTCTATGCAATGATCCTGTGGCTGAAATCTCAACGCCGCGGGTGGTTGATTATTTCAGGAATGTCAGTTGGCATGGCGTTGGGGAGCAAATACCTTGCCTTAGGAATGGCTGGAATACTTGGTTTAACGGTGCTGTGGAGCTGCAGAAGGCGAGGATGGAAGCACATACTCCAAAATGTGGCTATTTTTGGAGGAGCTGCGCTGCTAATTGCATCACCATGGTATTTGAAGAATTGGTTTTGGATGGGCAATCCGGTTTTTCCGATGTATTTTGGAGGATCTACATGGTCGTTGGAACGAGTTCACTTATTCATGGCGTACTTGAACAGCTTTGGGGCAGGCCATCGAGTACGGGACTATCTGCTTTTACCCTGGAATATTTATGCAAAATTCCCACAATTCGGAAGTTTTTTAAACAGCATCGAGATGCCCAGCCTGCTATTCCTGATGCTGATTTTTTTTCCATTCCTGCGGCACAATAAATATATAAACATCTTAGCCATCATAATATTGGGAAGGCTAGCGATCTGGGCCTTAGGCTCTCAACAGGTCCGCTTTATGTTACCGGTTTTTCCAGGCCTTAGTGTGATGACCGCCAGCGTTTTTATCGGCATTGAAAATCGATTCTCAGGAAAGAAATATGGCGAGATTCTGCGAGCAGGATTGATCGGTGGAGTCGTAGCAGCGACATTGATCTATTCATTTCTGTATTTCCTAATCAACCGACCATTGGGAGTAGTGGTAGGCACCGAATTCTAAAATCCATTTTATCAATCGAATGGTTGCGGATGTTCCAGCTATCTCTTATATCAAACAACACCTTGCTTTAGATAAGCGGGTGATGATGATGTGGGATGGGAAAGGTTATTACTGCGATGAGCGCTGCATCGCAGATTTAGATCACAGCCAATGGACACTTATGGCACAGGGTGCGAATTTTGATAGTCAACGGATCACGCAATTGCTCCAGAATGCCCATATAACCCACCTCGCTATTAGGTTTGGTTGACATGAATTTTGTACTGCAGCATGATCCTACAGGAAAAAATAATCAATCCGCAGCTTTTTTCCTGAATACATTTCGAGACCAATGCACACGGGAGATTTTTTCTGACCAATGGGTCAGACTCTTCGAAATCACCTGCAAATAATCGTGCCTATTAGTGTTCGAGGGAAAAATTGCTTTTATACGGTTATGCGAGAGATAATTTATCCTTCTTTGTCTCAGATGAAAACAAATACGGATCTCAATGCGTAAGATTACCGATCATCCAGAATTCTATCTGCCAGCCGCATTCCTGGTGGCGCGTTTTATACTCTTCCTGTCCCTGACCGATGAAGGATTGCGAGGCTATGGAGACCTGGTCCATTTTATCACCTGGCAACTATGGGTTGGCCATATTTCAATCTATGGGTCGAATTTCCACCGGTATTTCCTTTCATCTCTCGCCTGATCTACTTGCTGGTAAATGGTAGAGAACACACATATGATTATCTTTTGGCGTTTCTATTTTCAGTTTTTCAATCTGGAACGATATGGATGTTTATCAGGATAGGATTGCGAATAAATTCGAAGGAGGAAACAACCAGGCGCGGCTGGGTTTACCTGGTGTTGCTGCTGCCTCTGTTTTATGGCTGGAGTTATTTTGACCCACTAGCAATTCTCATGATGCTTCTCGGCCTGTACTGGTTGATGACAGATGAATATGTCAAATCTGGGTTTGCTCTTGCCGTTGGCACCCTGGTAAAAATATTTCCTGCTTTAGCATTAGCGGTTGCCTGGAGGTACATAACCACCCCGGAAAGCGCTTATCGTCACCGCGCTTACGTTAGGGATTACAATTACTGTGTATTCTGCTTTGTACTTTACTTCACCAAAAATGACTCTGGCATCCTTACAATCACAACTACGGAAAGGTTCATGGGAAACCCCCTGGGCTTTGTTAGACCACAATCTGTCCTCCGGGAATTTCGGTGTGGAGATCGAGCGTCTCGATCCGGTTAATGCCTTCAAAGCCATGGGAAACCCTGCCAGGATTTCTTCCTGGATTACCCTCATTCCATTCGGATTACTCGGAATATGGATATATCTGCATGCCAGGTCCAGGAATAAGCGGGCGATGGTTGCTTTCCTTGGAATTACTTGGGTGATATTTGCCCTTTGGTCGCCGGGTTGGAGCCCTCAATGGGTCCTTTTCTTTTTACCGATCATATTATTGGCGCTGCCAGAAGGCAAAGCCTATTTATTTGCTACTGCATTGATCCTGGTCAGCTTGTTAGAATGGCCTTTTCTTCTATCACGTGGATATTTCGGTGGGTTGTGGATAACCATTCCGTTGAGAGTTGTCTGGCTCATCGTACTCGGGTTACAGCTGTGGAAATTGGTTGCGCGTCCTGAGCCAGCATACCAGATGGAGGCGGATTGGAATATCAGCGTAGATCAATCCTGATGATGGCAATCTTTTTCATTGCCTTGATTGCAATTGCAGGATTAGGCTGGTTTAATATCCAATACGCTCGCCAGCATCCAGGCGGGAACGATTTCATCCCACGCTGGCTGGGCACACGCATGTTCTTGATGAAAGGTCAGGATCCATACAGCCAGGAAACCACTCTGGCAATTCAAGAGATGATTTTCGGTCGGGCAGCTCGCCAGGAGTGAGGACCAATCTTTATTCGTATATCCATTCTATTCCAGCCTGATCTTTGCTCCGTTTGCTGTTATCAGCGATTTTGCAGTAGCGCGCGGTCTGTGGATGCTTGCTCTTGGAGCTCGCGGTCGTGGCAATCACTGCCATCAGCATCTCACTGGCGCGCTGGCGGCTTTCTCCTATCGGACTGGCTATCCTATTCGTATTTGCGATCCTTTGGTATCACTCACTTAGACCGGTAATCAATGGCAACGCAGCGATCATTGTAGCTCTCTTTATCACCTTAGCTTTTCTGGCAATTCGAGCTAAATCGGACGTTATCGCCGGGATATTATTAGCATTATCCACGATCAAGCCTCAGATGGTGGTGCTGCTCATTTTGTTTATTCTGATTTGGGCGATTTCTATGCGGCGGTGGCGGTTAATCATTTCGACCCTCAGCAGTCTGGCTTTCCTGGTAATAATTGGGTCATTTCTCATCCCAAATTGGGTCTTGGAGAATATATGGCAGCTGATTGCCTATCCGAGCTACACCTTGCCCGGCTCGCCGGGGGCAATCCTTGCTGCCTGGCTGCCAGGTGTGGGCAGCCGGATCGGCTGGGCGATCACCGTTCTGCTGCTCTTCTTACTGCTCTTCGAATGGTGGCAGGCATTGAGAAAGGAATTTCGCTGGTTTTACTGGACTGCTTGCCTGACCCTGGTGCTGACCAACCTGATCGGTGTCCGCACCGAAACCGCGAATTACGTCGCCCTGCTGCCCGGATTGATCCTCATATTTGCTGTTTGGGATGAGCGCTGGCATCTGGTAGGAAAGATATTAATCATCCTCAGTGGATTGCTGCTATCCATTGGGCTATGGTGGCTTTTTGTTACGACGATCCAGGTAGCTGATCAGCCAATCCAAAACCCGATTATGTTCTTTCCGGTCCCAATATTTGTTCTCATTGGATTATATTGGGTTCGCTGGTGGGCGATCCAACCCACGCGGCCCTTACTGGATGAGCTACGGTCGGTCCGCAGCCCTGGATTTGAGTGATGCGTTGAATAATCTTCTATGCCATCCCGCTTGAGCTCTCGCCGCAAAATCTACAGCCTCCTCGGGTTAGCCTGGTTATTTTGCGTAATCATTTTTTATTATTTCGTCCATAAACCGTTCAACCCAGATCAAACGATTTTTTTGCTGCGGGAATGCGCCCAGCTTGCGATCGCATTCGGTATCATCTCCATCTCAGGCGGCGTGGGGAGGCGGTTGCTCGTTCAGCTCAGGGACAATAGTGTTGCAGAGCTGGCGCTCCAATCTGCCTTCGGCTTGGGGATTATCGGACTCGTTTCACTGCTGGTTGGGGTAACTGTCGGATATCGATCCTGGGTAGTTTGGACGATTACGATTCTCGCTGCAGTGCTCTTCAGCCGTTCAATCCTTCGCTGGTGGCAAGGGTGGAAAGCACTCGGGGTTATTTATGCTCAGGGAGGAAAACTTGGGAAGACAATTGCCTGGCTGGCAGGGGTGGGGGCTGTATGTACCCTGGCAGCAGCGCTACTCCCGCCAATTAAGTTTGATGCCTTAACCTACCACCTGGCACTCCCGCGACTTTACCTTGAAAACGGCAGGTTTGGTTTTACCCCCAATAACATTTTTTGGGGTATGCCCCAGCTCGGGGAGCTGATTTATACCTGGGTTGGAGCTCTAGGCGGGTTACAGACCGCACAAGTATTAGGATGGTTCTATCCTGTCCTGGCTCTGGCAGGTTTACTGGGAGTGGTTTACCCACGGCTCGGCGCGCGACCAGCCTGGGTAGCAGCCGGAAGCTTGCTTGCAGGCTATTCACTTTCAAGCGCTTTTGCCTGGGGGTACATTGATTGGTTGGTGATTCTTTACGGGGTGGCGTTAATCATCCTCCTAGACCGCTGGCATGAACAGATGGGCGTATTCCATATATGGATGATCAGCGCAGCAGTCGGTCTGGCGCTGGCGGTTAAGTATTCGGCCGGGATATTGATTTTTGGGGTGCTCGTGATTATTTTATGGCATCTCGGATCTGGCCTTCCATTCCGGCGAGCAGTTTTAATATCTGCCTTATTCCTGACTGGTACCCTGCTCGTCATTTCACCCTGGCTGCTTAAAAACCTCCTTGCTACCGGAAATCCGGTCTATCCATTCATATTCCCGGCAGGCGCGATGGATGCATCCCGCCTGACATTTTATACAAGCGGACAAGCCTGGGGCGGCTGGCGCGATTTTTGGCTGCTGCCCTGGCAGGCTACTATCTACGCCCAGGAAGGCGCTGCTGGTTATAGTGCATCCATCGGCCCTTTACTCCTCGGGTTGGCGCCACTTTCCTGGATCGGCTACCGCCGTTATACCGATCAAACGAAAGCATTATTGCGTAGCTCTGCTATCTTAGCCGGCACTGGATTATTGATCTGGATAATCCTGGGACGATTATCTCCATATTTAATCCAATCCCGCTTATATTTTGTAATTTTTCCCGCGCTGGCGGTGCTGGCTGGCGGCGGTTTTGCCGGGCTTGCCAGGACAGCTATCGGAAATATACGGATCGGTCGTATTGCGGGAGGTTTGATCGTCTTAGTCTTGCTGTTTACCACCTTTGAGCTCCTGCAATCAACGATCCGCCAGGAAGTATTACCTACAGTCTTAGCAGTTAATAACGAAGAAAAATACCTCGAAACAAATCTGGGAATGTACTATCTGGCAATGCAGTCTGTCGGCAGTTTGCCTGAGCAGGCAAAAACCTTGCTGCTGTTTGAACCGCGCAGCCTGTACTGCCTTCCCAAATGTGCTCCGGATGAAATTTTGGATCGTTGGATGCATGATTTACGGGTTTATCAATCTCCAGAAGGGGTACTGTCTGCCTGGCGCCAGGCTGGATATGATTATCTTCTCTATTATGGGGCGGGTGCTAACTTCTTGCGAACAGAAGATGAGCGTTTTAGAGCGCTGGATTGGCTGGCTCTGGAGAAAATGCTTGGCAGTCTAACTACCATCAAAACCTTTGGCGATGCATATACCCTATATTCGTTAAATCCGTGAAAAAGCTTGACTACCTCGTCCTCTTTCTCCTATCCGTGCTGGTTCTCAGCCTGGTGGGGTATTTTCAGAGCAGCCCGGGGTATATGGATGCAGATTATTACTTCGCCGGAGGGACCCTTCTGGCTGAAAATCGGGGGTTAAATGAGCCTTTCATCTGGAACTACCTGGATAACCCACAGAGCGTTCCGCATCCTGCATTTACCTATTGGATGCCCCTCGCTGCGCTGATTTCCGCGGCGAGTATGGCTGTTACCCAGCAGGTAGATTATTCCTCAGCCCGCATCGGATTTCTCCTCCTTGCAGCCAGCATTGCGCCTTTGACAGCCTATCTATCCTACAGGCTCAACCGCACGCGCTGGAGCGCACTCATTTCCGGAGGGCTGGCAATAATTGCGGGGTTTTACCTGGCATATCTTCCTACAACAGATACTTTTGCAATCTACATGTTATTAGGAACGTTATTATTGCTGCTGGCGATACCCCAGGAAAATCCGCCAGGAAGGTTGCGCTGGTTTCTGATCCCCTGGCTGGCAGGGATCCTTGCCGGATTGATGAATTTAGCGAGGGCAGACGGGATTCTCTGGTTGGGATTTGCTATCATCATAATGTTTCTGCTGCCTGATCCCCAAGGAGCAGGACGTCGAATTCGTCCAGCTGGGATACTTTATAAATTGATCGCGTGTGTGGTTGGGTATTTTGCCATCCTTGGACCCTGGATGTATCGCAATTGGATTTACTTCGGGACTTGGTTTTCGCCCGCAGGAAGCCGAGTACTATGGCTGCGCAATTACGATGAGCTTTATATTTATCCCGCAAGCGTACTGACCTGGGAACATTGGATTCGCCAGGGTTTGCGGGCAATTCTAATCTCCCGCGGCTATGCATTTGGGCAAAATCTGCAAACATTGATCGCGGTCCAGGGGAGTATTTTTCTCGTTCCTTTGATAGTCCTTGGGTTATGGAAGCTGCGCAGAGAGCGCGTAGTGCAGATTGGATTATTCGCCTGGGTCATGACTTTTGCGATTATGACATTTCTGTTCCCTTTCCAGGGCGCACGAGGCGGATTTTTCCACTCTGGTGCTGCCTTGCAACCTCTATTTTGGGCAGCCGTCCCTGCTGGATTGGAGGTGTTTATCGCATGGGGGATAAAGGTGCGAGGCTGGAAGCGAGATCAAGCAAGGATAATCTTCGGTTCCGGATTTCTGCTGCTCAGCGCATTACTGACCATTTTCATCGTCCGGAGGGAGGGTAATCGGAACTCAAAAACTGGGAAGTGCCTGGAACCAGCCTGCAAAATCTTATGAACTCATCGAAAGCCACCTCCTCGAGGCAGGAGTTCCGCCCAATGAAGGAGTGCTGGTCAATAATCCGCCGGGGTATTACCTGGCTTCCCGCCGTCCGTCTGTTGCAATTCCGGATGGAGATGTGCAAACATTGCTGGCGGTTGGGCAGCGCTATGGGACTTGTATCCTGATTCTTGAAGCGAACCATCCTGCTGGAATCGATAATCTTTATAAGGCTCCAGAAGCGTTCAGCCAGTTCGAAAAGCTGCCCCCACTGGGGGAAACCCAAATCCTTCGCATACGAGATTGCCCTGCCAAAGCAGAGGCAGCCCAGCCGACCCGCAATGACTAACTCCGCCTGGAAATACGTAATCATCGCCTGCGGCCTGCTTGGTGCCTTATCCTTAGGCGTTTATCTATTGAGCAGCTATAAGGCTTATTCAATCGGTTTTCCCCTGGACGACGCCTGGATCCACCAAACGTACGCACGCAACCTGGCAGATTTCAGGGAGTGGTCGTTCATCCCGGGTGAGCCCTCAGCTGGATCGACATCGCCATTGTGGTCGTTCCTGCTCACTCCTGGTCATTTACTCGGATGGGGTCCATTCCCCTGGACTTTTATTCTGGGCTGGTTGTTGCTGTGCACTCTGGCCCTACTGGCAGGTCAAACGATCCAATTACTATTCCCGGCAAATATATGGTGGATATTAGCGGCTATACTGCTCATCCTGTTCGAATGGCACCTGGTCTGGTCGGCTGGATCAGGAATGGAAACTTTATTAATTGCCAATCTCAACCTGCTGGTAATGAATCAATTGCTGCGGGGCAGAGAGAACTGGTTCGCAATTGGGTTGTTGATCGGGGTCAGCATCTGGGTCAGACCCGATGGCATCCTGCTTGCCGGTCCTGCCATATTCGTAGCCGTGACCAGAAGCGAGTTACTGTTTAGACGGCTGAGGAGAGTGTTGCTTATTACTGTTGGGATCGCTCTCCTGTTTGTACCGTATCTGTTCTTCAACCATCAGCTTGCAGGAAGCTGGTGGCCGAATACATTTTTTGCCAAACAGGCTGAATACGCAGCCATCCTGGCTATACCATTGTGGATCCGCTATCTTAATCTGTTATTGCTGCCTCTGGTTGGGGTTGGAATAATTCTACTGCCAGGATTTATGCTCATCAATGCGCGTGCGATCCGCGAGCGGCGCTGGGAGATTCTGGCCGGGAGCCTGTGGTTCGGGGGCTACCTTTTGGTATATGCCCTGCGCTTACCGGTGACTTATCAACATGGACGCTATATTATCCCGGCGATGCCCGTATATTTTGTTTGGTCTCTCAGCGGTATGGGCTATTTTTTGAGGAATGTTGGTGCAGTGACCTGGAAGCGAATCGTGGGGAGAGTCTGGCTCCTGACCGGGGTACTCGTTCTGGTTATTTTCTGGTATCAGGGGATGCGCGCTTATTCTACAGATGTCGCAATTATTCAATCAGAAATGGTTAATATGGCGAATTGGGTAAATGAGAATACCCCGAAGGGTTCATTAATCGCTGCCCATGACATCGGCGCTCTCGGATATTTCGGCAACAGGCGGCTGGTCGACCTGGCGGGATTGATCTCTCCCGAAGTGATACCGTTCATTCGCGACGAGAATAAATTGCGACTCTTCCTGGACCAGAAGCATGCCGATTACCTGGTCACTTTTCCGGGTTGGTATCCCGATCTGGTGAAAGAATTAATACCAATCTACTCTACCGGGTCGAGCTACAGCCCGGCTGCCGGCGGAGAGAATATCGCTATCTACGCATTGAAATCCAACTAATCTTGTCCTCACTGTTTACAATATTGTTTGCTGTCTGTTGTAACCCGTTATTGCCTGTGCTATACTCAGGCTGGATAACGATCAATGTGGGTCAGAGTTTATGGATAAAATCACGATCGTGGTTGTAGATGATCACCCGCTCTTCCGTCAAGGTGTTATTGACACATTATCTCTACAGCCAGATATAGTGGTCGTCGGTCAAAGCGCGAATGGCACCCGAGGGCTCGAGATGATCCGAGCGATGAAGCCTCAGGTGGCAGTCGTGGATGTGAATTTGCCGTCGATCAATGGACATCAGCTCACCCAACAAATTATCACCGATAAAATACCTACACGTATCATTCTCCTTACCGCTTATGATGATTATGAGCAAAAGCTGTTGGCCTTCCAGGTAGGAGCAGCTGCATTTTGTAATAAATACGTGATGCCTGATACCCTGGTAAATACAATCCGCCAGGTCGCAGCAGGCATGTATTGTATGGGGAATGAAGTTATTGATGAGAGGCAGGTCGAACACTGGCTGGCTCAACAAACCGGTAAGGGGGCTGGCGAAGAAACCGAATCTGGAGAAGCTATACAACCTCTCTCCGCCCGGGAAATGGAAGTACTCATCTATGTCACCCGGGGAAAGAGCAATAAGGAGATTGCCGCTGGGTTGGAGATCAGCCAGCAGACGGTTAAAAATCACATCACGACAATATTGCGCAAATTGGGAGTTGAGGACCGAACACAAGCTGCCATCTATGCAATTCGCCGGGGATGGGTCAGGGTCTATCCAGATGAAAATGACCAGGAGTGATTGATGGAACAAGAACAAGAAGCACCAAGCTGGGATACATTTCGAAATGAGCTACAGAGCGAGCTCGACCAATATAAGCGGGAGATGAAAGAAATCACGTTGATGCTCGAGCAGAGCCAGCTGGAAGTCAATAAACTGGCGCAGCGTAATGCGTCTATAACTGCCCACCTCCAGCAGGTCCAAACTCAATTCGAGAGTTTACCCCGGGCTGATATCCGGATGACGTATGACTCGGCCCTCGATGCGCAGCAGCGGCTATTTGTCATGCGCGGCCAGGTCGAAAAGTTACAAAATGACCAGACGCATATGACCCATTACTTTGGCATGCTCGAGAAGGTCTTGGGTGTGATCGAGGGAGGTATGCCGAAAGAACCCCGTATGAGGGGCTCATCCAGCGCTGCCGAGACGGTTGAAAGAATTATCCAGGCTCAGGAAGCGGAAAGGCAGAAGCTTTCGCGCCAGATGCACGATGGTCCTGCCCAGGCGCTCTCTAATTTTATTTTACAGACTGAGATTGCCATGCGTTTGTTCGACCTGGATCAAACTAAAGCTCGCGAAGAGCTATCCACGATGAAAATCTCTGCGACGAGCACTTTCCAAAAGGTGCGAGACTTCATATTCGATCTACGCCCAATGATGTTGGATGACCTTGGGCTGACTCCTACACTGAAACGCTATGTAGATGCGTTCAAAGAACAATCCGGAATGGATGTGAAGCTGTCTATTTCAGGGATGGAGAGGCGGCTCGAATCATACCAGGAAGTGATGATCTTCCGGGCGGTGCAGGAGCTGTTAGGAAATGCACAGCGTCACAGCCAGGCGTCTGAGGTGAAAATTTCCATCGACATGGGCGATACGACAGTAAAACTGGTAGTAGAGGATGATGGGAAGGGCTTTGATGTTGAAACTCTGGAAGATACGAACAGCATGGGATTGAAACTGATCCGAGAACGGGTAGAGATGCTGGGTGGCTATATGGAAGTCGAAAGTGATATTGGCCAGGGTACGCGGGTATATTTCCAGATCCCTGCCTCTAATGTTTCTGCGGATGTGGTGTGAGCGACTGATCTCCCAAAATATTCCAGGAGATATACAACGTTAATTGCCAAAAAAAGTAACATTGCATAATTGAAAGCCATTTGATATTGATTTTTCAAAAAATCTTCTCTATAATACAAATAGTTCTCAATACGAGAACGAAGCGAATGAACTGGGATGGAAAGGAGGTAAAAGCCATGTTGTACGCACCGAAAGAGAAGGGTCAGGGCCTGGTCGAATATGCGTTAATTCTTGTGTTGGTCGCGATTGTTGTGATCGTTATTCTTGCCCTCCTTGGCCCGGCCATCGGCAACGTATTCAGCAACATCATGAATGCTATCTAATTGCCGACGCAGCAGCTGAAATCATCATTAACCAAACCATTTTCAACCGATGAAGGCCTTTCAATAAAGAAAGGCCTTCATCGATTTAATAGCGGATTTAGGGTTTGTTTCAGCAGGTAAGCACTGCAAACTTACGTTATTGTGAAGCCAGTTTAGCCCTTCAAGGGTAGCACTGAACGCTATAATCAGGTAGACTATATCACAAATACGACCAGACGACCGGTGGGTCGTCACCCAGAAAGGGTGTTAAATTCTTTTATAAACCTTAAAGGGAAATGAGGGAGGCCTCTATGCGCCGCGGACGAGTTTTTTTCTACCTTGCTTTCATCCTGATCCTTGCGTTGGTTGCTGTATTCGTTGTATACCAGCGATTCCTGAAGCCAACTACACCGGCTATAACGGCGGCGACACCGACGCCCTTTGTGGATTTGGTCGATGTTGTCGTTGTGGCTCAGCGAGTGCCACGCGGCAGCGTGCTTGAAGATACGGTGCTCTCTACCGTCCAGATCCCTCGGGCCCTGCTCATCCAGGGGATGTATACCGATAAGAACGATATTCTGGGCAAACGGGCGAAATTCGACCTGGAGTCGGGAATTCCACTTACCGGTGGAATGGTAGTCGATACTGCGGAAGAGCTCTCAGCGACTGGTTCCAATGCAGCACTGCAAGTGCCGCGCGGCATGGTTGCCGTCTCCATCCCGATAAACCGGCTAACAGCGGTCTCTTATGCACCTCAGCCGGGCGACCATGTAAATGTCATGGTCAGTCTCTTGATGCTGGACGTGGACACCGATTTCCAAAGCCGGCTGCCTAATCTGACAGTAGGAGTAACTGCACCTGGCTCAGTTGATACCACAGGTTTATCAAGTAAAGCGGCTAAGGCAGATTCAGGCCAATCCGGTACAGGCACAAATAGCAATGAGGGTAGCGGTTCGACCGGAGTGCAAATTAAAGGCTCTACCACCCTCGTCGCGCTACCGGGCGGAGGCGGCGCCCCACTTGGCCGTGCAGAATTGGATACTGTTCTTAATCAGACTTACTACCTAAATCCTCAAGAACCGCAGCGCCCCAGGCTGGTCAGCCAATCGTTACTGCAGGATGTAATTGTTCTCGGCGTAGGCGATTTCCCTTACGGGAAACAGACCGAAACCCAACCGACTCCGCAGGCGGCGCCCGTTGAAGGACAACAGCAACAAGGCGGTACCCCGACCCCCATGCCGGCACCGAAAGCTCCAGATCTGATCACCCTCATCGTAAACCCACAGGATGCTGTCACATTGAACTATTTGATCTATTCTGGAACAGCTCAGCTAACCCTGGCCCTCCGTGCTTCTGGAGACGATAGCCGCGTTCAGACCGAGGCTGTCACGTTGCAATTTCTCCTCGATCAGTATAAAATCCCGGTACCGGTCAAGCTGCCCTATGGGCTAGAGCCGAGACTCGATAAACTCGTTTCACCATTCTTACCAAATGATGTTCCGGCGACGCCGAGACCATAAAGATTTGTACAACTGGAGATATTAATGACCGACGGTGACAAAATTCGGGTATTGATCGTCGACGATATCCAGGATACCCGGGAAAATCTTCGCAAGCTGCTCCAATTTGAAAAAGATGTGGAGGTAATTGGTGCCGCGCGCTCCGGACGGGAAGCGATCGATATGGCGCGCGACCAAAAACCGGATGTTGTCCTTATGGACATCAACATGCCGGATATGGATGGGATTACCGCGACCGAAACCATCCGCAAGGTAAATAGTATTACCCAAATTGTTATCCTTTCGGTGCAAGGTGATCCGAACTACATGCGCCGGGCAATGCTGGCTGGCGCACGCGATTTCTTGACAAAACCTCCTGCTATTGAAGAGCTGACTGGAGCCATTCGACGGGCCGGGAAAATGGCCCGAGATGAGCGAAATAAGATTGGCGCCCGAATACAATTACCCGGGAATGGCTCCTCCCCGTCGGTTGCCCCGCTGGTCAGCGAAGGTAAGATCATCACTGTCTACAGTCCAAAAGGTGGTGTAGGGACTACAACCCTGGCTGTTAATCTCGCGATGACCTTGCATAACGACGAAACGCGCGTGGCCCTTGTCGACGGGAACCTGCAATTTGGTGATATCGCTGTGCTGCTGAACGAACAGGGGAAAAACAGCGTGGCAGATCTGGCGCCCAGGGTGGATGAACTCGACCCGGAGATCGTCGAGGAAGTAATGATCCACCATGGTTCTTCGGGTGTAAAAATCCTCACAGCTCCGGCCAGGCCGGAGGACGCAGAAAGCGTGAACGGAGAGCAGTTCACCAAAGTATTAAAATATTTTCGGAAATTGTTCTCATATGTTGTGGTGGATACTCCATCGGCCCTGAATGATGTCACCATTGGGGCGCTGGATTGCAGCGATTTGATTATTCTGGTCACCACCCAGGAAATTCCAGCTATCAAAAACGCGCGCTTATTTCTCGACCTGGCATATGCATTACAGCTGGATAAACGGCGGATCTTGTTTGTGATGAACCGCTTCGATAAGCGTATTGGAATTACCCCGGAAAAGATCGGGGAGAGCTTCAAGCATGAGATCGTTTCTGTGATACCATTCGACGAAAGGACTGTTGTCCCTTCGGTCAATCGAGGTATACCATTTATGTTAGGCGACCGATCCCGGCCAATCTCACGCTCATTCCTTACACTTGCAGAGGCGATACGCCAGCGATTGGTGATGCTGGCTAGCATCGCTGTAGAAGAAGAATCAGCAACAGCAAAGAAAACAGGTAAACGTTAACTAACCGGTAAGGAGGCAATTTATGTCTCTTCTAAAACGAATAGAACAAGGACAGGGTAAGCCCGGTCAACCAGCAGCGGAGGCAGAGAACCCAGACGCTGCAGCGACTGCTACCACTACTTCGGGAGACAGCGCTACACGGTTGATGACCTTACAGGCAAGGCGTGTGGCTGCACCAGGCAGCAGTTCACAGCGGGATACCTATCTTGACTTGAAGACTCGCGTGCAGAACCGGCTCCTTTCTGAGCTGGACCCTGGCATGGATATATCCCGAGTCAATGAAGTGCGTACGACTATCCAAGAGCTGTTTGAACAGGTTCTGGCTGAAGAGAATATCGTACTTACTCGACCTGAGAGACACCGCTTATTCGAGCAAATCTCCGCAGAAATCCTGGGATTAGGTCCAATACAGCCATTATTAGAGGATGACTCGATTACTGAAATAATGGTCAATGGGGCAAAGAACATCTACGTTGAGCGAGGTGGAAAAATAACGCGATTACCACTCTCCTTCGAGAGCGATGACCATGTCATGCGCATTATCGACCGGATTGTATCCCCCCTCGGACGGCGTATTGATGAATCCAGCCCTTATGTTGATGCCCGCCTGTCGGATGGCTCTCGTGTTAATGCAGTCATCCCTCCCATCTCGCTCGTCGGTCCGGTAATAACCATCCGAAAATTCTTTAGAAACCCGATTACATTGGACCAATTAATCCAATTTGGATCGATCACCCCGGACGCCCTACAATTCCTGAAAGCTTGCGTTGAGGCTCGCTTGAATGTAGTTATTTCCGGTGGTACTGGCTCTGGCAAGACCACTTTACTGAATATACTCTCTCAGTTTATTCCAAACGACGAACGAATTGTCACTATCGAAAATGCGGCTGAACTTCAATTACGCCAGGAGCATGTGGTAACCCTGGAATCACGACCCCCCAATATTGAAGGCAAGGGCGAGGTGACGATCCGCCAACTGGTGATTAACTCCTTGCGTATGCGTCCTGACCGCATTATCGTCGGCGAGGTTCGTGACGATGCTGCCCTGGACATGTTACAGGCAATGAACACCGGTCACGATGGTTCCATGACCACGGCTCACTCGAACAGCCCGCGAGATACGCTGGCTCGTCTTGAGACAATGGTATTGATGGCAGGAATGGAGCTCCCTGTTCGGGCAATCCGCGAGCAGATTGCCTCGGCGATCGATCTTGTCGTCCACCAGGAACGATTGCGAGATGGCACCCGTAAGATCGTAAATATCACCGAGGTAAGCGGCATGGAAGGGGATGTGATTACCATGACCGATATCTTCATCTTTGAACAGAGTGGGTACGAGAATGGTAAAGTAATTGGCCGCTTGCGCCCCACTGGACTGCGTCCTAAGTTCATCGATCAGATTGAGGCCTCTGGAATTCACCTTCCAGCATCAATATTTGGAATTGGCGAGCGTAGACGCTACTAATAAATAAAGGGTGATAACAATGGATCCCATAAATTTTATCCTCATGGCGGGTGGAGGTCTTGCGCTGGTAATGCTGGTGATTGGCGTTGTTGTATCGGTTACCAGCGAGCGCAGCCTGGTCGAGGAGCGCCTGGGTCGATATTTGGATAGGGAAGTTGCCACCTCCAAGGATACGGGTAAAGAGAAGACAACCCCCGTAGGCGACTGGCTGAATACTCACATAGAGAAATCCAAATATGGGGGAGGATTATCCAGGGAGCTCGCCAGGGCAGATCTTAAGCTGCGTCCGGCAGAATATATCGCACTCATGGTGATTGCCGGGTTTGCAGTGGGTTCCCTATCCTGGTACTTTGGAGGGGAATCAAAAATCTTCGGGGTGCTTGGCTTTGTTGTTGGCCTGTTCCTCCCCCGGATCTATGTCAGACGACAACAGTCGAAACGTCTGATCAGATTCAATGAGCAATTGCCAGATATGCTAAACCTGATGGTGAATGGCCTTAGAGCGGGTTATTCAACGATGCAAGCCATGGAAGCGGTCAGCAGAGAAATGCCGGCACCAATAAATGATGAGTTCCGACGCGTCGTCCAGGAAATGCAGATCGGTATCTCCCAGGAGAAGGCTCTGGATAATCTTCTCCGGCGTATTCCAAGTGATGACCTTGACCTGGTAGTCACGGCGATGAACGTGCAGCGTGAGGTTGGTGGTAACCTGGCAGAAATCCTGGATACCATCTCCTACACCATCCGCGAACGGGTGCGGATCAAAGGTGAGATTCGTGTGCTGACTTCCCAGGTGATGTATTCCGGGCGATTTTTGGCGCTGATGCCGGTCTTGATCGCACTGGCCCTCTGGCTGTTGAATAAACCTTATATGATGCAATTTTTCAATCCGGAGACGCGTATTGTAGGGATGTCCGCATTGTGCGTCGGTATAGGTATGATCATTGCTGGTTATTTCGTAATGACCAGAATTGCCACGATCGATATTTAGGATAGGAGAGCTGGCGATGCAACTGGTACTGATCCTGACTGTAGTATTCATCATCGTGGGTGCCATTACCCTGGTGGTGGTTGGTTTGCGGGATAAACAGGCAGAAGATCCATTGCAAACACGCCTGGCAGATTTCGCAGCCAGGGGAGAGACAGCCTCTCTCGAGGAAATAGAATTATCCCAACCGATCAGCGATCGAGTTATTATTCCTCTCGCGCGCAAGTTTGGTGAGATTGTTGCCCGTTTTACTCCACAAAATGCGATGCAGTCTACTGCCCGGCAGCTTGAATTGGCAGGCAACCCGCAGTTCTTAGACCCGGCAATTTTTTGGGCATTAAGATTTGGCGCTGCGATTGGCATTGGCGTCCTGTTGATGTTTGTATTTACAATTGGTGACATTCAATGGACCTGGAGCCGTAAATTAGTCATCGTGTCAATATTTGTATTGCTGGGCTTCTTCCTACCGGAACTGCTGCTGAGAAGTAAAATTCAACGGCGGCAGAAGGTTATCCGTCGGGCGATGCCGGACGCACTCGACCTGCTGACAATCTGCGTGGAGGCTGGTTTAGGTTTTGATGGCGCGATGCAGAAGGTATACGAGAAGTGGGATAACGAGCTTTCACTGGCATTCGGGCAAGTCCTCAGAGAGATACAGCTAGGCAAGCTCCGCAGAGAGGCATTACGTTCAATGGCTGATCGCCTGGGCGTGGCAGAGATGTCGAGCTTCGTCGCTGCGGTTATCCAAAGCGAGCAATTGGGCGTCAGCATGGCAAAAGTCCTGCGCATCCAATCCGATCAGATGCGGATGAAAAGGAGACAACTGGCAGAAGAAGAAGCCCATAAAGCGCCGATCAAAATGTTGATCCCAATGGCGCTATTAATATTCCCTTCGATCTGCATTGTATTGATGACTCCTGCGCTGCTGATGCTATTCCGGTCGGCCTTGAATGGGATACTTTTCGGCGGGTAAATCCTGTAAGCGTAACCTGATAAATCACTTCAATCACTAAAGTTAGATTCTATGGGAATATAAAGGATTCGTCGGTGAATAACCGCCGATATCTCTACCGGTTGTACCGGGCTGCCTGGACTGGTTTAGATTGGATATATCCACCTCGATGTGGTGGATGCGAGCAGCGAGGCTTTCGCTGGTGTCCGGAGTGCAAGCAGCAGGTAGAGAGGTTACTGCCCCCATATTGTACATTATGCGGTACACCCAGCGAATCAGAAGCCTGCTGCCCACACTGTCAGACGAGCACCTTCCATTATTCAGCTTTGCGGTCATTTGGTTATTTTAGCGGCCCGCTTCGGGCTGCCCTCCACAAGTTAAAATACCGGGGAGATATCGCCCTTGGTGAGATTCTTGCTCAAGAGCTCATTGAGTTATTTGCGC
The DNA here is from genome assembly GCA_963706515.1 of uncultured Chloroflexia bacterium. Taxonomy (GTDB): domain Bacteria; phylum Chloroflexota; class Anaerolineae; order Anaerolineales; family UBA4823; genus CAVPMW01. Next base: position 134,109 of record CAVPMW010000002.1, read on the forward strand.
ACCTCAGGTGGAGGGTCGATTTAGTTACGCCTGTCCCGATTGGGGTTGAACGGCTGACCGAGCGCGGATATAATCAAGCTGCTTTGCTTGCATTACCTCTTGCATTGGCTACTGGTTTAAAGTATGAACGGTCAGCTCTGCATAAGATACGCTCAACACAATCTCAAGTTGGACTAGACCGTTTTGAGCGAATTCAAAATGTAGCTGGAGCATTCCAAGGCGATCGAAAAAAAGTGCAAAATAACCGTGTTTTGGTCATCGACGATGTTGTCACTACCGGGGCAACACTGGATGCTTGTTCTACCGCCTTATTGGCTGCAGGCGCACAGGAAGTATTTTGCTTTACATTAGCTCGAGCAAAAGAAATCGAAATCAGCTAACAGAATTTATGTGACTGTTGTTAGCTGTTACCCGATCTATAATTGATCAGGAGGTAAAAATGGCACTCGCTGTAGAAATCTATGGAAGGAATATGGAGATCACGGAGAGGATCAAAGATTATGTAACGAAAAAAGTGTCAAAGCTGGATCGTTTTCTAACCGGGATTGATGAAGCTCGTGTAGATCTTGCATTTGTCAAATCTGCCCGGAGCGCCTCTGACCGCCAGGTTGCTCAGATTACAGTGCGCGGAAAAGGATTTATTTTACGATCGGAGGAGCGCTCGGAAGATATCTACGCAGCATTTGACACAGCACTCGATAAAATGCAGAGGCGGATAGAACGCTATAAAGGCAAACATTATCGCGGTCGTGGAGACGGGAAGAGCGCGGCAGAGGTGACGCCTTCAGCCGAATCTGGCGAACTTGTCGACGAAGAAACGGGTGAAATGGCGCCCGTCATTATCCGCCGCAAGCAATTTATGTTGGTTCCAATGAATGAAGTCGAAGCGCTGGAACAAATGAGCTTGCTCGGTCATGAGAATTTTTTTGTATTCTACAATGTCAATTCGAATGGAATTAATGTCCTTTATCGCCGCCGGGATGGGACTTACGGGTTGATCGAACCTGAGGTTGCGTAGGATTGGTAATTCCGGATTAAAATCACAGCGGGTTGTCCGGGCAGGACAACCCGCTGCAAGTTTAAACAAGGCACCTACTCCCCTTGGTTATGCTCTTTAGCTTCCGTTGATTGAACAATCCGGCAGGTTGCATGGATGTAGTGAAATCCACCTCTTGGCGGAACCAGATCGAGGACTTCGACCACTTCGACGAGTGCATCGCCAATACGCACGACCTCCCCCGGCACCGGACGGTAATCCTGATTTCGGATCGTGCCTGGGTGAGGCGAGCCAGAAACGACAAAGCTGACTTTATATACAGCCATTAAAGGTTTAAATCACCTTTCCGCAAGATTCCTGTGGCGCAGCTTAAAAACCAGGTCGCCTGCCATGTTGCGCATCACTGTGTAGCCGATCTGGGTATTCACCTGACAGAGATTATCAAAGTCTACGCGGTTTATAACCTGCACTACAGTTGGAGATGTTATTGCTCTGACAGTAGCGGATCGCGGACCCTGGTCGATCAAAGCCATCTCACCCGTGATTTGACCCGCACCGAGGTTAACTACGACCCTAGCAGGCAGGTCGGACTTGGCTGACAGCATAACTTCAACATAGCCTTCGGTAATAACGTACATTTCATCGCCATATTCACCTTCGATCGTCAGATTTTCACCTTTAGAATAGACGCGTTCATGGCATATAGCGATGATTTGATCCAGCTCAGTGGAGGACAGTCCATTAAAGAGCTCTACTTCCTGGAAAAATTCTTTTATATCCATCCAATGTACCTCCCCAATCATTTGGGCTGTCGATATTGTAGCCGTAATAACTATGGAATGCAACGATTTGAGAGTAGACTTTGCGATATCGTAATGCGTTGACGGTTTTGCTCAAACAATGTAAACTAGCGAAACTAATCAAATAAATTTATGGGTGAATAATAAAATGGAAAAAAGGAATTCAAGCTTAATCCGCCTTGCCAAGCTGCTTCCCGAGACCGATTTCGATCAAGAAAAAATCCAAAAAGCCGTGCAGGATATCCTTAGTAGCATTCGGAGAAGATCCCAACCGGACGGGGTTGAGAGATACACCTGAGCGGGTCGCGCGGATGTATGCAGAGCTTCTGGAAGGCTACCACCAGGACCCGATTGGGCTGGTCAATGGGGCAGTGTTCGAAGTTGATTATCCTACCCTGGTAGTCGTACGGGATATAGAATTCTTCAGTCTATGCGAGCACCATCTCCTCCCTTTTCTGGGGCGGATCCACGTGGCTTACTTGCCTGATATGAAAGTAATTGGGCTGTCAAAGATCCCAAGAATCGTGGATATGTTCTCCCATCGCCTGCAGGTCCAGGAAAGAATGACCGGGCAGATCGCTGAATATATCGACGAATTGCTCAAACCAAAAGGAGTTGCGGTAGTAGCTGAAGGGTTACATCTTTGTGCCACAATGCGCGGGGTAAAGAAGCACGAAGCGCGGATGAACACATCCAGTATGACTGGGGTTTTCCAGCTGGATGCCGATCTACGCAAGGAATTTTTTGAAAATATAGCGCGCGGCTCACAACCTCTGTTTTAAGTCTCAAAAACAACCAAATCGGTCTTCTGAAAGTTTATATAATTCTCAATCTCCCAGCTTCGAATAATAACCATTAAGCTATAGGTCACTATCAGGAGCGCAACCAGCTATTGACAGCTTCGATATAAAGTGTATAATCACTTATACCCCACCCACCTGGGGGGGGTAGGAGAGAGGGATGAAACATCAAGATGCGCTCAAACGGTTGAAAAATATAGAAGGACACATCCGCGGCATCGAGCATATGGTTGAGCAAGAGTCTTATTGCATTGACGTCATCCGCCAGATCCTGGCGGTACAGGCAGCTCTAAATAAAGTAAGCTCGTCGATCCTCGATGAACATCTCAATTCATGTTTGATCACCGCGGTGCGCGGGGAGGACCCGGCTGAGAGAGAAAGAGTGCTCAAAGAGATAGCCGAGGTCTTCGAAGCAGCTACGCGATCCTAATCAAATTTGCATATACAAGGAGATAAAGATGACTACTGTAACGTATTCCATTCCTAATATCAATTGCGGTCACTGCATCCATACCATCCAAAATGAGCTCGGCGAGCTGGACGGAGTCGTGGAAGTAAATGCAGATCTCACATCCAGGTCTGCACGGATTATATTCAATCCCCCGGCTGACGAGAAAACGATCAAGGCATTACTTGCTGAGATTAACTATCCGGTGGCCGAATAGCTTATGACCGATACTGAACAGGTCATCCTGCCGGTTACAGGGATGACCTGTGCGAACTGTGTTGCAACCATCGAACGAAGCCTGAAGAAAGTTGGGGGAGTAGAGTCCGCAGTCGTCAACCTGTCTTCGGAGCGCGCGTCGATTGAGTTCGACCCTTCCCTAACAGGATTGGATGAGCTGGTTGGGCGAATCCGGCGGGCAGGATACGATGTTGCTACCGGCGAGGCAGATTTGCTCATTCGCCGTCTGGTAGATAGTAATGATTCCATTCGCCTGGAAAAAGCATTGAGCGAGCTGTCTGGCGTCATGGAAGCCAGGGTAAACCTGGCGAATGAACGCGCACGGGTGAGATATATCCCTACGGTGATAACTCAGGCGGAAATCCGCAAGGCGATAGCTCGAGCAGGGTTTGAGGCTGTTGAGCTGGGAGGCGAGGCAGAAGACGTAGAAGGGAAAGCGCGCGAAGCGGAGATTCTGCAGCAGAAGCGCTATCTCGGCGTTGGATTGGCATTAACCATACCCTTATTCCTGCTCTCCATGGGGCGCGACTTGGGTATCCTGGGGGCATGGGCATATTCACCTTGGGTGGACTGGCTGATGTTCCTACTGGCAACACCTGTTCAGTTTTACGTCGGCGGGCAGTTCTATGTGGGAGCCTATAAAGCCCTGCGCAACCGTTCGGCGAACATGGATGTATTGATCGCTATGGGTTCGTCAGCTGCGTATTTCTATTCGGTCGGTGTCCTCCTGGGCTGGCTGCCGGGGAATCTGTACTTTGAGACTTCAGCGGTAATTATTACCCTGGTTAAGTTGGGCAAATACCTGGAAGCCCGCGCCAAAGGTCGCACGAGTGATGCGATCAAGAAGCTGATGGGTCTAAGACCGAAAACCGCGCGTGTCTCTCGGAATGGGGAGGAAGCGGAGATCCCGGTGGATGAGGTTGTGGTAGGAGACGTAATCACCACCCGTCCGGGCGAATATATCGCGGTAGATGAAATCGTCATCTCAGGACATTCATCCATCGATGAGTCAATGTTGACGGGTGAATCCCTGCCTCTAGAGAAAGGGCCGGGCTCAGAAGTTATTGGGGGCACTTTAAATAAGCTGGGATTGCTCAAATATGAAGCCATCAAAGTGGGTAAAGAAACTGCCCTTGCTCAAATAATCCGACTCGTAGAGGATGCACAGGGCAGTAAAGCGCCGATCCAGCGGCTCGCAGACCGGGTATCCGCAGTTTTTGTACCGATAGTGATCTTAATTGCTTCACTGACGTTCCTTGCCTGGTATTTCTGGATACCGCTGCCGCTGGCAAGCGATGTATCTTTATTCGCACGGGCGCTCAGCCATACGATTGCGGTTTTAGTCATTGCCTGCCCGTGCGCGATGGGTCTGGCGACACCCACCGCAGTGATGGTTGGCACTGGGCGCGGAGCAGAAATGGGAATCCTGTTCAAGTCGGGCGAAGCCCTGGAACGGGCGGGTCACATCAATACAGTAGTTCTTGATAAAACCGGCACGATCACCCGCGGGCAGCCGGCAGTAACCGGCATCCTGCTCGCGGGGCAGCATGCCGTGAGCGCGGGTCCGATCCCGGTGCTCGAACTCCATATATCAGAAGATGAATTAATCCGCCTGGCAGCCTCAGTAGAAAAGGGCAGCGAACACCCCTTGGGTGAGGCTATTGTCGCTGAAGCCGGAGAGCGGGGTCTAGTGCTATCAGATCCGACCGGATTCCAGGCTGAGGTTGGTCGCGGAGTGGCGGCTGATATCGATGGCATGCGGTTGCTGGTCGGAAATCTGCGGCTTATGGAAGAAAATGGCATCATACTGGACGGTTTTAAAGATTCTGTAAACCAATTCCAAGAGGATGGACGGACTGCCGTCCTGGTCGCGGTAAATCAAAATATTGCTGGATTGATCGGGATCGCTGATACAGTAAAGTCAGGATCAAAAGAGGCGATTGCTGAGCTGCATGCCCTGCAGCTGCCGGTGACTATGATAACGGGAGACAATCCCGCAACCGCAGCAGCAATCGCGGGGCAGGTGGATATTGACCGGGTAATAGCAGAAGTCCTCCCGGCAGACAAAGCTAACAAAGTTAAAGAGCTGCAAACAGGAGGCCTTTCCGTTGCGATGGTTGGCGATGGGATTAATGATGCGCCTGCATTAGCCCAAGCGGATGTAGGCATTGCCATCGGAACCGGGACGGACATTGCCATGGCTGCTGCACCGGTTGTGCTCATGAGCGGGGATTTGATTGGCGTTCCTCGAGCGATCCGTCTCTCCCGTAAGACATTAAAAACAATCAGGCAAAATCTTTTCTGGGCATTTTTCTATAACGTCCTGTTAATTCCGGCTGCGGCAGTCGGGCTGCTCAGCCCGATGCTGGCTGCCGGCGCGATGGCGTTCAGCAGCGTCTTTGTCGTCAGCAACAGCCTGCGTTTGAAAAAGGCCAGACTCTGAGCGGATCAGATTTTTTGAGCTGCGGTAATGGACGATTAACGAAAAGATGGGCGTACTCTCGCCCATCTTTTCGTTATTTCAGATACCTCAACTCTATACGACTGGGTCCCGAATTAGTAGCACTCGATGTCGCTTATATCATGGTCAGAGTCTCTCAAGTAAGCGCAATCTCCGCCGTTATTCCAGATCGCCTGAGTCGATCCCCAGTATAGATTATTCCCTGAATTCGACCCGGCTTTCGACCAGACTTTCACAGTGCTTCCCGAGCCGAGACTATAGCTCGGAAAAGTGTAGGCTATTTCCCGAATCATCGCGCAAAGTCCAATTTTGTAGATTCTTGGAGGAGCTGTTCGTGTTCTTAATCGTCACGTATTCACCCGCCAAATCGTCACCCGGGGGGTCATAAACAATGTCCGTTATATATACACCCGGCGCAACAGTTGGAGTGCGGGTGCGGGTAGGAGTGACTGCCGGAGTATTGGTGGGAGTCGGGGTTGTGGTAGCAGTCGGTGTAAACGTAGGCGTGACCGTTGGATCCCGAATGATCACAGGTAGATAGACCATAGTTCCAGCGGCTGCTCGAACGGCGATCGTTACAAATGCAATAACAACGATTACCGCAGTCCATTTTAGTACTTTTAGCATAACAATTTCCTCCGTTTTTATAATGTGATTCGCCGTTTGTTTCTAACGTTTCTGATTTTTAGAATCTGGCCAATCACACATACAACCGGTATGGTTCGACATTGATTTTATTACCGGATTTTCAGACGTTAACCCTGCTTGAATTTTATTCCATTGTCGCCTGTGAACAATACTACCATATTCTGGCGGTTCGTTCGAGAAACCGGGGTGGCGATCAGCCTTTACGCGGCGTCGGTTGAAATGCCGACCAAGACGGATTGTTCTGATACTCGTTTTTGGAAGCGAGTGTTTAAGATCAAATATCCGCTGACAGCTACCAGACTGAGCAGACCGCAAAGATACCAGACCCACCTGGGGTCGTAATTATCCATGATGAGTCCAGCAATGTAAGGGCCAATCGCTGATGGAATAAGCCACGAAAGACCAGAGATCGCCATATAGCGACCGCGCATATCCTGGGGTGCCAGGAGGGCAACGATTGCCTGGCTTACAGGCTCGACGATCATTTCACCAACAGTAATGATCACCATCGCCAGCAAAAACCATAAATAACGATTCGCAAATCCGTACATGCTAAACCCGATCCCATATAACGCCGCTCCGAGAGCCATCATGATCATGGCCGGTCGATCCTTTGTCCGCCTGGTAACCCAGAATTGGAACAGGACGACCATGGCTGCATTGAGGCTGAGAATGAAACCATACCCCTGGGGAGTGATAGCGTGGGTATCTCTGAGGTAAACGCCTAAGGTTGTATTCATCTGGATGTAAACCAGGACCATAATCGCAACTGTGACGAGAAAGGATATGAAGAATCCGTCGCGAAATACCCTGCGGTAGCCACCGAAGGTTTGGGAAAGATTAGCTTCCTCCTGACCTGGCTGGAGCTCGGGTTTGGTTTCTGGGATCAGCGCGAGTACAATCCCGGCCGTGATCAAACTGGTGATTGCGTCGAGGATAAAAATCGAAAGGTAAGAGCGTGTAGCCAAAAACCCTCCGATTGCTGGGCCGATCGTCGCGGCAAGGTTGACTGATATACGAACCGTCGCAAATCCCTCCGCACGTTTTTCTTCGGGAAGCAGGTCGGCTACCATTGCTGAGTACGCTGGATTCCCAGTATTCGATAATAAACCGATGACCAGCGCTGCTATGTAGATGAAAAGAATGTTGGGGGCAAATCCAAGCAGCAGGCTGCTCAAGCCGCTTACGATCAGGCTGAACAAGATCATTACTTTGCGCCCGAAACGATCGGCAAACGCACCGCCCAGCAGGCTTCCGAATAAGCTCGATACTGCGAAAATGAATATGATCTGGCCAACCTGGGTCATACCGACTGAAAATTTCTGGGTGACATAGAGCGAAAGAAAGGGAAAGACCAGCGCGCCTCCCAGGCGGTCAATAAACGTGGCGACAATAAGCGTCCAGAATGACCGCGGGAATTCCCGGTATGCGCGGGTTATACGGTTATTGCCCAATGGAAAATCTCACAATTAATTCGACGTTGGTAGATATGGCGCCTGTCTCAAACGGAGAAACTTACCATATAGTTAAATATATCCATGGCTAACAACGTATCCTGTTTGGCGCGATGGCGAATCGGCTGCTCAATTTTACATTGACGGGCTGCATCTTCAAGCTTTATCCACCGGTAATTGCCCGAGGTGCCTAGCTGACCATAGAATTCTGCATATAACTTCATTACGCAAAAAGAATCGAACAGACCGGCTCTCCAGACCATCCTATTTCTCTCGTGAGAGCTGCGCAACATTTTGAGGTCAAACTCTTCATTATATATCCCGACTAAGCGCCCTTGAAGGACAGACTCAATCTGTGGCCATAACTCAGGCCAGGTCGGTGAATCTCGAACCATGGAATAGGTGATGCCGTGAACCCGCGTAACGTCTGCTGGAATCATACCTTGCGGGCGGACGAGAGAGTCTATCAATATATTTCGATTCAGGTCCACGATGCAGATCTCGATAATTTCTGCCGGCAATTTAATCCCTGTCGTTTCGGTATCCAGAAATAAAGGCATTTTTACCGATAATTGGCTGGCTTTCGTAGCTGCGCGCCGTTTCGATGGAGCTGAATAAGAGTTCATAATTTTTATAATACCTGAGGTGCGCTGGTCATGCTCGGATTTGGATGGTGGTTAAGCCTTGCGCTTCGATCTTCCTGGAATGGAGGATCCATAACAGGACCGGAAGATAAATAGCAAGAGTTATAAGCATAAATATCCCGCTAGAACGCACACCGGGTGATTGAGCAAGAGTAATATAGGGTATGAAAAAATATAATAATACGATAGATACTATCGCGACGGCAAATAATATTATGCTGCGGATATTATGCTCGAGGAGCAGGGCTGTGGCGAGAGCGAGCATGAGCGCATAAATTAGCGCAATAAATTCCTGAAGGTGAAATTCATAAAAACTGATGAATGCGGAGATAGATTTATTTATAATAGCATCCGAAAGCCTTATCTGAAGTTCTCCCCAAGAGCCCCATTCATCCAGGCCGGCAGCGTCTGATACAAAATAGGATGAAAGATCATTGACGAAAGTTTGCTGGACCCGCTGGTAATAATAATTGTTCAACCCGGCTAATCCCTGCGAGATTGCCAATTGCAATCGACCTGTTCCCGACCAACCTAACAGTAAGAAAAACGCAGCCAGCATGCTCCAGAAAATTATCAGGAGTGAGCTGCTGGCTCGCACCCTGGGCGGGTAGATTAATTGGTTTTTAGCCATACTGCGCTGCATGCTCCAAATCACCGCTAAGAGGTATAAGGTGGTAATTACCGTACAGGTCAAATAGAGCCAGTTTGCGCCGGCAGGATTTTGGATGCCAGTAAACCTTGGCGATTATATAGAATAGAGCGGGTAGTAATAACATAGTGAAATAGATTGCACGCGGTGACCTGACAATTTGCTGCCAACGTGGAGCATCCCGCCAGACCTGGGAAATTTGTCCCTGGTTGGCACCTTCCAATCCCAGCTTATAATACAAATTCGGCAAAACCTTGTCCAGGACGAGGGGAATGATTGCAAAAAAAGTTATGACAAATAGTACACAATAGATTAATGCCTGGAGTGCTGTGTTAGCGAATTGAATGAATGTTATATCTCTGCTAAACCTTAACGAGAGCTGTGAGGTGATGAGTTTACTTGCCGCGGGAAAGAGATGGGAGTGCAGATTGCGCTCGTACACGAACAGCCCTAAAATATAAATTAATCCCACACCAAGGATCAGCCAGGCAAATATCTTACCGAAATCCAGGCGCCCATAAAGCTCGGGGTTCGCTGCCTCCACTGGCTTATCTGGGTCATCGCTGGCGTTTTGGGGGGAAAGCATGGGCTGGATAAACCACCTTCGGAGGATGAAATCCAGGCAATTCGCCGAAAGATAATAAATAACTGCCTTGATAGAATACGGGGAATTGCTGAAGTTAGACGACTAACTTCAGTGATTGGCTGAATTTGATAGTCCGGATTGTAAAATTACTTTCAGCCAATCACACAATCATACCATTGAATAAAATGGCATTTCGTGAGCTGACCTGCAAACCGGAGTGACTGTAATTGTCCATTTCCTAGGAGAGAGAGGAGGGCTTGGGCAGCGAATAAACGATCATAGATAGTTTTAGGGTAAAATTGCCAGTGGATTCCTTGGGATAAAAGGTACAAATTAAGTGGCGATTACACCGTATTTACTGATGGGAATTGTGCTTTTAGTAGCTGTCCTGGCTGGTACGACATATGCGTTAATCCGCCAGCGTAAATATGTGCAATCCCTTCAAGCCGAGCGCCAGGTTGTAATTGAAAAACTCAATAATAACCCAGAAAAAACTCGACTCTGTTTTTCAATTGACTGCCCTGTTCGCTCAGGCAACTCAGGAAGATGCGATTATCAGGGAAGTACTAAATATCTGCAGATCAATGATTGGAGCGACGGCAGCGACATATATTCCACTCGATAATTATGGTCAGCCCTTATCTGCCGTCAGCCTGGGTCAAATGCCGGATCAGGGGATGGAAGCCTGGTTAGAATACCTTGCATCTGCATCGATAAGAAATGAATGCAACGACTGCAAGCAGAAAGGTCTGTTCGTGGGCAGCTGTCCTCTGCTCAACGGACCGTCCTCTGATGTAGCCGGTTTATTTTGCCTGCCTATCAGCACCTCTCAACACGAATTCGGCATACTAAACCTGTATCTTCCTGAGGTGGATACGATCAATGGTGATCGTGCAGCCTTTCTGAATGCAATTCTGCATGAGACTGCTTTGGTTCTGGAGAACTTGCGCTTACAGCAGCAGGAGGTCAGGACTCTTCAGCGCATGCAGCAGGCTCAGCAGAAAACAGATCTTCCAGGATTGCTCGCTTCTGTGCTCGAAGAGCTTAATTCGACGATGGAGAGTGATTTTTCAATCGCGCTGACCCAGTCCGGAGATGGTCAGACTGAAAGCTATATCGCTGGAGATATTAATCCCCTTCAGGTCTCACAGTTTGAAGAGGTAATCCATGCGATTAAATATTCTCGCCAACCTTCCATCGGCTCTCAACCGCCCGGTAACAGTCCATCGGATATGCCTGGTCTCTCGTATGTGGCTGCGCCATTGATTACACCTCGCGGAGAAAGTATCGGAGCTTTACTGGCGGCAAGCAGACATAATAGGTTTTCCCAGCGCCAGTTACAGCTGGTCCAAACCATTGCTGGTCAAACAGCGGCCCTGATTGAAAACACAAGTCAACTTTCTAGCATTCAATATGAAACGATCGTTGCTGAGCGATTACGGATGGCAAGGGAAATCCATGATGGTTTGGCGCAAACGCTCGCCTTCTTAAAGCTTCAAACCGCTCAAATGATGAATTATTTGAATAGAAATGACTTCGAAAAGCTCAAGGAGACGCTTTCATTAACATATGACACGCTGACTAATGCCTATATCGAAGTACGTGCGACCATCGATGGACTTCGAATCAGTCAAAGTGAAGATGTACTCTCAGAATGGATCGATCAAAGCCTGGGTGAATTTGCGGAACATACCGGAATCTCTGTCTCGCTGGCGGGAAACCCGAGTGAAGTAGCTATTTCACCTGAGATTCAAATCCATCTGGTGAGCATCCTGCAGGAAGCATTAAATAACGTTCGTAAGCATTCGGGAGCAACCAGGATTGAGGTTAAATTCCAGGCTTCGAATAATGAGCTGTTGTTACAATTGTGCGATGACGGCAGGGGTTTTGAACCGGGAGACGTCATGGAGAATTCGCACTATGGGCTGCGCGGGATGCGCGAGCGAGCTGAGCTGATCGGCGCGGATTTTCAAGTTAAGAGCGCCGCGGGAGAGGGTACGCTTCTCTCGATCAGCCTTCCACTTACACCGGATATGCTAAAGGCGAGTAGCTTGGAAATTTCCAATTCAGGTTAGCTGGTGAAGAAATTCCGCCTCGTTGTAATTGATGATCACGCTCTTTTTCGGGCAGGTTTGATCAACCTCCTGCAGGAAATGAACGAATTCGAAGTGGTGGGAGAAGGTAAAGACGGCATTTCGGGGTTAAAAGTTGTCAGCCAGACGCTACCGGATGTTGTTTTACTGGATGTTAATATGCCGGGTATGGGGGGGATTGAAACCGTACGAGCTTTACGATCCTTTCCAAGCACACAGAAATGTCGTGTGCTGATGTTAACGATATCAAAAAATGAGCAGGACCTGATCGGAGCTCTGCAAGCAGGCGCCGATGGCTACATCCTCAAAAGCGCGGAACCGGATGAGCTGCGCAATGCGATTATCCAGGTTCAACAAGGAATGGCTGTGCTTTCCCCGCAGGTAACTCGCCAGGTTATACAAGCCCTCCAGCGGGAAGGCAATCAGGAGGCAGAGCCATTATTGAGTGAACGGGAGCTGGAGGTGCTCAGATGTCTGGCGGAAGGATTGACAACAGTTCAGACAGCAGATCAGCTGGTAATTTCCGAGAACACCGTTAAAACCCACGTCAGGCATATCCTGGAGAAGCTCGAAGCCTCGAACCGGGCGGAAGCAGTAAATAAAGCCGTTCGACTCGGCTTAATCAAGTCGATTGAATAACCACAGCGGTTACTTTTTGAATTTATTCCCTAATTTAATCGAGGGTGTCAATTGTATTAGAGAGGAACGATATCCTCATCGTACCTCTCGTCCTTAAATTGGGCTTCTTCAGTTGAACCTTTCATAGCGGCTGTCGAGGTCTGTCGCTCGGTAACCGTCAGCAAGACTTCGTCGAAATAGCCAGCGCCGACGAAGCTCTGGTGCTTGATTGCTTTATAGTCGCAGCGATGTTCGAGCTCGAACTCGTGCTGTTGGAAGCGAGCATAGGCTGCCATTCCCTCGCGAACATAATCGATTGCCAGCTCGAACATGGCAGCATTCAAGGTGTGAAAGCCGGCCAGGGTAACAAATTGAAACTTGTACCCCATCTCGGCTAACTTCTCCTGAAAAGATGCGATGGTTGTATCGTCCAGGTTTCGCCGCCAATTGAACGATGGCGAACAGTTATACGCCAGCCATTTGCCAGGGTATTTTGCATGGACCCCATCTGCAAATTCACGCGCTTCTCCCAGGTCCGGACGGGTCGTTTCGCACCAGACCAGATCGGCGTAAGGCGCGAATTGCACTGCGCGCTCGATGGCGTAGTCAATCCCTCCATTTATATAATAGTAGCCTTCGTTCGATCGTTTACCGGTTAAAAATTTGCGATCGACAGGATCGGAGTCAGAACGAATGAGGGAGGCTGAATCAGCATCTGTGCGGGCAACAAGGACGGTTGGAACGGATAAAATATCGGCAGCCAGTCTGGCTGTGACCAGCTTAGGAATGAATTCGTTCGCCGGGACTAATACCTTCCCGCCCATATGCCCGCATTTTTTTAGCGAGGAAAGCTGGTCCTCCAGGTGGATCCCCGCTGCGCCAGCCTCGATCATTGCTTTAACCAGCTCGAAGGTATTCAGCGGCCCACCGAAGCCGGCTTCGGCATCCGCAATGATCGGAGCGTACCAATCCAGATCGTCAGAGTTTTCCAGGTGGGCAATCTGGTCGGCTCGCATCAAGGCGTTATTGATCCGCCGAACCAATTGAGGCACACTGTTCACCGGATATAAGCTCTGGTCAGGATAGGTATGCAGGGCATCGTTCATATCGCCGGCGACCTGCCAGCCGCTAAGATAAATGGTCTTTAGTCCGGCATGCACCATTTGGACGGCTTGATTTCCGGTCAAGGCACCCAGAGTGCGGATAAATGGCTCAGTTTCCAGGAGCTGCCAGAGTTTTTCTGCACCGCGCCGGGCAAGGGTATGCTCGATGGGCAGCGAGCCCCTCAGGCGAACGACATCCTCTGCTGTGTACGGGCGAACCACACCCTGCCAACGGGGATTAGTTTTCCATTCCCTCTCGAGCTCATCCAAGTGTGCTTGGGTATACATATGCTCCCCTCTTTCTGTCGGAATATTAAAAATGGTCGTAGGCGGATAGCGTCAGGAAATCAGCAAAATCTTCCTGGGTAGCAAGTGTTTCGAAAAGCTGGCTTGCAAGCTGAAATTTACTCGTGCGGTAATATTCCTCACCGTAGAAAGCTTTGATTTTTTCGAGCTCTTCAGTGAATGTTGCATTGAACAATTTTCTTGTGATCTTGCGTCCATCATCAAGGGATGCCCCATGGTGCAGCCACTGCCATACTTGAGCCCGGGATATTTCAGCAGTTGCAGTATCTTCCATCAGGTTGTAAAGTGCCACTGCCCCGGTGCCGCGCAGCCACAATTCAAGATACTGGACAGCCACACTGATGTTTTGGCGCAATCCGGCTTCGGTGATCCGTCCACCAGGTACATTGAAATTAGTGAGCTCGGCGGGAGCGACCTGGACGTCCTCACGGAGCCGATCCAGCTGGTTGACCCGATCGCCCATATGTGCGCTAAATATCTGCATGGCAACTGGTACGAGGTCCGGGTGGGCGACCCAGGTACCGTCGAATCCATCATTCGATTCGCGAATTTTATCGTCCCTTACTTTGGATAATGCAATCTCATTAGCCTGAGGATCCTTCCGGCTGGGAATAAATGCCGCCATGCCGCCCATGGCGTACGCTCCGCGCTTGTGGCAGCTCCGTACGAGCAGCTCGGTGTAGGCTCGCATATAAGGAACCGTCATCGTGATCTGGCTCCGGTCAGGCAGGATAAAATCGGGTTGGCTGTGAAATTTCTTAATCACGCTGAAGATATAATCCCAGCGACCCGCATTCAAACCAATGGAATGCTCGCGTAATGAAAAGAGGATTTCCTCCATCTCAAAGGCTGCCAGAATAGTTTCAATCAAAACCGTTGCTCGGATAGTTCCACGTGGAATATCAAGCGCTTGCTGCGCCGCAATGAACACCTCATTCCAAAGTTCAGCTTCCAGGTGATTTTCTAACTTGGCCAGGTAGAAATAGGGTCCGGTGCCCAGCTCGAGCAGGCGTCGAGCGTTATGGAAAAGATATAAACCAAAATCGAACAGCGATCCGGATACAGGCTCCCCATCCACCAATAAATGTTTTTCAACCAAGTGCCAACCGCGTGGGCGGACCAATAGCACTGCCACCTTTTCATTCAACCGATAAAATTTACCATCTGGTCCGGTATAGGTGATCCTGCGCTCGATTGCTTCGCTTAAATTAATTTGCCCTTCAACCATATTCTGCCAGGTTGGTGAGTTTGCGTCCTCGAAATCAGCCATGAATACATCTGCACCAGAATTTAGTGCATTAATCAGCATTTTTCGGTCGGTTGGTCCGGTGATTTCCACCCAACGTTTTTTCAAATCTGCGGGCGGAGGGGCTACTTTCCAGGAAAGATCATTGCGCAGGGGGACAGTCTCAGCTGGAAATGCCGGCATAACTCCCTGCCTGAGCTGAGCTTGAACAGCAGTCCTTCTGTCGAGCAATGCTTTCCTGCGGGGGTTGAATTCTCGCTGCAGCAGGGCGATGAAACTGATTGCATGGGGAGATAAAATTGAATAATACTCCGGTTTCATTTCACCCATGATTTCGATACCATCGGGCAGGCTGTAAATTTCCGAATGTGCCATGGTTTTACTCCTCGATGTATTTGGTTGCCCGTAAATAAATCAGAGATACCTGCTCAACCCAGATTCCCACATCGTTTTTGACGCGCTGCGTAATATTATAGCAAATAATCACCCATAGTTTTATTAATAGGACTTACGCAGTTCGCTGAGGAATTACCGGAAATAGGGGTGTAGGGCGGGCGGACGCTCGCCCTACACCCCTATTTCCGGACAATTTTTCCTTCAACTGCGTAACTCCTAATTAATAGGTATAAGTATTCCGTAATGGGGAATTAACCTCATAATCTGCTACCAGAAGATTATGATTTGCAAATATTTATTGCTGGTAGGGTCTTAAGATGGGCGATGGACGCTCGTGGGGATCAGTAATAGCAGGGAGGGGAAGAGGCTCATAAGAGACATTACTGCCGATGCTTCCATAGGGGATGTAATAGAGAAGGGTGACGCTATTCGCTCCCTGTCCGATATCCTGAAAAGCGTAGATCAAGTAATTTCCATCCGGGCTCCACTGAGGGTCCCGGTAGCAGCATTTCTGTTGGACCGGATTGACGGCTGGATAGGACTTATATAATTGCATATTATAGAGATACAAATCACCAAAACCATCATTCCGGACATTGTTCGTCAGAGCGAATAGGTATTCTCCATCCCAACCGATACTCTGGAGGATAGGTTGTTTGTCATATCCCTTCACTTGAAAACGAGGCGGTGGGAAATTATCTTCGATGTGTGGGTTTGGCGTGCACCGAGTTACGTCGATCACCTGAACCACATCCGCACGCATTCCTTGAACTACGCTCAGTAAGATTAATGCCAGATACTGATCATTTTTTGACCAATAAGCGTCTTTCACCAGGTTGCGCTCATACGGCGCATAATCTTTGCATTCTGCCATAGCTGCCAGCTTATTGCGGTTTTTTACCTTTTTTAAGGCGTCGACATCGAAAGGAATGATAAATAATTGGTTATCCAGACTCAGCGCCGCGCGCCCCCCGTCATTGGACAGGCGAAAGGAATTTACACTGTCTGAAAAATTGAAACAGGTAATCATCTCACTCTGCCGAGAATCGACGTTCACGGTAAATAAACATTTTCCAGAGAGATACAGGATGGTTTCGCCATCGTGAGACCACTGCAGACTTCTCTTTTCGGAGCTGTCTGTGGTCACTCGTACCAGATCTGTCCCATCCAGATTTGCCATGTAGATATCACGGTGATTGAGATAGGCAATCTTATCTGCGCCGCCTATCAAAGGCGGCGCCGCCGGCTTAGATATTGTAGGCATCGGAGATGGATAAATAATTGTAGGAGTAAGCGGTAGTTCTGTTATCGTTGGCACTTCGAGGACTACAGGCACTTCAGTCGGTTTAATGACTTCGCGGACAGCCGTGCTGCTAGGCGGAATAGGAGTCCTAGTGGGTTCTATCGCTACCGGGCTGCTTGGAGAGCTTGCAGCTGCTATGGCAGGCATGTCTCTGAGATTGGCGATGAAGGCGATTCCAAGGATTGTTAAAAGTCCCAGAATAAATAAACTGATTGCTGCGACACTGATAACCAGACCGGTGTGTGTTTTCTTAATCCTTGCTGGGAGCTCTAATGATGGGGAGGGAGTGGTTAGGGAGAGTGTTGTAGCTGAGGTATTTGCCGATCCAGTCTGTCCGAGGGGATCCTTCGGGTGAAGAACGATTGTGGCAGCCTGCTTGGATCCATTCCGCGGCAAGGTTGGCGAGGGTTGTACTGCATTTTCGAGAGCAGCTGCCAGCTCAATCGCTTTTGTATAGCGATCAATGGGCTCCTTCGCCATAGCCTTATGGATGATTTCACCGACTGCTGGAGGTAGATCAGGCCGGTCATCGCTGATCTGTGGCACAGGCTCCAGGATGTGCATCATCATTGTTCTTACCGGCGTATCCCCTTGATAGGGAACCCTGCCAGCTAACATCTGAAAAATTAGCACTCCCATCGAGTAAATATCACTGCGCCCATCGACATCTTTCTCTCCCTGGACCTGCTCTGGGCTCATATAGGCAGGTGTTCCGATAATTCCACCCTGGGTCAGTGTAGAAGTACCATCCGCGGATAAGCGGGCAATGCCAAAGTCCGACAAGAACGCATTTCCATATTGATCATAAAGAATGTTTCCCGGTTTTATGTCACGATGGATGATCCCGCGTGCGTGAGCCGCGTCGAGTGCAGGTGCAAGGCGGGAAATGATGTGGGACGTCTCTTCGGTAGAAATCGGTCCAACATTAATTCTATCGACCAGCGATCCGCCTGCCATGTAGCGCATCACGATAAATAATTGATTTTGATCCTCGCCCAAATCGTAGACAGGCACAATGGCAGGATGCTCGAGAGATGCAATCAGGCGGGCTTCGCGTTGGAAGCGATTGCGAAATTCGCTCTCGTGTAAAAAAGCTGGAGGGAGAACCTTGATCGCGACAGGTCTCTCAAAGCTGGGATCATAGCCTTCGTAGACCGCAGACATGCCACCATGGCCTATTTCGGCTTTAATTTCATATCTTCCAATGCTTGCTGGAAACATACCCATCCCAAAATGCACCGTGATGACATTACCCTGCTTACAGCAGGTAATGTATATTCTACGGCGGAATCAGGCGGTACAAGCCACCCTTCTGAATTGAAAGCCTTCCAGAGATGTTATGTTTTTCCGATTATCCGGTGCCGAACTGCCGGTCGCCGGCATCCCCCAGGCCAGGTAGTATATATCCACGATCGTTCAGGTGGTCATCTATTGCAGCCAAAAAAATTGGTACATCTGGATGATGCCCTTCCATTAATGCTATTCCTTCCGGTGCACCGATAATTCCGACGAACTTTATTTTCTTTACTCCCCATCGTTTTAAGACGTCACACGTTGCAACCGCGGAACCCCCGGTTGCCAACATCGGGTCCAGGATCAAACATACCGATACCGTCGGCTCGATCGGAAGCTTATTGTAATATTCAACTGGCTTCAAGGTTTTCTCGTCTCGATAGATGCCAATATGCCAGACTTCCGCGGAAGGCATCAAACCCCATACACCTTCTACCATACCCAACCCGGCGCGAAGGATGGGGACCAACCCGATTTTTTCTTTCAATTCTTTTCCCGAGGTGAGCGCCAGGGGAGTCATAACCTCCCGGCTAATTGTCGCTAAATCTGCCGTTGCTTCATAGGCAAGTAACGCAGCGATTTCTCTGATCAGCTCCCTGAATTTTTTGGGGTCTGTTTTCTGGTCTCGCAATCGAGCGAGCTTGTGGTGGACGAGCGGGTGCGTTGATTCGTGGATATTGGCCATGATCGACCTCCAAAAGGATATTAAATTTGAGGTATTTCTACTTGTTTTGGGAGCATTCCGCGGTGCAAGAGTTATCTCCCGCTCGGATCAGTCATTCAGACTGCCGCTTGGCGATAAGAGTATTATAGCTGTATTCGGGTTATAATCATCGCCATGAACGACAATCCGTTAAGATTGGTGAATCCACTTCCCCAGCCAGAAGATAGGATGAACCAGACGTTAAGGCCGCGACTGCTAAATGATCTGATCGGGCAGGATAAGGTAAAAGAGAACCTACAAATACTGATTCTTGCAGCGAAGAAGCGCGAAGAACCTCTCGACCATGTCCTTTTCTACGGTCCACCGGGCTTGGGAAAAACGACCATGGCGCACGTCCTGGCAAATGAAATGGCGGTGAATATTAAAGTAACTTCAGGGCCAGCGATAGAACGCCCGGGAGACCTGGCTGCAATATTGACCAATCTGCGGGCCGGGGATATTTTATTTATTGACGAAGTGCATCGTTTAGGTAAAGCAATCGAAGAGGTATTGTATCCAGCCATGGAGGATTATGCGCTGGATATTATTATTGGAAAAGGACCATCTGCGCGTTCCATCCGGCTCAAGCTGCCGCATTTCACAGTAATCGGTGCAACGACCCGCCTGGCGTTAATGACCGCACCATTGCGAACTCGCTTTGGTGCAATTTACCGCCTGGATTTTTATTCCCTGGAGGCGATCCAGGCGATCGTGAGGCGTGCAGCCGGCGTGCTGCACATCATTGCTGAGGAAGACGGTATTGCGGAGATCGCCAGGCGCGCCAGGGGCACTCCACGAGTCGCTTTGCGCCTCTTACGACGCGTGCGCGACTTTGCTGAAGTTCGTGAAAATGGCGTGATCACTCTGGCGGCTGCGAAACAGGCGCTGGATTTAATGGATGTAGATACTTTGGGATTAGATGACCTGGACCGCAGGGTCCTGCGAACGGTAATCGAAAAATACGAAGGTGGACCGGTTGGGCTGAATACGATCAGCGCCTCGATCAGCGAGGAGCCAGATACGATCATGGATGTCGTGGAACCCTATTTGCTCCAGCTCGGATTCCTCGAACGAACTCCCCAGGGCAGGGTGGCAACCCGCCTGGCTTACGAGCACTCTCGCTTTCCCGTATGAAAAAGATGCCCAAAATAGATTGTTCTGAAAGCCAGCCAACCGGTGAATAATTTGGAGCTTTTTGGAAGGCTGCTCGTTTTTGGCGGTCTGATCACTGCCATGCTCGGTGGATTGATCATAGTATTTGGTCGCTGGGGAGTTCCCTTGGGGCATTTACCTGGCGACATCCGGATCCAAGGTGAGAATGTGACCTGCTTGATCCCCATCGTCTCGATGATTTTCCTCTCGATTGTGCTGACCATCGTTCTGAACGTCCTCCTGCGTTTATTAAGAAAATAGACGAAAATAACCGGTTCCCCGATGCGTACCGCAGATTTTGATTACGATCTACCGGCTGATCGCATCGCCCAGACGCCACTCGAGCCGCGGGATGCCTCAAGATTGTTAATCCTGGACCGCAAGACAGGTCAAATCAGCCACAGCACCTTCGCTAATCTCGGAGAATACCTTTCAGAGGGCGATGCTCTGGCAATTAACCAAACCCGGGTCATCCGTGCCCGATTGTTTGCTCGAAAAATGCCGAGCGGGGGGCGGGTTGAGCTGCTGCTGATCCAGCGAAAAAATCCATGGGTATGGGAATCTCTGGTAGGCGGTAAGGGATTGAAAGTTGGACAAAGACTGAAGGTTGATGGCGGTCTTGAGGCAGCCATCGTTGCAGAGCTGTCAGGCGCGAGAAGGCTGATCCAATTTACCAACCCGATCGATGATTTATTGGACGAGCTCGGCGAGATGCCGCTCCCTCCTTATATCCATGTACCGCTGGAAGACCCGGAGCGATACCAGACGGTATACTCGAGGTTATCAGGCTCGGTAGCAGCGCCGACTGCAGGACTGCACTTTACCCCCGTGCTGATGGACCGGTTGCAAAGACGAGGAATAAAATTCATCCCACTCACCTTGCATGTCGGGCTAGATACCTTCGCACCGGTCACGGAGGCGGACCCTGAGCAGCATATGATCCATACAGAATGGTGCCAGATCGACCAGGAGTCTGCACAAATGGTGAATGAAGTCCGGAAATCGGGGGGACGGATCATCGCCGTGGGCACTACCAGCGTTCGAACCTTAGAAACCGCCGCAAGGCTGGCAGACCTAGATAAAACGATCAAACCCTTTGAATGTGCTACGGACCTTTTTATCCTGCCGGGTTTCCAATTCAAGCTGGTCGATGCAATGATTACGAATTTTCACCTGCCGCGCTCAACGCTGCTGATGCTGGTGAGCGCCTTCGCAGGCAGAGAGCTGATATTGCAAGCCTATCAGGAGGCAATCGAAGCCGGTTACCGCTTTTATTCGTTCGGCGATGCGATGCTGATTGTTTAGATTGATTAAAAGGATGCGTATCGAACTCTTTTTTTGGGACAGCTACCCGCTGACAGCTACCCGGTTACGCCCACTATTCTTGGCGGTATACATGGCACTATCCGCCACCGAGATCATTTCGGTAAGATCCATCGTCTCCGCATTAATGCAGGTGACACCAATGCTGGCAGTCACTTTAACCTGGTAATCCCCAACGAGTACGAAGGTTTCATTCACCACTTTTCTGATCCGTTCAGCGATAATTGTCGCAGATTTTATATTTGTCTCGGGCAGCAATATTACAAACTCTTCACCACCATAGCGAGCGAGGGTATCGATTTCGCGAATACTTTTCTGCAGGACACCCGCGAGATGCACCAGTACTCGGTCGCCAACGTCGTGACCAAAGCGGTCGTTCACCAGCTTGAAATCATCCAGGTCCAGCAAAATGAGCGACAATCCGCGTTTCAACCTCTTCGAACGGCGCACTTCCCGTTCACCGAGCTCGAAAAGCTCGCGGCGATTATACAGATCCGTCAATGGATCCGTGACGGCTAATCTTTGCACTTCATTGAATAATCGCGAATTGGTCAAAGCGACGGCTGCATAAGATGCCAGCATTTCCAGCAAGTATTTATCTTCATCGTTATATGCGTACGGTTGGTAGCTTTGACAGGAAAGCATTCCTAAAATTTGGTTGCCCAGGCGAATCGGTACTGCGAGAACAGACCGGATCGTCTCCGAGCGTCCAAACCGGAGAGGTGTATATTCACTCGCATGGTTCTTGCAGATCTTCTATATAGATCGTCTCGCCGGTTTTTAATATATACCCGCTGAGGCCTTGATCAGGTGGAACCTTCCTGGGTGAAATCCGCTCATCATGGTCAACCAGGTAAACAGCATCGATTTCATCATTTTCAGGGTCATACAAGGTGATAACGAACGCCTCACTGGGAGCCAATCGTGTGGCTGCCGTGTGGATCATCTCATATATATCTTCCGGCTCTGGTCGCGCAGAGATAATCTCCTGGCTCACCCGATGCAGGATTGCTCTCCGGTCAGCTGCCTGGCGTGCTTCGAGATACAGATGAGCATTACCCACGGCAATCGCGGCTTGTTGGGCGAATAAATTGAGGATGCGCCGGTCCGATTGGGTGAAGCTGCGCTGGTTGTTATCATCCACGACCCCAATAACCCCGACGAGACGCGAGCTGACCAGAAGCGGAGCAGCAATTATTGAATACCAGGGTACATCCTGTAATTGTGGGGAACGTCCCTCCCAATGGTTGTAGTCCTCAATTGTGACCTCGGATAAATGCTCCGCGACCCAACCAATTACACCTTCGCCGACTTGCATGCGAACGCCAGTATAATCGCGGCCCATATTGTAGCTGGAGACTACAAATAAATCCTTGCGAGCCTCATTGTATAATGCCAGCTCGCCTCCAGAAGCCTGAAGAAGCTCAGCAGCCCGCTGTAAAACAGCATCCAGCAGCTTGGAAAGCTCCAGCTCCGCGGAGATATCTGCAAGCGTAAGCCGGAGTGCATCCGAACTCGAGTGCCTGTTGGTGCTCTGCATTGTACAGGCGTACATTTTCTAAGGCGATTGCCACCTGGGCAGCAAATGTAGTCGCCAGGCGAACGTGGTCGGGTTGGAAATAATCTCGGCTCGAGCTGTGGATTGAAAGCATACCCATTAAATTATCACGTACTATTAATGGAACACCCATCCAGGAAAGGGTTTGGCGCTGGGAGTTCTCCGGCGAGTGAAACAGATCTTGAGGCGCATTGCCCAGGACCAATGGCTTCCGGGATTCCAGGACGATCGAGGTAGGATGATCATCTGAAATAGGGAAGCGCATTCCACGCACCATTTGAGTCTCCGGCCAACCCCGCCCGCCAAGGATCTCCAGGTAGCCATTACGCAGCAATTGAACGGAGGCGCTTTCATAAGGGATCACAAGAGCAAGCTGCTCGAGTATTCGATCGATGACCTCATCCGGGTTTAGAGTGCTGACCACCACTTCCATTGCTTTGCGTAAGGTTTCGGATTCGCGCGCCCGGCGCTCTGCCGCCTCCAGTAATTGAGCACTTTCTATGGTGATTGCAGCATGTTGAGCGAACGCCAACGCTATCTGTGCATCTTCGAGGGAATAAAAACCGGGCTGTTCCTTATCGAGGTTGAGCAGTCCAATGATCTCCCCATGAGCGACCAGGGGTACTCCCAGCCAACAGCGGATGTATTCGGCATTCTGCAGGGACTGCCAGCGTGAATCAACCCGCGTATCTGCGATGATGACCGGCAATCCACCTTCGAGAACTTGTTTCAAGTGAGGTAGCTCTGCCGAAACCTGGTTGATTTGTTCCTGATCGGGAGAGTGAAAGCCACGATTTGCGACTATCGTAACAGTTCCATCCTGGACCAGCATGATTGCGGAGGAGTCATAGCTGACTACGCGCGCCAGCTGTTCCAGGATTACACCCAAAACGTGTTTCAAGCCGAGGCTCAGATTTGAGCTGCTGGCGGTTTCGACCAGGGTTTCGGCGCGTTCGCGCTGTTTTGCCTCAGATTTTTCAAGCCAATCCATCTCAACTATTGCAGCGATCTGATTGGCAGCCAATTCCAGTATTTCCTCTTCATCGCGAGTAAGATCGCTATTATCCGAGTCGCGGTTTATCCAAAGCAGACCACATAAATTGTCATCAAAAATGATCGGGGCAATTAAAATATGGCTGCTATCTCTATCGAAGGAGATACCCAAGAGGCAAGATTTTTGGATTTCTGACAGAGCGGCAGGGAAATAGATCTTCTGTAGATCATCAGGAAAATCCTTTTCCACTGGACCGGAGATGAATTCAGAAAAACGAAATCTGTTTTGCGCCTTAAAGCCAAGACCCGGGGTGAATACAAGCTCTGCTCGCCCGTTTTTATTATCGCTGATAGCTGTGAGGATTTGACCGGTGGAGTAATACTCGCTCAAAGCCTGCATAACTTGATCTATCCTGCTGGATAGATCGCCATGGGTGGTAATTGCTAAAGAGATCCGGCTTAAGGTTTGATGCATCAGCGTTTCCGGATAGGGTTTCCGAGATTAATATCCACAATCTGTCAGAAACGTCGTAATTGAATCAGAATTCCCCAATGAAATGAGTGTTCGGCGGGCGTTTGCCGGCCTCACATTAGAGATCATTATATCCAGATTCTTGGGAGTTTACTGAATGAGTAAACCCGTCTAGATTGACAGGTCTGTTAGCTGAAGATCAGATGATTTCAATACGGTTTTTACCCAAGTTTTTTGCCAGATAAAGAGCCTTATCCGCACGGCTGAGGAGGGTGTCCAGATCGTCCTGTTCTGAGGTTAGTTTTGTTACCCCAAGGCTGATGGTAACCCATACTTGAGCGGTATCAGCGATGATCGGTGCGGATTGAATTTTATAACGCAGTCTTTCACCAACGTTGGCAGCAACGTTAGTGTCAATTTCTGGCAGTAAAAGTGCAAATTCGTCGCCTCCGTAGCGACCGACAACATCTACCCGGCGTATATTGTTTCGTACCCGGTCGGCGATCTCTTGCAGCACCTTATCCCCCACGGCGTGACCGAAATTGTCATTGACATCCTTGAAACTATCGATATCCAGCATGATCGCTGAAAGAGGCCGCTCAAATCGGTGGCTGCGTTCAATCTCATGCTCGCCGAGCTCGAAAAAACCTCGCCGATTGTACAGGCCTGTCATCGGGTCTGTAATTGCCTGCCTCTGCACTTCTGCATGCAGCTGGGCGTTATTAATTGCATTCGTTACAGTGGCGGCAAAGCTGGCGAGAACATCCAGATCGGTTTGGTTATAACTATTGCGCTTGTCGGAGGCAAGGCAAAGAGCGCCAAGCGCCTCCTCCCCAAGAATGAGTGGGGCTACGATTGCAGAGTGAATTGTCTCTTGGGGTACCTCGGGGTTTTCGCCTTGGATAAGATCATCCTGGCTCAAATCATTGATTATGATCGGTCTTCGTTCCCGGACAGAGATTGTAATGAAATCGTGGTTGTCCTTGAGAGTCAGTTTGCGGATCCGAGGGTCATTTTCCTGATATCCTAGAGCTCCCCGAATTTCTAATTTTCCGGTATCACGCGCGATCAAGTATAATGTCCCGTTGCTCCCGTTCGGAATGGCAATCATCGCGGCATCGATGATTTGCCCGATCAGCAACTCCAGATCCAGGTTCGTCAGGAGTGCAGTGGTCGCGGTGTAGATTGCGTTGATCTGCCTGGAGTACTGGAGCGTCGACCTCTCCTCCAGGTATTGTTTATCGAGGATCTGACCAACGAGCTGGATTTCCCGGAGTGTGTCATCCGGATTAAAGAACCCGAGCACATCCCATTTTTGATAAACGAGCTCGCCTTTCCGGTGGTTGTCATAAAATTCAATGGAATGGGTGGGGTTTTGCGAGGTGAGCGCCGCAATTGGTCCTTGAAAAATCTTTTGAACCGCTTCAGGAAAGTACCGAGAAAAGGATGAGCCAATCAATTGATCGTGGGTGACGGACATAAAATCCGCAAATGCGGCATTCGCTGCCGTCAGTATCCCATCCGGAGTGAGGCGACAGATTAATTCATGCTGGTTTTCAACGATGCTGCGATACAGTTCTTCACTGCGAGCCAGCTCTTGGTAACTCTTTTCGAATGATTGCAGCATGCAGGAACCTCTGGGGTATCCGGGGATTGATAACCTCAGCGACAAGATTATATAGTATATCTTAACCGCTTGTGAATTCTGTTATTATTAGAAAAATTGTGTGAATCCTTGGACCGTGAACTGAATAAAATTTGAGGCGCTATTAAGGGAATTATGTGTGAGCTGCAAATGATACTGCATCCCGCCGCAAGAGCGCCATGGGAACCCGAATTACTCCCATAGATGGGCTGGAGGGTTGAGTAATCTCGACCTGGTATATAGGGATAAAAGCCTCTTTCGTCACATCCAGGAATCGCTCCAGGTTGGTTTGTGTGGACATGCGTACACTCCCATCAAAGCGGAAGGGACCCACGAGGGCGGTAATCGGCTCCATCCTGCGATTGGGCTCGCGCTCATCATAATCCACAGGCTCCTGGTCGGGGGGCATTATATGGAATGCAATGATGTGCAGCGTAGGGACGTATAGCTCGCTGAACGTTTGAATCTGGCTTGGGTTGATCGTACCGACTGTGAGGACCTGGGCGCGATGAATTGAAATATACTGCGGCGCCATCTGGGTGCGCAGCCACACACTGACCCTCAGTGCCTTTTTAACGATTACGTCACCCCAGCTAAATAAATCGGGCGTATATGCCATTACCTTGGTTACTTTATCTTCAGGATCGAGATTGTAGGGAGTTTCATTTGGCGCTTCTGGCATTTTTTTATCCTCTTGTATTTAGAACCTGACCGAAAATACAAAGGGTTCCGATTTTGTGGTGTGTGCGGCGAAGCCGCACACACCACAAAATCGGTTCTCCAATCCATTATCGGATAGAGACTTGGGGTAAGAATTTATATATCCTGAGATCCATTTAATGATATTGTATCGCGGGACTGAAATTCCATCAAAAATTGTGCAGACGGGTTGAGCGAAGCGAGTGATACGTTATATAATGTTTTTTACAGTATATATCCGGAGATTTTGATCAGGAGTAAGCTATGCGCGCGGTCGATCTCATTATCAAAAAGCGTGATTCTCAAGAGCTCACTGCCGATGAAATAAATTTTTTCATCGATGGCTACACTCGGGGTGAGATCCCGGATTATCAGGCAGCTGCATGGGCGATGGCAGTTTTGCTGAATGGTATGTCCGATAGAGAGACCACGGATCTCACGTTGGCTATGGCGCGTTCGGGTGAGATTTTAGACCTATCCCGGGTAGTGCCGATAGCCGTCGATAAGCATTCGACCGGAGGCGTTGGTGATAAAACAACCCTGGTGGTAGAGCCTGTCGTTTCAGCATGCGGGCTGGCGGTGGGAAAGATGTCGGGGCATGGGTTGGGATTCAGCGGAGGGACCCTGGATAAGCTGGAATCGATCCCCGGCTACCGGACTGACCTGAACACCGAGGAGTTTATTTCGCAACTGCGCTCCATCGGTCTGGTCCTAACCGGACAATCTGCGGATCTCGCTCCGGCAGATGGAAAACTCTACGCTCTCCGCGACGTTACCGGGACCGTCCAATCCATCCCGTTAATTGCATCCTCCGTGATGAGTAAAAAGATCGCTGCCGGCGCTCAGGCAATCGTTTTGGATGTAAAAGTCGGATTAGGGGCTTTTATGTCCGATCTGGATTCAGCTCAAAAACTGGCGAAGTTGATGGTCTCTATTGCTGGACTGGCTGGTCGCAAAGCTGTAGCCTTGATTTCGGATATGAACCAGCCCTTGGGTATCGCGGTCGGGAATGCTCTGGAGCTGAAAGAAGCAATAAATACTTTACACGGCAAAGGTCCCGGCGATTTTAGAGAGCATTGCATTGAGGTTGCTTGCCAACTGTTAATCTTAGGGGAAAAAGCGCAGGATCAACCTTCTGCCAGGAAAATGGCGACCACCGCGCTAGACAACGGAGAAGGATGGAAGAAATTTAAGGCCCTCGTCGCCGCGCAAGGTGGGGATGTTCGCAGCATCGATAATCCGGATCTGCTCCCGGATGCGCCTCTCCAGGTTACGGTTGCAGCTCCGCAAAATGGATATTTGAAAGAAATCAACGCCCGAACGATCGGAGAAGTGGGAGTGATGCTTGGAGGTGGTCGGACACGCAAAGAAGAAACGATCGACCACTCGGTTGGGCTGATGATCTTGCATAAAGTCGGGGATTTTGTGAGGGAAGGGGAACCTTTGTTCGTTATCCATGCAAATGACGCGTCCAAGCTGACTGAAGGCAAGGATGCTTGTCAGCGAGGCCCACCAATGGAGTGAAACGCCTGTTCCCCCCCTACCTTTATTTTATGGCGTTATCAAGTAGCTGAGCGGTTAGCGGAAAAGAGCCATTAATTTTTCAGGCTGATGATCATACACCGAAGGTGGATAATCGCCCGCGGTTAACTCCATGAGTACCCGGGTCAACACGCGGTTTATCGGTGTCGATATGTTCATACTCTCACCGAAGCGAGCAACCGCACCGTTCAGGTATTCGACTTCGCTTTGCCCACGACCGGAGTGTAAATCGAGGTAGAAGGAGGGCATTTTTCCTCCTCTCCCCGAGCCAATAAATGGAGGAAGAATCATGCGCGAAAGCGTATCTGGCAGCCGGCTTGCGATGAATGCGAGCATACGTACAGGCGTGCCGGGCAAATCGACGACCTTTAGCTTCAAGGCTTGCATAACGGAGAGAGCTTCCCGCAACTGCCCCATTTCTAACTGATATAAACCCGGATTCCGAAATATATCTCCAGGCGGCATGCCTAAGATCGCAGAGCTGGCATTCCCCAGCAGGTTGGTCAGCATTTTCGACCACTTCATCGAACGCGGAGTGTCGCATGTGCGAGCATTCAGTCCCGCCTGGTTGAGAAGATCCAAATAATAGGCTGAGCGAGGGTGATTAGAAGCGATAGCGATCCCGCGCAGGCGTTCCAGGACGACTGAGCCGATGGCGCGCCGCCCCACAGCGCTGGTAACGGAGGCTGGGATTATGCGCGCCTCTCCGAGGACCTCGGCGAGCTTATCTTCGTTCTCCACTCCGTTCTGCAGGCATAGGAAAGGCGGCATCTGCTCAACGTATGGGCGAATGGACGCTAAGGCAGAATCGGTATCGTATGATTTGAGGGCAAATACGGCTAAATCGTAGGTTCCACCAACAATTTGTAAACATTCTCTTAAAGTAGATACTACTGTGAGGTTGGGAACAACCTGATTGATCCCATTAATTTCCAGGCTCATCCCTCTCTCTCGGATTACTGGTACCAGCGGCTCGACCTCCAAAAATACCACTCGATGTCCGAGCAGAGCCAGGCTGCCGCCGACATAAGTTCCAATCGCTCCTGCGCCAAATGTGAGAATATTTAGTCTGTCTGGTGCAGGAGAGGGTAATGATGTTCGCATAATGCAGTTATCAATCAGTCTGTCACAACCGTGGGGTGGATAAAATTGATCATCGTCCAGACATGTTTGTCGGGCTGATATGTAAATGTAGCGTATGAAGTATTATCGAAAGGAAAACGGACTCCCTGGCTGTTCGCTTGCGGGATGATACCCAGAATCGTATACACGACCATATTCAATATCCCACCGTGAGAAACGATCAGGTACTCGGCAGGTGATTTGGAGAGTGTTTTTTGCAAGGCTTGACCTGCTCGCAGATACAGCTCCCATTTACTTTCGCCGGTGGTGCCAAACGCTTGATAAGGATTGATCATAAAGGGATGGGACCCTTCCCTTGCGAGGTCTTCAGGTCGAAGACCCGAGAATACACCGAAATCGCGCTCCATCCAGAGGGGGTCATATTCAATGGATAGTCCGAGGCTCTCCGCGATGACCTCGGCAGTTTGCCTGGCACGTATGAGGGGGCTGGAAATAATGGCAGCAAAGGACTTACCCTGGCATCTCCAGGTCTCTGCAACCGCTTTTACCTGGACGAATCCAGTTTGGGTGAGCGGATAATCTGCTTGCCCCTGGAGCAGGCCTGCGGCGTTTCCCTGGGACTCGCCGTGCCGTAAGAGGGTCAATGTGAACATTGTAGATATTGATTTCTATATGAGGCAACGACCAACAGGTTATTTAGGATGGATTATTTTCCCAATACCGAGCACCGCGCAGAAAATCAGCCCCTGGTAAGGGATTCTTTCCGGCAGGCTGAACAATGTCAAGTACCAGCACCCCTTCTGAGGTGAGGATAGCAGGCAATTCGTTATACCGGATTGTACTCCCGGGAACTACATTAATGAACCGGGCATCTTTACGCACAGAGGCGCGGAGAATTTTAAGGCGGGTATTATTCCATTGAATATAGGCTCCCGGCCATGGGTAAAACGCTCTGACTTGTCTGGCAAGCCATTCAGCTGGCAGAGTAAAATCCAGGGCACCATCCTCTTTTTTTAACATCGGAGCATAGGTCGCTTGCGATTCTGATTGGGGTTTGGAGACGATCTCACCGGATAAATATCCCGGCAGCGTACTCAACAAAAGGTCGGCACCCATTTGAGCCAGACGAGCCGAAAGCGTTTCAGCGGTGTCCTCATTGCTAATGGGTGTGGGCGACTGGCTGAGTATCCCGCCTGTATCAATTCCTGCATCCATTATCATGATCGTAATACCGGTTGCAAGGTCACCATTTAGGATT
The DNA here is from genome assembly GCA_963706515.1 of uncultured Chloroflexia bacterium. Classification (GTDB taxonomy): domain Bacteria; phylum Chloroflexota; class Anaerolineae; order Anaerolineales; family UBA4823; genus CAVPMW01. The sequence goes on from CAVPMW010000002.1 coordinate 164,619, forward strand.
GCTGCTTGGACCGGGGCTGCACCGCGCCAGCGCGGGAGTAATGAGGCGTGGACGTTGAGACAGCCATATCGAGGTAACTCTAATACTGCTGCTCTCAGGATTTGTCCGAAGGCAGCTACAACAATCAGGTCTGGCTGCCATTGGATGAGCTGGTCAAGCGCCTCGGGCTGGCTGAGCCGCCTGGGTTGGATGAGCGGAATGCCAATATCTTCTGCTAATACCTTGATCGGCGGTGGAGTCAGTTGTTTTCCACGCCCAGCCGGTCGATCAGGCTGAGTGACGACACCTACTACCGTATATTCCTGTGCCAGGCGGCGCAAGCTCGGGACAGCAAATTCAGGCGATCCCATGAATATGATTCGTTCGGTCACAACGAAAATTCTAACATAGGGCTATTGAAATCCTCCCTTTGATTTGCTATAGTAGATAATGAAGCCAATCGCTACAAGAGGAGATGATTTTATGACCGATAAAACTTTTCCTTGGAAATTATTACTTGCCCTGGATGGATCAGAGCATTCACAGGCAGCCATCGAGATGCTGTCTGCGCTGCAGTTTCCCGCGGGAAGCTCAATAACGATCATCACCGTCATATCTGAGAGGCAATGGAAGAATGATAGCGGTATGTATTCTAAGTATCTGGCTGAGGTGAAATCAGCGCTTGAGAAGAATGGACAGGCAGTAGATTCGCAACTCGCACACGGTCACCCAGCAAAAGAAATTGTTAAGCTGGCGGATAGCCTACAGCCAGATTTGATCATTATGGGTGCAAAAGGCTTGCGGGCGACAATGGGTATTTTTTTAGGAGGGACAGTACAACAGGTGGTCGAATACGCTAGCTGGCCTGTCTGGGTGGTCAGAGCGCCATTTCTGGGATTGAGTAAGGCGATCTTTACAACGGACGGCTCGGCATTCAGCCGCGATTCTGAAGAATACATCAGCCGGTTCCCATGGCCCGAGAAAACCGATATCGTCGTCCTGCACGTCCTCCCCCCGTTTCCCAGGCAGGATGTGATCTATCCAGCCTGGTACGGAGGTGGGGATATACTGGTTCCACTATCCCAAAAGCAGCTAAGTGAAGATGAGGAATCGGACAAACAGGAACAACGACTTGGTGAGCAGCTGGTAAAGCAAGTAGTAGACCATTTGCAACTAAAGGGATTATCTGCGCAAGGGCGAGTGCTCCGGGGAGATGCCGCAACTGAGATCATCAATTTTACCCAACGCGAGCAGGTAAAACTGATCATTGTCGGCGGGCGAGGTGTTAGCCAAGTGGAAAGCTGGTTCCTGGGTAGTGTAACTCGGAAATTGGTCCATTATGCACACTGCTCGGTTTTAATCGTGAAAAATCTCGGGAGCGAGCCAGCCTGATCGAGGCGTCAATCAAATAATTTAATCTACAACCTGAGGGATAGTAGATTGTCTCTGCAGTTGTATCAACGCTATTATTTTTAATTACCTGGAAAGCATTTGAAGGTACAATGTTGGAACAATACCCTGCTTCCAAATACTGTGTCTCGAGGTGAAAATGATCAAACTTACCAACGAAAAGACAGGTGAGCTCATTGGCGAAATCACTGAACAGCAGCTTTCATTTTTAGAGGAACAATTTGAAGAGGAATCCTCTGAGGATCAGGATTATTCGATCACGCCCCTGGAGCTTGCCTATTTCGAAGAAATTCAGGCGGACCCTGCTCTGGTAACCATGCTCAAGGCTGCCATTGGAGATCAACCAGAGCTGATCATCCTTTGGAGTAGAGAATAAGCTAAGTACAGTCACATAAAGTCTATTGGATGTTCAGGTATTTTCCAAGCCTGATTATCGAATTACCGTATTTTTAAAGTTTTGTGACTGTACTTAGCTCAATTATTGAATCAAAAACCCCTGGCAGGAGGAGAATGTCATACTCCTGCCAGGGGGAAAGTGGTTTGCCCTTCAGTCAATCACTTCAGGCAAATTCCTCCTCGAAGGTCGTCACACCGCAGCAAAGGACCAAATCTCGGGCTGCCTTGACTTCATCCAGGCGACCCACGGGGGTGTTGTGCGGAGCTGATTTCAGCAGCTCTGGATCCGTGTGGGCTTCCTCGGCTATCTTCAGCATGGTTTCGATGAAAGCATCCAGAACCTGCAAGCTCTCAGTCTCAGTGGGTTCGATCATCAGCGCCTCATGGACAATGAGCGGGAAATAATTCGTCGGCGGATGATACCCGTAATCCATCAGCCTTTTGGCGATATCCAGGGCATGGACGTCGGGCACATCCTGGAACTGGCCCTCCAGAACGAACTCGTGCATACAGATGCGCTCGTAAGGAACGACATACGTGTCCTGCAATTTAGCCATTATATAGTTGGCATTCAGCACGGCATACTCGGCAATTTTCCGCAGACCATCGGGACCATACATTCGGATATAGGTATACGCCCGCACGAACATCCCGAAATGTCCCTGGAACGCCTTTACCCGACCAATTGATTTAGCTGGAGTAATGAAACCGTACAAGGGTGGAATATCATCGTCGCCCTCCTCAATAATGCCAACGATTGGATGTGGGAGATAGTCGATGAGATGAGCAGCAACTCCAACGGGACCCGACCCCGGTCCGCCGCCGCCATGAGGAGTGGAGAAGGTTTTGTGCAGGTTGTAATGGAGAACATCGATTCCGATATCTCCCGGGCGAGCTATTCCCAGCAAAGCGTTCAGATTCGCGCCGTCGCCATAAACGAGGCCTCCAGCCTGGTGGACCAGTCGGATAACCTCCTGAAGGTGCTCATCGAATAAGCCAAGGGTATTGGGGTTGGTGATCATCAAACCAGCCAGGGTTTCATCACATTCTGCTTTGAGCGCATTCAAGTCGATATTGCCGCGCGTATCCGATTTTAATTCGACTACTTTCATGCCGCTCATTGCAGAAGTCGCCGGATTGGTACCGTGGGCAGAATCGGGGATCAGTATTTTAGTGCGCTGGTGATCTCCGCGGTCATGGTGATACGCTCGAATGATCAATACTCCTGTCAATTCCCCCTGGGCGCCAGCCGCAGGCTGCAAAGTTATCCCGGCAAATCCACCGATTTCTTTTAGATACTCCTGCAGCTCGTACATAATTAACAGTGCGCCCTGAACCGTCTCGATCGGTTGGAGGGGATGGATCATGGCGAATCCGGGCAAGCGAGCGACATCCTCGTTCACCTTAGGGTTATATTTCATTGTGCACGAGCCAAGGGGATATAAGCCTTTATCGATGGCATAGTTCAGCTGTGAGAGCCGGGTAAAATGGCGTACAGTATCTACTTCTGAGACTTCGGGCAGGGGCAACACCTCTCGGACAAATCCACTCGGAAGGGGAGAGAGGGAACATCCGGCTCAGGGAAAACCAATCCTTTCCGTCCGCTGACGGATAAGTCACATAACAATGGCTCAGTCATTGGACACCTCCGTTAAGGCTTCGATGAGTACCCCAATATCTTCGCTGGTCACCGTTTCGGTTACCGCAATGAGCATGTGATTTTCTAGTTCAGGATAATCCTTGCCCAGGTCGTAGCCTCCAAGGATGCCGTAATCGAGCAGCTCTAAATTAAGAGCGTCCACCGGCATTGGACATTTGACGACGAACTCGTGGAAGAAGGGTTCATTCGACCAGAGACTAAATCCGGGGATCGAGCTGATCTCTTTGGCGGCATAATGGGCTTTGTGGTAGCAGAGCTCGGCAACCTGGTGTAATCCGTGCTTCCCCAGGAGGCTCATGTAGATTGTCGATGCAAGCGCCAATAAACCTTGATTGGTACATATGTTCGAAGTAGCTCTCTCGCGGCGGATGTGTTGTTCACGTGCAGTTAATGTCAGCACGTAGGCTCGCTGGCCGCGATTATCCATCGTCTCACCGACCAGGCGACCGGCCATCTTGCGCACATACTCGTTTTTAGTGGCGAATATTCCCAGGTACGGGCCGCCGTAGGCCAGCGGAATTCCGAGCGGCTGGCCTTCACCTGTGACGATATCTGCCCCGAATTCTCCTGGAGGTTTGAGCAGCCCAAGAGCAGTAGGATTGGTCGATACCGCGAGCAGGGCGCCAGCCTGATGGGCTGCTTCAGCTAAATTTGAAAAATCATATATTCGACCGAAGAAATCTGGATACTGGACGATCACGACAGCTGTGTCGTTATCGATGAGGGGAATCAAGCTCTCCGGCCTGGCATGCTGATCAATCCCGGGCTCATCCCCGGTGAATATCAGGCTGGTACCACCATTATACGTGCGTACTGTCTCCCGGTAATGCGGATGAAGGGCGGAGGAAAGGATGATTTTGTTGCGCTTGCCGCGAAAGTTCGCTACCGCCAGGCTGACTGCTTCGGCGACCGCAGTCGCCCCATCATAATGAGAAGCATTCGATACGTCCATGCCGGTGAGGGCAGCGATAAGACTCTGGTAATCGAAAATAGCTTGCAAGGTCCCTTGAGAGATCTCCGGCTGGTAAGGAGTATAAGCCGTATAGAATTCTCCGCGCCTCAAGAGATTATCAACTACTGCCGGGATGTAGTGGTGATAAGCACCCGCGCCAAGAAAACAGACCAGGTTCCGGACTGTTCCATTTCCACTGGAAAGGCTTTCCATCTCGTTAACTACTTCCATTTCGGTCAGTGCGGGTGGCAGATCCAGCTCGGGGAAGCGGAAGGCTTTAGGTACGACATCGAATAAATCTTCGATCCGCTTCACTCCGATGCTTTGAAGCATGACTTCCGTTTCGGCATCGGTATGGGGAATGTACATTAGATCTCCTGTCTTTACAAATAATAAGCTTCGATGGATAGGTTATTGTTTGGAGGCAATATGAGCTTCGTATTTAGTCGCATCTAACAATTTTTCAAGCTGCTGTAGGTCGCTTATCTCGACTTTTACCATCCATGCATCCTCGTAGGGCGAGCTGTTGACCGTCTCGGGGCGGTCTGAGAGCTTATCGTTGATCGCGAGGATTTTTCCACCGGCAGGCAGGTACACATCTGCCGCCGCTTTAACCGACTCAATGGTGGCGCAAATTTCTCCCTGGTCGGCTGTTGAGCCAGGTTCGACGACGATCTCAACGTAAACAACATCTGAGAGCTGACTCTGAGCGTAGTCCGTGATGCCCACCGTCCCTGTGCTGCCTTCTACTTTAATCCATTCATCGTTTTCGGTAAAAAGATAGTCCTGCGGGATGATCATGCTTTTCTCCTTTGGTTGATGGATTTCAACGGCTCCAAATCAATAAAAAACAGAGGCGCACGTATATTTAATGTGCGCCTCTGTTTTGTACCTGAGAGATTCACGCTCTTTTAGCGTTTGCCCCATCGGTGCTGGCTTCAGACCAGCTTTCCAGAGGAATTCAGGAAGCGAGTCCTTTTACCTGAGAGTTTCATCTGGGATGCCTGATCCAGACTTGCCCCTTCGGTGCCCGTTAAATCCCGGGTCTCTCCTCGTCGTCCTGATTTGATGTGATGTACTCAGTATATCCCTTGGTTAGACCTCCAGAGTCTCATTCTAAGAAACTCTAACGGATATGTCAATAGAGGTTTTCATGCGTTCGATCTAAGTACAGTCACAATGATTCTGTTGGATGTTCAGGTATTTTCCAAGCCTAATTATCGAAGCGCCATCGCTCAAAAGTTTTGTGACCGTACTTAGTGCTTTGTCCAGGCTCAAAGTTGAATTTGAAATTGAGACTCATCAGCCTGGACAAACTTTAAAGTGTTCCGTTTCCAGCTTGATCAATCTAAATTATCAGGTTTAGCGGAACACTAGATTAACCGGTGATGTCATTCTTTACCCAATCTCCGATCAACCAGTAGCGGAAGTCTTTCCCCTGGCTGGTTTCGATTGCACCATATACTCCGTAAACGAGAGCTGCCAATGGCAGCAAACTGGCCAGTATTGCGATTGGGGTCAAACAAAGACCGACGCAAATTATTGCGAGAACCCCTACTAAGATCCATAAGAGGGTAGCCACGACGCCCGCAAGAACCCACCAAACCAGCTGAAATACGAATGCTTGCATGGCCTGAAAACGGACATAGGCTGACCGCTCACGGAAGATGAGATAGATAATCAGCGCAACGACCGGACCGAGAATTCCAGTGACCAGGTTGAGTAATACGCTGAGATTTGCAAGCATAGCCCAGGTGTGCTCCTCGCTCTCGCTGAGAGGTTGAGGCTGCGCAGGAGCGGCAGGAGGAGGAGGCGGTGGCGGGCTGGCTGGTTCTGTGGGGGGAGGTGGTGAGACAGCCTGACTGACAAGGACCGGAGCAGCGGCCTCCATGGCAGGAGATTCTTCGCTGGATGCTTCCTCTACGGCTGGAATTTTCTCAAATTCGATCGGCTGTGCTTCCGCTGGAGCAACATCTTCGACAGGGGTGGAAGTAGAGGCATTTGTATCCTCCTGGGAGGTTGAAGTTACTTCTGACTCAACCGGCATTTCTTCAATGGATTCCGGATCTGATTTCTCGTTCTGTTCGCTCATAGCATTTCTCCTTCTGGAAAATGGAATGGCAGAAAATAATTATAGTTCATCTTTACGGATATTATAAAATTGGGTCAATTATATTGTGCACTCCCGGTAAAGACTGATCCAAACTATTTTACTATCCAGCTGTGAGCAAAGAATACCCAGGCCAGTATTAAACAGGGCCTGGGTAAAATTATATTAGGAAGGAAAATGCTAGTTTATTTTGTCTTGCGAGCTCAAGCGACCGAAAATTAGCTCAAGCCCAGCCTCGATTGCGGACAAAATTACCGATCACAGGTAGTTGGATGTATTTTCCACGGTAAGCTTCAACCGCAGGCCAGAAGGTTACCAGCCAAAGCAATGGAGCGCAGATCGCGCCGACTACTGTGATGCTGAGGATGACCATCAGCACAACCAGGACGATGGAGAGAATGATTGCCTGGATTGCATGGAATTTAATGAAAGGCCTATTTTTTTTCTCTTCCATGAGAAGCATGATGATGGCGACCAGGGCAATTGGGTATCCAATGGCTGCCCAGAGGCGATCATCCGAGGTGATATCTGATGATGCTGTTTCTGATGCTGTTTCTTGTGTCATTGTATATCTATCTCCTGTGGATCAGATTATTTTATTGACATGATAGAAACGTCATTGCAGGGTTCATGCCTCACTATGCAAACACCAATTCAGAGCGAAGGTTACGAATCTGATGTTTCCCAATATTTTTGTTAGTTTTTTTCGAAGAATGAGGTATTACACCACTCTTCGTCCCATTTATCGCACTTAGTATCTATCCGGAAATGGATAGGAAAACCGATTTTGAGGTGTGGGCGGCGAAGCCCCCACACCTCAAAATCGGAACCCCTCGTATTTTCGGACTGGTTCTTATATAGATGGGTAAGTTTTTTTAAGTGCGCCAGGTAATAATAAATAGAAGGGTAAAGATACTGCTGATTGCTAATTGGCGCAGCCCTATCCTGGTGGGTTTTACGCCGATGGCTGGTTTGATCGTCCCATACCAGCTTTCTGCAGCCTGCAGGGTGTATGGAATCCACAGGAATGTTGGAAGCACAGAAGCAGCGCAGAGGATTAGAACAACACAGAAGTTGAAATTCGCGTAAAGCAGAGCTCGCCTGCCCTGGATCAGACACTCGCGAAGCGGTGGCAGAGCGGTAAGACGCCGCTGATCCAATCGCAAGTAAGCATATACAATCGAGGCAGCACCCTGAAACCAGGTTAGCAAGAACAACCACCAGCCAACCGCTGAATATCCCACTGTGCCGATCCAGTATGCCGCCGGTGCGCTGAGGGCAAGCACACCTGTGGCAATTAGCTCAACCCCCATCTGACGCCGTTCTTCTCGCCGGCTGACCAGCCATAAATACCAGGCAAAAATCGGTATTCCTGGGATTGCCAGCAGCAGTATGTAGCTATATCCCGATAAGACCAGCCCTATTATCGCCATGGCTCCGATGGCGGCATAGATCCCTACCCAAAACCATGCTGCGGAAACATCTCGTTCTGGTCGCCTGTGGCTGTAAATTTTTATCACAATAGTGACAGGCTGGCGGATCAGGAACCCGGATAATGCCGCAACGATTAACAAAAAGCTGGCGAACGACCAGCTGCCTCCGGCGAACAAGCCAATCAACAGAGGGCTGATCAAGAACACCCAGCTCCCGTGGTCTTGAGGAAGAGCAATTTGTTTGCGGAACAATGTTGGTTGGGAGATGGTAGTTGTCATAACTACTACCGTCAGGTTATACCAGCTCTTGCCAAGCCTTGTCGTAGATTAGCTGCAGCTCACGATCTTGCGTCTCGTCGAGCGGCGGTGATTGATGGTTTTGCAGTAAATCCACAGCACGCTGCTGGGCGCGCTTCACCATATCCGGGCGACCCTGCCGTTCCCAATCTTCCCAGGTGCCACGTTCAGCGAGCTTTGTGACATAAATCTCACCACCTCTGAGATATTTAACGGTATGAGGTTGGTCGAGAAAGTTTCGTTTTCCATCCATGATCTCTGCGATGACATCTACCGCAAGTGAATCTGGGGTGATAGAAAACCCTCGGCAGGCACGCCGGATGCTACCGGCAATCTCATCGTCTATGACCATTTGAGCGTAGGACCCGGCAACGCCAGCTTGCATTTCACCGATTCCGGATAGCTCATCCGCCCCAGCCAGAGCAGGCAGCAAAGCATTTAATGCGCGCTCATACCCATTCTGTAAATTAAGCTGCATAGAATTGGTACTAAAACCATAAACATTTACGGGTAAATGGTAACGATGGGCAAGCTGGACGGTCGCTGCGGATGCCAGACCGAGCTCAACCCCTCCCCAGACTGAAAGAGCAGTCCGGGGTTCCATCATTGCCAACCGGCCGCAATAGACTACAGGTAGACCGGGATGGACCAGCTCTGCTATTACGATGCTTGCCAAAATCTCTGCGTTTTGCTGAGCGACTGCGCCAACAATTGAAAGAGGCGCGGTCGCCCCGGCAGTTGGACAGGGGAGGGGTATGAAAAGTAGACCCAGGCGGGCAGTCTCGATGATGGCCTCAACAAGCTCATCCGGAAAAAAGAGCGGACTGAGGGGGGAGATGGCAATGGATAGGACTTCATCAGGCACTCCACAGATAGCTGCCATCTCGAATGCATAACGTACTTCAGCAGGATTCTGCACGCCAGGGCCATGCAGTGGTTTTTCAGTATACGGCAGGCTGTGGCGGTACATTGCCAGCGACATCAACGGACCGGGTACATCCTGCGGGGTGAAGAAAGGCGTCATGGTTGTCACAGCAGGGAGAGCATCGAGCAAGCGGGCGGCTTTTTGAACATCTTCAACGGTAGCCGGAAAGCATTCACCTGCATCAGGCTCGTAAACCATGGCTGCGCCGCCTAAATTATGCCAATGCAAACTCCCATCACCAATAACTGCTGAAAGACCATTCCTACCGCGCAAAGATACTCGATCAGGAACCTGTGTGAGCGCCCATTCGACGAGCTCGTGAGGGATGAAGACACGGTTGGCTGCAACTCTCCCGCCGGCATCCTGGATGTAACGCAGGGCAGAAGGTTGGCTGAGGATGACGCCAACCCGGTCCAAGATTTCCAGGCTGGCCTGGTGAATGGCTTCAACCTCGGATTGTGTAAGGAACTGCAAGTATTCCAGCGTCATATTAAATTGGAAGCTGATCCATTCCCTCCTGGCGAGCCAGAGAAGCGACCATCCGGCGCAGCTCCGCTTCTATTGCTGGATCAGCCTCAGGTCGGGTATAGGCTGCAAGCAGCTCATCGACCCTATGCCGTGCACGCTGCATCGTATCTAGTGATCCGTTCTGCTGCCAGGCACGGATCGACATGCGATCGATCACCGGCGAGGGCAAAGATTGTTCTTTGGCGAAGAGCTGCCGGGTGGCTTTTTGCTTGAGGAAATCTGCTTTAAAACCGATCCCGGTAAATAACTCCAGGGCATAAGTCTCGGTAAGTGGGTGGATTCCTTGCAGCAGCCGCTTAGCCATGCGGATGGCTTCGGCGTCGACCACCAATTTTTCCGGACTTTGGGTCAGCAGGAAATCGAGCATACCGGCTCCCGAAATCATGTTGATCCCACCTAATGCGCCCAAAACAGCCGTGATGCCGCTCTCAAGCCCGGCCTGCGCATCGATGAGCTTGGCATCACTTGCGCCGAGATAAGTGTGGGTTGGGAAGCCGAGAGATTTGCCAACTTGCGCATAGCCAATATCGAGCATTGCAGTTTCCACGGCTCCCATCGGGGTAGTGCCCTGGCGCATGTCAAATATCGCTGGAGCTCCACCCCAGACGATCGGAGCGCCTGGGCCAGCTAATTGATGGATGGTGATACCGCTTAACGTCTCAGCAGCATGTTGAACGATCGATCCGAGCAAAGTAACCGGGGCTCCTGCACCAGCCAACGGCATGGATACGATTTGTGCTGGAACCTGCGCCTGAGCCAGATCGATCAAGCTTTCACTGCCGAATTTGCTCCAGATCAAGGGTGGGGTAGGACAAACATCGAAAACCGCCAGCGGATTATCTGCGAGACCGCCGAGTCCTGACCGGTAAATTGCCAGCATCTCGAACATCAGCTTGCCAGTATGCAGGGCAAATGCTCCGGTTACGATGGGTTTAGCCGAGAAAAGGAGGACCAGGTATAAGCGGTAAAGATCACCGATACCCTTGGGTACGTCACTGCAAACAACCGCAGTGGATTGTGCGTCATACTCAGACAATGTTTCGGTTAACTGGATTAATTTCACCAAATCCTGCGTTACCGCCGGGTGATTCTGCAGCGTAGCAGAATCGAGGATATTTACACCGCTCGATCCCGGGTCAAAATGAACGCTGTTTCCACCATAATGGATGGCAGGTTGTCCAGCCCGATCGGAGAGAAAAAATTCCTTTGGGGCGGTTTCGCAGGCTTTGCGGACAACTGCCTCGGGAAGATAGATCACATCTTCATTCCCTGCCTGCGCGCCAGCGGCAAGGAGAAGGTCACGCGCCCGGTCGGAAAGGACTTTTATCCCATGGTGGAGCAAGAGATCGAATGCTTCATCCAGGACCTGAGAGATCATTTCGGGAGTAAGGAGCTGTAGCTGAGGCTGCATCATTTCACCGGTTTTCCAGAGATGAGATAATCCCAGCTATCTCTTGAGCAACTCTGCGATCGAGCGGCTCAACTTGATGCTCTGCCAGGATCTTCCGGGCAGAATCGGTTGCCCAGGTGCGTGCGTCGTCCCCATTTTCCTCCCAAATGTTGTAGGGCCGGCGATCCAAATAATGCGGCAACCAAATATCGCGCATGTGCTTGCGGGTGTGTTTCTGGGTCAGAAAGTTTCCGCCTGGACCGACTGCTTTTATGGTATCCAGGGCTAAAGTCTCATCATCGACAGGTATACCCGCCATCATCTTCTGCACGATAGAAAATGTTTCACAATCCAGCATCATCTGCTGGTAAGACCATATGCGACTGCCGTGTAAAAATCCAACGCCAAGCAGCATGTCCGACATGGTCAGGCATGCCATCAGGGTCGACAGGCTGTTTTCCAGACCAGCTTGCCAGTTTGGCTCTTTCGCCCCGGTTGCAAAAGACCCCATCGATAAGGGTACCTTATAGAAATCGGAGAGAATATTCGTCGCTGCTCCAAAGAGGAAGTCTTCCGGACCGCCTCCGGTATAGGCACCCGTGCGCAGATCCGAGGCGGTCTGGGCGGCAGCATAAAAAACCGGCGCTCCTGGATAAGCCAGCTCGATCAAGGCTAAGGCGCTGATCACCTCTGCGTTCCCCACCACCAGATTTCCAGCCATCGTCGCCGGGCCGGTCGTGAGGCAGGCAGCCATCGTCATAAATCCAACCGGCAGACCTGCCTCGGCTGCGATCAACGCTGCATCCAAACTGCCGCCATCCTGCCCGAGCGGTGAGGCAGTGCACTGCATGATAGAGAGCAATGGTCGCTGACGTAAGGCCGGGCGGCTGCCAGCCAGAACTGCTGCCATCTCGACCGCAGCTCTGGATTCAGCCTCGCTGTAGACGGATTCGGTTTGCACGTGTTTGGTGGAGTTCTGCCAGATCGCAAATATTTCATGCAAGCTGCGGCTATGTGGGGGACAATCCTGGGCAGAGAGCGGCACCCAGTGGAAAGCGACCTCCGGCAGCGCGTCGGCGATGCGGGAGATATCGACCACGTCTGACAATTGCGAGCGGCGGCGCTCACCGGAGGAGAGGTCGATGATTTCAACTCCGCAGCCATCCGTGCCAACATAGACGTGATTTCCATCCAGAGCAAGGTCTTGAGCGGGGTCCCGTGCTCCTAAAGCGTACGCAGGCGGAGCTTTTACTAACGCCTCTTCAATCAAATTACCCGGCGCACGGACGACTTGATGCTCCCAGTCAATTTTGGCGCCGTGCGCTTCCCAAATCTCCAGCGCCTTTTTGGAGGGGAAACGAACCCCTACACTTTCTATGACTTCCAGAGTGGCTGCGTGGATGCGGGACACATCCTCAGGGGTAAGGATTTCTAGCTTCAAGCGAGGGTCGCTGATGGAGAGAATATCCTGGCTCATATAGGCATCCTCAGCTGATGCTCTTGCGATCCGCCAATAATTGGAGTGCCAGCTGAACGGCACCGACGGCGTCTTCACTGTAGCCATCTGCCCCGATTTCCGCCGCCCATTGGCGAGTCACAGGTGCGCCGCCTACAATCACTTTGACTTTGGAACGCAGTCCAGAATCTTCCAGGGCTTCGATCACATCCCGCTGGGTGACCATCGTGGTAGTTAATAACGCGCTCATTCCGACGATATCCGCATTCACCTCGCGCGCTTTCTCAACGAAACGGGTAACAGGTACATCAACACCCAGATCGTAAACCTCGAACCCGTTGGCTGAGAGCATGGTTGCAACCAGCGTTTTGCCGATATCGTGGATATCCCCTTGAATTGTCCCGATCACCACCCGCCCCTCAATCTGCCGGCTGGTCCCCTGGCGAGCCATCTCAGGTTCGAGGACTGCGATTGCTGATTTCATGGCTTCACCTGCCATCACCAGCTCAGGCAGGAACATATTACCGCAGCTGAACTCGCTGCCGACAAGCTTTATTCCCGGCATATATCCTTGATTAATAGCTTCGAGAGGTGGGATGTCCTGTTCGATGGCGAGCTGTGCCAGGCGAGCAGATTCGTCGGAATCACCATCAATAATCGCTTGCGCCATTTTGTCAAATAATTCTTTGCTCATTTCGACCTCCGTAGTGTAGTTTGATTGGTTTGCGGATTTTAGATTTAGGAGTTATGCAGTTCATAGAGGAATCACCGAAAAATGGGGTGATAGGTGGGCGCTAGCGCCCACCTATCACCCCATTTTTCGGACTTTTCTCATTCAATTGCGTAACTCCTAAGATTTATGGATTTATATGAATGCTTCGATTGATTTTAATTGAATGAGAAGCGAGTGTCAAGGCGGCTTCGCTAATCGATGCATGACAATAATAATTATTTGAAAATCGTGATAGAATCGCCATTAACCTTTGATTTCAACAGGAGAAATGGCATAGTGCGATGGATGATATTGACCGGCTGATCCTGCAGTTGCTGCAAGAGGACGGGCGCGTTCCATTTACCCATATTGCCAAAAAGGCAGGGGTTTCGGAAACAACCATTCGCAGCCGATACCACAACCTGGTGGAGTCAGGGGTCGTGCGGACGGTATCCATTGTCGATCCGTTTGCATTGGACTTTCAAGCGCCGGCTATGATTGGCGTCAAGGTTGAACCCGGAAAGCTCGATCAAGCTGCAGAAGAAATATGTGCCTTACCAGAGGTCAGCTATCAGGTACTCACTCTGGGCGAATATGACCTTCTGATCGAGGTGTACTGCCGTGATTTGCACCACCTGACCCAGTTTGTCACCCACGAGCTGCAGCTGATCTCGGGTGTTCGCTCAACCGAGACCTTAATGGTCGCCAAGATTTATAAACTAAGCTACCGCTGGTCGCCGGGGGAGGATCTCGAGGAAGAATAGGAGGGAATCATGACAGGTCAGTATACCTACTTGGTTCTTGGGGCAGGGAGACAGGGAAGAGCGGCTGCATATGACTTAGCCTGCCGGGGTGAGGCAAGCCAGGTTTTACTGGCAGACGCAGATGAAATCACCGCCAGGGAGTCATCAGAGCAGGTGAATGCGCGCCTGGGTAAACCGATCGTCCATTCCCTGCGGGCAGATGCCCGTGACACGGCATCTATTAAAGCCGCAATGGCTGGAATGGACGCCTGCTTAAGCGCTGTGCCGTATTATTTCAACCTCGAGCTTACTCGCTGTGCAGTTGACATGGGCGTGAGTCTGTGTGATTTGGGTGGTAATCTGGATATCGCGCGTGAACAACACCGGTTTGATTCAGAAGCGCGTAACGCTGGAATAAGTATCATTCCGAATTGCGGGCAAGTACCCGGTTTGGGCACCAGCCTGATCGTGTATGCCATGCAGCTGCTGGATGAATGCAGCGACATTTATATGTGGGATGGAGGCATACCCCAAACCCCCAAATTGCCATTCCAATACCTGCTGACATTTAATGTCGCGGGATTGACCAACGAATACGCCGAGCCAGGAATGTTCCTGAGAGATGGAAAGATCACTCAGGTCGAGCCAATGACAGAGCTGGAAACGATCGATTTTCCTGAGCCGATAGGGCGGTTGGAGGCATTTGTGACTGGAGGCGGAACGGATACGATGCCCTGGACCTTTGCCGGAAAACTGCGCACCTTGCAAAACCTGACTTTACGCTATCCTGGTCATTTCGCTCAGCTGCGAGCGTATTATGACCTGGGCTTGTGGAGCCTTGACCCTGTCCAAATAGGGGCGCAAGAGATCATTCCCCGGGAAGTTTTCCACACCTTGTTTACCCCGAAAGTGACCGATCCCACCGCAAAGGATATCGTCATTGTCCGGGTCATAGCTGAAGGGAAAAAGGCTCAGCAGGCGGCGCGCGCCTTGGTCGAAGTGATCGATTACTACGACGATCTAACCGGGTTCACCGCAATGGAACGGACGACCGGCTGGAGCGCTGCAATCGTGGCGGCAATGATGGCCCACGCCCAAACTCCGCGTGGAGCAGGTGGGGTTGAATTGATGGTGCCGGCGGGCTTGTTTGTCGAGGAATTAATACGCAGAGGGATAAAGGTAAGGCAAGAAGTAACTGAAGGCTGAGCTCAAGCGAGCCCTTTCCGGGGACGATGGCGCGGAGGTTGCGAGGAGAGCTCCAGACGGCGGGCAGAGCGGCGCTTGAACTGCTCGTGGATCTCAGCAACATGCCCAGCTTTTTCTTGAATGGCTGCATCGAGCCACAAGCGCCCTTTTTCAATCGTAGCCAGGCTGCCAGCGCCATATGCCCCGGTTTGGGTGTCGTCGTACCAGGGAGGGTTTGCCACCAGCGAGCCTCCCTCGACCCAATCCATAGAATAAGATGGGGTCGAGATAAAATCGGTTTCATCGACAACCCGTTCCATGTGGACCAGATCCGGGTGCAAAGCTAACATTAACGAAGTCTCCAGCTCGCCTGCATGCCCCATCCCCCCAATGCCAGAAGTACGAAACTTCTCTAGGGCTGCAATTCCTGAGGGACCGGACAGGTACAGCCAGGCAGTAGCACAAAAAATCCAGGGAAAGCGTTCCCCTGCATATTTCACGATATTGACCAAAAATGAGCTATTCCCGCCATGCCCGCTGAGGACGTAAAAGCGGTCGAAGCCACGTCCAACCAGGCTGGCGATTACTTCCAGGACGAAATCCTCAAAAGCTCGCCCACCACAATTCAATGTACCGGCAAAAGATTGGCGATGCGTGCTGACCCCGTAAGGAAAGGCTGGCAAGCTGAAGGCTTCCCCAGGAATCTGGTGTGTCGTTCCCTGGCAAATTGCATCTATGATGCAGGTATCAGTCGAGAGAGGCAGGTGGTAGCCATGCTGCTCTGTATGACCGAATGGCATCAAGATTACTTTCCCGCGCTGCTCATCCCCTGGTAAATGCGAGGGTGGAAGACCGTAAGGATTGATGGGTAGAGCGAGCTGGTTATCATCCAGCCCGAGGTCGAGACCGGCGGGCAGGAGTGCATAGACGCGCGTGAAGCTATCGTCGCGCATGCTGGTCAGCAGGTTGGAAACCAGGGTTTCGAGTGATTTAAGAGAAACCATTAAACCGCTTCCGGTCCAGCCATATGGGATTTCTGGCAGAAGGCCAATCTGGGCAGGGCTGCCCAGCATTTCCGCCAGCTTCTCCAGGTTGTAGCCGCGCCCCAAGGGTAAAACCAGGGGCGTCGCGTGAGAAAGGTCATAGACCTCTGGCCAGGTTAGCTCGCTAAAGGGGAAAAAATGGGTCATGGATTACACATTATGGCAGGCGACCCAGTGATCCGGTGCGAGCTGGCGCCATTCAGGGACCTCTTCCGAACAGCGCGCCGTGGCGATTGGGCAGCGTGGGTGGAACCGGCAGCCGGAAGGCGGGTCGATTGGACTGGGTACTTCACCGCTGAGGACGATCCGTTTGCGCTCGCGATCTTTGCGCGGATCGGGAATAGGCACAGCGGAGAGCAAGGCTTTGGTGTACGGGTGTAAAGGTTGGTCGTAAACCTCTTTGTCCGGTCCGAGCTCGACCAGAATCCCCAGGTACATAACAGCTACTCGATCACAGATATGCCGGACCATGCTTAGATCGTGGGCGATAAATAAGTAGGTCAATCCAAATCGATCCTGCAAGTCCTCGAGAAGATTGACGACCTGTGCCTGGATAGAGACATCCAGGGCAGAGATCGGTTCATCGCAGACGATAAACAGTGGTTCAGAAGCAAGCGCGCGGGCGATACCGATGCGCTGCCGCTGACCTCCCGAAAATTCATGGGGGAAGCGGTTGACCAACCGCCCACTCAACCCTACCATTTCCAGCAGCTCTTCTACCCGTTTGGCGCGCTGTTTGGGATCGTCAATGAGATGGTGGACGCGCAACGGCTCACTGACGATTGCATTCACTGTCCAGCGTGGATTCAGAGAAGCGTAGGGGTCTTGAAAAATGAGCTGCGCCTTTCGGCGAACCAGCTTCATCTCGTCATCCGTCGCAGTGGCGATATTGTGCCCATCGATAAATACGTCCCCTGCGGTTGGAGGATAAAGTCCTAACATAGTGCGTCCAGCGGTGGTCTTGCCACAGCCGGATTCACCGACCAGACCCAGGGTTTCGCCGCGGCGGATCTCGAAGCTGATCCCGTCTACCGAATGGACGGCTCCAACTTGCTTCTGGATAACTATCCCGCGCAAGATCGGAAAATGCTTCTTTAAGCCTTCAACCTTAACCAGCGGCGAGTCATCGCTCATTTTTGCTTTCCAGTGGAGATATCGACCCAGCAGGCGACCATGTGTCCAGGCGATACTGGTAATAATTCCGGACGTGTCTCACGACATACGTCCAAGGCAAATTCACAGCGTGCGGCGAATGGGCAGCCATGCGGTTCGACCAGTAGGTTTGGAGGTGCGCCAGGGATTGATTTCAGGCGTTCATGGCGGCGTTCGTCCACGCGCGGCAAGGCTGCCATCAATGCCAGCGTGTACGGATGCTGAGCTGCTTCATAAAGCTCAAATACTGCAGCTTCCTCAACGATGTACCCAGCGTACATGACGATTACCCGGTCAGCCAAACTTGCAACTACCCCCAGGTCATGCGTGATCCAGATGATCGACATCTGGAGCTGCTCACGCATCGCACTGACCAGCTCGGTGATCTGCGATTGGATGGTTACATCCAGAGCAGTGGTCGGCTCATCGGCGATCAGGAGGGATGGATTGCAGGAAAGCGCCATGGCGATCATCACCCGCTGGCGCATTCCGCCGGAGAATTGGTGAGGGTAGTTGCCCAATCGTTTTGCAGGGTCAGGGATTCCAACCGCCTCCAGCATATTGATCGCACGCTCGATCGCTTCGTCCTGGGTCATACCGAGGTGGACGCGCATACCTTCGGTGAGCTGCCGGCGCACGGTCAAGACCGGGTTTAACGAGGTCATTGGATCCTGGAAGATCATGCTGATCTCTTTTCCACGCACATCCTCCAGCTCGCTATCACTCATTTTCAACAAATCCCTACCGGTATAGAGCGCAGTGCCAGAGGCGATCTCACCGGGAGGGATGGGGATTAATCGCAAAATGCTGAGCATGCTGACCGATTTACCACAGCCGCTCTCCCCAACCACTGCCAATGTCTCGCCTTCTTTGAGATCGAACGAGATCCCATTGACCGCGTAAACGGTACCTTCTGGGGTATGGAAACGAGTTTTTAAATCCTTGACGGAGAGGATCGGTTCCTGCCCATGCTGATTTTCCATTTAGACAGTCCGGCTGCGGGGATCCAGGGCATCCCGCAAGCCATCCCCCAAGAAGTTAATGCTCATTACGGTGAGCAATATGAGTAGACCGGGGAAAATCCACAGCCAGGGAGCTCCCTCGATATAGCGGTATGCCCCGTCCAGCATATTGCCCCAGGTTGCTGTCGGAGGTTGTACCCCCAGGCCTAAGAAACTGATATATGCTTCGGTGAGAATGGCGTTCGCTACACCTAAGGTTGCCGACACAATAATTGGCGCCATGCTATTCGGTAGGATATGGCGGAAGATGATCTCCCTGCTACCCGTCCCTGTCGCGCGGGCAGCCAGCACAAAATCGTTCTCTTTAAGGGACAGAAACTGTGCACGGACAATGCGCGCTAAGTAAGGCCAGCTGGTTAATCCAATAATCAGGACGATTACTACCACGCTGCCGCTAAAGGTCCTCCCCAGGAAGTTAATATTCGGAATTCTCCCGGCGAAATACTTGGCCATGACGAGGAGTAAGAAAATTTGCGGGATAATCAATATTGCTTCGGTAAAACGCATCAGGACGCTGTCGATCGTCCCACCTTTATATCCGGAGATACCACCAATCAGGATCCCAACGATCGTCTCGATGAAAACGGCGATAATAGCTATGATGATAGAGATTTGCCCACCATACATGGTCCTGGCAAGTATGTCCCGGCCAATCGAATCTGTACCAAAAGGATGCTCTTGAGAAGGCGCTTGCAGCCGGATGCTGGTATCGTTTCTATTTGCAAAGGCTTCGCTGTATAACAACGCACCCCCGAACGAGTAGATAATAATTACCATGAGCATTACTGCTCCAAACATCGCCATCTTATGCCGTTTGAAGCGCCGCCAGGTGAGCTGACCGATGGAGAGAGGGGGTGCTTCCAGGAGGTCAGCGCTCAGCGAGGTGGGAGATGGGGCCGTGGTGGTTGTCATGGGCTTGCCCTTAGTGGTAAGAAATACGCGGGTCGAGCCAGGCGTAAACAATATCCGTAATGAGTTGAAATACAACAACGGCTATGGTGAGCATAACCAATATGCCCATTACCACAGCAGTATCCGATCTTTCCAAATGATCGATGAACAAGCGACCCATCCCTGGCCAGGCAAAGATGCGTTCGGTCACCAAGGCACCGGCCAGAAGAAATGGTAAATCGAGCCCGACGATGGTGACGATCGGTAGAGAGGCATTTTTCAGAGCATGACCGAAAACTACAGAGCGGCTGGGTAAGCCTTTCGAGCGGGCGGTGCGGATATAATCCTGGTTCATGACTTCCAGCATTGCACCGCGTACGAAGCGGCTGTAGCCGGCAATGCTGATAAACGCCAGGCTTAAGACAGGCAAGATCATATGCCGGAGAACCTCTCCAGGCGTTTGCCCAACGTTGGGGTCGAACATTCCTACCGCGGGCAGGTAGGGAAGTCCCATGCGTTTAAAATTTACCGAAAATACATAGATAGAAATCAGAGCGATGAAGAATATCGGAAATGAATATCCGATGAATGAAACCGCGGATATGATGTTGTCCATTAACGAATATTGATGCAGTGATGAGTAGACTCCGACCAATATCGCGAAGAATACAATGACGAATTCCGCAGCGATCATGAGCAGCAAAGTGTTAGGCACACGATCCATGATTACTTTGGTGACTGGCACACCGCGATTGACCAACGATGTACCAAAGTCGCCGCGCAAGATCCCTTTGCGAGTCCCAGGTGTCTCTGCAACACCGTCGCCATCCTTATCGAATTTGGTCCAATCATTTCCTGCTAACCAAAACAGGTACTGCATATAGAGCGGCTTATCCAGTCCAAGCTGCCGCGAAAGGCGTGCTCGATCCTCTGAGCGAGCTATACTTCTTCCGCCCATGGTGGCCAGCGGGTCACCCATCTTATCCATCATTACAAACAGGATTACGCTTATGATAATAAGCAGTGGAATAGCTTGTAACAAGCGGCGAATGATGTACTGGGTCATCTTAAATTGGGTAGTATTGGCTGGCTAATGATATCAATCGTCTTATGCATTAAAACCAAATGTAAGGTATAACCCGGCCTCGTGAAGAGGCCGGGTTATACTCGCTTGAGTTATTGGGTCAAATCCCATTCCGCGATATTATAGAAGGGGGTCTTACCAGAAAGCTTAACGTTTTGTAACCGTGGCCCAACCGCCCAAATATCTGGATCCTGCCACAATCCTAACCAGTAGACTTTATCGAACATCAGCTTGCTGATCTTGTAGAAGGTTTCCTGGCGCTGCTTCAAGTCGACCTGCTTGGCTTGCTCGGTAAAGAGCGTATCCAGCTCTTGATCACATATAAATTGAGCATTGGTGCCGGTCGGATTCTGATCACTGGGGATTTGGTCGCATCTCCAGTAAGAGACATCCGGATCGGGGAATTTGGGCGCATCGGACCACTGCATGATATCCAGCTCCCCTGTGTAAGCTGGTCCATTATTGGCAAAGTCGGCAAAAAACTGATCCGATTCGTAATTAAGCAGGTTCAGCTTGATGCCTACATCGGCAAGTTCTTGCTGAGCAATCGCCTGGGTCTCCTGGCGGACTTCTCGGGTGGTAGTCCCATAGTCCAGGACCAGCTCAACGCCATCTTTATCCCTGGTCCCGTCACCGTTCGTATCCTTCCAACCGGCTTCGTCCAGGAGCTGCTTGGCTTTATCAGGATCGTAGGGGTAGGGTTTGATCGAAGGATCAGCATAAACGGAGTTATCCCAAAAAGTAGCTGCCGTTTTGGTCAATCCCAGCAAGAGGTCATTGTTCAGCTTATCGCGGTTGAATGCATAGGCAATTGCCTGGCGGACGCTGCACATCCTGGAGGGCTGGATGACCCTTCTCCTTGCTCAGCTGCATATACCAGCCTTCGTTATATCCGGAGGGAACCGTTTTCATATCTAATCCCACATCCTGTAAATCGGGGATATCGGGATAAGGGATGAATGCACCCAGGTCAGCTTCGTTAGCTTTTAATGCTGCTACCTGAGCCGCATCGTCTGGCACGAATTGGAAGTAGACCTCATCGATTTTCGCCGGTGTGCCCCAATAATTATCGTTGCGTACAAAGTGAGCAAAACTGCCCGACTGCCATTCATTGAAAACATAAGGTCCAGCGCTGACTGTGGGGTTCCGGTTCCATTCAGCATTATCGATCGTGCCGTCTTGATCAAATACCGGCTGCAATACGTGCTGAGGTAAGATGCTGTACCAATCGGAGCCCAACCATGGAGCGAATGGCTCTTTGAAATTCCAAACAACGGTATGATCGTCGGGAGTCTCAACGCTTGCCAGCTGGTCGTATGGGTAGCGCGTGGTGACTGCATTCTTATCGCTCATGAGCATGTCATAGGTGAATTTGAAATCCTTTGAGGTGAGCGGAGTGCCGTCCGACCATTTGATATCCTCGCGTAGCTTCAAAGTTATGGTTTTTCCATCGGCAGAGACGCCCCCATTCGCCACACTGGGGATTTCTTTGATCAGAACTGGGATAGGGTTCATTTGTTCGTCGAATTCCCACGCATAAACATTCCATAGCTGGTCGGTAACCGTTGAGTACCACATGTTGCTGTAATGTGGATTGAGGGTATCGAATTCCTGGGTCCAGATCAATTTGGCGACTTTATTGCCGGTTTCCGCAGCTGGAGCAGTTGGCGCCTCGGTGGGTGCCGCGGGCTCGGTAGGCTTTTCCTGCGCGGGTGGCTGAGTTGGATTCTCCTGCGCCGGCGCGGAGGTTGGCTGTACTGGGGCTTGTGTCGCTGCCGGAACGCACGCTGCCAGGATCATACTGAGCACAATCAGCAGCGAGATAAGCGTGAATACCTTGCGCATGGTTTCCTCCTCCTTAGAAGGATAGATAATTTATGATTTTTGCTCGAATATATCGATTGGACGGACCGCTTGACCGGTATTTTTTTGGATCTGTCGTTTCGCTGCCTCCTTCCACCTCATAGCTTGCTCTTCAAGAGGTTTAAATAAGAGTGCTCACAGGTAGACCTGGGTAGTACAACGAAAGATCGCAAGTCTCCAGGCGGATCCGTGAGCGAGCGCGGGTATAATTCGGCGTATTTTGATCCAATGGTCAGGTCTCTGATAGACCAATGAAACGAATATAACAAATCCTTTAAAGCATGTCAAGGAACTGACCTCGATTGACCGAGAAAAAAGAGTCGTGCTCCTTCCGGTCAGCTTTCACCAGCGAGTCTTGCAATATCAATGGCTATTAGATATACTATTTTCAAGCATAAAAAGACCAAAATCAAATAAATTCGCAATAGGAGATTAGCAAATGGCTGCCATAGCGCAAGAAGAACCTGAAGGAATGCCCTGGTGGATTGTACTCTTAGAAGGAATAGCTGCAATTATCGTGGGTCTCTTTTTGCTCACTTCACCCATAAAAACAACCTTAGTGCTCGTCCAACTTCTGGCAATCTGGTGGTTTATTACCGGTATCTTTCAGATTATCACGATCTTTATCGATCGCTCACGCTGGGGCTGGAAGCTCTTCAGCGGTCTTCTCGGAATTATCGTAGGGATACTGATCATCCAGCACCCGCTGTGGAGTACTCTTTTGGTCCCGACGGTGATTATCTACGTTATAGCCATCCTGGGATTGGTCATCGGAGTAATCGAGCTTATCCAGGCTTTCCAGGGGGCTGGCTGGGGTATTGGAATACTGGGAGTATTAAGCATACTCTTCGGGCTTATCCTACTCTCAAACCCGTTTATTTCTGCTGCCTTACTCCCCTGGGTACTGGGCTTTTTCGGCATCGTAGGTGGGATTATTGCAGTGATTTACTCGTTCAGGTTGCGGTGATCCATTTCCTTCAGAAGCGGACTGGTTTCATCATCCAATTTAAAGTATTGGGGGTACGATAGCAAACCGCAATGAGGAATCTCTGTAAAAATCAAAGGATGGTTGATTTGCGGTTTGCTCTCGAATGACAGTAATTGGCCGATCATTTGGAACTTACTTTGTAAAAATACTTTATGCCAATCACAGAGTCATCCCAAATTCGCTCGTACCCTCAATTTCTATCTAGCATGGACAAATACCTTAACCTGACCTATGTAGGTCATTCAACAATCTATATTGATATGGACGGCACGCAATTATTGACTGATCCATTGCTGAACCGTTGGATTTGGCACTTGCGGCGGAAAGATACACCGATCCATGAAAATGTTCGCAACAAAGTCGATGCCATTTTGGTCTCTCACGCTCATAGAGATCATCTGGATTTGAGCTCACTGATGTTATTCCCACGAGAGACACAAATAGCTGTCCCCGTGGGGTTAGGAGATTATCTAAGGAAGAAGGGGTTCACCAACGTAAGCGAAGTCGGCGAAGGTGAACGATTCCGGGTCGGGAGCCTGGAGATCGATGCCACGCGTGCCGTCCATGATGGCTCGCGTTTCCCCTTTGGCCCGGGTGGGGAAACCCTCGGGTTCAAGATTGTTGGCTCGCAAACCATATATTTTCCCGGAGATACGGCGTTGTTCCCTGAAATGGCCGCGATCGGTCCCGGATTGGATATTGCATTGTTGCCGGTGTGGGGATGGGGACCGACCCTGGGAACCGGGCATCTCGATCCTTTCCAGGCAGCCCAGGCATTGGAGCTTTTGCATCCTCGCCTGGCGATCCCGATCCACTGGGGAACTCTCTATCCGGTTGGATTTAACCGCATCAGCCCGAATTTTTTAATTGATCCACCAAGGCTATTCAAAGAATATGCTGCTCAGCTTGCCCCTCTGGTTGAGGTGAGAATTCTCCTCCCGGGTGAAATGCTTGAAGTCAGCAGTTGAAACCGCCTTGTAAGCAGATATCGGAATCCCCGGCATCAAAGCAATTCACCTTTTCTGCCGAGGTAATTATGAAATTTCTTTCGGCGAATTGCCTATAATTCCAGATTCAACATTAAAATATAATTTATGAGGGATCGCAGGTGAATACAGACCAGCTTGCTGTTATCTTCTTTTTATATGGCCTGGCTTTTTTTAGCATGGGATTGGCCATATTGCTTGAAATTGGGCAGTGTCCGGATCCTCGCTTGCAGCATGCCCTGCGCCCTCTGGCAGTTTTTGGATTTTTACACGGTTTCCACGAATGGTTAGAAATGTTCGATTTATTAGGGATACAGCCGTTCGGGGAAACATTCGTAACTTTTTGGGCTGGGATCAGCCTCGGGCTGCTGGTATTCTCGTTCCTCGCTCTGGCTGGATTTGGATCCGCTTTATTGTTTGAGAAAACTCCAGGACGGCATTACGACCTGATCCCTCCCCTGATCTTAGCCACGATTTGGGCAATCGGTATCTTCTTAATAAAAGGCAGCTACCCTCCGGTTCAGCTCATCAATGTTACCGATGTATGGACGCGCTATTCTCTGGCCATCCCCGCAGCTTTGCTGGCCTCAGCCGGACTGATTGTCCAGCAGCGTGAATTCCGCCGGGTGGGAATGAAGCGGTTCAGCCGGGATTGCTTGTGGGCAGCGGTCGCCTTCGCCTGGTATGGTCTTGTTGGACAGGTATTCACCCACGCCAGCCCGTTCTTTCCATCGAACATCATCAACGATAGCTTATTTTATGAGTTATTTCGGATTCCGATCCAGCTCGTCAGGGCAGGAGCAGCTGTTCTGGCAGCCATATTTGTTATCCGTTTTTTGCGATCTTTCGAAGTCGAAATCCAGCGACGTATTGCTGCACTGCAAGCCGCCCAACTGGACGAAGCCAAGCAGCGTGAAACGCTGCGCGGCGAGCTGCTGCGCCAGATCGTTGCTGCACAAGAAGCTGAGCGTCAAAGGATCGCTCGCGAGCTCCACGATGAGACCGGTCAATCCCTCACTGCGATCGGCTTAGGCTTGCGCAGTGTGTCGACCAGCCTTAACCAGGATTCAGAGAAATCGAATCAAAAATTGCGCCAGTTAGAGGGTCTTGTCGCTGGGTCTTTGACTGAACTGCAGCACATTATCGCTGACTTACGCCCATCGCATTTGGATGACCTGGGTTTAACCGCAGCAATCCGCTGGTATATCACCGAAATCCAAAACCGGACGAATTTGAAGATAAATTTCGAAGTTATTGGCGAGGAATATGAGCTGCCCACTGAAGTCAGGACTGCGCTGTTCCGGGTTGCCCAGGAAGCTGTGACGAATACCGTGCGGCATGCAGAGGCGACAGATGCCAAGGTGCAATTGGAGTATGAACCGGCTGCGATAAAAGTTACAATAGCCGACAACGGTCAGGGGATTTAACCCCGATCACCTTAAGGAGATGGGCAAAGTGTCCTGGGGATTGGAAGGAATGCGCGAACGGGCCCTTTTATTGGGGGGACAATTCATCCTGACTTCACGACCAGGTGAAGGGACTCAAGTAGAAATGGTACTGCCCTACGAGAAAGGGGATAGCCAATATGGCAACGCGCTTATTGCTGGTTGATGATCATGCTGTCGTGCGGATGGGTCTACGGATGTTATTGGAGGATGAGCCTGAATTTGTGATTGCAGGCGAGGCAGCTTCTGCCAGCGAGGCGCTGAATATGATTTCACGGCTCCAACCGGATGTGGTGCTCATGGATATCGGTTTGCCGGATATGTCTGGCATCGATGCAGCTCGTGAGATCAAACGTCTTTGGCCTGAAACGGCAATCGTTGCTTTAACAATCCACGAAGACGAAGAGTATTTTTTCAAAATGTTGGAAGCCGGGGCAAGCGGCTATGTTCCCAAACGGGCTGCACCGGAAGAGCTGGTCTCAGCGATCCGGGCAGCTGCAGCTGGGGAGGTTTATATCTATCCTTCTTTGACCAAGCTGCTGGTACGGGATTTCCTGTCCCAGGGAACCCCAGAGCAGCATAAAGAAGCAATGGCTGAATTGACCGACCGGGAGCAGGAAGTGCTGACCTTGCTGGTAGAAGGTGAATCAAACAGCGAGATTGGTGAAAAGCTGGGTATCAGCCCAAAAACGGTTGCACGCCATCGCGAGAATATCATGAATAAATTGAACCTTCACTCACGGTCAGAGCTGGTTAAATACGCAATCCGCAAAGGCATCATCCAACCGTAACATCTTCAGGCGCTGAGGATAGTCCAAATTGTGATCTGATTGGGTAAACGACCCATCCTGGAGTATAGGATGGGTCGTTTTTGCCATCTACTCAGTAATCTGCGAGTTGAAATCCACTACTGCATAATAAGTAGATCGGTAAATAATTTTGGACTCGATGCCCCATAAATTTGGGTAGGTTCGATTCGGAAAGATTGGTCATCCGTCCAATTTACCTTGCCTGTGCTCAAGCCTATACTATAAAAGGAGAATTAATCTACTGTTAATGAGGACAAGGAGGCTTACATGGAAATTTTCATGGTTCTATTACTGATGATGATTGTGAGGATCTTGATCCCGCTCGGTTTATTGCTCTTGCTGGGGACCTTCATCCAGAACCGGCAAACGTTCAGACGCTAGGAGAGTCCTATGCAAAATTTACAAACGTCGATCGCAGTAATCGTGGGATTGTTAATCCGCCTGGGAATACCGGTAGGGGTTACAGTATTCTTCGTATGGTTGTTGAGCAGATTGGATCGACGCTGGCAGGAGGGAGCGCGAAGTTCACCTGGCAAGCAGGTGACATCGATCATACGCGCCAGGAATCCTGGTTGCTGGGAAGTAAACAAATGTAGCGAGGAAAACCGTAAGAAATGCACCGCATATCTTCATCCAGAAACACCGTGCTGGCAAATATTTAGGAATAGTGATGGGCGGCTTAAACCAGCCTGCATAGGATGTAAGGTGTTCCTGGATGCGCCAATACCGGCATGAGTAACCGTCACGAGGTACAGTAAGGAGAATGCATCGATGAATATAATCATCAAGCGCTTGTTGTGTGGCTTGATTTTTGCCATTCCTTTGATGTTAGTGACCTATGCTCTCGCAGCTGCCTCTGCTGAGCCTGTAAAAAAAGGTCAAGTGAGTGAAGCTGACTGTGTTGCCTGCCATCAATCTTTCCAGGCGTCGTGGGTACAGAGTATGCATGGTCAGGCAACGACAGATCAAAAATTCAAAGACGAGTGGGAAAAACAGGGAAAGCCCCAAGATTGTCTGAAATGCCACGTCACTGGGTATGATCCCACGACGGGAACCTGGGAGGAAGATGGCATTTCCTGTAAGGCTTGCCATAGTCCAATCACTGCGGAGCATCCTCTGGCGCCGATGCCTGTAGAGCGATCTTCGCGGTTGTGCGGAGATTGCCATACCGAAACCCATTTTGAATGGCAGGTGAGTGCTCACCGCCAGAAAGGCGTGGAATGTGTAGCCTGCCACGACCCGCACGCTACTGGACTTAAGGCTGAGAGCACTCAGGCGCTTTGCTCAACCTGCCACCGTTCCATGGCCTCCAATTTTGCACATACATCGCATAGCCAAAAAGGACTGGACTGCAGCGACTGCCATCTGAATAAGGTCAATGATAACCCTTCAGAGGGTCATTCCGGCGTAGATCACAGCTTTTTTGTCAGCCTGGAAACCTGCAATAACTGCCATGCGTACCAGATGCACGATCCTGGAACGGTCCATCAGGATCCTTCGCCGGTGGCAATGCAGGAGCTGACTGCCACCGAAGACCCGGTTAGCGCAGAGCCGAGCCCAACCAGCCCGGTCGCGTTCAGCACCCTCTCCGGATTGGTCGGGATTGCATTAGGCGTGTTTTTAGCGCCCTGGTTGGATCATCTGCCTCACCGGAAAGGTAAAGGCAGAGAGCGTGACTCAGATCGAGGGCGAGTGAGTCTATGGCTGCGAATAAGCTAAAGCGTAATGAATTTCTGAAAGTCGCCGGTGCAGGAGTGTTGGCAGCTGCTGGGATGCGTCTGGTGCGCATAGCCAGTGCATCAGAGCCGGTTGGGGAGAGTTCCACACAGCTGGGCGATGGTAATTGACCAGGCAAAATGTACCGGCTGCGGGTTCTGCACACTCGCATGCAGGGCGCACAACGATGTACCGCCAGATATCTACTGGAACCGAGTGATCGAAGCGGGGAATGAAGGCAACCGGAAAACTTTCATAGCCCGTCCATGCATGCATTGTAAGCATGCTCCATGCGTGGAGGTATGCCCGGTAAAAGCCAGCTACTACCGCCCGGATGGAATTGTAATGATGGACTATGACCGGTGTATCGGCTGTCGCTATTGCGAAGTGGCCTGTCCGTTCAATGCGCGGGCATTCAACTGGAAAAAGTATGAAGGGCCAAATCCGGCAGTGCCCACCTGGGGTCAGCCGGAAGTAGAGCGTAGACCGCGGGGTGTCGTCGAAAAATGCTCATTTTGCTATCAGCGCATTGATCGTGGGCTGTCGCAAGGGCTAAAACCGGGAATAGATGATGATGCAACACCCGCTTGTGTGGTCGCTTGCCCGGTGAAAGCACGTCTTTTCGGAGACCTGAATGACCCTGATTTAACGGTAAGTAAGCTGCTGAGTCAAGCGTGCCTATTTCCGGCTGCGCGAAGATTTGGGTACTGAGCCGCGGGTTTACTACCTGCCGGCAGGGGAGGAGGTAGCCTCATGAGCGCTATTACCGGTAACTCTCGCCCAATTACAAGGAAGAACCTGCTTTACCCGGTTTGGCTGGTAGGGCTCCTGATCTTGATTGCGGCTGGTGCAATCGCGGGCGCGGTGGTTTTTACCAGAGGG
Organism: uncultured Chloroflexia bacterium; assembly: GCA_963706515.1. Taxonomy (GTDB): domain Bacteria; phylum Chloroflexota; class Anaerolineae; order Anaerolineales; family UBA4823; genus CAVPMW01. The sequence goes on from CAVPMW010000002.1 coordinate 193,676, forward strand.
CTCGAGGTCACGAACCTGACTGACCTGGTGCCCTGGGGATTGTGGATAACCATCGATCTGTCCTCGATTGCTGTAAGCGCCGGCGCATTTTCGTTGTGTGCTGCCGTTTATATTTTGGGATTAAAACGGTTCCAGCCCGTGGCGCGCACTGCGACATTTATTGGATTGATCGGCTATAGCATGGCGGTCTGCACGCTCCTCCTGGATATTGGCCGCCCTGACCGTTTCTGGCATGCGCTGTTCTACTGGAATCCCCACTCAGTCCTGTGGGAAGTTACGATGTGCGTGACCTTGTATTTCACAGTCTTGCTCCTGGAAACTGCGCCAATTTTTGGACGAGCCTCTTTCATGCAAGCCCATTTACCTAGAGCCGCGGGAGCCCTGGAAAAACTGCATTACCTTGCACCATACCTGGCAATTCTCGGGCTCGGCTTATCCATGCTTCACCAATCCTCGTTAGGGGCAGCTTATGGGGTATTAAAAGCCCGCCCGATCTGGTCCCGACCGGACCTCTCATTTCTGTTCATGATCTCAGCAATGGCCGGTGGGATTTCACTGACCTTGTTCGTATCTATGCTGGCTGGGAAGCTCACTCCGAAGGCAAAGGTGAATGACGAGCTGCTGGATAAACTATCCGCATTTGTAGGCTGGTTGCTGGTGGTATATCTGTACATCCGTTTTTGGGATGCTCTATCCATGACCTACACCTATCTGCCTGGAAGGACTGAAGGCTTACGCATGCTCACCCAGGGCAGCTTATCCTTCAATTTCTGGATTGGGGAGATAATCTTTGGCATCCTCGTCCCAATCATCCTGCTGTTCACCAGGCGGTTCCGTACGAATCCAAATTTACGGATGCTGGCATTCCTGCTGGTTGTCGGAGGTGTGGTTGCATACCGCTGGGATACCAATCTGGCTGGGCAGCTCATCCTGATGACTTATCTGCCCCAGGAGATTGTTGCCCGCTATACAACCTATTTCCCTTCAGCCGTTGAATTTCTAAGCGGTGCAGGGGTAATTGCTTACGGCGCCCTGGCGGTCACTCTGGGGATCAAATACCTCAATGTGGTGGATCACGGTCAATTAACAGAGCTTGCTCCGGAAGGTGAAGCTGTCTTGAATGGGGCAGATTAATCAAGGGTAGATGGAATAAAAAGCTTGTAGGTTTTTTCCACCTGCAAGCTTTTTTCATTAATAAAGCGCCCACCGATCGCAAAGTTAGAGTATGTCCAGTGATTGATTCCCTTGCTTTATTCTTTAGGTGCGCCTGTCTTGATCCAGTCAATTACTAGTTGCAGCTCGCTCGGACTGAGCTGGCCGAAATGGGCTTCTGCCCCGGATTGCTTGGCAACCAACGTGCTGTTGGTTGGATCGCCAGGGACGACTACGGGGCCTGTTGAGCTTCCTTTCATCAAACCCTCATAAGTCGTAAGGTTTAAACCCATAATGTTTGCAGTCTCATTATGACATGCACCGCATTTTCCGTTAAGGATTGGCAGGATAGTAGCCTGGTAAGTCACCGCGGCACCTGGTATCGGAGTGGGTATTGGCGCCGGAGTTGGAATCTGTGATTGCAGGGCAGAACGCAAAGCAGGAGCGTCAAAGCCGGCATAAGTCCATGAACTGCCATGGCAGGCGCTGTTGGAGCAAAATGAAGTGTTGCTGACGCCTCCCGGATCGTCCGTTTTATGACAGCTGCTGCAGGTGGCATCGAACGCGCTCCGGTGCAGGGTGATCCAATTCGCATTTTTATGTGTCTCTGGCTCGGGACCGCGACTGATTTCAATATCCGTCACAAAATCCTGTGGCCCGGCAACCTTGGGGATGGAATGGCACAGGTTGCATTCCAGGCGGATCGCCTGCTGTGATTCGTCCAAATGTTTGCCATCATGGCAGCGGAAACATCCTGGCGAGTACATATGCCCAATATTGTTGGGGTGGGTATCCCAGGAGGATTTCTGCTCGGGAAAGACTGACTGCGTATAAATATCTTGAAGGACTTTTATTGCGTCCCGGACCTTAGTTTGATTGGCAGTGTAATAGTCGGGATAATACGCCTGGTAATACCCCTCCAAACCGGCAATTCCGTTTAAACCCTCCTGGGACGAAGTATATGGTGCACTTAAGACTTCGACGCCTTTAAGTTTTATTTCCGGAATGGATGGATCGATCAACCCCCGTGTGAGAGATTCATCGACGGATACTTCAGGTTGGTTTACCAGGTGGGTGATCCGGTTGTGACAGGTAATGCAGTCCATCTCCTTCAGCTTGGTAGAGTCGATTGAGGCTGGATCGAAACCGGAAGTGATGTCGGTAAACTCATTAAACGATCCATCTTCATTCATAACCCGGATATAGGGGATGTTTTGTTCTTCTTTATCTGTTGGATAATAATATATTGGGTTCTCGACGTGCCAATGGATGCCTTTTCCCAGCCCGATTCGTTTAGAGCCGCCCCCTGTTTTCACCTCGAGATAAGTAGTAACGGGTGTGTTGTCTTTATCAGGTAAATATGATTTTAGCTCGACAAAGCTGTCATTCGAGAATTTTTCTGGGAAGTGGCATTTCTCGCAAGTCTCCCTGGCTGGGCGCATATCATCGGCAGTGATTGGGAATTGGTACTTATGGAATATTGTTTTAGTAACATGCCGGATATCCCCTGCCTTCCGAGTGATTTGGGTAGTGATGAAATCCCTCCCGATATGGCACTCGACACACTTGATTCGGGCGTGCGGCGAGGTAAGATACGAATTAAACTCAGGCGGCATGGTATGGCAGGTCGTGCCACAGAACTGCGAAGAATTCGTATAATCCCAGGCATATGCTGTACCCACCATTAGACTTAATGTAAGAAACCCCAGCAGGGCGTATGGTAAGACCTTGACCCACAACGGTGCACCGCTGGGGGGAAAGAAGAAGCTTTTTACCCATCTTCCAAACCGTTTCATTGGATGCATTCTCCTCTGACCGGAATTTTGTAGCTAATTACACGAATTCCGTCCTGTTCGGTACCATTGGACTACTGCTCCGCGCCAGCGTCGATCCAATTCTTGATCTGCTCCAGCTCAGCGGAGGTCAGCTGCCCGGGATGTCCGCCTGCGGTTTGAATTTTAACCAACAGGCTGTTTTGTGAGTCGCCTGGCTGGATAACAGCCCCAGTTTGGCCTCCAGCGGTCAAACCGGCATAACTGGTCAGGTCCAGACCGCCGATATTAGTGGTAGGGTTATGGCAGCCAGTGCATTTCGCATTGAGAAGCTCCCCGATGCCTCCCTCCCAGGAAGTGGCAGCCAGCGGAGAGGAAGTCGAGGTCGGTCGCGGGGTTGGCAGAGGCGTAGGAGTGAGCGGGACGAATATCGCCACTGTTTCGATAGGCTGAGGAAGGGTAGCGAGGGCGGTTGTTTCGTGGGTAGAAAACCACAGGATCCAGGTCAGCCCTACGACAGCAATCACACCATATACTGGCCAAAACACGATCGATCTTTTTCGTTTTAGGACTGGATCGACCGGTTTTTGAGTTATGCCGGCCTTGATATCAGCAAACTCAAGGGGATGCTCATCGAGCATCTGCTCTTCGTTCAGCTTACCATTGAACATGCTCTTATTCCGGGTTTTTATCAGCACGGAGTAAAAATGCCAGATCAATATTGAAAGCACAGCCAGGATTGCCTCTGCACCATGCGCATACTTCGCAGCTGGAACGACCTGCCCAGGAAATATTCTTGTCCAGGTAATCGGGTTCCACATGATCGCGCCGGTGATGACCATGATAACTGTCCCCCAAACAACTGCGAAGTACTCAATTTTTTCCTCGAACGTGTAACGAGCCTGCTGGGGTTTCTTTTTCGTGAAACCATAATAATAACCCAACGCGTCCAGCGCCCTGCGGACATCGAACAGTGATGGAAGCATGGTCATCGATTTTTGCTGCACGAATACCCGATATCCGACTGCACCAATATGGTATACGATGCAGATGAGCATCACTACCGCCGCGCTGTGATGGATCAAGCGGTCATTTTCTATTCCTCCAACGACTCCATTCACAAACCAATCAGAGATCGGTGAAAGGGGGAACTTTTGTACGAGACCGGTAATGGCTAATACAGTAAAGGAGGTGATAAAAACCCAGTGCTCAACCCTTTCCGCAATCGTAAAGCGTTTAATAACCGGCTGGGGTTGAGGGCGTGGTTCTGGAGCATTGACTTCGGGAAGAGGCTCAGCCATTATGCTTCTCCTTGCGACGATTGATGATCCGGCGAGCGCCATCCCCCAATACGAATAAGAGCATAAATCCGATTACACTCGGGATGAATATTTTGTAAAAGAGGTTGACCAGATATACCAGTGGGAACTCCTGCAAGCTGGGTTCGTAATGGTTCATCCACGCAGTGGGGAAGTTTGCAGTAGCATCCGGGTGGCAGCGCCGGCAGGTAATTAATAAATTCTCCTTCATTACCGTGCTATGCGGATCGTCAGGTTTTTTAATATCATGGATGCCATGACAATCGATGCATACCGGCTTATTCGTCTGCTGCCCTGGGGCTTTCGCATCGAAAATTACAGTTTTTCCATGGAAGTCAGATATATAACTATTTAATACGTTGGTTCCGATGCCATACTTTCCCATTAAATTAGGGTCGGTATGGCATTTTGCACAAATTTCTGGGGAATACAAGGCAAATGGTTCAGTGGAAGGTCCCTGGACGTTATGGACCCCATGACAATCGATACAGGTAGGGACATCGGGGTTTCCTTCCCCGAGTAATGCTTCCCCATGGACGCTATCTTTGTACAAATTGTATATTTCGGAATGACAGCGCTCGCAGGTTTGAGGGATGCGCGATCTGGGCTGGTTGGGGGATTGCACATTATGCGCACCGTGGCAATCTGTACAGGTTGCTGCGTTCAGGTTTCCTTCCGCCAATGCCTTGGCATGTACGCTATCCTGGGTTTTTGTAGCGTTCGCAGAGTGACAGCGTGCGCAGTCTGAATTGAGCTGTAGAGTTAATTCACGCGCAGTTTGAGCGGTTGTGGGGGGATGTGGATAGGTGCGAATATCGGTATGGCATTGAACGCAGGCATACCCTTTTTGCCCATGAACTGAGTCATGGAAAGTGGTTGAGTCTATGGTCGAATAAACCTGCTCACCGGATGGGAGGCTGAAATATTGGTCGGGCTTGCCATGGCAGGATAAACAATAATCATTGGAAACGCCGGGTTGTTGAGAATTTTCTTCTGGGGAGGCTGGGGTCGGGGTTTGCGCGTATGCCTGGCTTGCGAAAAGAAACGAGAGGATTAATGGAATCAATCCCAGACCGGGCAGCCACAATCTGTATCGAATTCTCACCAATGAAACCTCCATCTGGAATCGGGTTTTCGGAACTCAACGGATTTCCGAAATTAACCCGGTTATTTTGTCACAATAAACTATTCCTGGTAAAGTGACAAATATCATCAATTTTTATCGAATTTAGTCTTATTGAATAATCTGCACGGGTATCGGATTACCCGTGCAGTTTGTGGTGGACCTGAGCAAGCAAGAAATTATTTCGGCTGGTGATAGCCAACCGCAGCGGCGATCAATTCTTCATCGGTCTTTGCCAGCGGTCCATTGGGGAGATGGCAGTGCCGGCAGGCAGAATCCAGAGTAATCAGAGGATTCGCGGATTGTCCATCTTCGGAGAATTGGGCAATTTGATTCGGATCAATAGCCATCACATGACTGCGCATATCGCCAGTGAACTTTGCCGGATCTCCCCAGGCAGATTTTATGATGCGTGGCATGTGACACTGCACGCAAGGGAGCTCCATTGCCGTGTGCGGGGCAACATTCTGGGTTTGGGCTTCCTTAAAGTGACAATTCTTGCATTCTGTTTCGGTGGTAGGCGACTTTGCCTGTTTAAGCGCCACCACACCTTCGTGCGGGTTGTGGCAATCCACACAGTCCAGTATTCTGTGTTTGCTTTGATTAAGGTCCTGATAGACATCCTGATGATCGATAAAGCCGCCTGCTGCCTGGACCGGGTCCGTGTACTGCGGAAGGTGGCATTTGCGGCAGGTCTCAGAATCGCGATTGATCTGCATGGCAAAGCCCTTAGGGTTCTGGGCATGCAAGCTTCCAGGACCGTGGCATTCTTCGCATTTAACCCCGGGTTCTACCCAAGTGCCAACCGATCCCGGCAGCTTATCCTGGTTCCCCTGTGGGTTGTACCCGGTTGTGTGGCAGGCGCCGCAGTTATTTACCAATTTTTCTTCGCCGGAGTGAAATGTTGCCCAGCCGGGTTCCTTTCCCAGGAGGGAGTTAGGCAGATTCCATTGATTTTGATAGGTCGTATCCCCTGTTTTTCCTGGCGCATCCGTAATGACATAGCCATTTTTGTCGATAAAGCGCGCTTTCCAGTTATATCCACCGACGACATAGAGAATGTCCTTCCAGGTATAACCTTGAGGGACTTGACCTACCTGGGTATACGGATAGGTAGGTGTTTTACCGTCTGCGATTTGATTGAGACTCCAGGCATGACCGGTCTTCATGAAACTATCATAGATGTCTTTGTGACAGGCGCTGCAAGTTTGTGCACCGACGTACTGCGCAGCTGCAGATGCGACTTCACCTTTTGGTCCCGCTGGCCCGGCTGTTCCGGGTGGTCCCATCGGGCCTTCAGGACCCGCCGGTCCGGCAGGTCCAACTGGGCCGATCGGACCTTGTTGCGCTTGTGAGCACGAAGTTAAAATGAGTGCTAAAAATATGAACCAAATGAAAGCATTTCTAAATATTCTTTGCATTCAGCATCTCCTTGAATTTTTTCTCTGTCGTGTGCAGCGAACTGAGCAATTCGCCGATAGAAATATTATGATCGACTAGTCAGCATTCGGCGAATTGCTGAAGTTAAGTTACTAACTTCAGGGATTGGCCGAATTTAACATTTCGGATTGTAAAAAATACTTTCGGCCAATCACAATTCAATCAAGGTATGGATAATTATATCGAATAATTAGATCAAGATTAGTTTTGATATTGAGGGAATTACGGTCACTTGCCCGGTCTGCTGTGCTATAATTATTAAGAAATTAGTTTGAAAATAAATGGCTGGTTTAACCCATATGGAGATCTTCTGGTCATCAAACCCTTTGCTCAATAATAATAATGACGATTCAACGCGCAGATGCGTTTGGGTTGATGGAGAAAAAAGCGGAACCCGCTAATCTTACTCGAATCAGTTACTCTTCGCCCGACGCATCTGCGGAGGGCGTTTTTTTTGGAGGCAGAATATGTATAAATCACACACTTGCGGTGAGCTGCGTATCTCGGATGTAAGCAAAACTGTGACCCTGGCAGGCTGGGTAAACCGCAGGCGAGACCACGGCGGGGTGACCTTCATTGACTTAAGGGATCGCTTTGGTATTACTCAGGTGGTTTCGGACCCTGTCAGGTCTCCTGAGGCGCATCAGCAGTTATCGGACGTGCGCAATGAATGGGTCATCCAGATCTCAGGGACCGTCCATAGCAGACCTGCCGGAGCGGAGAACCCGAACCTGCCGACCGGGGAAATCGAAATCGAAATCCAATCGGTGAATGTGCTCAATTCTGCTAAGACACCCCCATTTTCAATTAATAAAGAAGAGGAAGTGGACGAATTGGTCCGCCTTCATTACCGTTATCTTGACTTGCGCAGAGAGCGGATGCGCCGCAATCTGGAGTTACGCCATAACGTAGTCAGATATATACGAGATTATCTGATAAAACGCGATTTTTGGGAAATTGAAACGCCAATCTTATTCAAGACTACCCCTGAAGGCGCACGAGATTACCTCGTCCCTTCACGCGTTCATCCCGGTGAATTCTATGCCTTACCCCAATCTCCCCAGCAATTGAAACAAATGCTGATGGTTGCCGGGATCGAGCGATATTTCCAGATCGCTCGCTGTTTTCGAGACGAGGACCAGCGTGGAGATCGCCAACCTGAGTTCACCCAGCTCGATCTAGAGATGTCCTTTATTGAACGTGAGGATATCATGCAGCTCATCGAAACGATGTTTACTCATATGGTGAGAGACCTGCTGCCTCACAAACGTTTATATCAGACCCCCTGGCCACGATTTACTTACCAGGAAGCGATGGAACAATATGGAAAAGATAATCCGGATATTCGTTTTGACCTGCCCCTGGTAAACATCACCGATATAGCCGGTGGAAGTGGTTTTAAGGTATTCGAAGCGACCGCCGAGTCGGGAGGGCATATCCGGGGAATTAATGCCAAGGGACTGGGTGAGTACTCACGCAAAGAGATCGATGAGCTCACCGATTTCGCAAGGTCAAATGGAGCGAAAGGATTGGCTTACCTGGCAGTGAGCGCGGATGGCAATCACAGGTCTACCTTTTCTAAGTTCTTATCGGAGGACTTCTTGCACGTCCTTTTCGAGCGCATGGAGGCTTCGCCGGGGGATTTACTGCTCTTTGTCGCCGATAAGCCAGCAGTTGTATTCGAGGTATTGGGCCGGCTGCGAGTGTTGTTGGGAGAGCGCCTGGGATTGGTAGATCAAAATGTTCTCGGATTTTGTTGGGTAATCGATTTTCCATTTGTGAACTGGAATGAGGAGGAAAACCGGTGGGATCCGAGCCACCATCTATTTACTTCTCCTATGCTGGAGGACATACCTCTCTTAGATGAGGACCCAGGCAAAGCACGGGGACAGCAATATGATCTGGTGCTCAACAACTATGAAGTGGGCGGGGGCTCGATCCGTATCCACGACCGGGAATTGCAGGAGAAGGTTTTCAAGCTGATCGGCCTGGATCCGGACGTAGCGCGCGAGCGTTTTGGGCATATGCTGGAAGCATTTGAATACGGGACGCCTCCCCACGGCGGAATCGCGCCGGGGATCGATCGAATTTGCATGCTGCTGGCGGATGAGCCAAACATCCGAGAGGTGATTGCCTTCCCCAAGAACCAGGCTGCCCGTGATCTCATGGCAGATGCGCCCTCAATGGTTGAACCGAAACAGCTCGAGGAGCTTCATATTCAGGTGGTGCTGCCTGAAGAGGCGCGTTCCTGACAAAAATCTTAATAATAATTACCTACTCATGCCAGTTTTTTTATGGTATAAAGTGGGTGCCCTGCTGTGCCCGTGATGCGGCATCCCGGTTTTGAGCCAACACTCACTCAATGGGTCTCAATCTTACCGGCTGGACGCGATAGGCTTGAGCCAAGGCGGAAACCTGGAGGAGAGACCCGACCTGCGAAGGCAGGTTCAAAACTAAGCAGCACACGACATAGTGGGGTCTCGCCGTCTATATATAGACGATGAAGACCTAGCGCCTCCCTGACCGGAGGCGCTAGGTACTTTTTTTATTTATACGGGTTATGCAGTTGAAGGAAAAATGCAATTCCTCAACGAACTGCGGAAGACCTAATTAATTTAGTATATCTTCTCTGGTTAGAATAAAATCGATGCCAGCTCAGTCCGATATTGCCGGATTTCTGGATCATTTTCGCCGAGCAATTCTAGAATCGCCAGGATAATTTTATGGGCTAAACCATTCCGATACCGTTTATCCTGGCGCAGAATATCTAACAGCCCATCCATGGCAGCGTATAAATTTCCTCGGGTGATCAGGTGGAGAGAATTCACAAAAGCCAGGTCAAGTGGGTCGTCGTTTTCGACATATACACCAGACCCATTCTCTTCGAGGTTTATCAGAGCATCTACCAGCGGAGTCAGGCTCTGCACACTGGAATATTCGCGGTTGCCGTGGACGGTATTTAGATCAAAGCGGGCATCCAGCGCCTTGCCTTGAAGCAGCTCGCTTTTCGCCAGACCTAATACAGCCGCCTGATGATCCGGATCTAATTGCAATGCCTGCCGGAACGAGATTTCTGCCCCAGAGGGATTGCCTGCAACCAAAAGGCTGTTTGCTTTTTCTAGCAGCAGATCAGCTTCGCCTGGGATAATTTTCTTCAAGAACTCTCTTATCCGCGGTTCTGGCTGTACACCGGTAAACTCAGCGATGATCTGACCGTCTCGAAAAGCTTTTACTGCTGGAATTCCATGAACTCCGAAGCGGCGAGCGAGGTTCGGGTTCGAATCCACGTCTACTTTTGCCAGGCGAAAGCTGCCCCTGCCTCCTCGGTTAATCCCTCCAACATAGGGCTTAGGACCCGGCAGGGCCCACACCATTCCGCCCAAAAATCTACGATGACCGGTACTTGCGAAGAGTATCCAAGGACTTCAAATTCGAAATCAGTTTCGGATACATCAATAATGTAATCGGATTTCATATCCACTCCCAAATTTCACGCCGTGCTATCTCTAACTCAATATTTTCATTACCACTAATTTATTTTCCAGCCGGATACCTGTAAGTGAAACCAGATTGTAACAAGGAATTGTTAGATTTTCGTATAAAAATATTTACAATTTACTCATCATCGGGAGAGATGATCCCCGGTTGTTCAACATCAATTACTTCGCCGTGCACATTAATCCTTATTTTAAAACCCATCATGCCCATGTAGGCGCGGCCTTCTTCAGGGATTCCTGCTTCTATCAGCGCATCAAATTGGGAATCTATATTTTTTAATTGATTTTCAATCATTGCACGGGAGAAGATATCATCCTGCCCCAGCATTTTTGCAGTTTGATCGCTGATCATAAATTCGTTCCCCTGGATCAACTCGCGCATCATTTCGAGCACCTGGCGATCGACGATTTCAGCAGGAATATGGCGCCGAAATCCTGCATCGTCAACCACGTAACAGGGGTCTTCCCCAATATAAGTAGTTCCAACAGGATTGTCGAACTCGTCGAATATCAGTCCGGCAAATAGCGGTTTTTTTGCCATAGATTATTCAGTCCATTACATCCACGGCTGTCCCATAGTCGACATATACAAATTCCTCGCCAGGAGGGACATATGGGAGCGTCCAGCGAAAGATCCACTTCGCTGCGGTACTGGTCAAATTAATGCAGCCATGACTGCGCGGCTTACCAAAATTATTATGCCAGTAAGTGCCATGGAATGCAATACCGCTTTCGGTAATATAACTGATCCACGGGACTCCAGGCAGGTCATAGCCATTGTATGCAAGGTTTCCGGCAGCCATATGGCGGGTAGGTCTTTTGTTAAATGTAATATGCCTTCCCGCCGGAGTGGCAAAATTGCCGTTACTGAAGCGGGCTCCTGTGGCTGTCTTCGTCATGAAGATCGGCCGGTCCCATTCATAGGCAATAACGACCTGGTCCTGGGTATGAACTTCGATTCGTTTACCAATTAATGGAACATCCGGAGACAGCGAGGTCAGCTCAGAGTCCGGGACGAGGCGTATATGGGCGGCTGGGGCATATATTTGTTTGTCCCATTTATCCTCAATAATCCGGTACCATAGCTCGCCATTCGGGTCTTTAATCAGAGCATCGATCCAGTGAGTCGTTTCATAGTATAACCGGTAGACAAAATGGAAATTCCTGCCGGGTCCCCGAAATGCATCCGTAAATGGGACTGATACTTCACCTAAAATCTCTCCAGAGGAAAGGTCTTGGGGCGCGGTCTGCAGCTCTGTCCGGACTGGCTGAATATTCCCGGAGTGCACATAACCTTCTTCCCGAATCCGGTACCAAACCCGGTTAAAAGCTGGCTCCTGGTCTCCCAATACCACTTCACTGATCGGTAAAACCATATCCATCCAATATTCACGTAATTTCTTACCATTGAGGGAAGGGGAATCCATCAGATCCACGTGGGAAGGAATCACTCGGCCTTGCATACCGGACTCGAGGTGAAGCGAGCCCGCAGCTGACGGTAATAGGAGACTGGCAAATCCCAGCCCGATTAATTTTAAGAAATCCGCGGCGAGAAAGAGAAAAAAAATCGAATGAACCATCCTGGAGCGCCATCATTGACTGATATATACTACGGTCCCAACGGATGCAAAACTATACAGCCAGGCAGCGTCAGGGGTCGAAAAGTTAACACAACCGTGGCTCATTGGATGACCGAAATTATGATGCCAATAGGTGCCATGCAGTCCATAGTCTTTGTAAAAGTACATCGTGTAGGGTACATTGGGCAGGTAATATCCTGGCCCCGTCATAAGGGCTGCCCGATATTTGACATAGATTCGAAACGTGCCAGTTACCGTTGGGTGCTGCCAGGTGCCTGTCGATACCCAAAAACCTTTGACTAATTGATCCCCCTGGAAAGCATATGCCCGCTGGGAAGATAGATCCACGTAGACCCATCGCTCATCCGAACCGACAACCGACGGACGTTTTACCACCGGGGGAGGAACGTATTTAACCTGATTCTTTTTACCCTTCTTACCACTATGTGGAGTCATGGTAAAGGTCGGCGCGGGTGGATTCGTAGCCGGAGGGGTTATCGTCGCAGTCGGGGGCAGCGTCGGTTCCGGGGTGGAGGTGACACTCGGAATCAGGGTCAAAGTGGGACTTGAGGATGGGACCGGCGTCGCCGAAGGAGTGACTGTGGGTGAAGCGGTGGCAGTGCGCGTGTTTTTCTCGAAAGCGGCTTGAGCGATCGAAATCGGGTTGTTATCTACCAGCTGAGAAGAAATCCCAGGAAAATTAAATCCTATCAACAGGATAAAGAGCATAACTAAAACAATGACGCCATACAGCAAGACAGCGGGTCGCCGTTTTACCAGCTCGGAGCTGGCTATCGGGTCTGTGACCAGCTTATGGGGTTGATCTGGGATAGCCCCAGGGTTCTCTTGAGCGCTTAACCGGTCAATCGCCCAGCGCATCCCTTGCTGTGCTCGCTGACTTTCGGGATTGATTTCCAGCGCACGGCTTAAATAGTGGATGCTGGCACGCGGCGCGGCCACGACTGCCAGTATCAGCCAAGGCTCTTCGCGACCGGGATCAATACGTGCTGCTTGCTCTGCGAGCCGGCGCGCATTTAAACGATCGCCGCTCTCCAGTGCGACCTTCGCGGCGCGGAGTGTCTCTTGGTAAAGGGATGAGTCGACGGTCATGGGGTTGTGCTAAGCGTTACGCTAGGCGTTGCGATGGGTGTGGTGTTGGGGGTCGAAGTGGATAATGCAATATCTTCGTTCCGCAGATAACACATGATGCCGTCGGAAATTCCTTTAGCGGGCAGCTCGGGATGTTTCTCCAGGATCTGGCGATCGAGGTTCAAGAATCCTGTTTCGATGATTGCAGCGGGCGTCTCGGTATCAATTTCTTCAAACGCATGATAATTTGTCATGTCGTTCGTGACACTGGTACTGTGTAAGGATAAACCTGTAGCGTTTGAGTACCTGTTTCGTATGCAGGCTGTTAAACGCGCTGAACGCTCGGGACGTTTTGTGGCGAGAGCTGCAGCAACCTTGAATCCGGTTGCCAGGTCATTAATATACTCACAAGAATCCGCGTGTATGGAAACGAGTGCATTCGCTTTATATCCGTTCAACCGATAGTCGAATTCCTGCAATATATCAACCTGAATACCCTGGTCGATCAAGTATTTCTGGACGAGCGCTGCGACACGCTGGTTAATTTCTGTTTCAGTGAGACCGTCTGGACATACCGACCCGGAATCATTGCCCCAATGACCCGCGACAATCCCCACCCGAATAGCGGAAGACACCGTAGGAGTAATATCAAATTTTGGAAGTGGGGTAGGGTTGAGCAGCGAAGTGAAGGATTGAGAGGTTAAACTGGTGCCGGGAGATTCATACGGTGTCCATGCGGTGAATAATGTCGCCAGGAGAAGAGCGACCCCCAACGTAATCTCTAATAAATAGAGGGTGCCTTTAATTTTTGGTAAGCTTTTCTGAGAATTCTGAGGAGGCTTGACAGTATCCATATGCACCGATACTACCTTATTTGCTCAGAGATTGCAAGATTCAGACCTGTTTAACTTATTAAGCTGTAAGTCTTAAGTATTATAGAGCAAAAAAATCCCCTGAAATTTCAGGGGAAATGGGTCGAATTGTTATTTTTGTGGTGTAACCCGGGCGGGTGATTAAAATAAACCCCATTCTGCAGCTGCTTCTTCATCGATCATCGAAAAATCCCACATTTCTGTGCCAAATTCAAGGGTCGTAGGACGATCCAGAGCCTGCTCTGCTTTCTGGCGAGTCGTCTCCAACATTGCAGGTCCATAGGGACAGAAGGGGGTAGTCAATATCATGGTAATTTTCGCAGAATCATCCAGAATATCCACGTCGCGAACCAATCCCAATTGGATGATATTCAAGCCAATTTCAGGATCGACAATTTCGGTCAACTGTTCTCGCAAGCGTTGAACGAGCTCGGGGTATGTAGTCTCGGACACCCAGACAGGTTGATTCTTGGCTGCCGGTTTTTCGAATGACGTCATACTTCATTCCTCTCGATCACGGGTTTGTTGGATACGAGATAGGTACAGGATTGGTCGCCATCCAACACACATTTCACTTTAGAAGCTGGCACGGACAGAACTGAAGAGATCAGGGTCTGGTCGACGGAACACACCTCAGGATGGTTTTGTCCGACGTGAAAATACGGGCAATTCGTTTCGCGAATCTCAAACTGGTCGCCGACCTGTTTCCACTCAACATTAAAACCTTCATGGTCTAAAAGCTTCTTTAACAAATCCAATCGCTGCTCGATTGCCATTCCTTCGAGATTCCCCTGGTAATCCGCGACCACCTCTTGAGCCATTTGTGAAAAAAGCTCTTCAACCATCGGCTGCGGCAAGGTTACTTTAAGCTGTTCCAGTAGGCGCATGGTGAGGCGCAGGTAACGTGTAGGGAAACGCTCCAGGCCGGTCTCCGTTAAATAATAAATTCGGCGCGGGCGTCCGACCCCATGCCTTTCTTCCGCTGACGCAACCAGCCCTTCTGCTTCGAGCCGGTTGATATGATGGCGCACAGAAATCGGATTGATCTCGACGGCTTCAGCGAGATCGTTAATCGTGCATTTTTTGTACGATAATAGGGTATCCAGAACGCGCTCACGCGTGCTTTTATTGTTAAGGGTCTCATCCATAATCTTTGGCAAATCCTGCTCTGCAAGCGTCCGGTTTCCAATCAATCTCAAGCGACATCTCACCGAATACAGCAATGCGCGCATAGTATAGCATTGTCGATGATATTTGTCAATAATAAGAATATTATCGTAAATATTGCCAGCCAGCGGCTTAATTATCCCCTTAATGACTTAATTTCTATGAATTATATGCTAAATATTGACATAAATGAGCATTCCTGCTATAATCATGCAGCCTGGTAGGCGCAATAGCTCAGGGCTACCTCCAGGATATACCCTGAGGTTTTTCAATAAGATACAGGAGATTAACTGTCCATGGCTGATATGGAAATCCGCAATCTGCACGTAGCGATCGAAGGTCGCGAGATCTTGAAAGGTGTAAATCTCACTATCAGTGAAGGCTGTGTCCACGCATTGATGGGTCCGAACGGCACCGGAAAATCTACCCTGGCTTATGCCCTGATGGGGCATCCGAGCTACGCGGTGACTGAGGGAGAAGTCTGGTTCAAGGGACAAAACATTCTGGAGTTAGCAGCCAGACCAGCGTTCACACCTGGGAATATTTCTGGCATTCCAATATCCGGTGGCGATCCCTGGCGTTACTGTGGCGAATTTCCTCAGGATGGCGCTGAATGCTAAACGGCGAGTTGACAACCCTGAGGACAAGGGAATCCCGGTCCCGGAATTCCGCCGTTTGTTGAAATCAAAGATGGATTTATTAAAAGTGGACCATTCATTTGCAGGTCGTTATTTGAACGATGGTTTCTCAGGTGGTGAGAAAAAACGAGCTGAAGTTTTACAGATGGCGACTCTCCAACCGGAGATTGCCATCATGGATGAAACGGATTCGGGCCTGGATATCGACGCTCTGCGGATTGTCTCAGAAGGTGTGAACGCTCTACGTGGTCCGGACCTGGGCGTCCTGATCATTACCCATTACCAAAGAATATTGAATTATGTCAAACCCGATTTTGTCCATATCATGTTGGATGGAAAAATTGTAGAATCGGGCGGGCCAGACCTTGCTTTACACCTGGAGGAACACGGGTACGATTGGCTGCGTGAAAAAGCCAGCGCAATGGCTGCCTAGTTTATGAATAGGATATTTACTGATTTGTTGTTGTTGGAGGTATGTGATGAGCGATGATACGAAGCTCCTCGAAGGTTTAGATGAATACAAATGGGGTTTCCGGGATCAGGACACTTCTGTGTACCAGACGGGAAGAGGCCTGAACCGGGAAGTAGTCGAGCAAATTTCGGCGCACAAAGGCGAGCCTCAATGGATGCTAGATTTCCGTCTGCGGGCACTGGACCACTTTATGCAGCGTCCTATGCCAGCCTGGGGCGGCGACCTTTCTCGCTTGAACCTGGATGAGATTTATTTCTATACCAAACCTACAGATAAAGAAAGCCGCTCCTGGGATGACGTTCCGGAGACGATTAAAAATACTTTTGAGCGATTAGGTATCCCGGAGGCCGAGAGAAAATTCCTGGCTGGAGTCGGCGCACAATATGAATCCGAAATGGTTTATCACAGCATCCAGGAACAATTAGCTAAAAAGGGCGTCATATTCTTAAGCATTGAAAACGGGCTGCGCGAGTACCCTGATCTATTCAGGCAGTATTTTGGGACTGTCATCCCGATTGAAGATAATAAGTTTGCTGCACTCAACAGCGCGGTGTGGTCAGGCGGCTCATTCGTTTATATACCGAAAGGGGTAAAAGTTGACCTACCGATGCAGGCGTACTTCCGGATGAATGTTGCCGACGCCGGTCAATTCGAGCGCACCCTGATCATTGCAGATGAAGATTCGCAGGCTCACTATGTCGAAGGCTGTACAGCACCAGTGTACACTTCAGATTCTTTCCATAGCGGAGTCATCGAGATAATTGTCAAGAAGGGCGCCCGCTTCAGATATACGACCATCCAGAACTGGTCGACCAATATGTACAACCTGGTTACGCAAAGGGCTCAAGTCTACGACCATGGCACTATGGAGTGGGTGGACGCAAATCTCGGTTCAAAACTAACGATGAAGTATCCATCTTGCTACCTCCTGGGTCCGGGCGCACACGGAGAGATTCTCTCGCTCGCTTTTGCTGCCTCCGGACAGCACCAGGACACTGGCGGAAAAATGATCCACGTTGCACCTGACACGAGCAGCAAGATTACTTCGAAATCGATCAGCAAAGGGAACGGGCGCGCTTCGTACCGTGGCTTGTTGAAAGTCCACAAAGGGGCAAAAAACGTTCGCTCGAATGCTGTTTGCGATGCGCTGCTGCTGGACCATACCTCGCGCACAGATACCTATCCATATATTGAGATTGACGAAGAGGATGTCACAATCGGTCATGAGGCGTCGGTATCGAAGATCGGAGAGGAGCAGCTTTTCTATCTGATGAGCCGGGGTTTGACCCAAGAAGAAGCCACAACAATGGTGGTGTCCGGATTTATTGAACCCCTGGTTAAAGAGCTGCCGATGGAGTATGCGATTGAAATGAACCGGCTTATTCAGCTGCAGATGGCAGGATCAATTGGGTAGTCAACCTTGGGTAAACTCACCCGCGGTTCGGGTAAACTCAAGCCGGTAAACTGAATTCAAGGATGAACATGGCAACTCGCACAGTAATTACGCGCACTCGCCGGGCAGAAGCACCGGTCTCTCGTGAATTTGTTTTTACACGGGATATGGTCCCGGCTATCTCCGCGAATGGGCATATTCCGGGATATATCAAGGATTTCCGTTTGAAAGCATGGGATTTGTATGAGAGCATCCCATTACCGACCATTAAAGATGAGCCGTGGCGGAGGACTGATCTAAAAAATATGCCAGCCGGGGCTTTCTTGCTGCCGACCTCAGATTTAGCTAAGAAGCTTACACCTCCAGGTAAAGCTTTATTGGCGCCGATTGCAGGCAGGAAGCACGGCGGGCAGCTTGAATTAACCGCATTTAATACCAATCGCATGCTTGCCCCAGAGCTGGAAGAGATGGGTGTCATCTTCACCGATCTTGCTACTGCAGAAAGGGATTATCCCCAACAGCTGGATATGGTTCTGGGCAAGGTCGTCAGACCAGAAGAGGGAAAATTTGCTGCCCTCTCTGCGTCGATGGCAAAATTGGGAGCTTTTATTTACATCCCGAGGAATGTTCAGCTCGAGGCGCCACTGCACAGCATCTTGTGGGGACCTGGAGCGAACCTGGCGTATTTTTCCCACATCCTGGTGTATCTTGAAGAGGGATCGGCACTGACCTACGTGCACGAAGCCGCATCACCGACGGAAAAAGATGGTCAAAGTATGCATGCCGGGCTCGTCGAGATCATCGTGGGTAAAGGCGCCCAACTGCGCTTCGTCGAGCTTCAATCCTGGGGTGAGCACGTCTGGAACTTCAGCCATGAGCGCGTGAAAGTTGAAAAAGACGGGAATCTCGATTGGATTTTCGGAGCTATGGGCAGTAAGGTAACCAAAAATTTCTCGGAGATAGACCTGGCTGGCGAAGGTGCGACCGGGAGGATGTCGGGATTTTACTTCGCAGATGGGAACCAACACCTGGATCACGATACCCAGCAAAACCACCTGGCTCCGCATACCACCAGCGATCTTCTCTTTAAAGGGGCGTTGAAAGATCACAGCAGATCAGTCTGGCAAGGGATGATTTACGTTGCACCGGGGGCACAAAAAACAGATGGCTACCAGGCAAACCGCAACCTGCTGCTCAGCCATAACGCCCGCGCGGACTCGATTCCCGGGCTGGAGATTCTGGCGGATGACGTGCGCTGCACCCACGGAGCTACGGTCGGACAGATCGATAAAGAGATGGTCTTTTACATGCGCAGCCGGGGCTTACCTTACGGTATTGCAGAGAGGCTTGTCGTCGAAGGCTTTTTTGAACCAATTATGCAGCGTATTCCGTTCGAAGGGGTACGGAACCGCTTCCGGCAAGCGATTCTTAAGAAGATGAAGGCAGGCAATCTTAATCCGGCAAATTGAGCGCGTATTGCTGCTCAATAAAAAAAATTGAATAGGGAATGTACGGAGGAAGCTGTGGCGGGATTGTATTTTACCAAGGCTCCTGAAGTGGATGAGCCGTATAAAGTCGGGGATCTCATCGAAGTATATTGCGACCACGATCGAAATGGAGAGCGGGTGCGGGATTGGCTGGATGGAACTGTCGTCCAGGTAGATGCCAAAATGATTGCGATCCAATTTCAAGAAAACGTTTATCTGACCGATGGCTGGATGGTCCCAGACCATGTTCTGTGGTGCCAAAAGGATTCGAGCAACATGCGCCCTCGCTCGAAGCGGCGCCGGCGGCCAATTTCTAAGCTCGATTTTTGATTTACCGGAGATGCTGGAGTAAACCAGCATTAAGCAATTGTCGCCATGGCTCTCACCAGTGAAGAGACTTCATTAAACATAACCCAGATCCGGGCAGATTTCCCGATTCTCTCGCGCGAAGTTCGCCCGGGAGTGCCTCTTGTATATCTTGATTCCACGGCTACGAGCCAGAAGCCGCAAATCGTGTTGGATACGATAGAGAATTTCTACCGGCAGTCTTATGCGAATATCCATCGCGGCATCCATACGCTCGCCGAAGAGGCAACTGCGTTGTACGAGAATGCCAGAGAGGCGATTGCCGAATTTATTAACGCTCCTACCGCTGAACAGGTAGTATTCACCAGAAATACAACCGAATCGATCAACCTGGTGGCTTACACCTGGGCCCGGGCGAACCTTAAAAGCGGTGATGTGATCGTCCTGACTGAGATGGAGCACCATTCGAACCTCATCCCCTGGCAAATCTTGATGCAGGAACGAGGCATCCGGTTGGAGTTTATCCCGGTGCAAGCAAACGGTTATCTCGACCTGGATGGCTACCGATCACTTCTCGAGTTAGAGCCAAAACTGGTCAGTTTTACACACATGTCCAACGTGCTCGGCACGATCAATCCAGCCGGTGAGATCATTGACCTGGCACATCGCGCCGGAGCGGTTACCCTGGTCGACGCAGCACAATCCGTACCCCACCAACCGGTGGATGTTCAAGATCTCAAGGCAGATTTCCTGGCTTTCTCAGGGCATAAGATGTGCGGGCCAACTGGAATAGGCGTCCTCTACGGGCGCAAAGATCTCCTGGAAGCGATGCCACCCTTCCTGGGAGGGGGCGATATGATCCGGCGTGTTCACCTGCGCTCATTCAGCACCAACGAGATTCCATACAAATTTGAAGCGGGGACGCCAGCCATCGCCGAAGCTATTGGACTGGGAGCAGCGATCGGCTATTTGAAGAAAATTGGAATGGAAGCGATTGCCAGACATGAGAGGCAGATGATCTCCTATGCGATTGAACGCCTCGAAGAAGTACCTGGAGTGCATCTGTTTGGTCCGCCTGCGGACACTCGGGGCGGGATAGCAACATTCTACATGGATGGACTGCACCCGCATGATATTTCGCAGATTCTGGACGCGTCTGGGGTGGCTATTCGCGCCGGTCACCATTGTGCGATGCCTCTGCACGAAAAATTTAATCTCCCGGCAACTGCCCGCGCAAGCTTTTACCTGTACAATACCTTCGAAGAGGTAGATATCCTTATTGAAGGGTTGTATAAAGTAAAAGAAATCTTTCAAATCTGATCAAATCCACCATGGATGACCTGTATCGCGAGCTGATTATCGAGCGCTATAAAAACCCGCAATTCCGCGGCACTCTCGAACCGCATGACATCTCTTACGAGGATGAGAATCCACTCTGCGGAGACCAAATCCGGATTGACTTGCGAGTGGATGAAAATGACCACATCCAGGATGCCCGTTTTGATGGACATGGATGTGCGATCTCCCAGGCTTCAGCCGATCTTTTGCTCGAATCGATCCAGGGGAAATCCCTGGAAGAAGTACGCGGATTGAGCAAAGATGATGTTCTCGACCTGTTAGGAATAGAGCTGGGAGCGGTGCGTTTGAAATGCGCCTTACTATCGCTAAAAGTCCTGAAAGCGGGGGTCTATGGGTTGGGTGAATCGAGCGAAGACCTGGTCGAATAAGCGATGATGTACAACTATTCCAAAGCCAACCCGGAAGAATGCGAGTACATCCAGGTTGCGGCTGTTGAGGATATCCCAAATGGTGAGCGGGCTTTCGTCGATATCGATGGGCAAACTATCGTTGTATTTAACGTCGCAGGGAATTATTACGCAATAGCCGACGTGTGCAGCCATGATGATGGACCGGTTGGAGATGGCGAGCTCTCCGGCTTTGAAGTTACCTGCCCAAGGCATGGCGCGGTTTTTGACATACGCAATGGAAAAGTACTCTCCCTGCCAGCTGTCGTCGATATTCCGGCTTATCCAGTGCGGGTAGCAGACGGACAGATCGAAGTGGGCTTACCCATCCAGGACTAAAATCGACCGGTTTGATCCAATCAGCAAGGCTAGTTCTAGTACAGTCACACAACTTATGAACGATGGCGCTTCGATTATTAGCCTTGGAAAATACCTAAACATCCAACAGAATTTATGTGACTGTACTTAGTGCTTTGTCCAGGCTCAAAGTTTAATTTGACCTCTGAGTACCCAAGCCTGGACAAAGCTTAAAGTGTTCCGTTTCCAGCTTGATCAATCTAAATTATCAGGTTTGACGGAACACTAGGGGCTTACGGTTCCTATAGCATAGAAAGTTGGCACGTAAGCGATTCTCTCTTTACGCAGCCTGGAGTCTAGATCCAGCTCGCGCAGGCTTTCTAGCTCCTCTCCAGTGATAAATCCTTCCAGATCTGAGGCAATAACCTGCCATTCCGAGTCCAAATCTATCAATTGATCTGCGGTAGTCCATTGCCCACCGAGGACGCCTACCTCAACATCTGCGAGACCTGCTTGGGTAAATAATTGGGCAAGCTTGCGACCAAAGCGTGGATCAGCGCCCTGACTGCGTAAGGATGCCTCCTGAAGTTCGTTGAGCTTCTTGAAGCGATCGGGGAAATCGATGCGACCGCCGTAATCTGGTTCGGCAAGCGCCAAAATTTTGCCACCGGGTATGGTTACCCGGCGCATCTCTCCCAATACGTGCGAGGGCTGACCGATCCAAAGCAAGAGATAATGACAGAAGCTGATCTCAAAATTATCGTCAGGGAAGGGGAGCCGGCTGGCATCCGCCTGGATGTAATAGGCGCGCCTGGGGTAGCTTGTGTGCTGACTCTGGGCGATATCCAGCATGTCTAGATCGAAATCGATGGCAGCCAATACTCCTGGGAATTGTTGCGACAGCTCGGTTTCCAGCACCCCGGTACCACAGCCTACATCCAGGATTAGCCTGGCGGCAGGCAAGCCAGCTTTGTTAAAAGGTAAGCCCGCAAGTCGCGTGTCCAGCGGGCTTGAACGGTAAATCTAGCGTGCCACTCAGCAGGAGTCAGGGGCATCCGTCAGGGTGTCCAGATTTTCTCCCAAGGATCCGTCAAGAAATTCCCCAAAACCTTATTGATCCCTTGCGCAGGCAGCACATCTCCATCCGGTTCAACGTACAGCCAGGCTTTTCCGGCTCCGGTTGAGTCTTGCTCCTCTTCGGGAACTTCCAATAGAACCGGGTTTGCTGCAGAATAAGGGACCGGCAGGTTCCAGACGAGCTCTAATTGCAGAGCAGCAGCCTGGTTGCGTACCTCATGCAAATCAGAATGATGCGCCGGGCTGGCAGCGGTTATGGATATCGCCTTGACACCGATGTCGGACAATTTTGTAAGCAATTGCTTGCATTCATTTTTATTTTCTGCGGTAATTGTTATATGTACCGCGGCAAAAATATCGGCGTTAATTACGTTTTGCAGCGCCTGCCAATCGGGCTCTTGCCCTGGCTGGAGCACCAGCATGAGGTGGTCTAATCCAGTTAGCAGAAGATCGTCGAGGTATTTCTGGTCTGAAAACCGCAACCCATCGGTTAGCAGGCCGGAAATCTGGTTGTTGCTTTCGGCATATTGGATTAGCTCGAGTAAATCTTCTCGCAATGTGGGTTCACCCCCTGTAAATACTATCTGAGGTATCCCGACAGCCCAGGCTTTGTCAAGGATTGTTTTCCACTCGGCGGTACTCAATTCACTTTTGACACGCTCAACCGGCGTGTAACCGGCGGGCTGCTCAGAGGCTAGCCGGTAAGTCAGTGCGCAATCCAAGCGGTACGGCGCGGACAGCTCACCCGAGTATGGTTTGCGGCGATCGAAATCCAGATATTCAACCGGATCCAGGTTTGGAGTATTAATTAATGTCTGAATTCTTCCGAAGAAGTCCTGGTAATCCTGGCGAGCGTTATCTGGCTTAACCCGATATCTCTTTACCATATTCTGTACGACCTGGTCTTCGCTCAGACCCTGGATTGTATAATACGCGTACTCGCCAGCAGTCTGGTTCAGGTGCAAAATAACTGCAGCATTTACGATCAAGACGCCATGACCATCCGGTTCCAGGCGGAGATGGAGCCGCAAATTCCGGGGATCGTCCTGAGGAGTTTGATAATGATAGATCCCGCTTTGCAGAGGCTTGACCGGGCGGAAAAATTGTTGGATCGATTCAGACAGGGTGGGCATAATTTATAGCTCCGACTAGGGTAGATAGCATACTAATCAGCGGGTCGGTAGAGAGGGCAGCCCCCGCCGCATTCCTTCAAGAGCGAGCAATCCTGGCATTTTACGGGAAGATCGTGTCGTTCCCGCAAAGATACTGCCAGGGGGTGGTTCCAGATTTCTGACCAGGGAACTTGCAGAATATTGCCGAGCGGCTGGTAATAGGATTGGCAGGGCAAGACCGCACCATCCGCTTCGATGCACATATTGTACAGAGCGGCTGTGCAGCCCTTTACCCCCAGTTCGAGCTGCATAGGATCAAAATTGCAGTATTGTGTAGGCGTGTACCAGATCAACCGCTGTCCGTGCCCGCTTGTATGCAGGCTGGCAAGCTCAAGCAGAGGTGCGAGCTCCGCCTCGCGCAGACCGGTTCCCACCTCGCGACCGCGCCCGGAATAGATGAGCGCATTTAGACCGACCGTGGGGACGCCCTCAGCGGATAAAAAGGATAAGGTCTCAGCCAGAAATGGACTATTTTCTGTCAGCATGGTCGTATTTGTCATAACAAACAGTGGTGAGTCGAGAGCGTTGCGCAATCCGGCAACTGTCTGCTTCCATGCGCCGCGTGCGGCGACCATGTGATCGTGAATGGCTTGATCATGGGATTCAAGAGTAATCTGCACGTGATCCAAACCGGCTTCGACCAGGTTCTGGAGGAAGGTCTGGTCGCTCAACCGCCGACCATTGGTATTGAGGCCGGTTATCTGTCCGGTTTTAGATGCATAAGCGATCAGCTCGGGCAGGTCATTGCGCATAGTCGGTTCGCCACCAGTAAATACCACGTGTGGAATGCCAATTTCCCAGAGTAAATCAATGATGCGCATCCAGCTCTCGGTTGACAGCTCGGGATAATCCCGCGAGCGCGCATTATAGCAGTGGGCGCAGTTATTGTTGCAGCGATAAGTTAGCGCCAGATCCATCCGGTAAGGAGCAGAGGGGCGACTAGAGAACGGCGGTTGGATCTCAAAATCCAATTCGTGAATAGGACAGGCGCCATCCGGGCGGACAAATTCTTCAAAACTCGAAATGAATTTCGTGTAGTCAAGGTCAGCCTGCTGCCGCCTGATTTTATAGCGTCCGGTTATAGCTCTGATTGCCTCTGCACTCGCAACTTGCTCTAAATATAGGTGCGCCATAAGAACAGCAGTGTCGTTTAGATAGGCAATCCGGTTCGCATTGACCATTACCACACCGGTTTCATCCGGGTCGACACGCAAGTGAATCCGGCTCTGCTCTCCGGATTGGTTGCGCTCATAATGATGAATTCCGGATTTTGGAAATAGATAACGAGGTGCAGCATTAATCTGCCCTAAGCGCTTGATCCGGCTGGTTATGCCTTTTAGGTCCATCAGTGTTTGCCGAAAAACTCTGATCCCGCCACCTAACGACCACCACCGGCACAAGCACAGGCACAGCCCGCGCAGGCGCAGGCACAGGCGCAGCCGCCACTCCTCCCGGATCCTCCTCGGTATCCGCTGGAGGTGCTGACTGGAACCGGGTTGGTTTTATTGGTTACTCCTGATGTAAAATCGGTTACGCTTCCAATGGCTCCCGCTGCCATGTTTTGGACGCCATTGACTACAGACGCAGCAAAATCGGATCCGGGGAGCTGGGGAAGGGAAATGCTGCCACCTGGCGCCGAAGGGACCGAGGCGGACGGCGTACTCCGCCCGAACGAAGGATCGAACCGTCCCCACCAGATGGGTATAAAAACTGGTCCCTGCCGGAAGACATCTCGCGTCCGACGGTCATAATCATCATCGAGCATGGTCCATTCCATAACTTCATCATAGCGCTCACTCTTAACCTGGGGAGTATCTGCGTCCTCGACCTGCTTCCAGGCGCTGGCAACGATGCTGCGGTAATATTCAATGGTTTCTTTCCGGCTGAACCCCTTCATTTTCGCTGATACGGAGTTTACCAGGTTGATCGTGGCAGTTTGTAAGGCAAGGCGGCGCTGGTGAGTATCTTCTGTTTTATATGCTTCCAGAAAATCTTTCTCGTAATCTCGGAGGTCTTCAGGGAGAGGATCGGTCATGTTCAATTTCAACGGATCCCGGGTAACAACACTGGCCGCGTTCTTTTTAATCACTGCGAACAGGATCATGCTCAATACCTTATCCATGGGTTGTTCCATCAGGATGGCAGCCTCAGGAGCGGTTAGCCCGCGCTTGATACCGTGACCTTCGATAGCAACCTTAGGGGGAAGATATTGCATCTTCCGTTTTTGGCCGTTGTAAACGCCTAATGCAGTAAAAAAGGCGAAGATTGCGAAAAAACCCACGCAACAGCCGAATCCGGTAAATGAATCCGCGGAGATGCCAAGGCGTTCGGTCGCGCTGGGCTGGGTGATCGCGGCTGCGGGGATGTATTTCGCGGGGAACGACGCGCCGAATTCATAGGCACGGTCAGCGCTGGCGTTTGAATTTTGCCAGACGTACGTCACCTGCCCGTTATTGTCGAGGTAGCTCTCCGGTGTGTCGGGAAAACCAGCCGGCGCCGTGTGCCAGCGGGGCTCCTGGGGCTGCACCCCGGGAGGCAGGTGGAATCTGACTGTCAGGTCTGTGTTTCCATTAACGATACTGGAATCGAAATAAGTATTATCAAAAACTCCGCTCGCGTAATTGGAGTCGCCGGAATCGGGGTATAGAACATTTCGGATCGGACCTGAGCTCACGCGCACGGTTCCGGTTTGCCCGGGTTGGATCGCATTTGCGCCCAATCCCAGGGCGACACCAGTATCGACATATGACGAATTCTCGATATTAGAAATCGGGATCCCATTGATATCTGCCCGAACATTTGCGAGATTATAGGACGAATTTGGAAACCCAACATCGACGAAGTCGATTGGATCGGCGCTCGCCGAATTATTGAACGCAATAACATACTCGATTGTCGCGGTGCCATCCTTATCCCAAAAGACGTCGATGGTCATTTGAGGAACTTCAAAGTTGTAGGTTTGAGCCAGGGCGGATGCACCTGGTAACAGCAATATTGTCAATAGAATGAATAGTGAAATACTGCGCAACCATTTATTCATGAGGATGCCTCAAATTTTGATTTTTGATCATTTTGACCTTGTTTTTATATTGCGGCTACCATTTTGGTTGTTCGGTCAACTGATAGGTGGTATGACAGTACGGGCAGACGACCCAGGGTGCTCCTGCCACCATCTTGATATCCTTCTCTGAAAGTACACCCCCGCAAGATTGGCATTTGAGCGTATCCATCGTCACGTTTGCCGGCAGGTCAACCTGCAAGGTCACGTTGGTTGTCGCGTCAGCAGGTTTCCGCCGTGCGGCGAACCAGATTATGCCGAAACCGATCAGCACTGAGATGGCTCCGATCAGGATCCATCCAATCTGCCCCTGCGGGCTGAAGGCCCCCCAAATGAATAGGACCCCAAAAAAGATCAGGATAGCAGCGGCGATATATGCGATTATCTTAAGAGCAGACATTGTTCACCTCGAGAATCGTTTATTAGTTTACCGATTTTTTCCCCAACATACAAATGATATATTTCCTGATCTTTCGCGTGCAACCTGAAGGATTTTGTCAGATCATCCTGCCAAAATCATATTACCTGATCGCTCATCCAAATCGTCCTTCGATATAATCTTCAGTCTTTTTTTCCTTCGGATTAGTAAAGATTTCCTTCCCAGGCGCACTCTCGATCAGCTCGCCTTGTAAGAAAAAATGAGCTTCGTCGGCAACCCGGGCAGCTTGTTGGATTGAATGAGGTACCAAGACGATGGTGTAATCCTCTTTCAACCTTTGCAGTGAAGCTTCGACCACAGTAGTTGAAAGCGGATCTAATCCAGAGGTTGGCTCATCGAGCAAGATCACCTCCGGTTCCAGGGCAAGGCTGCGCGCCAGGCAGAGTCTTTGCTGCTGCCCGCCAGACAGGGCAATTGCTGGATCGTCCAATCGATCTTTAACTTCGTCCCATAGGGCGGCCTGGGTTAAGCTCCGTTCGATAGCTTCATCCAGGCGAGACTTATCCCTGACTCCTTCCAGTTCGAGACCGTAGGTCAAATTGCCGCGGATTGTAAGAGGGAGCACAATCGGGCGGGCAAAAACCATCCCGACCCGCCTCCGTAAGGCGATCACATCAGTTTTTGGGTCCAGCAGGTCGAGATAGCCCCCGTCTTGCTCCGCGAGCAGGACAGTGCCTGATATCAATACTACATCAGCCAGATCGTTCAAGCGGTTGAATACCCGCAGCAAAGTTGATTTGCCGCCTCCTGCAGGCCCAAATAGGACTGTGATCAGATTGGCGGTAATTTTTAGATTGATATCCTTTAGCGATTCAGTGCCATCTGAATAGTTCAGGTTCAGGTGCTCAACAATTATTTTCTCCATTGGAAGCACTCACAAATCAGATCGGGTTACCATTGGCGTTTTTTTCGTGCTCGGATGCGGATGAATGTTGCTAAAGCGTTTAAACTGAGGACGAAGAACAGCAAAGCCAACGCGGTACCGTACTGAATTTCTTGCGGCATTCCGGGCACCTGGGTGGATATCGTGTACAGGTGATAGGGCAGAGCCATTGTGGGATCGAGCAACGACCGGGGCAGGTTTGGCTGGTAAATGACGGCTGCTGTGAACAGGATGGGCGCAGTCTCACCGGCTGCGCGCTCCAAGCCCAGGATTATACCTGTCATGATACCGGATAGCGCCTGGGGGAGGACAACCCGCCGGGTGGTCTGCCAGCGAGTGCCCCCGAGGGAAACGCTGACAACGCGGAATGCCTGGGGTACAGCGTGCAGGGCTTCTTCTGACGTACTGATGATCACCGGCAAAGTCATGATCCCCAGGGTCAGTCCACCTGCCAGGATGCTTACTCCCATCTTTAAGAAGATAACCATGGCTCCCAAGCCGAACAGCCCATAAACAACAGACGGGATTCCAGCGAGGTTGATGATGGCGATGTGGATGATCCTGGTCCAACGATTTTCAGGCGCATATTCGGCCAGGTAAATGGCCCCACCGACCCCAATTGGAACAGCGAATATCGTGGTTACAAAAGTGAGCAGCACTGTACCGAGGATTGCCGGGTAAATCCCACCGGCTTTTAATCCATTGGTTGGCGAGCCGGTCAGAAAATTCCAGCTAATTGCTGAAAAACCCCGGTAAAAAATATATCCGATAATGAAAACAATTGGGATAATTGTTATGAATGCAATTATGCTGAGACCCGCGAACCCGACTCGCTCGATTTGTTGCCGTTTCTTAATGGAAGATGCGCTTACCTTCACGATAGGATTCTCTCCGATCGTTTACGGGAGCGGATGATGAGTGCAGAAGCGGTGATATTAATCCCCAGGGAGATCATGAACAGGACAATCCCTATAAAAAAAAGCACATGGTAGTGGATGGAGCCGCTCGCTACCTCACCCATCTCAGCGGCAATCGTTGCGGTCATGGTACGCACAGGGGAGATAATTGTTCTAAATCCGCTAAACATAACGGGTGCGTTACCGGTGACCATCAATACAACCATCGTTTCACCGATGGTGCGACCGATTCCGAGCATAATGGCTGTCAATACACCGGAGCGGGCTGCAGGGAGAGTCACTCGCCAAATCGTCTGCCAGCGGGTAGCACCTAATGCCATAGCAGCGTCTCGGTAAGAACGCGGGACAGAATCCAGTGCATCTTCAGAAATCGATACAATTGGCGGGATTGAAACTGCTGCAAGGAGAATAGCACCCGTCAACGCGGTTAAACCCGTGGGAATGACCAGTGACACACGGATGAGATTAGAGAAATAAAGAATTCCAAGGAATCCCAGGACCACTGAAGGCACACCGCCCAATATCTCGACGAGCGGTTTCAAGCCGTTCCGTGCGGAGGGGGGAGCAACTTCAGCGATATATATTGCCGTGCCAACTCCGATGGGGACCGCGATCGCGGTTGCTGTCAAGGTTACAATAATTGACCCACTAATCAAAGGTAATAAACCGAAGTAATTTTCGATTGGATACCAATGAATCCCAAATAAATTAGTGATAGGGACCTGAGCAAGAGCGGTTATTCCCAAGCGCAACAAGAATACCAGAATCAATACTACAAAGACGATCGCAGAATAGCCACAAGCCAAGATAATTCCATTGATAATTCGTTCTTTCCATCGATCAGTGTTACGCATAATTTTCACCAGCCAGGATAAATCTGATAACCGGTCAATCTGTCTTTACTGAGAAGCAATCGGGACAAATCCATTATCTTTGACGATATTTTGTCCTTCAGTCGCCTGGATCCAATCCAGGTAATTTTGAATGATCTCATTTGGCTGTCCTGCTGTGTACATATACAGATCCCGGGCTATTGGATAGCTCCCTTCATTAACTGTTTCTGCAGAAGGCATGATATATGGGGACAGAGCATCCTTGGAAACAGCAAGCACCTTGACTTCGGGGGTAACGTAACCCAGCCCGTCATAACCTATGGCGTTGGGGTTGTCCTTGACTTCTGAAGTGATCCCTTGAGAGGAGGGCAAAAGAAGTGTATCTGTGGAAAACATGGTTTTATTATCAGCCTGTGCCCAGGCGTAGCACCTGTTCCAGGAAGTAAACGTGAGTGCCGGAGTTTGTCTCTCTTGATACGCGTACAATAGGCCTGTCTTCACCCCCAAGCTGGCTCCAGTTGGTATATTTACCACTGTAGATATCCGAGATTTGTTGAAGTGTTAGCTGGTTGATAGGATTTTCAGGATTAACAATAACGGCAATCGCATCTCGGGCGACCGTAAACTCGATTGGGTCGATCCCATTAGCTGACGCTTCAGAATATTCCTCTTTTTTCATCTTGCGAGAGGCATTGGCAATATCGACGGTTCCATTGATCAAGGAAGCAATCCCGGTTCCAGATCCGCCGCCGCTTACTGAAACACTGATCGTTGGATACTTCTTTTGATATTGCTCTGCCCAGGCCAACGCCAGGTTGACCATTGTATCCGATCCTGCGTCGTTAATTGCCTCTTGAGATTGCCTGTTCGAATTTGCCGAAGATGGTTGTGCACAACCAGTTAACAGAATTGTGAAGAATAACACAAATGGTAATAATAATAATTTCATGCTCAGAATTATATCTTTTCGCGGAGGGCGTGACAAGGAGAGGTGACGCTTGGCATCAGTATTGAGGTAAAATGGCATGCAATGCAGGAGCCTCTTCCCGGTTTTCTCACCGAACCCAAGATCAAAGTCGAAAACCTGAACTTTTTTTATGGTCAGACTCAGGCATTGATTGATATTAATATGGAGATCCCTCCTCAAAAGGTTACTGCATTGATCGGCCCGTCAGGCTGTGGGAAATCGACATTTTTGCGGTGTTTAAATCGGATGAATGATTCAATTCCTGACACATCATTGCAAGGGAAAATACTTTTAGATGGTGAGGATATCTATGCTCCCGAGATGAACCTCATAGCTTTACGTCAACGGGTAGGGATGGTCTTTCAAAAACCAAACCCGTTTCCCCAAACGATATATAACAATGTTGCTTTTGGTCCACGCGTGCTTGGAACTCGCGAGCAACAAAGGCGAGCTGACTGAGCTGGTCAAATTCAGTCTGGAGCGATCGGCGTTATACAGCGAAGTCATGGAAAATCTGGATGGAAATGCCTTGGATCTTTCCCTCGGTCAGCAGCAGCGATTGTGCATCGCCCGGGCGGTAGCAATCCAACCTGAAGTAATCTTGATGGATGAGCCAGCCTCGGCGCTGGATCCTATCGCAACCCTAAAGATCGAAGAGCTTATTGCTGAGTTGAAAGAGGAATATACAATAGTGATCGTCACGCACAATATGCAGCAAGCTGCTCGTGTTTCAGAGAATACGGGTTTCTTCTGGCTCGGTGAGCTCATAGAATTTGCGCCAACGACGCTGATGTTTACCCGCCCGGAGCAAGAATTGACGGAGACCTACGTTACCGGCAGAATGGGTTAATTTCAGGGAGGAATTAATGTCTACGAGTATGCGCAGCGCTTTTGACCGGGAGTTTGGCAAGATCCAGGACGATATGTTATTGATGGGTCAGTTGATTGTCAGCCATATCCAGCAATCTATGCAAGCGCTCGAACAAACGGACGTAAAGCTCGCGAAACGCGTTATCGATGATGATGAAAGGGTAAATTCACTGCGATTTACTATTGAAGAGAATTGTCTCGAGCTGATTGCTACACAACAGCCGGCTGCCCGCGATCTCCGCGCGGTAATTGCCACGACGCATATTGCCGTCGAACTGGAACGGATCGGTGATCATGCGGCTGGCATCTCCAAGACAGTAGTGCTGATGCGCCACGAGCCGTTACTTAAAACCCTCAAGAAGATCTTTAAAATGGGCGAGCTCAGCCAGAAAATGCTCGCAGATTGCCTGCAAGCCTATATCAAACAGGACTCCAACTGGGCAACCGAAATTGCCGCCATGGATCCTGAGATGGACCAGCTGTACAAATCTGTATTTGACCGGTTGATTGAGATTATGTCAAAGGACCCAGACGTGGTAGTCCGTGGGACCTATCTGCTCTGGACGGCGCATAACCTGGAGCGAATTGCTGACCGGGTGACCAATGTCGCCGAGCGGATTATCTTTATGACGACCGGTGATTTGCAGGAATTAAAATATTGAAATTCTGACTTCAGTCAGGGTTCAAGAGTTGCGAAAGTACAGCGGCAATTCGATCGCGTACCTCGCGAAAAGCAGAAAGCACTTCCTCTTCACTCCCGGCTGCTTTTGCTGGATCGGGGATACTGTAATGGACCCGCTTCCCCGGACCTAACCAAACCGGGCATTCTTCCGCCGCTTCATCGCATACGGTAACCACCAGGTCGAAGGTATTATCCTGAAACTCATTTACGTTCTTCGACCGGCCCTGGTGGAGAATATCCCATTCTGCCAGCACTTGCAATGCCAGCGGATGGACATGTCCACTTGGGTGTGTGCCTGCGCTATAGGCTTGCCACTCATCTGAATACCGGGCATTCGCTATCGCTTCCGCAATCTGGGAGCGGCAAGAGTTCCCTGTGCACAGAAAAAGGACTTTCTTAAGCTGTGTTTCCACCCGGTTTAGGTTGGATGATATTGTATTCGTCATCGGTGGCATTGATTTCTATCAGCTCACCGGTAGCTATGTAGATCGTTCGCTCACAAATATTGGTTACTCTGTCTGCCATGCGTTCCAGGTTATGCGCGACCCACATCAGGTAATTCGCCCGGTCAATCGTAGCTGGATCCACGAACATAATCGTGACCAGCTCCCGGTAGATTTGAATGTATAACTCGTCTACCTGGTCATCTTCGGGTGGGATGCTGCGCGCCAGCTCGGCGTCAGCAGTCACAAAAGCGGTTACTGAACGGTGAAGCATGCTGACCGCGATGTCTGCCATGCGTGGGATATCTATCAATGGCTTGACCGGGGGTTGTTTGCCCATGATCAAACATATCCGGGCAATCCCTTTGGCATAGTCTCCGATCCGTTCGAGCTCGCTGGTTACTTCAAGATATGGATGCCAGCAGACGCAGATCGTGCGCCATGATCGGCTGCTGGGTTGCCAGCGTGGCAATGGTTTCATTTTCTATGGCAAAGCGCTTGGCATTGACTTCCATGTCAAACTGGTAGACTTCCTGGGCAGCGCGCAGATCACGCTGTTTCAGTGCTTGCACTGCGCGGGTAGTCGCAGATCTCTACCATGCTGTCAAGTATGAGGACATCATCCAGCAATATCCTGATTTTACGATCTAATGTCTCCCTTGGCATCCATTACTCTCCGCACCCATTTTATCCGAATTGACCGGAGACATAATCTTCGGTCTGTTTATTCTTTGGGTTGGTAAATATCGTTGGGGTTATATCATACTCGACAAGTATCCCTGTGCGGGTGGCAGGACTGTCGATCATCATAAACGCAGTAAAGTCAGAGACTCGAGCGGCTTGCTGCATATTATGAGTGACAATGACGATGGTATATTCGTCTTTAAGGGTTTGCATCAATTCTTCAATTTTCAATGTGGCAACCGGGTCGAGTGCTGAAGCCGGTTCGTCCATTAAGATGACTTCGGGTTGAACCGCCAGGGCACGGGCGATGCACAAGCGCTGTTGCTGACCCCCAGAGAGTGCCATTCCAGATTGTTCGAGCTTATCCTTGACTTCATCCCATAAGGCAGCCTGCCGTAAACTGTGCTCGATAATTTCATCCAATTCTGCTTTACGCCTTCACCCGTAAAGACGAGGACCATAGGCAACATTGTCATAAATACTTTTCGGAAATGGGTTGGGTCGTTGGAAGACCATCCCAACCCTGCGCCGGAGGTTAACCACGTCGACGCCGGGGAGGAGAATATCATCGTTATCCAGAATAAATTTTTCCCTCGACGCGAACATTCGGGACCAGATCGTTCATCCGGTTTAATGAGCGAAGTAAGGTTGATTTACCACATCCGGAAGGACCGATAATCGCCGTAATTTTATTAGCCCATATTCCCAAGCTGATATCTTTCAGCGCCTGAAATTTCCCGTAAAATAATGAAAAATGATCGATCTGTGCCTTGGTTATTTCTTCCCCTCCCGGCAAGCCAGACGCTAAAGAGTTTTCGGATTCGATACGTGGAACCACAACAAGTGGTTTGATTATTCTATCCGTGCTCAATTCTATTCTCATCGTTTTATTCCAGGAAATCAGACTCCCAGCTTACGCTGACGTCGCCAGACGATCAACCGGGAAAGAATATTTAAGGCGAGTACCAGAACGATTAGTACAAATGCGGTTCCCCAGGCTTTTGCCTGCCAATCTTTATATGGGGAGATTGCATAAACGTAAATTGTATGTGGAAGAGTAGCAATTGGCTGGTCGAGGGAGAAACTCATGAAAGGGTTTCCGAAAGCGGTGAACAGCATGGGGGCTGCCTCACCAGCACCCCGTGCAATTGCAAGCATCACACCGGTTAGAACGCCGGTTAACGCCGCTGGCAGGACAACTGAAAATGAGGTGCGCCACTCTGCAGCTCCCAGTGCCAGTGACCCTTCGCGCATGTTATTGGGGACTATTCTCAGCATCTCCTCGGTTGTACGGATGATGATCGGGAGCATGATAAAGCATAGGACCAACCCTCCTGAGAAAGCCGAGAAATGGCGTTGGGGTAAGACGATGATCGAATAGGCAAAAATTCCCATGACGATCGAGGGAACCCCAGATATGACATCCGTTGAGAAGCGTATACCCAAGCCTAACGGTGAATTCGGATGCCTGGCGACAAACATTGCTACAAGTATCCCAATTGGGGCGGCGATCAATATTCCTATTCCAACGGTGATGAAGGAACCAACCATTGCATTGATCAGACCGCCTCCGGGTACACCGGCTGGTGTAGGAAGCTGAGTAAAGAAATCGATCGAGAGTGCAGCAAAACCTTTGATAAATACATATGTCAATATCCAGACCAGGATGGATACAGCCAAAAAGGTGAATATCCCGGTCAGGGCAAGCATAAAAATATTAACCGTCTTTCGCCAGGTAGTGCGAAATTTATTTTGACGAGTAAATGGAGCGACGTTTGGATTCATACGCGGATATCTTGAACTGTCCGGCGGCCAACTCGCCAAACCAGCAGCCTTGCTATCAGATTGAGTAATAATGTAAATACGAACAAGACCAATCCAATTTCAATTAAGGAATTAAGGTGTATATCAGTCGTTGCCTCTGTAAACTCATTGGCGATAATAGAAGCCATCGTATAACCTGGATGGAGAAGCGAAGATGTCATATCCAGGTTATTGCCGATGACCATCGTCACTGCGATGGTCTCTCCCAGTGCTCGACCAAGTCCAAGAATTCCCGCACCGAGAAGACCCGATAATCCGTAAGGGATGAGTACATGAGAAATCATCTCCCATTTTGTCGACCCGAGAGCGAGGGCTGCTTCGCGTTGGGCGTTCGGGATAGCCCGGAAAACATCCCGGCTGACCGCAGATATCGTCGGCAACACCATGATGGATAGGATCAATCCGGCTGCCAGGCGGCTGGGACCAAAAACTGGCCCAGCGAATAAGGGTATAAAGCCCAGGGACGAATTCAGACCCTGGCTTAATGGGCGTACGACAGTTGGGATGAATACAAATAATCCCCACAAACCGTATACCACACTCGGGACTGCAGCGAGGAGCTCAACCAGCAAACCGACGGGCTGGCGCAGCCAGTTTGGTGATAATTCAGCCAGGAAGATGGCAACACCCAACCCCACTGGGACGGCAATCAACATAGCCAGCAGTGAAGTGATGAGTGTTCCTAAGATAAATGGAAATGCTCCAAATATATTATCAATTGCCGGGTCCCACCGGGTAGTGGTTAAAAATGACCAGCCGAAGGTATGCCGTGCTAATGCAGAATTCTGCCAGAGCTCGTAAAAAATTGCGAGCACTAAAAATACGATGCTCAGCGCGGAAAAAAGGATGACTACTTTAAAAAGCCCATCGCCGTGCTCCCAAAATGAGGTCAGCCAGGCGACTGGCGAGCGTGACTTAGATGTCGTCGAGGGATATTCCATTAGCGATTATAGATTCAGTATTGAAGATTATAATCTCTGCCCTCCCATACTCTAGGGAGGGCAGAGAGCAGTCTAGAAGCAGCTATCTCATTGAGCGATCGGTTTTCCCTGGCAGGTGATCTGGCCAAGTTTGGCATTCACCTGATCTTTAATATCCTGAGGCAAGGCGACGTATTGCAGGTCTGTGGCATCTTTGTCACCATCTGGACCGTATGCCCACTTAAAGAACTTCAAGAGATTTCCAGCCTTCGCACAGTCTTGCTGATCCATATACATCAGAATGTAGGTATAACCGGCTATCGGGTAAGAGTTTTTCCCCGGACCATTCACGATCGATAAAGCCAGCTTATCACCTAAAGCTGTTCCGAAATCATTCATGGCTGCATGCGTGCTGTCAGGGTTTGGCTGAATATACTCACCTGTCTGGTTCTGCAATAAGTTCAAGACCGCTTTGTTTTGAATGGCATAAGCGAGCTCGACATACCCGATTGCGCCATCATTCTGCGTGACGGTTCCATAAACCCCTTCATTACCTTTTCCACCTAAACCTACCGGCCATTCTACCGCCGTACCTTTTCCAACATTATCCTTCCAT
Source organism: uncultured Chloroflexia bacterium (assembly GCA_963706515.1). GTDB lineage: Bacteria > Chloroflexota > Anaerolineae > Anaerolineales > UBA4823 > CAVPMW01. Next base: position 230,410 of record CAVPMW010000002.1, read on the forward strand.
TCCTGGCTAACACTGGAAAGGTAATCCGTAAAGATAAAGGTTGTGCCCGATCCATCGGATCGGTGAACGACGATGATATCTTGATCTGGGAGCGTCAGACCCGGGTTAGCAGCAGTCAAAACCGGGTCATTCCATTTCTTGATCTTTCCCAAATAGATATCTGCCAGAGCGCCTTGTGGGAACTTGATCGGATCGGCTAGACGGCTTCCCATCGGAGCCTTTAAGGTTAACGACGATCGCTTCTGCACCGGCGACGGTGGGGAACATTTGTATCCCCGGCGCTGCCTTGTACTGATCATCGTTCAAAATCGCGTCCGATGCGCCAAAGTCGACGGTTTTTTCGGTGATCTGCTTGATCCCACCCCCTGATCCGATGGACTGGTAATTGAATTTGACCGCGGGATCGACGAATGCATAATCATAGAACCAGCGTGAATAAAGAGGAAATGGGAAAGTCGCACCCGCACCGTTGATCAGCTGGGGGTTAGATGGGGCGCTAACTGGCATGGCTTCGGGGGTTGTGGTAATGAGCACGGTCTGAGGCGTGCCTGCCACGATCTTGGTGACCTCTACTTGAACCGTTTTCACCACTTCAACCGTTTGTGGGGCGGCTGCCGGGGTGGCGCAAGCCGAAAGCAAGACCGATAATAGAACTAAAGGCAATATTACAAAGTGGAGCTTGCGGGACATAGAATTCTCCTCCTGAGATTCTTCTTTGATTTATATTACACTGTATAGCGTATCACGGCGTTTTTAACGATGGTGGAAATTAGGGTTAATAAATTTTCAACGATTTGTAAATGATTTATTAACGGGATGTCTAACCTGGTTCGTGTGTTCAACGGGCGAAATACTGGTGCAGACTCTCGAGCGGAAGAGCTTGAACAGGTGTTTGTGCGAGGCGATTTTCCATAGGGATTTCCCATTCCCAGTTCCGCAGTTGGGGGAAAGTATCATAAGCTGTGAGATCGAGCTGGAGCGGGGTAATGGAAACATATCCTTCGTCCATGGCGCCTACATCCGTGTCATCCTCGGGAATTCCTGTCGGTGCATCCCCGCCGATCCAGTAATATGGGTTCCCGCGTGGATCGATGCGCTTTTCCAACCGGTCACGATAGACTCGCAATCCCTGCCGGGTCAGGCGGATGCCTCGGATTTCCTCCAATGAATGACGAGGAATATTAACGTTTAAAAGGATCCCGGGAGGCAGCGGGCAGGAAATAACCTTTTTGGGCGATTATGCGGCTATAAGTCGCCGCGGCATAATAATCCAATGGTCCAAGGTGGTTTTCAGGGCTATCCAGGGAGAATGCAATGGCCGGGACACCCCAAATGACTGCTTCCATCGCTGCGGTTACCGTGCCGGAATAGGTGACATCGTGACCTAGGTTCGGCATCGGGTTAATGCCCGAAACCACCAGATCAAATTTCCGCTCAAAATAACCGAGCAGTGCCAACGCGACACAATCTGAAGGCGCTCCATCGCTGGCAATTGCTGGCGTACCATCGATTAGATCTACCTCTTTGATCCGCAGGGGTCGATCCAGGGTCTTTACATGGCCTCCCCCAGACCAGTTCCGATCAGGAGCCAGAATGCTCACCTCCCCAAGACTTTTCACAGCATGCACCAGTGCAGCCAATCCAGGAGCTTTGACACCGTCGTCGTTCGTTACCAGGATTTGCATAAAATTTCCCTTCGATTCTTCAAGTTAATAGAGCATATCATCCGCCTTTTAACGCCCAATGAACAGGATGTTAAATTATTGATAATGCAATGTAAAATTTTTAGCTTACGCGGGGAAGGATGAGATTGTTATTCGGGGTTTGCGATCGGTATGGTGAAATAAGAAAGTACTCCCCCTACCTTCGATACTTTCAGCCCAAATGCGTCCGTTGTGCGCCTCTACGGTATGCCGGGCAATCGCCAGACCTAAACCGGTGCCGCCTCCTGATCGAGCGCGGTCGGTTTTATAAAACCGTTCGAAGATACGCGGTAAGTCTTCTGAAGGAATACCAATGCCGCTATCCTGGACTGTAAATAACACATATTTTCCTGGTGGTTCGTTATATAGCGATGCAGATACACTAATTTTGCCGCCTGGCGGGGTAAATTTAATCGCATTGTGAAGCAGGTTAACCAATACCTGTTCCAACCGGTTCTGATCGGCAAGCACCTCCGGCACTTCACCAATTTCCACGTCCAATTGCAACCCGGCGCGCTCTGCTTGCAGCTTGAGCCGTTCGACCGCTTCGCCAATGACTTGCTCTGGAGGAGTAGGCTGCATGTTGAAAGGTACTTTGCCTGACTCAATTTTGGACAGTTCCAGCAGCTCGGTGACCATCAGGCTCATTGAATCGACTTCTGTCTCCATTTGTTCCAGGAAGCGATGCGCGGCGGGTGGATCATCCAGGGCACTCTCCTGGAGAGTTTCGGTAAGTGCCTTAAGCGAGGCAAGCGGAGTGCGCAGCTCATGCGAGATATTACTGATGAAATCGCGTCGGACGGTTTCCAGCTGGCGGACCCGGGTGAGATTCTGGAATAAGAGCATGATACTTCCCGGTAAAAATTGCCCTAATGGCGTCGCAATGCCTTGCAGAAAGAGCTGGCGGCGGGGAATCTCTATATTCATGGTTTGAATGTCGCCAGCCTCCAAACACTCTTGCCAGAGCTCAACGAGCTGGTGCAAGCGAAAAACTTCGATCAGAGTTCGACCTAACGCCTGCTCCTCAATCACTTCGAACACGTTTTGTGCTGCGGGATTGATCAGCTGGATCCGGCTATCGCCATCCACAATGATGACCCCATCATTCATGTGGCTGAGCACTGCGGCCATTTTGCTTCGCTCGCTCTCGAGCGCATTAATTTCCGATTCGAGCTGAACGCTCATCAGGTTGAATGCCTTGGTAAGCTTGCCGACTTCATCGGAGGAGGTGGGTACGATCCGAATCCGTAGATCCCCTTCCGAAATGCGCTCCGCAGCCTGGGTTAATGAGCGTAAAGCCAGGGTTGTCCGGCTGGCAATCCACAGCGCCAGCAATATCGCTCCCAGCGTTGCCAGGATGGTGACGAAAATCAAAGTATTCCGTATTCGGTTTAGAGCCAATTGCACGTCGGTGAATGGCACTGCCAATCGGATGTAACCTTCATTCTCTCCATTCGGTTGTATCCTGAGGGCTACGTAGAACATTTCATAACCGAGCGTAGTGCTCAGCCGGGTGCTGATCCCTTTTCCGGTGCTCGCTGCCTGCTGGACCTCCGGCCGGCTTAGATGGTTCTCCATCGTTTTTTCATCCTCATCTGAATCACCCAGGACGGTACCATCTGCTGCAATAATTGTCACTCGGGAATTGAGTATTTGCGACCAGTGGGCTGCCAGGTCATGAAATGAAGCCGGATAGCTATCCGGATCCAATAATTTTGCTGCGACTTGTTCTCTCAGCAAATCACCTTCGTCAGTAAGGCGAGTTTCCAGATTAGCGAAATATAACCTTCGCAAAATATCGGACATGCTGTACGCCACCACAAGCATGGTAGCGATTATCAGCAAAATATAGGGTAATGCAATCCGCCAACGGATACTACGGAGCACGGTTCAGCCTTCGAAGCGATAACCAGCGCTCCGTACAGTAATGATCCGTTGAGGGTGTGCAGGATCGGTCTCAATTTTTTCGCGTAGCCAGCGAATGTGAACATCTACCGTACGACTACCCCCCATGAATTCCCATCCCCAAACCTGGGCTAATATTTGCTCGCGGGAAAGTACCTGACCTCTATGTGCTGCCAGGTAGGTGAGAAGCTCATATTCTTTTGGTTTCATGTATAGAGGTTGGTCATCAATAAGAACTTCCCGGCGCGAAGGGATCAGGACCAGGTTATTAAAAATCAAGGTATCTTGTTCAGGTGCAGACCGGTTTCCACTTTCTTCGCGTGCCATGCGGGCGCGGCGTAATTGTGCTTTTACACGTGCCAGGAATTCACGCATACTGAACGGTTTGGTCAGATAATCGTCAGCACCCATCTCAAGACCCAGCACCCGGTCGATCTCATCATCTCGCGCGGTCAGCATTAATATTGGCACGGAGGTTTCCTGGCGTAAGATGCGGCAGACCTCGAATCCATCTAATTTTGGAAGCATGATATCCAGGACGACTAAATCTGGGTGAGAATTCCGGGCGCAGATCAATGCAGCTTCACCGTCGCTGGCGTTCTCCACTTCATACCCCTGGTGTATGAGGTTGTAAGTTAATGTATCGAGTAATGCTGGTTCATCTTCAACAACCAGTATTTTTACTGGCATCCATCCTCCAGATAAAATTCTGTTATGGACCGAAGATCAAAGTGCGGTAGAGCTCAATCAGCTCGACCAGGTTGCCAGCAGGGTCGTGGAATTTTACCCAGCGGGCGTCTTCGTGTTCCTCAATCCCATTTAGTAGCGCAACATGGTTCTCTTCGAGTCGCTCGATTGCCTGGTCCAGATCCTCGACGACAAGTGCCAGCACAGGTAAATGCCCGCTATCTGCGGGTTTTGCAGGTGTACCTCGCTGGATGATAAGATAGGAATCGCCAACTTCAAGGTGAGGCGGACCTTCCTGGTGGGGGGCAAGATGGAGTCCGATCACTTCCGCATAGAAGTGGAGCAGTGTGTGGAGGTCCTGTGTGTATAGACAGGTCATATAGATTTGTGTTGTCATGGATTAAGTTCCCCGCCGTTAAAGCTTTGCCCAGCTACCAAAATAAATATGACTGGGACGTCTTCTCCATTTTGAATTTTAGCGTAACCGCAGATGGTAAAATAGGGACTGGTTTGGCTACCCTATTACCAACCTGGATTTCAATTCCTCGTTGGAAGGCTCTACCAGGATTGATCCATCTGGAAGCAGAATAGTAGGTACACTGCGCATGCCGTGGTTAACCTTCATTACAAATAATTCACCCTGGTGATCCTGGTCGATGTCAATCCAATCATATTCGATACTGTTCCTTTCGAGATATCGCCTTGATCTCATACAATCTCCGCACCATACTGTTCCATAAATAGTAATCTTCAATTCAGACACCGTGTTACCTCGGATGAATGGAGGAGTATGGATTGGTATATAGGCACGATCGGTTATAGTTATCGAGATTGGCGTACAGCATTCTATCCAGCTGACCTGCCAGACCGGAATTATTTAGCGTATTATAGCCGAGTTTTTAATACCGTCGAAGTGGATACCACATTTTATGGGATCCCCCGAATTAAGACTCTTCAATCCTGGGCAGCGAATGTACCGCCTGAATTCCGGTTCTGTTTGAAGACCCCTCGAATAATTGACGCATGATATGAAGCTTACCAATGCGAATGCATTGATGGCGGAGTTTGTCGAGGTCGTGCGAAATCTCGGAGAGAACCTGGGAGTAATCTTGATCCAGCTCCCTCCATCTTATCACATAGATCAAAAAGATAATTTAGACGGATTTTTATCTTCATTGCCCCCGGGAGTAAATTATGCGATCGAGCTGCGCAGTCCTGGGTGGTACCGTGATGTGGATCAAACGGCTAAATTTTTGCACAATCATGGAGTCTGCTGGGTTGGAATTGATTTTCCCGGTATCCCCACCTCAATTGTATCGACTGCAGAATTTCTTTATATTCGCTGGATTGGAAAGCACGGAGCTTATCATCCGCATACCTTCGAGCGAGATCCGCGCGAGGACTGACCTGCAAAACTGGCTAGCTCGTTTGGTTGAGTTCACCCAACGGAAACAGGCGATTTATGGATTTTTCAACAATGATTATTGCGGTTATGCTGCTGGGACAGCAATCAGGTTTTGTCAAATGTTGGGTCAGCCAGGGAAAACCATAGATCCAGATCGTCAGATGAGGCTGTTCTAAAATGGATCTGAGAAAATTAAGTCGCTTTGCTGTCTTTGCCTGGATCGTCCTCGGAATCAACGTTTTGGTTATCCTGTGGGGCGCGTTTGTAAGGGCATCTGGGTCGGGTGCTGGATGTGGTAGCCACTGGCCTTTGTGTAATGGACAGGTACTCCCGAGCAACCCACAGATCGAGACGCTGATCGAATTTACTCATCGTATGATGAGCGGTCTAGCGCTGATATTGATTTTAGTGATGTTGATTTGGGCTTTTCGAGCCTTTTCAAAAGGCGACCCCGTCAGACTTGGCGCGGTCCTTTCTGCTATTTTTATCCTCACTGAAGCGTTGGTTGGGGCGAGCCTGGTAATATTTGAATGGGTTGCAAAAGACGCTTCTCTCGGTCGAGTTATCTCCCAGGGCGTGCATCTAACGAACACTTTCTTGCTCCTCGCCAGCCTGACGCTGACTGCCTGGTGGGCATCCGGGGGCAACCGCATCTCCCTTCACGGACAGGGTATGCTATTTACTGCGGTCATCATTGGAGCAGCGGGAGTAATCTTGATCGGAGTAACTGGGGCAATTACCGCTCTCGGTGATACTCTTTTCCCAGCCGCTTCACTGGCAGCCGGAGTACAGCAAGATTTCTCTCCCACGGCAAATTTTCTCATTCGATTGCGCGTTTGGCACCCGGTTGCGGCAATCACAGCTGGGTTTTACCTCATATTTTTTAGCCTCCTGGTCAGAATGTTCCGCCCAACAGAGGTCGTAAAACGGTTGGTGATTTTCCTAATAGGGACAATCATCTTACAATTTTCGGCTGGACTGATCAACCTCGTGTTGCTTGCTCCCACCTGGATGCAGATTATCCATCTCTTCTTAGCCGATATGACCTGGATATTATTCGTGCTGTTAGCCGCCGCTGCTCTATCTGGACAAGATGAGCCAGAAACGATAAGGATCGACCAACCCAGCCGGGCTTCCCCAGCGCCGCTGAACACGTGATTACGAAAGTGAGGTACTATGCCTGAACCTGAAGAATCAAAATTGCGCCTCGCTGAACTGCGCCAGCTCATTAATTACCATAATTATCGCTACCACGTACTGGATGACCCGGTGATCAGCGATTATGAGTTCGACCGTTTGCTGGCTGAGCTGAAAAAGATAGAAGAGGAACATCCTGAGTGGATAACCACGGATTCACCCACTCAAAGGGCGGGAAGCCGTCCATTGGAAAAATTCCAAAAAATAACCCATCCAGCTCCGGTTCTAAGCCTGGCAAATTCATTTGGTGCGGACGACCTTCGCGCCTGGTATGAGCGTGTGTCAAAACTGGATCGACGAGTAAAAGAGGCAAGCTACATAATCGAGCCAAAAATTGACGGTCTAACTGTGGTGCTCACTTACCGGGACGGATTATTCACCCAGGGAGCCACGCGCGGCGACGGAGTAATCGGTGAGGATATCACCGCCAACCTGCGCACGATACGTGCCTTGCCGCTGAAACTCCCGGTAGACTCGCAGGGACCATTAGCGCCAGGATATTTCGTCGTGCGCGGTGAAGCTTTCATAAATATCGCCGATTTCGAGAAGCTTAACGCACGATTGTTGGAGGCCGGTGAGAAAACCTACCAGAACCCACGGAATACTGCAGCCGGCTCGCTCCGCCAGCTCGACCCCAGCCTTACAGCCAGCCGTCCCCTCACCATTCTCACTTATGCAATTGTCGCCACAGATGGTCCGCGACCCAGGACTCAGCAGGACACGCTTATTCATTTGAAAGATTTGGGATTTCCAACCCCTCCACGAGAATATGCAGGAAACTTCGAGGAGGCGATTGATATCTGCATCTCCTGGGCTGATCGTAGAAAGCATCTCCCTTATGAAGCAGATGGAGTCGTGGTAAAGATCAACGATTTGGAGCTTGCCACGAGTTTGGGTACAGCAGGGAAGGATCCACGGGGAGCGATTGCTTTTAAGTTTCCTGCACAGGAAGTTACGACCCGTTTGAACCAGATTGGAGTAAACGTGGGGCGTACGGGCAGGCTGACACCCTATGCAATACTGGAGCCGATCGAAATTGGGGGGGTTATTGTCAAACAGGCTACTTTACATAATTTCGATTATATCCGTGAGAAAGATATACGGATTGGAGATCGCGTTCTGGTAAAACGAGCGGGAGAGGTAATCCCATACGTTATTGGCCCGGTGATCGACGTACGGACCGGCGAGGAAATCCCCTTCACCCCACCGCTAACCTGCCCTGCTTGTAATGAGCAGGTTGAAAATTTCCCCGGTGAAGTCGATTGGTACTGCGTCAACAGTGCATGTCCTGAGCAGCTGATCCGCAACCTGGAGCATTTTGTTTCAAGAGGGGCGATGGATATTGTTGGGTTTGGAATAAAAATTGGGGAGCAATTGGTGGAGGCTGGTCTGGTCCACGATGTGGCGGACATCTACTATATTAAGCGAGAGGACTTGCTAAAACTAGAAGGCTTTGCAGAAAAGAAGGCTGACAATATCCTGGACGCGATTGAAGCCTCCAAGAGCCAACCCCTTGCGCGATTAATCACCGCGATTGGGATCCATGGTGTAGGTGAGGTCGTGGCAGCCGACCTGGCGAAAAAATTTAGCTCAATGGATAGTTTGATGAACGCAACGGTCGAAAAATTACAATCTATCGAAGGAATTGGTCCAAATATTGCGCAAGCAATTGTCGATTGGTTTAGCCGGGCTGCCAACCAGCATGTATTGGGAAAATTACATTCCGCCGGTGTTTGGCCAGTGGAGCTCCCCTCGGAAAAAGAGGGGATCAGACCATTAGCGGGAATGACTTTTGTCGTCACGGGTACGCTCCCCAAGTTATCCGCGTGATGGAGTCAAGGAGTATATTGAGAATTACGGTGGGAAAGTCACCGATTTTATCAGCTCAAAGACGAGCTACCTGGTTTTAGGCGAATCGCCAGGCTCAAAGCTGGAAAAAGCCAGGTCGTTGGGTGTCCCCGTGATCGATGAGTCTGGTCTGCGCTCGCTCGCCGGTGAGCATTAATCTTGATCTAAATGTGACTAAATAAAATTTCGAGTTGCGGAATCGATTGGTTGACAGTATTGCCTGGCTGGACTAAACTAGGCAATCGCTAAAAAGGAGAAAAGCGGCATGGATTTGACCAGAGAAGATACGATATCCCAGCGCATTCATGCATTGAAGAAGCGCTTTGAGAGTTTGAATGAAGAAGGGCTCTATTTTTACAACCAGCCAATTACCGAGCTGCATGGCGGCGCCTCAGTTCTGGTTAATGGACGGATTATGACGATGTTCGCCTCTTACTCCTATTTAGGCTTAATTGGTCATCCAAAGATTAATGCAGCAGCCAAAGCCGCTATCGATCAATACGGCACCGGGACGCATGGAGTAAGGTCATTGGCAGGTTCGTTAGACCTGCACACCGAGCTTGAAGAGACAATTGCTAATTTTAAAGGCGCAGAAGCTGCGATTACATTCACGTCAGGTTACGTGACCAATTTGAGCGTCGTTTCTTCCTTGCTCGGTCGCGGAGATTATGTCATTTGCGATAAGCTGAATCATGCCAGTATTGTTGATGGTTGTATGATGTCTGGCGCCAAGTTCTTACGCTTTACGCATAATGACATGGATGCTCTTGAAAAGCGGCTGCAGCAGGTTCCATCTGGTTCTTCAAAACTGGTGGTTGCCGATTCAGTTTTCAGTATGGATGGCGATATCATCGATTTTCCCAGGGTTGTAGAGCTGTGCAAGCGCTATGGGGCGTATCTGATGATCGATGAAGCCCACTCCATCGGGGTGTTGGGAAAGACTGGGCGAGGTATCGAAGAGCATTTCGGCTTGGAAGGCACGATCGATATCAAAATGGGCACTTTGAGCAAGACGATCCCCTCCGTGGGTGGTTACGTGGCTGGAAACCGCGACCTGATCAACTTCTTACGCCACAGCAGCCGCGGCATATATATTCTCGGCAGCACTCCCACCTGCTCAAGCAGCGGCTGCGAAGGCGTCCTTCGAGGTCATCCTTGAGGAGCCGTGGCGGATCGAGAAGTTAAATAACAACAGCCGGCTGTTTATAAATGGATTAAAAGAGCGTGGGTTCGATACTCTCTTCACTCAAACTGCCATCGTCCCTGTCCTATGCGGCAGCGATGATTATGCATTTATGATGACTCGCGAGGCGCAACTCAATGATGTATTTGTATTACCGGTGGTATCGCCTGCTGTGCCTCCGGGATTGGCTCGTTTACGGGCAACCGTGACGGCTGCTCACGAGCCTGAGGATATCATCCACGCGATGGATATTATCGAACAGGCAGGGAAGCGGATCGGGATGCTTCAATAGCTTCAATAAGTGAACGGGAGCGGTTTTTCCGCTCCCGCTTTTTTACTCCGATGGAAACGCTCCACCTTAAAGCCGGAAAAGAAAAACCGCTATTGCGCAGACACCCCTGGGTCTTCGCTTCTGCTGTAGCAGGAGTTACTGGCCTTCCAATGGCGGGGGAGACAGTCAAAATTGTCGATGCTGGCGGTCGATTTATTGCCTGGGCTGCTTATAATCCACACTCCAAAATTTGCGCCCGGGTTTGGTCCTGGGAAGAGAATCAGGTGATCGGGCCAGATTTTTTTCAAAAGCGATTATTAGAATCGATAAGATTACGGCAAACCTGGACTGCGCATAGTGAAACGACTGCAATCCGGCTGGTCCATGCTGAATCAGATGGGCTGCCCGGGCTGATCGTCGACCGTTATGGGGAGGTCCTGGTGATTCAGGTATTGAGCGCTGGGATCGAGCAATGGCGTGGGGAGATAATCAGCCAGCTGATCGAAATTATGGGTGCGGATTGTATTTATGAACGCTCCGATGTGGACGTTCGGGCACTGGAAGGACTACCGGAATGCTGTGGACTGATCTACGGAACACTGAACTCCCCAAAAATTAAGATTTCCGAGGCGGGATTGTCATATTGGGTAGACCTGGAGAACGGGCACAAGACCGGTTTCTACCTGGATCAGCGCGACAATCGGATCAAAGTGCGGCAGCTTGCACAAGGGCGTGATGTTTTGGATTGCTTCTGCTATACAGGAGGATTTACGCTCAATGCACTGGCTGGGGGAGCGACTTCAGTAGTGAGCATAGATTCATCAGAGGTCGCACTCCAGCTTGGCAGGGAAAATCTGGCGCTCAACCAGCTACCGCCGCAGGTAGAATGGCTGGAAGGGGATGTTTTTCAGATTCTGCGTAAATTCCGAGATAGCGACCGCAAATTTGATCTAATCGTTTTAGACCCTCCGAAATTTGCGCCGACGATTGCTCAGGTAGATCGCGCCGCCCGGGGATATAAGGACATAAATTTGTTGGCGTTTAAATTATTAAGACCCGGTGGCATACTGGTTACTTTTAGCTGCTCAGGCGGGGTCAATCTGGCGCTATTTCAGCAGATCGTTGCTGGTGCGGCTTTGGATGCCGGTGTGGACGCACACCTGATGGAGTGGCTGCATCAAGCCCCCGACCATCCGGTATCTCTCAATTTTCCGGAAGGTGAATACCTTAAAGGACTGATTCTCCAGGTAAATTGAAAAACCCCTTCCAAACAAGGAAGGGGTTTTCAGGTGGAGATGTCGGGAATCGAACCCGAGTCCGAAAGAATCGATCCGCGTACGTCTACGAGCCTAGTCTGTTGTTTCTTGTCGCCGAGATCACCACAACGGACAAAGGATAATCTCTAGCCAGCCGCCAGGACTCGAAAGTCCCTCTTTCATATACTTAGCGGTATCGTATATGGCACTCCAACTTTGTCACGCCCGGTCCTGCTGCCGGTTGGAGGGCGGAGCAGGCGGACGAGGCTCTTCTCTGAGAGCCTGCTGTCTATCTACTCACTTATGCAGCGAGTGGAAGAGCAGCGTAGGAAGTGCGATTGGCACTTGTTTTTTTACGCTGATTTATCGAGGTCGGCGCCTCTCGGCTCGCAGTCCGGAACCAGCCTCTCCCGTCGAGACCTATCATCCCCGGTGAGCTTATTATACCATTTTATGCCCGAATTCTCGATAGATCTGCCTCGCGGATCAATCGCATCATAGATTAGCAATGCGTACAATCGGTCCGCATATTCCCACAACCAGTGACTCGAGCGCTGATACATGCAAATCTGATAAGACTGACTGTCATGATATACTGAAAGGAACTTTTGAACTCTGGCAGTGTTTCTATTAGCAAGCGCTGCCATTTTGGATCATATTCGTGCAGACCAGAGAAGCAGAAGATCTCATTCTGATCCAGGCAGCCCAAGAAGACCGGGAGGCTTTTGGCGTCCTGTATGAGCGTTATGTCGGCCGAATATATACATACATCTACTACCGGACTGGAAACGCCTTCGATGCTGAAGATCTTACTGAGCGCGTTTTCATGCGTGCATTGCACCATATTGGGAATTATCACGATCGAGGGTTGCCATTTTCAGCGTGGCTTTACCGGATTGCGCACAACCTGGTTGCCAACTGGTATCGAGATAACAGCCGGCGGAAAGAAATTTCTCTGGAAGAACATACAACCATCCACCCGAGAACTGAACATCCAGAAGGAGAATTATTGGAATTGGAGGAGCAAGAATGGCTGTTACGGATCATCCGGTTGCTTCCTCCGGATCGCCAGCAGCTCTTGATTTTGAAATTCGTGGAAAACCTGTCGAATGCTGAGATTGGCGTAATCATGGGTAAATCTGAAGGTGCAATAAAAAGTTTGTACCACCGGACTTTACTAACATTGAAGGATGATTTACTCCGCCAATTGAGCGGTCATGATGGGTACTCTCCAAACATTATCACAGATGAAATAAGCTTATCGGTAACCGAGAGTCAGTAGAGAAACAGGATCAACGATATGCGACGGACAGGCTTAAACGTCAATATCAATTCTATTGAAAACGCTCTAAAGTCTACCCTGGCGCCTATTCACCCGCGACCAGATTACATATCGAATCTGAAGATGCGCCTGATGGACGTGCCATACCAACATTCCCATCTCCCCAATTCAATTGCTCTATTGATCATCACCAGCGTGGCTTTACTCAGCAGCCTGATTTTTATTATTACTTCCATCCGGGCAGTAATTGCTATGAGCTCAGCAATTAATTATATAAAATACTCGGTCCTTTCACGGAAAAAAATTGAAATCGATTTTCCCGACAGAAACCCGCAGGAGTAGAAGTATCCAAAAAATTGGATGCCGGGAGAACGATCCACCTCTCTTCTCATAATCAGCCTAGCAGCATATCTTTCAACAAGAACGCCTCCGCGATAAGATCTATCGGGAGCGGCAAATTCCCTTCAGGAGTGACTCGCAGGAGGTAATGACTGGCAACGTCGCGGATCGCAGGGATCGATTGCGCTTTTTTCACAAAGATAGTGAATAAGGTCATACGCCCCCATTCCGGTTATATTTATCCCCTGACGATCTAAATATTCTCCAATTAATATCCCGACGGCGCGCCTGGCGCAGACTCTGGACATGCCATCATTGCCAGCATCCCTGGCAGCTACAGCCTTTTGAATTTCATCGTTGAATCGCACCTGCCAGGGTTTTCCCGAATCTGTCATTTGCTCTGTTAGAACAGTCCTTTCCCAGATTATTTTAAGCTCTCGCTTTTCTCAACTCTACATTATTTGCGCATTTGTATATATCGATCGGAATTATAATGCGCATAGAGAGTTAATTTTCCCGGTTTCGAGTAATTTCAATTACTTGGCCGATAACTTCTGTCATCGGATTGCAGTACGGACCATTATGAGCAGAGATGTACGAAGGTACGCTCAGCAAACCAATTTCCGGTTAATCGTCGGAGGATTATTAATCCTGTTTTTTATCGGGGATGGACTAATTTACCTTATCTACGGGCAAGGCGCTGCATTGTTAGGATTGTTGTGTATGACCCTGGGATTGCTCCCGATATTACTTATCGTCGTCTTTTTTATCGGGATCGAGTGGTTAGTGAAAAAGTCGAATCCCGATTGATGCGAGGCACCAGGGCATGAATGGGGCTGCTGAAACCATCACAACCAACCAATGGACGCTCCGGGTAAGAAAGCCTGCCGGAAAAGGTCCATTTCAAGTCATTGCTTTGATACACGGATGGACAGGCGATGAAAATTCCATGTGGGTGTTCGCATCCCGCTTGCCAAACAATGTGCTGCTGATCGCCCCGCGGGGATTATACCGGGCGCAAGGCGGCGGGTTCGGCTGGTGTCCTGTAAGTGATAAACCCTGGCCGGATTTGGATGATTTTATGCCCTCAGTGGAGGCGCTGCAAGGGTTATTTAGCAGCGGTATATTCCCAGATGCTGATTTTACCGATCTGAGCATGGTTGGATTCAGCCAGGGAGCGGCGTTGATGTTTGCATATGGCCTGCTCAAGCCTGATAGCCTGATGGGTCTGGCAGCTTTGAGCGGTTTTTTACCGGAGAAACTCGGACCACTCATCAATAAAAGACCATTATCTGGAAAACAGGTCTTCGTTGCTCACGGGACCCGCGATGATTTAATCCCGGTTGAAAAAGCTCGCCTGGCTGTATCTACTCTCGAAGAAGCAGGCGCAGATGTGAGCTATTGTGAGGCTGATGTCGGGCACAAGCTCGGTGCAGCGTGTTTCCGCAGCCTGGGTGAATTTTTCCGCGGGATAATAAAAAAATAAAGATGTGTGCACTCGGCAGTGCACACATCTTTGCTTGGCGATCTGATTGGTAATTACTATTGCCAGCAGGCTGCGAGCTGTACCCGGGTTGCGTTGAGACGTTCGACAGCCACCCGAGCGACCTGGCGCATAAACTTAAAACCGAGTGAACAATCCATCTCAAACAATGACCGCAGCGCCTGCCCATCGATCTGGATAATCCGGCTGGGTTGATTGGTACGGGCAGTGGCTGTCAGCTTGAATGGCTCAATTAATGCTGAGATTCCGAATATTTCTTCTGGGTTAATCGTTCCAAAATAGTATTCACGGACCATATCTGGTCGGGATTCTTCCCGTGTAGTGAAATATAGATCGACATTGCCTGAAATTAAGAAGTAAATGAAGCGAGCTGGATCTCCCTCTTTGAATAATTCAACGTCCTTTTCGCATGGCACTTCATCGCAAATCATTGCCACGGCTCGGGTTTGGGTATCATCCAACATGCCGAAGAATGAATAACGGCGTACTAATTCAGGTGAGATCATTTATCATCCTCCATTCCACTCTCGATGAGCCAAAGTACCTGCTGTACTGCTTCCGGGACCGCAGCTGCAACAGGTGGACTTAGCAGCTCCGAAAAATCATATACGTGCTGAGCTTCGACCGCCACGATATCTATCCTCTGCGGTAGATCAGCTCCTAACCGGGAGCCTATCTGCATGGCCTGCCCGAAGGTTACATCATGGGCAGAGCTGAGATGCCCGTAGGCGGCATCTGCAAGGTCCTCGACAGTCAGGTGGGACACTTTTCCGCAAGGGACGCTGCCTGTGTGGATCGCATCTACCAGGATGGCACGATCATAGCCGATCAAGCGTTCCATCAAGGAAAGCCCACCCACCCCGAGGAACTCATATTCAATCACGTCTTCAGGCGATTTACTCCTGCCAGCTGCCTGGCCTGGCAGAATGCGCTGAACCTGGCGCACAATTTCCCAACCGACGCCATCGTCGCTCAATAATGGATTTCCCAGGCCAATGACGATGGTTTTCATAATAGAAATTTTTCCCAGGTCTTCGGATCATTTAACCGGAGACCTGGGATTAAGATTAACAATTTTGTTTGAATACGTCTATGACCGCCCCGTCTGCGTTGATCAGAGTTACCTCCAGCGGCATTTGTCCGGGAAGTGAATGCGTCGCGCATCCAAAACAAGGATCATAGGCGCGGAATGCCATTTCCACCATATTTAACAGCCCTTCATTGACCACGGTCCCTTTTCTTATCAAACTTTGGGCAGCTTTTTTGATGGACATGCTGATGGGTGCATAGTTGTTCGTTGTTCCAACGATCAAGTTGACCTCGGTCAGGATGCCCCTCTCGTCCGTTTTGTAATGGTGGGTAAGTGTGCCCCGCGGTGCTTCGACAATTCCAACCCCTTCGGTTGGTTTTTCGGTCGGCACGGTATGGACTTTCGGCGAGGTGATCTCTGGATCTGTCGCCAGCTCGACAATCCGTTCGGCTGCATAGAGCAGCTCGATCAGCCGGGCCCAGTGGATTGCCAGGCGCTGGTGGACGGGTTTTCCGCCTAAAGTCGCATAAAATTTCTCGTATTCTTCCTGCGCACGCGGGGATGCCATACCCTCCGCGGCGTTTAGACGAGAAAGGGGAGTAGCGAAGTACACACCCGAATCCTCGCCATCCACAAAACCCTTCCAGCCAATTTTCTTCAGGTAAGGGAATTTAAGATACGTCCAGGGCTCGACATGCTCAGCGATCCAATCAGGATACTCGTTGGGTGAGTATTTACCTATTCGCTTGCCATTGGGGGAAACGATGCTCACCTGACCATCATAGAAATTAACTTTATTTTCACTATCAACCATGCCCATAGAGTATGTTCGATGCGTATAGATATCACCTAAGATTAAATCTACATACTCCTGGTTGCCAAGCACGATGTCATTGAAGAGCTTGATTGTAAATTGAGCAAAATCTATAGCCCAATTGCCGATGCCTTCGATTTCCTGGCGGTCCTCCTCGGTAATCGATTTGGTCAATCCACCCGGGATGGATGTGCAGGGGTGGACTTTTCGTCCACCGATAATCTCTACGATCCGGTGCCCATTTTTACGGGCCTGAATGACCTTTCCGCCTATCTCAAGGCCTACTTTATGAATAACACCCAGGATATTGCGTTCAGCGACCGGCGATGTCGGACCCATCACGAAATCCGGCCCACCAAGAGCATAAAAATGGGTTGTATGGTCAGTAAAGTAAAAGCCTGAATAGAGCAGCTCGCGCAGCTTCTTTGCAGCAGGCGGAGGATCGACGTGATAAACCGCATCTGCCGCCTTTGCTGCCGCCATGTGATGGGCTTCTGGGCACACCCCACAGATGCGGTTGGTGAGCAAGGGCATCTCTTCTACCGGGCGCCCGACACAGAAGCGCTCAAAACCGCGCAGCTCTGGGATCTGGAAGTAGGTATTGGCAACCTCGCCCTGGTCATCCAGGAAGATTTCTATCTTCCCGTGACCTTCCAGGCGGGTGATAGGATCAATCGTTACTCTTTGCATAATGGATACCTCCTAATTTGATCCATTGCCCTTCCAGGCAGGACGTCCGGCACGCATCAGTGAGCCGGCCAGATTAAACCGGTACACTTGACCGACTGGATCGGGAATTCCATCCAGGATGGCATCGATCTCATCCGGGTCATTTGCATCGATAACTGACGCGAACGAGGAAATTAACCGGGCGCCGTAATCCAGCACGCCTTCAGCAGGTCCGTAGCAGCCGATGCATTGAGCGCCGGCTTGCGGGCAGAGAGCTCCACAGCCACTGCGTGTAGCCGGACCATTGCAAGGTATGCCCTGTTCCAAAAGACACAGCGTGGGATCCAGGTTTTCGACAATATGGATGCGGGTAAAGCTTTTGATATTTTTTACATTGCGGGCGCGTGGACACTCATCACAGACCGTCGAGCTGCCTGCGCCAATGGTTGCACCTTTCGGCGGAAGGGTGGCTTCCCCCTTGAGGACCTGGATGACCAGATCGATAACTGCTGCGATCTGGTGGGATTCAGGTGGACAACCAGGCATGTAGTAATCCACATCGACGACCTGGTCCAGGGTTTTGAGCACGGGATAAAATTCAGGGATGTGGAGATGACCTTCGGGCATTGCAAAATCATACTGTGGCCGGATATCTTGGGGATTATCTGTGGTCAGGCTGTTGTATGACGCTGCGAAAATATCTTCTGGCTTCGATAGATTTGCCAATCCGGGGATGCAGCCCTCTGAGGCGCATGAGCCGAAGGCGACCAGGATCTGCGATTTACGGCGCAGAAGCCGGGCGATTTCTTCATTTTCACTGTTACGGATCCCACCGTTGAACAAGGTCAGCAGGATCGACTTATCCGGCATGGCTTCGACATCTTTATATTTGGCATCCATTGCAACCGGCCAGAAGACGACATCGAAATTCGCGTCGACATCCAGGATTTTTTCGCCGGTATTCAACACCGCGATCTCGCATCCGCCGCACGAAGCTGCCCAATACATGGCAAATTTCGGTTTTTCGTTCGGGCTCATAGTGTCACCTCCTCGATGATCATCTCTTCAGCAGTGACGTCGCCGTTTCTGGCGCCCCATCGCGGCCAATTTAATGGTCCAAGGAGGCGTATCTCTTCGACGAATTTAGCTATTTCTTGTGCCAGCTTCACGCCTTCTGCCGCGCTTGCCCAAACCAGCTTTACTCGACCGGGTTCAACGCCCATTCCAACCAGCGTTCTACGCATTAATTGGAAGCGGCGCAGGGCTTTATAGTTCTGCTCGAGGTAATGGCATTCCCCAGGATGGCAGCCGGTAATGAGCACTCCGTCCGCTCCGCCAGAAAGAGCTTTGAATACGAAAGTGGGGTCGAGCCGCCCAGAGCACATCAGGCGAATCAGGCGGATATTGGGCGGATATTTTACCCGAGCCGTCCCAGCCAAATCCGCTGCACGATAACTGCACCAGTTGCAGGTGAAGCCGATAATAACAGGTTCAAAAGGTTCGTTTTCCATTTCAGCCTCCTGTTGGTTCAGTCTGCGGCAGCAGCCAGTGCTGTTGAGTGCAGGTTCAGCAGCAACAATCCCTCGATTTGCGAAAGGATCTGTTCATTGCTGAAGCAGGTTCCACTGATTGCACCGGCCGGGCAGGCAGCGACGCAGGTGCCGCAGCCCTGGCAGAGAGCCGGGTTGATTTCTGTGACCATGCGGTCCTCATGGAACAAGATCGCATTGAATGGGCACAGATTATTACAGATCCGGCACCCAGAACATTTTGCTTCATCGACGCTCGCCCGAACGGGTTCGAGTGCTATCTCTTTTTGCTGGATGCGCCCTAAAACCCTGGCAGATGAAGCTGCGCCTTGAGCCACACTGGCGGGAATATCTTTTGGACCTTGTGCGCAGCCAGCGATGAATATACCCTCGGTCATCGTGGCTACAGGATCCAATTTGGGATGTTTTTCTATGAACCAGCCATCTGAGCTGCAGGAGAGCCCAAAAAGCTTGGCGACATCTTTAGCGTCTTTGCGCGGCTCTAACCCTGCAGATAGAATAACCATATCGACTGGTATGCGGCGCTGTTTTCCAACCAGGGTATCTTCCACCTGGATGATCAGCTTTCCCTCTTCTTCAGGAAGACGGGCTGCATCGGTTACTTCCGCTACACGGCCTCGGACGAAGAGCGTACCTTCTTCCAGCACACGCTGATAAAACTCATCGTAAGCTTTGAAGGCGGTGCGCATATCGATATAAAAGTTATATACGGTAGCGCCAGTGCGTTCCTTGACAAGATGAGCGAATTTGAGCCCTTGCATACAGCAAATCACCGAACAGTAATTGTTGAAATTCTTGTCACGGCTGCCTACACAGTGGACGATGCCGACAGATTGGGGTACTGTCGCCCCATCCCTCAGGACGATATTGCCGTTCGTCGGTCCTGCCGCGTTGCTCAGTCGCTCGAATTCAAGGCTGGTGAATACATTCGCCAGACGCCCGTATCCATATTGGGTGATCCGGCGAGGATCAAAGAGGTCATATCCTGTGGCAAGGATGATATTGCCTACTTCGACCGTAATTAATTCCTCGGTTTGGTCGAAGTCGATAGCATTCGTCGGGCAAAACTTCTGGCAGGCTTTACAGGTGCCTTTCAGGAAAAAAGTGCAGTTTTCCTGATCGATCACTGGATATTTTGGTACAGCCTGCGGGAATGGGGTGTAGACCGCCTTGCGGTAGCCCAAACCGGCTTCGTAGACCTCATCGATAACCTTCTTAGGGCATTTTTCCTGGCAGATGCCACAACCGGTGCACAGCTCAGTATTGACGTAGCGAGGCTTTTTACGGATTGTGACGGTGAAGTTGCCGACATATCCATCGACCTTAACCACATCGCTCCAGGTGAGCAAAGTTATATTTGGGTGCGTGCCTACCGACACCATCCGCGGGGTCAGGATGCAGGCAGAGCAGTCCAGGGTGGGGAATGTTTTATCGAATTGGGCCATGTGACCCCCAATCGATGGATCCCTCTCGACCATGTAGACATGAAAGCCAGCATCGGCAATTTCCAATGCAGCCTGGATGCCTGCAATTCCGCCGCCGACGACTAAAGTAGCCGGATGGATTGGCACGTGCAGCGGCTCGAGCGCCTGGTGGTGGATTACGCGTTCCACACCGCCAGAGATGATCGCTTTTGCTTTCTCCGTGGCGGCGACCTTGTCGGTATGGACCCATGAATCCTGTTCGCGAATAGAAACCAGCTCGCAGAGATATGGGTTCAATCCCGCCCAATCACAAGCCTTCCGGAAAGTCTGTTCGTGCAGGTGGGGCGAGCAGGCTGCGACGACTACCCGGGTTAACCCTTTTTCCTTTATGTCATTTTGAATCAGCTCTTGCCCCAGGCTGGAGCACATGAATTTGTAATCGCGGGAGATAACGACTCCGCGCTCTTTTAATTCTTTGCCTGCCCATTCAGAAACGTCAGCAACATCCACTATGCCGGCGATATTGCTGCCGCAGTGACAGACATAAACTCCAATGCGCTCACCAGGTTCTTGAGTAGGTTCTTTATCGACATCGTATTCCGCGCTCATTCTTCAACCTCCTCTCTGCCGGGCATAACAGGCATTGGCAGACCAGTTTTCTTGGTGCGCTTGGGTTGTACGGAGCCCTCTGCAGGAGCTGGCGCTTCCACTCCAATTTTATTTAATGCCGGCCTGGTATCTACCAGATTTCGTGCAAACCCCAGGTCTTTTGGATCTTTGCCGAAAGCCAGCCCCATCACCTGGGTGAAGAAGATCACTGGCATGTGATAATCCGTGCCAAAGTAATGGTTGGTTTCACCCTGATATGCATCCAGGTTCATCTGGCACATTGGACACAGAGTAACCATCATATCGGCATGGTATTGGTCGGCTGCGGAGATCAAACGCCGGATGAGCTCAAATGCAGTCGAAGGACCGATCTGGGTCATATGTCCGCCGCAGCAATGGGTCTTCAGGGGGAAATCGATTACTTCTGCCCCAAGCGCCTTCAGGAGGCGATCTAGCTCATTCGGGTATTCATGATCTGTGTAGTGATTATCGTAATCTGGCCGCGGAACCATACAACCGACGTACGGAGCCAGCCGAAGGCCTTTTAGCGGTTTGACGACATTATTTTTAATAGTCTCCAAGCCGATATCGTTGATGATTACATCGAGTAGATGGCGGACCTCAAGTGAACCGGGTTTATAGTGTAGCCCTCCGGCAGCCAGGGCTGTGTTGACGCGCTTTTCGAGCATCCCACCCTCTTGCATATAATGGTCCGCTTTCGAGAGGTTTAGGAAACAAGCACTGCATGGAGCTACGAGCGTCCGTGTGCCGTTTGCCTGCTGAGCAGCCAGGGCCAGGTTGCGAGCGATGAGGGCGTACGCAGGAGTGCGGCTGATACTGAGGTATTCCGTAGCGCCGCAGCAGTTCCAATCATTGATTTCTTCCAGGGCTACGCCCATTTGATCCACGATTGCCATCAGAGATTCATCGTAGGCTCTGCCGCTGCTATCCATCGAACATCCCGGATAATACAAGTATTTATTCATTGGATCCCTCCAATTCTTTCGCTTTATCCAGGATTGCGTGCAGCTGGTCGATTTTTTCTATTTTATGCGGTTGGAACCCCATGCGTTTTCGGGTGAGCATTCCAAATCCCATCGGAGCCATACTCGGCAGTCTGAGTGGATGGTGCTTCAGGTAGTGTCGCGTTGCCAGGCCGAGCTCGTAGCTGCGCCCATAGGTTTCAACCATATCGATGAATGTCTGCGAGAAATCTGGGGCAGTCGACTCTTTATACTTTTTCTCCTGAATAGCGATCCCCTTAAGCGCATACATGATATCTGGAATATGGACCTCTTGTGGACAGCGAACTACGCAGGTGTAGCATGAAACGCAGATCCAGGGTGTGTTGCTGCTGAGGACCTCCTCGCGCATACCTGCTCGAATCATGGCAAAAAGCATCCGGGGTGTATGTTCCATGTCAGCGGACGATGGACACGATCCGCCACATGTTCCGCACTGGATGCACATCTCCAGATTCGATTCAACTGCTGTCGCCGAGCTCACCTCTTCCAAAAAATTTATTGCAGGTATGGGATTGAGGGGTGGGACAGGTGTTGGGGACAAAGGCCACCTCCTTTTTTATCGTTTATTTTTTTACAATTCGTCAACAATTTTTGAGTGGGGATTCTATAACGAACCTCAGTATCCTCCTGTTGCCCGGTAAATTTCATGCAACCTCCTGAAAACCGTATAGCCTGTTGAGCTGTAGGCTTTTTTTGAGACTCCATCATCTTACAAGTATGATTAATAATAGGTGAAATGCATAGTGATAAATGCCACGCAGGGTCGATGATTATAGTCACTCACGGAAGGAGGGATAAATACTGAAGGGTGTAAAATATATTTCAATCTCAAAGTCACTAGGAGAACTAAATGAATTCCCATTTCAATATGGATACACTGGCTATTAATACAATCCGGTTCTTGTCAGCTGACGCGGTTGAGCAAGCCAACTCAGGTCATCCGGGTCTGCCGATGGGGGCGGCTCCGCTGGCATATCTCCTGTGGACACGTCACTTGAAGTTCAATCCTTTAGACCCGAAATGGCCGGACCGTGATCGTTTTATTCTTTCTGGCGGTCATGGATCCATGCTTTTATACAGCCTTTTGTACCTGAGCGGATATGAGCTCTCCATCGATGAAATCAAGCACTTTCGTCAATGGGCGAGCTGTACGCCGGGTCATCCAGAATATGGACACACGCCTGGGGTCGAGGTAACTACCGGTCCCCTCGGGCAAGGATTTGGGAATGGGGTCGGTATGGCGATCGCAGAGCGGAGCCTTGGAGCCACTTTCAACCGGCCGGATTTCCCGATCATCGACCACTTTATCTATGCATTGGTCACCGATGGAGATCTAATGGAAGGAGTTGGATCCGAGGCTGCTTCCTTAGCAGGTCATCTCAGTTTGGGCAAGCTGATCTATCTGTACGATGATAACCGGGTCACGATTGACGGGAGTACTGATTTGGCGTTCACCGAAGATCGCCTCGCTCGTTTCAGGGCTTACCAATGGCACGTACAGCAGGTTGAGGATGGGAATGATCTCCCTGCAATCGATAGCGCTATCCGGAATGCCAAAGCGGATCCTCGACCATCCCTGATTTCGATTAAAACGATCATCGGATATGGCCTACCAACCCGGGCTGGTACTTCGAAAGCTCACGGAGAGGCTCCTGGTGAAGGCGAGCTGAACGGCGCTAAAGAAGCGCTGGGCTGGCCGTTGGAGCCTCGTTTTTATGTGCCCGAAGGAGTCGGTGAATATTTTCGCCAGGTCGCCAAAAATGGAGAAGATTCGGAACGAATGTGGCAAGAGATGCGGACAGCCTACCGTAAAGCTTATCCAGACCTGGCATCTGAATTTGATCGCAGGTTTGCTGGTCGCCTCCCCAAAGATTGGGATAAAAATCTGCCCGAATTCCCACCAGATCCAAAAGGGATGGCGACACGGGTTGCCTCTGGAAAGGTAATCAATGCTTTAGCACGATCCATACCGGAGCTCGTGGGTGGTTCTGCTGATCTCGAGCCGTCCAATAAAACCTGGATCGATGGCAGCCCGGATTTTCAGGCGGGGTCGCCTGAAGGGCGAAATTTCCATTTTGGGGTGCGCGAGCATGGGATGGGTGCTACAGTCAATGGCATGGCGGTCAATGGGGGGCTAATTCCTTATGGAGGTACATTTTTAGTATTTTCCGATTACATGCGCCCGGCTGTTCGCCTCTCTGCTTTAGCAAGCTATCCTAGCATCTGGGTGTACACGCACGACAGCATTGGTTTGGGAGAGGATGGACCGACACACCAACCTGTCGAGCACCTTGCCGCACTGCGGGCAATTCCAAACCTGGTCGTCATCCGACCTGCAGATGCAAATGAAACCGTCGAAGCGTGGAAAATTGCTATAGAACGACGCAATGCACCAACAGCTCTCATTTTTTCCCGTCAGAACCTGCCCACCATTGACCGAAATATTTATTCGCCAGCCTCAAGCTTGCGCCAGGGGGCTTATGTTCTGGCGGATATCGGTGAAAAAAAGCCTGAGCTCATTTTAATGGCCTCCGGTTCTGAGGTTCAATTAATTATTGACGCCGGATTGAAAATGGCAGCTGAAGGGGTCAATGTTCGCCTGGTTTCATTCCCATCCTGGGAGCTCTTTTCCCTCCAACCCAAAGACTATCGTGATCAGGTTCTGCCAGGAAAGACCACAGCTCGCTTAGCCGTAGAAGCGGGGGTGTCAATGGGCTGGGAGCGTTGGGTCGGAGATCATGGTGATGTGTTAGGGATGCAAACATTCGGCGCTTCTGCTCCATATCAAATTCTGTACCAGCAATACGGTTTTACTGTAGAGAATGTGATTGAGAAAGCGGAACGTCTGCTTCGCTGAGTGGCTTTTGTAGCCTATCTCCATCTGAGGTATACTTGAAAGGGATTTATATCTATCTTAGACTGGTACTTTGTCCAGGTTCATCGTTGAATTTGAAGGCAAATTCTAAATCCTGGACAAAGTATAAAGTGTTCCGTTTCTACCGATTCTTTCTAAATAATCAGGTTTGACGGAATACGAGGGTAACCTGATAAACTATATGGACCCTGATTCACAGCTCCCTGATTTACACCAACTTGCATTCTTCGAATATGGAAAAACCAGCCAGGGACGCCTGGAGCTGTACCCGGCTGTGTGGAGCGCAGCAGAAGCTCTCGCCTCCCCGGATCTCACCACGCGCAAAGCAGGCATGGCGCAATTGTGCGAGCTGGGAGCCGCGCGCTTCTCTCCTTTGCTGGCATACCTGATTGCCACGCGGTTGATCGAACCTGATATCGAATTAAGGCTAACGATCATCCAGGAGCTGGTAAAGGTCATTCAACCGGATAGTGATGGTTTGCTCGCCCCCGAAAAAGTCCGGAGTACGCTCGAAGGTTATATGTGTCAGATGAGGACGCGCCAGGTATTTGCTTTGCTGGAGGTCGTCGAACGCGATCCGGAGATAGCCGTCTCTGTCGTCCGTTTGTTCAACGAGTGCGCATATGCTGGGAACCACCTGATCGAGATCGTGCTAAATCGAAATATTCCGGTTAAATATCGCAGATTGGGGATATATTTTCTCGGTGTGATCGGTTATGTAACAGCCTTGCCGGCGCTGGAGCGCCTGGCTGGCAGGCTCGAAACACGCATGAACGGCCAGCAGGCCATGCCTTTTATTGTGAACGAAGCAAACGATGAGATAAATCTCTTGCCGGAATTACGGCAGACTATCGACCGCTTGAGTGCTCCATAATTATTATTTTGGTGGGGAAATTTTCTTACCACAATTCGGGCAGAAGGTCTCGTCGGACCGGATAACAAAGCCACAATTGGGGCAGGTGATGGGTTGGACGTCGCCTAATGGAGCGCCGCATGCCAGGCAGGTGGCTTCACCTACCGGGTTGGCTGCCCGGCAATAACTGCAAACGATGCGCCGCAGACGTTCGGATAACTCAAATGAAGCACCGGCTCCTTGAAGGGTCTGGTTGATCACTTTCCAAACGTTCTCTGTTAGCTGAATACTCTCCATATCCTGGGCGACATCATCGAGCCTGCCGACGAGATAAAATGGATTCCTGAGAGCGGAGAGGGCTGTCATACCCAAACTGGCTACAACCCCAAACCAGGATTGCTCGCCCAGCTGAATGGAGACCCCATCTGCCACTTTCTGAATGTGGACGGCTAAGCCAGTGGGCCCACCTGCCGCGGCATAATCGCGCGAGGCGATTTGAATGACGATGTGCTCCCCGTCTCCAAATTGCTGGGCACGCATGTTTCCATAATTAAATTCTGCCAGTAACGCCTGGCTTACTTGCTCAGGTGTAATCTCTCCATGAAAAATGCGTGGCTCCATCGGCGAATTCTCGGTCATTTAGGGGTATCTAGGCAATTCGCCGATTGAAATATGTATTGGCTACGGATTTGATACGGCGAATTGTTATGATCCGCTCTGACAATTTTTCTGCGTGTAACCTGCTGGTGGATTATTATCATACTTTTAACTGATGGGATTATAATCCCAATCCGGAATCTCCATATTCTGCTGGAAATAGCACCGTGAAGAATCAAATTCTAGTACTCATTGCTTCATTGATCGCCCTTCTGGTAGTATTCTTTAGCTTGCCGTGGACCAATGTTAATGCAGGCGATATTCTCCAAATCCCCACTGTAGCAATTCCAACCGTTACTGGTACGCCCTCAGGCGCGATTGCGACTGTAAAGAACACCGGTGAGCAGGACCAGATCAATGTTCGCTCAGGACCTGGAACGAAGGGATACGACATTATCGGTGTGCTTATAGTTGGGCAGCAGGTCCCTGCTTTGGGGAGAAGCGTCGGCGGCGATTGGCTGCAAATTGCTTACCCAGGAGTGCCAGGAGGTGTCGGCTGGGTTTATGTGCCCCTGGTCGAGTTGGATGGTTCCGTCCCGATAGTCGAACCTCCGCCTACTCCTACTCCACGCGTAACACCGACAATTGACCCAACTCTGGCAGCCCAGTTTTTGGTGGATATCCCGCCAACTCGCCTGCCAACTTTTACTCCCCCCGGACCAGTGATTCGGCCAACCTTCTCTGCTGGCACAACCTCGCCATCGGCAACGCGGCTCCCAATGGGTTTTATTATTGTTGCTCTGGCAGTTGTCGGAATATTTGGAACGGTTGTCTCCTTCCTGCGTGGTCGGTGACTGTATCGAATAAAAAAAGACCGGAAAACCCGGTCTTTTTTCATTTAACATCTCGAATCATTAACAAGAACCGCAGCCTGCGGAATGGCTGCCAGAAGCATCTGATTCGCCTTCTTTGGTACGAAAGGAGCTTCCACAGCCACAAGTGGACACAGCATTCGGATTTTCGATCTTGAAGCCGCCGCCCATCAAGTCTTCGACATAGTCGACGTAGGCGCCTTTGAGGTACGAAATTGAAATCTCATCAACAACGACTTTCACCCCGTTCGAATCGAAAACAAAATCCTCATCCCGAATATTACCTTCTAAAGCCATGCCGTACTGAAATCCGGAGCAACCACCACCGGAAACAAACACCCTCAGTCCGTAGCCTTCCAGGTTTCGTTTCGCTAAAAGCTCGGAAACAGCCAGAGCAGCAGTCGGGGTTAGGGTGACACTATCGAGTTGGGTCTGTTCTGCCAGCATAAGATTACCTCACATGGTAAGCAGGAATAAAGATGAGAAATTATATCAAATTTATCCTTCCCGGTCAATGAAAGGAGGATTAACTTTGTTAGATCATTTGAAGATGGATCAACTTGTGCAGTGCCTCAATTTCCGGTCCCCAGAGAGCATCTCCTGGTTGATAGGGAATATATTCTCTGACTTTATGATATGTTTTTTCAACTCCCTTCCCCATTTGCCCTCCAGGTATTTGCCGAAAACGGATATCCAGGGCACGAGCAGCGCAGTAAATTTCAATTGCCAGTACGTGGCAGACGTTTTCCAAGATCCGCTGGGTGTTTCTCGCGGCGGTCATCGAATTGGCATTGTGATCTTCCTGTTCGGCAGAGGTGGGTAAGGAGTGGACGCTATCCGGATGGGCGTAGGTCTGGTTCTCCAGGACTAACGAGGCCGCGGTGTACTGAGCCATCATCATCCCGGAGTTTAGACCAGCTGCCTCTGGGTTATCCACCAGCATAGGAGTAAGTCCGGCATTAAGTTTACTATCAGTCAGGCGGAAGACCCTTCGTTCGGAGATCGCAGCTACTTCCGCCATCGCTATGGAAAGGAAATCCATGACTAACCCAATCGGCTCTCCATGAAAATTACCCCCGGAAATCGCCTCACCGGATGCGAAGAGGAGAGGGTTATCGGTTGCAGCGTTAATCTCGCGCTGGATAACTTCAGAAATATAGTTGAGGGCATCGCGAGCGGCTCCCTGGATCTGCGGGGCGCAGCGCAGAGAGTAAGCATCTTGTACTCTGCCGCCAGCATCTAACAATGTGCTGCCCTGGGTGAGCTCGCGCACGTGCCTGGCAACATATATTTGACCGGGATGATGCCGAACATTATGCAGGCGCTCGTCGAAAGCGGCAGAAGCACCTAACATTGCTTCCAGGCTCATTGCCAGTGCGATATCGGCAATGTCCAACAGATAAGCTGCATCCAACACGGCCAATGCAGCGATGGCGGTAGAAAAAGTTGCCCCATTATTCACCGCTAACCCTTCTTTAGCTCCAAGGATTAAGCGGGGGATGTCTGCCGCCTGCATCGCTGCCAGTCCCGTCATCCGATTTCCCTGGAAATACGCCCACCCCGATTCATCCTCTTTATTGGCAAGATCTGTTGTGAAAACCAGCGCCAGGTGAGAAAGAGGAGCCAGGTCACCGGAAGAACCGAGGGATCCTTGCGATGGTACCGCAGGGGTGACTCCCTTGTTTAACATCTCCAGAATCGCGTCAACCAGGAGCGGTCTGACCCCCGAATAACCGGCGGCGAGGGTATTCGCCCGGATCAGCATGGCAGCCCGGACGCTTTCTATAGATAATTCCTCCCCGGTAGAAAGAGCGTGGCTTAATATTCAGATTCCGGCTGAGCTTGGCAAGATCTACCGGTGAGATGCTCCGGTCCGCGAAAATACCGAACCCGGTATTGATGCCATATACAGGCCTTCCGTCTGCAATGATCTGCTCAACCCAGTGCTGCGATTCGAGCATGCGCTCTCTAGCCTTCTCTGCAAGAGTAACAGCTTTGTTTTGGCGCGCGACTGCCTCGATTTGTTCAAGGGAAAGCTGATTGCCATCTATTTCAACCATTTAACCTCCTTTTCAAACTCAATCATCTACTATTCGTATTAAAACAGGAGGAATCCCAGGATGATTGCTGTCAGTGGGATCGTTATATTGTCGTATGCTTCGATTGGCAGCGATTCGACCAGTGTGGCGCCAAGGCAGATGAGCGCGGTGGGGAGCAAATATGCAGAGAATGGCTGTGGAAACACTCCGGAAAGGACATACGGTACCAGTACGAGTAATGTGGTCAGCAGGCCACCAAATAACATTCCCAGAGATCCAATCCATGATTTCGACGAATTCCAGGGCAGCTTGATCCTGCCCCACCTACGCCCGACGATATCCGCTAACCCATCACCGCCGCACAGGATCATCAAGGCAACAATACCGATTGGAGACAGTTTCCAAAACAAGACGGTAACTACCACAAAGACAATGCCATAAATTAGCGGTCCCTGGAGGATTTCACGTGGATTCCCGGTCCGGGACATTGCCTGTACAGATGCCGGATCATGGATCACTCCGATTCCGATCAAAAAGAATTGGATTGTAAATAACAAAGGAACCAATGCTGCCAGAAAACGGGCTGCTGGTGTATCTCGAAATAACAACCAGCATAGAACGAAGATTGGACCGGTACCGATGTGGATAAGCTTGCGGCTTAAATGACCGGAAATCCAGCCTCGCTGGGCGGCAAAATCGTTCAAACGCAGCCATATTAGGGCAAGTACAAATGTTATAGTTAGGGCAACCAGATTATTGACCACGAGTAAAACCCCTCACGATTACTTTCTGGCTCTTGGGAGTTCCGCATGCTGGCGGGAGAATTTGATAATTCTGATCTTGAATTATATTCTCACCAGGTACATTCAGGGCAGGTATTTACCCCTGCATCTGCGCCTAAATATTTGTACATCGTGACATTGGTGAATGGAAAACCTAAGATCCCGTCATGGATCGCCCACGAGCGCAGGCGGATACTTTCGTTAATGCCGGGCATCCTGAATGAGGTAGAGCCATCGAGTTTCCCCCGCAGATTTCCCCCTTTAGAAAATCCGGTATTGATATCCTCCATCAGCTGGTGGCCTTTCTGGTACGAAAATCCATTCCACTCGAATAGGATTGCATTATGGTAATACAAAGGTTCTACGAAATAGAGCTCGTGTCCCAGGCTGGAGATGAAGCTCTCGAAAGATTGTAGCGCGGGGGAAAGCATCCGTAAGCCTCGTCGAATCTGTCCCGGCGCAAGACCGTATTCCATTGCCGCAGTTTCAGCCGCTATATTTCGTGAGAATGTGCCAAAATTTGTGCGAGCTCCATCCGGGAGCACATCAACATCGAAGCGAGGTGAATCCGGATCGTTGATAATATACAGCAAAATGTGCACCTGGAGTGAGATGGTATCCGTAATTTGACCATACAGCACAGGGTCACGAAATCCTGGCTGGTGATACAGCGCTAATTCTGCTGTTGAGCTTCCGTCGGGAGCATTTAATATTAGCTGGTGACTTTCGCCATCCACGATTTGTTCGAGGTGTATATTAAATCTGCTAAGGATCTCCACCGGGATTAATTGAGAATATATTTTGATTTTTTCCGTAACGGGAAGGAGATTGATTCCACTTATGCTGGAAGGCGCCATAAGCATTTAACGCAAACGAAATTGGCGTTCGAGCTCTCGTTCGCTGTCCTTTTTAGCAATTGCCTGGCGCTTATCGTATAATTTTTTCCCCCGGGCGACCGCAATCTCTATTTTTGCGCGGCCTCGCTTTAAATAAACCTTGGTCGGTACGATAGTTACCCCTTTTTGACGGACATCATCCCATAAACTCCTGATTTCCTTCCTGTGGAGCAGCAGTTTACGTGGGCGACGGGGATCATGGTTGAAATGACCTGCCTGGTCGTATGGGGCAATGTAGGCATCCATCAACCAGGCCTCACGACCATCAATTTTCACATACGCCTCAGCGATACTAATCTGGCTGGCACGGAGCGACTTTATTTCGCTGCCCTGTAGAGCAAGACCAGCTTCGTAAGTATCAAATAAGAAGTATTCGTGGCGGACCTTTCGGTTCGTGGCCACAACCTTATTACTCTCTGCCATATCCGTATTCTATCATGCTCTATGACGCGGTGCGTAATGAATACCAACCTAATAACTTAATTTTTGCAGGCTTGAACGTATCTGGCGCTGGTCACTTGAACATATCGTCTACGACCAGGTGGATCAATGGCCAGTTCGGCAGGAGCACATTGGCACCTTGATCAGTGGTAAAGGGCGCAGCCATCTCCCGCGTAATAGTCCGATTATCAATCCCATCGGGTCCAACACGCAATAATGCGATAGCTAACCTGGGCCATTGCCAGACCGGCAGATTGGTTGTAATGGACCTGCGAATTGCATTGAGCACCGCTGGATAGTGGATCCAGCTTTTAGGTCGTATGATCTGGCGCATGATGGATTTGAGGATGAGCTGCCCGTGCTCCATCCGGAAAAAATCATCTGACCCATACCTGCTGCGGGCTAAGGCTAACGCTTTACGACCGGTCAGGTGATACTCTCCTGCGGGAAATTCACCGACTGGCTGCTCGAGGACGATATCCAGACCACCGAGAGCATCGATAATCTCGCGAAAGCCTTCAAAACGGACGCGCAGGTAATAATTTATGGGGATGTTGAAATTTTGTTCAACCGTGGCGATTGCTGCTGCAGGACCGCTGCCAGGTTGTTGAGCTTCAGCAAAAAAATGAGCGGTGTTGATCCGGTTATCACCGAATCCAGGGATGGATACCCATAAATCGCGTGGGATTGACAACAAGCCAACATACGGAGAGATCGGCGAATAAGTGGATACGATCATCGTATCGGAGCGAGCAACCGCGTTTCCAGGGTCCGTATAATCGATCCCCAACAGGAGCACATTCGTGCGCCGGGGAAAGCCGAGATAGGCAGCCAGAAAGACGAATACTCCCGCAGCGACTAACAGGGCAAAAGCAAGCCATGGCAGGCAGCCAACGTACCAGCGCTGCGGCTGCATCCAATTTGGAGCTTCACGAGGATCGATCCGCCGGGGAGGGGAATTTTGAGCTCCCCAGGAGAATGCCGAGGGAGATTGTTGGTCTGGCGAAGGAGGGGGTGGTTTATACCTCTGACGCTGGCTGGATAGGATACGCATTTTTACGAATTACCCTTACGGATTCTTTTGGTTCAATAAGCTAACTGCCGCCTGAATAATTGGATCCTGGTTGGAAGTATTCTCTGCCGGTAATACTTCCACGTCAGGCTGCAAACCATTAAGGCTTAGGTCGTACGGCAGGTTGGGGATCCACCACTTGGCGGCTGTTACGTGTAACGAAGAGTGGTCGGCGAGCGTGAAAACGAGCTGGATGGAATCTTTTCCATAGGTATGGTTGCCTACCAGTGGAGCTCGTCCTTGAGCCTGGAGGGCGCCGGCAATGATCTCAGCTGCGCTGGCGCTGTTTTCATTAACCAATACTGCCATAGGTAACGAGGCAAGCTCCCCTGGTTGATCTGCTGTATATGTCGTTACCGGTTTATCCCGGTATTGCACGGAGAGGATATCGCCGTGTTCTAAAAATAAGCGAGCGACTTCTACGCCAGCGTCCAACAAGCCACCGGGATTGTTGCGTAGATCAAGGATATACCGGGTCGCACCTTTCGAGCTTAAATCCTGGACCGCATTACGGATTTCTTTGGCAGTGCTCGCCGCGATGATGTTGATCTTTACCACACCGATGGTCGGTTCACTGCTATCAAGATGCCAGGTAACCGAGGGTAAAGGGATTTCTGCCCTGCGGATGCGAATCTGCTGCGGAGTATAGATCGGCGCATGACCGACAATAAGAACGACTTCCTGCCCAGCCGGACCCCGGATCGCGGACTGAACAGTGTCAATAGAGGCGTTGAGCTCGATTTTCAAATCATCAATTTGGAGTAACTGGTCGCCATCCAGGACTCCGGCATCTCTGGCTGGACTCACTGGAAAAGGATAGAGCAGAACGTGGCCCGCCGGGTCATACCCCAATTGGACACCGATCCCTCCAAAACTGCCCTGCAAGGCATTGCTATCCAGCTCATTTTGGGTTGGCTCGACGAACACTGTATAAGGATCATCATATGCCTGAAGCATCCCCCGGATCATTCCATATTCTAATGCTGGGGATGCAGGCAGCGTCTTCAGCCCCGTATCCCGGAGAATTTGATAAGCCTGATCTAAAAGAGCATGTTCGCCTAACTTGGGAGTCAGGTACAACCGAAATAGATAGCCCGTGGTAAAGGATGTCACCAGCAGCAACGCGATCAAGAAGAAAAAGACGATGGTTTGCCTGCGGCTCATAAAACAGCATCTATCAATCTGTAAATAATAGTTTTATTAATGGAAGGAATATAACCTTCCCAAGTATTATTTCCAATCACGCTGGGTCACCCGGAGTCTGGCTTGGTCCGGGTTGGGCTAGGATCTTACCAATTGGGTGTATATCCATCCACCATTGATTTTTTGGTCGCTGGTGCTCCACGTCAATCATACGCAAGAAGTCCTCCAGGTCGTGGAATTTGATATCTTTTCCCTGGAGACCGATAAAGGCACAGTCAGTTGCGCTTGAACTGACGAGATCGATCAGATGGTTTGTACACCGGGTTGCCAGTCGAGTGGCTTGAATCCGGTCGAAAGCCGTAGGATCTCCACCCTGCTGGAGATGACCGAGAATGGATTGGCGGACATCGAATAGTTCGCCGCCTTCTTCTTCGAATAATGAAACCATAAAACTTGTGGTGTATACAGGATTGGCCGACTCGCTGCGGATGATCAGCCCAAGGCGTTTCCCATGTTGAAATCCATATCTAAGTTTTTCAATATCCGTCTGAAGGTCTCGCAAGGTAATCCCCTCTTCGTTCATGTAGACTCTTTCTGCACCTGTGGCTAAACCGCTCATCATTGCAAGGTAGCCGCACATGCGACCCATAACCTCGACGACAAAACAGCGTCTAAGCGCCACTGCCGATTGTTTGATTTTATCGACCGCTTCTATAATACTATTCAATGCCGTATCCGCTCCTACACTGAGATCTCCGCCTGGCAAATTGTTATTGATTGAGGCGGG
The DNA here is from genome assembly GCA_963706515.1 of uncultured Chloroflexia bacterium. Taxonomy (GTDB): domain Bacteria; phylum Chloroflexota; class Anaerolineae; order Anaerolineales; family UBA4823; genus CAVPMW01. The sequence goes on from CAVPMW010000002.1 coordinate 264,468, forward strand.
TAAGAGCACCATCGGAATATTGAATGCAGGATAATTACTGCGTTCTTTCATTAACTGATATGCTGTTTCGTAACCGACCCATCCACCGATAATCAGCAATCCATCGATCTTGAAATCCTCAATTGCACGCGCAATTTTGTAGAAATCCTTGCCAGAGGGAATGTGGCGGTCTGTTCCTAATTCGGCGCCACCCCGAGACGCCCAACCGTTTACGCTCATCCAATCCATTTCTTGGATTGCGCCTTCCATCAGACCGGGAAAGCCGTTACTTACTCCCAGCATAAAGTGACCGCGATCCAGGCCGATGCGGACTGCAGCATGGACGGCTGTGTTCATGCCAGGCGAGGGAGCTCCCGCATGGATGACCGCCAGCCGGAACCGTTTCTGTCCTTGGATCGGGTCATGGGGTAACGCACGCAAGAGGGTCCCCAGCGTTTGAAATGTCTCATTGAAGCTGCTTCCGCGCAGCTCCATTGCCAGGCTGTAGTTTTTATCTTTGATCGCCTCGGCGACCGACTGTGTTTTTTGGACACATTCCATCAATGGAGACTTGGATATACGATTGCCCCGCATCCCAATCAGCTGCGGCTCGCTATCAGGCGCTGCGGCTAGCACCTCTTCTACAGCTGCATGGCCCAGCAAAGTCCCTAAATTTCGGTCGAACGCACTCGGCGAGCCTCCCCGTTGTACGTGCCCCAGAACCGTGATGCGCACTTCCTCGCCGAAGGCTTTTTCAAGCACATTGGCGACGTGATTGCTTCCGATGATGGTACCTTTTTGATCGTGCGCACCTTCAGCCAGGATAACAATACTATCCCGGCGTCCAGCTCGCCTGCCTGCCTTCAATCGCTCAACCATGAGCTCTTCCCAGTTCTTAACTGACGGCGGATTTTCTGGGATAAGGACCCAGTCGGCGCTCGTCGCCAGAGCACTCATCAAGGCGAGGTAGCCGCTGTTGCGCCCCATCACTTTCACGACAAACGCTCTTTTGTGGCTGGAAGCTGTGCAGGTGATTGCATCTACCGCTTCGGTAATCCGGTGGAGGGCCGAGTCCGCCCCGATCGTCATATCCGTCCCGAACATATCGTTGTCGATGGATCCGACCAATCCGACTATTATGAGGTTTGGATGGGCATCTGCGGTTGCCTGTTTGATATCACCCTTCTCGACCAGCTCTGTAAGCAATCCAGGCCATTCCTGGCGGAATATATTCGCGCCGGTCAGACTGCCGTCGCCGCCAATGACAACCAAACGGTCAATTTTATGCTCGAGTAAGTTGCGTGCGGCTTTTAAGCGGCCTTCCCGTGTGCGAAATTCGTCCGAACGCGCTGTCCCGATGATGGTTCCCCCTTGGTGCAGAATACCGCCTACCGACTCCCAGGTCATTTGACGAAATGCATCGCCTCCTTGGACCATTCCTTCGTAGCCTTCGGAAATTGCAATTACCTCGATCCCATTCTCCAGGCTGGAGCGCACGACTGCACGAATGGCTGCATTCATACCCTGAGCATCTCCACCGCTGGTCAAGACACCTATCCGGCGGGTTATATTCTGTGCAATTGTCATATTTTCTCCTGCAGGCCTCGCTTACCTGACTGATCGCATAAGTATAAGCCGCGGGTAAGTGATCGTCAATTAGAAAAGAAAGGCGATCTTTATGGCATGCCTTTAGACGTAATTCTATATTTACGCCATCTTTTATGGCATAATTTCTCTGATCAACCTTTCTTCAACCCAGGCAAGATACTCGACGGGCGAGTCCGGAAATCATAGGATAATAAATAACTGAAGTTTTAAGTCTGGAGGAGTGAATGCACATCGTTATTGTACATGTCCATGTAAAACCTGAAAAATTGGATGAGTTCATATCGATCACACTCGAAAATGCACAAAACAGCATCCAGGAGACGGGTATCACCCGATTTGACTTTATCCAAGAAGTTGATGAACCGACGCGTTTTGTTTTGATCGAAGCGTATCATTCACCTGAGGATCAATTAAAACATCGCGAAACCGCCCATTATGCCCATTGGAGGGACCTTGCTGCTGATATGATGGCTGAACCCAGGCAAGGCGTAAAATATCGCAATCTTTACCCTGAAGACTCAAGTTGGTGAGCACATGAATTTTGAGTTATCGACTCCGCAGAAAATAATCTTCGGTGCGGGCAGATTAAACAAACTCGGTCAACTGGTTAAACCGTTTGGATCGCATGCCCTGGTGTTGAGCGGGCTCGATCAATCTAAAACATCCTTCCTGGTTGACCTACTCTCCCAGGAGAATATTCAGAGTTCCATCCACCCTGTCACAGGTGAACCAACCGACGATTCTATCAATGCCGCGGTAGATCTGGCGCGCAAACGAAAAGTCGAATTTGTGATCGGTTTCGGGGGTGGCAGTGCGTTAGATACCGCCAAGGCTGTAGCTATACTTTCCACAAATCCGGGAGAATTATCCGATTACCTGGAAGTCATCGGTCGTGGTTTGCCTTTGACTCAGCCTGGGATACCGTTCATTGCAATTCCGACAACCGCTGGGACCGGCTCCGAATCCACCAAGAATGCGGTAATTCAGGTCCTGCAGAAGAAAACTAAAGTGAGCTTGCGGAGCGATCGTATGCTGGCTAAGCTCGCCTTGATCGATCCGGATTTGACTATATCTTTGCCGCCTCGAATTACCGCAGATACTGGATTGGATGCTCTGACCCAGGTTATTGAACCCTATGTATGCAATAACCCAAATCCAGTCACCGACAGCTTTTGCCGGGAAGGGATGCAGCGAGCGAGTAAATCTTTACGAAAGGCATTCACGGATGGCAACGACCGTGAAGCACGCTCTGACATGTGCATCGCCAGCCTGATGGGGGGGCTGGCTTTGGCGAACGCCCGCCTGGGCGCTGTCCACGGCTTCGCTGGCCCGATAGGTGGAATGTTTGCAGCGCCTCACGGAGCTGTTTGTGCCAGGCTGCTGCCCTTCACGATGGAAATGAATATCCGGGCATTGGAGCAGAGAGATGCCGCGAACCCGGCGCTGGAGCGTTATCGCCAGATTGCCAGTTATTTAACCGGCGATCTGGATGCACTCCCGCTAGCCGGGGTGGAATGGGTCTATAAGCTCTGCCAGGATCTGCAAGTCGCCCCGCTGGCAACATTTGGGGTCAGCCGAGAATACATTCCCGAAATCGTCGAGAAAGCCAGCCAGGCAAGCAGCATGAAAGGCAATCCCCTTGAACTGACCCGCGAAGAGCTGACCGAAATCCTTCACTTGGCAATTTAACCGAATATTCAGCTAAGTACAGTCACAAAATAATTAAACGATGGCGCTTTGCTAATTCGGGTTGAAAAATACCTTAACATCTATCAGAGTTCTTGTGACTGTACTTAGTCTATTTCTCAGACAACAGCTCCTGCAAGGGTACTCCACCGATTGTAACGGATACATTTTGCACGTCCGGAAACTGGCGAAGGGTTTCCTCAATCTGCGCCTGAAACCTGGGGTTATCGCAAACTCCACCCAGCAAGATTTGCCCATCCAGAGCCAGGCTTAGATTGCCTTGGGAATCGGTATTCAGGGAAGTCACGACCAGATCTGATTGATATAAGGCATTGTAATAATCACCGATGTGCTGCTCTTTCATCGAGAGCAGCTGCTCGATCGCTGAATACTTTGGATCTGAGCCTTCGGGGATCATGACATTCACGGGAACAACGCTGTCATTACAACCGATCTTCTTGCCATTTTGTCCGTTGTCGTCGATGAGTACCAAATAAATAGAAGTGGGGGGCGATACAATGGAAGGCTGGGTTATTCCGTTGTTCTGCGCGGGTGACGGGCTCAACCCGGGTGGTGCTTGCGTTAGCTGCGGCTGCACAGTGGGTGGCTGAGTAACCGCAGATTCTGTTTGCAATGCAGTTGGATTGGATTGGGCTAAATCTATATTCCCCGAGATTGTGCATGAAAGAACCAGCAGTGCAATGGCAAAAGGAATAAATTTGAGTAACGGCATCTTGGAGAGCATCAGGTTTCCTCCAATTTTTTATTTCATAGCACGAAGTACTTTATAGCGATTATTGGCTGCGACACATATGGTTTCAGAATAATATTTTTGGAGTAGATCCTCATATTGTAAAAAACGATTAGCCACCAGGTAAAGTTCCCCTTTTTGACGCAATAGTTGCTGACTATCGCGAATAAACTCCTGTGCCGGCAGGTAATTGACCCGATTCCCTGAATGAAATGGCGGGTTAGAAAGAATATAATCATATTTGGTTTCGAAAAAAGGTTGAAGGCCAACCCCGGTAGTGACCCTGGCGACCCTGATATCGTTCTGGTTAACATTCCGCTCTGCGGAAGCCGTTGCGTACAAATCGAGGTCGACCATGTCAACCCTGGAGGCTCCAAGAGAGGCTGCGGTAATACCGATAATGCCAGTCCCGCAGCCGAAATCAAGCACCTCGCCTGAAAGAGGCACCGGTAAATAATCCAGGAGATACTGTGTGCCCGGATCGAGGTGGTCATAAGCGAAAACACCGGGCAAGCTGCTTATTTGGTACCTTTTAGAATGGATCTCGATCGAGAATTCGTACCAGGAATCTGGTCTGATTCCCGGTTCATTGCTCCAGGTGGGTAGATCGCGCTGCTGGCGGTTACTTTTAAAACGTGCAATCCGGTTTCCCTTTTTATAAGCTAATATCAAAGGTGCGGAGAACAAATCGGCGGCATCGCTGATTACTGATTGGATGCCTGCATCGTTAGAACCCGCGAGGTAAAGCTCTCCATCTTCTTTGAGATCGATAGCGGATTCAGCCAGCCAGCGACGTGCCAGTTTTCGCCCTTTCGGCAGCTGGATGGCAATCAGGTCAAAAGGACCAGATTGATTGGGCGAAATTTCGGAACAAATACGAGCTTGATCAATGCGGTTTTTCTTGAGGGTCAGATCAGCCAGCGAAAGGTGGAGGAAATTATTGTCCCATAAGGTATATTCATTATCGGGGGAATTTAACATCACCGCGCTTACCCAGGCTCCACTGGATAAGCCTCGAAAGAGGATTTTTTTGTGCAACGTACCAGGGAGATAATTCGCTAACAGGTAGCTTGCAGGAGAAAGGTCGTAATTGTTAGCAAGGCTCGAAGACACGTAATATACCACTTGCTGACCAGCGAGCGCGATTTGCCGCGGTTGCGCGAATAATGGTGGAGAGAATTGCTCAGGATCTGGGGGCATAATATCGTTATTGACTTATTTCTCGGATTGGAATCGTGTTCAATTCCGCACTATAACACGTTCCGTGAATTAACCATTGACTAAATAGGAGGAGACGACTAAAATTCTGCCCGCATAGGTGCATTTGCCGCCTGAATGGGCGGTTTTTTTTACCAGATATCTGGAGGAAAAATGAGCGATCAGATGAAATCAACAGATCAGGATGCCCCTGAATCGCAAAACCCGGCAGAAACGGTCAATGTGGACAACACGAATCTACAATCGATCGAAGCAGTAACAGTGATCATGAGCCGCAGTGCCGCAAATTCTGTAGAAGCGACAACTGTCGACCTCAATCAAGGCGCAATTAACCGGGTCGTTACTCAGGTGATGACAGTCGATCAGGGAGCGGTTGCATTTGCTCAGGCAGAAACCTACCAGCAAACCGGTGGCGCAACAGGGATCGTCCAGACCCCTATCGCAACTATTCAGGATAGCACGGCGATGGTAATTACTGCAGACGAAGCCGATCTCGTGAATTCGCGGGCAGGAATTCTCATTGCCAGGCACGTAGAAGCTGACAACATCCGCACCGGAATATTTATCGCCAGCCAGGTGGATGGGAATGTAGAAGCCGTAATCGATACCCAGCGAGCAATATTGATCGGATTGGTGACTGGTGCGGTATTTGGTACTTTGGCCTTGCTCGGCAGCATTTTCCGCCGGAGAAGGTAGTATCCATATCCTGCTGCAACGAACAAATTTTTATTATTCGTTTGAACTGTGCAGGACCAACAAATTCAATTCAATACAGGAGTGAAGGTAGCCCTTGGTTATCGGGGTGAGAGGCATTCCCAGGAAGGAAATTATGGACGAAACTGTGTTCCAAGCAACTAATCGAGATCTGAACGCGAAAAAGCCAAAAGCTCTCCGCCGGGAAGGTATGCTGCCTGCGGTCATCTATGGCAGCAATATCCAACCAACTGCCATTACTCTGGATATGAAAACAGCCAATCGCGTGCTCCCGCGTGTCACCTCATCGCAGCTCGTCGTGATTCAGCTAGAGGATAAAAAACTTACCACCCTGGTGCGCGAGCGTCAACGAAATCCGCTGACAGGAAGCTTGATCCACGTAGATTTTCAAGCGGTATCGATGACCGAAAAGCTGCGCGCTAAGGTATCGATCGTCCTTCAAGGAGAATCACCGGCGGTAAAGGCTGGGATCGGAGTCCTGGTTACCGGTGTTGAAGAAATCGACGTAGAATCTCTGGCTTCAGACCTGCCCAAAGAAATATATGTTGATATTTCCTCGCTGGCAAACATTGGGGACAATATCCATGTGAATGATTTGGTCCTGTCAGGGGCGGTAGCTGTATTGACCCGCTCCGACGAATTAATCGCACTGATCACCCCGCCTGAAGCCGAGGAAAAGGAAGAGGAAGTGGTCGTCGCCGCAGTAGAGCCTGAGGTCATTGAAAAGGGTAAGAAGGAAGAACTGGAAGAAAAACCAGCCTGATCGAACCAAGAGGCCGGTATTGCACCGGCCTCTTTTTATTTAATAAATCCGAGGATGTAGAGAAATGCCTGGGTAATTCGCGCAGTTGCCCCCCATAGGATTTCTCCATCATAGGCATGATAATAGATTACATTAACTGGAGGATTTGGCGCAGGCAGATTGCGCTCCACCAGGTCAAAGTTTAGCGGATCGGCTAGCCAGACCAGGGGAATGGTAAATACACGGCTGACTTCGCGCCTCTCTATCTTGAATGAATACGGCCAGCTCATGACGCCGACAACTGGAGTAACTCGATAATTGGTGATCGTTACGTACTCGTGCAGGTAGCCTAACATCCTGACATCCCTGGGCTGCACTCCGATTTCTTCCTGCGCTTCTCGTAAAGCAGTCATTTCGGGAGAACGGTCCTGGGGGTCAGTTCGACCTCCTGGGAAAGCCACCTGATCACTATGCTCAGGCAAATCGCTGTTACGCCGGGTGTATAAAAGATGCCATGCGGTTCCCTGGCGCAGAAGGGGCACCAAAACTGCGGCAGGTTTTAGCTCCGAGAGAACAAGGTCGGCAGGATAGTCGCGCTCGCGGTAAGCAAAAGGCCGTGGCTGATGCAATCCAGCGGTTAATCTTTCAGCGATTTCCTGCTCGCTGATCTGATCAGGGTTTGCAGTCATTCGGAGGAGGATTCGATTTGGAGCGGCGCCAGCATTGGTCTGGCAAAGACCAGATACCCTGTGTGGGCAACCATGCGATCCGTCGGTCTCAGGCGGTCTGCGACGGGTTTGTAGAAGCGCAGCGATGTTTCACATACGTCGATAAATCCAAATTGGGCTTGCTCAAGGGCAGTGATTAGTTTGGAAACCTGATTCGTAGTCGGCACGATAGAGCCGAAAAAGCTGCCCAGAGCGAGAGCGTTTTTTACCTGAAGAATATAATCATAGGGGTTGTGGACATCCAGAAAAAGTGCATCGACCCCTTCTTCATCGAACCCATCTTTGATATCTCTGAGAACGAAAGATACCCTTTCGGAAAATCCAAGCAGCTCCAGGTTCTTCCTGGCTAGGTTTTGCATCTCCTGGCGGTTCTCGTAAGACCAGATATGACCAGAGGTTCCGACAGACCAGGCCAACGCAGTGGTCAAGGCTCCCGAGCCGGTTCCGGCTTCGATTACCCGTTTGCCCGGTCCGATTCCCATCATGACCAGGATCAAGCCGATATCTTTGGGATACATGATTTGAGTGCTACGCTTCGTCGCCCTCAGGATATCTGCCAGGGAAGGTTTAACCAGATAATATATTCGACCCGTGTGAGTGGTAATCGCGCTTCCCCAGGATTTACCGATCAGATCATCGTAGCGGATGATTCCACGATGAGTATGGAAAAGATCACCCGGTTTGAGGGTAATAATGAATGATTTATTGGTTGGGCTGACTAATTGCACCAGATCGCCAATCTGGGCATAATTAAACTCACTCTGAGGTGCATTTTCGTCCATATTTTTTCACATTAATGAGTAAATCTGCAGGAAATTCGTCCAGAATCATACCACTTAACCATTTCTTTCTTGACGAATCGATTTAGGACTGGTAATATAAACTTAGGGTAAGATGGCGGTGATGTTCGTGGTACGTTTTTTGAGACCGGTCTGAACAGGATTGCATTTCAGACCGCGGTTCTTTTTAAGCGATATCCTTTGGACGCATAGCGCCATCAATAGATCAGAGATAAAAAGGAGAATTTGTAACATGGATCAGCGGATTACTGGCACAGTGAAGTGGTTCAATGCAAGCAAAGGTTACGGCTTCATTGAACGCCAGGATGGCCCGGATGTGTTCGTCCATTACACGGCGATACAGACCAAAGGATTCCGGACCTTACAGGAAGGGCAGCGCGTCGAATTTACCATCGAGCAAGGCCCCAAAGGTCCACAAGCAGCGAATGTGATTCTACTCTAATAGAATCAGCAAGAGCTTTTCGTCCCCTCATCGCCATGAGGGGACGATTTCTTTAAGGGGACTAATTATATTCAGGTTGAACGTAAAAAATTAGCTGTGGGCTGGCTCTGACTGCGTGAGCCAGCTGCCGAGTAAAAGCAGGAGCAGGCTGCCTAACGTAGCCAAGCCGAGGTGTAACGAACCTATACTTAAAAAGGTCAGATTCAGTTGATTCGCGATCAATTGCCCCGACCAGAACCCGATCCAGCTGAGAACGAGATAGAGAAGTAGACGGCTGAAATTCCCACCTCGAATCAGGTGAAATAGCGCCCCATAAAGGGTTGAGATTAACAGCCCAAGCAAAAAGGTCGGAAGGTTCATCAATCGATCACCAGAAAATAAGACTATGGTTCAAATTGGATTATACCCCCCCCTAGACATCGCTCGTTATCATAAATGACGGCTGCCTGACCGGGAGAGACGTCGCGCAAAGGAATGTCTAAGCGAATCTGAACCATTTTCTCCGAGATCGGGACGATCCTAGCCCAGGCTTCTGGCGCTTTATAGCGGATCTTTACCTGAGCCCGGAAGGGGGCGGATGGCGGTCGTGCGGAAATCCAATTAAATTCCCCAGCATAAAAATCTCTGCGCCCAAGCTCGTTTGCAGTACCCACCACGAGGGTATTCTCAGCGATATTCTTTGCGATCACATATAAAGGAATGGGGGAGGATATGCCGAGACCCTTCCTTTGCCCGATTGTATAAAATGCTAATCCGGGGTGAGCTCCCAGCACCTCACCTTGCATATTTACAATGGGTCCCTCATTTACGCCTGCCGGGTTCTGGCGCTTAAGAAAAGAACGGTAGTCGGAGCTGCCGAGAAAACATAAATCCTGGCTTTCCGCCCGGTCAGCAACTGGCAAGCTCAGCTCTCTTGCATGAGCACGTACCTCGGGCTTAGTCAATTCTCCGAGGGGAAACAGCGCATGCTGAAGCTTCGCCTGGGTCAGCACATGCAGGATGTAAGATTGATCCTTATTATGATCAACTGCGCGGTGGAGCTCGAACTCTCCTCCGGCTTGCCGGACGACCTGCGCGTAATGCCCGGTTGCAAGGTATTCAGCCCCGAGGGCGCGAGCGTGATCGTATAAAAATTCCCAACGAACGATTCGGTTGCATGAGACACAAGGGTTTGGAGTAATCCCCTGGCTATAATCCCGAATGAAATTCTTTACGACAGCATCGTAAAATGTTTGCTGGGCATCCAGGCTATAGAAGGGAATATCGAGCTGGGCAGCGACTCTCCGGGCAAGCGCCATCGCTTCTGGAGCGCAACAGCGATTTTCTTCCTCCATGCCCGGCTCGCTCCACAGGCGCAGCATCAGACCAATGACTTCGTACCCCTGCTCGACCAGCAGCGCTGCCGCAACCGAGCTATCGACTCCTCCACTCATCGCGATGGCGACTTTAATACCCATCTTAATGCCTGATCGACCGTAATCTATCAATAACTGCGGGAAGAACGTCCATAAAGTCTTGGATCTCTTCAGTAGATGTGGATGCCCCTAGAGTTATGCGCAGCGAGCCCAGCGCCCAATCTCGGCTCAGACCAATCCCAGTCAGCACTTCAGAGGGCTCAGGATCACCAGTCTTGCAGGCTGAGCCTGATGAGCAGGCGAAACCAGCTACATCCAGAGCCATTAATAATGCATTTCCATCGACATTGCGGAAAACGAAACTGGCATGGTTCGGTAAGCGTTGTTCAGGGTGCCCGGTAAGCTGCGCGTCTGGGATCTCTTCGAGGATACGACCGATTAAGAAATCCCTCAATGGCTGTATTCGAGTTATTCGGGAGCTGCGCTCGCTGATCGCCAGGCGGAATGCCTCTGCCATACCCACGATATAGGGAATATTCGACGTCCCGGAGCGGCGGCCGGCCTCCTGACCGCCGCCTGTCTGGGTTGGGATGAGATCAGTCCCGTTCTTGCAATACAACAGCCCTATCCCTTTTGGACCATAAAACTTGTGAGCACCGAGGGATAGGAGATCCACATTTAAAGTATTGACGTCGACGGGCAAGTAAGCAGCTGCCTGCACAGCATCGGTGTGGAATGGAACTCCAGCCTGTTGGCAAACCACTCCAATTTCTCGAATCGGATTGATTGTGCCAATCTCGTTATTCGCATAGAGGACAGATACAATTGCCGTATCCTTGCGGATTGAGGATGCTACAGTTCCTGGGTCTACTCTTCCTGACGAATCAACCGGAAGATATTCCAGGGTAAATCCGAACACGTCGGCAAGCTGCTGCGCTGTACGGCTGACCGCATGGTGTTCGACCGGGCTGATCAAGATATGGTTCGCACCCCGTGATTTGCGCATAGCCAAAGCAGAACCCCTGATTGCCAGGTTATCGCTCTCGGTGCCGCAGGATGTGAAAATAATCTCGTCCGGTTTGCATTGCAATCCTGCAGCGATCGACTCCCGCGCCGCCTCGAGCGCCGCATCAGCCTTCTGTCCATAGCGGTGGATAGAAGAGGGGTTGCCGAAATCCTGATTCAGATAAGGCAGCATCACTTCTAGTACCCGAGAATCAACTGGGGTAGTTGCTGCATAATCGAGATAGACTGACGTTCGGGTTAACATAAGAGATTTAATCCGGGTAGAGTTTGCCTAAGACATACGGAAGCATTTTTCGCCACCAGGGCCAATCGTGATTTACGTCATATCCCCAAATTTCCAGCCAGACCGGAATATTCTTTGCCTCCAAGAGATTTCTCAGCGCATAAGCGTCGGCAAGCATCGGCTCTTCCCAGCGCTCCCTGACCAACACAAATCACGATGTTACTTTTTCGGTACTCGTCTATATACAGTGGATCACTCAACTCCGGCAGAAATGCAAGGGGAGTGTTGAAATAGACGTTATCATCCATATAATCGCCGATAAACATTTTGAGCTGTGCGAGCCCGCTGATGGCGATTACGGTATCAAAGCAATCCGGATGGCGAAAGAAAAAATTGGTACAGTGATAGCCTCCCATGCTGCATCCGGTGGTTAGATATTTGCTCTCGTAAGGGTTGTGGCTCTGGATAAACGGGACCACTTCGGAGATGACATAGCGATCAAATTCATTGTGCCGTTTGGCGCGCTCTCCCGGAGGAATATTCCAATTTGCCCAGGATTGAAAGTCAATGCTATCTACCGTATAGAGCTGGATTTTGCCTGCATCAATAAAATCCTTGCAGGCTTCTACCATGCCAAAATCCTCAAACTCATAAAAACGACCTCCCTGGGTTGGGAAAACAATAACCGGCTTCCCTCCACGACCGTAAATTTTTATCTCCATATCCTGGCTCAGACTGGCGCTCCACCACTTATGGTATTCGATATTCATATCGGTTAATTTCCAGTTTTCAATTTTTCAGGCAGTCTTATGGATGTATTCAGCCATATATATAATATCATCCAGATCAGGCGACCGCACCAGGTAGCCATAATCACCTAGTGCGCGGCTAAATACCCCATTAATAGGCTCGTGATGCACGATCATTTCGCCAAACGTCTCGATAACATCTTCGTGAGAGTATGCATAGTTCCGGTTGAATTTACGCCCTACATAACCGCAATGATAATCGCGATTGTAATTTGCTGTAAACCGGTTATTGACGATGATGTTCGCCCACTCCTTGTAGACATCAATATCATTTGCATAGTTGAACATGTCGGTGGTTAACCCTCCAGGTGGCCGGATATTGACCTCGAGTGCCGTGATATTCTGGTCTCGCGTATCACGAAAGAACTCAAAATGGAAGAATCTCTCGTGGATATCGAAAGCCTTGAGCACCCGGCGCCCGGCCTCTTCCAAATCAGAAGGAATATCTCGCAAGGAATAATAATAGATCAGATCATCCTGGATGACAGTCTCCATAATGCCCTGGCTGTACTGGTGAGATGTATAAAATACAAGATTACCGTCACGGTCCGTCAAACCATCGAATGTACAGATTATGCCATCGATAAATTCTTCCAGGATATAGTCAACATCCGGTTTTTCAGCGAAAAAGGCATCCAGCTCAGAGAGCGAATTGATTTTATAAGTTTTTGCCGCTCCAACGCCAATATCCGGCTTGGCGACCACCGGGTAACCTACTTCTGCGATCAGTTTTTTTGCCTGAGTGATGGTCTGAGTGACTTTCCCTCTCGCAACGCGTATGCCGGCTTTAATAAAGGTATTCTTCATCAGTGATTTGCGCTTTACCCGTGCAATGGCGTCATTTTTTAACCCAGGAATATTAAAATCGGTGCGTAGCTGGGCTTCTGTCTCCAGCCAGTATTCATTTTGCGAGTCAAGACGATCCAGTTTTCCGTAATGGTAAGTAAAGTACCCGAGCGCACGTAACAGCTCATCGTAATGGTGCATGTTATTGACCAGATAGTATTCCGTTAATACTTCGCGCAACTCGGGTCGCAAATTATCGAAAGGCTCGTCTGCTAATCCGAGTACATTGACTCCCAGGTAGTGTAGATTAACGCAGAATAGATAGTAATTAGGTGGAAAGTGAGGCGATAAAAACACAAAGTTCATTTCGTTACTCCATTAACACATTAATACATCCTGGGAGTGGTAATTTCCTATTTATACGATATTATTTGTATTCTTGCAATCTCTGCAAGAGGAAAGCCGGCAGGATTTTTGCCTCGTCAAGATTTGGATGGGTTTATGGTTTCTTGGTCTTCCAGCAAAATGGACTGAAATTATAAATATCAGTAAAATTGTCCGAAATATTCTCTCTTCGTTGCTCATTCTCGCCTGATATAATTGGATTGTTCTGATCTTCACGACCCGAGAAGGATGTATGCCGCAGAACATAAAGTTCGGAACTGACGGTTGGCGAGGAAAAATAGCGGATGATTATACATTTGATAACGTCCGCCGCTGCGCTCAGGGATTTGCCTCCTACCTGATAAAGAATCGTCCAGCCGATCAGTGGATTGTGGTAGGTTATGATAAACGCTTCCAATCCGAGGAATTTGCGGTAAGCGTTGCGGAAGTTCTGGCGGGTAATGGTATAAACGTATATCTTACCGAATCAGCAACTCCGACCCCGGTAATCTCATATTCAGCGAAGGCGAAAAAGACAGCGGGAGCCGTCAATATTACTGCATCTCACAACCCGGCTTCCGATAATGGGTTTAAGGTGCGGAATGAATTTGGCGGGGCGATTGATCCAGTGGGTCTCAAGCAAATCGAGGAGCTGATACCTGCATCGGTCGATGAAGTCAAATTCCTGAGCATCAACGATGCACTCAGCGATCGCAAAATTGAATATTTTGATCCGGCGCCAATTTATATCGAACAAATCCACCGGATGATCGACCTCGAGCCGATCAAGGCTGCCGGGCTGAAGGTGCTGGTTGATCCGATGTGGGGAAATGGCGCCGGCTGGTTTTCACGGCTGCTGTCCGGTGGTCGAATCGAGATAAGCGAAATTCATAACTCTCGCAATCCTATATTTCCGGAGATGTCTCGCCCAGAACCCATCCGACCGAATATCGATGTAGGCCTGCGAACGTCCGTTGAAATAGGTGCGGATGTATTAATAATCACGGATGGTGATGCCGACCGAGTGGGGGTCGGGGACGAACACGGGGAGTTTATCAACCAATTGCGCGTTTTTGCGCTGCTTGCATATTACCTTTTAGAAGTCAAGGGAAAACGTGGTCCGATCGTCAAGACACTCTCAACGACCAATATGCTCGATATTCTTGGAAAAATTTACGGTGTCGAGGTTTTTCACACCGGAGTTGGCTTTAAATACGTAGCCCCAAAGATGTTGGAAACGAATGCGCTCATCGGCGGTGAGGAATCAGGGGGATATGCATTCAGGGATCATGTGCCTGAGCGTGATGGTATATTAGCGGGCTTATATATCCTTGACATGATGGTTCGGTTAGGGAAGAAACCCTCCGAGCTTGTCGAGGAGTTATTCTCGGTGGTCGGACCTCATTATTACAATCGCATCGATACACACTTCGAGGGGGATGCAGAAGAAAGGAAGAATAGAATTCTCAAAGCAAACCCCACCTTATTAGGCGGACTGAAGGTTACTGGGCTGGTTTCAACGGATGGATTTAAGTTTAATCTGGAAGATGGTGGGTGGTTATTAATTCGCTTCTCCGGGACAGAGCCGATAATTCGCGTTTATACGGAAACAACTCACCAGGATCGCGTCGAGGCAATCTTGTTTGATGGGTTAAAATTGGCAGGATTACGCTAGTGCTTTGCGACACCCATTGCCATTTGAACTTTGACAACTTTGATATGGATCGGGAGGAAGTTCTAAATCGGGCAAAAGCCGCGGGTGTAATTCGCATATTGAACCCTGGTGTCGATGAAGCTACCAGTCATCAGGCAGTAAAATATACCCAGGATTTTCCAGAAGTTTTTGCCGCAGCAGGCATCCATCCAAACAGCGCGCAAAGCTGGTCGGATCACTCGTTGGTCATGCTGCAAGAACTTGCCGCTAATGAAAAGGTCGTCGCGATCGGTGAGATTGGACTCGATTATTACCGCAACCTGGCGTCAAAGCTCCTCCAGCAGCAAATATTCTCGTATCAGCTGGCTTTAGCTGCCGAGGTGGACCTTCCGGTCATTATCCATATTCGCGACTCGAGCGAGGACGACCGTTCAGCCAGCCAGGATGCGCTGGAGATATTAGGCGACTGGCACCACGAGCTGGAGCTGCGCAGCTCGACCCTGGTTAATCGTGCAGGCGTCTTGCACTCTTTTTCTTCGAGCTTAGAAGTGGCTGAACAAGCGATTAAGATAGGTTTTATGATTGGGATTACCGGTCCTGTTACTTTCCAGAATGCCGCGAGACTCCGCAAAGTCGTAGCGGAGCTGCCAGTGAAGCATCTATTAATAGAGACTGATTCCCCGTTCCTTACACCTGTTCCCTATCGCGGTCAGAGGAATGAGCCAGCAAGAGTTTTACACGTTGCAGAAAAAATTGGCGAATTGCACAATATGGACCTGGATCAGATAGCTGAAATTACAACCCAAAACAGTGAAAGGTTATTTCGTTGGTGAGCAAGCAGTTGGAAGCCATTAGTTTCTATACCCCAGTCTCGGCATTAATTCCAAAGGTCGAAGAGCGCATGCGCCTATCTACGGAAGAGCACCATGCCGAGTTGGGGAATGCGCTTGAGCACCTGCTGTCTTCCGGAGGGAAAAGGGTACGCGTGGCAGTGACTTTACTCTCCGGAATTATGCTCGGAGCAAGTGAGCAGAGATTAATCACTTTGGCAGCCGCCATTGAGCTTTTACACACCGCTACCCTGGTACACGATGACTTAATTGATGGATCACTGCTTAGACGGGGAATTGCTACCTTAAATTCACAATGGAGTCCGGCGGCTACGGTTCTCACCGGTGATTTCATTTTCGCCCAGGCAGCAAAATTGGCTGCGGAAACAGATTCGGTCTCTGTAATGCGAGTATTTGCCAGCACGCTGGCTACGATCGTCAATGGAGAAATCACCCAGATGTTCTCCGTGCAAGGGAGCACCAATCGGAAGGAATATCTCAACCGTATCTATGCAAAGACCGCTTCGATGTTCGAGCTGGCTGCCGAGTCTGCAGCGATTCTCAGCATGACTAACCAGGACGTTATCCGCCAAATGAAGTCATTTGGTTATGAGATCGGGATGGCCTTCCAGATCGTCGACGATGTTCTGGATTTTACCGGGGAGCAATTATCGCTGGGAAAACCGGTAGCCAGCGATTTACGGAATGGACTGATCACCTTACCAGCAATTTGCTATTTGGAATTGCACCCCGATGACCCCGATGTCCAATTCATCCGTTTCGGGCTGCCGGCAAGCGATGCTCAGATTGATCAGATGATGGCGAAAATCCGGCAGACCGGTGCGATCGAGCTTGCCCTGGATGAAGCTCGCAGCCACATCCGGCGCGCTGAAGAAATAATGGAAATGATGCCAGAGGGTGAAGAGCGCCAGGCATTGCTGGAGCTTGCCGATTATATTGTCAACCGCAATCAATGATGTTCAAACCTGCTCGCCTTGACTGTTTATAGCGAATGTGGTAAATTCCAGCCCAATATGACGCCAGTAAATGGATTGACTGCAGATATGAATACTAATCCACCCGATTAATTGTGCGGGGTTATTGGATGTTATTCATGAGCAAATGTCTTCCGAAGTAAACAAATGAATTGACCCAAGCCCCGTGCAAACGGGGCTTTTTTATAATATTTCCTGGAGGCTCACATGGCAGAAGCCGCAAATTCGAACGCACCTGTTTTTGTTGTTCCCGATCAAAATTTGGTCCCGGTCAGCGAACACCTGGCGAGGATGATGACTATTCCACCTTCCAGGATGTTCCTTATCAATAAATCCTTGAAGGTTTACCAACAGAAGAATCCGGGAAGCCCAGTATTTGACGCCTCGCAAGGGGATGGCGGCGCCAGCTTGCCAGGAGTATTGCCAGAGCTCTTGCGCCGGGCGGCTGAGATGCAGGTCGAACACGGCAGCGCGTACGATATGCCTTTCGGCTGTGACGCTTACCGCAAAGCTGTGCTGGAGCAATATTGGAAAATTGAGCCAGATCTCGGCCTCCGCCCGGAAAATATTATCGCCACTGTTGGAGGCAGGGATGGACTGGTTAAAGCCTATGAGGCCATGCTGGCTCTCGGGTATGGGCGCCAGGGGGATGCAATTATCGTCTCGCGGGTGCCTTGGATTTCTTATAACTGGGGACCATATGGGATCGGCGCAAATGTGCTGCTTGCACCGGGACTTCCAGAAGAGGGGTGGGCATATTCAGAAGCTGGACTGCAAGAATGCGTGACCTTTGCCGCAAAATCCGGAAGGAAAATCGCCGGGTTGGTCATCACTTGCCCGGATAATCCCACTGGGCTGACCATAACACCTGAGAGTCAAATCCGGCTGGCAAAGTTTGCCTTAGGGGCAGGGGTTGCCTTTGTCCTGTTCGACTGGATGTACCATTATGTTACTGACGAACAGCCCATTGATCTAAATAAATTCTTACGGAATTTCGATGCGGATGAAAGGAATAAAATCTTCATTCTCGACGGCATAACCAAATCCTTAGGCGGATCCAATATTCGCAATTGCCATCTGATTGCCCCCGAAACCCCGGCAAAATTTATTACCTCACGCGCTTCTCACGGGGTTATCCCCCCATTTTATGCCCAGGCGGTCGCCATGGCTGCTTACGAGATGGGGTACTCAAAAGCCTGCCGTACCATTGTTGATCCGACGAATGAAAGCCGCAAGGTGTTGAAGAAGCTGTTGGAGAGCAGCGGCTTCCGTCATATCCTGGGTAAAGGATACTATGCCTTTATTCATGTAGGCGGCTGGTTGCAGTATAAGGGGTGGGTAGATACTGAACCCTTAGGACAATATCTGGCTGAGGACTACGGAGTGGCGGTCGTTCCAGGAATTTATTTCTCTCAATTTGGCGCAGAATGGATCCGTTTTTCATACGCGACGCCTCCAGAGCGGACTGAAGGTGCTTTCCAGCGCCTGGTGCAGGGATTGAAAGCGCTGGAGGGTTAACCTTTATGAATAACCAGCAAGCTGCTGAGCAATTTGCGGAGAAGTATTACCTGGCACTGGATTCGGCGTCCAAAGCCGATCCTCAGCGAGGGATCTGCGGGTTTGAGCTGGAGTGGAATTTGTTGGACCACGAATTCCGGCCTCTGCTAACGGTTGGTTCAGGACCGAACCAGCAATCTTTCGTGGATTATCTGCGAGCAGAACATCTCTCGCCTTGGAGCCGCACGTTCAGCCAGCTCGAGGTATTTCACTGGATGATCGAGTGGGCTACCAGACCTTATTATTCCCCGCGCGGCGCGGTCTATGAAGGCAGATTAATGGAAGCTACCCTGATCAATGCACTTCATCGGGCCGGCAATGAATTTGCAGAAAGGTTATTTTGCTGGCACGGCAACCTGCTGGTGAAAACCCTCATCGGTCATTATTCTATCCCCGGAACCTGGCACCTGGCGAAAAGGCGCTACCTCGAACGATGCGTCGATCTCTATGGCGACAGCCTGGCTACAACCGGTACTCACACGAATTTATCCTTGCCTGAGTCGCTCCTGGCCTGGGATTTTATGCACCTGCCGGGCGCTGAGCGCGGCAATACTCACCTGGATGAATTTAAGAGCGAATTCTATATCACTGCTACCCGCCTGATGCGCGCGTTTGCTGCTCTATTCATTGCGACCAGTGCCTCCACGCCCTTTCAGCCAAAAGTAAAGGAGGGAAAATCATCGGTCGTACTCACCCAGTTTGATTCTGTGCGCAATCTGACCTTCCCTAACCCAGTAGGATTGGACCTCCCGAACCTCTATCGCTCATACCAGGATTATTTAGAGATCTCTTATGACCTGGTGCGACGTGGGATCCGCTTCGGCAATAACAACTGGACTCCGGTTCGCGCCCGGTCTTTTGCAGAGCCGGTCGAGCGCCTTATTCATATCACCAGTGACCAGCTTGAGGATTTGTACGCACGCGGCCTGTACTCGTTGGGGAAGGAAAATTCGGCAGGAGAGATGGCCAGGCAGATTGAAATTCAAAACTTACTGGCACGGATCAACCTTCCGATGGCGCGTGTGGAAATCCGGACAGACGATGAAGGTCTCCCAATTGAGCTGGATATTGCCAACCTGACTCTGAAATACTTGCTTCTATTGAAATTCTATTACGATCCTGCTTTCGGCAGAGCATTTCGATATGACCAGGAAGATATTGCCCGTGCCAGGCGCAATGAATACGAAGCTGCCTCCCGTGGGCTGCGGGCTGAGATCGAGCATCCCCTATCTGGTAAGCCGGTAGCCATGCGAGAATTCCTGAGTTGGGTATTAAATGAAATCGGTCCATTAGCCGAAACATTGAGCTATGCGAACGATTTGCAGCCACTGCAGGAGATGTCTGCAGGAGGTCCAAATACTGCTGAAAGGATGCGGCAGCGTGTGAGGGAAATGTTGGGGGCGCAAGCTGAGGATGGGGAGCTGGAGATTCCCCTCGAAATATTGGAGTCGCTGGCAATTGAGCGAGAAGAGTCCGTTGCAAATGATGTTGAGATGATCGCCGCTGAAATTCCTGCGATGAAGATGGACGAGAATAAACTCTCTGAATTCGTCCAGCACATGCGTGAGGAGGTTCGTCTTGACCCTCAGGCTCCTATCCGCTTCCGCCCCAAGCCCAACACAGTGATCGAAATTGCTTATCCGGATAAAAGCAGCGAAATCCTGGATTTAGCACAAAGCTTGATCCGCATCCCTTCAGTGACCGCCTGCCCGGAAGAGCGCCTGGAAGAAGTCCACCGTGCAGCGACATTTATCTACGATTACGCCCGCAACTACAAACTGGAAGTCCGTTTCTATGAACATGCGAAGTACCCTGCGTTGCTTATCGGGTTCCCTGGAGAGATGGCTGCCCCGGTTATGCTCTCAGGGCATTTTGATGTTGTCCAGCCGGAGCCAGACGACAGCCAGTTCGAACCGCGCATCGATGCGGATTACTTATGGGGTCGCGGCGCGGCAGATATGAAAACTGTCGTCGCCACGAATCTGGTCTGGCTGAAGGATGCCCTCAGGAATGGTCCTCCATACCCGCATATTAACTTAGTGCTGGTGGGCAATGAAGAAAACGGCGAGACAGAGGCGATGGGTACGCCGCATGTCTTGCGCGCGCTTTCAGAGGACGCCGATGGATTGGGCTATTCACCCCAGCTGTTCATCGCCGGGGAGAGGACGGGCGAGCGAGGCAGCGAGATCTGGGGAGAGATATGTACAGAAAACCGCGGGATAATGCGTTTTGAATTGATCGTAAAAGGACAGCGCGGTCACAGCGGGATAAAGCAAGCCGCTGGGAAACCTGTCTCCGACCTGGGAGAACGCCTCCTCCGGGCAAGGATCGAGCTGGGGGAGTTATTCAGCAAATACCTGACTTTGAGTGCGGCAGACAGCTGGAAATCACAGGTGAACTACCCATTCATCCAGGTGGGAAGACCAGGGATCTACAACATTACACCTGATCAAGGGGTATTGGGGGTTGAGATCCGCCCGATACCAGAGGATGACCTGAATGCGCTCGTGAGTGAATTAGAGGGATATTGTCAGGCGAACGAGCTCGAAATAAATATCCCGGTCTGCGAGAACGGGATCGTGTGCAGCCCTGACAATCCATATTTGCAGGGGCTCATCAAGGCAGTAACCACTGTCTCAGGCTCTCCGCCGGTACTGGGGCGTAAGCTGCCAGGGACCAGCGCAAGATTCGCTCCCGGAGGGCAGGGGATTGTATGGGGGCAGACGGGAATCGGTCCCCATGCCGCCGAGGAAAGACACTATATCCCCAGTATAATGCCCTATTACCAGGCATTGTCTGCATATTCTACATTGTTAAATGAGCAAACGGACGTCCTGGTTGACAAATCGATAGGAGAGTAGTAACATTTTGCCGCTCTAGCCGATGGCGAGGTAGCTCAACGGTGGAGCAGGGGACTCATAAGCCCTTGGATGTGGGTTCAAATCCCACCCTCGCCACAGTGCCGTACTGCATGGTACGGCTTTTAATTTCTATCCCAAGGATAGGGAAACCCTATGTCTGGTAAGGATTGGATTCGGTTTTGGACGCTTGGGATCATATGGGGGACCTCGTTCCTGTGGATAAAAATTGCTGTCGGAGAAATTACTCCGCTGGTCCTGGTGAGCTTCCGAACTTTATTCGCGGCCTTGGGCTTGCTGCTTATCCTGTGGTTCAGCAAATCTGTTAAATGGGACTGGCAGGCTATCCGCCCTGTCTTAGGGGTTTATTTTGTACTCGGATTGATTAACGTTGCCTTGCCCTTCGTGCTCATTTCGTGGAGTGAGCAGTACATCGATTCAGGGCTGGCTGCAATACTGAACAGCACCGTCCCCTTGTGGACGATCTTGATTGCTCCCTGGTTAGTTCCGGATGATCGTTTTAGCTTTCCCAAACTGGCCGGTTTATTAGTAGGATTTGTTGGGGTAATCATTATATTTCTCCCTGAGATTTCGGGTGGCTCTCTTGGGAAAGGTTTTATTGGGCAAATTGCTATGCTCCTGGCGACGCTCTCTTATGCGTGTGGAACAATCTACGCCCGCTTGAAGACCAAAGGATTCCATCCTCAGATTCAGTCATTATTACAATTTATTATGGCGACCCTGATCATGTGGACCTTGACCTTGAGTGTGGATAGGCCAATAAAATTGCCTCAAACCCCTATCGTCTGGGTCGCTTTGCTCTGGCTTGGATTAATTGGCTCTTGTCTGGCTTATTTGCTTTATTTCGGTCTCCTGCACTCCATCGGCCCAACGCGTACTACCCTGGTGACCTATATACCGCCGCTGGTGGGGGTCATTCTGGGGGTGGTATTTTTGGGTGAGCAGCTGTACTGGCAGGTTATACTCGGCGGCGCCTTGATCATCAGTGGAATTGCGCTGGTAAATATCCCGGGATTGTTCAGTATGCGAAAGCGAAAGCCGGCAGAGCCGTGATTGATTGCCAGGTTAAAGCCATTTTTCACAGGTTTCTAATCGCCTTCCTCAATTATTGATGTAAAATATAAATAAGGTTCAATTAATCGACTTTGTAGACCCAGTTCCTTGAAACGAGCGGTTTCTATGGGGTCGAACTTTTTTGTGGATTAGACGGAGGAAAATAAATGTCCACTTTATTTTCGAACAATATCGTCGAAGTAGAATCCGTAGGGACGACGTTTGGGACGGGATGGTGGCCTCCGGTCCCCGATTTACGGGACCTATCACCTGTCAATCCCGAGATTGCTCAAATTGCAGCAAAGCTGGGTATCAAGACAAAAATTCTCCTGCCGAAGGCAGTCGATCTACGCCAGTGGTGTACCCCGGTTGAAGATCAAGGGCAGCTCGGGTCGTGCACGGCGAATGCCAGCGTAGGTGTGGCCGAATATTTTATGTATCGCGCCTATAATAAATTCATCGATGGCTCTCGCTTGTTCGTATATTGGAATACGCGCAAGCTGATCGGGGCGACGGGAGATTCTGGAGCATGGCTACGCAATGCGATGGGAGCCTTGGTACTGTGCGGAGTTGCTCCTGAAAAATACTGGCCTTATACAGACGCGAACTCCCGATTTCGACAGAGAACCATCTCCTTTCGTATATGCAGTCGCCCAAAATTTTGGTGCGGCAAAATACTTTTGCCACGATCCTTTGGGAAAAAATATAGATTCAGCTAAAGTTTTGACTTCGATTAAGTCCTATCTCGCGGCTGGGATACCTTCTATGTTTGGTTTCTTTGGATTCCCGTCCTTCAATAATACCGATACTCCCGGTGGAATCCCGTACCCGTGCCCAACTGAGCGCGCTCAATGGGGTCATGCCATTGTTGCCGCCGGATACGATGACAATAAGAAGATTAGGAACACCAAGTGCAATCGCGAGACGAAAGGTGCATTGCTGATCCGGAATTCCTGGGGGAAAAGCTGGGGCGAGACTGGCTACGGCTGGCTTCCATATGAATATGTTCTTAACCGGTTGGCAGTCGATTTCTGGTCATTGATCAATTTAGAATGGGTGAATACTGGTGAGTTTGGCCTGGAGCTCGAAGCATAATTCCCACCGTTGTACGACGATAATCTGAAGAAGTAAAACAATCCTGCTGGCAGCTCTGTTCGCCGGCAGGATTGTATATTTACTAGGAAAATATACGTTTTAGCCGGTTACCTGAAGCTGTAAGGCTTCAGCCATAGCGAGCAGGTGGGCAGGGGTGCTCCCACAGCAAGCTCCAATCAGACTGGCTCCGAGCTGCAGAACTTTTTCTGCATAAGCAGCCATTACTGCTGGCGTGCCATCGTAAACCACCTCGTCACCTTCCAGCCGGGGCAATCCCGCATTCGCTTTCGCGATTAAGCGCGCCTCATGGTCTGATTCTCGCATAGCCTGAATAACTTTTTCGACCAACTGGGGACCCGCGCCGCAGTTGGCGCCGACCGCCAGCGCGCCTTCTTCTATGATTGTCTTAAGCACCAGAGCCGGGGTAGCACCCATCATGGTACGGCCGTGTTTCTCGAACGTCATGGTTGCCACAAATGGCAGCCCGGTTACGCTGCGAATGCCAGCAATCGCAGCTTTCACTTCTTGCAGGTCAATCATTGTTTCAATCCAGAGCAGGTCTACACCTCCATCGACCAGGGCGGAGGCTTGCTCAGCATAAGCGTCACGGGCATTTTCAAAGGTGAGCGATCCCATCGGCGGGAACATCTCACCGGTCGGCCCCATCGACGCACCTACCAGGATTGGATAAGGCGCCTTTTCAGCAACGGAGCGGGCGATCGCGACCCCGGCCAGGTTCATCTCGCTAACCTTTTCTTGCAGCTGATGCCTGGAGAGGCGGAAACGGTTCGCGTTGAAAGTATTTGCCAGGATCAGCCGGGAGCCAGCCTGAACGTACGCAAGATGGACGGCGCTCACTTTTTCTGGAGAGAGCAGGTTCCACTCTTCCGGAGGTCGTCCAGCCGGAAGGCCAGCGTTCATCAGCATGGTACCCATGGCTCCATCTAACAGGATAACCGGTTGTGAGGCCAAGAAAGTGGTCAATTTATCCATGGTATCGATTCTCCTTCCAGATTATGGGTATTTTACAGCATTCAGCCGGATCGTGTTAATTGTCAGCCTTTGAAAAAATCAGTAGAATAGGATGGACAATATAGAGCCATTCGCAAAGAAAAAACCATCGTGTCCAATATATAGCCTGTTGCAGTAGAATCGATGGAACGGCAGAATGACAATCATTGGGTGCATTTTCAATCAGCGAGCATAAGAGGGTAAAGGAGGCTGTTATGCAGAGCGGGTATCCGGTGGTTATCCCCATGATCGCATATGAAGATGGAGTCACCGCAATTGATTGGCTTAATAAGGCATTCGGTTTTCGAGAACGCAAGGAAGCACGCCAGCTCTCAACCGATGGTACCCTCTCTCATGCCGAGATGGAGGCAGGTGATGGACTCATCATGCTGGCAACACCGACACCTGATTATGAAAGTCCTAGACATCATCGGGAGACATGTGAGCAAGCCCGGAAATGGTCGCTTGTTCCTTGGATTATCGATGGAGTATTAGTCTATGTGGATGACCTGGATGCTCATTTTGAGCGCGCCAAGGCAGCAGGTGCAACCATCCTCTCCCCGATCGCCGAGGATCCGCCTGGCCGGCGTTACAGGGTCGAAGATCTGGAAGGGCACCGCTGGTTCTTCTTTGAGCGGAAATGAATGCAAGCATTTCTCTTACGGAGCACGAGCAAACATTCAACGACTATATACTTAACCCAACCTGATTGACATAACCTCTTTGTTGGTTTATAAAATACGGATACATTGATACGAATGTAAAATCTGAAAACATCATCGATAAAATCGAACAGGAGTCTAAAATGATTAAACGTGTGTATCCAGTACCGAGCGACATCGAGATCGCGCAGGCGGCGGAGCTGAAGCCGATCGAGCAGGTAGCGGAGGAAGTGGGGCTGCTGGGGGAGGAGATCGAGCTGCACGGGAGCTACATCGCGAAGGTAAAGCTGAACGTGCTGGAGCGGTTGAAGGAAGTGCCGGACGGGAAGTACATCGATGTGACGGCGATCACGCCGACGCCGTTGGGGGAGGGGAAATCGACGACGATGGTGGGGTTGAGCCAGGCATTGGGGGCGGTGCTGGGGAAGCGGGTGTTCACGTGCATCCGGCAGCCGTCGCAGGGGCCGACGTTTGGGATCAAGGGGGGAGCGGCAGGGGGTGGGTACAGCCAGGTGGTGCCGATGGAGGACTTCAATTTACACCTGACGGGGGACATCCATGCGATCACGGCGGCGAACAACCTGTTGGCGGCGGCGATCGATGCGCGCTGGTACCATGAGGGGACGCAGAGCGACGAGAAGCTGTTCGAGGCGCTGTGTCCGGCGGACAAGGCAGGGGTGCGGAAGTTCACGGGGTCGATGAAGAGGCGGCTGTTGAAGCTGGGGATAGCGAAGGAAGATCCGAATGAATTGACTGCGGAGGAGCGGAGCCGGTTTGTGCGGCTGAACATCGATCCGGCGGGGATCACGTGGCGGCGGGTGGTGGACACGAACGACCGGTTTCTGCGGGAGATCACGATCGGGCAGGGGGCGGAGGAGAAGGGGTACGAGAGGCGGACGGGGTTTGATATAGCGGTGGCGAGCGAGATCATGGCGATCCTGGCGCTGACGGCGGACCTGGCGGACATGCGGGAGCGGCTGGGGCGGATCGTGATCGGGACGAGCACGGCAGGGGAAGCGATCACGGCGGAGGATTTAGGGGTAGCAGGGGCGATGACGGTGCTGATGAAGGAAGCGATCAAGCCGACGTTGATGCAGACGCTGGAAGGGACGCCGGTGTTCGTGCATGCGGGACCGTTTGCGAACATAGCGCACGGGAACAGCTCGATCATTGCGGACCGGATCGCGTTGAAGCTGGCGGACTACGTGGTGACGGAGAGCGGGTTTGGGGCGGACATCGGGATGGAGAAGTTTTTCGACATCAAGTGCCGCTACAGCGGGCTGATCCCGAATGTGGTGGTGATGGTGGCGACGGTGAGGGCATTGAAGATGCACGGGGGAGGGCCGAAGGTGGTGGCGGGCAAGCCGCTGGACGCAGCCTACACCCAGGAGAACCTGGAGTTATTGAGGGCGGGGTTGGGGAACCTGCGGGTGCACATCCACAATGCGCTGAGGTATGGGGTGCCGGTGGTGGTGGCGGTGAACAGCTTTGCGAGCGACACGGCGGGGGAAGTGGAGCTGGTGAGGCAGGCGGCGGTGGAAGCGGGAGCGGAAGATGCGGTGGTGGCGCGGCACTGGATGGAAGGCGGGGAAGGGGCGCAAGCGCTGGCGGAAGCGGTGGTGAAAGCGGCGGAGAAGCCGAGCAAGTTCCAGTTCCTGTACCCGCTGGAGATGGGGATCAAGGAGAAGATCGAGACGATCTGCCGGGAGATCTACGGGGCGGACGGGGTGGACTACCTGCCGGAAGCGGAAGCGAAGATCGCCTTGTACACGAAGCTGGGGTTTGACAAGCTGCCGATGTGCATGGCGAAGACGCACCTGAGCCTGAGCCACGACCAGGCGCTGAAGGGAGTGCCGAAGGGGTTCCGGGTGCCGGTGCGGGATATCCGGGCATCGGTGGGGGCAGGGTTCCTGTACCCGCTGCTGGGCACGATGCGCACCATGCCGGGGCTGCCCACCCGACCGGTCTTCTACGACGTCGATATCGACCTCGAGACCGGACGCGTCATCGGACTGTTTTAATCAGGCTGCCGAGCATGAAGCTGCCGGTAGTAGTGATTGCCTGCCAGGTATTTCAACACCTGATCGAGAAGTATCTCCCGGAGGAACAGCGCAGCGAGATTCGCTTCTTAGATTATGGGTTGCATCAGGTCCCTAAACACCTGCGCAGTGAAATCCAGGAACAGATTGACCGGATCGAAGCTCCCAGCCTGATCATACTTGCCTTTGGATTGTGCGGAAACGGGTTGGATAAGATCCAGGCAGGGAAGCATATCCTGGTAATTCCGCGCACCGATGATTGCATCGCCATTTTCCTCGGCTCGTATGCAGCCTACCAGGAGCAGTTCCAATCTCAGCCGGGTACTTACTACCTGACGAAAGGCTGGCTCGAATCTGGCAGCAATCCGCTGGAGGAGTATAAGAAGTTGCTGCCAAAATATGGGCAGGAAAAAAGCCAGCTGATCATGGATCTGCAGTACCAGCACTATAAGCGCCTGTTATTCGTTGCGCATAACCAGCAGGACCTGGAAAAATATCGCCCCCAGGCTCAAGAAGTTGCCAAATTTTGTGAGCAGTGGGGAATTCAGTATGGCGAGCTGCGCGGATCTGAGGATTATGTAAAAAATCTGGTGGAATACAGCTACCTGCTTGCCAATCATAATGAAAATGATTTTTCAGGAGATGATTTCATCATAGTTCCTCCGGGGGGTGAGCTCAAGCAGGAATTATTTTTCCGCTTCTAGCCGGGGAGATTATGCCGACAGTTACTGTTGTTTACGGAGAGCAGGTTCAATCGGTTGAGGTCGAGAAGGACAGCCTATTAGGGGAGGCAATTGCTGCCACCGGGCTGCCGATCGAACAACCCTGCGCAGGCAAAGGTACTTGCGGTAAATGTAAAGTATTGTGCGAAAATGGAGTGGCGCCGCCGGATGAGATCGAATTTCTCCACCTATCCAGAGGCGAGCTGGCACTTGACAACCGCCTGGCATGCAGGGCGCGCATTACTGCTGATGCCCGGGTAGTACTCTCACCGATCGTTATCTATTCGAATAAAATCTTCAGGGCAAGCCACCGCTATAAGAGCAGCCAGGCACCGCTGGGTCTGGCGGTTGACCTGGGATCGACAACGGTAGCCGCCTTTTTGACTTTGTTGGAGAGCGGCGAGGTCCAGGCAGGAGGAGCAAGCCTGAACCAGCAGTCCGTATACGGCGCGGATGTAATCTCCAGGATTGCAGCCGGACTGGAGTCGCCGGTCAATGCGCAGCGCTTACAGCGGCTGGCTCTGGCATCAATCAATCAGGCGGTCGACTCGCTCAAGCTTTCAGATCGAATTCGAGACCGGATTGAACGGGTTACGATCGTGGGCAACGTCGCCATGCACCACTCTGCTGGTAGGGTTACCCCTCGAGAGCCTCGCCCGGATGCCTTTTCAACCTGTGAGCAAGGAGGCTATCGCGGACGCGCGCTACCTGATGGGAGGAATTTTTCCCGAAAGAGTGAAAGTATCCTTGCCGCCACTGATTGGGGGATTTGTGGGATCGGATGCGTTGGCTTGCCTTGCCTATTTTGATTTTGCGCACGCACAAGCCCCCATGGCCGCGATCGACCTGGGTACCAACGGTGAGGTCCTGGTGACGGATGGAAAGCGCATCCTGACCGCCTCCACGGCTGCGGGTCCTGCTTTCGAAGGAGTTTTCATTTCATGTGGAACACGGGCAATCGATGGAGCGATTGTCAACACTCGCCTTGAGTCAGGTAGGCTCCTCCTGGATACGATCGGCGATTGTGAGCCCGTGGGATTGACCGGATCAGGGTTGCTCAGCGTGATAGATACCCTGCGGGGGGCGGATGTCATCCTCGAGAGCGGTCGGATTAACGATAAATCGCCTCTGCTCAATGAGCTCCGCGGATCCTCTCAAAGGGATGAGCGCAGTATCCCACTTACCCCGGATGGACGTCTTTCCTTGACACAATGGGACATCCGTGAGCTGCAAAAAGCTAAGGGTGCAATCCGGGCAGCGGTGGAAATTTTGATGAAAAATTTGGATTTGAAGCCAGAAGATCTAAAGCGTTTCATCCTGACCGGGTCCTTCGGAGGCCAGGTGAGCATCGACGCTGTGCTGGGTCTGGGGATGATCCCTCCAGTCTCTAAAAATGTTGTAGAGACCATTCCGAACGGCGCCGGATTGGGGGCAGCGATGTTTCTCAGCGATATCGGATTCTCCCAGGCACAGGAGTTATCCTCGATCTGCGAGCAGATCGAGCTTGATCAGGACCCATACTTTTTACAGCACTACATAGGTGCAATGAATCTCTCGCAGGACATAAAATTGATCGATCTAATTCGGTGAAATTTTATACAGTTAGCACAAAAACACGATGAAACGCCCCCGTTAAATAGTTATATATGTCACTTGTAAGCCGGTTGCATCTTTGCTATATTTCTGACGAAGAGTAGCATGATGGGCATTCATACAGGTGGCAGGTATTGGGTCGATGAGTAAGGATTCTGTTGAGGTAGAGCTCAGCGCATTATGCCACTCACTCAATGATGTGAATTCATCTTCCCTCCAGATTACAACGCCTGCTGAACAATTATTAATAACCCTGCCTCACCCATGTTCTTTGGAGCGTGAGGCGGTTTTATTTCACCAGAGAAAGTTCGAATCCAGCTTACATGTCCTATAAATCCAGAAAAACAGGGTGAGCAATGAAAACATTTACGATAGATGTCCCGGCTATGTATGGCGACCATCACGTCCAGGAGGTCCGCAGAAGATTACTCTCTCTCCCCGGGGTAACGGATGTCTATGCCAGCAGCAGCTTCCAGGTGGTAGAGATCACTTACGATCCGACCCAGATCGAAGAGACAGTATTCGAGGAAAAATTGAAAGAGGCTGGATATACAGGCGACCTGGAGATTCCCGTCGAATCAGGGGTCAGCGCGTATAACCAGGAAGGCGTTTCATCTTTCATCCGGCATACCGCAACGTACGAAACGACCCGGCACAGCATCAGTTTTGGCCAGACTGCCGGTTATTCTGGGCGGCCTCTATGGAATTGTCCAGGCCTCGGAATACTTAATAATAAGATGGAGGATTAGGGGATGGCGAAAGAAAAGAAGCGACCTGAGGAGTTATCGGCTGACCCGGCAGCCCAACAAATGCTCATCCGGGCGGACAAATTGGGACTCAGCACAGCCTTTCGCCGTGCAGAGGAGTTACCGCCGTGCAATATCGGCGGTGCGGGGATGTGCTGCAAGATGTGTGGAATGGGCCCTTGCCGTTTAACCAAAGAAGGTCAAACGGGAGTATGTGGGGCAACGATTGACACGATCCAGGCGCGGAACCTGATCCGGGCTATAGCAGCCGGCTCTGCTGCACATTCTGACCATGGGCGCGATATGGCCTTTACCCTGAAAGCGGTTGCCAACGGGCAGGCAGAAGGCTACCTGATCCGGGATGTAGCCAAGCTGCGCACCGTCGCCGGATATTATGGGATAAAAGTCGACGGGCGCTCGCCGAATGAGATCGCCAACGACCTGGCTGATCTGTACATCGCCCAATTTGGGCAGCAGACCGGTCAGATTGTTCCAGTATCACGCGCTCCGCAGAAACGCCAGAAATTATGGGAATCATTGAAAGTCATCCCGCGGGGTATTGATCGTGAAGTCGTTGAAGCGCTTCACCGCACCCATATCGGAGATGATCAGGAACCCGAGCATATTCTGAACCACGCAGTGCGCACTGCTCTGGCCGACGGCTGGGGTGGCAGCCTGATCGCAACGGATATTTCAGATATTTTGTTTGGAACCCCTGCACCGCTGCTTGGGCAGGCTAATCTTGGCGTCCTCAAAGCCGATATGGTCAACGTGGTGGTACATGGTCATGAGCCTACATTAAGCGAGATGATCGTGGCTGCCTCCCAGGATCCTGAAATTATTGCATATGCACAAGCTGCAGGAGCGAAGGGAATTAACCTCTCCGGTATATGCTGCACTGCTAATGAAATCTTGATGCGGCAAGGCATTCCGGCGGCCGGCAATTTCCTTCAGCAGGAGCTGGCGATCATGACCGGAGCGGTGGAGGCGATGGTCGTTGACGTCCAGTGCATCATGCAGGCACTGGTCGAGCTCTCCACCCATTTCCATACCAAGGTCATCACTACCTCGCCAAAAGTACGGATCAAAGGGGCGACTCACATCGAATTTGATGAACATAAAGCCTTAACGATCGCCAAGCAGATCCTGAAGACTGCTATCGATAATTTCCAAAACCGCGGGGAGTACGAGATTCCAGATATTCGTGAGGACCTGGTTCCAGGGTTTTCTCATGAATATATCAACTATATGTTGGGTGGAACATTCCGGGCATCCTTCCGACCGCTCAACGACGCAATCATGGCCGGGCGTATCCGAGGGGTGGCAGCCATCGTCGGCTGCAATAACCCGCGCTGCTAAACAGGACTGGATCCACACATATGTCACCCAGGAGCTTCTAAAACAAGATGTGCTGGTTGTTGAAACGGGATGCGGCGCCATCGCCAGCGCCAAGCTGGGACTGCTGTTGGGTTCAGCTGGCCTGGATAAGGTCGGTCCTGGATTGAGGGAAGTGTGTGAAACGGTAGGTATTCCACCTGTCCTGCACATGGGATCATGCGTGGATAATACTCGCATACTAACCGTCCTGACCCAGATGGTCTCCGAGGGTGGATTGGGAGATGATATCGACCAGATCCCTGCGGTTGGATTAGCGCCTGAGTGGATGAGCGAAAAAGCGTTATCTATCGCCACCTACTGCGTGGCCTCCGGCGCGTACGTCATTTTCGGCGGCTCTTCACCGGTCAGTGGTATGCCCGATCGGGTTTCGGACAGCGATGTTGTGCTCAACTATATTAGTGAAGGCTGGGAGAAACTCTACGGCGGTAAACTTGAGTTCGTCCAGGACGCGGATGAAATGATCCGGCGCACCTTGGACCACATCGATAAGAAACGAGCGGCTCTGGGTTTGCCAGTTTATGATGTTTCCCGGTTCGGACGCAGCGGCGATATGCGCATGCTTGAACTGGAACGCCTGCCCCTGGCGGAACGTCGCCAATCACTCTACGGAATTGCTGCGGACTAGGAGGAACCATGTCAAGATATATCGCAACTCGAGCAATTCGGGGCGCCAATGCCCTGGTTACCGAAGCTGAGCTGATGCTGGGGAAGGCTTTGATAGAAAAAGGACCAGATACCCCCGTATCGTTCCCCAATACTGCTTACTACATCCCGTTAATTTTTGGGATGACCGGTATAGCCGTAGAAAGATTGTCTCAGCTCGAGCCAGTACTGACCCACGCTCGCAATCTTTTGCATCCGCTGCCCTCTGAGCGAAATTGGACGCCATATCTGGGTGAGACTCTCGATTCAGGGATGGCGACTCTCCTGGCGGCGGAAGTGATCGAGGCCATTCGCTACGTTTACAAGCTGCAGCCAGAACCGATGCCCGGATTTGCTCTGGCAGGTGGGACGTCTTTCACCAGCCCGGATATCCACCAAGGCGACGGCAAATCTGGCCTGGATGGTCATTTGAACGGACCGATCGACGATATTCAGCTCCGCTCCTGGGGAATCCAGCTGGTAGACGGCCGGATGCCCGGATTCGCGGCGATCGTCGGGGCAGCGAAGTCGAATGAAGTGGCGGTTAAGATCGTGCGCGAGCTCCAAAGACGGAACATCCTGTGTTTTCTCTCGGGGAACGTCAATGGGAGAAGTATTATCGACCAGCTGATCGAAGAAGGAGTCGAGCTGGGATACGATACCTATACGGTGCCTTTTGGGACCGATACAATCAGTGCAATCTACGCATTAGGGTTCGCTACTCGCTCCGCGCTCACCTTTGGCGGTTTGAAGGCGGGACAGGCGCGCGAGATATTAATGTACAATCGCGAGCGCGTCTTCGCCTTTGTACTCGCCTTAGGTGAAGTGGATGATCTGAAATACGCAGCTGCAGCCGGTGCGATCAATTTCGGCTTCCCGGTGATCGCAGATACCGTGATCCCAGAAATCCTGCCAACAGGTGTGACCAAGTATGAGCATGTTGTCAGTCTCCCGTTTAACGAGATCGACGGCAGGGACGATCTGGAACGGGCTGAAAGACTGGTGCAAAAGTGCATCGAGGTGCGCGGCGTAAAAGTAAAAGTTGCCAATGTCCCTGTCCCTGTGCCGTACGGATCTGCCTTTGAAGGCGAAGTTGTTCGTAAGAACGACATGCGGATCGAGTTTGGTGGAAAATACTCGCGCTGCTTCGAATACCTGCATATGCGCCCGCTTGACGAAATTGTCGATGGAAAAGTTGAAGTGGTCGGTCCAGGCTTTGAAAGCATCGATGCCCAGGGCGCCATGGATATGGGAATCGTTGTCGATGTGGCTGGACGCCAGATGCAGGAGGACTTCGAGCCCGTCCTCGAGAGGCAGATACACTACTTCGTTAATGGAGCCTCCGGAATCCAGCATATCGGCCAGCGGGATATTGCCTGGATCCGAATTTCTAAGGCTGCCGCGGAAAAAGGCTTTAACCTGGAACATTTCGGAAAGATTCTGCATGCCCGTTTCCATTCAGATTTTGGCGCGATCGTTGATAAAGTCCAGGTGACCATTTACACCGAGCCAGAGCTAAATAAAGAATGGCTCGCAAAAGCGCGTCTCGCTTACGATCACCGGAATAAGCGGCTGGCAGACCTGACGGACGATCGGGTTGAAGAGTTTTATTCGTGTACTTTGTGCCAATCCTTCGCACCCGACCACGTATGTGTCGTCAGCCCGCAGCGCCTGGGACTATGCGGCGCTTACAATTGGTTGGATTGCAAGGCATCATTCAGTATCAACCCGACAGGACCCAACCAGCCGATCAAATTAGGCAAAGTGATCGACCCTGTAAAAGGATATTGGACGGGCACCAACGATTATGCCAAGATCGGCTCGCATGGCAAGATCCAGGAAGTTGCCGTGTATTCGATCATGGAGAATCCAATGACTGCCTGCGGTTGTTTCGAATGCATCGTTATGCTGATTCCGGAGGCGAATGGGGTGATGGTCGTCAGCCGCGAGGATACCAGTATGACCCCTGCGGGGATGACCTTCAGCACCTTAGCCGGGATCGCCGGCGGCGGATTGCAGACGCCAGGTGTGATGGGAGTCGGTAAATATTATTTGATCAGTCCAAAATTTATCGCCGCTGACGGCGGTTTCAAACGCGTCGTTTGGATGAGCAGCGTTTTAAAAGAAACTATGGCTGAGGAGCTGCGCGTCGTAGCTGAACGTGAAGGCGATGTGGACTTGATCTCAAAAATTGCCGACGAACGCGGTGTAAGCACCGTCGATGAGCTGCTTGCTTGGATGGAAGAGCATAACCATCCGGCTCTGGTCGCCGATCCGATATTCTAGTTGATGTAGTACAACGAGGGCAGGATGGTTTCGGCCAATTCCATCCTGCCTTTTTCTAGGAAAGCGGTACTTAGGGAAGCGGAAAAATTATTGTTGATTGCTCATTTGATAATACTGGATGTTCCAACTTGTTCAAATGATATACAATAATAAAAGTGGACAATGTTCCAGTTCTATCAATGAAAGATAATTCCTGGAGATAAGCAAATGCCAATTGAAATTCCATTAGATAGATGGCCTGGTAGTATCAGGGAGGTAACCCTGGGCGCGACACAGGCGCAAGGCGGCACGCGCGCATATTCCATTACAGTTGGCGGGGAAAAAACTCTGCCCTTCCTTCATTTCGAGGCTGAAACACCACATCGTCCCTACCTGGGAGTTGAAATTCGGGAACGCCGTCCAGAAGACTGGTCTCCTCTATTGCTGAATATTTGGGGGGAAATTATGGACGATCCAGGAAAATGGGCAAAAGCTGCCGAAGAAGCGGGTGCAGATTTCATTTTGATGATGCTCAGTCTGACTGACAGCGAAGGTAAGCAGAACAATCCTGCGGCGGCAGTTAAATCCGTCAAAGCAGTACTGGCAGCCACCGGTCTTCCACTTGCGGTGTTCGGTCCAGGGCAGGCAGATTTAGACAATGAGCTTTTGGTAGCGGTTGCCGAAGCGACCAAGGGTGAGCAGCTGCTCCTGGGAATATGCGAAGATAAAAATTATCGAACGATTGTCGCTACAGCCATGGCGAATGGGCATATCGTCAATGCCCGCACAGCCATGGATGTCAACCTGGCAAAACAGCTCAACATCCTGATAACCGATATGGGGCTGCCCCTCGAGCGGATCATCATGGACCCGACTACCGGTGCATTGGGATATGGGATCGAGTATGGCTATTCGGTGATGGAGCGACTGCGCATGGCTGCTTTACAGGGAGATAGCATGACACAGCTTCCCATGCTGGTAACTCCTGGGTTTGAAGCCTGGAAAACTAAGGAGTCGAAAGTAGGGGAGGGTGTTCCAAAAGCCTGGGGTGATTGGGAAAAACGCGCGATCAATTGGGAAACCATGACAGCCGTAACCTTGATCGAGTCAGGCGCAGATCTTATCGTGCTGCGGCACCCGGAAAGCATCCGCCGGGTCAAAGCAGTCATCGCAGAATTGATGGCTGACCCAGAAATCGCCTTAGCATAAAATGGAGTAGCAATTATGGCTCTCTCTGGCATCCAAATCTATAAATTACTTCCCCAGACGAACTGCAAGGAATGCGGTTTTCCAACTTGTCTGGCGTTTGCCATGAAATTGGCGGCGAAACAAGTGGAGCTCAGCTCCTGCCCATATGTTACAGATGAGTCCAAGGCTCAGCTGGCTGAATCTTCGGCGCCGCCTATCCGGCTGATCAATTTGAAATCGGATGGGAATGAGCTCAAGGTTGGTAATGAAGTTGTCCTGTTCAGGCACGAGAAAACATTTTACAACAGGCCTGGATTGTTCGTTACCGTGCGAGATGATCTGGGGGTAGAGGAGATCCAGCAATATGTCGCCGAGGCAGATGCTTATAAAGTCAATTACGTTGGCATAGACTTGACTTTAGATGGATTTGCTGTCCGGGCGGTGAGCAGCGATCCCGACCGCTTTGCTCAAGCAGTCCGGGCAGTTCGCCAGGTGAGCAAACGCCCTCTAATTTTGATAAGCCATTCACCTGAAGTTATCAAAGCAGGACTGGCAGAGTTAAGCAATGAGACACCCCTGATCTCTGCTGCCAGGGAGGACAACTGGGAAGCTTTTGCAGAGCTGGCAGTGGCTGCCAAAGCGGCGCTGGTTGCGGAAGCTCCAAACCTTGATGAGCTGGCTGCACTTTCGGAAAAGATTAAAGGCAAAGGGGTCGAGGATATCGTTCTTTTACCTTCGGAACAAAATTTGAGCACTGCATTGACTTTGAACACGGAAATTCGCAGATTGGCAATCAAGAAGAACTACCATCCTCTAGGGTATCCCACGATCTCGTACCCTCCATCGCCTGAAAAGGCGATTCAGGCTATTGCCAAGTATGCCGGTTTTGTCGTTTTAGAAAGGTTTGTGCCTGAAGACGTGTATCCCTTGCTCGTGCTCCGTCAAAATATTTACACTGATCCCCAAAAGCCTATCCAGGTGCAACCGGGATTGTACGAGATCAATAACCCGACACCAGAATCTCCGGTCCTGGTGACTACCAATTTCAGTATTACCTATTTCAGTGTCGCCAATGAGGTCGAAGGATCCGGATTGTCCGCGTGGCTGGTTGTCGCAGATGCAGAAGGGATGAGTGTTCTGACCGCCTGGGCAGCAGGTAAATTCGATAGCGAGAGGATCACTCGATCAATCAAATCCTTTAACCTGGCCGATAAGGTCAGCATAAAGCGAATAGTTATCCCAGGACATGTTGCAGTCCTTTCAGGTGAGCTTGAGGCTGAGCTGCCTGACTGGGAAATCCGGGTAGGTCCACGCGAAGCTGTCGACCTGCCAAAATTCTTAAAACAAGCGATGTAACTATCGCAACGAGGCACAAACCTGACGCACTGAAAAATAAGTAACAGGTTATGGCAACTCATGAAGTTCGATTCGACCGAATCCCTGAACCAGTTTACGTGCCGACCGGCACATTGTTGTCAGAAGCGGCGCGGCTGGCGGGAATCGAGATTACGCAACCTTGCGGAGGGCAGGGACGTTGTGGCCGGTGCACGGTTCGGGTCACCAAGGGAACCGTGCGCCGGCGCAGCACTCTGCGTCTTTCCACAGAGGACGTGCTCCAGGGATATGCACTGGCTTGCCAGTCCGTCGTCGAAGCCGATGTCAGCGTATTCATCCCTCCCCAGGAAAAAATCGAACGGCGCCTGGCGACAGACCGCACTGTTGCCGAAATCAAAGTACCCGATTGGTACAGACCGGAATGGTCGCAGCCGATTAAAAGGATTGCTTTGACCTTGGTGCCACCCAATCTTGAAGACCAAACAGATGATTGGGGCCGGCTGCAGACTGCAATTCGCCAGCAAACCGGTGTGAATGCGGTCGCAATTTCGTTAGAGCTGCTGCGCCGAATCGGTGGGATTTTAAGGGAACGCGACTGGAGAGTAACGGTTATCCTGGATACTTCGACGGATGATATTCCCAATAAACCCGCCAGGTTAATCTCGGTCCTGCCGGGTCACTTCCCGTATAGCGACCCACTCTGGGCAGTTGCCATCGATATCGGCACCACCACGGTTACGGTTTGGTTGGTTGACCTGACGACTGGTCGGGTCGCCGGGCAGATCTCGGAATATAACGGCCAGATCTCACGCGGTGAAGATGTCATCTCACGGATTGTTTATGCCAGTAAAAACGGTGGGGGCGAAGAGCTGAAAAATCTGGTAACCGATTCGATCAAAGAGCTCATTCAAAGGATCTGCCTGCGAGTCGGAATCGATCCGGCAGAAATCATCAAAGCCACGATCGCCGGCAACAGCACCATGATTCACCTGTTGCTGGGCATTTCGGCTGCCAGCATCCGCCTCTCTCCATTCATTACCGCCGTCAACCAGGTCCCTCTCCTGCTCGGACAAGATCTAGGATTTAATATACACCCCGAAGCGACAGTGGATTGCCTGCCCGGCGTCGCCAGTTATGTGGGGGCCGATATCAGCGCCGGCGTGCTTTCATCCGGTTTGGATGATACTGACAAAATGACGCTGTTTATGGATGTCGGCACGAACGGCGAGATCGTACTGGGAATGCGTGAATGGCTGGTTACCTGCGCCTGTTCTGCAGGGCCGGCATTCGAAGGCGCTGGGGTGCTGCACGGGATGCGTGCTACGAGCGGAGCCATTGAAGAGGTGTGGATCAATTCGACCAGCTTCGAGCCAACTGTGCGCGTGATTGGTAATGGAAAACCCCGCGGATTGTGCGGCAGCGGTCTGATATCCTTGCTCGCTGAGCTATTCATGACCGGTTTGGTAGATAAGGGAGGCAATATCAATTTAGATGTAGGAGACCCGGCGTGTCCGTAATGGTCAGCATGGACCCGAATATGTCGTAGCCTGGGCGAATGAGACTTTGCACGGCAAGGATATTATTTTCACTCGAGTCGATATCGACAATTTGCTGCGGGCAAAAGCTGCTATTTATGCTGGCTATGTAGTCCTCGCAAACAGTGTCGGCGTTTCGTTGGAAATGGTTGAACAGCTATTGATCGGTGGCTCATTTG
The DNA here is from genome assembly GCA_963706515.1 of uncultured Chloroflexia bacterium. Taxonomy (GTDB): domain Bacteria; phylum Chloroflexota; class Anaerolineae; order Anaerolineales; family UBA4823; genus CAVPMW01. The sequence continues at coordinate 303,097 of CAVPMW010000002.1, forward strand.
GGAAGTATATCAACGTCGAAAAGGCGGTTCAAATTGGTTTATTGCCAGATTTACCCTGGGATCGCTTCCAATTTTTGGGGAATACCGCGGTATTGGGCGCTTATTTTGCTCTCCTGGACCAGATTAAGCGGAAGCGTATACGCGACATTGCCTCCAAGATGACTTATATCGAGCTTTCTGCCGATAATCAATTCTTCGAAGCATTTATGTCGGCCATGTTCTTACCTCACACCGATCTGGACCAGTTTCCCAGTGTCGCCGCTGATTTAGTGAAGGCGCCTGCTGGATAGTAAATCCATACCATCAATGGTGGAAGGTATCTGTAAATTTGAATAACAGTGCAGGATGATCAGATAAAGATTATGGCTAAAAGGGAAAAATCCTCGAAAGGATAAAAACATGTATATCTTAGGCGAGAACATCCATATCATTTCTGATAAAGTAAAAGAAGCCTTGAAAATAAGGGATGCCGGGTTCTTTCAGGATTTGGCGGTTAAGCAAGTTGAAGCCGGAGCGCAAGCTTTAGACTTAAACCTCGGACCGCGGAAAAACGACTGGGCGGAAGTTTTTCCCTGGATTGCCGAGACTGTCGAGGCAGTTGTAGATGTTCCGCTCAGCTTCGATAGCACCAACCTGGACGGCATCGAAGCGGGGTTGAAGAAGATCAGCAAAGCCCAGCCGATCATCAACTCCACCTCGGCGGAGCCCGAGCGACTGGAGAAAGTACCCTTGCTGGCAAAGAAATATAATACCCGCCTCCTCGCTTTGACGATGGGAAAGAGCGGCATCCCGGTGGCAGCCGACGAACGTGTTAATATTGCCCTAGAGGCATTGATCCCACGCATGTTGGAAATCGATTTCCCCATCAGTGATTTGATCATCGATCCCCTGGTACTGACGGTATCCGGTTGCCAGCAGTACTGCCCACAGCTGATCGAAGCAGTGCGCACGCTCCAATTTGCCTGGGATCCACCCCCGACGATTTCGGTTGGTCTTTCGAACGTATCGAACGCTGTGCCGAATGAGAACCGCGCGTTGATCAACCGGGTATATTGTGCAATGCTGATGGGAGTCGGTTTGTCGATGATGATTGCGAACCCGATGGATAATCAACTGAAAGAGACCGTTCGAATCATCGAACAACGAGATGACAGCTCTGCGTTGGGTCGCTTGTATATAAAAATCGCCGACCGGATTGCCGCAATGGAAGAGCCAACCATCGAAGACGTCGATCAAGGTGATCCGGAACAGCTAGCAGTTTGGAAGACGGTGCAAATATTGCTCAATAAAGTGATCTATGCGGATGCATATCTGGGTCAATTAGCAATAGCATCGTAGATGACGTTATTTATGAATATTATCGTTTGCTGAAGGAGGAAATTATGCCTGGTTTCACACCCGGAAGACGCTGGCAGCCGCCATATAGGCCATTTAAACGTGACAAATTCAGTACACGCTTTCTTGAAAGTGTGGAGCGTGTTGTAAAAGGCCCGATGTTTGGCTGCCGGATGTGCGGCAACTGCCTCCTGCAGGAAACATCGTTCATCTGCCCGATGGAGTGCCCCAAAGGAGTTCGCAACGGTCCCTGCGGAGGCTCGACCGAAGAGCATTGCTATGTAGATGAGACAAGGCCGTGCATCTGGTACAAGATTTATGATCGCTCGTTCAAGATGGGGCGAGAAGAAAAGTTATTGGAAGTTTTACCTCCATTGGATTGGGATAAAGTAGGCGGCGAAACCTGGGGCGATATATTGAACCAGGTGAAAAAGGTCGGTACCAAGAACGTCGTTTCAGGAATGCTCACCCGTGATGCAACTCAGCGATCAGTGATCTGGGATTCGATCTTTCGACCCGTACGCCAGCCCGAGTGGTGGAAGGGCGATTCTCTATATCACCCGCCGGCGTACACTGATCCTATCTCCGAATTGGAAAAACGGTTGAAAGCAGGCGAGTTCGTCGTCACTTCAGAAGTGGCTCCGCCGCAAACGGTCGCGACCAAGAAGCTGAAGAGCAATATCGAGATGATCAAGCCCTATGTCGCGGCGATCAACTTCACCGATTGTCCTTCCGCAACTCCACGCATGTCCAGCTGGGCGTGCAGCACGATCGCCGTGCAGATGGGCGCTGAGCCGGTCATGCAGATCGCCGCGCGCGATCGTACCCGGATCGGTCTGCAGGCGGAAGTGCTCGGAGCGAACGGCCTGGGCATTCGCAATATCCTGTGCCTCTCAGGGGACAGCATGAAAATGGCGCCGGACCGCGCGGGCGGATGGATGTTGTCGATATCGATTCGGTGCAGATGCTGTGGATACTGCGCCGAATGCGCGACGAAGGTCACTACCTGGATGGCAGGGAGATGAAATTCCCGCCGAAATATTTCCTCGGGGCTGCAGCGTCTCCCTTTGCCTCGGAACCTCGTTTTCAGGCAATTCGTGAGCACAAGAAGGTAAACGCGGGCGCCCAGTTTTTCCAGACAAATCTGGTATTCGATCCCGACGGATTTGAGATGTGGCTGGAGGCTCTTGCCCAACGCAACATTTTGGATAAGGTCTATATCCTGGTGGGGATTACTCCTCTCAAAAACCTTAAGATGGCGCTGTACATGGACCAGGAAGTCCCAGGGGTATTCATACCTCAGACGCTAATCAAACGCCTTGAGTCTGCCGGCGATGGAGTAGAAGAAGAAGGCGTGCAAATTGCACTGGAAATAATCGACGCGGTGAAAGGCAAGCAAGGCGTCAACGGGATCCACCTGATGGCTGTTGGGTGGGAGGAGATAGTGCCGCGCATCATCACTGAGTCTGGGCTGCTGCCTAAAGATTTTCAAGCCCCCGTTCAAGGAGAACCGCCTAAAGCAGCCACGGTCACAGTATGATGTTCCAAGGTGAATGATGGTCACTGGAGTTGCAGAGAATATCGTCTCGATCTGCAACTCTTTTATTTGCCGGCTGTAATTGAGCATCAATATCCCTTAAAATATGCTTGATATGCGCTCTCACTAATAAATTAACCAAAACAGGAGGTTTGTAATGTCCGAACGAAAAAAAGTGACCTTACCGATTTTGTTCAAGAAAGTTGCCAGTGGGGAGCCGATTACCTGGCTCACATGTTATGACTATCCGACCGCATATCTGCAGGACCAGGCAGGCATGGACATGATTTTGGTGGGCGACAGCCTGGGGATGACCATGTTGGGATATGAATCGACATTACCTGTAACGATGGAGGATATGATCCGCCACACGCAAGCCGTCCGGCGCGGGGCGCCCAATGTGTTTTTAATCGGCGATATGCCCTATATGAGCTATCAGCCGAGCGTCGAAACGGCTATTCGCAATGCAGGTCGTTTCATGGCGGAGGCAGGCTGTGATGGGATCAAACTCGAAGGCGGCAGCGAGATGGCTGACCGCATTCGAGGTATTGTCGCTGCAGGCATTCCAGCCATGGGTCATCTCGGACTAACGCCCCAGAGCGCCAGCTCCCTGGGAGGTTTTCGCGTGCAGGGGAAAGGTGCACTCCAGGCAAAGAAAATCATCAATTCGGCCAAGGCGCTCGAGGAGGCTGGCGCATTTGGTATCCTGCTCGAGATGGTACCCGACCGGGTCTGTGAATTGATCACACAGAGAGCGGAGAATTGTATTATCTTCAGTCTGGGTTCCGGACCGCATGCTCATGGACAGCTGCTGATCTATCACGATATGTTTGGCCTCTATCCGCGTTTCAAACCGCGCATGGCTAAAGTTTTCGGGAACGCTGGAGAGGTCATCTTGAACGGATTAATGGACTACGTGAAGGAGGTCGGTGAGAAATCATTCCCGCAGCCTGAAAATTGGTTTACGATGCCAGACGATGAATACGACGAGCTTACCCGCTTATTAGCATGAATTTGTTTGTACTGGAGGGGTTATAGAATGGATCACGATTTTTCTCGACTTAAAATTCCCTCAGACCGCCTGGAGGCAATCAATTCCCTTTTGCTCGATCCAGATATGGTCGTCATTCAGGAGTTTCTTTCGGTTGTAGACAAATATGGAACCCCCGAAGAAATAAACCTCAAAGCAAAGCAAGCCAGGCAATTGCCTGCCTTATTGGAACTAGTGAAAAAAACAAATCCCGGGTATTTACCGGACTTGCAGTGGCTCAGTGAAGCGAGCCAGAACGGGCAATTTATTACGATCGATGAATATCGCCGCTGTGTGCTGGGTCCGGAAATGGAAAAAATGGATTTCCGGGACGACTTTGCGGTTACCCTGGAGGTCAGTGCGGCGCAGTACTTCCCGGTCCTGATGGAATCGATCAGGATGGCTGCGGAGAGAAAAACCTTGCTGCCGGGTCGTTTCATCCGCGTCCGAAAAATGAAAGAACAGGAAGCGGATGGGGACCTGCCGGCATTTATTGCCGCAATGGAAATCATTGGCGCAAGCTGGGTAGAAACTCTCGATACGAAGGGTACTGACGGGAGCAATGTTCATCTAGGGGGGCCAGCTACGATCACCGGATACTTCGGGGGAGTGGGGCAGCCCAACCGCCACGCTCTCGAGTGGCTGGATGAGTTCTTGTACTATTACACCCATTACGGCATCCGTCAGGTATTAAATGTTAACTCGGGCACGATCTTGCTGGGATATTTTCTGTATAAGCTTGGGGTGGATATCGAATTCAAGATTTCGGTATTTGTAGGCAACGATAATCCCTATGCAGCATTGTGGACGTTGATTGGAGCGAAGCTTTTCTCCCGTGACGATGGCTCAACCCCATTAATCGGCTTCAACTGGAGCAACTCGATCAATAATGAAACAATGGAAATCACTGCCCAGGTGCGCAAGGCGTTGGGGTTCGAGGAATTAGTCCGGTTCGAGCACCATATCACAGAGACGTGGAAGAGCATCGTCCGCCAGCCATATAACCGGAGAGCTGAGCTGGTCGAAATAGCCGGCCACGTCGCGAACATCTCGGCCAAGCACGAAGGCGGTGATCCGGAGATCGACTGTGTCCGGGAGCATCCCTCAGACATCCTGGATTATTTCCGTGACAAGGAAGAGATCATCGCAAGCGGCGACTGGAACCATCTTGCACAGAACTATTTCGATAAGGTAGCGGCTGTGAACGAGACGGCTTATGCATTAACCAGGCATGGCTTGTCTTTTATTGCAGCCGAGGTGCATAAAGATGTAATGCGCATAGCCAATAAATATGAAATAAAAACGACCAATTGAGGTGAACAAATAGCAAATCCGTAAATAAAGGTGCAGGGCGGGTTTAACCCGCCCTGCACCTTTATTTACGGTAATTCCTCGGTGAACTCTGTAATTCCTTACTATAAGATCTTATCCATCATCCTCGCCACCGCCTGATAAACGGGCGAGGTTTGATCCAGTTCGAGCAGGGGGCTGCCGGAATATTCGAGCTCCGCGAGCTGACCACTCGCTGGAATAACCCCAAGCAGGGGAATATCCAGGCGATCGATCGCCTGCTGCAGGCCAGGCGGTATTTCGTTTTCCAGGCGGTTGAGGACCAAGTATGCGTGATCGATGTGGATGTCCAGGTCATTGCGGAATGAAGCGATACGTTCGGCTGCAACGATGCCGCGTTGGGTGGGATCAGTTACGATGAGCAAATGCTGCACATCCCGCGTCGTCCTGCGGCTGAGATGCTCCATGCCAGCTTCATTGTCAATGATTACAAATTCATAGTTCCGGCTCATGGCATCCACAACCTCACGCAGGTTATGGTTCACGGCGCAGTAACATCCCGGGCCTTCAGAGCGTCCCATGGCAATTAGATCTACTCGCTCGCCTTCAGCCAGGGATGAGCGAATTTCATAATCGAGATAATCTCGCTTGGTGACGCCGCCGGGCAAAGCGCCCATAGCAGCTCCCTCCTGCGTCAAAGAGGCTTTTACCTGGGCCAGAAGATCTTCCCGGATGTCTCCCACAGTCCATTCCAGATCGAGGCCTAACACCAGGTTTAGATTGCTGCTTGGATCAGCATCAATAGCCAATATCGACCCATTGCGCGTTGCAATAAGATATTTAATGATCATCGCGGAGAGAGTTGTCTTCCCGACCCCGCCTTTTCCTGCCAAAGCGATTGTTGTTGTCATACCATTTTCCTGCACTGATAATCGTTTTATTCGATAATCCCTAAGAGTTTTGTCGCCATTTCTTCTGCTGAAGAATGCAGCGCTGGAACGAAATCATAGACAGGTTTCCCCAACCGGTCTGCTTCCTGAACGGCCAAATCGACAGGAAGAGTGCCTAAAACGGGCAAACCTGGCGTTTCAGAATATATAAAATCGGCGTCTTCCTGGTTGCGGACCTTATTGCCTGCCAGCCATAGACGGGTAAGACCAATATCCGCAGCGAGCGATTTAATTTGAGCGGCAGTACCCAGGCTGCGCCGGGTCGGTTCGACGACGACAACCATCGCGTCGACGAAATCCGCGGTGGCGCGTCCCAGATGCTCGACACCTGCATACATATCCAGGATAAGAATATCATCCTTGCGAAACAGCAGGTGGGTGAAAAGTGTCTTTAACATAGCGCTTTCCGGGCAGATACAACCCGAGCCGCCTATGTCCACAGAGCCCATCTCCAATAAACGAACGCCGCGAAAGGTTACACTAAAACGCTCAGGGATATCGTCAACCCGCGGATTCAGGGTAAAAAATCCACCGATCGTCCCGGGCTTTGCGCCTGTCCGTTCTTCAATAAGTTCATCCATCTCCGCGATGGGATGCAGCTGCTCGCGCAGCTCTTCAGGAAACCCGAGCGCGCCTGCCAGGCAGGGGGATGGATCGGCATCGACAGCCAACACCTGCCTGCCCATATCTGCATAGACCTGAGCCAATAATGCAGCCAGTGTAGTCTTACCAACGCCGCCTTTTCCGGTGATTGCCAGTTTCATCTTTTTTTAGCCTGCCTCATGATTCTACGATCATTTTCCTTTTCTTCAGGCGAGGTCCATCCGGACGATCTTCAATATCGTATCCTGAGGCGATGATTTGTTGGCGCAGAGAATCAGCATCACCCCAGCGTTTCTCCTCACGAGCGCGCTGGCGTTGGTCGATCAGCCCCTGGATATCAGCCGGTACAGCCTCATGTTCCGGAGACCATTCACCCAGGCGCAATCCGAGCACCTCGTCATATTTGAGCAGAGTGGCTTTTTTCACTGGAGCAGGCAGATCGGAACGGACCAAATCCCAGACAATTGCCAATGCCCTGGGTGTATTCAGATCGTCGTTTATCTGGTCGCCAAATTTTTCTAGATAATCCGAACTTGCCTGACCGGGATCCCCCCACTCAAATGCGGCTGTTCTTAATCGTTCCAGGGACTTACTGGAGCTATCCATACTTTCCCAATTGAAGGTAAGTTTGGTGCGGTAATGGGCGCCCAGAGTAAAGTAGCGATATCCCAGCGGGTCGTAGCCCATGTCGATCAATGTCTGGACACGCAGAAAATTGCCGGTTGACTTCGACATTTTCTCTTCGTCAAGCTGCAGAAAGAATCCGTGCATCCAAAAATTTGCCAGTGTCGTCCCGTAGCAAGCTTCAGTTTGGGCAATCTCGTTCGTGTGGTGGATATCGATGTGATCCTCTCCACCGCAGTGAATATCGAAAAATGGTCCCAGGTAATGCGCTGACATCGCAGAGCACTCGATGTGCCAGCCGGGGAAACCAACTCCCCAAGGAGAATCCCACTCCATCTGGCGTTTTTTATCTGCAGGGCTGAACTTCCACAGCGCAAAATCTGTCGGATGGGTTTTTTCACCCAGCTCAATCCGAGCCCCAGCCTGGATCCCCTCAAGATCCATGCGCGCCATGTGTCCATAATCAGGCAGACGGGAAGTGTCGAAGTAAATCCCATCCGAGGTCCTGTATGTAAAGCCTTTCGCTTCAATGCATTGGATAAAAGCGATTTGCTCCGGAATGTGATCGGTTGCCTTGCATAGGATGGTTGGCATCAAGAGATTGAGGGCTTCCATATCCTTGAGAAATGCTTGTGTGTAATATTCTGCAATCTCCCAGGCAGTTTTTCCGGTCCGCCGCGCACCTTTTTCCATTTTGTCTTCGCCGGTATCGGCATCTGAGACCAGGTGACCCACATCGGTGATATTCATGACGTGTTTAACTTTATAGCCGTTAAAGAGCAGTACGCGGCGCAGAATGTCCTCAAAAATAAATGTACGCATATTTCCGATATGCGCATAGTCATAAACCGTAAGACCACAGGTATACATGCCCACTTCAGCCTGCTCATCTCGAGGGGCAGGGTTGAGTGGTTTAAAATCGCGCAAGCTACGCGTGAAAGAGTCGTAAAGTCTAAGTTCCATTGTCACTTGAATTCAATCCGGTTGAAAAGATATGCAATTTTACCAAATTTGAAAGTCACCTAATGGCTTTGGCTCGATTGATCCATACCCCGATCAATACAACAATAACAGAAACGACGCCAAAAAAGACCATAAAGTTGATCGATTCCGGGTCAGATGGAGGAGGTATGGTTAATGGGGTACTGGTGGGGCGTGGGGTCCGCGTCGGAGCTTTGATTCGCTCCTCCTCCGGTTCAGGAGTTGAGGTTGGCGATGGTGTGCTTGAGGGAATGATTGTAGAGGTTAGAGTCGGTGTAGGTATGCTAGGCGTTGCCGCACGGAGCGGGATCATGTTCATATCCGCAAATTGCGGTTGAATGATGTCCCCAGGTGCAAACACATCCAAGAGCCCATTCGCAAAACCGCTTCCGCTTTTATCGGATGAGGCTGCCGTGCTGTTCCTCAAATCCAGGCTGACGATAGCGTCCTCACCGGATACCCTGGAAACTAGCGGATCGACAATGATACTGGCATCCTTAGGGATCAAGAACGAGACAATTTTTGGGTGGCTGGTTGCTGCTTGGAATAGCTGCTGCCAGCCATTGCTGTGAGCCTGATTCGGGTAATGTAGATCGCATTTAACAAACCCAGCCCAGGCTCCATAACCGAGCCATTTTCCGCACCCGGATAATACGAACCCAGGATTGCTGACGCCTGTCCCAGGGCAAGGATTGGAATGCCTCTGCTCCAGGCATTCTTCATAGGAATTAATTTATCGAGCCAGCCGTCGATTTGATTATTTTCAGGCACACTCAAAATAATTCCTGAATATTCTGCCAGGTTAGCTGTCTGGAGCCTGGGATCCCCAGGATCAACGACTGAATCCATTGGGATTCCAAATACCTTGGATATATTATTGATCTCTTTTTCAGCAGTCTCATTATCCGGATATCCGGCTGCAATTGCCAGCAGTTTAGCCGACTTTCCCCCACTGCTGTTTATAAAATCCATGTACGTTTCAGTATCTTTCAATTCTGAGGAAGTACTACCCATCAGGTAGATTTCTCCGGAACGTGCAGGCGTATACAGGAAATTAAATCCGCGCAATAAGCTCGATTGTGGCTTAGCCAGGCTATGCTGGCGAGAACCAAAATCATACGTGAAATCTCCAGGATCGAGCGACTGGACGAGAATATTCCGGACACTTAATGAATTATTTATCCCCTGGTACTCGGTAGTCTCCGCAGCATGATATGTTTCGGTATCGAGGATAATTACTCTACCATCTCCGATGATTCCTTCAATCTTATTGTCCGCGTCGATCGGAACACCCACCGGACCATCCAGGCCAATCCCAATATGGGGCTGGTTCGATGGGGTAAGGGCATTAATCATCTCAGGGATTCCCATTCCGCTAAATATATCGTGATCGATTAAGACCTGATCACCAAAAGTGGATAAGGATGCGTCTCCCTGTTGGACTTGAATGGAATCGAACTGTAATGGATGTTCCATTGCATACGCGGGATTCGATCCGGTTATCCTGGACCGAGCAAGATAATCAGCTCCATTTCCAACACCGCCGATTACAACTTGCGGGTTCTGGAATAGAGTGTGCAGTACATTCTCGAAGGGAGTGTTATCAATAATATCGATCCCGCGCGATAAATCGCCATCCAGGACCAAAATACCCGCAGGTGTTGGATTTGAATATGTTGCGAGGGAGGTTTCAGCTGCATCCTCGCGAGTAAACACCGGCAGGATCACGATTTGATAGGATATATCAGCTGCAGATACTTTGTTACAAGCTGCTTCCAGGGAAGATTTTTGGGTTTCTGCATTCTTCAGAAGAGATGTTCGATCACTTGCTGCCAGCGATCCCTCTTTTACCACGTCGCCCATTGGGATCAAAAGAATTACTGCTTCATGTTGTCCAGCAGAGATAGTCTGATCCGCGACTTGTTTACAAAACGCTTCATAATACAGTGCACTCGGTTGTGAGCCAAGCAGTACGTGGGGTCCCTCGGGTTGTTGAGCGGAGACGACCACAGGGACAAATAGGGCGATAATGCTGATAATAATCGGCAGGGTACGGATCTTCATGTTTATGGGAGGCATTTATGGCAAAGGATGACTACCTGTTGCTCAAAATATGCGTAATGATTGTTGCTCCACTGCCACCAATATTTTGCGCCATCCCCAGTTTAGCCCCATCAACTTGCGTTGCGCCTGCCTCACCGCGTAACTGCTGGACGACTTCGACAATCTGGTAAACACCGGTCGCTCCGACCGGGTGACCGCGCGCTTTCAATCCTCCCCGAGTTGCTATGGGGATTCTCCCTTGCGGATAGATGTCGCCTTCCAGACCCAGCCTGGGAGCAGTGCCGCGCTCGGCAAACCCGCAGGCCTCAAGCGATAACGCAGACATGATCGAGAAAGCATCGTGCAGCTCGAAGAGGTCAATATCTTCCGGTCCAATCCCTGCCTGCCGGTAAGCCATTTGTGCCGAATAAGCCGAAGCCGATAGCCAGGTTGGATCCCGGCGGCTGTGGACAGCAAGTGTATCCGTCGCTGAGGATGAAGCGATGATTGTAACCGCTGGTCGATTGTTCGTGGAATGCAACCGTTCGGCAGAGGTGACGATAACTGCGGCGGCGCCGTCCCCAATCGGTGAGGCGTCTAATAGATTTATTGGTGAGGCGATCATCCGTGCTTTCTGGTAGTCGCTCTCAGAGATTTGTTCATGCAGCCTGGCAAATGGATTAAAACACGCGTTAGCGTGTGCATTGATCGAAAAAGGGGCAAAATCAGTGTGCTTCCAGCCGAACTCGAACATATATCTCTGCATGACCAGTGCGTTGAGAGCCACAAATGACAGGCCCTGGTCAGCTTCGTAGTCTGCATCTGCGGCGGTAGCCAGTGCGGCAGTTGTCTCCACTCCTTTATTTTCGGTCATCTTTTCGACGCCTACAGCAATCGCGCTATCCATCTCACCGGAGCTGACTGCCATGAGAGCCAGGCGTAAGGCTGCAGCGCCGGACCCACAGGCTGCCTCCACTTTAAAGGCTTCAACGCTGCGCAGGCCGACCCAATCTGCGATTAACGTCCCCAGGTGCTCCTGGCGGTTGAGTAATCCTGAAAGCATATTTCCGACAAAAATTCCATCTACATGGTCGAGCTGTGCATCGCCCATTGCGGCAAACACAGCCTCGCCTGCGATCTCACGCAGCGATTTTTCCCACGATTCGTCTACAGGAGTTTGTCCAACTCCGATGATGGCTACTTCACGCATATATTCATCTTATCCTGGTTCAAAATGATTTCCTCATCCTAATGATTGTGCTTGGATGAGCAATCAGAAGCTATCAAAAATCAGGATTTCCTTTTTTTTCTTATTGCTATTCTTTTTGCCCGGGTACGCAACACATCCAGATTCGATAATGCAACGGATAAGAATTTTTCATCCTGTCGCGCGCTCCAGGTGTATACCACGTAAGTCCGGGCAATCTTATCGTGAAACCCCATCCGCCGGTCATCGATCAGAATCCAGAGGAAACCAAAAGCCAGCGTAAGGATATCCACCAGATATCCAAACAGCCGTACTGGTGGAACGCAATAAGGAGAGTTTTTTCCCGTTGATCGTAACGATTTTTACACCCATGATGGCTTTACCGGGAGTTTGTCCGGCTAACCACCAAAAGAAAATAAAATAACCAAGTAAATAGAAGAAAGCCACGAGGTTGGCGAACTGTGGGCTGGTGATTAAATTCACTGTGGGTTGGACCCAGGGGAGAAGCGTGGGTATCACTCCAGGACCGATCCCAATAAATCTCACGAAGTTTTGATACAGGAAGCCTACCGTCGCAATCGTGCCAGCAATGATAAAAAGATCGATAAAAAAAGCTACCGTACGGCTGACAAAACCACCGTAGTAGCCAATCTGGTCCGATTGGCCGGTCGGAGTCAGCGCTTTAGATTTGGAGGTTTCATCTGTACGGGTTAGCTGTTTATCCATGAATTACTAGAGCTTGCCTTTCGGTTTTTTAGGGCTTACGCTTTCAATAACCTCTACCGGTGGAAGCGGCAGCTCGGTTCGCGATGGCCGGCGCAAGATATAGCGGATAACCCCTTCGACAAGGTTATCCGCACTGACGGTTCGTTCGCGCACCTCGTAAATCATGTCCGTTGCCAGGCTGGTACCCTGAGTCTGGACGAGCTCCTGGATCCCCTCGTTTTGGGCGAGGTAGTCTAAAGAACCGTCGACGGACTGAAAAAATGCCTGCTCCACCAGGGCGCGGCTGTGACGCTCTTCCTGGCGTCCGAGCTGAGCCAATTGGTCGACTTCTTGTTGGCCGCGGTCTACATAGCGTTCGAAGCGGTCTCGCATCGGTGCAAATGATTGGCTGCTCGCAATTCGGGAAAGTGGGTTAATTATGGGCAATGCAGCCTGGTAGAGATCTCGGTCGATTTTTCCGAACGATTTGGCGCTCTCGAGAAAGCGGTCCTGTGCGGCGAAAAGAGCTCCGAGCAATGTATGGCGAATCGTTGCCGGCGGTGGAATCCCCTCGATTTGGTCTGCACTCACCACGATGCGCTCTACCTGGGAATCATCAACGTCACGTGCTTCCCCAAGAATGGCTTCGCTGCTCTGTGGGATGCCAGTGCTCGATTGGAGCAGAGGCTGTGACGGTTCCTCTGCGGCTTTCAGTAAGATATCGCTCTGCTCCTGGTCGATGACTTGTTCCCAGTCGTCCAACCTGGCTAGCAGGCTTTCCCAACCAATCTCAATTCCGCCAACTAACAACCTGGTGAACGATTTTATTCGCGGAGGGTTCTCGTTCGGTTGCCTGGGTTGATTCTGTTCCACGATTCTCTCAATTCTTAAAATTTAAGTAGGCTTGACGCGCAATTTCAAATTATTATATCAGGTGTCAGCAAAACGCCTAAATAAATTATATAATCCCCTTTGCCGAAACGGCGAATAACACAAGAACGATCCGGAGGAAATGGATGAGAATATTAACCTGGAATGTTAACGGATTGAGAGCGGTAATAAAGCGGAGCGGTCTGGATCCGCTGCTGGCGACTTCACCGGACCTGATCTGCTTGCAGGAGATCAAAGCTCGTCCCGAGCAGTTGACTGAGGCCGACCATTCAATTTTTGCGGACTACCAGGTGATCTGGAATCCAGCCGAGCGCCCAGGCTACAGCGGAGTAGCAATTGCCTGCAAAGCTCCCCCGGATGAAATTATCCTTGGATTAGGGGATCCAACATTCGACAACGAAGGCCGGATTATCCTCCTCCGCTACGAACGGATATGGATAGCCAGTATTTATTTCCCGAACGGCAGCCGAGACCTCAGCCGCCTGGAGTATAAGCTGGCTTTTTATGAATCATTACTCGAGCTTTGCGATCGAATCCACGCGGCGGGAGAATCGGTTATCTTATGCGGAGATTTCAATACTGCCCACCGGGAGATTGACTTAAAAAATCCGCGACAGAATAGGAACCAAACCGGGTTCCTCCCGGTAGAATGCGCCATGATCGATCGATACCTGGAACATGGGCTGGTAGATGTCTACCGGCATATCTATCCAACCCGGATCCAGTATACCTGGTGGGCTTATTGGGGCGAGGCGCGCGCCAGGAATACTGGCTGGCGCCTGGATTATTTCTTAATATCTGCAGGGCTGCTGCCTCAGCTGAAAGATACTGAGATTTTCGACGAGATCTACGGCTCGGATCACTGCCCGGTCAGTTTGTGGCTGGATTAATTCGGGGTATATTCGCAGGATTAATCCCTTCGTGAACTCGTTGACTTCTCTCATTAACCTGTGTCGATCTGCTTGCGTAATAACTCAGGATCAGTAACCGGCATCAGGCAGACAAAATTCTGGCACAAGTATGCGGTAGGCAGCTCATTCATCAAAGATCGACCCGCTAAAACGGGCGGCGTTCCCGCTTGCAAAGGCAGATCGGAGGCTGCCACGACCAGGTCCGGGCGGTAGCTTTCCCAGGGGACTGAGACCAGCGCCATGGTTCTTGGAAGGTCCAATTTGCCGATGATAGCTAATTCGCGATAGGGGTTGAGAGAATGATAAGCGGCAACCAGCCAGTTTGCAAAGGAGGTTGGGTAGGATTTTGAAATAGAGAGCATCCGGGTAATCATCTTCTCAGCAATCTCAGCCCAGGTAAGATCCCCGGTAAGTGCATACAGCATCAGTAAGGCATTCGCGGCAAGCGAGTTGCCCGCCGGAGTGGCGTTGTCCTGCAAATCTTTGGGCCTGATCAGGAGATCATCCTGGTCAAATCGAGTATCGAAAAAACCAAATTCCGGATCGCTGAAAGCAGCCACCATTTGCTCAGCGAGAGCGAGGGCAGCGGAGAACCAGGTAGGATCGGGATCCGATTGGTACACAGCCAGGAGCGCCAGGACCAACCCGGCATAATCCTCAAGTGTTCCATTGTGCTGAGCGCGACCTGCGCGCCACGAGCGCAGCAAGCGCCCCTCAACTACCATCTCATTGAGTAAGAAACGCGCATTCTTACGCGCAATTTCCAGGTAGTCGGCTCGCTCCAGGTAGCGGGCTGCTTCGGCAAAAGCTACCAGAGCAAGGCTGTTCCAGGCTGTAAGAACTTTATCGTCTGTGTTCGGACGGATGCGCTGCTCCCTGATCCTCAGCAGTCTTAAATTGAGCTCTGCCAGCCGCTCGCGAGCCTTCTTTACCGGAATGCCAAGAGTATCTGCCAGCTCGGAGTTTGTCATCCGGCGGGTCAGTATATTGCGACCTTCGAAATTGCCCTCGGCGCTCAGCAAATAGGCAGACTGGATCAGCTGGAGATCTTCTGCTGAAGGCAAGGCTGCCTCGATTTCGCCTATGCTCCAAAGGTAGAATTTGCCTTCTTCGCCTTCAGAATCTGCGTCCAGGCTGCTGAAAAAACCGACCTCGTCCTTACCATGATTAAATGATAGCTCTCGAAGTATAAAATCAAGAGTGCTCTCGCATATAGAACGCAGCTCCGCATCTCCGGTAAGCAAGCTGGCGTGCAGGTATGCCCTGGCTAGCTGCGCATTATCGTAAAGCATCTTCTCGAAATGGGGTATCAGCCATTGTGCGTCGGTGCTGTAGCGGGCAAATCCTCCACCGATTAAGTCATACATGCCCCCTTTCGCCATTTTTTGCAGGGCGTGGACGGCAATCTCGAGAGCAAATTTATCCCGGTGCGCGGCGCGCAGCAGTAAAAATTCGATTGCCATCGGCTGTGGGAATTTCGGCGCCTTTCCCCACCCGCCATTCTCCCGGTCATACTCCTGCGCCAGCTTGAAAGCGGCTTCTTCCAGGTCAGCAGCAGAAAGATTAACCGGGTTATGCTCAGTGAGGATGTTTACCGCTTGAAGATGGGCAGTCAGGTCTTTCCCGGCCTGGAGGATGCGCTCGTGATCGTTCTGCCAGGTCTGTGCGATCCCTTCTAAAACTTCACGAAAAGCCGGCATGCCGTAGCGCCGTGAAGGAGGAAAATATGTCCCGCCGAAAAATGGCTCCCCTTGCGGGGTTAAAAATACGCTCAACGGCCAGCCGCCCTGACCGGTCATGGATACCACCGCGCCCATATAGATACTGTCCAAATCCGGACGCTCTTCCCGGTCGACCTTGATGCTGACAAAATAGCGGTTCATCAAATCAGCAGTAGACTGGTCTTCGAACGATTCCCGTTCCATGACGTGGCACCAGTGGCAGGCTGAATAGCCGATGCTTAGAAATATCGGTTTCTGCTCGCGTTTGGCTTTTTCCAGGGCTTCCTCACCCCAGGGAAACCAGTCCACCGGGTTGTGCTGGTGCTGGAGGAGATAAGGGGAGTTCTCGTTCGCTAACCGGTTCACAGCGAACTACTCTCCGAACTCGAGCTCCTGAAGCTCGGAATCATCCCAGGCACTGTCCATCTCAAGGGAAATCTCGCCGAATAAGTCCGCCTGCTCGACCCGGATATAATGCCTTTTTACCAGCTCCAATAACGCCAGGAAGGTAATGACCATATCCAGAAGGGTAGGTTGGCTGGCAAACAGCGCCTGAAAGGTAGTCTTCCGCCCGTTTTTCAAATGCTCGCTGATCGCATAGATTTTTTCTCGGATCGTCACTCTGGGCATCGGCACGATCGTATTCAACGCCAGCCGGTAATCAGCCTGGGAGAAAATATACAGGGCAGCCGAGTGGATGTCGCCTAAACCAATCCCACTGAGGTCGAGCTCGCCTTCTACTTTCGGGGGCGGAGCCAGGCGGACATAAGTACGCTGGCCTGCTTCTTCCCTCTCCCACAGGGTGCTGGCAATTTCTTTGTAGCGCTTGTACAGGCGCAGCTGCCTGGCGAGAGCTTCTCCAGGGTCTTCCTCACCTTCTGCGCGCAGCGGCGGCCGCGGCAGCAAGGATTCGGACTTAATTTGGATCAGCCGGGAAGCGATGAGCAAAAAAGATGAAACCTCATCCGGCAGGTTGACCGCCATGTTGCGGATGTGCTCCAGGTACTGGTCGGTAACCTGGGCAAGCGCCAGGCGGGTGATATCCAGCTCAGCCCGCTCGATCAGATGGAGAAGCAGGTCAAGCGGTCCCTCGAAAACAGGCGTCGAAACAGTATATTCGGGCATTGAATGTTAGATTTTCATCAGAGTGGGAATGATTATACCTGACATTATTTGTCGCCCGTGCTATACTTAGTATCTATCCGAAAATGAATGGGAGAACCGATTTTGTGGTGTGTGCGGCGAAGCCGCACACACCACAAAATCGGAACCCCTCGTATTTTCGGTCAGGTTCTGAGCCATAATCGAGCAGGGTGGATGCTGCGAAGATTGGACTTCAACCGCTGTGTTTGTTTAGCGTTGGTTGGACGAATACCAGCACATAATTTATCGAGAAGGAGATTAGTATGATAGAAGAACCCGTCCACGTGAGTGATGCTGCATTTGAAAAAACTGTCATGCAGTCGGTATTGCCCACGATAGTGGATTTTTGGGCGCCTTGGTGCTCACCGTGCCGCATGGTGGCGCCTACGTTGGAGAAGCTGGCGAAGGAATACGCCGGAAAATTATTGGTGGCTAAGGTGAATACGGACGATAACCCGGATTGGGCGAATAAATTTGGAGTCCAGGGTATTCCTACGATGCTGTTTGTATCCAATGGAAAAGTCGTGCACCGCCAGGTGGGAGCTTTACCGGAGCCTGTCTTGCGCGATATCGTGACTCAATTTATGGACGTCATCGCAGAGAAGAAGTAACCAGCCTGAAATTAAACTGCCGTCCAGGGAAAAGAGGATGGTTTACCGGTATCCACCGGCGTACCATCCTCTTTTTCATTTCTCCTAATCGCCGGGAACCCGCTCGATCTTTGCTCCCAGCGCCTGCAGCTTGGCATCGACCTTTTCGTAGCCGCGATCGATCTGGCCAACGTTGCGGATCACCGATTTCCCCTGGGCGGCGAGGGCAGCCAGCACCAACGCCATCCCGGCGCGAATATCCGGGCTTTCCAATTTCTCTCCGGCGAGCACCGACGGTCCTTGAACGATACAGCGGTGTGGGTCGCACAGGACGATTTGGGCGCCCATACTGACCAGCTTATCGATGAAGAACATCCGGCTGGGGTACATCCAATCATGGAAGAGGACGCTTCCTTTAGATTGGGTGGCAATAACGATTGCTATGCTCATCAAGTCGGTAGGGAAGGCCGGCCAGGGCATATCGCTGATGCTGGGGATGGCATCCCCTAAATCGGGTGAGATTTCCAAAGTTTGCTCGGCGGGTACCAGCACGGCCTCGCCCTCGACGTGCCAGGAGGCACCAAGCCTGCCCAGGACAATTTTGATCATTTCCAGGTACTCCGGCCCAGCGTTATTGATGCGGATTGAGCCGTGGGTGACGATTGCTGCCCCGATGAAACTGACTACCTCGAGGTAATCCGGTCCAATGCTGTATTCGCCGCCGTGCAGGCGGGAGACTCCCTCGATGTGCAGAGTGTTCGAGCCGATATTTTCAATATTAGCGCCTAATTTATTCAAGAAATGGCATAATTCCTGGACGTGCGGCTCTGAAGCGGCATTCCGCAAAATTGTATGACCTTTTGCGGTGACCGCTGCCATGATCGCATTCTCGGTGGCGGTAACGCTGGCCTCGTCGAGCAGGATATCCGCGCCGGTCAAGGATCGGGCGCTGAAGCTGAACATATGCGCGATCCGGTTGTATTCGGCCTCCGCTCCCAGTGCACGCAGTGCCAGGATGTGCGTATCGACCCGGCGGCGTCCGATTACGTCGCCTCCAGGCGGAGGGAGCTGGAGATATCCGGTGCGGGCTGACATCGGACCCGCCAGCAGCAGCGAAGCGCGAATGCGGCGGCACAGGTCCGGGTCCAGGCTGGCAGGGCGGACTTCTGAAGCGTGCACCCGCCAGCTGTGCTCGCTGAGCGATTCAATCCGCACTCCCAGGCTTTCGACTAACGAACGCATATCGTGCACATCTCGAATTTCAGGGACATTATTCAGGATAACGGGTTCTTCGGTGAGCAGGCAGGCAGCCAGCAGAGGCAGCGCGGCATTCTTATTCCCGGAAGGGATGATCTCTCCATGGAGCTGATTGCCTCCCTGGATGATGAATTTCTCCATAAATAATTATTCTCCTGTTAGGATTTGCGGTTGAAAGCGAAGAGTCCGAAAACATGACGCATCCCGATCTCATGTTCGGTTTTATTCATAATGAAATAAGCCCCACCCCTGCCCTCTCTCCAAAATCGGGAGGGGAAATTTCCGAAAACGAGGTTCAGGTGGCGCTAAAGCGCCACCTGAACCTCGTTTTCGGATAAGATTCCCCCTTCCACGGGAAGGGGGCCAGGGGGATGGGAATGATTATCATTAACATAAATGATTTCCACGAAAAGATTAATTTCGGGGTGAATCATGTTTTCGGTAATTCCTTCGAATATCCACATACGCGGGTTATTGTACACTTAAACCATCATATTTGAGAGTTATACGAATCTCAATAACATTTATAATTACGCTGTGTTTGTCAATATTATTTGGCTGATTCCGTTAGGCTGGGCTGCCGGGGCCTTGGCTAACTACCTGGCGGATGCGTTGCCTTTTCAGCGCAGACTGCCACTTCCCGCGTGCGTCTTCTGCAAAGCCCGCCAGCCGCTGTTCAATTACTTTTTCTGGCCCAGGAAATGCGCAGCCTGTGGGCAGCGCCGTCCTTTGCGCGTCTTTATCGTCGAGCTGGCTGCTATCGCCATCACCATCTGGTTGTGGTATTACCCGCCTACTCAGTCCAATTTTGTGATGTATCTGCTCTTGACCGAATATTTCGGGGTGGTGGTGGTGATCGACCTGGAACACCACCTGATCCTGCACCAGGTGAGCATCTTCGGCGCAGCTCTTGGGCTGGTTATTGGCTGGATGCTCCACGGACCGCGCGCCACAATCCTGGGAGGCGTGGCTGGTTTCACGATCATGTTAGGACTATATTATGCAGGAATTCTTTTAATGAAGCTTCTAAATCGTAAAAGTGCCCCGGCTCAGCCAGGTGATGAGCAGGAGACGGAAGCCCTGGGCTTTGGCGATGTTGCACTGGGTGGTGTGATCGGCCTGGTGCTGGGGTGGCCTGGAATTATTGCCGGGCTTACCTTCGCCATTTTGATCGGGGGTGCGGTCAGCCTGGTCTATCTGCTCATCGCGCTGGTCCGCCGGCGCTACCACGCCTTTTCAGCGATCCCTTATGGTCCTTTTCTCATCGCCGGAGCGTTATGGCTGCTGTATTTTCGCGACGCGATACTAACACATCTGTAAACTGGTTTAACCGAGGCTAGTACCAAAGGTCTATATTAATGTTGAATTGTATAACATATAATTAATGCAACGAGAATTACCGTTTTATTCGGGGTAGAATATTAATGGCAAATAGAAATAAAGGCTCTGAGCCCTGCTGTCGCAGGGAATGAGTCATAAATGGTCAAAATTGTACGAAACAGAGAAGGAGAACGGTTTGAACGAAAGAGCTGGTAAAAGAATTTCAATCAAAGCCTGGTTGCGAATGGGGAAGAAGGGCCAGAGTTTTGTTGAGCTCGCCATTTTATTCCCGCTCTTAATTATGCTTCTTTCGGGGGTCGTGGAATTCGGCTTCCTGTTGAACCAATACCTGGATCTGCTGGATGGCGCCCGTGAAGCAGCGCGCTTTGCCAGCGATGGCGACCCTTTCAACCGCGTGGGGATAACCTGTGTTGCTCCCAGCCACGCCCTTCCACCGGTCACCAATGATTTCTATCAGCAAACCGCATATTTGGCTGTTCAAACCATCGAGCAAGAGACCCCCAATCCATTGAATCCAATCCAGCATTTATTTCAGCTGCGCTTGAACCCGAATACGGACGATGTCGTTATCTCAGCATATGGAATTTCTAGCGGAACTATCGCAGATCGCTATCCACATCCACCCGCCGATTTGCCTTGTGGAGGCGAAACCAACGGTGAATGGCATTTATGGGGCTCCGGCGGTGCCTGTTCGGGAGATTCGTGCAACCCTTCCGGTTTGAGCAATGCCGACATCGCCTCACGCCTGAGCGGCGCCGCTCCCAACACCGGTGCGGTGTCTGTGGAAATTATGTATGATTACCACCAGGTGCTCGGCCTGCCCTGGCTGACTGCCTTCGTTCCCAATCCCATTCACGTCCGTGTATTTGCAATCATGCCGCTGGTATCGGCTGAGCCAACATCCCCGTGAGATGAGCATGACTATGATGCGCTTACTACGCTTCTCCAAGAATAAAGAAAAAGGCCAGGTGCTGGTTATCGTCGCCGTGGCTTTCATTGCACTGCTGGCATTCGTTGGCCTGACCGTCGATGTCGGCCAGCTGTTCATCCAGTATGCGCACTTGCGCCGGGGGGTGGATGCAGCCTCGCTGGCTGCAGCTGCCCAGTTCCGTGAGTTCCGCACGATCGATGAGATGACTGCCGCCGCCAATGAGTTCCTGCGCCTGAATGGCATCCCGGATGCGAATTCCGTAGTTCAAGTGTGCGACCCATTGGCGACGCCGCTTGATACCGAGCTGTGTTCAGCACCCTACCGGCGCAAGCTGGTCCGAGTGCGCGCCAGCACGAGAGTGACATTCTCGTTCTTGCCGGTCATCGGCATCTATGACACCACGCTCACCGCCCGCGCAGTCGGCGAAGCTGCTTCGCTGGATGTTGTCCTGGTTATCGACCGTTCTGCCTCGATGGCCAGCGACAGCCACGTGCCCGATCCAAAAGTCATGTCCTGCAACCCGCATAACTGCCATCCCTTCGAGGAAGTGCGCGCGGCCGCCAAGGCTTTCGTGGATAATCTATACTTCCCCTACGACCGGGTTGCGGTGGTCACTTTGGACCAGCAGATTACGCTTGCCCAAAACCTCACTACCGATCACGACGTTGCCATAGCTGCGCTGGATGCACTGACTGTCATGCCCGAGCCGGGCAACCCGCCCTGCAATTATGCCCCAGGACAGGATTGGGTGAACGGTGTCTGGAGTCCCATCGGAGTATTAGATCCATCCGGCTGCACCACGACCAACATCGGCGGCGGGCTTATTCGGCGCAGGTGCAGCGCTATCTGACGCTAACTTACATGCGCAGCGATTCCTTGTGGGTGGTGGTGCTGATTACCGATGGCGCCGCCAACCATACTCTATCCGATGTGCCCGGCTATCCCTAATGGCTTCTGCCCGGCGACTACCTGGCTCCAGGATGACTGCAACACCAACCAGCCGGAGAATATTGCCTATGATTCGGATGGCGATGGTATCAATGATTCGTTTTTACATAATTACTACCGCGACTTCTGCCCGATCTGCCGCGATGCGGAAGTGAATGGCACCACAACCCGTCACGAATGGGCATACCGACCCCGACCATTACGATGCTGACGATTACGCCCGCGACCAGGCGGATGTTGGTAACCGTTAGCAATCGCGACATGATCTTCTTCACCATCGGTCTCGGCCCGCAGGTCGAGCATACCACCCTGGGTCGCCCGGATGCTGGTTGACAGCTGCTGCAGTATATTGCGGATGTGGCGCATGGGCAGTTCTACGCCTCCGCCTCACCCGCCGATTTGGGGCACATTTTCGAGGATATCGCCCAACGCATCTTTACGAGGATCACGAGATAACCATGGACGCAAAACATAACCTACCTATCCAACGATCCGGACCTCATCCTATAGGACGCTCAGCGCAGGGCATGGTCGAGTTTGCCATAGCCTTGCCGGTTCTGCTGCTGCTGGTCTTCGGCGTCATCGAGTTTGCGCGCGTTTTTCAGGCCTGGCTGTCGGTCGAGAACGGCGCGCGGGTAGGGGTGCGTTATGCAGTTACTGGAGAATTTAACCCGGTATATTGCGCGGCTGCGGGTGCAGCTACCGGATTAACTGCGGCGGATGCTGCCGACGGGCAGATCGATTGCCATGTCCCGCCATCCTTCGATGTTGACCACTATGAAGACTACGAAGCTACGATCATCGACTGGGCGCGCATTCCCTCCATCCGGGATGCCGCCAATGCGGGCGCCATGGCGATCCAAAAAGACACCACCGCCACCGTGCACAACCCCCGTTTCTTCAAAATCACCATCTGCTCTTCGCGCGATGCTGACGAAGACCACGTCGCAGATTTTGGCTTCAGTCCCGCGAACACGAATAGCTTTACCCCCGCCAGCTGTTCGCCGCGCGACGACGGCGGCGGCCCAGGTGACCGGGTTACCGTGGTGGTCGATTTCAACCACCCCTTGATCCTCCCGTTCATCAGCAACATCTGGCCAATGGCAGACCTGACCGCCCGCCGGGACGGGGTGGTGGAGCGCTTCCGCACCACGCGGGTGATCAACCTGCCGGGTACGATCTCAATCCCCACTTTCACGAACACGCCTGTACCTCCGACGGAGACCTTCACGCCTCTACCTCCGACCGAGACTTTCACGCCTCTACCTCCAACTCCCACTCCGGTAAACTGTGCCCTGTACAGCATTAGCCCGCTCACCGTAGGAATTGGCGGCGAGGTGAATTCAGCCCTGGTCAATAGCAGCCCGGATGACGTTTTTATCTCTCAGCTTGTCTTTCGATTGGCAGTATGCAGCCCAATTTGGAGCCTTGGTGGGTTCCCCTAACATGCTGGCCGACTGGCTGCGTGTGAATGGGGCAATCTATTGGGGCAATACGACGAACGATGCCACACCCTTCGACGATACCTCGCCAACCGATACCAACGGCGATAGTCCCGGCTCCTGGACGGGACCGATCAGCTTATGGGCAGGTGCCGCCTTACCCTTTACCGCCGACCTGGATAATGAATGGGACACTTTTGATACGGAAATGCTCGGCACAGACTTCGGCCTGACGATGATCCTCAGCAACGGCTGTATCGTCATCATGCCGCCGCATCCTCGCCCGCTGCCGGAGCCGGACTGCACCAAGTACTCGATCTCAGATTTCGGTTATTCTGCTGGCGCTGGACAGATGGAAGCCGTGGTGACGAACGGCGATCGATTCGATACAACGGTCACCAGCATTGCCATCGATTGGGAAAATATCGACAGCCTGGTTGCGACGACGGGAGACACTTCGACCCTGATGGATTGGTTCCAGTGGAACTATTCCTCCGTCTGGGGTGAAGGAGACGGCGGCGCTACCGATTCGAATTCGCCGACCGATACCGGGGCGGATTCGCCTTCCAGCTGGTCGGGACCCCTGGGCTTCGTCCATACCGGCAACTATTCGCTTAAGTTCGACCTGGATCGGTCTAATGATGCCCCGGTGAACTGGTTATCCCTGTTCGGCGTGCAGTCCAGCGATATTGGCGTGCACGTCGTGTTCGATAATGGTTGTGTCCTCGACCGCCCGGTAACTCGTACCCACGTCGTCACCCCAACCCCGGATTGCAGCCTGATCAACCCGCAGAACCCACGCTTCGGCAGTGCCAACAACGATTTCCGCTTTAATGTTGTCAATAATAACGTGGCAACCGCTTACCTGATCAACTCCACCCTGATCTGGCCGACGAACTGGGGCATGTATTTCAACTACATGTCTTTCGATGGCTTCACCTATTACGATGTGGACTTCGAACAATTCTCCGGTGAATGCCGCCCCGAACCCCGCGCGCCCGCTGCCCGGGTTGTATTCGGCGCGTTGGGTCGCCGACTTCAACAACTGGCCGGCGTCCTATCCCAGCCCAGGCTACTTCAGCGGCAGGCTGGTCTTCCAGTTCCCCAACTGGGGCACCTGTGAGGTCTTCGCTGAAGGGACGATCATGCCTACCGCGACCTCCTCGCCGACGCGCACGCCCACCGTCACGCGGACGCCCACGGTAACCCGCACGCCTACCATCACACCCACTCCGACGCGCACGCCGACGGTAACCCGCACGCCTACCGTTACCCGGACGCCAACGATCACCCAGACGCCTACGCGGACACTGACGCCTACGATCACCCAGACGCCAACCCGTACGCCGACGCCTACTCGGACGCCGCTGGCTTCGCCTACACCCACGCGCACCGATACGTTCACGCCGCGTCCGACGCGCACGCCCACCCGCACGCCTACCATTACTCCGACTGTGATCATCAAGCCGACGGATACCCCCACGTTGACGCCGGTACCGACCCGCACGGCAACCCGGACGGTGTATGCCTCGCCCACCATCGTGCCGCCGACCACGGTCGGTCCTACCTCGACCCGCACCTCCAATCCCACGCCTTCGCGGACGCCGACGATTACCCCGACCTTTAACCTGGACGGCTGATCTCGGAAAGGGTTATGCTAAATGGCCAAGCATCGCAGATCGCATCGCAGATTTTCGTCGACCATCACTCGCATCGTGGAGCCTGCTCCTGCTGCTGGGAGTGGCGCTCTGGTTCCTCCCTGCCGCTGCCCAGACTGCGACGTTTTCCGTCTTTTTGCCCCTGATCCCGGGAAGCGGTCTTCCCTCGGTAATTCCAACGCCAACCCCGCCCTCCCTCGGGTGGACCGGCTACCGTGAGCGGGAAGGTCCTTAATGCTTCGACGGGGAATATCATCGGCGGCGCGCAGGTCTGTGTGGCGGGAACATCTTTATGTGATACCTCGGCTAACTCCCTGACTGGCGGTCACAACTACAGTATCAGCAATGTGCCCAGCGGTGATCGCACCATCGTGGTGAACCCGCAGCCACCATATGTCCCTATCTCGCACATGTTCACCATCGTCGCCCAGCAGGTCAATACGATTAACTTTGCCCTGTCCTCCGGGGTGAGCGGCGACGAGATGCGCATCGTGCTCACCTGGAATACCACCCCACAGTACAATGGTATTGATAACGACCTGGACGCGTATTTGTGGTACCCAGATTCCAGATAAGCCAATTTATTGGGGCAACAAATACGGCAATGGCTCAGATTGTGATTCGGTTATCCCTTTGTGTGTATGGACCACGACTACCAGCAGGGATTTCGGTCCGGAAACGATGCATATCATTCACCAGCTGACTACTTATGTCAGACCATTATCAATTTGCCGTGTTCGATTACGCCCATGTCGTGGGAAATTACCAGAATCCTAACCCGGTGCCGCCGATGACCCAATCCGGGGCGATGGTGGATGTGTATATTGCCAGCGGCGTCACCTCGTTTCACCGTCCCGCAGGTCGGCAGCGAAGATTGCTGGCTCGTCTTCGACTATAACGAACATACAGGTGTAGTTCACGCCGGGTGGTCTTGTACCTTTTGCAGATTATTGTCAGGACAATCGGCAATAACCTTTATCGGATTACTGTTACCCAGGAGCGTGTGGGTGGCATAAGAGAGCAATAACCGAACTGATCACGACCAGGCGCCGCCATCGGAAAACACCCCTGGCGGCGCAAAACATAATGCAGAAAAAATAGAAACGCATTACAAATATGATGGGACAGGCTGAGGAGAGAACCATGCGCAGAGCATTTATTACCCTTATCGCCATATCCGCGGTCCTGGCGTCCAGCTTACCAGCCTCCGTTCATCCTTTGGCGGCAGGCGAGCTTCCGCAGGTCGTCACCGGCACGCTGATCACTGTAAATACGAACGCGGATAGCTTCTCATCAGGCTGCTCCTTGCGATCTGCGATCCAGGCTGCGAATACGGACGCTTCTGTCGCCGGCTGTCCTGCAGGCAGTGGTGCGGATACAATCTCATTATCGGATGACACGTATACTTTGACCCGCACCGGGCAGCTCGAGGATGGTAACCAGACCGGCGACCTGGATATCACCAGCGATCTGACCATCCAGGGGAGCGCTGACATTTCAATTATCAATGCCAACCACCTGGACCGCGTGCTCCACGTGGCGAACCCGAATGCGCATGTGACCATGTTGAATATAAGCGTCCAAAACGGCGCTGTCCCCGGGACCGATCTCCTGGGTGGCGGGGGCATCCTGAACCAGGGGACGCTGACTTTACAGGATGTTCAGCTGACCTCAAACTCTGCCAGGCGGGGTGGGGGGGTGCGCAATTCGACCGGGATCCTGGTCATTCGCAATTCAGAGATCGATAACAACCAGGCAGAAGCAGAAGGCGGTGGGGTTTATGCCGATGGACCGCTGACCATACAGACCAGCTATATCCACGGCAATCAGGCGAATACTGGCGGGGGTGTGCGCGCCGATGCTGCTCTCTCATTGGTAGATTCCACCCTCGAAGCGAACTACAGCTACTTATGGCGGAGGGCTGTTCAACGATGCGACGGCTGCCGAGGTCAATCGCGTGACTTTCTTGCAAAACCATGCTGAAGTGCCGAATGTAGGCGCAGGGTGGGGGAATATACAATAACAATATCCTGGTCCTGACTAACAGCACGTTGAGCGGTAACAGCTCGGTCTTCCAGGGTGGCGGATATATTTAATAGCAACATTGCGACCTCGTATAATAATACGATCGCCAGCAATACTGCAACTATTGGCGGAGGGATCTATAACGCTTCGTCCGCTGCCAGGCTGCCATCCTTTAATGGGAAGAGAGTCCCCAGTGCTCCAACTTCCGCCAGATTTACATTTGCCAATACCATCTTTTACCTGAACGACCTGTCGAATTGCACCAATGAGATTGGAGCCTCGCTCGTCTCTGCCGGAAAGAATGTGGAATTAGGGCTTTCTCCTCTTACATCCTGCTTGTTATCTCCCCCGCCAGCTGATTTTCCAAACACTAATCCCTTACTATCTCCACTGAGCGAGAACGGCGGCTCTTCTGGAAAATATCCCTTCAAAACCTATGCCTTACTGCCTGCCAGCCCGGCGATCGATGCCGGTTCCGCGGCTAACTGCACCTTCACCGACCAGCGCAGCTACACCCGTCCGGTCGACGGCAACCTGGATGGGACCATCCAATGCGATATCGGCGCCTACGAATACGCACCAGGAGGAGCGCTGGAGCTGGACAAAATTACGATGAATGTGGTCGAAGAAACGGCGGGCACCATTACACTGTCGGTCTCGCGCCATGATACTCCAGAGCAGACCTCAGCTGGCCCAATTCAGGTAGCTTATGGCTCTGGGGGCGGCACGGCGAAGAACGGTCGCGATTATCAGTTAGTCCCCGGCGTTCTGAGCTGGTCTGCTGGGGATTATTCTACCCAGACCTTCCAGCTGACTGTGACAGACGATCCATTCAAAGAGAGCCAGGAGTTCGCCGATATCGTTTTGTACGACCCGACGAATGGGGCGACCATGCTGAGCCCATATAATAAATTTACCCTGGTCATCGCTCCCAGCGATCCGCTGGGTCCCGAGGAGACCACGGGTGTCTATCTGCCGCTCATAGCTCGCTGACAGGATAAAAACCCTTATCGCATAAGATGTCCGAAAACGAGGCTCAGTCGGCGCACGGCGCCGCCTGAGCCTCGTTTTCGGTTTTATTGGAATTCAGGATGCCGTCTGCGGCGTTCGCCGGCGGAACCAGTAGCGCCACTCTTTATTTTCCCAGACCACCAGGATGGGCGCTGCGTTGAAAATCGATGAATAGGTGCCGCTCATGATACCGATGAGCAGGATGATGACGAAATGGCGGATGGTAATTCCCCCGAACAAAACGAGGGCAAGCAGGGTGAACATTACGGTGAGCTGGGTGTTGATCGACCGCGCCAGGGTCTGCACGATGGAGTGGTTGACCAGGGTCTCATACTGCAGGCGCTTGTAAACGGAGGTATTCTCGCGTATCCGGTCGAAAACCACGATCGTATCGTGCACCGAAAAGCCGATCACCGTCAGCAGGGCGGTCAGGAACAGCGCGCCCGCATCCCAACCCAGGAAGTGCCCCAGGATTGCCTGGACGCCCAGCACGACAAACACATCGTGGAACATGGCGATGATTGCGGCCACCCCATAGCGGAATGCGTGCGGCACGCCCCGGAAGGCATAAGTAATATAGCCCATGATGGCGACTGCCGCCAGCAGGACGGCCTCCATGGCGCGGAGAGCTACCTCTCGTCCGACTGCCGGACCAACGTTATCGAACCGCTGGACGGTACCGGTCGTGCCAAATTTGCTGTTCATCGCGTCCACGATCTGCGTCCTGATATCTTCGCTCATCTCCTTGGTGCGGATCACCAGGGTATTGTTGCCGGTTGTTTGCACCTCGGCATCCGGGAAGCCGTTTTGGTTGTAAATTTCGAGCACCTGGGCTGAGGCAGGGACCTGCCCGGCTGGGAAGCTGATCTCGAGGAGGCTGCCGCCGGTGAAATCGATAGCCAGGGGGATGCCCCAGATCAGCATGGCAATCAAACCCGGAACGATCACCAGCAGTGAAAAGGCGAAAAAATAATAGCGGTACTTGACGATATGCGACATGAATTGCTCCTACATCCCAAACCAACGCTGGTGAGCGACGAAATTCAGGTTATCTAACGCCAGATGGATGAACGTCCTGGTCACGATAATGGCGGTGAACATGCTGACCAGCACGCCGATAGCCAGGGTGAGTGAAAAGCCCTTGACGATGCTCGCCCCAAATGTGCTGCCGAACCAGAATAAGATCAGGCAGGTGATCAGGGTGGAGAGGTTCGAATCCCGGATCGAGGGCCACGCCCGGCTCCAGGCTAGCTCGGTTGACTGGCGCAGGGTGCGTCCTGCGCGCAGTTCTTCCCTCATCCGTTCGAAGATTAAGACGTTTGCGTCTACCGCCACTCCGATGCTCAGAATAAAGCCGGCGATGCCGGGGAGGGTGAGCGTAACCGGAATGAGCTTGAATATCGATAAGACCAGCAATGTATAGATGATCAGGGCGATATCTGCCAGCGCTCCCGGTAGGCGATAATAGAGCAGCATATACAGGATGACGACCGTCATCCCGATCAGACCCGCAAACAGGCTCTTTCTGAGGGATTCCTGGCCCAGGGTTGGACCAACGGTGGTGCTGCTGATTACCTTTAAGGGGATGGGCAGCGAGCCGTAGCGCAGCTGTACAGCCAGCTGGTTGGCAGTTTCTGCCGTGAAGTGACCGGTGATGACCCCGCTGCCCTGGGTAATGGCGCTGTTAATTGTCGGGGCAGAGATCACTTGTTTATCGAGTACGATCGCTAATACCTGATTGATGTGGCTGCCAGTGAAAGATGCGAATTTATCACTTTCATCGGCCTTAAGATTGAATGAAACTTGATACTCTCCAGTTGTGCTGGTGGTTACCCCAACCTCGCTCAAAGCAGCACCGGTCATCAAGGTAGGGAACACATTTTGAGTTGTGGTAACCGGCGCAGTGGCTTGAGCGCCAAAATCCGTCTGGATCTTCGTCCCGACCAGGTTCTGGGCTTCCTGTGGGGCGATGCTGCTCATGTCGACGAACTCCAGCAGGCCTGTTTGCTCGATCGTGTGCAAGGCAGTTTGCGGGTCAGTCTCACCCGGGAGCTCGATGAGGATGCGCCGGTCTCCAACTTGCTGGACAACCGCCTCACTGACGCCCAGACCATTGACCCGGTTCTCGACGATGGAGCGGGCGGTTCCCATATCTTCCGAGGTGATGCTGGTAGTTTCGGGGAGGTCCGCTTCGAGCAGAGCCTGAACGCCGCCGACCAGATCCAGTCCAAGCCGGGTTGGGAAGCTGCGGTCAACATTGATTCCCAGGTTTGATAAGTTTATCCGGCTGTTAGGGGCGACGATAAATATTGCAACCAAGAGGAGTGCCACGATCGGAATGATCAGGCGTGTAAATCGTCCAGACATGCAGGTATTACCTCCGTATATTCAAACAAATACCAGCCATGGGCTGGCAAGGGGGCATTATACCCCTGATTAATAGGCTTGTCCAATAAATGACGGTTTGATGATGGCGTTATACGCCGCTATCGCTAGCTGTATGATCTCCAGCACCCGATCGAGGACTTGCTGCGGGGTGAGCAGGTCCGTCGTCACGATCAGATCGGCATGCCTGCGAGCATTTTCCAGGCGCAGCACCTGGGCCTGGAATTCCGCCTCCGTCCAGGATAACCGGCGGCGGGCCATGCTGGTGTCGTACGAGACGTCCAGGTACACCAGGATATTCGGGTCAGTCAGCCGCTTCCACATATCGGGGACATAAGAATGCTCCTGAGCGATATGTTTGCTGCGGATCCCCAGGCGGGTTAAATTCGCAACCAGGGTTGTCTTCCCGGCTGCGCACGGACCCACCACGCCGATCAATAGCACCGCCCGTTCATTCGCCTCGCTTGCCATCAGCCTTCCAGGGGAAGCCTGAGCGTCAGGCGCCGAGCAGGATCCCCGCTGAAAGCAACGACGCAAAGCACAGCGATGCTGATATCGTCCACCGGGCGTTTTTCATCCAGGAGCAGCGCACGCTCGAGCAGCCCATCCGCAATTGCTTGAGGCATCGCCTCAGGCATCGCCTGAGCGGATACCCCTTCATCCTTGCAAATCATATCTTTGATAATATTTTCAATATCCAGCGCATTGCCTTTGCGTGAGCCGGCATGGACCAATCCATCGGTGAAGATGACCGCCGTAAGTCCGGGTATCAGCGGATATTCATTGATTACCGGGCGCGTATTCCGGTAGAGACCGATCGGTATGCTCTCCGCGTCGAGCCGTGTTATCTCTCCCTCCACGGCGATGATCATTGGGATGGGGTTGTTGCGCGTGACCACCAGCGACTGGGTGGTAAGATCGATCGAGAGAATGTTCAGAGTCGAAGAAACCCGTCCATGACGCTCCGAAAACAGGTAATCGGAGGCAGCCCGCGCTGCGGCGCCATCCCGCACGCCTTCCGCCAGCAGGCTGATAACCTTGCGGGCGACCATGCCGGAAATTAATTTCGCGCCCTTTCCGCTGCCCTGACCGTCAGCCATGACCACCGATACACCGCCTCGCGAGCGTTCGACGACCTCCACGGTATCCCCGCTGCTGGAAGTTGCCCATTTATTAACTTTTGTGACGGAAATCTGTACTTCCATATTTAGATTTTACTCGTTTTCAGCCAGGCAGGCGTGGATGTGTAAAACCTCGCTGTTTTTAACTGATACCCGGTGGTGGGTAACCGTGAATCCTGCCTGGATAAAAGGATCGATCCAAAGCCGGCTGAAATCGGGTGTTTGACCGGTGAAACGGAATAAGCCGGCAGCTGCCCGATCCAGGGGGTGCGGGCTGCGGATCCAGGCTGCCATGATCACTAGCAGCTCACCGTCTGCTTTGAGCACCCGCTTGATTTCATCCAGCGTCTCCTGCTGAAAAATATAGTCGCTGGGGAATGTAGCGAAGACCTGTGCGAACCTGCCATCCGGGAAAGGCAGCTTCTGCCCAAGCCCCGTGACCAGGTTCGGTTGGAGCTGCGCCTGTTTCAGCCGCTGGCAGGCGAGGCGGCTCATCTGGGGGCTGGCGTCGATGCCGTACATCTTTCTTCCACTGCTTGCCAGGATAACCTGGAGATGTCCCGGGCCATGGCCGATTTCCAGGATCGGCTCGCCGTTCAGCTCGGGCACGCTGGTCATTACCCAGGCTCGCCACCTGCCTAATGAGACTGTATCAGCTACGAGGTCGTAAGACCAGGAAAACTCATGGTACAGCAGGTGGAAGAACAAGCGCAGACCGCCTGTAAAGAATCTACGCGGGATGTTTCGCTTGTCCATCGCTGCAGAATTGGTGTCAATGGGAATTGGCTAATTCGTTTTTCCGGCCTCAGCTCGTTTATTCAGTGGGAGCAGGACTGGAAGCACAGAGGGGAGGATATGATACTCGATCTCTTGAATTTCCCTGGAAATGATCACTCCATCGGCATGCGCAGGCGTGGGTTGGTCGGATTTAATCTTCAACCAGTCGGCATGTATCTCGTGCATGGCAGGCTGCTCGACATAGCTGCCTTTACCGGGTCTCATCGTCTGAGGCAGGGTGCGTAAGATCTGCAGCCGGGTGGGTAAATAGCCGTACACGAAAGTGAGTTTTCCATCGAACGGGTCAGCGTGCGGCGTCATGAAAAATAAGCCGCCAGTGCGGGGGCAGTTGCCGACCGTCACCAGGGTCACCGGTCCCTCGTAGGTTCCACTATCCCACTCTAAGTGCATCGTCCACTGCGGATTACGGTAAATTCCTTTGAGAGTAGCCAGCAGGTACCTGGTGGTTCCTCTCACACGTTTGATTTTTTCCTGGATCAGAGTAACGAATGGCTCTAACCCAATCGCCGCATTATTACCGAAATAACGATCGTTGACCTGGCAAATATCGATCCGGCGCTGATTGCCGCCAGCGATCACTTTCGCAGCCCCGAGTATATCCCTGGGAATGCCCAGGTTATCTGTGAAATCATTGGCAGAGCCGAGCGGGATCACCCCCAGCGGCGGCAGGTGGTCGAATTCACCGTCCGCTGCCTGGAGCATCCCATTCACTACTTCGTTGATCGAACCGTCTCCCCCGGCGGCTATGATCGGCGAGTCCCCGTTGTTAACTGCAAGCCGCGCAAGCTCGATCCCGTGCCCAGGGTAATCGGTTTCGATCATTTCGTACGGCACCCCGGCGGCATTCAGCGCCTTGACTAAATCTTCCTTACTCTCACGCCCTTTCCATCTGCCAGCATAAGGATTTAGGATCACGATCGCCATCTTGATGAAGCCTCCACCTATCCGGAAAGGATCAGTCTGGCAATTCTG
Source organism: uncultured Chloroflexia bacterium (assembly GCA_963706515.1). Lineage (GTDB taxonomy): Bacteria > Chloroflexota > Anaerolineae > Anaerolineales > UBA4823 > CAVPMW01. Next base: position 336,547 of record CAVPMW010000002.1, read on the forward strand.
GCTGCCCTTCTGCAGCAAGCTGACCGCAGCCAGCCTGGATTTCAATACCGCGTCGCAGGCGCACGGTGCAGGGGATGCCGTGCTCTGCCAGCTCACTGCGAAACGCCTCGGCTTGCTGGCGGCTCGTGGCTTTGCCGGAATAGCCGTGAGTGGGGTTGAGCGGGATGACGTTCACGTGGCAGAGCAGGCCTGTTAGGCGTTCCGCCAGCAGCCGGGCGTGGGAAGTCGAATCATTGACATCCTGGATGAGCGCCCACTCAAAGGTAATTCTGCGGTGGGTCTTTTCGACGTAGTACCGGCAAGCCGCCAGAAGATCGTCGAGGGGATATTTGCGATTGACCGGGAGCATCGATGTGCGCAGGTCGTCCTGTGCTGCATGTAACGACACTGCCAGGTTGACCTGCCGGCGCTCGTCCGCAAAGCGCCTGATCGCGGGGACGATCCCAACTGTAGAGATGGTAAACCTGCGTGCGCCGAAGTTATAGCCTGTCGGGTCTCCGAGCTGGTCGACAGCCTGCATTACAGCCGCGTAATTATGGAACGGCTCGCCCATTCCCATGAAGACAATATTGGTAACCAGCTCACCGGCAGATTTCAGTATGCGCGCATAGTACAGCACTTGCTCGATAATCTCACCGCTGCTCAGATTTCTCATAAAACCCATCTGCCCGGTTGCGCAGAATACGCAGCCCATTGCACAACCTGCCTGGGTAGATATGCAAAGCGTGCGGCGTTTTTTCCCGGTCCCAGTGTCCCCATAGTACATCAATACCGCCTCAATATTTTTAACGTCGGGGAGCTGGAAAAGGGTCTTGACCGTCCGGTTGTCAGCCGAGTGGATGCTTTTTACAGGCTGCAGGTGCGTGAAAGTGAATGTATCTGCCAGCCTTGCCCTTAAATTTGAGGGGAGGTTGGTGAAGTTTTCCGGCCCTGCCCAGAGCTGCTGGTATAACCCCTCCCAGATCTGCCGGGCGCGGTAGCCTGGCTCTCCCCAGGAGGTGATTAGCTGCTCGAGTTCGCTAATACTGAAGTTATAAATGAAGGGAGGTTCGCTTTGCTCGTCCAGGACCATAGCTCGATGCATTGCTCAAGGGATCATGCGCAGTAAGGAGCTGAGGTCCGCCGCGATATAGTCCACCGGCGGATGCCAGGCATAGGCATCCGCCTCGGAGCTTACGCCGGATAGGACGAGTCCCGTCTGGCAGCCGATCTCCTGGGCGCCGGCGATATCGGTTTCCAGCCTGTCCCCGATCACCAGCGCATCTCCAGCTTCCAGCTCCAGGCGAGCCAGAGCGACCTGATACATCCATGGGCTGGGTTTACCCATGACGAGCGGTTCCTGATAGGTGGCTGCTTCGAGGAAAGCCAGGATCGCGCCCGCTCCGGGAATCAATCCTTCCGGCGTGGGAAACGTCCTGTCCGGGTTTGTCCCAATAAATAAGGCGCCGTTCCTGATCAAAAGCGTTGCTTGTCTCAACTTTTGGAAGCTGAGCTTACGATCCATGCCGACTACGACGGCTTTTACATCCTTGTCTCCGAGTGAGAAACCCTGGTTCAGCAGCGCCTGCTCCACACCATCCTCTCCGACGATAAATATTGACCCTCCATCGGAGTACTGCTGGTGCAGGTATTGGGCAGTCGCTTCGGAGGAGGTGATGATTTGCCACTCCTCCAGGCTGTTGATTTGAAAACTTTTCAGGCGCTCGAGGTACTGCAGCGGGGTCAGAGTGGAGTTGTTAGTTGCCAGCACCACTGCCAGATTCCTGCTGTGGATTTCAGCAAAGGTCGCGGCGAGATCGCCGATCGGTTGGTTCGAGCGCCACAGGACGCCGTCCATATCGATGATCAGAGCCTGAATTTTTTGCCTGATCTGTTTGGTCACCCCTTAGTCCTCCTTGAACCGGCGGAGCAGATATTCGTAAACCGGCAGGTCGCAGCGACCTTCGGTGAAGTCCACCCGTTCTTCGAAATTTTCGTTGCCAATAAAACCCTCCAGCGCGCTGCGCGTGGCCGCGTCGTAAACTCCATGGAGCGATCCCTGGTAATACCCCAACCGCAGCATGATGCCTTGTAATTTCAGAAGCTCATCTCCCTGAAGGATGACTTGGTCGGTTTGAGCGCTTTTCCCGAAGTACAGGTCGTGCATCTCGAGCAGCTCTCCAAGGCGCAAGACTGGATCGGAATGGTCATCGACCCGGTAATCGATCCAGCGGTCGTTGAACCCGGCGTAGCCCCCCTGTGGCTTCACGACCAGGATCGCGGCGGATTGGCGACCGCGCCGGTCGCCTCCTGTGCGATCGCCGGCGAGCAGGGCGCGGTACATGCGCCAGGGCAGGGGACCGCTATCCTGGGTGAAACTGTCCGCCATCGCCTGGACGACCTCCGCACCGGTCAAAATATTCCCCTGGATCGCATAACCTGCTCCGCTGATCCTACCGGTGATACCGCCCGCCCATGCATGGCAGGCAGCGCCGGTAAATGTAGCCGGATTTCCTTGTTGATCTACAAAGCCAACCTGGCGATGAGCGGATTCAGGGTCCTTGCTCAATAAGCTGCTTAAGGCTGCTTCTGCAGAGACACCACTTTCCATTAATAGCAATCCCTCAGGACCGAACGAGGTGTTCGCATAGGACTGAGTAGCCACTGCGCCTGCTCCGGCGCGCGCCCACGGAACCACCGCGCCAACAGCTGGGAACTTAGATGCTACCGCAATTCCCCAGGCAGGCTCTTCCAGGTCGCAGGCGACAATCGAAAACGTTGAAGGACGAAGCATTAGATCTACCTCTGCATTCATTATAAGCGATTTAGCAAACCGCCGAAAATATTGGCGGTTTGCTAGGTAGCACGGTCATATTCTTAAAAAAAGACGGTGATATTCAGGCATGCACCTGAGTATCACCCTTTTTTTAGTGATAGAAATATTGCTTATTTCGCTGCGGCAATGGTCGCCAATACCTGTTTCGCCTCGGGGATTTCCATCATCAGGTCTACCAACCCGTAATCTACGGCGGCTTTAGCGTCCATGTAGAAATCGCGGTTCGTATCGTGCTCGATGGTCTCGACCGACTTCCCGGTATGAGTCGCCAGCAGGTCGTTCAGATGGCTCTTCAAGCGCAAAATCTCGCGCGCCTGGATTTCGATGTCCGAGGCCTGGCCTTCCGCACCGCCCAATGGCTGGTGCATGTGGATGGTCGCATTGGGCAGGGCGTAGCGATGCCCTTTCGATCCGGCTGTCAGCAGCAAAGTGCCAAAGGAAGCCGTCATGCCGACTGCCAGGGTGCTGATTTGGTTCGGGATCATCTGCATCGTATCGTAGATTGCCAGGCCTGCATAAACCTGCCCGCCCGGGCAGTTGATGTACATCTGGATCGGAGATTCTGGGTCTTCGCTGCTTAAGAAAAGCAATTGGGCGACCGTAACGTTGGCAATCTGGTCGTTGATCGGTGTGCCTAAAAAGATGATCCTGTTCCGCAGCAGCAGCGAGTAAATGTCAAAGGCACGTTCACCATGCCCTGTAGTCTCGATTACCATCGGGATCAAGGATTCGGGAGAAAGTTTGTTCATAGTTTCCTTCTTTCGTGTGTCGATTGTAGTGGATTCAATTTCGGCAATCAGCCGAAACTGATTATGTATTATCTGCTGAGGCTATGTGTTATCTGCCGCGGCTGTGTCTCCAGCTTCATTTTCAGCTATTTCAACCGCTGACAGGTCTACTGACCCTGACAGGTCAGTGGGCTCTGGCAGGTCTGCTGACCCTGGCAGGTCTGCGGATATAGCCTCGGTCGGCTCAGCTGCCAGGTTACTATCTGCCAGATTACTATCTGAGTCTCCTGGTTCTGCAGCTGCTTCTGCAACCGCTTCTGCGTCTGCTTCTGCAACCGCTTCTGCATCTGCTTCTGCATCGCTTCTGCACTGCAGAGAGCTCTTCCTCTACTTTCCCTCTCGAAATATCGCGCAGCCGGGTCAGTACTTTCTCATTGTACATATCTGCCGCAACGTTGGTCATGATATTGCGCAGCACCGATTCGTCATTCAGCCGGCGGGATTCTTTCTTTGAGAGCGCCTGAGAAAGCGAGCTCATCGTCCGAGCAGTTTCCTGCTCCAGTTCTTCAGTCTCGATCTGGATATTTTCAGCATGCCCAACTTCGTAAAGCGCCAGGGTTTCCTTTAAATGTTCCTCTGCCATGGGCTTGGCCTCTTCCCGGAAGGCATTCAAATCCATTGCACGGGTCTTTAGGTACAGGTCCAGGTCCATATTCATGTTAGCCAGCCGCCGCTCGAAATTCTTTACGACAGAATCGATCTCGGCGTCGAGCATTTGTGGGGGGTACTCGAAGCTGGATCCTTCGACGAGTGCATGGATGACTTGTTCGTCGTACTCCCGGTTATACAAATCGCTTTTCTGGCGCTGCAGCGCTGTTCGAATATCGTCACGCAGCGCGGGCAGGTCTGCATATTCGCCGAGTCCTTGGGCTAGCTCATCGTCGATGGCGGGCAGGATCCTCGATTTAACTTCCTTGACGGAAACTTTGAAAACGACCGGTTTATCGCGCAGGTTTTCATCTCCATAATCTTCAGGCAGGGTTGTTTCAATTGTCTTCTCATCGCCTGAAGATAACCCGATCAGGTTCCGCGAGAAACCGCCATACGGCCATTCGGATTTGTCCGTGACGTCTTCTGCCAGGATGATCGAAGAAGCATCTAGATTCATCGAGAAAATCCGCCGGCTCATCGGCCTCGTTAATCTTACCGGCGACGTGATAATAAACTACGTCTCCCTCTTGAGCAGGGTGGTCAGCCGGTTCGAGGATTGCCTGCCTGGCCTGGATATCGGTCAGGGTCTGCTGGATTTCCTCCTCGGTAACTTCTGGTGGCGTGTAAGGGAAGCGGATTGAGTGATAATCGCCAAGTACGACCGATGCGTCCAGCGGGATTACGAACTCGAGGATGGTCGGTTCCAGGCTGACGATCTTCTCCAGCTTTCCCGGTCCATAGGGCTCTATCCCGGCTTCCTCGATCACTTTTGGGTAGATATCGTCGATCAGAAATTCCACTGCCTCTTCGGTAACCGCAGCCTCGCCGTAGAAGCGCAGCACGACGGAGTAGGGAGCCTTACCCGGTCGAAACCCCGGAATTTTTGAACGCTGGGCGATCTTGCGCGCGGCTCTATGCCTGGCGGTCTCCAGCGCTTCCGGCTCAACTTCGACAGTGAGCTTTACCTGGCGGTTTTCTAAATTCTCGGTTTCGATCTTCAAGGCTGAATTCCTTCTGGAAATGGAGTAAGCTGCTTCCCTTAATCCGCCGCATTATATCATGCGATTGTAACATCCGATTGTTAGATTAATATATAAAATACCCATCCGGCTTGGACTCGTGAGATCCGGGTGGGTAAATTTGCGCTTGATTGATCGAGTGGGGAAGGAGGGACTTGAACCCTCACGCCTTGCGGCACATGATCCTAAGTCATGCCTGTCTGCCAATTCCAGCACTTCCCCGGCGGTTACTACCGGCGGATTATGGAATTATAAGTCAGCCGGGTAGGAGCGTCAATAATCGGCTATAATCCGCCCATTGAGATCTTAGATCGAGATCTAAGGGAGCTGCACTTGAGCAGGGTAATTAATCCAGAGACAGCCGGGAAACAGCGCAATCAATTAATCCGGGGAATCGTGTTGGCGCTGCGTGAGCTTTCGGGACAATCCCAGCCAGATGATAAAACGAGAGACCTGGCTGCGTTCATTTCTTTGGCTTTATTGAACATCTACGATTCATTAGACACATCCGTTGCCGCCTGGGAGAAGCGCGGCTATTGGCTCAAGGCTGACCGCTACCGGATGGAGTGGTCCTGGACTGGCCGGCTGGGCAAGCAGATCGGGAAGGCTACGCTGGATAGCGATTGGGCGAGCGTGGCTGGCGCAGCCGCTGAGGTCGCTCAAAAGCTTTCGGGTGTGAAGCTGCCGGCAAAAAATCGCCTGGGAAGTCCCTGGGTCGGCGCATGGGCTCAGCTCCAAAAAGAAGCCAGCCGGATTGCAACCCCACTTAACTCATAAACAGTAGAATTCAGTTTAGAATAAACTGAGCTGCTGTGCGGGTTTGGTTCCATCCATCAGGATGTACGGCAGCGCACGCTCGGGCCGGATCCCAAGCCTGTGCAGGTCTTCGACGGAATGCAGCGGCGCCGAGCGGCGAGCGGTGAGGATTGCTTGGACCGCGCGTGGCCCGAATCCCGGGATCCGGAGCAGGGTTTCCGGCTCGGCCTGGTTTAATTCGATTGGGGTTTCCTGTAAGTTTGCCTGCGCCCAGGCTTGTTTGGGATCGAATTCAAGAGGCAGGTTCCCGCTGGAATTGAAGGGTAGCTCTTCGACGTTGAAGTGGTAATCCCTGAGCAGGAAGGATGCCTGGTAAAGGCGATGCTCGCGCACGGGAGATTCAGCTGGTTGGCCCTCGAGCGGCGTATCTTCCAGGGGTCTGAACGCCGAGAAATACGCACGCGCCAGCCGGACCTGCTCGTGCAGATGAGCTGTGGTGCTGAGCAGCTCCAGGTCGCTCTCTCCGGCGGCTCCCACCACAAATTGGGTAGTGGTCGAAGGCCAGCGGCCTTTCCAGCCAAGCTGGGCAGGCTGCGACTGGCGGATTTGCTCGACCCACTGCAGCGGCTTCAGCAGCTCATCCATGAATTGTTTTTTAGGAGCCAGGCGCTCCAGGCGGGTGCTGTTTGGGGCTTCCAGGTTGATGGATACCCGCTCAGCCAGCTGCATCGCCCTATAGACCTGGTCGTACTCAGCGCCGGGCATCAGCTTCAGGTGTATGTAGCCGTTATATTGGTATTTCTTACGCAGGATCTCAGCGGTAGCGATCAGCGCATCCTGGGTGCGAATCCCGCCAGCCACGATCCCCGAGCTGAGGAAGATGCCCTGGGCAGCGCCAGCTCTATGTAATGAATGGTACGCCTGGGCGAGCTCATCCGGTTTGAAGGTTAACCGGCGGTAATCGCGTCCTGCGCGAAAGGGACAGTAGAAGCAGTTGCGCTCGCACGCCGAGGTGAGCAGTGTTTTCAGCAGGCGGATCTGCTTGCCGTTGGGTAATGCTGCGTGGCTGATACATAATGCGTCTGGGCGGCGCGGGGATGGGCGCTGGCTGCCGGCATCTTCGGCTGGCTCCAGGTCCATCATGTTGGATAACAGCTTGAGGCGGTCGATAGCTTCCATAGATTCGCCTTTTTATTATAACACAAATGTTCTAATTAATTTTAATCCTAATGAGTGGGATTTTCAGATATATGGGTATTGGAGAGAGCTTGCATGTAATTCCGAACTGTTCGGGCTGGAATCCACTAAAGACGGCATCCCATAAATGGGGGAGGGTGGATTTAGAAAAGATAGATCAGCGAATACAACTCATTCGATGCTGTATTGACTTTTTACTTTTATTCGCTACACTTTAAAATATAAATTCAATAAAAAGATGATAATTCAGTTACTTTAAGTCCGTTCTATGATGAACAGGAGGTTCGGATGCACAGGTTAAAGGTGCTCATCTTCGCCTGCCTCCTTGTTCTGGTAGGTTAGTGTTCTACGACGATCGCCGAAAATTATTTGCATGATTCTGAGACTAATCATTATGATCAGTAGCTTGTCGTCTACGAAATCCTTCAATGCAAAAAAATCTTATTGATCCTCGTTGCTTTAGGCGGCGTTGCTCTGCCGCCAACCCCAACCAATGATCTCCGCCCCGCGAACTACCCAACTTCCCCTAACCCACTACAACAAGCTGACAGCCCTCCTATGTCGCGTACACCCCCACCCTGATGACGATCGAAGGTACTCACCTCTCCTATACCAATTACCCACGTACTGGATCTCAACCCAGCGAATTAATATATGAAGACAAGATGATCGTTGTCGTGCATCGCTGTGATGGAACATAACCTTGGGATGAATACAGGTTAGTATCCCACTCTGTTCCCCAGGATGCCATGCCGCCTTTCATATGGGGACATTATTTATAGCGATTATCCTCCGGCCATCAATGATGGGGCCACATCCTGAGACCACCAATAGAAATTCCAGAGCTCCCATCAGAAACTCCACTGATCAGTGGTACCGCTTATCCTTATCCTGCCCCCTTGGAAACAGAACCTATATGGATATGGATAACAAGTTCTCCTTATCCTGCCCCCTGGGATCCATCAGAAACTCTTTGGAGATGGATAACAACTACTCCTCCTGCTCCGTAATTAGAAAGCTTGAATCCACCTAAGGGGTATCGCTGTATTGGGGGAGTGGTAGGCACAAATAATTTTAATTCAGCATAGTTTTTAGCAGGATTTGCCAGCCGTAAGTTACGAAAAAGTGTAATTAAATTGAAAATGGCCTAGAAAATCCGCTGTTCCAGCAGTGGGGGAGGTTGACACGCTGGTTAATGCGTGATATCATCTTTATGCTTTTCTTAAGTATTATTAAGAGAAACATGAATTGGGGAGGGAAATATGCTCGAAACTCGAAAGTGCGTTGTTTGTGGAACCGAAGTTATTCGCCCCTCAAATAAATTCAGACGTTCTCCCAATAGAACGACATGCAGTAGAAAATGCGCAGGCTCCCTACCGAAATTGAATAAAGAAAATAGAAAAAGGAAAAATGATGGAGGCGGTCGATGGAATATTGAGGGTTATACAGCGATATCTAAATCGATTCTTTCGCCCTCTGATCTATCACTATTTGATGATGATTTGCATTATGTATTGGAACATCGATTGGTAGATTGCAAAGCATATTGGTCGAAAATTGGGACCGGATGAGCTGGTCAGGCATATTAATGGGAATAAAACGGATAATCGTATTGAAAATCTAATCCTCGGAACTTCGATTGAAAATGCCCATGACCATGTAACATTACGCAATGAATTAACCTTTTGGAAAAATCTAGCATTGATCCTGTTATCTGTGTTATCTACACGAAATCACACTGAAGGTTAACAATTCTATGTTATCGATAAGCCAGGCCATGGGTAATTATCTCAATGCAATAAAAACCGCGCGCAGTAAGAATACAGCGGATACATATACCTATTCTCTGAAATTTTTTACTGAAACGCTAAGAGATAATGGAATTGACCCCGATAATCTCACCCCCGAGGATTTACCCGAAGATGCTGTCGCCTCGTTTGCAGCTGCGCTTAAACGTCTATCCCCTGCTACTGAAAGTTTGTATTTGACGGCTGTCGTTGGATTTTATGAATATCTTGCAGCAGAAGAGTTGAGCCAGCCCAACCTGCAGCGAGTCCGCCTTCTGGTCCGCCACCGCTCCCGCAAACCCGGGCAGCGTTTGCCCCAATTTCCTAAAGATCAAATTGATACCGTAATAGAATATGCAATAAATCTTGCTTCTTCTTCCCCTGCCGACCCGAGCGAATACCTGCGCAACATGCGTGACCGGGCTTTCCTGCTCACCCTGGCAGATACCGGGCTGCGCGTCCACGAGGCCTGCCAGCTCCGCAGGGGCGATTTGGACTGGAATGAAGGTAAAGCGGTCATTATTGGCAAGGGAGATCGCCAGGCTGTGGTGCGTTTTACCCGGCGCAGCTTGCACGCACTCAAGGATTATTTAACTATGCGAAATTCTTTGGATGGTTCCAGCCGCAAACCTTTGGCCTCCCTGCCCCTCTTTGCTCGCCACGACCGGGGTGCGGGGAATAAAATCAAGCCGATTACTACGGCAACCGGTCAGGAATATCGTCAACCAGCGTGTGAGCGAAGCTCTGGGTGCTGAAGCGGTCGGAACGATCACCCCCCACTCCTTCAGGCACTACTTTGTGACGGCTGTGCTGCAGGGTTCGGGCGGCAACCTGAAGATGGCTCAGGAGCTCGCCAGGCATCGCAATATAGCGGTTACCCAGAGATACGCCCATCTCAGCGATGACGAGCTGGATAAAGGTTATTGGGAAGTATTTGAAGGCGAAACCCGTTGATGAGCAGGATTTCGGTTGTTTTTATTAATTCAGACTTGACGAACCGGATAGGTTAGATTAGACTCATGCCCAATATGAACCCAAAATTTTTTATCCGCTATTTTGCTGGCTATTATTACGGCACCGGGATCCGGGCTGCCGTTGGCTGCGCTTAGCGGGTATAGATCATCCTGACCAGGAACGCGAGACCAACGGTTCTCGCGTTTTTTGTTTTTTTGGAGAAGAACTCGATGCCTGTCCGGGGAATTCGGGGTGCAATTACTGCTGGCGCTGATACTGCCGACGGAATCTTTACTGCCACACGCGTCCTGCTCCTGGCAATTCTTGAAAATAACCCGGGTCTCAGTGCCCTGGATATTGCTAGCGTGATTTTTACGACCACCGATGACCTGACAGCTGCTTATCCAGCCCAGGCAGCCCGCCAGATCGGCTGGGAAGCTGTGCCGCTGATGTGCGCCAGGGAGATACCGGTGCCCGGCAGCCTGCCACGCTGTATCCGGGTTCTCATCCATTGGAATACAAACCTGCCCCAGGCTTCTATCCGTCACGTTTATCTCGGCGAAGCGTCTCAGCTGCGACCTGATATGCCCCCAGCCGCTAAAAAGACCGGGCATTAAAACCAGCTCAGTTGACTTGTTGATTTATTTACCAGGAGGGACCCAGCAATGATGATTATTATGCGTACCGATGCGACCCAAGAACAGATCGATCTTGTGGTCAAGCAAGTTGAGGTGAATGGTCTGCGCGTTCACCTCTCCACTGGAACAGAACGGACCGTCATCGGCGCGATCGGCGACGGCCGGCCGGTCCTGCGAGACCAGTTCATGTTCCTCCCCGGTGTAGACCGGGTTGTACCCATCTCGCGTCCGTTCAAATTAGCGTCGCGCGAGTTTATCCCGGAAAGCTCAGTTTTCCGCATCGATGGAGTGACTGTAGGCGGGGAAGAGCTGGTGCTGGTCGCCGGTCCTTGCTCGGTTGAATCGCGCAACCAGCTCCTGGAAACCGCCTTTGCAGTGAAAGAAGCCGGCGCCAATGCGCTGCGCGGCGGCGCGTATAAGCCCCGCACTTCTCCTTACTCCTTCCAGGGATTGGGTGAAGAAGGTCTCGAGCTTCTGGCTGAAGCTCGCCAGCTCACCGGTCTGCCGGTTATCACGGAAGTGATGTCCCCCGAGCAGATCCCCCTGGTGACTCGTTACGCTGACGTGTTGCAGATTGGGGCGCGCAATATGCAGAACTATACACTTTTGCACGCTGCAGGTGAAAGCCAGTACCCGGTATTGCTCAAGCGCGGTATGATGGCGACCGTCGAGGAATTACTCATGGCGGCTGAATATATCCTTTCCCACGGGAACCGCAGGGTAATCTTGTGCGAACGAGGCATCCGTACTTTCGAGACTGCCACCCGCAACACGACTGATATTAATGCGATTCCAGTGCTGAAATCACTCACGCATCTGCCAGTGATTTTGGATCCAAGCCACAGCACCGGGAACTGGCAGTATGTAACCGCGATCGCCCGGGCAGGGGTTGCCGCCGGCGCAGATGGCTTGATCGTAGAGGTCCATCCTGACCCAGCCAGCGCTCTTTCGGATGGAGGCCAGTCCTTGAAGCCAGAACGGTTTGCAGACCTGGTCTGCCAGGCAAAAGCGATCGCCGAGGCTGTCGGTCGAACGATTCCACCTGCTCCGACCCCTGGCTGCAGCCACGAGCTCATTCCATCCTGGTCGGTTGAGGGGTCGGAGAAAGATGCCTGATCTTGGATTAGCTAATCCCGGATTAGCTAATCCAAGATTAGCTAACCAGCGTGTGGTCATCGTCGGCCTTGGGTTGATGGGCGGATCGCTGGCGTGGGTGCTGCAAGGAAAATGCAGGCTCCTGCTGGGTATCGACAGGGATTCCGCAACAGCGGCAGCCGCACAACAATCGGGTATTTTTTCTCGGGTCAGCACCCAGGCGAGTGAATTGCTTCCCGAAGCCGATCTGGTGATTTTGGCAACTCCGGTGGCAGCCATTATTCAAATACTTTCCGAGCTTCCCGCGCTCCATCCGTCCAATGCGGTCGTTTTCGACCTTGGCTCGACCAAAGCCGGCATACTTGAAGAGATGTATAAGCTGCCTGAGCGTTTCGATCCGGTTGGCGGTCACCCGATGTGCGGGAAGGAAACATCTTCATTCGCTGAAGCCGACCCAGGCATCTACCGGAATGCACGCTTCGCATTAGTCCCCCTTGCACGGACTTCCAATTCAGCGCGCGTGCTCGTCGAGGAAGTCGTCTCTGCCGCAGGTTCGCTGCCCTTATGGCTGGATGCAGCTGCTCACGACCTTTGGACAGCCTGTACTAGTCACTTACCCTACCTTGTAGCAAATTCTTTGGCAGGGGTTACACCCCTAGAGTTTGCAGCCCTGGTAGGCAGCGGGTTTCGGGATACAACCCGCCTTGCCAGCGCAAACCTGGAAGTGATGCTGGATATTTTGCTCAGCAACCGGATCAATATTTTGGTCGCGGGAAGAGAATACCAGCAGCGATTCAGCAGCCTCCTCGCCGCGCTGGAATTGCAAGACCGCAGCCTGCTTGCGGATTTGCTCAGCCAGGGAGCTGATCAGCGCCGCAGGCTGCTGGATCAGCGGGATTTGAGCGTCGTTCCATGATCCTGAAGACCCATCCCGGACAGCCGCTTCGGGGAACGATAAAAGTACCCGGAGATAAATCATTATCCCACCGGGCAGCCTTGCTGGCAGCCATGGCTGAAGGGTACAGCATCATTGATAATTTTCTCGTTGCAGGGGTCACCCAGGCAATGTTGAATGGGCTTACGGCGTGCGGCATCCTAAACCAGCTTGAGGGAGATAGGCTCACTATCCAAGGGCAAGGCATTTCCGGATTTAATCCTCCTTCCGCCGAGCTAAATTGCGGAAATTCTGCGACGACCATCCGGCTGCTTGCCGGCGCGTTAGCGGCGGAAGGCATTCCAGCGATTCTGGACGGATCAGCCGGCCTGCGCCGCAGGCCGATGGACCGTATCGTTGCGCCATTGCAAGAGATGGGCGTGCCCATCCATGCCAGCGCTGGTGGCACGGCTCCATTGGAATTATCCGCGCGTCCAGCGGATAAGAAGTTAAAGGGGATCACTTACCGCCTTCCCGTTTCCAGTGCGCAGGTAAAATCCTGCCTGCTGCTGGCTGCCTTAGCCGCGGATGCTCCAACAACCCTGGTCGAGCCCGAAGCCTCGCGCGATCACACCGAGCGAATGCTTACCGGCATGGGTGTGCGGGTGGAGGATCTCCCGGATATGGGCTATGCTGTTCACTCCGAAGGTAAGGAACACATGGTTCGCCTGTTTCCACCTGAGCCGAGGCGCCTGACCCCGCTGGATATATACCTGCCGGGAGACCTGTCTGCAGCAGCATTTCTGATCGTCGCCGCTCTGATAGTGCCTGGCTCGGACATCACCATCGAGAATGTCGGCTTGAACCCGACCCGCACCGGTCTGTTGGATGTTCTCGCCGCTATGGGTGCCAATTTGACGATCTTCGAGCAGGGCATGGCGGGCAATGAGCCTTTTGGCAGTGTTACTGCCCGCTACAGTGAGCTGGTTGGAATGGAGATACCCCACTCCCAGGTTGTGCGCATGATCGATGAGTTCCCGACATTTGCGGTCGCTGCCTCACTTGCGGATGGCATTACCACGGTCCATGGAGCCGGCGAGCTGCGCCACAAAGAATCCGACCGGATCGCGAGCCTGACCGCGCTCAGCCGCCTGGGTGCAGGGATCGCTGAAACCTCAGATGGTTTTTCTATCCAGGGAACGAAACGCCTTACGGGCGGCAGCTTCCCTCCGAGTGGAGACCACCGCATGAGCATGGCATTCGCTGTCGCCGGATTGGCTGCTCAAACCCCGGTGGAGCTGGCTGGAGCTGAGATTATCGCAGAATCGTACCCGGGATTCGTGGATGCCCTCCGCCAGCTCGGTGCAGATTTGGAGATGCTGCCAGGCTAAGCCTTATGACCAGAAACTACCGGTTCGGCATCCTCGGCTGGCCATTGGAGCAGAGCCTCTCGCCGTTGATTCACCAGGCAGCCCTTGCTGACTGTGGGTTGTCTGGTGAATACAACCTTTATCCGGTGCAAGCCGACCCGCTGGACACAGCCGCCATCGGCAATCTCCTGGCTGAGGTGCGTTCTGGCAAGCTGGATGGGTTAAATGTGACGATCCCGTTCAAACAAACCGTCCTCGATTATCTCGACGAGCTTTCTCCAACTGCAAGGGCAATCGGTGCGGTGAACACGATTTATCAGCGAAACGGCCTGCTCCTGGGCGATAATACCGACGCACCGGGCTTCCTCCAGGATTTGCGGAATTTGGGTTGGTTTGACGAGCTGAGTGCGCGCAGCTCCGTCCTGGTTCTAGGCGCAGGGGGTGCAGCGCGGGCAATTGTCTATGCTTTACTGCAGCCTGGATGCAAACTGGCTGTGGCCTCCCGCCGGCAAGGACAGGCGGAAGACCTGATCCGGAGTATTCTCCAGCAATTTCAGCCTGCTGTTCCGGGCGCGTTACAGGCATGTACTTTACAAAAAGGATTTCTGTCCGAAATGCCCCAGCCGGACCTGGTGGTGAACACTACCCCAGCCGGAATGATCCCCGGCGTCCAGCAGTCTCCCTGGCCAATAGGCGAGCCGTTTCCAGCAAACGCCCGGGTGTATGACCTGATCTATAAGCCGTCGACAACCCTTTTCATGGAACAGGCCAGGGGATCGGGCCTGGCAACTGCTAACGGCTTGGGAATGCTCGTCGAGCAAGCGCTTCTAAGTTTTGAATGTTGGACAGGAACCCGGCCGGATAAAGAAGCGATTTTCTTCGCGTTAGCTAAATCTGACAGAAAAGAGGTAGACATTTGATCCCTCCATCGCAGCGCATGCAAAGGATGCAAGTCCATTTTTTTGCTTCCATCGAGACACGCGTTCAAGAACTGGTTTCCCAAGGATGCGATGTAGTCCGTCTGGACATTGGTTCTCCCGACATGCCCCCCCACCCACTCATTATCCAGGCATTGCAAGCCTCGGTGGAAAAAGCAAACAAACATGGCTACCAGCCGCACAGCGGTCCCCGCGCGTTGCGCGAAGCCTGGGTGGAGATGTATCGCAAGATATACGGTGTGCAGCTGGATCCGGACCGCGAGCTCGTCCCCTTGATTGGCTCCAAAGAGGGCATTTTCAACCTGATGATGGCGCTGGTGAACCCGGGCGACGTTGTGCTCATCCCCGACCCCGGATACATCACCTACACCCGCGGAGTGCAGTTTGCGGGTGGCGAGCCATATTACCTCCCATTGGAAAAGGACTCCGGCTATTTACCCGACCTGGAAAGTGTCCCTCAGGAAGTTCTGCGCCGGTCACGCGTGCTTTGGTTGAACTATCCCAATAACCCCACCGCGGCGATCGCGCCTGAGAAGTTCTTCGAGCGGGCCGTTGAATTTGCCCGCCTAAACCATCTATTGATCTGCCACGATGCTGCCTACACCCAGGTGACATTTGATGGTTATCGCGCTCCCAGTCTGTTATCCGTGCCTGGTGCGCAGGAAGTGGCAGTCGAATTCAATACCCTATCGAAATCGCACAACATGGCTGGCTGGCGAGTTGCAGCCGCCCTGGGCAATTCGTCGGCTGTGAAGACCTTGCTGACTTTGAAGACAAACCTGGACAGCAGCCATTTTTTGCCGGTTATGGAGGCAGCCACCGTCGCCATGTCCGGCGACCAATCCTGGCTGCTCAGCAGGAATCTGGAGTATCAGCAGCGCAGGGACCTGGTTTATCAAGGTCTCGTCAGGTGTGGGCTTGAGGTTGAGCTGCCACAGGCGTCGCTATACCTCTGGGCGCACGTTCCGCCAGGTTTGAGCTCTGAGGAGTTTTCGAAGGGGCTTTTAGAGAATGCCCTGGTGAGTGTGACGCCGGGCACGGTGTTTGGAGCGTCATGGGGAGGGATATTTCCGGATATCCATCACAGCTCCCTTGGAGCGCCTGGAGCTGGCAATGGGACGCCTGGAGAGGTGGGTGAAAGATGGGCTTGCGGTTTCTTAGTGCGGGTGAATCACACGGCCCGCTGTTGACCGGCATACTGGAAGGGTTGCCTGCTGGATTGACATGTAAATGAAGAATATATCTCCGTAGAGCTTGCCAGGCGCCAGAGCGGAACCGGCGCAGGCGCTCGGATGAAGATCGAAAGAGATTCTGCCAGGTTTACCGCGGGGATCATGGAAGGATTGACCACCGGAGCCCCGGTCGCCTTTACGATTGAGAACCTGGATCACGAAAAATGGCGCGGCCGCTCGATCGAGCCGTTCACGGTCCCCCGCCCCGGTCATGTCGACCTGGCAGCCGCGCTTAAATACCGTTATACCGACCTGCGACCTGGGTTGGAGCGCGCCTCCGCTCGCGAGACAGCCGTGCGCGTGGTGGTCGGAGGGCTGTGCAAGCTCCTCCTGGCAGAATTCGGCATCCGGGTTGGGGGCTACGTTATCTCGATCGGCAGCATTGAAGCTGATCTCGAGAATATTCCATTCGAGCAGCGCATTGAAGGAGCTCTTACCAGCCCGGTTGCCTGCCCGCTCGAGCCAGCCAGCCAGTCCATGGAATCACTCATCAAAGAGGTCATGCAAGCCAGGGATACCCTGGGAGGTGTCATCGAAGTCGTGGCTTTAGGATTGCCGGTTGGGTTGGGCTCGCACGTCCATTGGGACCGGCGTCTGGAAGCTCGTTTAGGTGCGGCGGTGTTGAGCATCCAGGCCATACGCGGGGTTGAGATCGGACCAGCATTTGAGAATGCCCATCTGCGCGGCACTCAGGCGCAGGACGAGATTTACCTCAACCGCGGCGTTCTCTACCGTAAATCTACCCGCTCTGGAGGCCTGGAAGGCGGCATAACGATCGGCAGCCCCCTGGTGATCCGGGCAGCCATGAAGCCGATTGCGACTACCTTGAAACCGCAAGACAGCGTGGATCTGTTGGCTGGTGCGGAGGTCGAGACGCATTACGAGCGGTCCGATTTCTGCCCGGTGCCGCGCGCAGTGCCGATTGTCGAGGCGATGGTGGCGTTCATCCTGGCAGATGCACTGCTGGAGAAGATCGGCGGAGATTCGCTCGCCGAGATGCTCCCCCGGTTCAGCAGCCTGAACAGCGCAAGCCTGGACTCTTTATCGATCGACGGGCAGGCTCACCTCTGGTGGCCTGAATAGACTAGCCATGGTGCCTTAGGCATGTTGCCTTCTGAGATTATCTTTATCTACGGTCCGCCTGGCGCGGGGAAAAGCTCGACCGGCTTAATCCTGGCAGAGGCACTGGGTCTGGCGTTTCATGACCTGGATCAGGAGATCGAACAGGCAGCAGGTAAATCAATTCCGGACCTCTTTGCGAGTAAAGGTGAAGCAGGTTTTCGCGAGCTCGAGAAAAAGAGGCTGGACGATCTGCTGCGTATGGGTCCCGCGGTCATTGCCCTGGGCGGTGGCGCCTTGCTCGACCCGCAAGCCCGCGCGCAGGTTGAGGGGACAGGGCGAGTGGTCTGCCTGGGTGCTGCGCTTCCCACCCTGCTGGAGCGTTTGCGCAGCGAACCAGGGTCCCGCCCGCTGATCGCGGCTGGTGAAGATCAGCTGGCGGCGCTCCTTGAAAACCGTCGGGCGCATTACGCTTCTTTCCCTGTTCAAATTTTCACCGATAATTTATCGCCGCAGCAGGTCGCGGCTGAGGTTCAGCTCCGGCTGGGTCGTTTGCGCGTGAGCGGGATGGGCGAAAGCTACGATGTTTTAATCGAAGCGAGTGGCTTTAAGCATATCGCAGCCTGGCTGCAGTGTAGAGGGCTGCACGGCCCCCTTGCAGTCGTATGCGATGAGAATGTCGCCGCGCTCTACGGTGAGGGCTCCCTGGCTCACTTCAAGGACGGAGGTTTCAGTGCAGAGTTAATCGTATTACCGCCTGGCGAGGCTGCGAAGGAGATTGGAACGGTTGCCAGGCTGTGGGCGCAGTTCCTGGAGCTGGGGCTGGAGCGGCGCAGCACCGTGATCGCTCTAGGCGGTGGTGTAATCAGCGACCTCGCCGGTTTCGCCGCGGCAACCTTTATGCGCGGCGTCCCATGGATGATCGTGCCAACCTCTCTGCTTGGTATGGTTGACGCCAGCCTGGGAGGCAAAACCGGCATCGATCTTCCTGCAGGTAAGAATCTGGCTGGAGCCTTCTACCCGCCGCGGCTGGTTCTCGTCGATCCAGTGTTTCTGGATACACTTCCGTTGCCGGAAATGCGCTGCGGTATGGCAGAAGTCGTCAAGGCAGGTGTTATTGCGGATGCGGAATTATTTGCCTTGTGTGCGCACGGCTGGGAGGCAGTCCTGGAGCAGCGGCTGGAAATCATTCGCAGGGCGATCGCAGTAAAGGTCGAGGTGATCAAAGCTGACCCATTTGAAGGCGGCCTGCGCGAGGTGCTAAATTTCGGGCATACCGTCGGTCACGCGGTCGAGAAATCGGCTGCGTACCGGATGAGCCACGGAGAGGCCGTCGCAATCGGGATGGTCCTCGAAACCCGCCTGGCTGAAATGCTCGCTCTGGCTGAGCCGGGCCTCGCTGCACAAATTGGTTCGGTGCTGGAAACCATAGGGTTGCCCATTCGGGTGCCCTCCAGCCTTTCCCCAGAGAGTATCATGCGGGCAATGGGCAGCGATAAAAAAAGGCAGGCTGGGAAATATCGTTTTTCCCTGCCGGTGAGAGTTGGCAAGGTGCTGACCGGAGTTGAGGTCGCGGAGGAGATGCTGTGGTCGCTGTTTTAATCTTACATGGTCCAAATTTAAATCTGACCGGTAAACGGGAGCCTGAGATCTACGGCAGGATTACCCTGGACGAGATCGATGCGAGCCTGGTCGAGCTGGGTACCCAGTCCGGCGTGGAAGTCCGCACGCTGCAATCTAACAGCGAGGGCGTTCTGATTGATGCCCTGCACGATGCGATGAGCTGGGCCGATGGAGTGCTGATCAACCCCGGTGGATATACCCACAGCTCGGTCGCCCTGCGCGATGCAATCACTGCAATCGGCATCCCGGTGATCGAAGTTCATCTCTCCAATATTTTTTCAAGAGAAGAGTTCCGCCAGAAGTCGGTCACCCTCCCGGCTTGCGTCGGGTTGGTCGCCGGGTTCGGTAAGAAGTCGTACGAGTTGGCGTTTTTGGCTTTATTAGGATTGTTTGGAATGTGATGGTGGTTATTATATACTTTGGGGTTTATGGCTATGCGCAATAATTGATTTTGACGAAAACTATTCACCAATACCTAGCAAGCAGCACGGCAGGCATTTCCCTGCCGTGCTGCACTATCACCGAGCTCAGAGCGGCCAGTTGGCTTATTCCGCGCTGGCTGCTCATCTGGGCTTGCCGCTCAGGTCACCTCCAGGACGGCTGGTCTCGTAATGGTCTGCCCGCCGGTTTCGACCTCCAGAGATGGCCAGCCCGATATCTGCGTCGCCTGCTCGTTCTCGCTTTCACCGACCAGGATCGTATCCTCGCTCTTTATTCCCTGGATCGAAGGATTCCAGGCGTATGCCTGTCCCAATCGGACCGGCACCTGGGACCCGGGCAGTCCGAAAAACTCGCGCGGCTCATACGCCGCGGCTCCGCCTTGATGGTGGTCTTTCCATTCGTCCGGGTAGCCGACCTCCTTATAGGCTTGCAGCTCGCGCTCGATGACTTCCCCCAGTGTCGCCCCAGGACGCGTAACCTGGATCAGTACAGCATCGATATACGCACACGCCTTTTCTTTTTGACGTAGGTCCTCCGGAAGGCTCCCAAAATGGATCAGGCGTGTAATTGAAGCCACCAGCCCGCCCCGCCGCCCGCACAGGACCAGCATTGCGTATTTTTCCAGCTTCTTCGTGGTCGGCAAAGGATGGCGAAAAGCAAAAATCCTTTCGTCCGTCGCCACCAGGTTGACAATAGCCTGCAAGCCGCGGATCTCAGCTTCCTGCGACACGCGCCCGGCGATCTCGTGCTCGCTCATTCCCGGTCGCACCGCATGGATAGAGGCGTCCATTGTCGCCGCGCACAGCCGGGAAACCATCCTGAAGCGTTCCGTTTCCTCCGGGGTAAGCCAGGCTCTCAGCTGTGAAATCTCATCGCTCAGGTCCTTCATTCCGCTTTGCCCGCCGTCCGAGCCTAATTTCATCCCGCGTATGGCTTGCCGGAGATCATCAGAGTAGGTATACCAGGGAAATACCTGAAATTCCCAGCCTTGCAGGTTCAGCTGCTCTTCCTTCTCAAGGCGGGGCGCCTCGATATTTGTGGTAAATATTTTGCAGTACTGCGGGGTGACCAGCAAATCCGCCACGCCGTTCGTGCTGGCTGTATTCACAAAAGATGCAGCTCCGCAAGTTGCCCAGGCAAAGCTGGATACTTTTTGCAGGAGTATGCCATCCAGTTTTTTTTGCTCGATCATTTCTACCATTCGAGAGTATTTTGTTTGAAATTCCAGCATCGTGTTTTCTCCAGTGTATTAGATTATCGGTTTGATCCACTCTATTATATTCGCGTCAATGAGTTTCATCATAAATTAAATTATCAATTCGGTGATCTCTTGCGGCTAAAGCCCGCGGGGCAAACCTGTGGGTGGTTTACCGGCGGGTTTAGCCGGCGGGACTGGCTGAGCTGCTAAATAAATTATCCTGATAACTCCCGGATTAAATAACAAAACCCCGGAGTCAGTCTCCAGGGTTTTGATGTCTCACAGTCTTTATAGTTCTACTGGACTGTCTGGCAGCTTTGGCTGTCGTCTTTAGCGTTCTTCAGGCACACGGTCAGCACCTTGGCATTCTCCAGGCTGCTCGGCAGCCGGAATCTTTTCGTGACAGAAGTCTCTTTCCGCAAGCGGAGATTGCCAATCTTGACCAGTTCTGCCGTTCGTGGGATGCCGCTGCCCGCCTTTACATAGAATATGGCTTTCTTTGGATAGTTGCTCGCAGTGATGGTCAGGAATTTACCATCGTGGACCAGATCGAGCTTCTTACCACTGGCGGTGGTGGTGGTCCCTGTGGTAGTCGTGGTCGTCGTGGCGCCAGGTATGCACAGCACCTGACCGACCGCGATCGTATAAGGTTCTTTGAGGTTGTTTGCCGTGGCAATGGTTTGGTAGGATACATTATATTTCGCCGCAATGGAAGAGAGAGTGTCTCCCGAAGCGACCGTGTGATTGATCGTACAGGTTGCTGCAAGCGCCGGGGACGACGCCGGAGACAAAAACGCTGTCAGGGCGAAAATCAACGCTACGGCTGTTAATGTCATTTTTCTTGAAATATTCATCCTTCTTATATCCTTTCATCTTCCTTCAAATTCGGAATCTCAGCCAAGATTATACTACCTTTACTGACCACATCTGCATCCTTAGCTGTACACAGCTAAGCTGTATACAGCTTAGCCGCATGCAGCCCGAAGATGATCTAGTACGGATACCGGTCGGGCTGGTTCTAGATAATGCCCGTTCAGACAAGCATCCCCTGCCCTGCCTGGTATGCTCTTGCCTGTCTGCTTACGTGACCCTATATGCAAAGTGTTGGAATTGTGGCTATGCGAAGTTTTGTTCGTGCTTTTCCCAACCCGCCTCGACCATTGGTTCCGCTGCTGCGCTCCCTGCAGTCATCCCCAGGATAGCCGCCATCCCTTTGAGCTCACCCTGCGCCGCTGCAATCCCGATTCCCTCCCGCTGTGCGTTCTCTATCCAATCCGCCAGCGCCGCCATGCACCTGACCGCCCCCGGTGTGTCCAGATCGTCGTCCAGGCAGGCTCGAAATTCCGCCATGCCTGGCTGGTGAGTGTGTTGCAAAGCCGGTTGTATCGTCCTCGCTCCGGTATATGCAATGCTACCCTGGATTTTCCTGGCGAGATGATCCGCTGCCAGCAGGTCTTCCTGGTCGTACGCCCAGCTGCTGCGATAATGCTTGCTCGCCAGGTACAGCCGCAGCGTATCAGCCGGAAAATCTTCAAGCAAATCGCGGACCATAACAAGGTTGCCCAGGGATTTGCTCATCTTTTCTCCCTGGTAGTAGACCATGGCGATGTGGAACCAGGTGCTGACGAAGGTTCCCTCCCCACTCAATGGCTCTACCTGGGCAGCTTCGCACTCGTGGTGTGGAAAGATCAAGTCTCCGCCGCCGCCGTGGATATCGACGTGCCCGTCCAGAAATTTGCTGGAAATTGTCGAGCATTCGATGTGCCAGCCGGGGCGCCCAGGTCCCCATGGGCTGGGCCATGCTGGCTCGCCGGGCGCTTGAGCCTGCCACAATACGAAATCGAGCGGATTTTTCTTATTCTTATCATCCGGGTGATTGCCGCGCTGGTTAGCCACAGCCAGCATCTCCTCCTGGGGGATGTGGCTTATATTCCCGAATCCCTGCCAGTGAGAGACAGGATAGTACACGTTTCCGTTGGATACGTAGCCGTAGCCTGCCCTGACCAGGCTCTCTACCGAGGCGATGATCTCCGGGATGACGCTCGACGCGCGCGGGTAAAAATCTGGCGGGCGGACGTTGAGCGCCTGCATATCCGTGATGAAATGGCGCGTCCAGCGGTTCCCCAGGTCGATCCAATCCTCTCCCTGCTCGCGGGCTTTGCGCAAAATGTCATCGTCGATATCGGTTACGTTCTGCACGTAAACCACGGGATATCCCAAAAATTCCAGGTAGCGGATCAAGATATCGGCTGATGTATAGGTAAAGGCGTGCCCGAGATGGGTCGTATCGTAAGGTGTGATGCCGCAGACGTAGATGGATGCGTGTCCCCCTCTGGGGCGGAATTCCTGCACCGCCTGGGTCCTGGTATCGAATAAATTCACAAGTGCCTCCCCAACGTTAAATTAAGGATCGAGAACGAAATCCCTTACTGCCGTGCTGATCTCGCCTGCGGCTTAACCTTACGGGCTGCTCACCAGGCGAACGTTATCTACATACGTATAGGTGTTGAAATTGCCATCGAAGCGGTTGTAACTCCTGAATGAGACCGTGACGGTCTTGCCCTGGTAGGGGCTCAGGTCGATTGCAGCATGCGCCCAGCCGCTTGTGGCTCCCCCGCGCGGGTTGGCAAGGCTGGGCACCCTGCGCCACTGGCTGCAGTTTGCCGTATTGTTGAACGTATTCGCATCGGCAAATAGGGTCGCATCCGCTGCCCCGTCCAGGACGTGGACTTCGAACCGGTCGTATTTTTCCGGCGACACCGCTGGCGATGCATCGGTCGAATAAATGATGTAATCGAAGCTCAAATTCAAACTCTGGCCGGCAGTCAGCGGTGAGACTGAAATTTTCTGGGCTGCTTCCGCAAAGCCGATCGGGATCGTGTTTTCTGAGCAGGGATAAAGGATCTGTCCTAAAAGAAGCGAATAGCGGCCATCTGGGATTGAATTATCCAGGCCGCCTGCCACCGGGTTTGGCGGGTGAATGCTGATCAGTGTAAAGGGCAGCCCATGGTCCGCCGCTTGCCAGCCGCTAAGTCCATCTTCGAAATTCCCATTCGTGAACGGATAAAAGGAAAATGTTATCCCGGGCAGCTCCAGGCGGGGCACGGTCAGCGGCAGCTCCAGGTAAATCGGGCTAAAATCGACATTCAGTCCGTCCGTCAGGTAGAGTAGGCAGTGGTGCTCCATCCACGGCATAGATTGCCAGCGGAGGCGCAGGAGGGCTGATGTTATGTTCCAATCCATCTGCCGACCACAACAGCCAGATCTGCCTGTCAGTTTTTCTAAACTCGTAACCGTGGACGCCCGCATAGCGGCTGATCGAACCGCCGGGGGTGACGCCTTGCAGCTCCAGGCTGGCAAACTTGTAGGCATCGTAGGCGGGCAGCGGGGTCAGCCCAGGTACGCTCACCAGCCCATTATCCTTCCACTGACCGGTCACGTTGTACCAAATATTCGCCAGCAGCCCCTGTGCGATGGCTGTCGCGTAGGTCTCGGCGACGTATGCCGCTTTGGCGTCCTCAAAATCCGGGTAGGTACTCGGACTGCATCCATTCTGGTCAAAGCAGACCAGGGCGTTCTCGGTATTGAGCAGCGGCTTGCCCGTGAAATGGTATTTCGCCAGCAGCGATTTCAGGTAGCTGGCTTTCGCCACGGTCGCCGGACCGGTCGTAGCCAAAGAAGTGTGCCAGCCCTGATTACTATATGCGTACGAAGTGCCTGAATAATCGTAAGCGTGAAAGGCGATGCCGTCAAAGTCGGCCGCGGTGACGTTAGCAAGGATGCCTTCGATAAATTTCGAGGGTAAGCACCCATCCGTGCGGTTGGGCGGCGGATTGTTCGGGTCGCAGTCCAGCAGCAAGCCGCCTACCAGCACCTTGGCATTCGGGTCAGCAGCATGCACCTTCGGGGTGACCTGCTTCAGCATGTCGGCGTAGTGCTTACCACCGAAATTGGGTTCGGTTGGCTCTCCCCAGCAGCCCAGGTAAAAATTCTTGTCCAATTGAGGATGGCTTGCAACATCCGGCTCGTTCCAAATCTCGTAATAGGTGACATGCTGCGTAGGATATACAGAATTTAATTCGGTCACAAGCGCTGCCATGAAATCACCAAATTCATCCATATTGGTGTCTTTCATTCTGCCGCAGTAGGAGTTAGAAATCTCTTGTGCCCAAGTCGGCGTGCTGCGCACGACAACGATCGGCTCATAGCCGCTGGTAAATGCAGCTGCCAGCTCGTTAAGGGTGCTGGTCTCAGTTCCTGTAAAGCTGGAAGTAGTCCAGTCATAGAGGATATTTCCTTGGATCTTGCTTCGATATCCGACCAGATCACCTCCACCCCCCGCGCCCAGGCGGTCTGCGTCGCACCCATCATCTCCAGCCCGCCAGAATCCGCAATCGGAGTCATCTCCACGCCAAAGACTGAGCTGAGCGGGTCGATTGCCGGGGTCGTCGCCGAGACAGGTGAGTTTTGCCATTGAAGGCCGGTCAGGCTCAGCAGCAGGAGCAGGATGAGCAGCTTTCCTGTTCTTGCCAGCGGCTTGCGCCTCGCTGCGCGTCTGTCTTTGAAGTCGTCCATCCAGGTCACCTCATTAAGTTGAGCAATTTGCCAATTTTACTGGAAAATTGCGCCGCGTGTAACCGGTGGTGGAGGCGGCGGTGGTTTGTGTGGTTTCGGTCTGGTGGAGGTGGGTCGCGGACCCGCACCGGGCGGCAGCCGGGTAGGCGTCACCGCCGGAGTATAGGTGGGTGTAATCGTCGGAGTCGGAGTTCCCGTCGCAGTGGGCAGCGCCAGGGTAGGCGTCGGAGTTGGAGTTGGCGTAAACGTGAGGGTCATGCTCGGCGTAGGGGTCAATATTTCTGGCAGGAAAATCATGCTGCCCGTGGTCACTTTGGCAAGATCGATGCCGCAGTTGCCGCGCTGCAGCTCGAATAGGGTCAGGCCCGCGCTGGTGGAAAGCTGGACCAGGTTTTCTCCAGGACTTAGAATGTAGGCGTTCCACTCCGCAGGAATGACGCACTCCGTCGCAGCCACCGCTGTGTCAGAGGCGACGGGCAAAGCTGTATCCGTCGGGGGCAGCGGCACGGTCGGTGCTGGCGCTTCCTGAGTCGGTAAGCTCACTGTCACTGGCTGCGCAGTCGGCCTGCCGAGCGGGAAGACTCCCAACCACATACCCGACGATCCTGCGAAACACGGCAAAAAGAAAGAGATCAGCAGGATTGCCGCGGCGACTGCCGTGAAGATACATCCCCTGCGCAGGAGCAAAGGCAATCCCCGCTTGGTCTCGGCTTCTGCCGGTGCTTCTGCGCCGGTAAATATTGGGCAGTTAACGTGATACTCTGAGAGACAGTAGATTGTTTGATAGCTCGGCTCGATGGGGATTGGGGTGCGCGTGTAGTGGCAGTAGTTGCGGTCGGACGGGAAAGAATGGCTGGTGAGCGAATCGTCTCTCAACCCCAGGTAAGGGCAATTAATTGTCCGTTGGGTGACCCTTGGACGATGCATCAGACCTCGGTTGCCTCGATCAGTTCATACACCAGCTGGATCGGGTGGAGTGCTTTCTTCCCTGCGCCATCTTGAATCTGTCCCTGGCAGGACACGCCTGTGGCTGCCACGCGAAAATCTTCACCGTACTTTTCGGTTGCATTACGGATGGCTGGGAACAGGGCTAGCTCGCCCACTTTCATGGATAGGTCGTAGTGCTCTGATTCATAACCGAACGCCCCCGCCATTCCGCAGCACCCAGCCTCGATCACCTGGACTTGATATCCGCATGATTCGAGCATTTCCCGGCTGGCAGCCACGCCCACAGGGTATCCATCCGCTGCAGGAGCCTGCGCTTTCTGGTAGCAGTGACCGTGCAGCAAAACCCTCCTTTTTGCTGGCTCCCTGGCTGTGCCGCGGCGGTGATCTGCCTCGAGCAGCCGCTTCAGCCTGGCTTCCCCATCCGGACCTGGTCTGAGAAGAAATTCGTCCACCAGGAAGCTGTGTTCTGCTAGATATTTTACTCGCGGATCGTCTGGAAAAAAATCAAGATATTCATCCAATAATGAGTAAACCTCAGATGGCTCAACCCCGACGAGCAGGAGTTTTCCCTGCGGGTCGAGCGTTGTGACCATGTCTACCAGTTTGCGCGCATGGATCTTCGCTTTCTCCAGGAATCCCTTGGAGATAAAAGTGCGTCCCGAGCCGATGGTCGGCACGAGAGTCACCCGGCATCCCGCTCTCTCGAGGGCGCGCAGCGCTGCCAGGCCTACCTCCGGTTGGAAGTATTCCGTAAACGGGTCGGATAAGAATAATACCGTTTCAACTGGTTCTTTATCCCCAGCAGGTTCTTTCTGTCTAGCAGGTACGTATAATCCCCGCAGCGACCTGCTCGAAAACGCCGGGAAGGCGCGCCTGGAGTCCAGCCGGAAGATTTTCGCTATTACTTGCTTGCCGGCTCGGCTTCTCATCAGCGGTGTTGCCACAGGAGCGAGCGGGTGCGCCATTCTCCCCAACGCTCCGATGTACCCGAATAGATAATCTCGCAGCGGGCGGCTGTGATGCTCGGCGGCTCGCGAGCTGTAATAATATTGGGAAAACTCGTAGCGCAGCTTGGCCACGTCCACAGACGAGGGGCACTCCGCTTTGCAGCCTTTGCAAGCCAGGCACAGGTCGAGGGCTTCGTGCACCAGCTCTTCTGCCTGGCGCGGATCTTCGATTTGACCTGAGATCATCGCCCGCAGCAAATTCGCCCGGCCGCGCGTGCTGTGCATCTCATCCCGGGTAGCCTGGTAAGAAGGACACATTACCCCATCTTCTTTGCGGCAGACTGCTGCGCCGTTGCATTGCTCGATGGCCCCGCTCAGCCCGGCCTGATGGGAAAAATCCATCACAGGCGTCCATCCTTGTGCACGATAACTGGATCCATAGCGCAGGTTTTGGTCCAGGGCAGCGACCGGCGCCTTTGCGCTGCCGACGATTTTCCCCGGGTTGAGCAGTCCTCGCGGGTCTAGCAGGTCCTTCAAGCTTTTCATTAGCCCGTAAAGCTCGCTGCCGTACTGCTGCTCGAGCCACTGGCTGCGCGCCAGGCCATCACCGTGCTCGCCGCTTACCGAGCCTCCCAGGCTGATCGTTAGCTCGACTGCCCGGCGGGCAATCTCATTCAATGCAGCGAGTCCTTCGATTGATTTTAGATTCAACACGGGCCGGATGTGCAGGCAGCCGGCAGATGCGTGGGCATACACTTCTCCGTAAGTGCCTTGCTCCGCCATGATCCTTTCCATCTCGCGCACGAACTTCCCCAGCGAGCCTACCGGGACAGAAAGATCTTCAATAAATGCGGTCGGCTTGGTATCCCCGTGGCGTGCATTCAACAAACCCAGGCCCACTTTGCGCACCGCCCAGACTTTATTCTGATCCGCGGTTTTCTCTGCCACGATCACATCCGGGCTCAGCTCGAGTACCTTCTGCCGGAGCTGAGCCTGGTCTTCCCCCGAAAATTCCACCACAAGGATGGCTGCAGGATCGCCGGAGATGAAATCGCAGAGCGGGGCGTATGCCGGCACCGACCGTGCCGCTGAAAGGATCGTGCGCGGGATCAGCTCGATTGCGGATGGCGCACGCTCCAGGATTTCAGTTACGGCATCGCACGCCGCGCTGATGCTATCAAAGCTCAGCACTCCCAGAATAGTCGCTCGGGGTAGCGGCACCAGGCGCACGGTAGCCTGGTGCATGACCGCCAGGGTCCCTTCGGAGCCTGCCAGGAGGCAAGCCAGGTTGAGCGTGCCGGGCGCGATAGGAGGGTATGGAAGCACTCTCTGATTGTTCCCGTCGCTGCTCCACTGCGGCGGTTGGGTTGACGACCAGGGCAGTAGATAATTGAGCAGGTATCCTGAAGCAACTCGCCAGGTATTTGGCCATCCATCCCGGATGACATCCGCTTGATGCGCGTGCAGCTCGTAAGTTGCCCGGTACAATGCCCCCAGCGTCGATCCGTTCCCGCCTGCTTCCTCGCCCAGGCGCTCGATCTCTCGGACTTCAAGGTTCCCCAGGGTCGCCTGTGATCCATCGGCAAAGCTCACCTGGATGGAAACCAGGTGGTCGGCTGCCATCCCGTGCTGGATCGAGTGCGCTCCGGCGGCATTGTTCGCAATCGAGCCGGCAATCGTCGCCCGCTCTGCAGATGCCGGGTCCGGACCATACTGCAAGCCGAGCGGCTTCGCTTTTTTATTGAGGTTGCTGATCAATACCCCTGGCTCGAGCCTGGCGGATCCGCCGAGCTCAGGGTCATCCGCTGCGTCCCTGGAGATTTCTTCGATCTGGTTTAGATAACGCGCGCAGTCGATGATGACCGCCGGTCCAATTGCCTGCCCTGCCAGGCTGGAGCCTGAGCCGCGGGCGAGCATGGGCAGGCCGTAGCTGCTGCAGGTTTGGACTGCCAGGGAAAGCTCATCCAGATTGTGCGGAAAAACGACGCCTAATGGCTCGATCTGGTAGATTGAGGCATCTGTGCTGTAGAGCAGCCTGGTTCCTGCATCGAATCGAATCGCGCCGGAAAATCCCTGTTTTTGGAGCGTATCTGCGAAATCTTTAAGGACTGAATTATCTATTATGTACCTCTACGATCCTGGCTTTACACAAATATATATTTTTTCACATTTATACATATTATATGACATTCAGCAGAAGATATCGACGACGATAGGGACATTGACGCACCTCCTGATCTGGAATAAACTCAATTGGTGGGCGTACTATGCCTACGGACGTTCTTTGTCCCCGGGCGTACTTTGCCTACGGGCTGCCTTAGCCAGATCGTATTCGTTGTTAATCGTTATTCCAGGAGTGACTACATATGACCCAAATCAGCCGTCTGGCAAGGTCGATTGCAGCCTCGCCGACGCTTAAGCTGAACGAAGAAGCCAGCCAGCTGCGCCAGAGAGGCGAGCCGGTGATTAATCTGGGCATCGGGGAGCCGAAAAATAAAGCGCCGTTCACTGCGATCATGAGCAGCGCAGCCCAGCTGAGCAATGGCGATATTAAATACACTCCGCCGGATGGCATCCTGTCCTTGAAAAAAGCCATCATCCACTACACCGAAGACAACTACAACCGGGTCCCCGCTCCAGAAAATATCATCATCTCTGCGGGCGCCAAGCAATCGATCTATAACATCCTCTTCAGCATCTTGAATCCGCAGGACGAGGTCATCTTGCTGGCGCCGTATTGGGTGAGCTACCCGGAGATGATCCGCATGTGCTACGGCGTCCCGGTTGTGGTCACCCCTGAAGATGGGACGTTCCACCCGCGTATCGAGGATATCGAAAAAGCGATCAGCTCTTCCACCCGGGCGATCATTGTAAACAGCCCGAACAATCCCAGTGGGATACTGTACACTGAGAGCTTCCTGGCAGAAATCGTGGACTTCTGCGAGGAGCGCAAAATCTACCTGATAATGGACGATATCTACCATAAGCTGGTCTTCAGCGGTAAAAAGTGGAGCCCTGCATACCGCTATACCCGGCAGGATATCGATAATACGATGGTCCTGGTAGTTAACGGTGTTTCCAAGCTGTACGGCATGACCGGGTTCCGCATCGGCTGGGTGGTTGCCAGCCGCCAGCTGGTCGAAGTGATGACCAACGTCCAGGCGCAAACGACGTCTTGTACCTCCATCGTGCTCCAGGCGGCAGCCGAAGGCGCACTCACCGGGATGCAGAATGTAGTCGAAAATCTGCGCCTTACCATCGAGAACAACTGCAATGTCATCCTCCAGGAGCTGAAGACCTTCACTGGCGTGCGCGTGGTGCCGCCCGATGGTACGTTCTACGTCCTGCCGGATTTTTCCGCCTACTCGCACGACTCGGTCGAGCTTGCCCGCTTCCTGCTGCGCAAAGCCCTCTTGGTGACCGTCCCTGGCAAGGAGTTCGGAATGGAAGGCTATTTGCGCTTGAGCTACGCGGGCAGCGTCAAGGATTTGACCGGTGCAATCGAGCGCATGCGCTGGGCTTTGGACCCGAATTCACCCAACGAAATCTATATCGGCGACCGAAAATACGTGAGAGATTGGCTATGAATAACTTATTGGACATAAAAACACCTGCCGAAGCTCAAGCCTCCGGGTTAAGAGCGGATTTCACCCTGGAACATCAAGGATTGACTAACCTGCGTAAGGTCTATTGGAACCTGCCCGCAGAAGCTTTGTACGAGGAAGCTACTTTTCGCAACGAGGGCAAGATCACCCGCATGGGTCCGCTGGTCGTCCATACCGGTAAACACACTGCTCGCGCCGTGAACGATAAGGTGATCGTCCGTGAAGCGAGCACAGAAGGGGATATCTGGTGGGGCGAGTATAACCGGCCCTATAATCCCGCAAATTTTGACGAGCTTTTTTTACGATTGCAGGGCTACCTGCAAGGCAGGGATTTGTTCGTCCAGGATTGCTTTGCCGGCGCAGACCCCGCCTACCGTGTTCCGGTGCGTATCATTACCGAGACCGCCTGGCACAGCCTGTTCGCCCGCAACATGTTTCTGCTGCCGCAAAATGCAGATGAATACCGGCGGCACGTCCCGGAGTTCACTGTACTGGCAGTCCCCTCCTTTCGCGCCGTGCCCCAGTTCGATGACTCCCCGAGCGATACGGTAATTGCTCTCAACTTTGCCGCCAAACTCTGCCTGGTGGTCCACTCGGCTTACGCCGGGGAGATCAAGAAATCGATCTTTACCATCATGAATTATGTGCTGCCGCTCCAGGGCGTGTTGAGCATGCATTGTTCTGCGAATGTTGGCGCTGCGGGAGACGTTGCCTTATTTTTTGGCCTGTCGGGCACCGGTAAAACCACGCTCTCTGCCGATCCGGAGCGGAGCTTGATCGGGGATGATGAGCATGGCTGGAGCGACGCGGGCATCTTCAACATCGAAGGCGGCTGTTATGCCAAGGTCATCGCCCTCTCGGCAGCCGCCGAGCCGCAGATCTACGCCTCTACCCACAAATTCGGCACGATCCTGGAAAACGTCGTCTACGATCCGGTTACCCGCCTCATCGCTCTCGACGACGATCGCATCACTGAGAACACGCGCGCTTCCTATCCGCTCGAATATATCGACAATTCTTTGCCGGCTAAGATGGCCGGACATCCGAAGAATATCTTCTTGCTCACGTGCGATGCCTCAGGTGTGATGCCGCCCATAGCCCGCCTGAGCCCGGACCAGGCGTTATATCATTTCATCTCCGGCTACACCTCAAAAATCGCCGGGACGGAGATCGGCCTGGGTCGCGAGCCCGAGATCACTTTCAGCACCTGTTTCGGGGGTCCGTTCATGGTGCATCACCCTGGCTTTTACGCCAGCTTGCTCAAACAGAAGATCGAGCGTTATGCGACTCGTTGCTGGCTGATCAATACCGGCTGGGTGGGCGGTCCGTACGGTGTGGGGAAGCGGATCA
Source organism: uncultured Chloroflexia bacterium (assembly GCA_963706515.1). Lineage (GTDB taxonomy): Bacteria > Chloroflexota > Anaerolineae > Anaerolineales > UBA4823 > CAVPMW01. The sequence continues at coordinate 368,407 of CAVPMW010000002.1, forward strand.
GCATCCAATATACGCGCCGCTTGCTTAACGCGGCGCTGTGTGATGAGCTGCTCGACGTAGAGTATGTAAACGACCCGGTGTTTGGCTTCCAGGTTCCCCGGCGCTGTCCTGGCGTCCCGGAGAACATTCTGGACCCGGCCTCCTCCTGGACCAGCCGGGATGAGTACCTGAAGCGCTACCAGAGTCTGGCAGCGCGCTTTAGCGATAATTTCAAGAAGTACGCCGACCAGGTGACCTTCGAGCTGCACGGCGCGCCGGTTATTTCAAGTATTTAAGGCCGCTGCCGGTATTAAAAACGACCACTTGCTCATCCCGAGCCAGCCAGCCTTGCGCCAGCAAGCCGGGCAGCGCGGCTATCGTCGCCGCGCCTTCCGGGCAGGCAAATATTCCCTCGCTCTGCGCCAGCCTTTTCTGCCACAAGTGTGATCTCATCATCGCTTACCGCAACAGCCGTCCCGTCCGTTTCCCGGATCGAGCGCAGGATCAGCCGGTCTGCGAAGCTCTTCGGCACGCGCAAGCCGCTGGCGATGGTGTGCGCATCCGTCCAAAACTCGCATGCCTCTGCCCCCAGCTCGAACGCCCGCACCACCGGCGCACAGCCCTCTGCCTGGACGGCGACCATGCGCGGCAGCCTGGAACTTTCCAGCCAGCCCAGGCTCGCCAGCTCGTGAAAGGCTTTGACCATCCCGACCAGCCCCGTCCCCCCTCCGGTCGGGTAGACGATCACATCCGGGAGCTGCCAGCCAAGCGCCTCGGCAATCTCGTATCCGAGGATCTTTTTTCCTTCGAGGCGGTAAGGCTCTTTGAACGTCGATAGGTCGAACCAGCCCCCCTCCTGGCTGCGGATTTGGGCGAACCGGGCTGCATCGCTGATCAGGCCTTCGACCAGCACGGTTTCGGTTGCCATCAGCTGGATCTCGGCGATATTTGCCGCAGGGGTATCTTTCGGTATATACACGGCGCACGGGATTCCGGCGCGGGCGGCGTAGGCAGCCAGCGCCCCGCCCGCGTTTCCCGCACTGGGGACGATCAAGCGCTCAGCCTTGAGCTCCCGCGCCCGCGAGACCGCCGCCGCCATGCCGCGCGCTTTGAATGTGCCGGTAGGGTTGAAGCTTTCTTCCTTGATCAGGAGATGTTCGAGACCCAGCTGGCGACCTATCTCCGGTAGAGCCAGCAAGGGGGTATCGCCTTCTCCCAGGCTGACAATGTGGGCTGCGTCGCGCACTGGCAGCAGCTCGTGCCAGCGCCACATCCCGCACTCTCCCCTGGCGCAGGTCATCTCGATCGATTATCTTTCGAGCCTGGGTTAGATCATATTCGCACAGGAGCGGCGCGGAACAGGCAGGACAATAGGTCTGCAAGATCTCAGCCGAGTATTCGGTACCGCATTCAGAGCATTTCAGCTGAGTCAGGCAGCTCATCGATTAGAGCGCCCAGGCCAGTAAAAAACCGATGATCGCCAGGATCAGCCCGAGCTGCAGCAACAAATTCGTGGTCGCCAGCCAGCTTTGCGGTGCGACCAGGCTGACGACCAGGTTGATCAGGATGAGCAGCAAGCCCAGCATTGGAAGCAGGCCTTTGCGCTGAGCGAAGAACTCAGATAAGTGGTCGAGCAGCTTATTCAACCCAGTCACTGTGTCGCCGGCCTCCTCATCATCATCCAAATCATTGGTATCATCGTCTGGCTGCGATCGGCTGGTCCAGGCGGGTGAACGGCTTGAAGCGCGCCAGCAGCCTGCCGGGCAAGCGACCGCGGATCAGCACGCCACCCCGCACGTGATCGAGCTGCTCGACCTGCCCGTATTCGTGGAATGCGGAGATCAACGCGCCTTCCTGGTAGGGCAAGTACACTGTGATGGGCGAGTACATCTCGAACAGCAGCCCGGCAACCCTTACCAGCAGCTCGTTGATGCCCATCCCGGTAAGCGCCGATATGGCGACCGCATTCTGGAATCCCTCTAATAATTGGTTCGCCTTTTCGGGTTCAGGCAGCATATCGGTTTTGTTGAGCACCGTGAGCACCGGGATATGGTCCGCCTGGATCTCCGCCAGGGTTTCCAGCACTGCCTGGGCCTGCTCTTCGGCGTAAGGATGGGTGATGTCGATGATGTGCAGCAGTAAGTCTGCTTCGGCAATTTCTTCGAGCGTCGCGCGGAAGGCGGCCACCAGCTCGGTGGGCAGCTTCTGGATGAAACCCACCGTATCGGTAAACAAAGCCAGGTGACCATCGGGCAGCTCGACCCGCCGGGTTGTGGGGTCTAATGTGGCAAATAACTGGTCTGCGACGTAAACGTCTGCGGCGGTAAGCTGGTTGAGCAAGGTCGATTTGCCTGCGTTGGTGTAGCCGACCAGAGCGACCACCGGGATGCGCGACCTCTTCCGCCGTAAGCGGTACTGCATGCGGTGGACGCGTACTTTTTCCAGGTCTTGCTTCAAGTGGTCGATCCGCCGGCGGACTTCGCGGCGGTCTACCTCGAGCTGGGTTTCGCCGGGGCCGCGCAGCCCCACGCCCCCGACCCCGCCTGCCCGTCCTCCACCGCCGCCAGCCTGCCGCGCCAGGTGCGTCCACGCCCGGGTCAGGCGCGGCAGCCGGTATTCGTACTGCGCCAGCTCGACCTGCAGCGCGCCTTCGCGGGTGTGCGCGTGCTGCGCAAAAATGTCCAGGATCAGGGCCGTCCTATCGAGTATGCGCACCTTTTCCGTAAATATGTTCTCCAGCCCACGCAGATGGCGGGGGGACAGCTCATCGTCGAACAGGATGACTTCCGCCTGTACCTCCTCCGCAAGGGAGCGCACTTCTTGGACTTTACCAGGACCGATAAATGTTTGGGAATTCGGGTGTTCGAGCTTTTGGGTTGCCAGCCCAACCACCTCCAGACCGGCAGTGTCTGCAAGCAGCGCCAGCTCGGAGAGGGAGGCTTTCAACGGCAGCAGGTTATCCGCGCCGTTGATCTCGACGCCCACCAGGAATACCCGCTCGCGGGATGGCTGGTCAGCTCAGGTTCTTTCTTTGCCATCGCCGTCGCTCCGCAAATTATCCGGGTTGGGCATTCAGACCTTCAAACAGCTTGGCGATCCGTTCGTCGCTTGCCTCTTTGCGCAGTGGGATTAAGACGTGGAATACCGATCCCGGGCAGTTTACCTCGTCGTATGCTTCCGATTCAACCCAGATTGCGCCTCCGTGGGCTTCAATGATCCCTTTGGTAATCGGCAATCCTAATCCGGGACCTCCGCCTTTGTATTTCGTCTTACCCGAGGAATGCAGCGAGACGTTTCCGATCCGCCCAAATTTTTCGAATATGGCGAGCTGGTTTTCAGGATCGATACCGATGCCGGTATCCTCCAGGGTGATTTCGAGAAATCCAGGAAGCTTGCGTCCGCCGATAATGATTTTGCCCCCATCCGGCGTAAATTTGATCGCATTCGAATAAAGGTTGCGGAACGCCTGGTACAGGCGTTCGCTATCGCCATAAAACATCTCGTCGTAACCAGGAAAAGAGTTCACGACGACGGTCTGATCGCGCTCGTGGACGATCGGCTCGTACTCGTGCACGACCACGTCGACGATGCGGTTCATCCATATCGGCTGGAAGTTTAATGAAAGTAAATTATTATCGATCATCGAGATATCGATCATATCATCGATGATCTCTTTAAGCCGCCGTGTGCCGTTATCCATTCCCTTCATGAGAATGATCGCCATGGATTCCTGGTCTTGCTCGGGCATTCTCTCGCGCAGCATCGACATATATCCTTCAATGAGGGTAAGCGGGGTCTTTAATTCATGCGCAGCGATGGCGATAAAGTCGGATTTGCTTTTATCCAGCCGCTCGAGAGCCGTTTTCGTTTCTTGCAGCTCGCGCGAAACGCTCTCGATCTTTAATTCGGTTTCTTTTTTGCTGGTGAATTCAAACGCATAGGTGAAAACCGGTAGGATCGCCCCCACCACCGCCAATCCGTCCGTGCTATCCAGGGATTGGTCGCACACCTCATACATCGAAAGGAGCATCTCCGCCAGGATCGGCGGGAGGCTGGATGCGCTTTGCTCCAGCTCAGACTGCGTACGTGCCGGCGCCCAATCTGCGAGGATCAGGTCCAGCCAGTGCGGGTCCCCGGTAATCACTGCCTGGAGCAGCTGGTCGTAGAATAATCCCAGCTCCTGTTCCAGCGTCCGGCGGACCTCGACGCCGCGCGCTAACCGGTTGGCGATAGCGATCAGCCAGGCAGGGCGGATTTTCTCCAATGAATCGATGACATTCATACTTCACGACAAGTTTAAGCGAGATTATTCAATTTGGCTACGGTCAAAGACAGCCTATCGCCTACCAATTTCTTAAGGTATGAATTTTTGTTTCAGCCAGGCAAGCATCGTATCCCCGACCGCTTGCAAGCTCTCCGTTGAGAGCTTGTCTTCAGTATCAGCCGTCGTGTGCCAGTACGGATAATTGAAATCGATGACATCCACGGCAGGAATCCCTTTCTGTAAAAATGGGGTGTGGTCGTCGATCATGCTAAATTTGGGTTCGGGAATAAATCTCTTCTCATAACCCAGCTGACCGGCGATCGTCCAGATCTCATTGACCAGGGCTTTGTTTGAATTTCTTTCGATATAGATTTGCTGGTCGGCATCCCCGATCATATCCAGGATCACCGCGGCGTCTGGTTTCTCCTGCAGGCTCTCCACGAATGCGCACGATCCGAAAAGCCAATCCCAGCCAGGTATCTCTCCATTATCTTCTGCATCGAAGAAAACCAGCCAAATCTGACCTTTCCCTCCATTTTTGAGGTCGAGTACGTTGGGGATTACCCGCGCCAGCTCCGTCAGGACCGCCACGCCTGACGCGCCGTCGTTCGCTCCTGGGACAGGCGTCGTGCGTTTTTGCGGGTCAGGGTCCTGGTCAGCCCAAAGCCGTGAATTGTAATGAGCGCCCAGGATAATCCATGGGCTCCCACTCCCTATTTTCCCGATGATATTGTGCACTGGTTTTCCCTGCCACTCTACCTGCTGCGATTGAACCTCCCAGCCGTTATCCTTTAATATCCCTTCCATCCAGGCAACAACCTGGTCGTGAGCCTGGCTGTCCGGAATGCGCGGCCCAAAAGAGAGCTGCTCATGCGCGTCGGTTAATGCCTCCCTCCCGTCAAAATAGAAGCTTCTTCTCGACGGTTGCAGTCGACCTGGGGACTTTAATGACCACCGGTCGTTTGGAAACGAAATAATTGAAAGGGATAACCGCCAGTGGAATGATAATAAGAATAGTGATTACCGTTATTATGGCTATACGCAGTTTACTCGTCATTTATTTTCCATTTCCCTGGTGTTTATCACTTCGTATGTCGGACCTGAATCGTTGAAACATCCAGCGCCTTTCGCCTGACCCCCAATTGTACCAATAAGAAAGGATGGGCTGCACCGTCCATCCGGCGCTTTCCGATCCGGGTTGTACTCCGGGACCTGAGAATAACGCATCCAATCCCAGAAATGGGTAGTATAATCAGGTGCAGTGAAGCGCCAGTAAATTGGCCTTTTAGTGTCGAATTTGATATTGTAGATTGCTACCGGCTTGGATTGAGAATCAGTTTCACGCAAGAATGGAGTAAACATGTTAGGAGGATTGGGAGCACCCGAGCTTATTATTATCCTGATCATTGTAGTGTTAATCTTCGGGGTAGGCAGGATCAGTAAGATATCCGGTGAGCTGGGATCAGGAATTCGGGCTTTTAGAGAAGGCTTGAACGGGGACAAGGATAAAGATAAAGACGCCGCTAAGGCTAAAGAAGGGGAGACACCAGCCGATTCCGAACAGCTGCCGAAATGACCTTACGCACGTCTGACGGATATCACCAGTGCTGATGGTACTGTATTCACGCCTGGCAATCGCCGTCTCCGGATGACTGGGGGCGGCTTTTAATATCTCCAGCGGGTGAACATTTTATGAAACGATACCTCATTGCCGTATTAATCTTGCTCGTCGTCTCACTTCAGACGCTATTTGCAGCTGGCGGTGGTCAGGCGCAGCAGCCGGTCGCAAAGGCAATCTTCTTTTATAGCCCATCCTGTCCTCATTGTGAGACGGTGATGAACGATGTAATTCCCTCGCTTGATTGGTAAGTATAAGTCCCAGCTCGAAATCGCCGGGGTGGATGTGAGCAAGCAAGCCGGCCAAAACCTTTACCAGCAGGCAGTCCAAAAATACCAGATTTCGCAAGAGCGCCAGGGAGTGCCGCTCCTTGTCATTGGATCCACGATACTGGTCGGCGACCAGGAAATCCCGGACCAGCTCCCGGGACTGATCGACAAGGCATTGGCATCCGGTGGGCTGGATTGGCCGGATATCCCCGGACTACAGGAGATGATGCAGTCGGAACCATCTCCAGCTACAGCCATTGCCGTTGCCGAACAGACCTCGGTCAGCAGCGGGAGACCGGCATTCATCGAGCGTTTCAACCACGATGTCACCGGCAACAGCCTGGCGACGATTGTCCTGATTGGAATGTTGGTCAGTGTCGTCATCTTGGCCTACGATTTTATCCAGGGAAATATCCCATCCACGAAAAAATTTCCTGGCTGGCTTATCCCCCTCCTTGCATTTATTGGGATTGGGATTTCCTTCTATCTCACCTATGTCGAGGTCACCCACAGCACGGCGATCTGTGGTCCCATCGGGAACTGCAACAGTGTGCAGCAAAGCCCATACGCCCGTTTGTTCGGTGTTCTTCCGGTTGGAGTCCTGGGCGCTATCGGATACGCAGTGCTCTTGATCCTCTGGCTGGTTGCCCGCCTGGGTCCTGAGAAGTGGAAGCGCTACGCGATCTTATTGATGTGGGCTGGAGCATGGTTCGGAATCATGTTTTCGATTTATCTGACGTTCCTCGAGCCGTTCGTAATAGGCTCAGCCTGTATCTGGTGCATCAGCTCAGCGATCGTTATGACTTTGTTTCTCTGGCTTATCACCCCATACGGTATGGAAGCCCTTGGTATGGCAGATGACGAAGCCGGCGAGCTCCCTTCACCGGCGGATTAATGCTTCCGCCGTAGGTGTATCCTAATCGATGCATGAATTACCGGTGACTGAAAGTGTACTGGAGATTGCTTTACGCCATGCGAAAGGGGCCGGCGCCGAACGGATCACAAATATTTATCTGGTAATTGGTCAATTATCTTCAATCGTTGACGATTCCATACAATTTTACTGGGATATTGTTTCCAAGGATTCTCTGGCACAAGGTGCAAAGCTTCATTTCAGGCGGATTCCGACGGAGATCGAATGTCTGGACTGTCACCATCTTTATCAGCCCGGTAGAGAGCTTGCCTGCTGCCCCAATTGCGGGAGCTGCCAGGTAAAAGTCATTAAAGGCGAAGAATTTTATCTGGAAGCAATCGACATCGAGCCATAAATATTTTTAATAAAGGTAAATGAATGGTACAAAAATTAGTGGTAGTCGAGCAGGTATTAAGTGCAAATGACCGTGTGGCTGAAAATAACCGCCAGTATTTCGACCGGCATGCCGTCTTTGCCATTAACATACTTGCTTCCCCTGGCGCGGGAAAAACCTCATTGATCGAAAAAACCGTGCAGATGCTTGCCGGGCAGCTGCGCATTGCGGTGATCGATGGCGACATCGCCACCAGCCTCGATGCCGATCGCGCGGCTGCAGCTGGCGCTTCAGCCGTACAAATCAATACAGGCGGAGAGTGCCACCTGGATGCGCCGATGGTCGCCGGGGCTTTGCCTCAGCTCGACCTGGGGAAAACAGACCTGTTAATCGTAGAAAACGTGGGTAATTTAGTGTGCCCGGCGAACTTCTCTTTGGGCACCCATCAGAGCGTGCTGATTGCCTCGGTGCCCGAAGGCGATGATAAACCCTACAAATATCCGGGTACGTATCGCGGAGTGAACGCTCTGGTGATCAATAAAATTGACTTGCTCCCATACGTTACATTCAACATGGATTACTTCCGCCAGGGAGTTGAGATATTAAACCCGGGTCTGGTCACGTTCCCGCTTTCCTGCCGGACTGGTGAAGGTTTGGATTCCTGGATCCAATGGCTGCAGCAAACTACCCTCCAATTCCAGGAGCAAATCCGCTAAATACAGTCAAATAATAATTGCCAGGTAGCAAATAGGACCCGAGCTTGATATTTAATCGGCAACGTAACAGAATATAATTGACTGTACTTAGAGAATTGGCTGAATCAAAAATGAAAAGCGCCCGAATTCACATTACTGGCATCGTCCAGGGCGTGGGCTTCAGACCGTTTGTCTTCAACCTGGCAAACCAGCTCGCCATCTCTGGCTGGGTCCGCAACACTTCTTCCGGGGTTTATATCGCCGCCGATGGGACTGAGCCTGAACCTCGAGCTTTTCATCGAGCGCTTGCGCAGCGATATGCCGCCTCTCGCTCAGATCGACCGGATCGAGATCGAGCCAGGCGAATCAAGCGGGGCAGCGAGTTTTACGATCCAGCCTTCTGAAGCAATCCCGCACGCATTCCAGCCCATATCGCCCGATGTAGCGACCTGTCCGGATTGCCTGGAAGAGATCTTTGATCCTTCTGGGCGTCGCTACCACTACGCATTTACAAACTGCACCAACTGCGGGCCGCGGTTCACGATTATTACGGATATTCCCTACGACCGTCCCAATACGACTATGGCGGAGTTCACCATGTGCCCGCAGTGCAGCCGCGAGTACCAGGACCCCACCGATCGCCGGTTCCATGCCCAACCGATTGCCTGCCCGACCTGCGGACCGCAGGTTTGGTTCGAGCCTAACTGTGAGGATACTGCTCCTGCGGATTCATCACCTGTCCGGGGATATCCCGCGATTGAAACGATCCAGGAGCTGCTGCTTTCGGGAAAAATCCTGGCAATCAAAGGTCTTGGCGGCTTTCATATTGCCTGCGACGCGACCAATCCTGGAGCGGTCAGCGAGCTGCGCCGGCGAAAATTACGCGTCGACAAGCCGTTTGCTTTGATGATGGCAGATCTGGCTATGGTCGAGCGCTGCTGCCTGGTTTCACCTGAAGAAGAAGAGCTGCTCACCTCGCGCCTCCGTCCGATCGTTATCTTGCAAGCTAAAAGCGCAGCGAACATCGCTGCCCAGGTGGCTCCCGGTCAGGGTACCCTCGGGGTGATGCTGCCTTACACGCCCCTCCACTATCTGCTTTTCCAGGATATCGGCGGGGACCCGATGCCCCCTCTGGTCATGACCAGTGGAAATATGAGCGAAGAGCCCATCGCTACAGATAATGCTGAGGCGCGGGTGAGGCTGCAGCCCCTGGTCGATGGCTTTTTGATGCACGACCGCCCGATCCGGACGCGCTGTGATGATTCCGTCGTCCGCAGCATTCCAAAGGTTCCGTCAATCGAAATCGATAGCAGCAAAATTGCTGGTAGCAAAATCGCTGCCAGCCGTTCCATCGCTGCCAGCCGTCCCCAGGATAGTATTTTTATGTTTTTACGCCGCTCGCGCGGCTATGCGCCGGCGCCTCTGTCAGTTCCCTGGGACCTGCCCCCCATTCTGGCTGCCGGCGCGGAGCTGAAGAACACTTTTTGTCTTTCGCGCGATCGCTACGCGTTTCTCAGCCACCATATCGGCGATCTGGAAAATTACGAGACCCTGCAGTCTTTTGAGGATGGGATCCGCCATTTCGAGACCCTGTTTAGAATTCAGCCGGAATACATCGCCTATGACCTGCACCCCGATTACATGGCAACCCGCTACGCCCTCGCCCGTGCAGAACAGGATCATTTGCCAGCCTTTGGCATCCAGCATCACCACGCCCACATCGCAGCCTGCATGGCAGAGAACGAGCTGCCGCCCGACCTTCCTGTTATCGGCGTTGCCTTCGATGGGACGGGCTACGGCGTCGATGGCGCGATCTGGGGAGGCGAAATCTTGCTGGCAACCTATCGCAGCTTCCAACGCTATGCCCACCTGGCTTATACCCCCCTTCCCGGGGGCGACAAAGCCATCCACGAACCGTGGCGAATGGCGCTATCCTGGCTTTATCAAGCCGGCATACCCTGGGATCTGGATCTACCGCCGGTCCAATACGCGCAAGCGCAGGCTCAAAATGGCATACACTTGTTAGAGATTATCCAGCAGCAAATCACTAAGAAAGTGAACTCCCCCCAGACTTCCAGCATCGGTCGCTTATTCGATGCTGTGGGCGCACTGGTTGGCATTCGCCAGGCGGTCAATTATGAAGCCCAGGCAGCCATCGAGCTCGAAGCGCAGCACGATCCCTTGGAACCGGGCGATTATCCGCTGGCGATAATCCGCAACTCGCAGTGGCCTCACTTCCTCGACCCTTCTCCAATGTTTTCGGCAATCTGCAGCGATTTGCGCCTCCGCGTGAATGCGGGAGTGATTTCGTCCAGGTTTCACCGCGGGTTGATAAAGGCTGTCGTTGAGATCGCCTGCTCTGCCAGGCAGGAGACCTCAATCCGTGATATCATTTTGAGCGGCGGAGTCTGGCAGAATGCCACACTCCTCGCCTGGACGGTGCCTGAGCTGGAAAAGAACGGTTTCAATGTGTGGCTCCATCGAAAAGTCCCAGCCAATGATGGTGGTTTATCATTTGGACAGACGATGGTTGCAGCTTTCAATATTGGTACAGAGAGGTAGTCCTATGTGTTTGGGAATCCCCGGAAAAATAATTGAAATATATGAAAAAAACGGACTTAAAATGGGGACAGTCGATTTTAACGGCGTCACCCGAGAAGCCTGTTTAGAGTACGTTCCTGAAGCAAACATCGGTGATTTTACGATCATCCATGTCGGTTTCGCCCTCAATCTGATCAGTCCGGAAGAGGCGGCAGAAACACTTGAGCTGATCCAGCAGATTGCTGAGCTGGGTGAAGAGCTCGATCCGGATTTTGAGAGGGGAAAGCTGGCTGAGGCTTGAAATGAAATACCTCAGCGAGTACCGCGATGCCAGGCTCGTCCAGGGCTTAGCCGGGTGAGATCAAAAATCGCATCACCCAACCCTGGGTGATCATGGAAATCTGCGGGGGACAGACGCACGCCATCAAGCGTTACGGCCTCGACCAGCTTCTACCCCCTGAAATTGAGCTTGTCCACGGACCGGGCTGTCCGGTTTGTGTAACGTCCCTCGAGTTGATCGATAAAGCCCTGGCAATCGCTGCTCAGCCAGGGGTCATCTTTACCTCGTATGGAGATATGCTGCGCGTGCCCGGCTCACGTGGCGACCTGTTCAGTATTCGCGCTGGCGGAGGTGACGTGCGAGTCGTCTATTCTCCGCTGGATGCGCTTAAAATTGCGCAGGAAAATCCGTCCAAACAGGTTGTGTTCTTTGCGATCGGCTTCGAAACCACAGCCCCAGCCAATGTAATGAGCGTCCTCCAGGCACGCAATATGGGCATTCAGAACTTTAGCGTGCTTGTTTCACACGTGCGCGTCCCTCCTGCCATGCACGCAATCCTGGGTTCGCCTTATAACCGCGTCCAGGCATTCCTGGCTGCCGGGCACGTATGCGCTGTAATGGGCTATTGGGAATATCCGCCGCTCGCTGCGCGCTACCGCGTCCCAATCGTCGTCACGGGTTTTGAGCCAGTCGATATTCTGCCGCGGCATCCAGATGGCTGTGGAGCAGCTCGAAGAAAACCGCTGCGAGGTTGAAAATGCCTACAGCCGGGTGGTGACCTACGCCGGCAATCAGCCTGCCCAGGCAGTCATCCAGCAGGTCTTTCAATCCTGCGACCGGAAATGGCGGGGGATCGGCTTGATCCCCGAGAGCGGCTGGTGCTTGCGGGATGAGTTTGCAGACTTCAATGCCGAGCTGCGCTTCCCGGTCGAAGGCATTCAGCCCGAAGAATCTCCTCTCTGTATCTCAGGCTTGATCCTTCAAGGGCTGAAGAAACCCCACGATTGCCCGGCATTCGGGGTGCAGTGCACGCCTGAAATCGCCCTTAGGAGCCACGATGGTCTCATCCGAGGGCGCATGTTCAGCGTATTATCGCTATGAGTTATTGGAAGGGATATGAGCGAAGAAATCCCGGTTTACATGGATGGCGCGGTCTGTCCGCTGCCCCTCCCCCATCAGGCGCAAATCGTTATGGGGCATGGCAGCGGCGGGAAGCTCAGCCACGACCTGATCAGCAGTATATTCCTGCCCGCCTTCGATAATCAGGCCCTGGCAGTTGGAGATGATGCTGCCCGGGTCACCCTGCCGGACGGGACTCGCCTGGCATTCAGCACCGATTCGCACGTCGTTTCCCCGCTTTTCTTCCCTGGCGGCGATATCGGCAGGCTGGCTGTGTGCGGCACGGTAAACGACCTGTCAACCTCTGGCGCCGAGCCGTGCTACCTGACCGCGGGTTTCATCCTGGAAGAAGGCCTGGAGCGTCTGGTATTGCAGGATGTCGTTGATTCCATGCGTTCTGCAGCTGAGGAAGCCGGCATAATCATTATTTCTGGCGATACCAAGGTGGTCCAGAAGAATAAAGCCGATGGTCTGTACATCAATACGGCAGGCGTGGGCATCATCCCGGACGGAGTAGAAATCAGCGGGCGGAATGCCGAACCGGGTGATGTCGTGATCCTGTCCGGGTCGATCGGAGAGCATGGCATTGCTGTATTGGAGGCTCGCGGCGAGCTTGGATTCGCCTCCGGAGTTCAGAGTGACGTTGCCCCATTGAACGGATTGGTCAAAGCCATCCTCATGGTCAGCAGTAACGTGCATACGTTGCGTGACCCGACGCGTGGCGGTCTGGCTACCAGCTTGAACGAGATTGCCCAGCAATCGAATGTGGGAATTCTGATCCAGGAGAATGCATTGAAGATCCAACCGCCGGTCGCCGCCGCCTGCGAGATCCTGGGTTTTGACCCGTTATACATTGCGAATGAAGGAAAGCTGATTGTGATCGCCTCCAGTCAGGATGGGGACGCTATCCTGACCGCGATGCGGGCTCATCCATATGGCAGAGAGTCTGCCATCATCGGCGAGGTCCGCCCTGCGCCACCCGGCAGGGTGCTGATGAAGACGGAAATTGGCAGCACACGAGTCGTAGACGTTTTATCGGGGGAGATTTTGCCCCGTATTTGCTGAACCATTAGAACTTATCGATCACCACGTAAGCTGTCGCCCCATCCATAATCACTTGCTGCCGCGTACTTTCCGAGCTGAAGAGCGCGGCGATCTGATCCGCAGCCATGAACCGGCTGTGCATTCCCAACGCATATTCAACCATTGCCACGAGCTTTCCGAGCCTTTGGCGGATGTCGGGTTCCTGGATCAATATCCGCCCGCCTCGCTCGAGTACACGCAGCAGCTCACCGGCTGCTGCCGCCTGTCCGTCTAAATGATGCCAGGCATCCACAACAATGATGCGAGCGAAGCACTCATTGGGAAAAGGAAAGGCGGCTGTGTTTGAATTAACTGGCTGCAGGTGCTGTTTTATTCTTGCCTGGCGCAGCATCTTGAAAGATTGGTCTGCTACGATGATCTGTCCAATGCAGCTGGTGAGCTGCTCCGACTATCGTCCGGTGCCACCGCCGGCATCCAGCAGGCGCCCGTATGCAGGCAAGCCCGCCAGCGCGATTAATTTATTGGGAGCCGCGGGATGGAATAATCGATCGTAAAAAGGTGCCAGAATTCCAAAGTGGTCTATCCCGGGCATCTGGGGACCAATTTACTTTTTCTTGCCAACGAAGGGTAAATAACGGAAATTGGTATATTTCCCGGTAAAGTTCATGATCACCAGGTTTTTATCGCAGTTCGCAATCGTGGTTATAAAAACCTTTTCAGTTTGAGGGACCCCATTCGTATCAAAGATCTCGATGTATATGTTTCCGCTTGAATCCAGCAGGTGGTCCGCCAGTTTAACCTCGTAGCCTCCCGGACCGAGCTTTGGCGAATTCCCGGTGAGGGTCAGCGCAAGGAAGGGGCTGCCATCAACGGTCCCCCCCACTTCCACTACCAGACCGGTCACCGGCGAGCCTGCAGCCGAAAATACCTGACCGCCGATCCCCGCCCAGTTGCAAGCCGCCGCTGTTTCGAGGAAATTCGGGCTGTATGTGGGCGAGCCTGGTTGCAGGGAATACTTCGGTGCAGCCTTCGCCGGAGCAGCAGCTGTCGCCTGGGGAGCGGCTTCCTGCGTCACAGTAACCAGTGGGCGAACGGGCGTCACCGGTTTGGTAGGCACCGGTGTATCCTGCGGTGTCAGTGAAGCGGTTATAACCGGTTGCAGCGGGGTGGCGCTGCTTGTGGCCTCATTGGGGATAGTGGTTTGCTCCGGGGATGCAGGCTTAGGCTGGAATGTGAGGATACACGCCATTGTAAAAGTGAGCAGGAGCAAAAGTGGGGCAAATTTTCTCATCGCATGAGGTCTCCGCGAACAGGATCATTTCAGGTGTTGCCATCAGTCAGTGTCGGTCGCAATTCTTACCGGTAGCAGTACTTTGCTGGTAGCAGTATTCGCTGGCAGCAGTACATGCTGGTAGCAACGCCTGTTTGGGTGCATGATCTGTGCCGGACTCAGGCTGTAGGCATGATACCAACCCGTGGTCTATACTCGGATTTGGGAAATCAATTCTCTCATGATTTGGGGTAAGGTGAAGTTGCCCCATCCGGAAGTTGCCTGCGATAACTTCCGGGTGGGGCTTATTTCATAATAACAGCTGGCGAATATGTGATTCGGGATGTGTCATGACATGATCGATCTCACTCTCCCTCAAGGCTGAGCAATAAATGGGAGATAGATTTGCGCGGCTCGGGATCACCGTCAGCGTTACCGGGATATTCGTCACGGAATAAGGCGTGTCCGTCCTTACCGCAATTTGGGCATGCTCGATGGAAGGGAATAATCCAGAGGCATTGAATGTAGCATGGATGGTTTGTGTTGAATGAGCAGGAATCGTCCCAGATACTGGGGAAAGTGACAGCCAGCTCACATTGCTGTAGCAGACGTTGGTCGTCTCTCCCGATGTGACCTGGTAAACCTTCATGCTGTTGATATCGACTGCCCATAAGTTGCCCGCACAATCGAGCTCCAATCCACCGCCGCTGTAATTTGTAAATCCAGGGATGGAGAATTGTCCTATGTCGGCGTAAGAATTAGCCACGTCCAGCACGTGAATAGCATTTCCTGGCTCATTGGTCATCACGAACAGGTGCTGGGTCTCCGGGTTGTAAGCTAATCCCGCAATAGGCAGCCCGGTGTTTTTGCTGCCGATGATCGTGCCATCCGGAGCAAAGCGATAGACGATCAACTCATTCCAGCTGCCGGCAAAATAGGTATCGGTGCTGGGGTCATAGGTGAGACCGCGTTGGGATGTAGTGAATCCGCTCCCGCCTCCCGGGCAGATCGTATTCCCGGTCGGTCCGCTGGCAGGGTCAATCTCGTAGATGCAGTTCGAGAATCCCGGATTGACATTCATCAGCCATATCTTTCCGGTGTGCCAGTTGTACGCTGCATCTGCCGGTCCGGCGGCTGTCGGCCAGGTGTACTTCCAAAAATTGCCTGTCGCTAGTCCCGGTTGGGCTGAACTCATTGATCACGTCCTGTGTTCCCCAGCCATCCGCTACCCAGACCGTATCGCGTTGGCTGTCATAGGCTACTCCCCAGGGCGAGCTCATTCCACTGTTCCAGCTTTGCAGGACATCGCCAGCAGCAGTCCCATCGCTGCCGGTGTATGGCGGCGCAGCTGCGCGGGCCGGGAAAACGATGTGCTGCGTATCCCGACCTTCCTGGCGGAATGGGCGGACTTGAAAACCAGGCTTTTCGAATGGACCGATGGGTGCGCTCGCTTTATTCAGCTCGAAAAGGGTAAATGCAGCCGGGCTGCCTCCGGAGTTTGTCAGAGTAATTGGCTGTACTGTGGACGCAGCCAACACTCAACCCTACATTGAGATTTGCAGGAGTATAAGTAAGTCTTCCTGCCTGGAGGGCAAAATCCTGGCGCACCGTGTTATTGCTCACCACATTTACATTGGCTGTCCCATTCGAATAGTTCTGCTGGGAGGCGTTGAAAACCTGGGACCCTGCCGGGGAAAACAGGGTATAGAAACCCTCGCCTACCCCGGGATCATCCGGTGTGGCGACGGCAGCAGCCTGATATCCACCCTGGTTTGAGACGCTGGCACCGTTTAAGCCATTGCCGGTGTTCGCATCCGTCACGTTCCCTACCACGAGACCACCGGAGAGAGGTGTGCACGAAGGCGATCCTAGAGAAACGTCATCTACCTCCCACCACCAATCCCAGCCTGGAGCAACGTAGCGGAAGCGTACCTGCGCCTGGCTTGCCCCGGAGAGCAGCGCAGTAAGGTCCTGGCTGTAGGTATTTGGACCGCGGCTGCTTGAATTCCAGGTAAAAAGGTTAGACCAGGTCAGCCCGCCATCATCACTCAGATCGACTGCCGCCGACTCATTGGCATTCAATTGGTAATAATCATATTTGAACTGAAACGGAATGCTGCTCAGGGAGGCGGTGCTGATATTTGGCGAGCGCAGCTCGGTATTCATTGTTGTGCCGCTGCCGCACGCATCGCTGTCCGCGACCGCAAAATTACCCGATCCGCCGGTTAAATTCAGCCTGGAACCCGGGTTGTTGAATGACCAGTTGCAGATCCCGCCGTCGTTCAGGACAGACCATCCCACCGGCAAGGTGAGTCCGGTGAAGCTCTCATTGAAACCTGTATTTGCATTGTAGTAGCCGGGTGCCAAAACTACATCGTCCGCGAAGACCGTCGCCATCTCCTCGCCGATGCGGATGGCGAGCCGGGTCTTGCCGACGCCACCGGGGCCCGTCAGCGTCAGGAGACGATCACCGTCCCTCAGCAGCGCGCACGCCGCCGCCACCTCGGCCTCGCGGCCGTCGGCGAGGTCAGGGGGCGGGGCAGGCTGTCAAATGCCGTGGTCGCCACGACGTCTCGTTGCGGGCGCATCGGCTGAATCGTGCGCAATGGAGTTGCCGGCAATTCGGCTCGGCGTGGGTCAGTTGGCACGGCTTTGCCCGCAGGCGGCATGCACAGCAAAAGCGACGGATCGGCCAGTCCGCCGCCATCATACGCTGTTTCAGTCGATTGAGTGGGGTTGCGCGCTGACACGAGGGCCCCGTACCGTGTTATGGCAGTCGTGTCATCTCGAGGCGCTAGCGAAGGATCTCGTACGCCGCAGACGTACGCGGTCTCCGCGAAAGATCCTTCACTGCGTTCAGGATGCCCTGTTGCGTTGACCCGGTCCTAGACGAGGCGGTTGCGATGGGCGACGGTCACGGCGGCGGTGCGGGAGTCGACGCCGAGCTTGTCCAGGATGGTGGCGACGTGCTTGGAGGCGGTGCGCCGCGAGATGCTGAGCCTGGCGGCGATCTCTTTGTCGGCCAGGCCCTCGGCCAGCAGACGCAGCACCTCGTGCTCGCGCGGGGGTCAGGCCGGACACGCCGTCTCCGGCCATGCCGGGGGTCGGCCGTCGCGGGTCCTGCGCCAGCGTCGTGGCCACGTCGATCGCCTCGTCGAGCGAGAGGGCATTGCCGGCCGCCCACGCCGCGGCGAAGCGCTCCGGCCCGAGCGCGGCGCGGGCCGCGGCGACCGCCTGCTCGTGAAGATCGCGGTCGAACAGGTATGCGGGAACAGCCGCGCCGACCGCGATGCGCTGCGCCTCCGCCGCGGCGAAGAGCCGTACCGCCGGCTCCGGCTGACCGAGCGCGACCGCGGTGGCCGCGGCCTCTCGAGGCAGTGACAGGCCCAGACGCGATCCCGAACCCTGGCAGACCATCGCCGCCTCGGCAAAGCCGGCCAGCGCCGCGCTCCATCTCGCCCCGCCGCTCGGCCAGCACCGCCAGCCCGTAGAGACCGTTGGCAATGCTGATCTCGTCGCCCCCAGCACGGCCGGACGCCAGCAGGCGCTCGTAGAGCTCGCCGGCCCGCTCGTCCGCTCCCTGGGCCAGCGCCGTCCGCGCCAGCAGCCAGAGCGCGCCATGGCAACTGAACCCCTGCGGGATCGCCTCGTAACAGGTCGCCAGGGACTTCCTCGGCGCGGGCCACGGCCAGATCGAGATCGCCTCGAAAGGCGGCGACGTAGCCCTGGTGGAGCCGGGCGTAGGCCAGCGCCCCGGCATCGCCCGCGGCACGGGCCACCGCCTCGGCCTCGTCGAGGAGCGGCCGCCCGCGCCAGCTCGCTCCGCGGCCAGAGCAGCATGTTCAGCCCGACCAGCGCCTCCGCCCGCGCCGCCGTGGCGGCTCGCCGCCGTCTGCCGCCAGCGCCCGCTCCAGCCACGCCGCGCCCTCGGCCAGGTGGCCGTGCCGCAGCCAGAACTCGGCCAGTTCTCCCGCCAGGTGCAGGGCGGTCGTCGCCTCTCCGTGCGCCAGCAACCAGGTCAGCGCCGCCCGCAGGTTGGGGTGCTCGCCTCGAGCATGAGCAGGCCGCGCCTGTGGGACATGGCCCCCTGCCCGCCGCACCTGATCCGCCAGGCTCACGCACCACGTCGCGTGGCGGGCGGCGATCGCCTCCGCCTCGCCGCTCTCGCGCCAGCCGCTCCAGGCCGAACTCGCGGATCGTCTCCAGCATCTCGTAGCGCGGCTCGCGCCCGTCGCACATCGCGTCGGCGCAGCAGGCTCTTGTCGACGAGGGAGGCGATGAGGTCGAAGGTCGAGGGTTGCGGGTTGCGGGTTGCGGGTTGCGGGCCGGGGTTCGAATCTCCCGCCCTGCAACCTCTGCCAACCCATCGACCCCGTAACCCACTCCGCCGCCTCCAGCGTGAAGCCGCCGACGAAGACGGCCAGGCGGCGGAAGAGCGCGCCTCCTCCGCGGTGAGCAGGTCGTAGGACCAGGCGATGGCGTCGCGCATCGTCCGCAGGCGGGCCGGCGGTCGCGCGGCCCGCCGGTCAGCAGCGGCAGCCGCCGCTCCAGGCGGGCCAGCAGCGCCGCCGGCGGCAGGACGCGCACCCGGGCGGCGGCCAGCTCGATCGCCAGCGGCAGCCCGTCCAGGCGGCGGCAGATCTCGCGCGACCGCCGCCGCGTTCTCCGCCGTCGAGGGCGAAGTCCGGCCGGACCGCCCGCGCCCGCTCGACGAAGAGCGCGACGGCCTCGCGACTGCGGCCAGCTCGTCGAGCGCCGAGCCGCTCGTCGGGCGCCGGCAACGCCAGCGGCGGCACCGGGACAGCGCTGCTCGCCGGCGCAGCCGCAGCGGCGCGCCGGCTGGTGACCAGGACCGTGCAGCCGCGGGCAGGCGGCGAGCAGGCGCGCGAGGTGCGGCGCGGCCGCCAGCACCTGCTCGAAGTTGTCGAGCACGAGCAGGAGCCGGCGCTCGCGCAGGAGCGTCGATCAGGCGACCTCTGGCAGCGGCCGCTCGCCGCCTTCGCGGACGCCGAGCGCCTGGGCGATCGTCGGGCACGACCAGGCCGGGATCGCGTGATCGGCGGCCAGCGGCGACGAAGCCGACGCCGTCGGCGGAACTCCCGGCTGCGGCCGTCGCGCGACCGCGGCAGCGGCCAGCCGGGTCTTGCCGACGCCGCCGGGACCGGTCAGCGTGAGGAGACGACCTCGCGGCGAGCAGGAGGTCGAGGAGCGCGGCGACCTCGCGCTCCCGGCCGACGAGCGAGGGGAGAACGGCGGGGAAGCCCACGGTCCGGCGCGACACGATGGGGACGAGCGGCCGCGGGGCGGGCGAGACCCGCACAGCATCGACGGGGGTTGGTTCAGCCATCATTCGGTGACCACCACATGGCGAATGACGTTAGACCATGATTGCGGGTTGGGCGGTCCGGCGTCAACCGGCGCGTGGCAAAGCAGGAGAATCGTCCTCTCGTGCGCTGATCGCCGGTGTCCCTGCGCGCAACGCGTGTCCCATGGCGTCCGCGGTCCAAACGTGTCCCCAGGCCATGGGCACACGTTCCGCAACGGAATGCTCCATGGTGTCAGAGCCAGGCGACCGGCGCATGGTGAAAAGTACGCCTTTGCACAAAGAGCGGCCGGGGCGGCGTGACCACGCCGCCCCGGCCGTCTTTGACTCCTGACTCCTGACCCCTGACTCAGTCCAGCGGCCGCACCGCGTTGCTCCACCTCGGCCAGCTTCGCCCTCAAGCGCGCCAGCTCCTGCTCTTGCGTTGGGGTCCGTATGAAGTCGGGCCAGGCGATGTTGCGCACCTCCAGCGGGTCGTGCTTGAGGTCGTACATCTCCCACTGCTCTTCTTCTTCGCCATGCGGGGCGTAGTACCTGGCCAGGGTGTAGCGCTCGTCGCGGACGCTGACGATGTGGTTGGCGCCGGAGACGTAGGGCCCTGCGCCTGCCCGGCCTGCCAGTCGTCGTAGGTAAAGACCGTGTAGTCCTGCACCGCGGCGGCATCGGGATCGAGGACGAGGGCGGAGTAGTCCTTGCCCTGCCAGTCGGGATTGGTCGTCGGCGACCCGAAGAGGCTGGCCATCGTCGGCACGAAGTCGACGTGGGAGACGAGGGCATCCGACGTTTCCTCGTTGGGGAAGAGCTTCGGGTTGGAGAAGACCAGCGGCACGCGCAGCGTCTCCTCGTAGACGTTGAAGTTCTTCTGGATCATCCCGCCGTGCGTCATCCCCATCTCGCCGTGGTCCGAGGTGTAGATGATGAGGGTGTTCTCCAGCAGCCCCTGCTCCTCCAGGGTGTCCAGGACCTGCACCAGGTAGTCGTCCGAGGCCTTGATCAGGTTGCCGTAGAAGTTGAGGTAGTTCTGCTGCTGCTCCGCACCCTGTGGCCGCAGCGGCGCCGAGAGCTTCTGCAACTGGCGCTGCGCGTCCGGCTTCGTGGAGAGGTCCTCGTCCACCGTCGCCGGCAGCTCGATGCCGGTGCTCGCCAGCCACGAGTTGTCGTAGCCGAAGGCGGCAAAGCCGGCCGGGTAGGCGAGGACGTCGTGCGGGTTGACGAGCGAGACGGTGAGGAAGAAGGGCTGCTGCTTGGCCGCCTGCGAACGCAGGTAGGGGAGGACGCCCTCCTTCCCGGCGTCGGCGTCGCCGTCGTCGTTCATGAACCGGCCGTCGTTGTCGGCCACGCCGCCGCCGGACTGGCAGATGAACTGGTTGGCGCCGGCGTCCTGCGGGTTCCAGCGCTCGAAGCCGAACTGATTTACGTCCTTCGGCTCCCAGTCGTCGCCGATCGTCTTGCTTAGATGCCACTTCCCCTTGAAGGGTACGTGGTAGCCGGCGTCATGACGGTCCCGATGTTGGGCAGGTCGAGCGGGAGTGGGACCTGGGGGTTACGGTGTCGGGGGACATGTTCTCCTCGAGGGTGTACTTCACGCCATGCTGAGCCGGGAAGTAGCCGCTATGAGCGTGGCCCGACTGGGGAGCACATGCAGGCGTTGCAGAACGCACTCTCGAAGGTGAGACCGTTCTTCTTCAGGCGGTCAGCCCCGTGAGGTTGTGCTTCTCCCAGTCCTTCGGGAAGTGCATGGTCGCTCGCTGCTGGTCGGTGATGAAGACGAGGACGTTCATCCGCTTGACGTCGCGCTTGGGCGGGGCGTGGGATGCGGCTTGGGCTTGGGCTTCTTCTTGGCTCCAGCATCCAGCGCGGTATCGGCCGCGGCGACGACGGGGAGCGCGGCGGTGGTCTTCAGGAGATCGCGTCGTTTCACAAGGCATATTCCTTACCGTGCAAACCGGCCCCCCGGGCAGCCGGTGAACGCGATGAACGCGAGGCTTCGATTTTCAGCCGCGCGAACTATAAACAACATTCCGTCGCTGAGCGCAGCATGGACTACACCCATATCGTCATGCCGCTCACTCATTGACTGCATCCGATAGTGAGCCGCAATAATCGGCTTCTTGTCGACGGTGGCATAGGATATGCGAGCCACTTTGTTGAGGGAATTTTCCCTCGTAGCCTCAGGAGGTTTGGTGTCATGCGTGAACAGACCACATGGAATCCCATGTCACACGCTGACTACGATGTGCTGAAGGGCAAGGACGTCTTCAGCAACGACGGACAGAGCGTCGGCTCCATCGTCGAGATTCTGCACCCGGCGGAGGCGATGCCGGCCGCGCGCGGCCGGCACTTCTTCCTGCTCAGCCCCGGGCGCACCAAGGAGTGGTTCGGCGGGATCGATCAGGTCTACCTGCCGGATTCTCGCCATCAACGACGTCGCGGCAAACCGGGTGTCGCTGAACCTTACCGCCGACCAGGTCAAGCAGCGCGGCCGGGACTGGACGAAGCAGCCGGCAGGACTGCAAAACTACCGCCACGCGTGATCGCGGCGATCTCGCACCCAGTGAAGGCGCGCTCCCGGCTTATCCGGGAGCGCGCTGCACTTTGCCCGCCGATATCCACGCTCGAACCAGACGGGTCCTACTCCTGAGGAATGCACCCAAGCAGGCTGCTGCAATTAAGCGTGCAGCATTCGTCATCTGCGACGCAGGGAGCGTCGAGGTCTTTGCAGCAACGGAAATCGCTCCCCATGAAGGTCGTCGGCAGGCAGCGGAAATCCTGGCAGCACTTCCGCTTGCTGCCAGGGGTACACCCCGCGCGCAACCGCCGGCAGCGCTTCTTTTTCCTCTTGTGCTTCTTCTTGGCGTGAGCATCGTGGCAGCCGGCGACGGCGAGGAGAGAGGCGGCGACGCCTCCGGCAGCGAGCCCGAAGCGACGCCGGGTCCAGGCATCGAAGGTGGATCCGTCCATGGCTCTCTCCTTTGGGGACGATGCTGGCGATACGGGGAGCATCCCTGGCGCCCATCCTACTCCTGGCCGGCGGCGAGGGCAATTCCCCGCGGATGGGCAGAGCCAATGCTGCTCAGGCCAGTTCTAAAGCCTTCAGTCGAACATTCTCGTAGGCGGCGCCGTAAGCATTGTTGGGTCCTGCTCCGGACGCCTCGTCTCGGGCTTGCAGCATAGAAGGTGCCATCGGCCGCCGTGTTCATGGCCACACCGCACGGGTGCTCGCCGGCGCCACAGCACGTGCGCCCACCGGTGTGACAGGCTTCGAGGACGGACTACTGCTTGCGCCGCTTCTTCCCTTTCTTCTTTGCTTCGGTTTCGTCAGAGAGGGCAACACCGAACAGCGCGGCAGCCACGCCTCCCGTCACGAGCCCGAAGCGGCGGCGGTCTCCACACGTCAAATTGCCGATCGTCCATGTCTGGTTCCTTTGGCTATCGGCTATCGGCTATCGGCTATCGGCTTTTCTCGCAGTCTCGCCGTCTTGCCGTCTTCATCTCGACTCCTGACTCCTGACTACCGTCCCGGCGCCAGCCGCTGGTTGATTGCTGCCAAGTCGAACGTCTCCGGGTCTCAGCGGCTGGCCCCACCATTCGTCCAGCCATTTCTTCGTCACCTTGTAGTCAGCGTGGTTGGGATCGGCCATGACCGATACAAGATAGTTGTACCGCCAGATGCCGCCGACGTCGTCCGGCGGGCCGGCCGGCCGGCCAGTGAGGCAGACCGGGTAGGTTTGCGCTGGCTCCGGCGCGCTCACCGCCTCGACCAGGATCTCGTGGTCCCAGCTATCACCAAAGTCGTACATGTAGCGGAAGCGCGCGCCGGCGTTGGGCACGACGTCCGCCAGCCGCGTCTCGTGCTCGTCTTCGTCGAAATCGTCGACCATGTCAGGATCGGCGTAGCTCATGCCGTCGATGGTGAAATCGTGAAGGTGGTCGTTGTCCCAACCCATCACGTCTTGCAGAATGAAGTGCAGGTCTCCCAGGGTGATGTCGCTGGGCACCACGATGCGGCGCCAGATCGGCGGCTTGCTGCCGCGGAGCGTGACTTTCAAGCGATGGACCGTCGCGGCGGTGGGCGAACGAGGTGTTTTCGTGGTCATCATGCACCTTCTTCATGGTTGAGCCGCACAGCTCAGAAAAGGTCATAAAACGCCTCCGTGCCCAGCGTGGGCACGAGCACGGCGGCCACCGCGTCGATCGTGCCGATTTCCGAGATGGGCAGCCAGCCGTCAACCGAGCCGAGGAAACACCAGCGCTCAGCCCTGAAAAACCGGGCGTCCCGATCCGTAAGGATGAGTTGCAGCACCGGGATGAATCGGGCCGTCCTCCGCTCGGCTTCCCGCGCCTTCTCCACAAGATCTGGCCGGTTGCCAGCAACCCCGTACATGAGGCTGAGGCGTCCTCCTCGGCCTGAGGACCCGCGTTCTCGTGGATCTTGATCGGTCTTGCTCTCGGACCACCGCAAAGTTCCGGCCGTCCGGATGTTGCCGAACGGCGGCTTCCACGGCGGCCACCTCCTCCGCGCGAATCAGCCCGGGCCGGTCCCTGACGAGCATGACGCGCCCATTGGGGCTCTCCGTGACGCGGAACCCTGGGGGCACGGCCGTCACAGGTTCGCCTCCGGTGCTGGCGCGAGCAAAGACGTAGCGGGGTGTCCCCGTTGCCGACGTCTTCCGGAAGAGCGTGTAGACGTCTCCCTTACGGTTCGTGTGGGTGATTGGCTGTTGGCTGCTGGCTGCTGGCTGCTGGCCGCTGGCCGTCTTCTTCTCGATTCCCGGCTTCTCGACTCCTCGACTCACTCCTGACTCCCGGCTCACCGGATCCAGCCACCGGGCCCCGCCAGCATGCGGTTGACCGCGGCCACGTCGAACGCCTCGGGATCGAACGGGCCACCCAGCCAATCCAGCAAGTCATCGTGGTCCGGGTTGTTGGGATCGGCGATGGCGGCGAGGAGGTCGGCATAGCCCCAGACGCCGCCGCAGTCCTCGGGCGGGCAGGCCCGCTTGCCGCCCAGGCAGGTGGGGTAGCGCACGCCCGGCGCGGGCGCCTCCACCGCTTCCACCACGATGTCATGCTCCCAGCTATCGCCGAAGTCGTAGAGGTAGCGCAGGCGGCTGCGGGGCCGCGGCGCGACGTCCGCCAACCGCGCCCTGCGCTCATCCAGATCCTCCAGACCTTCGAGCTCGCGCGGATCGCCGTAGGTATCGAGGCCAGCCTTGAAATCGTGGAGGTGGGAGTCATGCCACCCCATGCTGACTTGCAGGATGCCGTGCAGGCGGGCCAGCGTGATGTCGCTCGGCACCACGATCCGCCGCCAGATCGGCGGCCGGAAGCCCAGGAGCGTCACCTTGAGCCGGTGGACCGTGCGGGTTTTCGCGCCGCTGGCGCCCCGGCTCGGCGTTGCCGGCAGGGTCACGATGGGAGGCTCCGCGGACTCCAGGTAGGGGATGATCGCCTCGGCCAGGGCGTCAATTTCACCCGACTGGCCAGTCGTATCCCACTCTGCATAGCCCGGACCGGAAATGTACTCGTCGGCGGCGTACCAGCGCGAGGCCGGGTCTTCCAGGACGAAGCGCAACACCGGCCCAAAGCGGGCATGCCGTTGCTCCAGCTCGCGTAGATCCTCGTCCTTGCCTGGCGGGGCGATGCCCTGCGCGACCATGCCGTCATAGACCGCGGTCCAGTCGGGGCCATCCTGGCCATAGACCTCGATGCGGTCATGCTTGCTGGTGACACGGAAGCGGTGGGCGCGGGGATGGGCTTGCACCGCGCGCTCGACCGCGGCCACCTCCTCCGGACAGATGAGGACGGGCCGGTCCCTGGCCAGGGAGACGACGCCATTGGGACTCTCCGTGATGTGGAACCCGGGGGGCACTTCATCGATGGGATCGCCACTGGCGCCTTCCTTGCCAAAGAAGTAGCGCGTCTTCCGCCCCGGCGTGTCCAGGCGATAGAGGGTGAAGGTCACCCCTTTGCGGTTGGTGTGGGTGATGGGCATGCGCGCTCCCGCGATCGGTCCCCAGTAGGGGATGCCAAGAACCGGCGTTGCCTGCATCATAGCGGCTGCTGGCGGTTGGCTGCTGGCTATCGGCTATCGGCTATCGGCTATCAGTTGTTCGACGGATGTCAGACGTCAGACTCGGACGGATGATCGCAATCGGCCGACAGCCGATAGCCGATAGCTGATAGCCGATAGCCGATAGCTGATAGCCGATAGCCGATAGCCGATAGCCGATAGCCACTGGTTGCCTCAGGAAAGGACGCATCGCGTGACCGATACGCAACGACGCCCGCTCGGCGTGGGCCTGCTCATCATGCCGACCGAAGACTCGGCGCTGGGCACGGCGCCGCGCTGGACCGAGATGCTGGCGATGGTGCGCCGGGCCGAGGAGCTCGGCTACGACACGGTCTGGCTCCCGGATCACCTCATCATCGACGTCCCCCGCCCCGGCTCGCGGCCGGAAGGGACCTGGGAGGGATGGTCGCTGGCGTCCGCGCTGGCAGCGGCGACGGAGCGGATCAGGATCGGCCTCCTCGTCAGCTGCACCGCTTTTCGCAATCCGGCGCTTGCTCGCCAAGATGGCCGACACGGTCGACGAGATCAGCGGCGGCCGGCTGATCCTGGGTCTCGGCGCCGGCTGGTGCGAGCTGGAGTTCCGTGCCTTCGGCTACCCCTTCGACCATCTCGTCGGTCGCTTCGAGGAGGCGCTGCAGATCATCGCGGCCTGCTGCGCAACGGCCACGTCGACTATCGAGGGGACAGTACTACTCAGGTGCGGGACTGCGAGCTGCGCCCTCGCGGTCCTCGCCCGCAGGGACCACCGATCCTCGTCGGCTCCTCGACCAAAGGCGAGCGCATGCTGCGCCTGGCCGCCCGCCACGCCGACATCTGGAACCGTGACTTCGACGCCGTCAACCCCGGGTCGAGCCCTATTCCGGCGCGGACCTGGCGGCGTCCCAAGACCGGCGTCGACGCCGTCTGCCCGGAGGTCGGCCGCGATCCGGCGACACTTGACGCGCACCGCGGGCGTCTGGGTCGATCTCCCGATCGCCCCACCACGGGCGAGCTGGAACGCGCTGACGCGGCACCCCCGATGAGATCGCCGCCGGGCTACGTCTCTACGCCGATACCGGCTACAGCAGTGTGCAGGTCTGGCTGCAGCCGCGGACCATCGACGGCGTCGAAGCATTCAGCGCCGTGTTGGAGCGGCTGCGGAGGGACGGCTATTAGCTATCGGCTATCGGCTATCGGCTATCAGCTATCGGCTATCAGTTATCAGTCGTGAGTTGTCAGCCGTGAGCGTTGCCAGGGGGCCAGGGTCAGCGGCCAACAGCGAGAAGCCAAGAGCCGATAGCTGATAGCCGATAGCCGATAGCCGATAGCTGATAGCTGATAGCCCCTATCGCCGCATCCGTGCATCGGGAGCCTGCGTCAGCTCGACGATTTCGGGCGGCAGATCACCGGTGAGCAGGTCTTCCAGCGTGACCCGCTCCAGGACGGCGCGCATGTTGGCGCGGAGGGCGATCCAGACCTGGTAGAGGGGCGCGGCTGGGCCGGTGTACTCGAGCCGCTCCGGGCGCAGCCCGCGCACGTTGGCGAGGGGGCCGTCGACGACGCGGATGACGTCGGCCAGGGTGATCTCGTCCGCGGGCGGACCGAGGCGGTAGCCCCCCTCCGCGCCCCGCTGCGAGAGGACGATGCCGGCGTGGCGCAGCTCGAGCAGGATGTTCTCCAGGAACTTGGGCGGGATGCCCTGGGCCCGCGCGATCGCCTCGGCCTTCATCGGTCCGGGATCGGCGTTCGCCAGCTCGGCCAGCGCCCGCAGCGCGTAGTCGACTTTGGCGTTGACCTGCACTGCTGGCTCGCTCCCGCCGGGGCCTCGGCGGCTCTGCACCGCGATTCTAACAAAGCCGATCACTTGGCTCGACTACCGGCCAACATGAGGAGCTACCCTGAAGGACTATTCAGGAAATTCGCACGAGCCCTCCGCCAGACCGGCGCACGCCGTGCCCCCCGCCTCAAGGCACCCCGTACACAGGATACAGGCGGCCTTCTCGCCACAGAATGGCCGGCAGTCAGCGTCGCGGCGGCATGGGTGGCAGCTCGCCTCCTTTATGCAATAGGGTGCGTTCCCCGTTGTCGTATTGCAGCCACCGTTTGTTTCACCTGAGCTGGTCGTGCATTTGACGTTCGCCGCACCGCCACAGACATCGAAGTCTCTCTGGCCTACCTGGCAGGTGCTCGCGTCATGGGCAACGCACTGGCTCGTATCCTTCTTGCCTTTCTGTGGCTTCTTGCCCTGGCAGACGCCCGAGCAGCAATTCGCGTTGCTGCCTCGGCACGGCTCCCCGATTGGGACGCAGCCAAACTCGTTCCGGCGCAGCTTTGGCGTGGACTTCCGTTTGGCTCGCCCGGATTCAGGGAACCGGGCAGCGCCGAGGCCGGCGCCGGTGAGGCCACGCAGCACAGCGCGGCGGGTCGGTACGAAAGTCAATGACCTGGCCAAAGCGGCGAAGTCGAAGGGGTCCACGATGGTCTCCTCTCCCACAGCTGCGGGCTCTTTTGACGGTGCTCTCCTTGTTCGATGTGAGCTGTACTTCTGAAGTCGACGTTGCTTCATGCCGCCGGCGCGAACGACGAGCGGTCCGACATGATGGAGCACGCCCCCGGCTCGGCGCCCATACATGCTGTCCCGACCGTGCACTCTTCTGGACAGCGGACACACGCAGCGCGCGGCCCGCAAAACGCCCGGCAATCGGCGTCCTTCGTGCAGGCAAAGCAATCCGCGCTGTCCGCCGCGCAGTAGGTGGCGTTGCCGGTGGTCGTCCCGCATGTGCCCGGGGCGCCCGCTTTGGTCGTGCAGGTAGCGGCCGTGCCCGCGCAAATGGCTGACGTCGCGCCAGCCCGGCAGCCTCCGCCATCGTGGCCTTTGCAGCGTTTCTTGCCCTTTTTCCCAGTGCAGATGCCGGAGCAACATTCCTTCGCCCGCTTGCACCGGCTGCCGACAGCCTTGCACACGGGGTCGACGGCGGTCGCGGCTTTGCCAACGGTCATCGGGATGACTCCGGCAAGCAGGGTGACGGCGGCACGGCGGGACGTCAACGACGTTATGGCGCGGGTGAGTCGATCAAAGTGGTTGGCGTTCATGGACGATCTCCTTGGCGCATGCGCGCGGCGACGATGCCGCCTTTCCCTTACCGCCCTCAGGACTGGGTTGCTCCTGGCCAGACTCCGGCCGGGTCTCTCATGGCGCTACCCTGGTATCGCGTCGGGGCTGGCGCACGCCCTCCCCGACGTACATTCGGGCATCTGAATGCAGGCCGCGCGCGGACCCAAGGCCGTCTGGCAGTCCGCATCGCGCGAGCAGACAGAGCAGGCGAGATTGCCGAGGCCGCCGCAGTACCCGGCGTCGCCGGTGGTCGCCTGACAGGACCCTGGATCCCCGATGCTGGTCGTACACGCAACAAAGGCGCCGCCGCCGAACTGCGCGAGATCGCCGCTACATCCCGCGCCGTCATGCCCGCGGCAACGTCGCTTCCCCTTCGCTCCGTCACAGATGCCGGAACAGCACTGGCCGTCGTTCTTGCATGGTTCACCGACGCTCACGCAGCCGAAGTCGTTGCGCTTTGGCTGCGCACGAGACCGCTTCCGCGCTTTGCCATCGGCGGTTGCCATGGCCAGGTGCGCGCCGGCAAGCGCCAGACCGCCGCGGGCGAGGATGCGCAGCACCGCGCGGCGGGACGGAGCACCGGTCATCGATCGCGTCACAACATCGAGGGTATGGTGATTCATCCGCTTGACCTCCCTGGAGCCAGAAATCTCGTCGCTGGACATGTGGGACTCGTCGCGGCGTTGACTCATGCCTCTTGAGCATCAAGGACACAGGCCACCGCCGCCGCGCCGTTGCACTGCGCGAGCAGCTCGCAGCAGGGGAGCAGGGCCTGCTCGCAGGCTGTGAAACCCTCGCACCGTGCGACGACGCTTGCGCGGCACACCTCGCGTTGCCGCTGACACCGCTTCTTGTCCTTCTTGCCGCCGTTGGCCGCCGTGGCCCCGGCCGGGGAGATGGCTGCGGCCAACGCCGCGCCTCCCAACACGCGCAGCGACGCGCGGCGGGGGAAGCTTTCGCCGGCACGGTCGGCAATCTCATCAACAACACGTTGCAGCATCGAAATCTCCTTCTCTTGGCAGCCCTACAAGGGGCACACCACACCGTTTGGGCCGTGGCATGCTGTCCCGGTGAGGCCCGAGCAGCCCACCGGGCTCTGCACGCAGGCCGCCTGTGGTCCGCAGAGGGCCCGGCAATCGGCGTCCTTTGTGCAGACACGGCAGTCGCCGACCCCGCAGTAGCCGGCATTCCCCGTCGTGGTGCCACACACGCCAGGGTCGCCGGTGGCGCTCGTGCAAGAGCGCGTGGGCAGATCGTTCCCTTCCGGGTAGAACCCCGCCGGACAACCACCCGTGTCATGGGCGCGGCAGCGCTTCTTTCCCTTCTTCTTCGCACAGACGCCGGAGCAGCACTGGCCGGCTCCCTTGCAGCGGGCGCCAACGGCGAGGCAGCCAAACGCGTTGGGCTGCGCCGCCTCCACGCGCTGCTCTCCGCCGGTCAGCGCGTGCAGGAGGCCGAGCGGCAATCCCACGCCGATGAGCCCGCGCAGGACATCCCGGCGGGAGGGCAGAGCGGCCGGTAACCGTGTCGAGAAATCAAAATCCATGGTGCATCCTCTGCCATGACGAAGGGTCGAATCGGGTAGAGCGCGGTGCTCCATCGCACGGTCCCGTCATCCCGGCGCCGTCCACTGCAGGCATCCTCTGAACTGTGTAGACGGCCTATGTATTTCCGGACTCTGCGCCGTCGCTAACGCCGCTTCTTCCTGGGCTTGACCAGCGTTTCGATCTCGAGCTTCCAGCCACCCTCGATGACGCCCGAATTGAGTGGTCCGTCCTCGTCCTGGATGAAGAGCCACCACGTCCCGTTCGGGATGCTGCCGTTGAACACGGACAGTGCCGCGTTCGCGCCGGCAACCGGCGCTGGATCGAAGAACGGCATCGCCTGACCGGTGCTGTTGGTGGGCTGGAAGGCGCCGCTCTGCAGCTTGGCGTCAACCGGGAGCCGCTCGGGCGCCTGATCGTCGAGCGTCAGCACGACCTCGTCAATGGCGAATCCCTGCCCGACGTTGGCCATGACAATCACAGTCTTGCCGCTCGGCCCCACCAGCAGCACCTCCAGATCGCGGGGGAAGCGGTGCTGGATACCGTTCAGGCGCAGATTCACATCCCGGACCTTGCCCGTTAGCCCGCTGACCGCAATCGGGGAGGGGTAGAGAATCGCCGCGGCCGGACTGATGTTGAAGGCTGGGAGCTTGATCGCAGCGGAGTTGCTGAACGACCGGGTAATCGTGTGTGATCGCTGTTTGGCTGCCACGGGCGACGCGGCCTCCGCGGCCGGCCACGCCAGGAGCGCGATCATGACCGCCAAGGTGCTGCATACATGTCTGCCGCATGTCTTCAAGAATCGTTTGCTCCTGGTACGCTCAAGCGCAGAAGACCTCGACGAGCACCAACCCGCTGTTGTCGGCGTGGACGACGTCGTTGCAGTGGAGCGAAAGCGCGGCGCCCTGCCCGGTCACCTGTTGCTCATAGACGTGATCGGTGGTGTAGCTGCCCCACTCGTCGGGGCTGCCATCGTCGACCGAGAGACCGAGGCGGACCCCCTCAAATTCGGTCACAGGGGAATCGGGGTCGGCGAAAGGAAAGTCCGCGAACGCGTCCTGGCCGTTCGTCGCGTTGGAGCTCCAGAAACCAGAGGCGCGCAGCCGGTAGCGCCGGCCTTGGTCCAGAACTCGGGTCGTGACAGAGGCGCCTGTGCCTGGCACACCGACGGCGTCAACCTTTGTGCCTGACTGACATTTCTGCCGCGGCTTTCGCTTCTTGCCCTTCTTTTTCTTCTTGGCGGCGGCCCCCGAGAGATTCAGGGCGCCGAACCCAACTCCGGCGCCGGCAAGACCCCGCAATACGCCGCGGCGGGACGTCGCGCCGCACCACGAGCGGGTCAACCGATCAACGAAATGCTGGTTCATGATCTCCCTCATTCGTTGCCCGAGCTAGCGGGAATGGTGAGCCTGCTTCTCGCCGCGCTCACCAGCCCACCATCCCCGAGCCCGCGGATTCGTACGTCCAGAGAACGGTGTCGTTGGCCTCGTCCCTGACGCTGGCGAGGGCGCTGGTTCGGGTTGCCGTGTCGCCGCCTGGCGAAGCTCGCCTAGCCCGCGAGGAAGCAGACCGTGGCCTCCCGGCCCTGGCACTTCCCCAACAGAGCGCAGCACGGCAGGACCGCGTTCAGGCACGTCTCGTTTCCCTGACACTGCCCTCTGACCACATCCTCGCACCCCGCCTTCTGACTCTGGCACCGCCTGGCGGCCTTCTTGCCGGACTTGCCGGCGCGGGCGGCCGTCGGCGCGGCGAGCGTGCCGATCAGGGCCGCCCCACCCAGGGTCCGGAGCGATCCTCGGCGAGTCGCCGTTGCGGCCTGACGGGACAAGACGTCGATGATGCTGTAGTTCACGAAATCCTCCTCGTGTCTCTTGCGTCCCGGTCAAGCGCCACGCACGCTTGCCGTGGGCCGGTACTACCGCTTCTTCTTCTTGAGCTTCGCCAGCGTATCGATCTCCAGGTCCCAGCCACCGGCGATGGCGCCAGGATCTGCCGGCCCATTTTCGTCCTGCACAAAGAGCCGCCATGTCCCGTTCGGGTTCGTGCCGAGAAAGACCGCGAATGACGCACTGGCGACGGTCCCGGCCGGAGCGGGCGCACTGAAGGCGATGGGGTTGCCAGTCGCACTGGTAGGCTCCCAGTTTCCAGGACAGGACGTGGCCTGGTCTGGGACCGTCAGCGTGGCTTCAGAGCTCAGCCGCAACCGCGCATCGGTCAGGTCGCCAGTGCCACAGACATTCGCGATGACGATTGAGCGCTGGCCATTGGGCCCTACCAGCAGGGCTTCGACCTCGCCAGGAGCGGTGTGGCTGATGTCATGGAGGACCACGTCGATCTGTGTGATCCTGCCTTTCATCCCGTTGACCGAAATCGTCGATGGATAGAGGCTCGCCGACGCGGGTTTGTCATTCGTCGTCAGCAGACTGATTGGGGTTGGGTTGGCGAAATCCCTATGGAACGGAACCATCCGCCTCTTGGCGACGGCCGGCGCCCCGTTCTCCGCGATCGACAGCCCCAGGAGCGCCAACAAAACAACGAGTACGATTCGGTTCAGCATGATCTTTGTCTCCACGGGTTGTCCGTTCCTGTCACCGCCGGCCATCGAGGCAAATCGCCGACGGCCAGTTCCGCGGCACGTTGGACCTAAGGCAGGGCGCCAGCGAAAATCGGGGCCAGGAGTGGGGCGATCGCGGTCAGCGCCAATGCCACCTCCAGCATTGCCAGAACCATCGTCAACCCAGTGACGGCGATCCTCCGGGCCAGGCGTTCCTCCGAGTGAGGGCGCACGGTCAGTTCGCGTGATGTGAATTGGATGTGTTGAGCCTGCATGGTGTTCTCCTCCGTTCTGCAACCCAGGAGCTCTGGGCGCGGTATTGAGAATGGACGCACTCGCCGAAGTTGACGTCTGCTCAGCGGGACACATCGCCACGCGCTAGGGTGTTTCCGGCGCTGGCAGCTCAACGCCGCAGGGAACTAGACAGGCCATGCCGCTCGGGCAGGCGCCGGCGCAGAGACCTTGCGAGACCGGAGCACAAGCCGCCTCCGCTGGATATCCCAGCGCCACGCAGTCGGCATCCGTCTTGCATTCGGCACAGCGCGGGTCGCCCTCGTTCAGGAGGAGCGCGGCGCAGTAGCGGCTGTCGGCCGTCGTGCGGTGGCAAGCGCAGTTCGCATTGTTGCCGCAGCGGAGCAACACCACGTCTTCGACTGTCGCTGCCAGGCAGATCTCCTTCTTCAGGTCCTGCTGACAGGTGCCCGTATCGTGCGGGCGACACTTCTTTCCCGCGCAGACGCCGGAGCAACACTGATCGGCGTTCTTGCAGGCGGCGCCCACACTCAGACAGCCGAAGGCATTCGGCCGTACCTTCTTGATCTTCTTGCGCTTCTTCTTGGCTACGACGGCCGCGGGGAGTCGCGCGGCGCCGAGCCCGAGGCTGGCCCCGAAGAGTCCCCGCAGCACATCGCGCCGGGACGGCATGCCAGCCGCGGAACGCGTCAACACAGCAAAGGAATTCCAGTTCATCGTCTGCCCTCGTCCATCGCTTGAGCTCGTCCTGGGCGGACAGTCATGCTCCGCACCGTGGCGCACAGCATGCCGACCCAGAGGGACGGGGGCATCCTCCGAACTATGTAGGTGGGGTATGTAATTGGAGAACTGCGCTCAGGAAGCCGAGCGGCGTACGACTATGACGCTTGGTGTGAATCGACGGGTTTCATGGCAAAAGGGATCCCCTCATCCGCTGCGCCGGAGGCTGAAAGACCTCCGGCTGAACCACGGAAGCCCCATAAAATCGGGCTGTAATGGGTGTACACCTTCCCTGTGATAACTCATCAGCCCCGTTGACGGGGCTTCCGTCAAATACAGCCGGAGGTCTTTCAGCCTCTGGTGGGGCGGCGGACGAGCTCGTTCGTGTCCAGTCCATGCCAGAACACCTTACACCAGGCGTCACAGTAGCCCGTGCTGGCGGGCGAAGGTGGTGGCTTTGCCGCGGGTGTCGACGCCGAGCTTGTTGAAGATGTTGGCGATGTGGCGGGCCGCGGTGGCGGTGCTGATGAACAGCGCCTCGCCGATCTCGCGGTTGCTGTGGCCCGCGGCGAGTAACCGCAACACCTCCAGCTCGCGTTCGGTGAGCGTGCTCGCGGCCGCCTGAGCCGGAGTGAGTGCCGCCGCGGCCAGTGGCCCGCTGCCGACGGCGAGGGCCGCCGCGACGCTCTCCGGTTGCGACAGCGAGCGTCCGGCTGCCCAGGCGGCGGCGAAGGCACTGTCGCCAGCGACTCGCGCAAACTCTCGATGACCGGCTGGACGTAGGCGAGATCTTCAGGCGAGACAGGGAAGCCAAGCGTCTCGCGTAGCGCCTCACCGGCGCCGAAGAGCCGGGCCGCCTGCTCCGTGCCGCCGATCTGGGCGGCCAGCCTTGCGACACATTCGATGCCGTAGATGACCATGCCCTGGTTCCCCTTGGCCACGGCCAGGGAGAGACACTCGTGGAACAACCCGCCGGCCCGGCGGTAGTCGCCGAGATCCGCCGCGGTCAGCCCCAGGCCGG
Source organism: uncultured Chloroflexia bacterium (assembly GCA_963706515.1). GTDB lineage: Bacteria > Chloroflexota > Anaerolineae > Anaerolineales > UBA4823 > CAVPMW01. The sequence goes on from CAVPMW010000002.1 coordinate 403,314, forward strand.
CCAGAACGTTGGGCATGGCCCACTCCAGGCTGTGCGCCTGAGCCAGCGAGAGGACCTCTTCCATCGTACGCATCGCCGCCGCGCTCGTGATGCACGCGCTGGATTTGCGCGAGGTTGTGGAGGCCGAGGATCGCCAGGTGCGAAGCGCCGGCTTCGCGCGCCAGCGCAATGCTTGCCTCGTAGCGTGTGCGGGCCCCTTCGAAATTGCCCGTCTCACTGGCCTGCACGCCGAGATTGTTGAGGGCAAACGCCTCTGCCACCCGGTCGCCAACATCCCGTACCAGGCCAGCGCTGCTCGTGGTACAAAGTCGCCTGGCCGAAGTCAGCCTGCCGCCAAGCTATCGTCCCGGCGCCGGCCAGGAGTTGCAGCCTGACCTGTGGCGCCACATCGTCAAGATCGAGTGCCGCCTCCAACCAGCGACGACCTTCCCCGTAGTGTGCGTGCCCGTCCCAGAGTGGCCAGACCGCCGCCGCCAGGCGGCCGAGCATAGTGCCGTCTCGCCGCGCGGCGGACGCCGGAGAGAGCGGCACGCAGGTCGGCATGGTTGCGCTCCAGGGTTTCCAGCCCGCGGGCGGCGTCCGTCGCCAAGTGGAGTGGCGCTGCCCGCCTGCCAACGCCAGCACCACGATGCGTAG
>CAVPMW010000003.1:0-37486 GCA_963706515.1 uncultured Chloroflexia bacterium
GGCAGGTCGCCGGTGCCAAAATTCTCCATCCACGGCGCCTGGTCGGACTGCTCGTTATCGACGTAGGTCTGCAGGTAGCGCTGTTTGATCGCGCGGCCGTCGGGTCCCAGCTGCTCCAAAACGATGTTCTTGACCTCGAACGGCTTGCCCTGGGCATCCAGGATGCGCCCGGCGAGGGCGCCGGTTTGCTGCCCGCTCTCCGGGTCGTTCAACGGCGCCAGCCACAGCTCGGGGTTGCGCGCGGCGGAGTAAGCATTCTCGCCCACCCGCACTTCGAAATGCAGCGTGCTGCCCGCCACGCCCCCGGTCATGCCGACCTGGCCGATCTCCTCGCCGGCGGCAACATTTTGCCCTTCTTTGACATTGACCTGCGAGAGGTGCCCGTACAGCGTGTAAACCGGCTGGTCGAAACCGGGCAGGTGGTGCTCGAGGACGACCAGGTTGCCGTACTGGTTGCGGATCAAGCCGTAGGCGGTCTGGCTGTCATCCCCGGCGACCACCACAGTCCCGTCCGCGGCAGCCACGACCGGCGTCCCTGTGGAATTCAGGAAGTCGCTGCCGTGGTTGGCGGTGCGCTGCGAGCGGATGTACTCGCCATAACGGATCGACGGGTCGATCTCCTGGCGGGCGCTCGTTCCGACGGGGCGGGCGAGCAGGAAGCTGCCCGGGACGACGCACGCCGCCCCAGGGCAATCCTGCGGAGTAAAAGCCTGCCCCGCCGCAGGTGGGACCGCGGTTGGCTGCGCAGCTGCCTGGGTAGCTGGCGGCTGCTGGGTAGGCTCAGCCGCCTCTGGAGCGGATGTGGGCTGGGCCGGATTGGCTGGCGCTGGAACGGTTGGCTGCTCAGGCGGAAGGGTGGGCATCTCTGCCTGCAGGGTAGGCAGGGAAGTGGGGTTTACCGAACCTGCGGGGTTGCCAGCCGCCAGGCAGGCGGCAGAAGTCGAGGAAGAGCAGCGGTGGCTGCTGTAAGGATGCGTTTCGTATACGTAGGGTTCATTTCGATCTCCTCCGTGTTCTACGATCATTATACATAACGAGAATCGGGAAAAATATTTCAATACTGTTAAGCATTTAACGAAGGGTGTGAGCTCCAGAGTCGCTCTTTGGACGTTCTCCACTTAGGAGGTGCATGTTATACTGGATTCGATCGATTTCTTAGTATTCCGTCAAACCTGATAATTTAACGGGAATACGGGATAAGCGATCAGTTATGATTACTATGTCATTTCGAGGAGCGTAGCTGGAAGAAGCGAAGCTTCTTCCAGCTTCCTGCGACGAGAAATCCCTAAATAGCCCATTTTTAGATGACGGTGACAGGGATTCCTCGCCACTGCGGGGCTCGGAATGACGCCTCTTTATAAGTGATAATTGTTATCCCGAATTGACGTTAATTTAGATTGATCAAGCTGGAAACGGAATACTGGGAACGAAGCCTTGTCAAGGATGCTTTTGTAAGTGATGGTCCTTACGGAGGGGAAACATGAAGCTGCTTGATATCTTGCCCAAATTCGGGAAAGCCTCCACCCGCAAGTTTTTCGAGGAAGGATCGCGCACGCCGGGTTACACCTGGAAAGATGCGCTGCACGGCTACATTTACGCCCGCTGGCCCTACCAGTACATCGCCATCGGGGTCGGCGAGCACCCTCTCAGCCGGGCGCTGGGACCGCTGGTCGCTTGGATCAGTGCTCATTTGCCGCAAAAAGCCGAGGAGATGAACGGCGACGGCGTTCCGCTGGAGGGCAAAGGGTACGCCGCCGGCAATGTGTACGCCGACGGCTATCACGGCAAAGTTATGCCTCTCGCCGCGGCAACCCGGCTGGTGCAGGTCAATGAACCCCTGCGCTTTCCGGACCTGGAAAAAATCATCCCGTACCAGCGCGCCCGCGACCTGGTCCTGCTCAATCCCGACCACATTGTGGCGCTGGACTGCCCCTGCCGCTCAGCCCGCCCCGACCCCTGCCTGCCCCTGGACGTGTGCCTGATCGTTGGTGAGCCGTTTGCCAGCCTGGTCAGCGAGCACCACCCGCAGACGACGCGCTGGATCAGCCAGGCTGAGGCGGCAGAAATCCTGCAGGCGGAGGACGCCCGCGGTCACGTGCACCACGCCTTCTTCAAGGACGCCATGCTCAACCGCTTCTACGCCATCTGCAACTGCTGCGCCTGCTGCTGCGGTGCGATGCAGTCGATGCGCAGCGGCATGCCGATATTGGCGTCCTCCGGTTACGTCAACCAGGTTGATGAAGAACTTTGCCTGGGCTGCGGCGACTGCCTGGACTACTGCCAGTTCGGCGCGCTGGCGCTCGAGGACTTCGTCGCCAGGGTTGACGAAGAGTTGTGCATGGGCTGCGGGGTGTGCTCCAGCAAGTGCGAGCAGGGTGCGCTCAGCCTGCGCCGCGAGCCAGCCAAAGGCGAGCCGCTGGAGATCCTGGCGCTGCTGGGGGCGCAGCCAAGCCTGGCTTAAGTATGGGGAATTTTGCCGGGTAAACGGGCGAAGCCAGCATGAACAGCCGCGAGCGTTTCCTGGAAATCATGCACAACGGGTCGCCGGACCGGGTGCCGCTGTTCGAGGAGGGCATCCGGGCGGAGGTGCGCCGGCCTGGCGCAAGCAGGGGCTGGCTGCGCGTACCCGGCTGGAGAAGGTATTCGCTTACGATGAGTACATCGAGTTAAGCCCCAGGCTCTACCCGCCTCGCTCTCCCTTGGAGCTGGCTGGGCTGCCGGATGGGTTGGAGCGCTTGAAGCACAGCTTGCAGCACAGCCTGGATTCCGGCGATCCGCGCAGGCTGCCGGATGAGCTGAAAAGCCCGCGCTTCCTGAGGTCTGCAAGCGAGCGATTAATTACCTGCAGCTTGAGCAGCGGTTTATTCCAGACCTTAGGCATCGAAGACTGGCGCTCCTTCGGGCAGGTCATGCTCCTGCTCGGCGACCAGCGCGGCTATTGTGAAGCTGCCATGCGCAGCCAGGGGGAATTCAGCGCCCGCCTGGCGCGCAGGATCATGGATCAGGTCCCACTTGCCGCGATCGTTTTCGAGGAGCCGGTTGCCGGGAACAGCGGACCCCTGGTCTCGCCGCGCATGTACAGAGAAATTGCACTCACCAGCTACGCCCCGGTCATTGCCGCAGCGCGCGAGTGCGGCGTGGATACGATCATCCTGAAGAGCTGGGCGAACGTGCGACGCCTGCTCCCGGAGGCGGTCGCGGCCGGCTTCAACTGCCTGTGGGCGTACGAGCGCGGCAGCCCTGAGATGGATTATCTGTCGATACGGGAGGAGTTTGGCAGCGCGCTGCGCCTGATCGGCGGGATCGACCTGGATGTGCTGCGCATAGACAAAAATGCTATCCGGGAGGAGCTGGAGCGCGTCGTCCCTCCGCTCCTGGCGCAGGGCGGGTACATCCCCATGCTGGACGGGCGTGTGCGCATAGATATCCCTTTCGAGAATTACACGTACTACCGAAGGCTGCTGGAGGAGATGGTTCGCTCCCCTTAAATGCTTGCCGAAATAGAATATCATTCTTTGGTCAATTAAGCAAAAAAGAACCCTCCTGCAGGTATCCGACCTGCGGGAGGGTAATTGTAGGGAATTATCTTCATATCGTTGACTATCTTGGATGCCGCTCGATCCAGTCCGAGCCAGCATATTTGTCTGCAGTTGTGACCGCCGGGTGCCGCTCGATCCAGTCCGAGCCAGCATAGTTAGGTGCAGGAGTGACCGCCGCAGGGTGCCGCTCGATCCAATCGGAGCCAGCATAGTTAGCTGCAGCAGGGACAGCCGCTGGGTGCCGCTCGATCCAGTCCGAGCCAGCATAGTTGGGTGCTACAGGGACAGCCGCTGGGTGCCGCTCGATATAGTCGGAGCCAGCATAGTTAGCTGCAGCAGGTAAAGCCGCCGGGTGCCGTTCGATCCAGTCCGAGCCAGCATAGTTAGGTGCGACAGGAACAGCCGCCGGGTGGCGCTCGATCCAGTCAGAGCCTGCCAGGTTCTTCAGGTTTCTGGAGTCTCTACTACCCGGAGCCAATGCGGACAGGTTTGATGAAGCCTGCACGGCAAGAAAAACAACAGCCAGTAAACTCAGTGTGATCAGGACTTTCGACAGAACCTTGGTAATCATTTCAACCTCCTTATGCAATCAGCCTTACAATAAAATCTCATCACCAACATCAATCAGAATGCGCCAGTTAGTTCCTCGATCCTCGCTTGAAATTGTCCATATTTGATCTCCTATCTCTACTATCTGTTTATCATTCTATAGATATGCCGTCCCAGAGCGTGTGAACGAGCGTGTTTTTTTTCGTGTATTTTTTTTAGACTGGAGAGTATTCAATGCTATACTTAGATAAAATAGACCGTAATTATTCTCCTTTCTTTTCTACGATCGTCTGGGGATGATATGCTGGTAGCACGCTTACTCGGAGAGTTTGAAGTATTGCGGGACGACAGACGCCTCACCATCCCCACCCGTAACGCCCAGGCATTATTTGCATATTTGATACTGAACGCGGATAAAGTCTTCCGCCGCGAAAAGCTGGCTGGTTTATTGTGGCCCGATTCGAGCGAAGAAAACGCTCGCAGCAATTTACGCCATGAATTATGGCGCTTGCGAAAAGCACTCGAGATTGAAGGCGAATCCTATTTCGTGATCGATGGCCTCAGTATTGCTTTTAACCCGCAGGCCGATTATTTTCTCGATGTACACAGGCTGGAAAACCCACCTCTCGAAGCCAGCTCCACCGATGATTTGAGCGCAGCGCTTACTGTCTACCGGGGGGAGTTATTACCAGGCTTTTACGATGAATGGGTTTTCCTGGAGCGAGAACGCCTGAACGCTGTCTTCGAAGCCAAGATGGCGCGCCTGTTAGAGATCCTGCAAGACGAAGGGCGCTGGATTGAAGTCCAGGATTGGGCGATGCGCTGGATCGCACTGGGACAATTCCCCGAACCCGCTTACCGAGCGTTGATGGCTGCCTACGCCAGCAGCGGAGAACCAGCTAAAGCCGTGGCAGCTTACGAGCGCTATGCTCAGGCGTTGCAGAAGAACCTGGGTCTGAAACCCTCAGAGCAGACGCGTATGCTGTATAAACGCCTGAAAATAAGCGGGAGTATAGGTGACCAGGCGCCTGCTGCATTTCCTACAGATGAAACACTAAAATCACAGCGAGAAAGACCGGCTGCAAACACATCCTGTACCCAATATCCGCCGCTCCAACCTGCCCAAGCCTTTAACCAGCTTCATTGGGCGTGAGAAGGAAATACGGCAGGTCGAGCACCTCGTTTCTCTGCATCGGTTGGTTACGATCATTGGCTCGAGCGGCATAGGTAAAACCCGGTTGGCGATAGAGGTAGCAAGGGAGCTGACACCCAAATTCAGGGATGGTGTCTGGTGGGTTGAATTAGCCAGGTTTAGCCAGTCTGGCTCACCTGAAGGGTCATCTATGGGGAAATCGTCAATTTTTGGACAGGAAAGCCTGATAGCTGAAGATCTTGTATCCCAAGCAGTTGCTAAGGCGTTACACATACCCGAGGAGCCTGGAGTGCCCATCCTGGAAGGGATACTGGAAGCGCTGCGTGGGAAGCAGCTGCTTCTGGTACTGGATAATTGTGAACACCTCATCGAATACTGCGCTGTCCTGGCAGAACGGCTGCTGAGTGAATGCCCGGAGGTAAACATCCTGGCTACAAGTCGTGAAGCGCTTGGGGGTGCCAGGTGAGAATGCCTGGTTGATCCCGTCCCTATCCTTGCCGGAAACAGTCACTTCATTGGAAACCAGCCGCATATTCGAATCTGAAGCCGTCAGCCTGTTTATTGAGCGCGCGCAAGAGGTGCGACCCGGTTTTCAAATTGGGGCAGCAGAAGCACTCACGGTGGCCAGGATCTGCCTGCACCTGGACGGTATCCCTCTGGCGATCGAGCTCGCAGCTGCGCGCATGAACCTGCTTTCAGTACAGGAGATCGCAGACCGGCTGGACCGGCGTTTCAGCCTGCTGACCGGAGGACGCCGGACTGCCCTGCCGCGCCACCAAACCCTGCACGCAGCCATTGAATGGAGCTATGACCTGCTCAGTCCGCCGGAACAGATTTTATTCCGCCGCTTTCGGTTTTTTCAGGCAGTTTTTCGCTGGAGGCAGCCGAAGCTATCTGCTCTGATCAGCAGATTAAACGAGATGAAGTATTGGCTTTGCTCGGACGGCTGGTGGATAAATCCTTGTTGAATGTGGAACCTGCTCCCCAGGATGGGACATTTTCAACCCGCTACCACTACCTGGATACCATTCGTAGTTTTGGGCGCATGAAATTGGATGAAGCAAACGAAACCAGTTGGATGCACGACCGGCACGCGGACTATTATGTGCGTCTGGCAGAAGCTGCCGAGCCAGTCCTTTTATTACAGGATCAGGTGCGCTGGTTCAAGCTGCTCCAGGCTGAATACGAAAACATGCGTGCCGTTATCGAATGGAGTGCTGAACAGGACCAGGCTGAAAACGCCTTGCGGGTAGTGGTAGCTTTATTCACTTTCTGGTGGTTAATCGGCTTTACCCGCGAGGGCCGCGACCTGGCTTTGAAAGCCCTGGCCATGCCATCTGCCAGGCAGTTTGAGGAAAAGCGCGCCCAGGCACTCAGCATTGCCGGCTTTTTTCAATATTTACATGGCGATATCCCTTCTGCCAGGAAAATGCTCGAAGAAGCCCTATCGATATTGAGGACATCCGCTGATGAAGTTCATCTTGCCTGGACGCTCCAGATCTTAGGGCTGGTTTACGCATATGAGAAGGAGTATGCTCTTGCGGATGCTGCCGACCAGGAGGGGTTGGCAATCATTAAAAGGATAAAGGACTTAAACAGTAAGAGCTTATTTATTTTTTTTCATGGGAGATGTTGACCTGTTAAAGGGGGACATTTCTCGAGCAAAAAACACATACGAAGAGAACGCAGCTTATTTCGGGAGATGGGGAGCAAATCGTTTCTCGCCTATCCTCTTCGCCGGCTGGGTTATCTTGCTTTAGAGCAGAAAGATATTGATAAAGCACGGAGTTATTTCCAGGAAAGTCTGAGTCTGAACCATGAAGTAGGCGATATACCTGGAATGACCGCCTGCCTGGTCAGCGCTGCAGCACTTGCAATTCAATTGGATAAGCCAATTCTAGCGGCTCGATTATGTGGAGCGGTGGAGTACCAGCGAGAAACTCTGGCGGTTTACGCCCTGTATACCGACCAGGCTGAGTTTGTGCGCATCCGCAGCAAGCTGCAGAGTTTACTCGACGAAGAGACATTCACGGCTGCTTCCCTCGAAGGGTGGTATCTGAGTCTCGAGCTGGCAATTGATCTGGCGGAGAAGGTATTAGGGGATGATCTCTAAGGCGTGAGGGTTTGCATCGCTGTCCTGCCTGCGGGCTCCAAGCACAGCAGTCCGAAAACGGATTTTAGTGAATTTGGAAAAGTTATTAAGTTGTAAGTATTCTCGATGCCTGACGGGCGATTGCGCATAGACAAGAGTTTCGAGAATTATGCATGCAACCGCAAGCTGCTGGAAGAGATGGTTGGTTCAAACACATCACGTTAGAGATTGAACGCGGCTCGATAAGGGTGCCAAATAATGCCAGAATTCAGCGTGAAACCCCTGGATGAAAGCACCTGGCCGGATTTCGCGCGGCTGGTCGAAAAGCACAACGGAGTATGGGGCGGCTGCTGGTGTATGGCTTTTCACGAAGAGGGGGTTGGGAAGGGCAAGACAGCCCTGGGTAACCGGGCTGAGAAAGAGCGCCGAGTCCGGGGTGGACGGGCGCACGCTGCCCTGGTGTACGACGGAGCGAACGCGGTCGGCTGGTGCCAGTTCGGTCCGGCGGATGAGCTTCCCCGCATCAAGCTGAAGAAAGACTATCTAAACGGTCTCACCCAGCTTCCCGATTGGAGGATCACCTGTTTTTTCGTTGACCGGGAATATCGGGGCAAAGGCGTGGCTGCCATCGCTCTTGCAGGAGCTCTGAACGAAATTGCCCGCCTCGGTGGTGGGACCGTTGAAAGCTATCCTGAGGACGCCGAGGGACGCTCGGTCTCAGGATCATTTCTTTACAACGGGACAGTTGCGATGTTCGAGCGCCTGGGGTTTCAACGGACGCGCCGGCTCGGCAAGACCCATTGGGTGGTGACCAGGGTGATAGACAGCCAGCCTTAAGAAGGATTACCCAAGGTCGCTTCCATCAATCCCGTTGTCGCCTGTGATATTCCTGCACGAGAGCCAGAATGACCACAAAAAATGGGATCAGGATGATCACCTGCTGGGTTCCATACCGCCTGGCATGGGCGAGCTCCGCCTGGCCTTCTTCCTTCACGGTCCCGCTCCTGGCAATTAGGACTGCATAGATAAATAATGGAATGTAGTTCAGTCCTATGCTCACCAGCCAGAATCCCACCACCGTTTCCCAACCGGATTTAACATAACCGGGGAAGCCGAGGCGGATGGAAAACAATCCGAGGCTGAGCGGCAAGACAACCCCGAGGGCGTATTCTACGATAATGACGCGAGAGCCAAGCCATACCATATCTACTGCAGCAAGTTTCCGGATATTGATCAATAATCCTGCCGTCGCTGATTACTAAAGTATCTATCCGAAGATGGATAGGCTCCCCTCATATTTTCGGATAGATACTTAACCTGATTACGATCCTGTTTAGGTGCATGGCGCTGAACAGATTGGGCTTACCAATAAACGCTTATCGTTGGCTACCAAATTACATTTAGATCATACTGGTTTATGATCGGATCAGAGCTGAGCAATGGTAAATCTTCCAGTTGGCACTGCGAGATTAATAAGCGATCAAATGGATCCCGGTGCAAATCGGGCAATTGAAAGATATGTAAGGCATGACTCAAATGGATTGGCAGGGGCTGGAAATTATTCTTGTTCATCCGTGAAGTAACATAACGGTCAGGTGGTTCCGGAAGGATCAACCTTCCCCGCGAGGTTTTTATTGCGATTTCCCAGGCGCTGGCAGCACTGAGATAGATGGTATTCCGCCCGTCGGATATGATCTCTCTGGCGAGCGGCGAAAGACGAGGATCATCCATATTCCACCAGAGGAAGGTATGGGTATCTAGAAGGGCATCCATCATTCATCGAACTCCGGGAGGGGCTCATCAAAATCCGAGGCGATAACCACTGCAGCAGCATCATTTCCTGGAACTCGTCGTCCGGTTGTTTGAGTGTAAGGTGTGAGTATGGCGATAGGTTTTCCGGATTTGGCAATAATGATCTGTTCGCCGTTCTGGACACGCTCCAGGAGCCTGGATAAATGGGTTTTAGCTTCATGTATATTGACTGTGATTGCCATGAAATAACTCTCCTGAAGGAATTGTAAACTAAGTCATGAACTAAGTCAACAACAGACCGGAATTGCTAAGACGGAGGCAAACGATTTCTTAATATTATCCTATTTACCGGATAGGATATAATCCGTGCTCAGGGTGTGATGCAGATTTCCTTATTTTTCTTGCAATAAAGGTAAACAATCTCTATAATTGTCCTATGCCTGACGAGATCGAGCAGATCCAGCAAGCTATCGCTGCCCTGGAAGCCCAGCGGGAAATCCTGGGCGAGCAGGTGCTGGCTACCGCCCTGGCGCCGCTGCGCCAGCGCCTGGAGCAGCTCCAGATGCAGTCGATCGGCGAGCAGCGCAAGGTCGTCACGATCCTGTTTGCCGACCTGGCTGGCTTCACGGCGATGTCCGAGAAGATGGATCCCGAAGACGTGCGCGACGTCACCGATGCCTACTTTAAATGCTGGACGGAGGTAATCGAGGCCAACCGCGGGACTGTGGAAAAGTTCATCGGGGACGCGGTGATGGCAGTGTTCGGTCTGAAGGCAGCCAGCGAGCAAGACCCCGAAAATGCCGTCCGCGCTGCGCTGGCAATGCGCGATGCATTGGAGGAGCTGAACGGCGAGCTGGAGCGCGAGCAGCAGATCAGGCTGCACATGCGGGTGGGCGTCCATACCGGTCCGGTCGTGGTCAGCCTGCTCGGTGAGCGCAAGGGACAGGACTTCGTGGTCGTCGGCGATACGGTGAACCTCGCCAGCCGGCTGCAGTCGGCGGCGCCCGAGGGAGGAATTCTCGATCTCGGCGGATACCTACCGCTACGTGCGCGGCGTCTTCGATGTGGAAGCCCTCGATCCGGTGAGCGTCAAAGGCAAGAGCGAGCCGGTGCAGGTATTCCTCGTGCAGCTCGCCAAGCCGCGCTCGTTCCGCCACGCCAACCAGGACATCGCAGGCGGTGTGGCGAGGCTGGTCGGGCGGCAGGCTGAGATGCAGCTTCTGCAAGACGTCTACCGGGCATGCCTCGCTGATGGTTCCGTCCACGGCGTGACCCTGGTGGGCGAGCCGGGCATCGGCAAATCGCGCCTGGTATTCGAGCTCGATGACTGGCTGGAGATCCAACCGGGGGGTTATTTTTATTTCCAGGGCAGGGCAAATTCTGGGACGCTGAATATCTCCTATGCCCTGCTGCGGGATATGTTTGCTTTCCGCTGCCAGATCCAGGACAGCGACATGCCGGCTGTGGTGCGCAGCAAGCTGGAGCAGGAGATAAAAGCCGCATCAGTCGATGAAGAAGCCGTTTCCCTTAAGGCTTATTACCTCGGCCGGCTGCTCGGGTTCGAGCTGGGCGAGAATCCTGCCGCGGCAGCTGCCGCGGCAACTGCCGCGGAATCAGCCGTGGACGCCCGCCAGATCCAGGACCAGGGCATGCTTTCGCTGACCGAATATCTGCGCCTCCTCAGCCGCAAAGATCCGGTGGTGCTGCTGCTCGAGGACCTGCATTGGGCTGACGACAGCTCCCTGGGCGCGATCGAGCAGCTTGTGGATCTCTTGAGCGATTCCCCGATTATGCTGGTGTGCACGGCGCGCCCCGAGCTCTTCGAGCGGCAGCCTGGCTGGGGCAAAGCGCTGCCAAACTGGAGCAGGCTCGATCTGCAGCCCCTTTCCCCGGATGAGAGCCAGCTCCTGGTGCGGGAGATCCTCAATAAGGTGGCTGAGCTTCCCGAAAAACTCAACCAGCTGGTCATCCAAAACACGGAAGGCAACCCGTTTTACATCGAAGAGCTGCTCAAGATGATGATCGACGAAGGCATCATCCAAATTCAGGATGATATCTGGCAGGTGCAGGTAGACCGCCTGGAAAAGACTTACCTTCCGCCCACGCTGACCGAGGTGCTCCAATCGCGCTTCGACAGCCTCAGCCCGGGAGAGAAATCCGTGCTGCAGCAGGCGGCAGTGGTCGGGCGCACCTTTTGGGATAAAGCGGTTGAATTTATTGACCAGGCTGGCGAACCGGCACTCCAATCGAGGGCGAACGTAGCCGAGATGCTCGGGCGGCTCAACCGCAGGGAGATGGTCTACCGGCGAGACAGCGCTGCATTCGAAGATACGCGCGAGTATTCGTTCAAACACAATCTCCTGCGCGATGTGACCTATGAAGGTCTGCTGAAGCGCTACCGCCGGGCTTATCACGCTTACACCGCACGCTGGCTGGCACAGGTAACCCAGCGCAGCCGAGCGCGAGGGAGAGTATGCAGCCTTGATCGGCGAGCATTACGAGCGATCGGGTGAGCTGGAGACCGCCGCAGACTGGTACGGGCGGGCAGCCAGGCGTGCTGCTGCTCAATACGCCAACATGGAAGCTGTCCGTCTGTTTACGCGTACCCTCGAGCTGACCCCGCCGGAGCAGGTCGAGAAACGCTTCGCGGCGCTCTCCGGAAGGGTTAAGGTGTTTGAGCTGCAAGGCGTTCGCGAGCAGCAAAAGCAAGATTTGGACGCCCTCGCCGAGCTGATCTCCAGCGAGCTGATCGCCAGCGAGGGCGATGCAGAAAATGTGACTCAATGGAAAGCTCAGCTCGAGATAGGCTGGTCGTCCTATTACGACCAGCTCGGCGACTACCAGCCAGCTCAGCTGCACGCCCGCCAGGCGGTCGAGCTGGCACTCTCTTTCAGAGATATCGAGCTCCAGGCGCGCGGCTGTTTAGCGTGGGGCTGGGCAGATTGGCATTATGGGGACTTCATTCAGGCGAGCGAGCATTTCCGCCAGGCATACAACCTGGCAGAAGCGGTTGGAATGTACGAATTGCAGGCAGACAGCCAGCGTTCATTGGGCGTGATCGCTGAGCTGACCGGTGATTATCCCCAGGCAAAGCAGCACCTGGCTCAAGCCCTGGAGACTTACCGCAAGAATAATAACCTCCGGGGTGAAGCCCTTACCCTGAACAGCCTGGGGGTCGTTTACTACCACCAGCTGGAGATCGAAGCATCCCAGGGCTATTTCGCAGAGTCGCTGCGGCTGAAACGCCAGATGGGCGACCGATATGGTGAGGGGATATCACTATGCAACCTGGGGCATATTGCCATCAGCCAGTTCGATTTGTCAGGAGCGCAGAGCTTCTACCAGCAAAGCCTGGAGGTTTGCCAGACCATCCAGAATCTCGAAGGCGAGGAAGCCGCGATCATCGGCCTGGGATACGTGGCGAGCCGGGCAGGCAGGCAGGTGGAAGCCCGCGAATATTACCAGCAGGCGCTGCTGATCGGGGGACAAATTGGCGACAAGCAGGGAGTATCCGATTCACTTTCCAGCCTGGGAGAAGCTGAGCTGAGGGCTGGAGATGCCGAAATCTGCACAAGAGCATTGTAAGCAAGCAATTGCTATCGCGCACGAGATTGGCGCACCTCATGAAGAAGGGCTGGGCTGGTATCACCTGGGCAACGCCTGCCTGTCCCTCGGGCAGCTGGATGAAGCCCAGGCTGCCTTTGAACGGTCCGGTGAGCTGCACCGTGCGCTGGAGCAAACGGGATTGGATATCGACAACCGCGCCGGTCTGGCGGCGATTGCCCTGCGGCGCGGCGACCTCGCGCTGGCCTCCCGGCTGGCTGAGGAGGTTCAGCGTGCGCTGCCGGAGGCTGTCCAGGAAGGGATCGAAGCTTTGTTAGATTACTGGACCATCTACCAGATTTTCCAAACGATTGGTGACGCACGCGCGGGAATCTGCCTGGAATCGGCTGTTGCCTTGCTGGAAGACCAGGCCGGGAGGATCAATGACGTAGGTATGCGCAGATCTTTCGTACGGGACGTCCAGGTGAACCGCGATCTGCTGGCTGCATGGAAAAATTATTCGGGACGGTAAAGGATTGGCGGGCATGAATACAAGCGTACTGACCAGGATTCCATTTTTTGCAGATTTGCCGGAAGAAGAGCTTGAACACCTTGCCCCGCTCAGCCAGGTGCGGCATTTTGACGACGGCGAGGTGCTGATGCGCGAGGGCGAGCCTGGCGAATGCTTCATGGCTGTCCTGGAAGGCGAGGTCGAGGTCATTAAGGCCCTGGACACCTCTGAAGAGCGCCGCCTGGGCATCCGCAGGGGGGGAGAAATTCTGGGTGAGATGAGCCTGTTCAGCCGCGAACGGATCCGCTCAGCCAGTGTGCGCAGTCATGGTGGAGTGGAGATGTTAGAAATTCCCCTCGCTGGGTTCGAAGCCCTGCTCACCCGCTACCCCGCGCTGGCTATCCACCTTCTACAGGCAATGACTCAGCGAATGCGCGATTCAGAAAGCCTTACTGTACATGATTTGCGGATAAAGAACCAGGCGTTGGAGCAGGCTTACCTGGAGCTTAAAGCCGCCCAGGCGCAGCTCATCGAGCAGGAAAAATTCGAGCACGACCTGGCAATGGCGAGGCGCATCCAGGAAAACCTGCTGCCAAAAACCGAGCCGGACCTGCCTGGCTGGCGCCTGGCGGCGTGCTGGCAGCCTGCCCGCGAGGTCAGCGGCGATTTCTACGACTTCATCCAGTTCCCGCAGGGCAGCCTGGGGATATTGATTGGGGATGTGACCGGAAAGGGAATCCCCGCTGCGCTGGTGATGGCGACGACCCACAGCGTTTTGCGTGGGGTGACCGCCAGCCTGGTCGCCAGCCGGGAGCCGGTCTCGCCAGGGATCCTGCTCGCCCGGACGAACGACCTGCTGTGCGAGGAGATGCCGCCAAATATGTTCGTCACCTGTCTTTTAGCCGTGCTGGAGCCGGCGAGCGGGGAGCTGCGCTTTGCCAACGCCGGTCACCCGCTGCCATTCCAGTGCCGCAGCAGGGAGCTGCGCGAGCTGCTCGCCCGGGGGATGCCTCTCGGCTTGCTGCCGGAACAAGTTTATGAAGAACAGCAGTCCCGGCTGGAGCCAGGCGACAGCCTGTGGCTGTTCAGCGACGGACTGGTGGAAGCGCACAACCCGCAAGGTGAGATGTTCGGGCTGCCGCGCTTGCAGGAGCGGTTGGCTGGGATAAATGATGTGCAGATCGACACGCTGCTCGCCGATCTGCACACCTTCACCGGCTCTGGCTGGGAGCAGGAGGATGATATTACGTTCGTGACGGTATCGCGCTCCTGACAACTCTGGCTGGTCCTGCTCGCCATCAGCGGGAGGCAACCCCGACCAGGGTCGCCAACAGCTCGTCTAGGCGCTCGAACAAATCGTTGAGGCCTTCTTCCATGCCCGACTCGAGTATCCCATCCCGGTCGGCTACCGATTGGTAGACAGACACGTTCGTCAGCCTGGTCCTTCCACCAGGCAGCGCCTCGAAGACCACCGTCTCGAGGGCGACGTGCCCTTTTTCGGGGAGGCCGTCAAACTCGAATGTATCGATCAGCCTCTCGGGGGCGGTGACTTCGTGGAACACGCCGTGAAACCTGTACGTGTTGCCGTCCTTATCCTGGTGGGTATAGCGGTACGTGCCGCCGTCTCTCGGCTCGAATTTTTCAAGGGTCATGACCAGCCGGCGCGGTCCCAGCCACTGTACGTACAGCTTGGGATCGGTGAAGGCTTTGAAAACGAGCTCGCGGGGTGCATCAAACTCGCGCGTGATGACCACCTCTTGTTTGTTGGGTTCTGCACTAACAACCGTCTTGTTCATGTCTCGATACCTCCTTCAATATTATTGGACTTACCCAGTAAGCTGAGGAATTGCCGTAAAAAGGGGTGTAGGGCGGGCGTACGCCCGCCCTACACCCCTTTTACGGACTATTTTTCCTTCAATTGCGTTATTCCTGTCTTATTAAGATTCTTTTGCTTCTCTTGCTCTTCCTGCAGTAGCTTGTCGAGTGCGCTGAACCGTTCGTCCCAAACCTCCGTCATCTTCTTGACCCAGGATTCCAGCTCATGGATGGGTTCCGGATTGAGGCGGTAGATCCGGTATTGAGCCTTCTTCTCTACCAGCACTAAATTTGCCTGGCGCAATACCTGCAGGTGCTGGGAGATTGCCGGGTGACTGGCAGGAAAATGATCGTAGATATCGGTTGCGGATAACCCGCCGGAATGGGCAAGCATTTCCAATATGTTGCGCCTTGTCGGATCGGAAAGAGCAGAGAACATGTCCATAGGTATATAATAAACTATTTACTTAATTAAGTCAATACTTAATTGAAAATTGGTGTGAAATTGGACAGGTCATTGCGAGGCGTACTTTGCCCGACGGTGTAGTTCACCGTACGGTGAACTACCACCGTCAAGCAATCCCATTACTGAGCGTAGATCAAGAGATGAGATTGCTTCGCGAAGAACGCTCGCAAAGACGACCTTTGAGTGTCTTTGCGAGGAGGTTGCCGTTTTGTGGCAACCGACGAAGCAATCTCATCTTTTCGGTCATAGAATAAGAGATGAGATTGCTTCGAGGCAAAGAACGCCTCTCGCAATGACAACCTCGGAGTGTCTTTGCGAGGCGTCGTTCTGTGAGCCGAAGCAATCTCATCACTAATGAAAAAGATAAGATTGCTCGAAGTTCGATAATGCCGAACTTCGAGCATAGAACGCTCATCTCGCAATGACAACTTTTGAATGTCTTTGCGAGGCTCGTTCTGTGAGCCGAAGCAATCTCATCACTAATGAAAAAGATAAGATTGCTTGAAGTTCGATATTGCTGAACTTCGAGCACCGAACGCTCATCTCGCAATGACGACCTCTCGCAATGTCAACCTTTGAGCTCAATGCCGGAGGCGGCGTCGCTCACCCGATCGCCGGGCAGAGTGTCCACCGGGCGGGCTGTGGCTGGCCAACGGCTCACCGGTCTTGCCGGGTGCGCCACGACCACACACACTGCACGGGCCGCGCCGCCGGTAGTAGTAACCCAGCGTCGCCACAGCGAGCGCCACGCCCCAGACCGGGAACAGCAGCGGCGGGGCCAACGACGATCCAGATATCTTGCCCAGTGGCCACCGCCGCAGCGGCCATCCGGTTCCAAGCGGACCATATGGTGATGCCGCCCACCATGAGCAGCACCGACACGATCGAGGCCGGGACCACCGCCAGAGCGATGGGCACCCGGCGTCCTGCCAGGCCGATCATCCAGCGCGGGAACACCTCGCCCCAGCGCTGCACCAGGCCGAGCATGAGGACGGCTCCCACCAGGCCGAAGGTCGCCAGGAAGAGCCCCGAGATCCACTCCCCGCTCTCCTGACCGAGGCGCAGATGCTCCTCGCTCATCCCCAGCGGGATACCCAGCGCCCAGGCGTAGCGGGTGAGGGCATACAAGACTGGCACAGCCATGGCCACATACACGGCGATCCGGCCCCAGCGCGCGGCTTGGTCGGGCTCGTCCACCCCTCCGGGCCGTCTCGGCGGCCGCAATACAGGCAGGCGTCCCCACTCCGGCGGGCATAGCTGACGGTAGCCGCCAGCCAGAGGAACCCGCCGGTAAGGCACAGCAATTGGTGCGCTAATGTCCACGTGCCGGTCAAAGCTTGCAGATAGATGCCGATCTCGGCGCCGGTGAGGAGCTTGAATACCACAAAGGGGATGTAGGCGAGCATCGTCAGCAGGTTGATGTCGGTCATGAGCAGCAGGAGGACCCCGGCGAGCAGTGCTCCGGCGGTTATGAAGAGAGGCCGGAACACCCTGCCTCGCACCCCGCGCAGCATCGCCGCTCCCATCGCCGCCGCAGGAATCCCTGCCATCATCACGACGATCCAGGCCACGCCCGGCCCGAACCGTCCGACCACCGGCCCTGCAACGTCGGACACGGTCTCGGGGGCGTAAGGGAACCCGCGCCCGCTCACCGCCCAGTAGACCCCCAGCGCGGCGTAGACCAGTGACCAGGCAACCGCCGCGTACGGCGCCCAGCGCTGCCAGTCGCGGACCCCTCCTGCACGAGCGGGAACAGCCCCAGCCGTCCCGCTGCCTTGCACGGCTGTCTGAAGCTTGCCAGACGGAGCATTTTGATTTGATGCGGTGTCATTCTTTTCCATTTTGCCCCTCCGAATTTTCATACTGGAATGTGAGAGGTGTTTTGATAACGAGAGTGTTTCTTCTGATAATTATTTGAATACTAAATCAGCCGGCTCGCCCAAAAAGCGTCCGAGGTCAATCACTTTCTCCTCGATCTGCGGCACGAGTGCGCTGGCGAGCTTTTCGAACGGCTCGACTTGAATTTCCAAACGCGTTTTCTTATTTTTTGTACTCCAGGTGCCGAGTACCTGCCCATCGACCAGCAAAACCGGATGGATCCACCCGCCGCCTGGGTGGATGCGCCGGGCGAAAACCGGATCGAGCGACCAATCGCGGCTGGCATATCCCAAGAGCAAGGTATCGAAGCGCGGTAATAAGTGAACCACCGGCGATGGACCTCCCAGCTCATCCAGCCAGGGAAGCTGGCTATCGAGAAGCCCACATAGGTCCGGTTCCAGCCTGCGCTTCACAGCTCACTTCATTCAGGCGGTGCTCCACGAGCTGCCATGCCAGCCGGGCATCGCTCAGCTTGAGTCCCGGCCCAGCTCGCCAGGTCTTCCGGGCGCGCCGGAGCGTAGGCGGAGAGATAGCGGACTGCGAGCTCAGCCAGGGCGTCCTGTCGGGGCAGCGGCTGGGGCGCTCCCAGCCAGCGCTCGAAGAGCACGAAGGTGGGTTCTTTCCCCCGCTCCGCTCCCCGGCAGAGCAAGCCTTCGAGAGCCGCCCGGTAAATCAGATGGATCGGCGCTTGCCCGGTGTGGGGCAGGTGATTCTTTTCTAACAAGGCAATAATTTCAGGTCGGGTGAGTTCGTGGCGCTCCTGCAGCGCCTCCAGGAGAAGGCGAATCCCCAGCTCAGCCCGCTCGTCATCCCAGCCCAGCTCCTGCATGCGGGTGCGATTCGCCGCAATCAGCCCGGGTCCGAAGAACGGCACCAGCCAGCGCGCATCCTCGGCGGCGACCAGGTGGAGCGTGCCGCGCAGGCACCACGTCCAGGCGATCGAGCGCTCAACCTGGCGCGCCTGCTCAACTTCCGTTTTGGACAAGCCCCTGCTGCGTGCATTGATGGAGAGCAGCCCGGCAGGCAGGTCCTGGGCCTGCACTCCGCAGACTTCTTTCAAAACCTGTGCCGGTGAAGCGGATGGGCCAGCTCTTTGGGGATCAAGCCGCTGCGCTTTCAACCGCAGCTGGCGGATTTGTTGAATGGACAGTGCGTCTTCCATCTCAAGCCATGTCTTAAGCCGCTGCACCTCTACGGATAGATCTTCTCCTGGTTGGATAGCATCGTAACAAATTTTTCGATGCGCTTCGCCCGGGTTTCCGGCTTTACCGCTGTTTGGATCCTGTACAGGATTGCGTAGCGGTTGACGCTGTCCAACTGCTCGAAGAATTCCCTCGCCGCCGGATGGTTATCCAGCTCGCGCTGCAGGTCCTGCGGTACGCTGATCTTGCTTTGCAATTCGTAAGCCTGTTCCCAGCGTCCATCCCGCTGCGCGGCTTCCACCTGAGCCAGACCTGCCGGCTGCATCCTGCCTGCGGCGATCAGCGCCAATGCCTTCTCGCAGTTTACCTTGGACCATTTG
Source organism: uncultured Chloroflexia bacterium (assembly GCA_963706515.1). Taxonomy (GTDB): domain Bacteria; phylum Chloroflexota; class Anaerolineae; order Anaerolineales; family UBA4823; genus CAVPMW01. The sequence goes on from CAVPMW010000003.1 coordinate 18,821, forward strand.
CTCCTGCGGCTCCTGGGGGTAAATTTCTGCAGCCAATACCGGTCATCGAAAGCTGCTTTCTGCCCGTCGATCCAGCCATAACACAGCGCACTTTCCAGCGCCTCCGCATAGGATACAGACGCTGCACCGCCTTCTTTTTTGGCAATTTTCAGCCAGATCCCCTGTGTATCTTGATGATGCTCTTCCAGCCAGGCTTCCCAGGCTTGAGCAGATGCAAAGGTAATCACAGCCAGATTAGCGCGGGTTTCCGCCATCTTAATCCTCCGAAGCTGGGGTTATGGGCAGAACGGCTTGATCATCCAACACAGCTATCGTGCTTGCTCAGTGTGGCTGAGCAGGCTCCGCCTGGCTGGGCTCACTCCGCCTGGCTCTAAGCCAGAATAGCCCGGCGATCAGCAGCACCAGCAAGGCGATGATTCCCGCACCCAGCGCCAGGATCGCCTGCCAGGGATACTGCGAGACCAGCCTGGGGCGGATATTCCCCAGCGGCAGGACGGTCCAGGGGATCGTTACCTGGCTGTCCGGCATACCTTTGCGGCGCACGATCACCTGGATCGACCATTTGCCGGGCTGGGTGAGATAGCTGCCAGCCAGGCGGTAGCTGCTCTTCCAGTTGGCTGAATTGACGAACTGGGCGTCCTGGCTGGTGGTGCCCATGTCTTGCTCGAGATAGGTCATGCGGACGATAACCCGCAGGATATCTGCCGGCGCTGGGCGGCGTGAGTTGAGCACATCGATGTTGAAAAGGTTCAGCCCGGGGCGGTTGGGCTTTATCGCCAGCGTAACGAACAGATCATTAATGGGCTCGAGCACATCCTGAGGCTGTGCTTCTGGCGACACAGTGTACGCCAGGTCTCTGGCGGGCGGTAGAGTGGTTAATACCCCCACGGTAAGCAGGATGACCAGGCCGAAGATGACCTCGGTAAGGACCAGCCAGGGGAAATGCTCCAGCTTGAACGGGGTCCAACCGGTGGGCTTTTTCAATATCCTGGCGAGCGGCGCTGCCAGCTTCGGGTGGAGCAGCGAGCTGTTGAACAGACCGACACAGCCCGCAAGCAGCACCAGGAGGATTTTAATTGTAAGCGTCCGCCCGTACGGGCTCAACAGCAGGGCGTCCGCAGAGATCACCTGGCTGCCGGTGCTGTACAATCCCGTGGCAACCACCAGCCCGACGCTGACCGCAGCCAACACGCTGAACGGTCCCCAGGCAAGCCGGACGTTCTCGCTGAAGGCTCGCCTGTCGTGGAGCAAGACCGGTAGCAGACAGATGACGAGGGCGATCAAGCCGCCTATCCAAAAACCGGCGAAGAGCAGGTGCAGCGTATTGACTGTCACCGGCAGGAGGTAGTCCTGAGCGCCGGCCGAATGGCTGACCATAGATTGGGCGATCAAAACATAGACGCCAAGCACCATTGCCAGCCAGTAACCGCGCAGCTCTCGCGGTGGATTTCGCTTTAAACGGTAGAGCACGATGAACAAAACTATCAGAAGGATCTCGCGTGAGAGCCAGGCAATTCCCCACTGCGATCCGAAGAGGGTCTGCTCGCTGAGCTCCAGGAAAGATAACGCCTGCGTCTCCAGGCTCACCAGGGAATGGATTTGCCAGGCAAGCTGCGCAATTCCAATCAGGAAGGCAAAGCCCGTGGCGAGCATAGCCAGATTTAGCAGCCTGCTGCGGACCCGGTTGTAGGTTTGCTCGTCAGCATGACCGGCCTCCCCGGTCGCAGGAATTGGGCGGAGCACGAAAAGCAGCACACCGAGGCAGCCCACCATAACCAGCAATCCGAGATAATTCAGCCAGCGCAGGGTCAGCTCGGGGAGGTCCGCCGCGGTCAAGCCTCCTTTGGCAACCCCCACTGAGCTCGCCCCAGCCAGCTCTGCGCCGCCGACGCTGAAAGCGATGTAGCCGGTGTTGGCATGCCCGTCCACGGCTGAGCTGACTTTATAGTTCACGGTGTATACGCCTTTCGCTAAAGGCGGCAGAGCGAGCACCAGCAAGGTCGGGTCGGCAGGATCGACCTGCACCGAGGTCAGCGGAATGGGCTTACCGTTTATATCCAGGAGCTGGGCGGTGCTGAAGCGGGGAAATAATGCCTGGCTGAACCAGAGTTTTACTTCGGGAGGAGATTCGTCCAACACGCTGTTATCGGCTGGATCGGAGCGCAGCAGGTAGGCGTGCGCCTGTGCGCCAGTTACGCTGCCCAGTGCCAGGGCAAGCAGGACCAATCCAATGGACAGCCGGTAGAAGCGGTGAGATCTTGATCGGCGGCTCATGCAGGGTGACGATTTTTTTGCACGAAATAAATACCGATTGCAAATAAAAATACCAAACCAGCTCCAATAACAAGCCATAAAGCGACCGGCTGGCTGCTGGCAGGCTGGGGGTTGGGCGTAGTTGCCAGAACCACCGGCTGTACCGGGGCAGCCGGGACGGTGACGTCCCCGATGCCAAAATAATATTCCCCCTGGCTGACATCGCTATCTAACAGGGTAATGCTCCATTTCACCTGGTACACCCCCTGGCTGAGCTCAGGCAAAGCGACGACCAGCATGGCGTGCTGGGGGTCGTTCAGATCGACGCCTCCGTTACCTTTATCTACCTGGACGCCCTGAGCGTTGAATACCTGTAAGCTGCTGCCCGATTCTGTGATCTCCTCGGCGAAGGTGAGGCGCACTTCAGCGGGCGATTGCTGTACAGCCTGCCCCGGCTCTGGGCTGGCTTTGATCGGAGTTATGGTATGGGCGCTGGCGGGATTATAGCTTGAAAGTAAAATCAGGCAGGCAACCAGGATTGCGGTGCGGATTGTATGGCGTGAAGCCGGTCTATCCATTTTGGTGTTTTCCCCTCAAACATCAGGTTCGTTGTAGAGGAGATTATAATGATTATCCGCTCGATTGTATAGCATCGTCTGTCTGCAATCCAATATATCTATTCGTATAGTGAAAATACATCACCAGGGATATACGCCTTTACACTTGTTCCCCGGTGGAGGGTGACCTCTCCGGCGCCGAAAACCGTCCAGCGCTGCTCTTCCGCGCAGTCGATCATGGCAGTCCCTTCATCGATGCCGGCTAAAGTTGCTCCCGGAAGCACAGGGGAGAGCATAGCCGCCCAATCCTTGCCAAAGCTGTGGTAATGCGGCAGGACGCACGTCCCGGCAACCAGGTTTAACCCGGAAGAGACTTGCTTTTCATACGGATCATAAAAATATTCGCACAGCACCATCGCTCCAGCGCTGCTCCCGGCGATGACCGCTCCCCGCTGGTAAGCTGTAGAGGATCGCCTGAAAGCTCAGGCTGCCTGCAAGAGTCCGGTTCAGGTGACCGGGGAAGCCGCCGAGCAGGTAGATCATGCCGGCGCTCTGCAGCTCGCCTGCCAGGGCAGGGTCATCGGCAGAATCGCGGTCGATGATCGGCAAGGAAGCAACATTTTGCGCTCCCAGGCTGCTGAACCAGCGCACGCCGTTCTGACCTGCGCGCTTGTCGTTATGGTCAGGCGCCGCGGCAGCCGGGATGATCCGCACGGATGCCGAATACCCGCCAGCCAGGCGCAGACCCTGCTGGTCGGCTTCCGCCATCTTCCCCCCGAACTCTGCCCCGCCCGCTAAAAGGATATACCCAGGCATATGTTCAATCTCCTTGCGATATATCGCCGTGATGTATCGCCGTGATGTATCTCCAGCATTCGGATAAAACTAAAAAAGATGAGATCGCTTCGCCTGCTCCAGAACAGCAGGCTCGCGATGACAGGCACAGAATTTGACCTAATTTCTTTTGCAGCTTATGGGATGTATCCTGACCCACAGCTTAATAAACATTAATCGGATATTGTAAACCTCTTACATCCATTCCAAACTTCATTTCGTATCCATAATCAGCATGTACTTTTATAAGCCTTGAGGAAAATCTCGGTTATTTACTGGCCCGGTGTGTTTTGACCGGCCCGGTGGTTTGTACCGGAAAGATCCTTGAGGCCCAACTATTATCAAGGAGGATAGAGATGATGAGAACCACCCGATCAACCGTATTTGCCAGGTCAACCCTATTGCTCAACGCGCTGGTGTTGGGCGCGCTGATCCTTACGGCCTGCGCTTCGCCGAGCCGCCACCCCGGTCGCGCCGACGGCTGCTCCGCCGACGGCTGTTCCGCCGACGGAAGTTGCGCCAACTGAACCACCGAAAGCGACGACGCCCCCGGAAGCTTCCATCGACTTAGCCACCGATCCAAAGCTGGGCAAGATCCTGGTCGGCAATAACGGCATGACATTGTATATGTTCACCAAAGATACCGCCGATACGAGCAACTGCAACGCGGACTGCTTGAAGAAATGGCCCGCATTGATTACCCAGGGCAGTCCCCAGCTTGGAGAGGGTGTTGACCCGTCGATGGTGGGCTCCGCTACCCTGGCAGATGGCTCCAAGATCGTCACGTACAACCACATGCCGCTTTACTTCTGGTATAAGGATCTCAAAGCGGGCGATGCTACCGGTCAGGGCGTAGGTGACGTATGGTTCGTCCTCGGTCCGGATGGTAAACCGGTGGGCATGGAAGCCGCCAGCGCGACCGGAACGCCAGCCGCGGGAGCTGCCGCAGAAGCGACGATCAACGTCGCCACCGACCCGACCTTAGGACAGATCCTGGTCGGCAATAACGGCATGACCCTGTATATGTTCACCAAGGACACCGCCGATACGAGCAACTGCAGCGGGAAGTGCATCACGAGCTGGCCTCCACTGCTGACCCAGGGAAGCCCTGTATTGGGACCCGGCGTGGATGCTTCGATGGTTGGCTCGGCTGCACTGCCGGATGGGACCAAGATCGTCACCTACAACCACATGCCGCTGTATTACTTCGCCAAGGACACCAAGGCTGGCGACGTTCTCGGTCAGAATGTGGGCAGCGTGTGGTTCGTGCTCGGCCCGGACGGAAAGCCGATCGGGATGGAGGCTGGCGCGGGCGGCAACACGAACGATAATGCTAATAGCAACGCTAACAGCAACGCTAACAGCAACAGCAATTCCAACTCGAATGATAATGGAGGCGGTGGGAACAACAACGGCAACGGCAACAGCAACACCAATGGTTGATTACTAGGGATGCAGGAACTCCGAAAACGAGGATCAGAGGCGCCAAAGCGCCACCTGATCCTCGTTTTCGGATTATAGTTTCTACTCACCCTTGAAAAACTCAATCAGCACGGGAGCCAGCACTTCCAGGGAGACGTCGTGCGTCTGGCCCTCCAACGTCCGCTGCTGTGAATTGGGTATGGCCTCAGCGAGCAGCACTGCCGTGTGGTGCATGAATGGCATCATCTCGAGATTCGCACCTCCATCCATCAAGAGCACCGGCGTGCGCACGGCGGCTGCCCGTCCGGTGGGCACAGCCCGGTCTTTGCCGATCGCGGCTGCATCGTATGCCAGGGTAGGCGCGACAGCCTCGAACATCGGCCACACGGGTGCCTGGCGCATCCCATCGATCTGCTCAGCCGGCGTGCCTACGAGCTGCATGAACAACACCACTGCATCACCCCGGCGACCGGCAGCCAGCGAATCGACGAGATTTTTCCGGTAATCTATCCAAACCTGCCGGGTGGATTCGTCAGCATTGTAGGGCGGCTCGTACATTGCCAGCTTCTTGATCTTGGCGCCGAGCTGGATCGCCGCTTCGAGCGCCAGGCAGGCGCCCGAAGAAGTGCCAAATACGAGCGCCTCACCCCCAGCTTCCTGTATGAGCGCGTCGATATCTTCCACTTCGCGTGCAAGCGAGTATGGCAGGGTATCGCTGCTTTCGCCGCGCCCGCGGCGGTCGTAGGTGTAAACCGTGAAGTGCGGCGCGAGCAGTGCAGCCAGGCCTGGCATTGGGCCGAAGTTCCGGTAGCAAATTGCCCCGTCCACCAGGACCAGCGGCTGCCCGCTGCCTTGCTTTTCATAAGATATTTCCGTCCCGTCTTTCGAGATCACCTTACTCATTAATTTCTTCCTTTCCTAATAAAGACGATTCCTTCAGCAACCACCCCTCAGCTCCCGGTGAGACGCCCTCTTAATTCTTCAGGAGTGAAGGGACCCCGTTCGCCGATCAATTTACGCCCGGCATTGACCTGCCCCCAGACGTTCCAGAGCAGCACGCCGCGTACTCGCCCATTATTAAGGTAATAGATCACGCCTCGTTTATAAGGCTCCTGCCAGTCGATGAAAGTCTCCAATCTGGCGTCGAGCTCGCCTACTGCTTCATAACCCAGCTCGAACAGGTCAGAATAGAAGTAGGGCAGGTGATGGTAAGGACTTGGCGCATCGGAGGCCATGTTTTGGCCCGCCCGCTTGCCCATCGAATTGGCGTTATCCTCGTGCTCGACCCGCATAGTTTTATCCAGCAGCGGGTTGTAGAATTTCGCAATATCTCCGGCAGCATAGATATCCGGCTGGCTGGTGCGCAGGAATTCATCGACCAGGATGCCGTTGTCCTGTTTCAACCCTGCCGAGTCAGCCAGCTCGGTATTCAAACGGATGCCGATCCCGGCAATGATTTCATCGGCGATGACCTCCCTGCCAGCTTTCGTTTTGAGCGCCAGCCGGCCGTCCTGCCTCTCGACGTCCACCGGCATTTCTCCGGAGAGCACTTCCACCCCTTTTTTGCTGAAATATTCGTTGATATAGTGCGATATCTCAGCAGGGAAGACCTTCCCACCGATGCCAGAGTCAGGGAAGACCATCACCACGCTTTGCCCCTGCATCTTCAGCGCCGCAGCGATCTCCGACCCGATAAACCCGCCGCCGATAATGAGGTAGCGGTGTTTTACCTGTGTCTCGGCGCGCAAGCGCTGGTAGTCGTCTACGGTGCGGTAGTAGTGGACCAATCCCTCGCCGTACGGCAGCTGGCGCGGCGATCCGCCGGTGGCGACCAATAATTTATCGTACGTATAAGTCTCTCCCTGGTCATCGATCACCTGCCTGGCATCCGGATCCAATGCAGTGGCTCGCCTGCCCAGGTGCAGGCTGACTTCGTGATGGTCCACCTTGCGCCAGATCTTCTCGATGGGCTGGCCGCGCCACAAGCCCTTGCTCAACGGCGGGCGATTGTACGGTGGGTGGTTCTCGGCGCAGATGAGACCGACTGCTCCTTCTGGATCCATCTGGCGAATACCGCTCACGGCGGAAGCGGCCGTCATCCCGCCGCCGATGATCAGATAACGATAATTTGGCATGCCCACCTCCTAAAACAGACCAATCTTATCATATTCATTTTATTCAGGTAGGAAAAACCGCCTGTTCCGAAAAACGAGGTTCAAGTGGCGCTTTAGCGCCACCTGAACCTCGTTTTTGGATTATATACTCCGCTAAGCTTGACCGGCTATTTAGGCTTGGCTGTGCCTACCTGGTAGTAGCTCAGACTCCCATTGCCGCCGCTCAGATTGAGCGTGTTCCCCTGGATTTGTCCCGTCGTTACTGCTCCCAGGGTAGCCAGGTAGGAATTTTCCTGATTCATTACATCAGACGAACACGACAGCTTGGTGGTGGCAGCCACAGAGCTCAGGGCGAGCGTATACGTGCCATCCTCGTTCTGAGCGGCTGTGTATGAGCCCGAGTAGGAGTTGCAGCCGGCAAAACCGGCAATTTGACCGCTCAAGAACTGCAGGGTGATCGCGGTGCCAGGTTGTGCGCTCTGCAGCGACCAGACGACTGTACTCAAGCGGGCGTTGATGCTGACCGATTGGGTTGCCTGGCTGGTCTGACCATTGGCATCGGTGACGACCAGCTGCACGGAATAGCTGCCAGGCTGGTTGTAGATCGTGGTCGCTTGCGGGCTGCTCGCTGGTCCTGCAGAAGAACCATCTCCGAAGTTCCAGGCGTAGCTGGTGATCGGGCTGCTCCCCGCGGTGGAGGCTGAGCCGTTGAAGCTGACCGGCTCACCGACGAAACCGCTGGTGGCGCCCTGGATGACTGCCTTGGGCGGCACTGCTGGCACCGGTGTTGCAGTCGGAGGTGGGGGCAGAGTCTCGGTCGGAGGCAGTGCTGTCTCTGTTGGAGGCAGGGCAGTCTCTGTCGGCGGGAGAGGCGTCTCGGTTGGCGGGGGTGGCGGGGTATCGGTTGGCTTGGGCGTCTCGGTTGGCGGCGGCGCCTGGGTTGGAGTTCGGCTGCCCGGGCTGAGCTGTCACAGTGGGCAGCGAGGGCTCGTGGGTGGCAGTCGCCGGCGCTGGCTGGCTGGTCGCGGTGGGCTGTGCTGGCTGCTGTGTGGCGGTCGGCTGCGGGGCTGACGTGGACGTCGCCGTGGGTGGGGCTGTCGTAGCCGTCGGGGCAGCCGTGGGCACAGCCGTTGGCGTCGCGGGCAGGCTAACTGTGACTGTGGCTTTGGTCGAGCCGCGATAACCGACCTGGTCGGTAACCGTCATTTGCACGAGATAGCTGCCAGCCAAGGTATAGGTATGCTTGACCACCGGGCCATTGGCCCGTCCGCCATCGCCGAAATCCCAGTCCCAGGAAATGATCGGCACCGGACCGCTGGATTTACTACCATCGAAGGTAACGGATTGTCCAACCAACGGTTGGGACGGGGTGATGATCATGACCGCGGTAGGGGGCACGATCTCGTTCGGGCGGTTGACGGGGGTCATCGCAAAATTCAGCACGCCCTGGCTGCCGACGATCTGCATGGCGGTATCTGCTACTGTATACGTTTGGGCCGAGCCAAGGATCGCCATCATGGCGTTCTCCTGGTTGGTCGCCGCATTATTGGGGCAGGGGTTGCTGCCGCGAGTCAGAGTAGTGACGCGCAGCTGGTTGATATCTGTGGTGTAGGTGCCGTTGAGATTGTTGCAGCCGGTAAAGCCGCTGAGTACGCCATTGGGGGCGAAGAACAGGCTGGCTTCGGCTGAGCCCCGCACGCTGGGTTGGTCGTTATAGGAGTACAAGAACCAGGTGATGTTCTGCAGCAGGTGCGTCTGGTCCGCCGCGCTGGCAGGAGGCTGGCTCATGTAGGTCAGAGGTCCCTGCCCTGTGTTGATGATCAGCTGGTCGCCAGTTACCCAATATCCATAAGAAGTAGAGAGGGCTTTCATGTAGCTCTGCTCTTGCAGCATGACGCCAGTGGGTTGTGAGCAGGTTTGCAATGAGGTGAGGGTAGTCTGCATGCCCAGCGACGCGCCAAAGGTTGCCTGGTAGCTGTTGCACCCAGCCGTTCCGCTGAGCGTGCCGGACTGGTTATCCGGGTTAATCGTGACCAGGGCGGTTACCAGTGCGCCGGGGATGACCGGTATATCGTTGATCGCCCACAAATACCAGGAGGTATTGTTGAGCTCTTCGAGCGGTTTCTTCTGGGCAACGTCGAGCATCGTCCCTTCGAAGACCAGGGCTTGCTTGTTGTCATCGTAGGGTATGACCAGAGAATTGCCGACAATTCGATAGATAGTAGCGGAATTCAACGCCTGGAAATACTCCTGCTCAGCCTTATCTTGAACAATGGAGCATGGATTATGCGTTTTCTGCGGCAGGTTGATCTTTATCTCTGTCGTGCTCGCCGTAAACGCCGCCGCATATTCGTTGCAGCCAGTGGTGCCGGCTACCACCCCGGTAGGTACTCCAGGGTTGCGGGTGAATTGGGCGGTAAAGTTGCTGCTCTGTACCGGTGGCTTAAGGTTATTCAGCTCGCCCACACCGGTCAGCACCCACAGTGCAGCTTGCAGGGGAGTGCGGTTGGCAACGAAGGTAAGCGTCCCTGCACTGGTGGAAAGCAGAAGCTGGTCCCCAAATATCTGGTAGCTTTGAGTCGACTCCAATGCGGTGAGATAGGATTGCTCTGCCTGCATGACAGGCTCTTCGCAGGCTTTAAAGGAGCTTGCTGGTGGGTCAATCGTCAGGCTGCTGCCGCTAAGGGTGTAGCCGGCGTTGTAGATGTTGCAGCCGGCGCTCCCGCTTACATTTCCAGTATCCGTTCCTTGGGTTGGCACAAATAGCGCAGTAATCTCGATATCTTCAGCAAGCGGGGAACCGTTTAGCGCCGACAGGCTCCACTCGGTGCCGGTCAATGGCAGGCTTGCGGAGGTGTAGTTTGAACGCGCTGCTGCCATTATCATAGGTAATTGTCAATTTCGAGCCGGTGATCTGGTAGGTGAAAGCTCCTTGGAGCGCCGTCAGATAGGCTGATTCGATCTCCGATCCGGGTACGCAGGCTATAGCCGTCGAGGCAAGTGTCCCGACCAGGATCTGGCTGCCGTTCAAGCTGTACCCGCCGGCGTAGGTATTGCAGCCTGAACTGCCGCTAACGGTGCCTTCCTGGGTGAAAACCGCAGTGATCACGCTGCCTGCCGGCACAGCCGAGGGTGCGCTCGGGTTTCCATACGAGATCAGCACCCATTCCGTATCCGTCAAGGTAGCCTGGCTGGGCGTATAAACCAGCTTCGCTGGATTGGCTGCGCCTAAATCATAGGTGATTTCCAGGCGACCTTCGGTGTTGAATGAGAAAGACTGGGCTTTACCCAGGGCGCCTAGATAAGCATTTTCAAGCTCCATCCCCTGCTCGCACGCCATGCGCGTGGTAGCCATGGCGGGATTGACAGTCAGCGTCCCGTTAGAAGCAGCCTGGTATTCTGCCGTGTAGTTATTGCAGCCGCCCGATCCGCTGAGCGTACCATCCGGGTTGAACTCGGCGGTGATGACAGTCCCCGCAGGCACGACGGTCGGGTTTTGGGCGTCTCCCAGACCGACCAGCACCCAGGTAGTGTTGTAGAGCTGCTCGACCGGGATCTCGGGCAGAGGGGTAGGTGACGCCAGAGGAACCCGCGTGGGTTCGGGGGCAGGGAGCGTTGGAGCAGGCGCCGGCTGGCAGGCTGCCAGGAGGATGGCTGCGAGGAGTAAAATCAAAGGCAGGATTGCTTTTCGATGTGAAAGGGCGGTTTTATGTCGGGTTGGGAGTGACATCTAAAATCTCCTTTTATTGGGATTCCCGTCGAACAAAAGAAAATTACGGCGTAGGGCAATCTCGTCGGGAAATCCCGGATGCCAAATTTTACCCCATTTTGACCAGATTACTGGCCTGGCAGGAGGTGGGGGATTCAAACCCAAAAACGAGGATCAGCTGGCGCCATGCGCCAGCTGATCCTCGTTTTTTAATATTTCCCCTGTCAGTCGGAGCGGAACAACCTAAGTGCGAGATGAAGCCATCTCGACGCGTGGCTTGATGTTCTGGTTCACCCGGAACAGATTGTCGGGGTCATATTTTGTCTTGATGGCTGCCAGGCGGGGATAGTTATCGCCATAGGCAGCCTTCACCCGCTCCTCACCCTCGTCCATGATCATGTTCACATAGCCTCCCCCAGCTGAGGAAGGATGCATCGCCTGCCAGTACTCCTTCGCCCAGGAGATCGTGCGGGTGTTGTTAGCCGGGTCGGGATCCACGCCCACCACGACCTGGGTGTAATTTGCTTCGCGGTAGTTCCAGGCTGTATCCTGTGCGCCCACCCGCTGCGCCGCGCCGTGTGAGCGTGTATAAGTGGATGGTGGAGTGCACAGAAGGCAGCTGTTTGGCGTGCTCGATGTGCTGGTCGATCATTTCATCGCTCAGCTCGGTGAAGAGGTCGGAATTCCAGTACCACTGCAGTCCGGCGGGATACAATCCGTCGAACATGCTCTGCAAAGCGGGAAGGGGGATTGGACCGGCGAAATCAATCGCCGGTTGGGCAATCTTGCGGATTGGTTTGAAAACTTCATCGGCTTTACTCAAATCGCCGGTGTAACACCAGACGATCACGGGCAATTTCTTGAGCTGGTGCTCCTTGGGGAACATATCCACCGGGGGGACAGTATGGAAGCCGCACCAGCCGTTGAGCTCTTCGGGTCCGGGGAGGACTTGGTCACGCCAGAAGCGCATCACCTTTTGCGCATCTTCCATCGGCCAGAAGATTGGTCCGCCGTAAACCATACTGACGGGTCTTCCACGGAACAGGAAAGAGGTGACTGCGCCGAAGTTGCCGCCGCCGCCGCGGACGGCCCAGAACAGGTCCGGGTTTTTTTCCGCGCTGGCAGTGACGAAGTGACCGTCGGCAAGAACCATGTCCACGCTCAGCAAATTATCGATCGTCAAGCCGTAACGGCGGGTGAGATAGCCCACGCCGCCGCCGAGGGTCAGCCCGCCCACACCTGTCGTCGAAAGAAAGCCAGTGGGCACTGCCAACCCAAACGGGTAGGTCGCGTGGTCGACGTCGCCCCAGGTAGCGCCGCCCTCTACGCGGACCGTGCTTTCATTTGGATTTACGCGAATGCTGTGCATGCGAACGAGGTCGATGACCAGTCCATCATCGCAGGTGCCCAGGCCTGCTCCATTATGACCGCCGCCGCGCACAGCCAACGGCAGGCGATTCTCACGAGCGAAGTTCACTACGGCAATGACGTCCGCCGCATCCACGCATTGGACAATGAGCGCTGGATGCTTGTCGATCATGGCGTTATAGACTTTACGGGCTGTCTCGTAGCTTTCGCTGCGCGGGGTGATCAGTGCGCCGCGAACTTGAGCCTGAAGAACCTGGACCTGTTGATCGCTTAACATTGGATACCTCCAAACGAGTTTTATGCACTGAAAAAATAATTATTGACCAATATCATAATAAATATCAGAAAACAACTTGCCCTGCATCGGCACAAATGCCTAATATTGGTAGGAATTACGCAGTTGAGGGAAAAATGCAATTCCTCAACAAACTGCGTAAGTCTTAATTGAATTAAACGAGGTTGAAAAGCTGTGCATGGTAGACGGCCGCGGTGCGTGTAGTCACATCTAACTTGGCGTAAATTGAACGCAGGTGAGCGTGCACGGTGCGGCGGCTGATGACGAGCTGGTCGGCAATCTCCTGGTTGCTTTTCCCCAGGCTCACCAGGCGCAGTACATCCAGCTCGCGTTCAGTCACTGCTGAAGTACCAGCCGGCCTGACGCCGGGAGGCTCGATTCAGGCGGCTGCTTACTGCCGATATCTCAGCGTTTGCCTGGGCTTTATTCAGCCCGCGCCCGGCCTCCCAGGCGTGGGAGAATGCAGTCTCGCCCAGCTCGTTGCGCAGCGCTTCAACCAGATTGGCAGAGCGCTGCAATTCATAGGGAAAGATGACCGTGTTATTCAGGCTGCGTTGGAGATCTGCTTGACCGAGCAGCCTGGCAGCTCGCTCCTTTTGCCCTGCATGGTTGGCTAAAACCGCGAATTGGATCAGGAAGGAGGCTGATAGTTTTTCGGGCTCCGAGTCAAATTCACTTGATTCGAGAAATTTCTGCATCGCACCGCGCGAAGTCGCCCAGACCGAGCAGCGCATAACCCCAATAGTCCAGAGCATAATCCAAATAATTTATATTTCCAATTTCTCGCATCAAAATTGCCATCGGTTCTAACCAACCGATAGCCTGCTCGAATTCAGCCTTATGCAGCGCCACGGTCCCCAGGCGAGAGAGTGCCCAACCCTGCCCGATGATGTTTTTCTGCTCTCGGAACAGGGATAAGCTCTCCTCGAGACAGGCCTGCGCTTCATCGTATCGTTCTTGCAGACCGTAAGAGTGACCAAGCCCTACGAGGGCATATCCTGCAATCTCAAAATCGTGCATTTCCGCAGCGATGGCGATTGCGGCTTCGGCAGCCTTTATCGCATTTTGATAATCGGATAGCCTTAAAAACGATATGCTCAGCAAGGCCAGCGCTTTCCCGCGAATACGCCTCACGGATGGATCTGCCGACTTCGGATGGTTGATGAGATTTTGGAAAATGGTGATGCTCTCAGTAACCAACCGGGCATTCTGCCAGAACATAAACAACCCGTTCACCAGGCGCAAACCGAGCTCGAAGTTTCCATCTGCTAGCGACCATTCGAATGCGTAGCGGATGTTGTCCAGCTCGCGCCGGGTCCGGCGCACCCAGGTGTGGTATTCGGGTGAATGGAGTCCATCCCAGACCCGCTCCGCCAGACTGGCGTAAAACGATAAGTGGTTGTCGCGCGATCTGGTGGAATTCACCCGATCCGGCAAGCATTTCTCCCGCGTATTGCCTCACTGGCATGAGCATTCCGTATCTGGCTTGAGCAGCCTCGCGATCGTCCATGCGGACGATCAGCGATTGGTCGAGCAGCCTCTCGTGTAAATCGATCATTTGACCAGGGTAGACCGGTTCAAGCAAAGCCACGTGCTCGGCCGCTTCGAAGTTCCAGCCTCCTTGAAATACTCCGAGGCGGCGGAATAATGCCTTTTCTGGCTCTGTCAGCAGGGAAAAACTCCAATCAAATGCGACGTGGAGGTTCTGGTGGCGGGGGATGACCGTCGGGCTTGAGCTGTGAAGCAGCTGAAACATATCGCCCAACCGCTCGGCTATCTCCTCAGCGGTGAGGGTGCGGGCGCGTGCGGCTGCCAGCTCGATCGCCAAAGGGATACCATCCAAAAGCTGGCATATGCGCAAGACGGCGCGGCTGTTTCGTTCGTTGAGTGCGAATAAAGGATCGATGGCAGCTGCCCGGTCTGCGAATAAACGCACGGATTCGCACTGCACAAGGTTGGTTAAGGGTATGCCTTCACCAGGGTTAATAATTTCGAGGGGTAAGACAGGAAATATTTTCTCTCCTGATATATTGAGCGGCGCCCGGCTGGTAGCCAGAATAACAATCCCTGGACAGTTCGTGAGCAGGCTTTCTGCCAGCTGGGCGCTGGCTTCACTCAGGTGCTCGCAATTATCGATCAGTAATAAAGCTCTGTGGGTGCGCAGCGCCGCGGTCAGCGAGTCAAGCAGACCGAGGTAAGGGGTTTCGGCCAGGTTCAGCTCAGTAAATATCGTATGGGCAATGAGATCGGGGTCATTGATGCCTGCCAGCCCAATGAACCATATCCCTTCCGGAAAATGAGTCGCCAGATCATCCGAAACGCGATATGCATGGGCTGCTTCAATCGCCAGGCGGGTTTTGCCGCAACCGCCGACACCCGTTAGTGTCATCAGGCGGTGATGCTGCAATTCAGGAGGATTAATATTATGAGCTACGCCATCCGCCGTGCAGGAATCATCCAACAACAACCCGGTCAGGGCGACAATTTCACGCTCGCGGCCGATAAAACTGGTCAGCGGAATTGGGAGATTATTAGGAACCATCATATCCCTTATTAATCTACCAGAAGAACTAGGTAAAGGTGTTGATATTAATATTCTGATAAATATTATATCTAATATCTGGTTATCATTTCTGATCTAATGGTTATTGATTGCCCAAACAAGCCACAGCGTTACTGGCAAGGCGGCCAGGAAAATCGCAACCATGCTGCGACGAGCCTGGTTTGGTGCGTGCGTACTTGTCACTGCCTTGAGCGATTCCAATTGTGCTTCCTTAATCAATTCGTTCCGATGAATTTCGGCAACTTGAATGAGTGTGTATGGATGTGGCACGTCGTCCTCCTGTGGATATAATCTGATATAGACAGATTAACAGATAAGAGCTTGCATTTAATGCCAAAATTTGACAAAAATTCCCCGATTTATCAATATGAATGTTATACTGGCACATAAGCCAGGTGAATCCACTTATCTTCAGTAGAGGTTTTGCTCGACGGTGCGGAATTTAGCGATTACTCCTGAACAGTTCACAAATTTTGGCGAGCTGCTTAGGTTTTTGCGTAAACGAGCGGGAACCACGCAACGCGAGCTGTCCATCGCAGTCGGGTACAGCGATTCCCAGATCAGCCGGCTTGAACAAAACCAACGCATACCCGACGAAGCAACCATCCTTGCAGTATTCATCCCCGCTCTCGGTCTTGAGAAAGAGTCAGACTGGTCAAGTCGCCTAGTAGATCTGGCTGCTAGTGCTCGTTCTGACCGAATTGTTGCATCCGATACAG
This sequence comes from uncultured Chloroflexia bacterium, assembly GCA_963706515.1. Taxonomy (GTDB): domain Bacteria; phylum Chloroflexota; class Anaerolineae; order Anaerolineales; family UBA4823; genus CAVPMW01. The sequence goes on from CAVPMW010000003.1 coordinate 34,655, forward strand.
GGCGGAGAAACCACTCCCGGTACCACCTGCCATTGCGGATGGCCTCATTCATCGGGCGAAAAGACGAGTTAGATCAAATTGTTAGGCTGTTATCTCGTCAACAAGAGCGTAATCGTTCGGAGAGGACAGCTCAAAGACTGATCACTCTTACCGGACCCGGTGGGATCGGTAAAACAAGTCTGGCTATCCAGGTCGCTATCCGAATGGACGAGGTATTTCCAGATGAAGTATGGTGGATCGATCTTGCAGCACTTAGCGATCCTGAGCTGGTTGCCTCTGCAGTAATGGGATCCCTGGGTTTGGAAGAAGTCGCCGGAAAGTCTGCAATAAAAACATTGGTCGATCATCTGAGCCAAAATTCTGCTCTTCTCATCCTGGACAACTGCGAGCATCTCATCACCGCCTGCGCTCAATTCGCCGAAACGATACTGATTTCCTGCCCCCATGTGTGGATCCTGGCTACCAGCCGGGAAGCATTCGAGATCATGGGTGAAATAACAATAGGAGTACCTCCTCTCTCCCTCCCTGACCCCCGATACAATGCGGATATCGATGAATTAAGCCGTTATGAATTAGTATGCCTGTTTACAGAACGCGCCCAGGCGGTCCTTGCGGGTTTCGACCTCACTGAAGAAAACGCCCCGTACATAGTCCAGGTGTGCAGGCGACTGGATGGAGTACCCTTGGCGATTGAGCTTGCGGCAGCACGGGTGAAGGTATTATCCGTTGCACAGCTCAACAAGCGTTTGGATGACGTCTTCCATGCGTTAAGCGGAGGCAACCGCACGGCTTTGCCCCGGCAACAGACTTTGCAAGCGACCATCGATTGGAGTTATAACCTGCTGTCCGCAAAAGAGCGATTGCTCTTGAACAGACTGTCGATTTTCCCCAGCGAATGGTGTATAGAAGCAGCAGAGGAGATATGCGCAGATAATAACTTGATCGAGTTCTGAAATCCTAGGTAATTTAGCTCAGCTTGAGGAGAAATCGATGGTCGTCGTCAATCAAAATATAGGCGACGGAGTTCGGTATCGATTCCTGGAAATTATCCACCAATACTTGGCAGAAAAATTACTTCAATCCGGCGAGGCGGAGGTAATTCGTAACAAACATAGGGATTATTACCTGTCTTTAGCTGAACGTGCATATCTCGAGTATGCCTGGGATTATCCTTCGGAATGGTTGAACTCATTTGTGGTGGAATATGATAACTTGTGGTCGGCTCTCGAATGGAGTGTAAGCAGCGCAGCAGACAGCCGCAGGATTTATCATATAGTCTATGCTATAGAACCCATTTGGGAAGTCCGTGGCACCTTTGAAGAAGGTATTATCCGGCTGAATGGGCTTCTTACCGATCCAGGAGCAAAACCGGGGACGCTTACCAGGGCCGTTATTCTCGCGGAATTGGGTAGCCTGGCAATGTGGCAGGGCAATTACCGGTCCTGCAAGGCTTATTTAGACGAAAGCCTGGAGATCATTAGTGAATTCTATGCAGGGAATTTTTACCTTCTAGTGGATGTATATAATACCTATTCATCCGCCGCGCTTGACTCGGGAAGAATCTGAATCCGCCCTGGATTATGCATCCCAGGCGTTGTCGATCGCACGTGAGCTGGAAAATCGCGCAGGAATTGCCTGGGCTTTGCAAAATATCGGCTGGGCATCGATTCGCTTAGGAGATTATCAGAGGGCTAAGGATCATCTAGAAGAGTCTGTCGCCTTGCAGCGAGCTGCTGGGTGGAATGCGACTTCTGCCATCCAGGCTCTCGGCGAGCTGGCTATCCGGCGTGGCGAATATATATTCACGCGCCGATACCTAGAGGAGGCAATTAATCTGCGGAAAATGGTGAAGCACAAATGGGGTGTCGCAGCAATTCTGGGCATGTTAGGTTGGACAGCTCAACTCGAAGGGAACCCTATCGAGGCGAAGAAATGGTACGTTGAAAGCCTCGCTATCAGGAGCGAAGTCGGCGATCAAGGCGGCATAGCCTGGTGCCTGGAAAAGTTTGCTGAAATTGCATCGAACGAGGGGTTGCTGGAAATAGCAGTTGTATTGTTCGGTGCGGCCGCAGCGTTACGCGCCACAATTCATTCTGCGATCGACCCCGCGGATTGGGCTGATTATGACCGTGCTATTTCTGAAGCTAGGCAGCAGCTCGCGCCTGATTGCTTCGAAGCAGCTTGGAAGGAGGGGGAGAACACACCTTTAAATAGAGTGGTTGAAATGGCAACGGGAGTCTGAATAAATGGTAATTAGCGTCCATCTCGATACAGATTTAGGCGGAGATATCGACGACCTGTGCGCCCTGGCGATGCTGCTGCGCTGGCCCGAACGTCTCCACCTTACCGGAATTACGACCGTCGGCGAGCTGTCAGGGAAAAGAGCCGGGTATGCCCGCTATGCCCTGGCGCTCGAAGGGCGCCAGGATATTCCGGTAGCAGCCGGCGCCGACGTCGCTCAGGGCTACTATCGCAAGCAGCTGAGCCTTCCCCCTGAGGAAAGGTACTGGCCTGAGCCGGTCGAACCTTCCTTCAATTCGGCAGAGGAAGCAGTCCAGCTGTTAAAGAAAGACATCGAGCAGGGGGCGACGATCATCGGCATTGGCCCATATACGAATTTGTATCTGCTGGATTTGGAATATCCAGGGATCTTAAGCCAGGCAAAGCTCTTCCTGATGGGCGGCTACGTCTACCCGCCTCGCCCGGGTTATCCAAAATGGGGCAACGATTACGATTTCAACATGCAGGTGGACGTAAAGTCGACGAAGCACGTCCTGCTCAATTCGCACCCAACCCGGGTTCTCCTGCCCTGGTGACTCGCGGAGACCGCCC
>CAVPMW010000004.1:0-7603 GCA_963706515.1 uncultured Chloroflexia bacterium
CCCGATAAACAAATCGACCATGCGGATCACGATCAATCCACCGTCGATATAGGGCTCGGCGCTGCTGCCCGAATCATGGCGGAGTATCAACTGTTGACCGGGCAGGCCAAAGATGATTACTGTCGAGATGGTATAGCCGGGAAGCCGAATTGAATGAACCTGCGATCCAGCGATACCGCGCTCCGCGGGTTTCAGGAATACCCTGGGTCTGCTCGAGAGGGATGGTCAGCGCTGAAGAGCGGATTTTTGACAAACGGGCAGCTAATTCGCGTGCGGTCCCGCTGGGGGCATCAATTTTGCTGTCGTGCGCATAATCGATAATTTCCCATTGAGAGATATATCTGGCAGCGATCTCCGCAAACCTTTGTAATAATACGACTGTGATGGCAAAATTGCCTACAGCTAAAACACCACATCCGCTCTGCTCAGCGACTTGCGCAATTTCTGCATAATCCGTGTCGGTTAATCCAGAGGTGCCGATGACGACGTTCGCCTTGTGCTGCAACGCAGTAAGGACGTTACTTTTCGCTACGGATGGCTGGGTGTAATCGAAGAAGACATCACACGGATGGGTGAGCGCCTCCTGAGCAGACGCATACACCGGACAGGCGAGGCGCGGTTCAGCCAGTACTTCGCCGAGCGAACGCCGAGCATACGTGCGTGAAACCGCAGCTATCAGCTCGATATCGTCCGTTTGGGCAATAGCTCGGGCAAGCGCTGAGCCGGCCCAACCTGTGGCACCTGCCAGACATACTCGAATGGTCATTGTTCCTCCTGCAAGCCCTGGACAAACCCGGTATTTCTTCCCTGGCTCACTGACAAACTTACCTGGATTAATTAAATAACAATGGACAGGCAATTATATAATGCCTGCCCGAAAACCTATTGCAACTTCCTGGCGGTCCCGAAGGGATTCGAACCCTCGATCTCGGCCTTGACAGGGCCGCATGTTAGGCCGCTACACCACGGGACCGTGCGGGCAGTACTATACCATAGCCAGTATGCCGCGTCAAGCCAGGTACACTGACCTTCGGACTATTGCCCTAAATTGAGAGGTACAGCGTTAATGGGGAAGAGAGCTATACCTTAACGTAAGGTACAGCTCTCTATTGTAAAACGGAAGAGCTGGTTTAATTCGCGGTGTTATTAAAAAACCAGTTGTAAGCGAAATAACCGGAACCCGTCGTGCTCTGCATGCGGATTGAAATTTGCTTTCGCCCCTTCAGATTGGAAGGGATGGAAAACGTGTAGGTCTTTGTCCCGCCGCTGCCGGAACCCACCGAGGTGACAAAGGTGCCATTGACGCCTTTTGTGCCCATCGGTCCCATCAGGACTTTGAAAGTGTCGTGGGGTGGGAGGTTCGAGGTTTGGATCGTTACCGAGGAATTTCTGACGACCGATTCGATAAAAAATACGGGGAATCCCGAATATCCGCTGGTCCCACTCCCGCCTCCACCGGTGCCGCTGCCCCCGGACGTGCCGGTAGTCGAATTAAAAAACCAGTTATAGGCAAACCAACCCGAGCCAGTATTGCTCTGCAAGCGGATGGCTATCTGAGACTGCCCCTTAAGCTCGGAAGGGATGGTGAAGGTTGCCGTAAAGGTTCCTCCGTCTCCCGAATCGACTGTCCCAACCAGAAATCCGTTCTTGCCCTTGGTGCCCATAAAATTCATCAACGCATTGAAGGAATCGTTGGCTGGGAAATTGTAGGTTTTAATGGTCACGCTTTTATTCTTGACCACAGCTTGGATCGAAAAGGTCGGTATAGTTGTCGATTGGTTGCTGCTTGCCAGGGCTGGCACTGGCATGACGGACATTATAATAAAAACAGATAGAATGCTGAACAGCTTGTACATGGGAACCTCCTTAGATTTTCGATGGGTGAATTAATGTCCTAGCAATTCGCCGAAGGAATTTTATATTCACCCAGACAACCTGCGGCGAAATGCTCTTAACATATATATAACATTTTTATCACAAGATTTCAACTAAGAAGTTATTAACTTGTATAAGGCTTACGCAGCTCGCTGAGGAATTGGGACTATTTTCCTTCAACTGCGTAACTCCTACTATATTAATCGGAATATTACCCTTGTTGCCGCTGGATACGGTGGTTATACTAATGAACGAATTAGGCGAATAATGCGTATCGAAACATTGATGGATTCACTCCCTTCTAACTATTCTGCCGCCGACCGCGAGCTGATCCAGCGCGCGTACCGGGTTGCAGCCCTGGCTCATGAAGGTCAAAAACGCGCTTCGGGCGAGCCCTACATCAATCACTGCGTGGCAGTCGCCGGCATTTTAGCTGAGATGCAGGTGCCCCCGGCTGTGGTTGCCGCCGGGCTGCTCCACGATACCGTTGAAGACACCGCGTTGACCCTGGATGACGTGCGCCAGGATTTTGGTGACGAGATAGCCATCCTGGTGGATGGGGTCACCAAATTGACCAACTTACCGCACGTGTCGCGCGGCGACCAACATGCTGGAGAAGTCGTTGGTGATGATGGGTCCCGCCCATCCGCAGAACGGCGTGGAGCAGCAGCTACCGAGGAAGAAGTCGAGCTGGTCGTCCGCGACCGGCGCTACGATGCTAAGACGGAAACTCTGCGCAAGACGTTCCTGGCAATGGGCGATGACGTGCGCGTGGTTCTGATCAAGCTGGCAGACCGGTTGCATAATATGCGCACGCTGAACCATATGCCGGAACAAAAACGCCGGCGGATCGCCCAGGAAACGCTGGATATCTTTGCTCCACTGGCAAACCGCCTGGGTATCTGGCAGATGAAATGGGAGCTGGAAGACCTGGCGTTCCGCTACGTCAATCCCGAAAAGTACAGGGAAATTTCTGAAAACCTGGTCAGCGACGCTCGATCGCGAACGGCAGATGGAAGAAATCCGCACCAGGCTGCTGCAGGTTTTGGATGATGCAGGATATCCAGGGCGATATCACCGCTCGACCCAAGCATATTTACTCGATTTACCGGAAGATGGTGCGCAAGGGGGTACCCTTCGACCTGGTCCACGACGTGCGCGGCGTGCGAATCATCGTCGACGATGTCCCCGCCTGCTATACGGCTCTGGGCGTAATTCATACCCATTGGCGCCCAATCCCAGGCGAGTTCGACGATTATATTGCTGCCCCGAAGGATAATTTCTACCGCTCCCTACACACGGCGGTCGTCTATGACGATGGGCAGACGCTCGAAGTCCAGATTCGCACCCCGGAAATGCACCAGAGCGCGGAATATGGGATTGCCGCCCACTGGCGCTACAAAGAAGGCGGCACCCGGGATGAAGATTACGAGCGGCGAATCCTGTGGCTGCGCTCGCTGATGGAATGGCGCCAGGACGTCGAGGATGCCGGCGAATTCGTCGACAGCATGAAAACGGACGTCTTCGAAGACCGGGTGTACGTATTTACACCACGGGGCGATATCATCGACCTGCCTGCAGGCTCTACCCCGATCGATTTTGCTTACCACGTCCATACGGATATCGGTCATCGCTGCCGGGGGGCAAAGATCAACGGCAAACTGATCTCGCTTGATTACCATCTCCAAACAGGCGATAAAGTCGAGATTCTCACCGCCAAACAAGGCGGTCCAAGCCGGGATTGGCTGAATCCAAACCTGGGGCTGGTATATACACAGCGGGCCCGCAATAAAATCCGCCAGTGGTTCAAAAAGCAGGCTCGCGAGCAGAATGCCAGCCAGGGGAAAGGTATCCTCGAAAAAGAGCTGCGCCGTCTCGGGCTTCAGGACCTGAACCTCGAGAGACTCGCCCGCGAGTTCGAGCTAAAAGCAGTGGATGACCTGTACGAGGCGATTGGCAACGGAGATCTTTCAATCTCGCGCCTGGTCAACCACCTGACGCTGGCAGAAAAAGCGGAAGAGGAATTCATCCCGGTAACCGTAAAACCGGAAGCCCACCCTCCTTCCGGCGATACGGTGACCGTGCTGGGATTGAAAGGCTTGCTAACCACCATGGCGCGCTGCTGCAATCCAGCTCCCGGCGATAACATCATCGGTTATATCACCCGCGGCAGGGGCGCTACGATCCACCGCCAGGACTGTCCCGAATATATTGCGCGTCCAGGACCGGGAACGGCTGGTTAGAGTTACCTGGGGAGAACCCAAAAATACATACCCCGTCCCAGTGCGGATCAAGGCATACGATCGTAATGGGTTAATGAAAGACGTATCCACACTGATTACGGATGAAGGGGTGAATATGTCGAATATAAAAGTCGAAGTGAGCCGCAATCTGGCATACTTCGACCTCGTCTTAGAGGTTCGCGATATCGTCCAGCTCAGCCGCGTGCTGGACCGTTTGGAAAACCTGGATAACGTGCTCGAAGCTCAGAGAGTTCGACCCGGTTAATTTCGATATTCCCCTTGACATTACGCTGAAAATGGTATAATTCCGCGCCGAATCTGGGGTTAACTATCGCTCCGATCGGCATTTATGGAGGATTCAAACCGGCTGCTCAGCGTACAGGAAGCCCGCCAAACTATTTTGGCTGGCTTCGTTCCGTTGGCTACAGAAATCGTCAGGCTGGAAGACTCTCTCGACCGGGTTCTGTCGCAATCTTTGCGCTCACCCCTGGAGCTACCGCCATTTTCGAATTCATCTGTGGATGGTTTCGCAGCCCGCGCGGAGGACATCCGCCTGACGAGCCAGGCCAACCCGACACAATTAGCCGTCATCGGAGACATTCCGGCAGGCACTGTACCCCAGGTCCATCTGGAGGCAAACCAGGCAGCGCGTATCATGACCGGCGCACAGCTTCCGGGTGGTGCGGACTGTGTGATCCCGGTAGAAGAAACGGATTTCAACTACCGCCAGGCAGGGATCCCGGCGCCAAGCCGGGTGAAGATCATGGCTCCAATCGGGCAAGGTGAGAATATCAGACCTGCGGGCCAGGACATCCACCGGGGAGATGAAGTATTTGCAGCGGGGCATCGTTTACGACCGATGGACCTGGGTATGCTGAGCATCCTGGGGCAGGCGGAAGTGCCGGTATATTGCAAGCCGCGCGTAGCTATATTTTCAAGCGGCGACGAGCTGCTGCCTGTAGAGGCAGAACTGACGCCGGGAAAAATTCACGACGCGAATACCTATTCGGTAAGTGCACTCACCCGCCAATTTGGCGGAATCCCGATACCATACGGAATCGTACCGGATCGAGAAGACCAGGTAGCTGCATCCCTGAACCGGGCTGTGGACGACCGGGTCGACATCATTGTGAGCTCGGCAGGGGTGAGTGTTGGGGCGCTGGACTTCATGCGTCTTGCGGTGGAAAAACATGGACGGCTCGACCTGTGGCGAGTTAATATGCGCCCAGGTAAGCCATTCGCCTTCGGCTCTTACCAGGAAATTCCATTCTTTGGACTGCCGGGCAATCCGGTGTCCGCGTATGTCACTTACCTGATCTTCGGCGTCCCGGTCTTACTGCGCTTGCAAGGAGTTTTGGATCGCACTCCTTCGTTAACATTGCCGGTGACCCTGGATGATCCGGTAAGCTCGGATGGCCGCGAAAGTTATCTCCGGGCGAGCATATCCAGGCGAGGCGGCGAATATTATGCACGGTTGAGCGGTCATCAAGGCTCGGGAAATATGCTTTCATTAGTGCAAGCAAATGCTTTGCTAATTATTCCATCTGGAGTAAAATCACTGCCTGTTGGGAGCCGGGTTGAAGCCTGGCTCATCAACGAACAGAATTGGTGAGCGATTGAACTATTCTTGCGCGTTTTATAAGCAAGATTAACAGGATTGCAGGAGGAAAAATGCCGCGGATTCGATGTCACTATGTCGATTGTGTTTTCCTGGATGACGGATATTGCGGAGCAGCGGCGATCGAGATTGATCCGGAGATCGGCTGTATGACCTTTTCCAGGGCAGATGACACTGAGGCAGAGGAAGAGTGGGAGGATGACGAAGAGTTAGAGGTAGAAGAATGGGAGGAGATCGAAGACGAAGACGAGGACGAGCTTTGGATCGATGAGGATGAATTTTGAATTAGTTCTATAAAATAAACCATAATAGAGGGCGCGCAGGCTGAGATCGGATGCGCCCCTTTTTTTGCCATAAAACAAGAGTAGGATTACGCAGTTCCCAAAGGAATTACCGAAAATAGATTGGAGTTTCCCTTTCAACTGCATAGCTCCTAAAGGGTATTCTATGGATGGCTGATTATTGCCATATTATCCATAGCAGACCAGGAAGTCAGGAAATCACCGATCGACCGCGTATAAGTCTGGCCATTATCCTGGATAGTGACGTTATATGCGGTGTAGCCAACCACCATAACCACATGCTCTTTAGGGGCGACAATGCTCAAGTGGGAATTGGATGCCGCAGTGTAGTAGACGGGATATCCCCCGTAAACCGACCCGACCACCCAAACATAAACAGGTCGGCTGGCAGCGATTTCCACGCGCAGGTCATCCCAGCTCAAAGGGCGGTGCGCATAGGCAGAGACTCCGTAGCTGCGCAGCAGCTCGGCGACCGGCTCGGCATGGACTCCATAATCGTGCGGAGGGATCTGTCCCCACAGCCCGTTGACATTACCGACAAATCCTTTATCGGGGTCATCGGATTTCGGAGTATGGTTGAAGAACTGCATCTCGCCGATATGGTACCCGAAAAATGCCGCATAATCCACTGCAACACGCGCTTCACAGTCCAGCGGCAGGCTTTGCGGATGGGAGGGAACGCCATTTACTCTGGCGGAGCTGGGAATGGCAGGCGGATTTACGACCGGATTTGGTATATTGCCGAGCGTTACTCGAACGCACCAGCCTTTCAAGGAGCCGGTATCGTTTTTACTCAAGTCAGCCACGCGCAAAGTCCAATCCCCGTCTGCCGGCTCGCCAGCCAGAGTGGAGAAAGCCTGGTTAGGCCGGAAGATTCCGCCAAGAGAGTACGTCGCACCGGTATCGCATTGGTTCTCGGCGGAAAGCGTGATCTCATCATCCAAGATCGCGCGCACGTTATCCCCGCTGCAGCCGTTGCTGTTATCCGGAAACTTAGGCCGGTCGATGAGGGTTATCGTGTGACCGGTGTGCTGGTTGGTCAGATAAACTGCCAGGTCACCTATCCAGGTGTGAGAGATATCCAGGCGTACGTCGATATCATGAATCGGTCCCAGGTTGGAGAGGTGCAGACTGTCTGCGGCACCATTTGAATTGTTATCGGGTATGGCAACCGTCCGGCTGCGGCAGCTGAGCACCGTAAATGCAGGCCGGATTACCAACGGAAAGAAGATTGTCTTCGACGGCTGCGGCGTCAGCACAGGCAGATTGGGGACCGGGGTCGTTGTTGGCTGGGGCAGAGCGGTAGGGGTGGCGGTCGATTGCGGCGTGGCGCTTGGCTGGATGGTGTCGCTCGGCAAAGTGGTTGCCGAGGGCAGATATGTTATCGTGGGCAGTGAAGTCTCAGCTGGTTGAATCGTCCCGGTAGGTTCGGGGGTGGAAGTGGGCTGCACGGTTGCAGTAATTGTGATCGTGTCTGTGACGCCTGGAGACGGTGTAAGCGAGCCCGGCGTAGGGGTAGTAGTTGGCGATGGAGCGGGCAATTCTACGGAAGGGGTTGGGGTGGG
>CAVPMW010000005.1:0-17411 GCA_963706515.1 uncultured Chloroflexia bacterium
CCCCCTATTAGTGAAAAATATCTCATAAAACAAAGCAGGGTATAATCCTCGTGCTATGATCCGCAACCGGTATCGGAGAATCATATTCTTTTTCCGCGTCTGATCATCGGTTACGTATATTGGGACATATTCCTACCAAAAATCGGTTTGCGCAAATGGTCGCGAGGCAGCCGGCCTGAGCGCATGCGGAAATCTGCGGTTGCTTTCCGCCAGCTGGCAATCCAATTAGGGGGCGTGCTGATCAAGGTGGGTCAATTTCTCTCCACTCGTGTCGATATGTTGCCCAGAGAAGTAACCCAGGAGCTCGCCGGATTGCAGGATGAGGTGACCCCGGTGAGCTTTGAGGACGTCCGACGGGTAGCCGAATCCGCCTACGGGGTGCCATTGGAGGAGAAATTCGTCGAATTCGATCCCGTACCTCTGGCGTCTGCCTCCTTAGGGCAGGTCCACAAAGCCCGTTTGCGGTATCCTTCCGTCACCGGTCCGGAGAGTTTTGAATACGACTACCATCCGAGCGAGGTTGTGGTTAAGATCCAACGACCGGATAACGACCAGGTCGTCGCCACAGATCTGGCTGCACTGCAGACTGTCGGTAAGTGGATCAATCGCTACCGCCCAATTCGCCAAAGGGCAAACGTACCCGCGCTTATCGCAGAGTTCCGCCAGAACTCTCTACGAAGAAATCGATTACCTGGCTGAAGGTCGCAATGCGGAAACCTTTCGGGCGAACTTTCAAGGCGTGCCGGGGATTCGTGTTCCGAGAGTGGTTTGGAGCCATACTACCCGGCAAACGTTAGTCCTTGAAAATGTCCTGGCGATCAAGATCACGGATTACGAAGAAATAACCGCGGCAGGTGTCTCGCGAGCTGCCGTGGCATCTCGCTTGCTGGATACCTATCTAAAACAAATCTTCGAAGACGGCTTTTTTCACGCGGACCCTCATCCTGGAAATCTTTTCGTCGATCCAGGTCGCAGGTCGCAAGACTGGATGCTGACCTTTGTCGATTTCGGAATGGTTGGGAGAATTGCCCCCGAAACGAAAAAGGGGCTGCGTGAGCTGATCATCGCAGTGGGTACCCAGGATGCCGCGCGCGTGGTGAAATCCTACCAGATGCTGGACCTGCTTCTGCCGAATGCTGACCTGGCGATGCTCGAGCGCGCCGAATCCCAGGTGTTCGATCACTTTTGGGGGCGCACGATGAGCGAGCTGTCCCAGATCGATCAGGAGGAAATGCGGGAATTCACCCGCGAATTCAGGGATTTAATCAATAAATTTCCGTTCCAATTCCCGCAAAACTTACTCTACGTCATGCGTGTGGTTGGGATACTTTCTGGGATATGCACTGGTTTGGATCCTGATTTCAACCTGTGGGCTCACCTGGCGCCATTTGCACGAAAACTGCTGGTGGAAGAACGGAATGGCCAGGAGGGAGGCTGGCTGGATGAGCTGGGGAATTACGTTCGCCTGCTGGTCGCCATGCCCCAGAAAGTAGATCGTGTCTTAAGCAAGGTCGATCGGGGCGAGATACGAGTGCAGGTTCCCCATATCGAAAGAAGAATCAGCCAAATCGAAAGCGGCCAGCGCCAATTGGTCTGGGGCATTATCTTTATCGCGTTTTTCTTAAGTGGGATCGATTTGCTCGTTTCCAGCCATGAGCTGCCAGCGGCTATCCTGCTGGGCTGCGCTGGTGTGTCCATTATCCAGGTTATCCGGGTAGGTAGAGGGAGCAATTCATAAGCTCTCGGGCAATTCTGGCATCGGCGGACCGGCTAAGCCCAGTAGCTCAGCAAGGGCCGCACGCAGAGCGATGCGATCATCCCAGGCATATTCGACCTCACCGAAACACATCGATTGCTCATGACCTTTCCCGCAGACTAAAAGGATGTCGCCCGGTCTGGCGAGCCTTACCCCGAAGCGAATTGCCTCACGTCGGTCCGGGATCCGCCAAAAAGTCTGCCTCTCAACTCCCCCTCTTGAAAGTGCCCCTAGGGCCATCTGCTCCAAGATATCCTGCAGCGCCTCGGTGCGCGGATCTTCAGCGGTCAGGATCGTTAAATCTGCGTATTCAACTGATTTTTGAGCCATCAGCGATCGTTTCTCCCGGTCGCGAAGTCCGGCTGAGCCAAACACTGTGATCACCTTCCCCGGCGTGAGCAGCCGGGCGGCTTCCACTGCTTGCTGAAGCGCGTTCGGTGTATGGGCAAAATCTACAATCGCAACGAACGGCTGGCCCAGGTCAATGCGCTCCATCCGCCCGGGGATTCCTGGCAGAGCGGAGATCCCTTTCTCGGCAAGAGATGGCTCGATTGCCAATCCAAATACCGTTGCCCCGATCGCAGCCAGGCAATTCGATACATTGAACTGACCAACCAGCCTGGAATCCACTTTCACCTTGAGCGAAGCGCCGCCGGGCAATTTCCCATCAGCGATGAAGCTCATCCCTTTGGGGGATAATTCGATGTTGCAGGCAGTCAAATCAGCGGGCGAAGCCAGTCCATAGGACAAAACCGGAACCTGTACCTGATTTTTTAGATATTCATACGATTGATCGTCATAGTTGAGGACTGCCAGCGATGAGATGGACGCCTTTTTCGGAGTTTTATGTGCCAGATACTGGAATAAGCGTGCTTTAGCCGCACGGTAGTTTTCATAATTGCCGTGAAAATCCAGGTGCTCGTGAGTTATATTCGTCACTACACCGATATCAAAATCACACGCTGCCACCCGTTCCTGCGCCAGCCCGTGCGAGGTAACTTCCAGAACCACGTGAGTAATCCCAGCCGAGCGCATCATATCCAGGTAGCGCTGCACATCCGGAGCTTCAGGAGTGGTCACATGGAAGCCGGTATCCAGCACCTGCTCGCCGACCACAGCATTGACGGTTGAGATCATACCCGCCTGGATGCCAGCCGTCCTCATAATATTGTAGATCAGGCTGGTCGTCGTGGTTTTGCCGTCCGTCCCGGTAACACCCACCAACACCAGGTCCCTTCCTGGGAAATCATAGAATGCCGCGGATAGGTACGCGAGCGCGCGCCGGTCTGCCGCCACCTGGATATAAGGCACGCTCGTTTCAATCTGAGGCTGGCTGCCGGCGATTGCTGCTGCACCGGAGCGAATGGCATCTCCAATATATAAGTGCCCATCGGTGTTCCCACCGCTTAGAGCTATGAAGAGATTCCCCGGCTGAACCTGGCGCGAATCCCATACGATCCCGTTGATCAATGGATCGTGCTCAGGGAGCGCCGTTGGTTCAGGCAGCTGGCTCAATAGTTCTGAGAGATGTTTAGTACGCATATGCTAGGGTGGAATAATCCGCTAAAAATAAAAATGACGCTCATGGTCGCCGCCTGAGCGTCAGTATAGGACAATTTAGATTCCGGATATATTAAACAAGTTACGGATTAATAATTATCCAGTTAATGCAAGCTCTGCCGTAAAGTCTCCAGTTTACCGGCCACCGAGCCATCCAGGACTTTATCGCCCACTCGAATGACCAGCCCGCCCAAAATGGAAGGGTCAACCCGGAATGAGACGGCTGCAGGAGGGCCAATCTTCGCCAGGACCTCTTTCTCTACCCTGGATTTCTCGTCTCCGGTTAGCGGCAGTGCGCTGGTGACTTCTGCAGAAGCTCCGGCTAAAGACTCGTCACCCAGGATGATTACCTTGCCTCCCGCAATCCCTGAGAAGAATTCGTCGATCAGCTCTCTCTGGTGACCCTTGTCCTGGAGAGTTTCACCGACCAGCTTCTCCGTAGCTGCAATTGCCAGCCCCGCAATCTGGCCGCGCACATCAGCCAAAATCTGTTCGCGTTGTTCTTGGGCTTCAGTCCGGGCGGATTCACGGATCTTCTCAGAATCTGTTTCTGCTTCGGAAAGAATATCGCGGACAGTTGCTTCAGCCTGATCGATCGCTTCGCGAATCTTCTGTTGTTTTTCGGCTTCCGCTTTGGCAATAATTTCTTGCGCTTCTTTTTCAGCGTTTGCACGAGCTTCACCGGCGATCCTGGCATCCTCTAACCCTTGACTTATGGTAGTCTTGCGCTTTGCCAGGGCACTCAGCATCGGTTGGTAAAGAAAAGCATACATGAAGACGACAATGATCAAGAAACTCAAGATCTGGACAATCAGAATTCCAAGGTTTATTCCAAGACCTTCCAACTCTTACCTCCGTATTGATGACGGAATTCTTGACCTATTTGGCAAGTAAAAATTAGAGCAATCTGCCATCTATACTCGAAATCAAATTACCCGACGAACAGGATAATCAGCGCAACAACCAGCGCATAAATCGCTACTGCTTCGGCAAAGGCAATCACCAGAATCATGTTGATCTGGATCGTTCCTGCGGTATCTGGATTACGGGCGATCGCCTGCATCGCTCCATTTCCCAGAACTCCAATACCCAAGCCGGCGCCCAACGTGCCTATCATAGCCAAACCAGCGCCAATGTACTTCATTGCAGATACAAGGGGTAGCAAATCCATTTCATTCCTCTCCCGCAAATAGTGTAAATTTGAAAATCTCTAATAATCAGGAAGGTTTCGCCTGATTAATTCCTTTAGGTATGTTTCTCTCCCCCATGAGGGGGTTGAATAGCGAGGGTCATAAATAACAGCGCTAATACACCGAAGACCAGAGCCTGGATAGTTCCGATAAACATTTCCAGGAAGTATAAAACAAACACCGCTGCCGGTAGTAAGAGACCGATAATTGCGACCAGAACGGAGCCTCCGAAAATCGATCCGAGAAGACGGAAGGAGAAAGAGATTATTTTAGCAATCTCGGAGATTAATTCAAGGATGCCTACAAATATATCGATGAACGGCATCAATATTTCGAATATTCCTAACTTTTTAGTGCTCCAAATACGGATGAATGGACCAAAGTTAAAGAATTTCGAAAAATAGCTTCCACCATTAGCTCTAACCCCAAATACTTGAACCATAAACATCGTGACCAATGCAAGTGATAAGGTAAAGTTTAGATCTGTGGAGGGACCGCGGAAGAATGGGATGATCTCAAATTGAGGCTGTGTTTCAGCCTGGATAGTTGAAGCAGGGCTAGACGGTGCCTTATAAAGGAAATAGATTCCTGGAACGACCTGTTTTGCCGGATAGCCATTTTCGTGCGCAACCTTTAGCTGCCCTATGGTTTCAAAACCCGGTAAAAGCCGGGTCAGGTTTGCCAGCAGAACCAGGATAATAATCGTCGCCACCCATGGGAAAAATGACCTTGCCCATTTTCCTCCCGCAGTCGATTCGGCTAGGTTATAGATTCCTTCAACTACCATTTCAAAAAAATTAGCGAGTCCACGCGCAGGTTTTGTTTCATCGCCGAATCCTCTGCGGGCTACTAACACGAGGACAATAATGAGAATATCGATAAGAAATAGGGTCAATAAAGAGTTAGTGATGTAAAAGGGTTGACCGGAAATATAAAACAACGGCGGGGTTAGCGGTTCTGCAGCCAGGGTAATCGGGGGAGGTATACCGGGAATCAGCCGGCTGAAAACAAATATGAGAATGAACAACCCAAGCACTATCCAGCGCTTTATACCTGTGCCTTTATTACTATTCTCTTCCACGATCCTCATCCTCCAGTGAAGGGCTTGTTGTCGTTTGTATCTGGCTTGGAGGAATAAAGTATTTCCTCTCCCGATTTACTATCCAATAAACGACAATCCAGGTTAAAGGCATGCTGCCTACCATAAAAATGATCGTAAATAGCGGCAGCGTATTCAGAGTACGATCCAGCAGTAACCCTATAACTAGGGATGCCAAGATAATTACCAGTGTTGCACAACCGACTACTGCAGTTACCCGTACTACCGTCGCATTGATCAGCAACGAAATTGAGTTTTTTTGATTCTGGTCCCCTGCCGAGTTCACGGGTGTTCATTATAACATGGCAAATTTTAGACCGTCAATGCACCGGTTTAGAACAGGCTTGAAGCGATGGAGCTGCTCCAGGTAAAGATCGGGGCGAAGACCGTTCCGATCAGGATGATCACCACCGTCAGAACCCCCAATGAAAAAGCGATCGGTCGCGTCATTGGGATAGGTATATTCTCGTCCTCCGAGCGGTACAAGTAAACGTATTTCAAGATAGTCAGGTAGTAGTACAACCCGACAATCGAGTTCAGCACGCCGATTGCAGCCAGCCAAACCAGCCCTGCATCGACCGCGGAGGCGAATATCAGGAATTTGGAAATAAATCCGGCTAAGGGCGGCATCCCGGCTAAAGATAACATCGCTACCATCATGATTAGAGATAATCCTGGAGCGCGGCGACTCATGCCGTTGAATGAAGAGATTTCCGACGATCCGCTGATCCGTTCAAATGCAGTGACCGTACCAAACGCAGCCAGATTTGTAATTAAATAAGCAATTATGTAAAATACAACGCTCGTGGCAGCAAAAACGTACGTCTGCGGGCTGATTCCAGGCGTAGCCATGGCAGCCACGCCAATCAGAATGTAACCAGCGTGCGCAATCGAAGAGTACGCCAGCATCCTTTTCATGTTCTTCTGAGACATCGCCAGGAAATTACCCAGGGTCATAGTCGCCACCGCTAACGCAGACGCAATCGCTCCCCATTGGGTTGTGATACCCGGGAAAACTACTGAGAAAAAGCGGATCAAGGCAACAAAGCCGGCTGCTTTAGAGGCAGTCGATAGAAATCCTGCGATTGGGGTGGGAGCGCCTTCGTAGACATCTGGCGCCCAAAAATGGAAGGGGACAGCCGATATCTTGAAACCAAATCCGACCAATACCAGGATCAGGCTGGCAACGATGCTGATAGTGGGAACTGTCCCTGCCCGCAGTCCGGTAGCCAGCGAATAGATCGAGGTCGTCCCTGAAAACCCATATAGGAGGCTGAAGCCGTATAACATGACCGCGGAAGCCATCGCGCCGAATAATAGATATTTGAACCCCGCTTCAGTAGATGAATTGTCCTGAGTTTTGAAACCAGCCAGGACATACAACGGGATCGATGTTGTTTCTATAGCCAGGTAGAGCATGATCATATCCGAGGAGGTCGCCATGAAGGTCATGCCCAGGGTGGCAATAATCAGGAGCAGATAGAATTCACCGCGCTGGCCCGTCCCCTGGTAGTCAATCGAAAGCATCGCGGTGAAGCAGGCCGCGATCATGAAAAGAATTACAAAGATAAATCCCAACCAGTCAAAGTGAATCATCCCGCCCCACAAGGGAATTGAAACAGGTCCTGGTCGAGCGAAAACGAGACTGATCAGGATGACGATAGCCATACCGATGGCTGTTACCCACCCCAGCTCCCGGTCGAACTCTTTTTTGAGGACGAGGTCAGTGATCAGCACCACTGCTCCCAATACAACCAGCAGTATTTGGGGCAGGATAGCCTGAAACATGATCAGACTGTAATTACCTGCAACCACTTATGCACCTCCCAACAGGCGCATGATATTTTGCACGCCCGATTCGACCATAGGTACCATCAAAGTTGGAAAGACTCCCAACACAATTAATATCGCGGATAGGACCACAAGAGCCAGTTTATCCAGGGCGGTCACATCGTGAACGTGTCCGCTAAATTCATCCGGAAGCTTGCCGAAGAACACTTTGCCGATGATGCGAATGATATAGGATGCGGTAATCACGATGGATATGGAAGCGACGATCGCTATCCAGGGTTTAACCTGCCAAACTCCCATAAAAATGGGAAACTCGGCAATAAAACCGGATAAGCCGGGCATGCCCATCGAGACCAAGCCCCCGACAATAAAAGCTACTGCCACCAGCGGCATATACCTGCGGAATCCTGCCAGCCTGGGGATATCCCGAGTATGCGACTGGTCGTAAACCATGCCGACAACAGCAAAGAAAAGAGCCGTCATGATGCCGTGCGAGAACATTTGCACTCCCGAGCCGAGGAATCCGTTCGCGGTGAGGGTAGCAAAGCCCAACATCACCAACCCCATGTGGGATACCGAGGAGAATCCAATAACGTATTTAAAATCAGTCTGTACGCTGGCAATAAATGCACCATACACCACGTTGACCAGGGCGAGCAAAATGATCCACCACATATTTGCTTTTGCGCCTTCAGGCAAGAGCATAATTCCGACGCGCAGGGCTGCAAAGGCGCCCAATTTCATCAAGACGCCTGCGTGGAACATCGATACAGCGGTGGGAGCGGCAACGTGACCATCCGGGCTCCAGTTATGAAAGGGAAAGATGCCGCCCAGGACGGCAAAACCGAGGAAAACAAAAGGAAAAACGATCTGCTGAAATTGGGGTGAGAAACCAGCTCTCTCCAGGGCAAACATATTAAAAGTGTGCAGGCCAGAGGCGTAATACATGACCAATGCGCCAATCAGGGAGACGACCGAGCCGATGAACAGGTACAAAGTGAGCTTCATCGCCGCGTATTCGCGGGTCTCTTTCCACCCCCAGATCGAGATCAGCAAATACATTGGAAAAACCGCGATTTCATAAAAGAAGAAGAGCATGAACAAATCTTGCGTGACGAAGACCCCAAATACGCCAGTAGCCAGGATAAACAGGAATGCAAAAAACTCGCGCGGCCTGTCATCAATCCCCCAGGAGATCAAGACTCCGGTAAACATCACCACTCCTGTCAAAAGCACGAGTGGTGTATTCATCCCGTTCACTCCGACGGTATATGAAATTCCCAGCGCGGGCAGCCAGGGGTAGTTTTCGATATATTGATAACCACCGATCACCCAGTTGTATGAGAAATATAGCCATACAGAAAGGATTAGCGCGAATGCTGGCAGCAGCTAATGCTGCAACCCGAATTTCTGCCTTCCGGTCACCAGGTATGAGCAGAATAAGTAGCCCGGAAATTATCGGAGTGAAAACGATGATGCTAAGTATCGGAAACTGCATTCTTCACCTCATTCGCGTAAATCGTGAGCCAGATCCAAGCCCACGTTCTACGCTGGGGTTTAGTAAAACATCATTACAGCCCGGTTAATTACATTCAATATCCAGGCCGGCCAGATACCAATCCACAGCATTAAAATCATCAGCGGTGCTACCACCACGATCTCCCGTAAATTGATCTCTGGCAGGTGCCCTACCCAACGCTCATTGAGTGGTCCATGTAATACTTTGCCAATCCCTTTCAAGATATATGCGCCGGTAAAGAGCAAACCGATCATCGCCAGCGCGGTATAGAGCGTAAATACCGGCCAGCTGCCGCGCACCACCAGGAATTCGGAGATAAAACCATTCAGCCCGGGGAGACCCAGCGAGGCCATGGAGGTAAAGATCAAGATGCCCCCATAGACCGGAATTAACGGGAAAAGACCGCCGAAGTCATCCAGGTTTCGGGTATGGGTGCGGTCATAAATAACCCCGACCAGGAAGAACATGGCAGCCGCGGATAAGCCATGGTTGAACATCTGGAGTACAGCGCCATTGAGCGCCAGAGTCGCGTTATTGGTGTTCACCGCAAAAGCCGCAGCGGCGATCCCCAGGACGACGAAACCCATATGGTTGACCGAAGAATATGCCACCAGCCGCTTGAAATCGCTCTGTCCGAATGCAGCAAATGCTCCGAAAATTATCCCCATGATTGCCAGGAAACCGAGTACGTAAGCAAATTGCTTGAACTGCTCCGGATATAAAGGCAGCACCAGCCTGAGGAAGCCGTACCCGCCCAGCTTCAGCAGGACACCCGCCAGGATCATCGATCCACCAGTCGGGGCTTCAGTATGGGCATCTGGCAACCAGGTATGGAAGGGCCATATGGGCACCTTAATGGCAAATGCAATCGTAAACGCCCAGAAAGCGATCGTCTTTACCGTTGAAACTGGCAGCCCGAACAGCGTCCCGCGGAGCGAATCCCAGGTGCGCGTTAATATGGGCAGATCATAAGTCCCACTGACGACACCCAGCATTTGGATCGCCAACAGCAAGCCCAATGAGCCCGCCATTGTATAGATTATGAATTTATAGGAGGCGTACACCCGGGCGGGAATTTTCCGCCCACCCCAGATCTGTTTTTCACCTTTCTGGCTGCCCCAATGATAGATCAGGAAGTACATCGGCACCAGCCCAAACTCCCAAAAAACGAAGAATATCAGCAAATCAAGCGAGAGAAACACGCCTAAGAGACCCATCTCCAAAAGGAAGAATAAGATCATGTAGGCTTTTACATTCTCAATAATGTTGAATGAAGCCAGGATGATAAGCGGGGTCAATAATGTGGTTAGTAAGACCATCGTAAGCGAGATGCCGTCCACACCGAGGTGGAATGAGGAATGGATTGGTGGATACCAGATCCATTGTTCCTGGAACTGGAAACCGGGAACATTGGGCTTGAATGCGAACCATAAATAAAGCGAGAGACCAAATGGGATAAAACTGAGCACGAAGGCAGTCCAGCGATGAAGATTGCTAGAAGAGCTAGGCAGGATAAACAAAATGATCGCTGCCAGGACAGGAGTAAACACGATGAGAGCAAGCAGATAATTGTCGATAAAGGTCATATTACGCTCCTATCACCTGGCATTCCTATCTCGAGAACACGAGCAAATAATAAAAGAGGGCGCTGAACGCTGCGATGCTGACCAACGCCAGGATCATATACTGCTGGATGCGTCCGGTTTGGATGGGGCGGAGAAAACGACCAAACTTCTTTGAGCCCTCCCCAACCAGATCGCCGGCTCCGTTGACGACGTTTTTGTCGATGTACCGCCGTAAGAAAGTCCCGATTGGAGCTACTACCGAGGCGATAGCATTTAGAGCCCCATCAATCACTTTCAAGTCTACCCACTGGGAGACAAAAACGTCGCTGAACCAGATTGATGGGCGAATGAAGGCTTTCTGGTAGAACTCATCGATGTAATACTTATTCTTGAGCACCTTGTAGAACCCCCCCAAGCCCTTCTGCAAAGGATCGACATCGCTTCTGGCTTGGATGCGGCGGTAAACCAGCCAGCCCAGCAGAAGACCGCCCAGCGAGACCGCCAGGGAAGTCAACAGCGGCACGTAGCTGAACGGCAGCTCCTCCTGTATAACCGCGAGTGTACTTCCTACAAATTCATGGAACCAGTTTGGCAGGAGGCCCCCGATCAGCGGGAATTTTTCGTTAATCCCCGCCCAGCCAGCCGCTATGGAGAAGAATGCCAGGACGACCAGGGGCAAGGTCATTGTCCAGCGCGATTCAACCGCATGCTCAGCTGATTCAGTACGCGGCTTGCCTAAGAAGGTCAGGCTGATCTGGCGCATCGTATAGAAGGCAGTTAACAAAGCTGCCAGCGCGAGAATGATGAACACCGCCCAGTAGCCGCGCCCGAAGGCTTCAGCGAAGATTTCATCCTTCGACCAGAATCCTGCAGTTACAAGCGGGAAACCTGCCAGAGCCAGTCCCCCGATCAGGAAAGTCCAGAAGGTGACCGGCATCTTGCGCCGCAGCCCTCCCATGTTAAACATATCCTGCGGATCGACTTCCTCGCCGGTATGGAGCACGCCATGTTCCATCCCATGGATGACCGAGCCTGACCCGAGGAAGAGCAGCGCTTTGAAAAATGCATGCATGACCAGATGAAATACTGCCGCAACATATGCTCCGACCCCCAGAGCAGCAAACATAAATCCGAGCTGGGAGATGGTCGAATATGCCAGGACACGCTTGATATCCCGCTGAGCAATCGCAATCGATGCAGCAAAAATCGCGGTGAATGTGCCGATAATGGCGATTACTTTCATGTCGAAAGTCAGCCCGCCTTCAAGCGCACCGACCGAGAGAAGCGGGAAAATTCGCAGCATCGCGTAAACACCGGCGGAGACCATGGTTGCAGCATGGATCATGGCAGAAACCGGCGTCGGACCTTCCATCGCATCCGGCAGCCAGACATGCAGGGGAAATTGTGCAGATTTTCCTACCGCACCGGTGAACAGCAGCAAACCGATCAGCATTGCGGCAGACAGACCGAGGAAATTACCGACCGCCGGAGTGTTGCTCAGCTTCTCCAGGACATCAGGACTGAAGATCACCCGGTAGTTCAGGTCACCCAACCAGGAAGTAAAGGTAAGCAATTCCCAGAAGCATAAAGACATCCCCGACGCGGGTGGTGATGAATGCTTTCACCATCGCTGCCCGGGCTGAGGGTTTCGCGTACCAGAAACCGATCAAAAGATAGGAACATAGCCCCATGATCTCCCAGCCGATGAAAAGGACGAGCAGGTTGCCCGTGGTCACCAGCAGCAGCATTCCAAAGGCGAAGAGACCGATGAAGGCGAAAAAACGAGAGTACATTGGCTCGATCGAGGGCACCTTATGCGAATGAGCATGCTCATCCGTAATCGTTGCACCGTGGGGGGGTAATCCTGGGCGATCGTGATCACCTTTGGGCTTTCCATAATTATGATAGCCCACACTATAGATGAAGATCATCAAGACCGTCCAACCTACAAAGAAGAGCGAAACAGCAGTCAGCGGATCTACCTGGACGCTGATCCTGAATATGGTATCGCCGGTCGGGAACCAGTCCAGGTAAGAGACAATCGGATTGGCGCCTAAGCCTTCAATATGGATTACCAGCCAAAATATGATCATGCTGGCTAACCAGGAAAGGAAAGCCGATGCAATCGCCACTGTATGGCTCAGCCATTTGATCCGGTTGGTAAATAGAACGATTATAAAAAATGCGAGCAGAGGCGGTACTGGGGTGAGCCAGATCAGAGTTTCAAGCGTCATAGGTCACCATTTAAGCAAATTAATTTCATCAGCAGCGATCGTATTCCGGCGGCGATACACGGAAATCACGATCGCCAGCCCGACGGCGACTTCGGCGGCAGCCGTCGCAAAAACAATTACGGCAAATGCCTGCCCGGCGATGAGTATCGGTGCTCGATAACGCCAAAATGCGATCAGGTTCACGTTTACGGCGTTCAACATCAGCTCGATACCCATGAAAATGGCTACGGCATTTTTACGCGCCAGGACACCGAAAAGACCGATACAAAAGAGCGCAGCCGCAAAAATCAGGTACCATGAGAGTGGAACCATCTATCCTCCTCCAGCATCAGGCATTACCAGACGGCAGCCGGCTCACTTTTTTGCAGAGGCGATCATAATCGCCCCAATCAGTGCTGCTAATAATAAGATCGAGGCTACTTCAAATGGTAAGAGGTAGCCGTTAGGTGCAACCAGAGCAACTCCCAGCTCTGCAACCGTGTTCACCTGAGGATCCATGGGCGGCGGCGTAGAGGTGAAACCTGACCAGCCAGCCAACACCCAGATCAAAACAGCAAAAAGAACCAGGCTGATCAACGCCCCCCAGGACCAGTTGGTATTGATCTGCGAAGTGCTTGGATTCGCTGCCGCGCGAGTCAGCATGACGATAAAGATAAACAGGATTGCGATTGCCCCGATATAAATGACCACCTGAGCCACAGCCAGGAAACCTGCATTCAGTGTGGCAAACATCAATCCCACCCCGAAGAGCGTAACCACCAGCCAAAGCGCAGCATGGATCAGGTTGCGCGCGGTTACCACTCGAATTGCGGCAATCAAGGAAATGATCGCGATCACCAGGAATAGTATCTGATAAACTGTCATAGGCATTCTCCGGATCAGCCGGTGGTTGAGGAAGCTCCTGCTTCAGCGGGTCTTGCCAATGGGCGATCGGCCTCAAATTGTTGGCGGGTGATGTGCGCCCTGCGCTGGAGCAAGACGAAAGTAATCCAGATCACCACCAGGTTGATTGCCAGCATGCCGATAATATATATCGGGGTGCTCGAAGCAGATAAAACTTTTTGAGCTACAGCAATCACCATTAGATAGATTAATGCCAGTGGCGTGAGGAATTTCCAGTTAAAGCTCATCATGTGGTCGATCCGAATCCTTGGCAGCGAGTATTTGATCCACATGATTACCCAATAGATGAAAAACGCCTTGATGAACAGGTAAACGACCCCGAGAATCGGAAATTGAGCGGCATAAGGCCCTCGCCAACCGCCGAGGAATAACGAGGAAAACAGCACTCCGATGGTGAGCGCATGCAGGAGCTCGCCAGCATAAAATAATCCGAACTTCATGCCGCTGTACTCAATATGGAATCCGGCTACGATTTCCGATTCGGCTTCGATAAGATCGAACGGAGACCGTCCCAGCTCAGCAATGGAAGAGACCAGGAAGATAAACGCCGCTACTGGAGCTAAAAAGATGAACCAAACCTGCTGAGTATCGACGATCTTATAGATACTCATCGATGCAGCCAAAATGACCGGGACGATCAGCGCGATCACCATGGGTACTTCATAGGAGACCATTTGGGCGACAGTCCGGAATGCGCCTATCAGCGCATACTTATTATTGGATGACCAGCCTGCCATGATAATTCCCAGGAGGCTGATCGCACCGATCGCCACGATATATAGCACACCGACGTTGATATCTGCTCCAGGTAAATTAACGTTTAGCGGTATAACCGCCCAGATTAACAGGACCGTCGCAAGAGCGATAATCGGAGAGAGGTTGTACGGGATTTTGTCCGCTCCATCAGGAGTAATATCTTCTTTGATGAGCAATTTTATAATGTCAGCCAGGGGTTGGATCAAGCCGAACGGACCCAGGCGATTAGGACCCAGGCGGTCCTGGAAGCGGGCGACAACTTTGCGCTCCACCCATACCAGGAAGATATCCAATACCAAAAGGAATGTGCATAGAACAACAACGCCCAGCACTGCCATGATCAGTGCCACCAAACCCGGCGATAAACCCAATCCCAGAAGAGTAATACTCAACCAGTGTGATATTGCCGCAACCGGATCCAACATTTCAGATCTCCTGTAATTCCCGAACCAAGTCCATTTCCCGATAAACTCGCATAGAAAAGGCTGAAGGAGGAGCTCCGTCAGCCTTGATATTGATCACTAGCAGCTACTGCCATTCTAAGACGCCTTTGCGCCAGGCATATACCAATCCAGCCACCAGGATGGCAATAAAAATAATTCCCTCAAAAACTGCGAACAAGGGGAGCAGATCGAAAGATACCGCCCAGGGATATAAGAATACAATCTCTACATCGAATACCAGAAATACGAGGGCGTAAATATAATACTGCACCTTAAACTGCACCCAGGTATCGCCGAAAGTTTCCATACCACATTCGTAGGTTTCTTGCTTGATTCGATTGGGTTTTTTCGGTGCAATGATCCGGGGGATTAGAAGTGCCATTATGGGAAAGATAGGAGCAAGGACCAGGAATACGCCAATGAATAACCAGTTTCCGCCAGTCATATTCACTCCCTTATACTTTTCTCTGTGGTAAGAGAGCCAGATCGCCAGGCGCTCGCGCCAAAATATGCGCCCTGGTTTTTAATTAATCCAGGCTTTATTTCGGCAAAATTTTACCATAAGATTGTACCTTTTGCTACGAATCGCCCTCTACGCTGTTCCTTTAATAGCAGCAAGAGCCTGCTCTTTGTTCTGGCAGCCCTAAGTACAGTCACATAAATTCTGTTGGAAGTTAAGGTATTTTCTAACACTGATAATCAAAGCGCCATCGCTCGAAAGTTTTGTGACTGTACTTAGAGCATCGTGGATATCCCATTAAAGGGGTGGAATTTATTAGCAAATGGCGCATGACTTTTCATACGTCCGGTATGTGTCCGATTCCAATTAATCCTGGCCGATAATATTAGAATTTTTGATAGGTTTCAATTAATATGGAATTGGAATCTTCATCTGCGAGAGCCTGGATAATCTGAGGTGACCAATTATGTGATAGGATTTATCTCAGAGGCGTTGAACCATAAGTGTAGTTATGACGTAGATACATATGACTCCTGCGACAAATGATATGGATGAATTGACAGACAATCCGACCCGCTGGTGGGACTGGGCCTCTATCGCAATACTTTTGGTGGCAGTCTTAACTGTAGCTACCCGCTTAGTCGCTACTGAATGGACTGGGCATCTCGAGATTATCCAGATGGTAGCTTTGCTGGCAGTGATCGCCGGGTTGGTACTGGGCAAAAGCCAATTCTCGCCACGACTGGTATTCATCTTTGCTGCCGTATTCGGAATATTCGTCGTCTTTTGGCAGATCGGGAGTCTTTACTCCAGAGAGGTCCTTTGGTCAGAGCGTATTCCAAGCGTCCTGGGCAGGCTGAGCGTGGTTATCCGCCAGGTGATTACCCGGGATGTGGTCACAGACTCGCTGCTGTTCGTCTTTTTAATGGCTTTGCTCTTCTGGACTGCAGGCGCTCAGGCTGGTTATTCACTGGTTCGTCACGGGAATGGATGGCAGTCGTTATTAATTTCAGGCATCATCCTGTTCGTCATCCATTCATTTGACCCGCTGGTTGCGAGGCGAGTCTGGTTCCTGGCGGTCTTTATTTTCTTTACCCTCGTCCTGGTAGCGCGAGCGGCATATTTGCATCGATTCGCGGATTGGCGTAAAAATCGCTCTAATCTCCCCCCGCATTTAAGCCTGGATTTTATTCGCACGACCCTTATCGCAGCCGCCCTCCTGGTACTGCTCGCCTGGACGATGCCGGCTGTGGCCCAAGGCGTCCCCTCTGCCGAGCGCGCTTTTCAGAAGCTCAAGGAACCTTACAACTTGATGCGCGACCGTTTCACCAACGCATTTGCCTCCTTGCGTACAACAGTCGGCGTGGTCAGCGATTATTATGGCAACAGTATGCTCCTGGGTCGAGGCAACCAGCTTACCCAGAGTCAGGTCATGGCTGCTACTGCCACGACTGATCTACCCGACGATATCAGGATTTACTGGCGGGCGCGCGCATACGATTTTTATAATAATGGACAGTGGCGTAGCTCGTTTACTCAATTGAGCCCTTTTGACCCCATGAAAGACAGCTTTGCCGGTCAGCCTTCCTTGGGTCGAATTCCTGCTACCTTCCAGATCGCTGCCGCTGCTGATTTAACAACCCTCCTGGCTCCTTCCCAACCTATTTGGGTCAGCCGGAATGCTGTATCCACAGTTGCGATTAATACCGATTCTAGCGTCGATCTGTCGGCTGTTCGCCTCAGCCCATCCCTGCATGCCGGGGAAATTTACTCTGTCCAAGCGTCGCTGCCGAATGCGACTGAAGCCCAGCTGCGAAGCTCCGGCATCAACTACCCGACCTGGGTCACCCAGCGCTACCTGCAGCTTCCCGCTTCGATTACTCCCCGCGTCAGAGAGCTGGCAGTCCAAATCGCCTCAGGCAAGGATAATCCTTACGATATTGCTCTTGCAGTCACAGATTGGCTGCGTACCAATATCCAATACAGCGATACTATCCCCGAATTACCGGCAAACCGGGAGCCGATCGACTGGTTTTTATTCGATTTGAAACAAGGATTCTGCAACTATTACGCGACCGCTGAAGTCGTCCTGCTCAGATCGGTCGGAATCCCGGCGCGCTGGTCAACGGGGTATG
>CAVPMW010000006.1:0-255595 GCA_963706515.1 uncultured Chloroflexia bacterium
ACCGATACCATGCTCAGCAAAATGCTGGGGATCATCAAAGCTACTCGCTGAGTGAAAGACATTGCTCCTCCTAATTTGGTGAAAAATACCTATCACCTGGTATAATAGCTCAATTGTTCTATTAATTGTAAAAAAATAATATTGCCTCTTGACAATTTAGAACTTTTGTTCTATATTTTAACCGTAATTCATTGCAATGTCAAGAGAACTCGAGCCAGGTACCTGTAAGTGATACTTCTTTCCAGTCCCCCTGTAATTCAGGGTTGAGCCCACTCAAGAGCTCAGACAGATTAGGATAATTTTGGATCGACTGTGGAGGTCAGAATGAACACCAATCGTTTACAAACTAACCGGTTCTCGGCAATGCTGCAACGATTGCATATCCATCGCGGTTTGTTCTTTGGGATCATTCTCGTTGGCGCGTTGTTAGCCTTCGAGGTATTCAATTTTAGTACAACGGAATTCGCTCTCCATGATCTGCTCGGGGATTCTGCATTCCTGGGGATTGCCTGGGCGACGATCCTGGCTTTAGCCTTCTGCGGAATTGATTTTGCCGGCATAGCCAGGTTGTTTACACCCGGTGAAGGGTCGACCGAGCCTGGCGAAGTGTGGTATCTATTCGGCGCCTGGCTGTTGGCGGCTTCAATGAACGCGATTCTCACCTGGTGGGGCGTTTCAATTGCCATCCTCAACCACCAATCTCTCGGCAATGCAGTGGTCCAGCGTGAGACATTGCTGCGGGCAGTCCCGGTCTTTGTAGCGATAATGGTCTGGCTGATCCGGGTGCTGATTATTGGTACCTTCTCTGTAGCCGGAGCACGCCTCTTCACCCAGAACGATGCACGAGCTCGATATTCAGGGCGTCCAACAATGCGCAATTC
The DNA here is from genome assembly GCA_963706515.1 of uncultured Chloroflexia bacterium. Taxonomy (GTDB): domain Bacteria; phylum Chloroflexota; class Anaerolineae; order Anaerolineales; family UBA4823; genus CAVPMW01. The sequence continues at coordinate 882 of CAVPMW010000006.1, forward strand.
AGTGGACCCCCTTCCGGTACGCTCTGCTGGAACCAGCCGGCTCCCTGCTACCCAGGTATCCAGCAATAGCGGCACGTCTTTTCGTCCAGCACCGAAACCCGTAACTTCTCCTGACCTGGTCTCTGCTCGTCCGGAACCAACATATCACCCGGTTACCATGAGCCAAGCAAGCAATCCGGACGGATCTCGTTCAACGAACAAGACACCCTTCTCCAATCCTTCCGAAGGAAAGGGATCAACAGTACGCATGTTTAATGGGCGATCAGGAGGTTCAAACGGAATAAAGGACCCATCCTGATGAGTGTTCTCCTTGATGAGAGAGGTGGTCAACCATAAGCAATCTGGTCGACCACCTCCCTGTCATTATCGAGAACAAGTTCGAACTATTCTTCAGATCACGTTACCGGTTCTTTTTCCTTGCACTCCCCTTCCGCTAAGGGAAGCCAAACACAGAATGTCGTCCCAGCAGGCACCCGGTTAGCAACCTCAATCTGACCGCCATGGTTCTGCACAATCCAATATGCGATGGATAACCCCAATCCAAACCCCTTTCCATCTCTTGACCGTGTGCGCGATTTTTCTCCCCTGTAAAACCGTTCAAAGATGTATGGCAAATCTTCTACCGGTATTCCCGGTCCGGTATCGCTGATTGTTATTCGAGCTCGCTTATCTTCTTTACCCAGGCTGACAATGACTTCTCCTCCAGCCGGCGTATATTTGATAGCATTTCCGATTAAGTTCACCAGGACCTGCTTCAATCGATCCGGATCTCCGCATACCGACATCTGATCGAATTCGCCTAATTTTATCGATAACTTACCTCGGGCGAGGATCTGCATTTGCTGAAATACCTCGAGCAGCAATGAATCAAGCTCGACAAGGCGATAGACGAGGGGCAGCTTGCTCGATTCAGCCTGCGCCAACAACAGCAAGTCGCCTACTAAGCGGGTTAGCCGGTCCACCTCGCTCTCGATACTATCCAACGATTCGATATCCGCATTCTCCATCCGGCGCATGAGATCGACATTTCCCTTGATTACTGTCAAAGGTGTGCGCAGCTCGTGACCCACATCTGCAAGGAAACGCCTCTGGGTATTGAACAGTTTCTCGAGGCGTTCCAAAGTCTGGTTAAATGCATTGATCAGCTGCCCAACTTCATCTTTTGGCGGACCGTTATATGGAATTCGTCTTGATAGGTCATCTGCCCGGGTTATTTGCAAAGCAGTTTGGGTCACTGCGTCTAGTGAGATTAATGCCTGGCGGGTGCTGATCCAACCGGCAAAGCTGGCGAATAACATCGATAACAGAACCCCGATGATCAAGACAACCGATAATACGCGGAGAGTCGCATCCACAAAAGACAGGCTGGAGCCAACTTGCAGAGTTGCCACCCAGCGGTCGCTCAAATTCAGGGGGACCGACAGGACTCGCAAACGTGCATTCTCGATGGAAACGTTATGGAAAATGGGTTTTCCGGACAGCAGCCCAGCGGGGTCCAATGATTTCTTGTAGGCGCTGATGTTGGGTGAAGTCGCCTGCAGCTCGTTGTTCCGCCCCCATACCTGGACATATACATCGGCTGCCAGGTCCAGGGCAGGCAAAATAATTACCCGGACGTTCCCCGTCTCCGGGGTTTCGATCCGGGTTGTTCGGATGATTTCAATTTGCAGCGCGGGTAAGGGTGATGTCTCCCTGGCTGGTCAGCGTGACACTTACGATGATATACACTGTCGTGCCAAACAGCAGCAGTATCCCGCCTACAACCGCCGTATATAAGACGGCCAGCCGCGGCGTAAAGACATAGATTGTCAGGAAGGCTCTCTCAAGACATAGCCCATCCCGCGTACGGTATGGAGCAGTCTGGGTTCTCCTTCGCTTTCCAGTTTTTGGCGGAGATAACGGATGTAGACTTCAATGATATTGCTTTCGCCGCCGAAGTCGTATCCCCAGACCCGGTCGAAGATCATATCGCGGGTGAGCACCTGGCGGGGATGGCGTAGGAACAGCTCCAGCAATTCATATTCTTTGGCGGTCAAAGAGATTACCCGGTCGCCACGCGACGCCTGGCGAGTGCCAGTATCCAGTGACAGGTCAGCAAAACGCAGCACCTGTGGCCGGCTTGGTTGTGCCCGGCGCAGCAATGCTCGAATGCGCGCCAGGAGCTCATCCAGATTAAATGGCTTGACCATGTAATCATCCGCGCCCATATCCAGCCCCTGGATGCGGTCATTGACCGTGTCTTTGGCCGTCAGGATCAAGATCGGCACCGGTCCACCGGCGCGTAAGCGCCGGCACACTTCCAGGCCATCAATGCCAGGCAGCATTAGATCCAGGACGACCAGATCCGGGGGGTTATCCCTGGCCAGAGCTAGATCCAGATTGACCATCGCTGCGGTGTCCACCTGGTAACCTTCGTAAGCCAGGCCGCGGCGCAAGAATTTCAAGATGGCTTCATCGTCTTCGATCATCAAAATTCGTGCGCTCATAAGCCCTCCTGATTGAATTTTAATATACCACAGGTATTGGCTTGCGGAGAGGTAAGACCCGAAAAACAGCCTGTTTGCACAATTTCCCTCAAACAGACTGTTTCCGGGACGATTTCCACAGGCGCGTTATTGGACTTCAACTACCGCGCCGGCAGCTTCGAGCTTGCCCTTGGCGTCGCTAGCGGCTTCCTTGCTCACAGCCTTCGAGAACTTTACCACCGGCGGTCTCAGCCACATCTTTGGCCTCTTTCAGACCCAGGCTGGTGAGCTGGCGGATGGTCTTGATGACCTCGATCTTCTTAGGACCGGCATCTTTAATGATCACATCGAACTCTGTCTTCTCTTCAACCGCCTCAGCCGCCGCTGCAGAGGCGGCAGCTGCCATAGCCATAGTCGCTACCGGGGCAGCCGCTGAAACGCCCCATTTATCCTCGAGCATCTTCACCAGGTTAGCTAGCATCCAGAACCGAGAGTGTACTCAGCTCAGTCACAAGTTTTTCTAAATCAGCCATCTTCGTACTCCTTCTATAGGTTTGGTCGAATTTACGACCCGGTTATAAAACTTAATCTTCCAGGGATTAGCCAGCAGATAATTACGCATCCGCGGCTGCCCCGCTTTTCTCTGCGTAAGCCTGCATGACTGCCGCCAGCGAGCGGGCTGGTTCTGCAAGCGTGCGTACCAGCTTGCCTGCCGGGGCCAGAAGCGTGCCCAATAATTGCGCGCGCATAACTGGCAAGGGTGGCAGCTCTGCCAGGTCCTTTACCGCCTTGGCGGAAATCGGCCGTTGATCGAGATAGCCTCCCTTGATCTTGACAAACTCGGACGTCCGTGCGGTCTCAGACATGATTTTTGCCATCGCCGCCGCATCCTTGAAAGCAAAACCAATCGCAGTGCTCCCTTCAAAATAGCCGCCCGGGATCTCCCAACCGACCGAGCTGAAATGCTACCTGCCCGAGAGTATTCTTGACGATGTGGAACTCGCCGCCTGCTTCCCGGCATTTCCGCCGCAGCTCGTCGATGTCCTTCATCCTCAGACCCGTGTATTCAGTCAGGTATAAAGCTTTGCATTCCTTAATCCACTCGACGTACTGGTTGACCAGTTCATTCTTATGCTTCTTAGAGATTGCCAATGTACTTCACCTCCTTTCAATAAAAAGTCTTTGCTCGCAGAGTTGCCGGGCAAAGACTCTCCATTTCCTGAGGCGTAAAGCACTCAGCAGATTACGCTTGGAGGGATCTTCACCTGGGCAGGAGATTAAGCCGGCAGAATGCTGCCAACGCCTGCAGTCTCTGGCGAAGTATTGCTGGATCAGTTGATTTTTACGACCTTATTCCAGTATCTCCATACTCTGGGCTGCCGCCGGATCAATCCGGATTCCCGGACCCATGGTGGTCGTTACTGTGATACGGCGGATATAAGTCCCTTTAGCCGTCGCCGGGCGGGCCTTCTTAATCGCCTCCATCAGAGCAGCCATATTATCATACAGCATTTTCTGCTCGAAAGATGCTTTTCCAATGGGGATGTGCAGGTTCGCGGTTTTGTCAATGCGGAATTCTACACGACCGGCCTTGGACTTCGTCGATAACCCGGGATATGTCTTCAGGCGGCACAACGGTGCCCGCTTTGGGGTTCGGCATCAGGCCGCGCGGACCAAGCACACGCCCAAGCCGCCCAACTTTTCCCATCATATCCGGTGTGGCAATTGCCACGTCGAAATCTGTCCAGCCGCCCTGGATGCGAGCCAGGGTCTCGTCGTCATCTGCAACAAAGTCGGCGCCGGCCTCACGCGCCGCCTGAGCTGCTTCACCCTGGGCGAAGACTATCACCCGCACAGATTTGCCCAGGCCATGCGGCAGCACAACCACATCCCGCACCTGCTGGTCTGCGTGGCGCGGATCCACGCCAAGCCGAATGTGTACTTCGACCGTCTCGTCAAATTTGGCGGTTGCCGTCTCTTTCGCCAAACCGAGCGCTTCCTTAGGCGCGTAATCGCAGATTACGATCTACCTTGGCTGCAGCAGCCAGGTATTTCTTTCCATGTTTTGCCATTATTCCTCCTTCGTGGTGCTAACGGGTAAACGGGTTACCCTCCCACCAGGGTTCAATCAACAACTTCCAGCCCCATGTTGAGGGCTGTACCTTCAATCTGGCGCATCGCGCCTTCCAGATCGATGGCATTCAAGTCATTCATCTTCAGCTCTGCAATTTCGCGGATCTGGGTGCGCGTAACCTTCCCTACTTTCTCACGCGGCGGATTAGCCGAGCCTTTCTCGACCCCTGCGGCTTTCTTCAAAAGGACCGAGGCTGGCGGCGTCTTCAGAATGAACGTGAAAGACCCATCGGTAAAAATAGTGATCTCGGCTGGCACAATCTCGCCCATCCGGTTGGATGTGCGTGCGTTATATTCTTTGCAGAAAGCCATCAGGTTGATGCCATGCCCGGCTAACGCCGGGCCGATCGGCGGAGCCGGATTGGCTTTGCCAGCCGTGATCTGTAAACGTACGATTGCTTTGAGTTTCTTTGCCACTATACACTCCTTTGTGGTATTAGCGGGTGATTAGGCGTCACCCTTCCACACGATCAACTATATAGAATGACTATGACTTCTCTACCTGCAAAAAGTCCAGCTCCACCGGGGTTTCCCGGCCGAAGAAATTAACCATCACGCGCACTTTGGCGCGCTCCATATCGATTTCCGCAACTGTGCCTCTGAAATCATTGAACGGGCCATCGATAATGCGCACCCGCTCTCCCGGCTTGAAGGTCACTTTGATGCGGGGAGCCTCTGCTTCCATGCGTTTGATGATCTGCGCAACCTCCTCCGGGCGTAGAGGCGTCGGCTGGTTGCCCATGCCCACAAAGCCAGTCACCCCGGGGGTATTGCGCACTACGTACCAGGACTCTTCGCTAAGGATCATATTGACCAGGATATAGCCCGGAAACACGCGGCGCTCGACCGTCCGGCGCTTACCCTCTTTTACCTCGATCTCCTCTTCTGTCGGAACGACAACATCGAAGATCTTATCCTTCATCCCCATGGTTTCAATTCGCTGCTCCAGGTTGTAGCGCACTTTGTTTTCGTAGCCAGAATAGCAGTGCACCACGTACCAGGCGCGGTCATCCGTGGCGGTTTCCAGCTGAAGTTCTCCCTCAAGCAGGATACCGCCCTCCTCCCTCACGCCGAATTCCTGAAGGAGGCTGGTATCGCCCTCCTCCGTCCCGCTGAATTCCTGCAGGGGGTTGGTATCGCCCTCCTCAGTCCTGCTGATTTCCTGTAAGGGTCTGATGTCGCCCTCCTCCAGCTCTTCAGCCTCAGGTGCCTCTTCAACCTGAGGGATCTCTTCGCTTTGGTCGTCCTGGCCTGTAAATTCCATTTGGCCTCTTCTCATCAAATCTTAGCTACCCTACCAGTCCATTTGCAGAAGGCTGTCACTCAGGTCAGGATCAGCCGGAAGATCTGGTTGTAGATGAAATCCAATATGCCTAACAGGACGCTCATGCTAAAGGTGACGATCAGCACGACAATCGTCAGGTTGATCGCCTCGCGGCGGGTGGGCCAGTTGACTTTGCGCAATTCTCCAATCGTCTCCCGGAAGTAGCGCTGGACACGATTGGGTTCCTTGCGGATTTCTTTCTTTTCTTCCTTCGGCACTTCGTCCTCCTTGCAGCGTACATCACGTACAAATTAATCGCTTATTCCGGCAAAACGCCGCCTCACCAGGCAGCGTTGCCACCTTAATCAGCAGGCCAGGCAGGAATCGAACCCACAACCCCCGGTTTTGGAGACCGGTGCTCTACCAATTGAGCTACTGGCCTTTATACCCGCCCCTGTGACCTCATTGAAATGAATGCAATGGTCACCTGGGGCATGGATTATTTTGTCTCCCGGTGCAAGGTGTGGCACCGGCAACGTCGGCAGAATTTTTTCAGCTCGATCCGTCCCGGGTCGTTGCGCCGGTTTTTCTCGGTCGTATAGTTCCGTTCCTTGCACTCTGTACATGCCAGTGTTACCACTGGGCGGACATCTTTCTTGGAAGCCATGACAATCCCTTTCGAACTCCTTTACTAATCCAGGATTTTGGTGATAGCGCCGGCGCCGACGGTGAGGCCGCCTTCGCGGATTGCGAAGCGGGAGCCCTGCTCCAATGCGACGGGCACGATCAGCTCCACTTCCAGGTTGACATCATCTCCCGGCATCACCATCTCCACCCCTTCGGGCAGCTGGATGGTCCCGGTCACATCCATCGTCCGGATGTAGAACTGCGGCCGGTATCCGCTGAAGAACGCCTTGTGCCGGCCCCCTTCTTCCTTGCGCAGCACGTACACCTGGCTCATGAAATGGCGGTGCGGCGTGATGCTCTTCGGTATCGCCACCACCATCCCCCGCTCCACCTGCTCCCGGTCGATCCCCCGCAGCAGCAGCCCGCAGTTGTCCCCTGCCATCCCAACGTCCAGCGACTTGTGGAACATCTCCACTCCCGTCACCACGCTAGCCAGGCTCTTCTCCTGCAGCCCCACGATCTCCACCGCTTCCCCTACCTTGATCTTACCCCGGTCCACTCTCCCCGTCACTACCGTCCCTCGCCCTTTGATCGAAAATACATCTTCCACCGGCATCATGAACGGCTTGTCCACGTCTCGCACCGGCTCCGGGATGTACTCATCCACTACCCGCAGCAGCTCCCGGATGCTCGCATAATCCTCCGCATTCGGATCCTTGCTCCCGCTTTCCAACGCCTGCAGCGCACTCCCCCGCACGATCGGCGTCTCGTCCCCAGGAAACCCGTATCCGCTCAACAGCTCCCGCAGCTCCAGCTCCACCAGCTCCAATAACTCCGGATCATCCATCATGTCTACCTTGTTCAGGTACACCACGATCGCCGGTACTTCCACCTGCCGCGCCAATAACACGTGCTCCCGCGTCTGCGGCATCGGCCCTTCCGGCGCCGCTACCACCAGGATCGCCCCGTCTACCTGCGCCGCACCAGTGATCATGTTCTTGATGTAATCCCGGTGCCCTGGCATGTCCACGTGCGCATAGTGCCGCTTCGCCGTCTCGTACTCCACGTGCGCTATGTTGATCGTGATCCCCCGCGCTTTCTCCTCCGGCGCATTGTCGATCGACTCGAACGCCCGGTACTCCCCTAACCCTTGCAGCGCACACCACTTCGTGATCGCCGCCGTCAATGTCGTCTTCCCATGATCGATGTGCCCCATCGTCCCTACGTTCATGTGCGGCTTCTTCCGCTCAAACTTTTGCTTGCCCATCTCTTCCTTCTCCTAACATAAAAGGATTGACTGTTCTGAGCAACGAGAGCCCTCAATGGGATTTGAACCCATGACCCCGCCCTTACCAAGGGCGTGCTCTACCGACTGAGCTATGAGGGCATTTCGTTACATGACTACATGCTGACCAGAGCCATCACTTTGGTCAGCATCGTCGCAAGGTGGGCGGTGAAGGATTCGAACCTCCGAAGGCTTCTGCCAGCTGATTTACAGTCAGCCCCCTTTGGCCACTTGGGTAACCGCCCAGATCAATTTAACGAACAGGCACTAAATTGCCAGCTCGAGATCAGGTTCGAAGCATTCAAGCCTGATCGCCAGCTAACAACGCCGATTCTGGAGCCGACGACGGGAATCGAACCCGTAACCTACCACTTACAAGGCGGTTGCTCTGCCGATTGAGCTACGTCGGCATTTTGTAAATGCACTCATCCAGATTTCCTGGATTAAAGCGTGAAGCATTATACCAGAGGCACTTCAGTGGGACAAGACCTTTGGCTGCTCATCAGCAGGTGCGCCTGACTAACCGCACACCTGTCCAACCGCGGCGCGGGAGTTTATCAGGATTCAGGGGAATCGTCAATAGCCAGGGGCTTTTGACGGTTGGCAGGCCAGGAACACCATTAATCGAGGTCGTCTGCCAGGAAACGCATGTTAGAGAAAGGCTCGCTTCTGCCAGATCATATACAGGGCAATCGATCCGGCGACCGCCGCATTTAGTGAGGCGACCTGACCGCGCATTGGCAAACGCAAGAGGACGTCGCATGATTCTTTCACCAAATGGCGCATGCCCTCACCTTCACTGCCCACCACCAGGGCAAGCGGCCCATCCAGGCGGACCTGGTCAGGGAGCATAGCTTCGGGTGAAGCTTCCATACCGACCACCCAAATATCCCTCACCTTCAGAGTTTGTATCGCCTGGGCGAGGTTGGCTTGCGCCACGTGCAGATGCTCGCTGGCCCCGGATGAAGCGTTGACCACAGCCGGCGTCACCATGGCTGTATGGCGCAAAGGCAGCAGCACCCCGTGGACTCCTACCGCCTCGGCGCTGCGCAGCAGGGTTCCCAGGTTTTGCGGATCCTGGAGAGCATCCAGGATCAAGATAAACGCCGGTTCCTGGCGCTCTTCAGCAACTTCGAGTATGTCTGCCAGGTCTGCGTAGGGGTAGCCATCGGTTTCCAGGGCTACTCCCTGATTTCCGTCCCCATAGGATTGCAACCGCCCACGCGGCACGCGCTCGACGGGCAGCTTCTCTGCAGAAGCAAGCTGGAGGATTTCCGCCAGCCGGCCTCTCTCCTGGGCGTTATCCGCCAGCTGCAGGCTAAAACACCTGCGACGCCGGGCGCGCAGGACCTCGTACACTGGATTCCGCCCACTGATCCATTCACGCATTTACGAGCAAGCCCAGGCTCAGGTTTTTTCTCCCCCATCCAGGCGAGCGAAGATCATTCTCCCGGCAGCGGTCTGCAGAACTTTGGTGACCACTACCGTCGCCTGTGTATTCAAGTGATGGCGCCCATCTTCCACCACAACCATAGTCCCGTCGTCCAGGTAGCCCACCCCTTGCCCAACCTCGCGGCCTTCCTGGATGATATTCACGCTCAAAGTTTCACCGGGGAGCATCACCGATTTGACCGAGTTGGCCAGCTCGTTCACGTTGAGCACAGCCACTCCCTGCAGCTCAGCCACCCGGTTAAGGTTGTAATCGTTGGTAAGGATCGGGCAGCGCAGCTGGCGGGCCAGGATCACCAGCTTGTCATCCACCTCACGCACACCCTCAACATCGATGTCGCTGATGCGCACGGGGACCGCTGTATCTTTTTGCAGCTGTGAGATCACCTCCATGCCCCGCCTGCCGCGCTGCCGGCGCAGGCTATCGGAGGAATCAGCGATATACTGCAGCTCGTTCAGCACGAAGCGCGGGATCAACAGGGTCCCCACCAGGAAACCTGTGCGGGCGATATCTGCAATGCGCCCATCGATGATCACGCTGGTATCGAGCAAGACCGTCCGCACCGGTGTGACCCCAGCCTCCGGGTTCATACCTTCCTCATAACCATCACCGGCCATGCCTGGCAGGTGGGTGCGCAGCATGGAAAAGATGTCATGCTGGCGAGAGGCAAACAGCATCACCCCAAAATAGCCGAATAACAGCACGCCGACGAACGGCAGGACATCACCGAACGGCGAGGGCAATAAGGACAGTGGAAAAGCCAGCAGCGCGGCAATGATCAAGCCAGCCATCAATCCCATCAACCCGGCAACCAGGGTAGGCGTGGAGATTTTGCTCAACGCGTTCCCTAAAGCGCGCACCGGACGGATCGTCAGGAAGGGGGTTAGCACCAACCCGATCAATGCGCCGACTAAGCCCAATATCAGGGCATACATATCTTTCGGTGCGCCCGTCGCTGAAGCCAGATAGACCCCCCAATAGGCTCCCAATATTCCCAGGACGATCATGCCAATCAGGCGAAAAATGAATTCAACGCTCATGAGAAAATAGCTCCATCCTGATTAACGAAAAAAAGCGCAAGGATCGTTGCGCTCGCATTAAACCCAACCGGTACACAAATTATGCTTTACTCGCCGCAGCCGCTACCCAAACCGGGCTCCAGAATGAATCAAAAACTGAGGTTTGCGGGATGCGTCAATGAGGAGAGGAATAAATGCGAGCATGTTTGTTGCTGCGAGCATGGTTGTTGCAAATAATTCTATAAACAACGATCGAGCAAGAAATTCGGATAAGAAATTATTAATTCTATTATAAAGCATAATCGTTCCTGTGGAGGATTTGTCGCAAGTGGAACTGAACTATAATAAGCCGCGTGATTGCGCTGTGTGCCGGTCTTAATCTTGCCAAGTGCATTCTTACTAAGTGCATACCTGCCAGGTGCATACCTGCCAGATGGCTAATTTCGCCGGGGGGCAAATGACCGGTCTTCAAGGAGAAGAGCGCAGCGCCTATGTGCAAGGGATGTTCGCGCGCATTGCTCGCCGCTACGACCTGATGAACCGGCTGATGACGGCTGGACAGGATGTGCGCTGGCGCCGCCAGGTCATCCACCTGGCAAACCTCCGGCCCGGCGGGCGGCTGCTCGACCTGGGGGCTGGCACCGGGGATTTGGGAAGGGAAGCATTGCGCCAGAATCCAGCCAGCAGGGTGGTAGCCGCCGACTTTACGCTAGAGATGATGCAGACCGGGCGCCAACGCAGTCAACAGGATCTCAGCCAGGAGGCAGATTTACATTGGATCGCGGCGGATGCCTTATACCTGCCCTTCCCCAGCGGATATTTCGACGCGATCGTCTCCGGGTTCCTGCTGCGCAACGTTGCCAGCCTGCAGCGCTGCCTGGAAGAACAGTTCCGGGTGCTCAAGCCCGGCGGCTGCCTGGTAGCCCTGGATACGACCCGGCCCCGCCAGAACTTGCTTACCCCACTGGTCAGATTTCACCTTGGGGTGGTCATACCCGCCCTGGGCGGTTGGATCACTGGAGAGGGCGAAGCTTATCGTTATCTTCCAGAAAGCACCAGGCAGTTCCTGTGGGCCGAGCAGCTCGCGTCGCGCTTGATCCAGGCTGGATTTCAATCTGTGCGCTTCCACCGGAAGATGGCGGGGACCATCGCTATTCATTGGGGAGAGAAGCCAACCCTGCGACCCGGGAGTGCGGTCTGAATGGTTAGCTATGACCCGAAAAAAGCTGCATCGCTCGGTGAACCTTCCTATGTATGGCGAGCTGGTCAGGAGCGCCGGTTGCAGATGATTCTGGGACATGCTGGCAAAACTCTGCAGGGTCGTGTGCTGGAAAATGGCTGCGGAGTAGGCATGTACCTCGAGCACCTGCGCCCGCACGTGGGTTCAATCATCGGCCTGGAATACGATTTTGAACGAGCTCAGGTAGCGCGGAGCCGGAGTGCAGAATCCATAGTGTCAGCGGCGGGCGAGCAGCTGCCCTTCCCAGGTGCTTCCTTTGATGCAATTTTGAGCCACGAAGTCCTCGAGCACGTCCAAAACGACCGCATGGCTGCTCAAGAAATGCTTCGTGTCCTGCGCCCCGGGGGGCGCATCTTCCTTTTCACCCCGAACCGCGGCTATCCTTTCGAAACCCATGGGGTTTACTGGCGGGGCGACTATCATTTCGGCAACATACCCCTGGTAAATTACTTACCGAGGCGCTGGCGCGACCGCCTGGCTCCCCACGTGCGCGCCTATTCAGCTGCCGACCTGCAAGCGCTTTTCGCCGGATTGCCCGGCTGCTTCATCTACCGGACGGTGATCTTTGGGGCATATGACAATATCATCTGGCGCTACCCCCGCCTGGGCAAGGGTTTACGCCTCGTTCTGCAGGGCATGGAGAAATCCCCCTTGAAAGTCTTCGGGCTCTCTCACTTCTGGGTGATTGAGAAAACCTGAGTACAGTCACAAAACTTCTGAACGATTGCGCTTCGATAATCAGTCCTGGAAAATACCTGAACATCCAACAGATTTTCTGTGGCTGCACTTAAGTGACCGGCTTCCCCTGCATCTGACGGAAGTCATAAATCCCATCGCTGAAGGTGTATTGAGCAGAGCAGCCTGGGCAGAAGATCCGGCTGAACCGGCTATCGAGAGGGGAATGCCCGCAGTTAGGGCAGCAGAAAAATGCATCCGGATCGCCAGCGAAAGAGGTTCCTTCGGCGCGTGCTTTCACGAAGACGCTGGGGACTCAGCTGCCACCAGTCCCCGGTTAGCTGCGCCCAGGAATCCACACTGACCAGCAGCTTCAGAGGCAGCACTCGCTTGAGCAGGTCTGCGCGGAAGTGCGATACGGTCAGCTGGCGCTCCACCTGAAAGCCTTGCTCTCTCAGCCAGGTGCGGATCGTCTCCGGGTGGAAATCGAAGTTCAGCTCGGCAAACTCAACGGGCTCCGGGCTGAACGGATTCCACTCCTGGCGGCGCAGCGCATAGCGGAGGATGGCTTTAAGGTTCTGCTTGTTGGCAAACTCCAGAATGAACGTGGCACGCGGGGCCAGCACCCGCTGTATCTGGCGCAGTGCCAGGGGCACATCCGCGATATGGTGGATCGTGCGAATCATGGTAGCCACGTCGAACAAACCGGAGACGAATGGCAGACGGTAAATATCCGCTGCCACGAAAATATATCTGGGTTGAGTCCCCAGACGCTGTTGAGCCTGAACGAGCTGGCTGCGCGAATAGTCCAGCAGGACGATCCGTTCGAACCCCGCATAACGGGAAGTATTGCGCCCAGCGCCTGCGCCCAGCTCGAGCAGTAAACGCCCGTCAGGTGGCAGCAGGCGCTGCAAGGCTATTGCTTCAACCTGGTCTTCGTACTCACGCCCTCCCTGCTCCCAAAAGGATTGCTGGTAATCGGACCCTTCGTAGTCGATGACCGGAGGGCGGTCAGTATTCAAAGTAGACCCGTCCTTATTCACCTTCAGCGGCAGGCACCTTGGCCGGATTCTCCTGCACCAGCCGCCCTTCGTAACCGCGACCCAGCCCGCGGTAATTGAAGCCGTACTTATTCATCTGGGCTACATCGTAAATGTTGCGGCAATCCAATATGTGCGGCTGGCGCATCAGGCTGCGCACTCTTTCCAGGTCCAGCTGCTTGAACTCGTTCCATTCCGTGATCAGTATCAGGGCATCGCGTCCTCCGCCAGGGAGTACGGGTCGGCTTGCATGACGACATCAGGCATCAATGGGGCGGCAATCGGCATGGCTACCGGGTCGTAGGCGCGCACCTGTGCGCCTGCGTTCAACAGCATCCGGGCAATATCGACCGATGGAGCATCGCGCATATCGTCGGTGTTGGGTTTGAACGAAAGCCCCAGCAAACCGACAATCTTCCCCTCCAAATCGCCCAGCATTTCCTTCAAGCGATTGACTGCCATCGGGCGGCGATCGTCATTGATCTCCATCACCGCGGTGAGCAGCTGCGGGTGGCGGCCTTTTTCGGCTGCCATGTAAGCCAGCGCTTTGACATCCTTGGGGAAGCACGAGCCGCCATAGCCCAGACCGGCATCCAGGAAGAACGGCCCAATGCGCTTATCGTAGCCCATTCCTACTGCTACTTCCTTCACATCCGCCCCCAGCGCCTCGCAGATATTGGCGATTTCATTAATAAAGGAGATCTTGGTCGCCAGGAAGGCATTCGAGGCATATTTGATCATCTCGGCTGTGCGCAGGTCAGTGATCACAATGGGGGCGCGCAGCGGCAGGTGGAGCTGAGCTACTTTTTCGGCAGCCTCGTGGTCCAGAGAGCCAAGCACCGTGCGGTGCGGCTGCATGAAATCGCTGATGGCTGAGCCTTCCCGCAGAAACTCCGGGCAGGAAACCACCCAAAACGGGATCGGTCTCTTCTGGTGTTTGCGCACAATATCGGCCACCCAGTCGCCGGTGCCGACCGGAACGGTAGATTTATTCACGATGATGAGAGGCGCCTGCATGGTCTCTGGCGACGGTGCGCGCCGCCGACGCCACATAACGCAGATCGGCCTCACCGTCCACGCCGGAAGGAGTGCCAACCGCGATAAAGACAAATTCCGTGTTCTCCAGACCTTCCTCATAAGAAGTGGTAAAAGTCAGCCGTCCTGCCCGCACATTTCGCTCGACCAGCTCTTCCAGCCCGGGCTCGTAGATGGGCATCTCACCCCGAACCAGACCTTCGATCCTTTGCTCATTTATATCCAGGGCAATTACCCGGTTCCCCAGGTCAGAAAAACAGGCTGCGGTTACCAGCCCGACATAGCCGACCCCAACTACACAGATTTGCTTCATAATATGCGCCTCCGTATGAGTTCTTCGATATCCAGGAGCTGAATTGGTCTACGACTGGCCCGGTGTGCGCCCATTGTCAAACCAATCTTAATCCCCGTTGATGAATCTTACCATACCTGAAAAGACGGCTGGAGGATCGGCTGGGTCACTAAGTAAATATGACGAAAATCCTCCACAAATGATGACCGTCATCCAGGAGCAATGACCTCTGTCACTTGTAAATATGCCTAAATCTGTCTAAAATATTCGATAATAAAGTTTATCCATAAGACCAAAAAGGGAGTATTACCATGCAAATCACACGCCAAGCCGACTATGCAGTTCGAGCAGTATTGTACCTTTCTCGCCTGGGTCCTGACCAGCGCGCAGCTACCAGCCAGATTGCTGAAGAGCAACAGATCCCGCCATCTTTCCTGGCTAAGATCGTTTCACAGCTTTCGGTAGCCGGCCTGCTGCAGACCTCACGCGGCGCCCGCGGTGGCGTCTCGCTGGCACGCACACCCGACCAGATCTCATTACTCGAAGTTGTTGAAGCGATCGATGGACCGATCCTGTTGAACGAATGCGTGGGCAATGGCGCCTGCACCTTCGGCGATGACTGTGCGATGAAGCCAGTCTGGTGCGATGCCCAAGCTGAGCTGGTAAGCCGCCTGCGCCAGACCACCTTCATCGACTTCGTCGCGGCTCCAGTCGCCGCGTAGTCGGGTCTGCCCCTAATTTAACCCTGAGGCGCTTGCAGGGGATACTCGCCTTCATGGACTAATCAAAAAGAGGGGTAATCGGTGGGCGTATGCCCACCGATTACCCCTCTTTTTTTGAATTCGCAATCATACCGGGCTATCCGCGTATAATCGGCGCTGGGGCATTAATCCGGCGTATAATCGGACGCTGCGAGGAACTCTATTCACAGTCATTGAGGAGGCTGAGATGTCGCAAGCACGTACGATCCGCGCGCCACGCGGCACCCAATTGACCTGCAAATCCTGGCTGACCGAAGCCGCCTACCGCATGATCCAGAACAACCTCGACCCGGAGGTGGCCGAACGCCCGCAGGACCTGGTGGTCTACGGCGGGCGCGGCCAGGCCGCCCGCAGTTGGGAGGCCTTCGACGCCATCCTGGAGACTCTGCGGGACCTGGAAGATGACGAAACCCTGCTGGTGCAGTCCGGCAAACCGGTGGCGGTCTTCAAAACCCATCCCGATGCGCCGCGCGTGCTGATCGCCAACTCCAACCTGGTGCCGCATTGGGCCACCCAGGAGCATTTCGACGAGCTGGCTGCCCAGGGGCTTGATGATGTACGGGCAGATGACCGCCGGCTCGTGGATCTACATCGGCACGCAGGGCATCCTGCAGGGCACCTACGAGACCCTCGGCTCGCTGGCCAGCCAGCGCGGCTGGCCTTCGCTGAAGGGCAAATTCGTGCTGACCGCCGGTCTGGGCGGGATGGGCGGCGCGCAGCCGCTGGCGATCACCATGAACGAGGGCGTCGGGCTGATCGTGGAGGTGGACCCGGCAGCGCGCCCAGCGCCGCCAGCGAGATCGGCTATGTCGACGTGGTGGTGGATACGCTGGAAGAAGCCATGACCCTGGTGGAGGAAGCCAAGCGAACAAGCAGATCCCCAATCGATCGGCCTGATCGGCAACGCCGCCGATATCTACCCCGAGCTGGTGCATGCGCGGCGTGATCCCGGATGTGGTCACCGACCAGACCCCCGCCCACGATGTGCTGATGTACATCCCTGCCGGGCTGAGCGTGGCAGCCGGCGGACGAGCTGCGCAAGCAGCGACCCGGCAGGAATACGCAGCGGCGCTCGATGCAATCCATGGCGCAGCACGTGCAGGCCATGCTGGAATTCCAGCGCGCGGGCGCGGAGGTGTTCGATTACGGCAACAACCTGCGCCAGCGCGCCTTCGATTACGGCGTGAAGGATGCCTTCGAATTCCCCGGTTTTGTCCCGGCTTACATCCGCCCGCTGTTCTGCGAAGGCAAAGGTCCCTTCCGCTGGGTGGCGCTCTCCGGCGACCCGGAGGATATCTACCGCACCGATGAAGCGGTGATGGAGCTCTTCCCCGAGGATGAGCACCTGCACCGCTGGCTGAAGATGGCGCGCGAGAAGGTGCCCTTCCAGGGGCTGCCGGCGCGCATCTGCTGGCTGGGTTATGGCGAGCGCGCCAAGGCCGGGCTTGAAGTTCAACGAGATGGTGGCCAAGGGCGTGGTCAAAGCGCCGATCGTGATCGGGCGCGACCACCTGGACGCCGGCTCGGTGGCCTCACCCAACCGCGAGACCGAAGGCATGCTGGACGGCACGGATGCGGTCAGCGACTGGCCGATCCTGAACGCGCTGATCAACGCGGTGGGCGGCGCCACCTGGGTCTCCTTCCACCACGGCGGCGGGGTGGGCATCGGCTTCAGCCAGCACGCCGGGCAGGTGATCGTGGCCGATGGCACGCCCGAGGCGGCCCGCCGCCTGGAGCGGGTGCTGACCACCGACCCGGGCATGGGCATCGTGCGCCATGCCGATGCCGGTTATCCGGAGGCGATCGAGGCCGCCAAACGCCACGGCATCAAGATGCCGATGCTGAATCCAGGACGTTGACCCCGCGCGACAAGGGGCATTGATGAATTCAAAGCAGGTGATTTCACCTCTCCTCTGGTTCGTGGTCCTCGTCTTTGCGATTGGGTTGGTCGCCAGCCTGGGTCCCGCAGAGCAATCCCTGGGGGTAAATATCCGCGTGGTCTACCTGCATGTAGCCTGGGTGTGGGCAGCCCTGACTGCTTACCTGGCTGCAGCGGTGGTCGGCGTGGTTGGATTGGTCTCCCGCCGGGAAGCTCTGAACCGCTGGTCGCGCGCCCTGGGTCGCACCGGCCTCTTCTTCTGGATCACCTACCTGCCGCTCTCATTATGGGCCATGCAGGCTAACTGGAACGGCCTGTTCCTGGCTGAGCCGCGCTGGCGTTTGGGGGTGATCTTCGCCATCGGCGGGCTAATTTTACAGGTGGGCCTGACCCTTGTTGGAAAACCCGGTCTGGGCCTCGCTGGGGAATACGCTCTACTTCCTGCTCCTGCTGCTGGCTTTGCGCACGACCCAGCAGGTCATGCACCCGCCATCTCCCATTTTGTCGTCCGAGTTCTGGGCGCATCCAGCTCTTCTTTGCCTTGCTTTTCGCCCTCACCGTGCTGGCAGCCTGGCAGGTAGCGCGCGTCTTTCACATCTTCGAAATTCGTTCCACTCGCGAGTAGCCAGGGTTGAAACGCCTGCCTGCGCAGATCGGCGCGTTCGTTGCCATCCGGACGGTGCTCAATACCTCCATAAGGGTGGTGTACCCCTTCCTGACCGTCTTCGCCCGCGGTCTGGGAGTGGATTTGTCGGCGCTCTCGATTGCTGTCTCCTTGCGCGCTGCGGCGGGGGTCTTCGCGCCGTTCCTGGCGTCCGTTGCCGATAGCCGCGGCCGCAGGGCTGGCATGCTCCTCGGATTGCTGATTTATACGGTTGGCTGCTTGCTGGTAGTCATCTGGCCCGTTTACTGGGCGTTCCTGCTCGCCCTGGTGCTTACCCTGGTGGGCAACGACGTGTTCATCCCCTCGATGCAGGCCTACCTGGGCGACCTCATTCCATACCAGCGGCGCGGCTTCGTCCTCGGGCTGACCGAGATCGGCTGGTCCCTGGCTTTCATCATCGGGGTGCCGCTGATGGGCTATCTGATTGCCCATTGGGGCTGGCAGGCTCCGTTCCCGGTCCTGGCTGCGCTGGGTGTGGTCAGCATCTTGCTCTTGCTTTATCTGCTGCCCAAGAATGTACCTGTGCAGGAAGGCCGCCCTTCCCTGTGGAGCAACCTGGGCCGTGTCTTCAGCTACGCTCCTGCCCTGGTTGGCTTGCTGCTTGGGGTTACGATGAGCATGTCGAATGAAACCATCAACCTGGTTTTCGGGGTATGGCTGGAAAGATTCCTTCGGCTTGAAGATCGCCGCATTAGGACTGGTGGCTGCAGTCATTGGGATAGCAGAGCTGACCGCCGAGCTGCTGGTAACCGGTCTGGTGGACCGGCTGGGCAAATTTCGAGCGGTGACCCTGGGTCTGGTCGCGAACTGCCTGGCGGTAATGGGCATGTTCTGGCTCGGTGGCTCCCGCCTCGGGGCTACCCTGGCCTTATTTTTCTTCTACCTGACCTTTGAATGGAGTATTGTCAGCGTTATCCCGATCATGACCGAGGTCTTGCCAGGAGCGCGCGCCACCTTCATGGCGACGAATATTGCGGCATTTTCATTGGGTCGTGCGCTGGGTGCCACGATCGCTTTGCCGGTGTACAACCTGGGTTCGGCGCTGTCTCTGCCTTCACCTATCCTGGCCTCCGCAATGGCAGCTGTCGGGTTGAATGCGATTGCTCTGCTGGGGCTGCGCTACTTACGCCGCCGCATGGTTGGTCTGCGTTAGGCGGCTGCCTCGTCAGGCAATAATGGCTCGCCCGGCTCGCTTTCCCCCATCGCACGCAGGAATCGCCCTTCAATTGCCTGGGTCACCGCGTGCAGGTCGCGACCTGCCAGGGAAACCTGCCCTCCCGCCAGGGAGCCATGTCCACCCGCCTTCCCCAGGTTTCCTACCGCCTGCTGCGCTAACGGACCGGCATCCTTCCCCTCCGGGATGGTGCGCAGGGACAGGTACAGAGTCCCGTGGTGCACGCCCATACACAGCGCAGCCTGGCAATCTTCCAGGCGGATGAGCGTATCGGCGAGATCGGCAGGCAGGTCGGGGCGGTCCATCACACTGAGGATGGCAACGACGGAGTGCGGGTAGAGGCGGGCGCCCTGCAAACCGCGATAGAATGCCTGGAAATACTGCCGCGAAAGACCCGCCTGCTCGACCTGTACCAGCTTCTGCCGGTCGAGCAAGGCTACCAGGTTGAGGTAGACGACCCCATCTACAGGGGAGGCGCCGCGCGCCAGGCCGCGCGTATCGGTCTGAATGCCATAGAACATGGCGGTCGCCAGGGTCGAGTCCGGGATGATCCCGGCTGCCTCGAGGTGCTGGTAGAGCAGGCTGGAGGTTGCGCCAATCTCGGAACGCAGGTCGCTGTAGGGGATCCGCCTGCTCCGCCGGCGCAGCTCGCGGTGGTGGTCGAAGACAATCTGCGGGCGGTAGTTGTCTGCCAGAGAGTTATTCCCTCCTCCTGGCTGAGTATCCACCAGAGCAATCGCTGAAAAACCCTGCGCATCCGGCGCTACCTCTACAAACTCCCACTCGGGTGTGAGCAGCCTGAGCATGGCGCGGTTCTCGGCGCGCGCCACCAGCCCGCTGTAAAACAGCCTGGAGGACACGCTCCACGACTACGTTTAACAGCGTAGCCAGGGCCTTCCCTGCAGCCAGCGCATCCGGATCGGGGCTGTCGTGGGTCAGGATCATTACCGGCCCCGACCCCACCAGATTGCGCAAGCGCTCCAGGCGCGCCAGGTCGATCGGGTTCTCCGGCGTCGGCGTCAAATCTTTCAAGCTAATCCCCTCAGAAATCTCATCGCCCAAATTAATCCGTCGCTCCACTTAGTGTTCCGTCAAACCTGATTATTAAGCTTGAATCGGTAAGAAACGGAACACTTTTAAGCTAGATTTTAACCGCACCTTTCCGCATGCCACCTCTTTCGGTATAATCATCCCTGCTATGCACAAAAATCATACCACTTCACGCCTGTTCCTGTCAGGCAGCCTGGCGGTAATTTGCCTCGCAGCGGGAGCTTTCTTCCTCAGCCTGGTACGACCCGCCTCAGCCTCGCCGCTGGCGCAGGCGGCAATCTTTACTCCTACTCCAGGTCCGGATGGGCGCATCATTTACATTGTCAAGCCCAACGACACCTTGCTGAGCATCTCCTTGATCAGCGGCGTACCGGTGGACAAGCTGAGAGGCTTGAATAACCTCACCAATGATACGATCATTGCCGGACAGCCCCTGCTGCTGGGGCTCGCCGGACCTGCCGAGGTGCTAACAACTCCCGGTGCACTGCCCACCGCTACTCCGTTGCTGCCCACACCCACTCCCCAGCGGGGTTTCGGCAACCTGTGCATCATGTTGTTCAACGATCTAAACGGGGATGCGATCCGCCAGACTGAGGAAGTGACTATCCCGGACGGCGCAATCAGTGTGAACAACCGCAGCGGCTCGGTCTCTGAGACTGCCAAGACGGTAGCGGGCAGCGACCCCTACTGCATCGCAAATATCCCCGAAGGGGACTACAACATCAGTGTGGCTATCCCTGAGGGCTATAACCCGACCACTCTCACCAATTATGCCCTGACTCTGAAAGCCGGGGATGAGACCTTTATTGACTTTGGAGGGCAGGCTGACTCTGAGACCATGGCTGCCGCTCCCGAGCCAGGCAGTGGCAACTCAGGCACATCTCCGGTGTTGGGTATCCTGGGTGTGGTAATTATCCTGGCTGGCGTAGGGCTGGCGATCTTCGCCGGGCGCCTGATGAAGGGTTAGCTGCTCTTCCCTCCAGCTTGCTCCCCAACTTCATAGAATGAAACCAGGGCACGCCCAAAGCGCTGGCCGTCCCAACTGCTGGAGCGGGCTCTGGCTGCTTCCACCAACCGGTCAGCGACATCCTGCTCGATAAGCACAGTAATCAATGCCGCACCCAGGGCGCGACCGGCAGGTGTGCCTCCCGGTTTTACCAGGTACGCAGCGGGTCCTACCACAGCCTCCACCCACGGGTCATCTTCAGCTACGATGGGCTTGCCGCAAGCCAGGGCTGCCTGCACCGGTCCGTCCCATACTGGGAGCGGACCCAGGTGCAGGAGCGCGCTGCAGCTGCGATAAAGCTGCGCCAGCGCGGGCATATCCAGGGCGGGCAGCAGGGATATCGTCTTCGCCAGGTCAGTCTCATTAATGGCTGCCTGCCACTGGCGGCGCTCATCCTCGCTCAAACCCAGCGCCAGCAGAGGATAGTACTCTCCCACCGGCCCGGCAGCCCAGCTCCAGGCTGCCAGCAGCCTATTCAATGCCACTGGAGAGCCAGACCCGTGGTAGAGAACGTAGGTCTCGGGCAGCTCCAATCCGGGGATTTGTGCACCTCCCGCTTGTGCTGAATGCGAAGCATATGCCGGGTTGACAGCCGGCGGTAACCTTACCAGCGGATACTGCTCCGGCGGCTCCCCGAACCCTTCAGGCCACAGGAGGGCTGCAGCCCGCGCTCCACCGCCCCCTCCGAGGGCGTGGCGCAAACGGGCAGCAGCGCCTGCCGGTTGTGCCTGCCATTCTGGGCGGGGAGGCTCGCCTGAGGAGCCTGGACCGAGCAGGTGCTGGACTTCGTCCTGCCCACTGCCAGCGGGGCTCAAAACGCGGCGGAATCTCCCGAAAAGAGGGGCAAATTCACCGGTCAGGTGCAGCCAGGGTTTTTCCAGCCGGTTTGCCAGCCGGGGAAGCAGGCGCTGCTCCCAGTTCAACCGCTGCAGCTCGCCGCCCTGCGGCACCGATTGGCGCAAGGTGGCGACTCCCGCCGGAAGGGGATGGAAAGACTCGCCTGGCAGGGCGACGATCGCTTCTACCTGCCCGCTGGAGTGCTCGAGGAGCGTAAGCAGGTGGATCGCAGCCGCGCTGTTCGGCGCATCCCATAAAGGCCAACCATCATACAAAACTACAGTCATATCGGACAGTTTTTTATTGAACGCCTCGAGCAGCTCCCCCTCCGGCAGCCTCTTCCCCGCCGGCTGCCTCTCCCCCGCCGCTCTTGCGCAGCACCCGCCGCAGGAAGCGCGCTTCGTCGATAACCGCTCGCTCGTGGCGACCTGTGCCGATCTGCTCCTGCTCATCCCAGGCATCTACCTGGAAGATAACCCGCTGGCCCTCTACAGTAAGGACTTCGCTGCGCACGCGCACCGTGCTCCCAGCCGTGGTGGGAGCCAGGTGGCGTACTTCCACCAGGATGCCCACGCTGGAGGATCCTTCTGGGAGATGTTCTGCCAGCAGCCTGTGCGAGTTAGCTTCCATGAAGCCAATCATGGCTGGCGTAGCCAGCACCCGGAGTGTACCGCTGCCCAGGTGGGCGGCAAGATAGCGCTCCTCGACAAGGTAAGTGGTTTCCCGCACCATTCCTGGCTGGATGATCTCGTTGATTTCCATGTAGCCTCCATAAAAATGATCCTGCTGTGCTCTCAAGCAGCCAGCCACCAGTCCTGGCCCTCTGCGAATCCCAGCTCTGCCAGGCGGGCGCGGATGATCGGGCGCGCCCCGCGTGCGCCTACAGCTGCCAGCAGGACCGGGCGCCTGAAACGCTGCCACCATCCCGGGAGCTGCTCGGCTGAGATCACCGGCAGGCCGCGCTCGGGTGCGGCCGATCTTGCGCGGGTCAATGTCCACAAAAGCGACCAGGGGCACACCTTGCCGGAGGAGGTGTTTGCTCAACCGCCGCCCCATCATCCCTGCGCCCCAGATAAACACCGCTTCCCGGTCAGACAGAGGCCCGCGGCTGAGGTAATAAGCCTTGAGGCGCAGGAAGCTTTCCAGCGCATAGCGGCTGTCCGTGCGCGTCAGGCGTTCCGGGCGTTCGCGCCATTCCAGCAGCACCTCGGGGACTTTGCCAAAACGAAATCCTGCCAGGCAGGCGCGCAGCCACAAATCGTAGTCTTCAGGCCAGCCGCGCTCCTGGTAGCCGCCCAGCGCCAGGATTTGCTCGCGCCGGAACAGGGCGCTCGGGTGAGCCAGCGGGCTCTCCACAAATATCTCCCGGCTGATGTCAGCGTGATCGATCAGGGTATTTTGCCACTCCAGATACAGGCTGAAACCCTGGCGCACCTGCTCGCCTGGGAAGGCGGTCACCAGGCAGCCTGCAACCGCCAGCTCGGGCCGCGACTGCATGAGCCTCACCTGCTTCGCCAGCCGTTCCGGCATGGCGCGGTCATCTGCATCCATGCGCGCCACCAGCTCAGCCTGGCAGGCCTCCAATCCAGCCTGCAGTGCGGCGACGATCCCGCCGTGCGGGCGGGCGAGCACCCTCATGCGCGGATCGCGGGCGGCGCATGAGCGGAGCAGCTCGAGAGTCTCATCGGTCGAGCCGTCATCCACAGCCACCAGCTCGTAATCCGTCAGCGTCTGCTGGGCCAGGCTGTCCAGCGCCTCAGCCAGCGTTTCCGCCGCATTATAGCAGGGCATCAGCACCGAGACGGCAGGCATGGCTCGATTTTACCTGAATTCAGCGAGAGTGCATTCTGCCATTCGTTCCGGACTTACGAATTCATAAAGGATTTACCGAAAAATGGGGTGCTCGGTGGGCGCTAGCGCCCACCGAGCACCCCATTTTTCGGACTTTTCTCATTCAACTGCGTGACTCCTAAATATAATAAGCTATAAGTTGAATTCCAAGGAGGTCAAGCCATGCCGCTGAATCCGATACCATTGAGCGTCCAATTCCAGGAGTATTTCGTCGATACTATCAATTTTATACCTACGCTGATCGTTGTCCTGTTGGTCATGCTGGTCGCCTTTTTGCTGGCGACCTGGC
Organism: uncultured Chloroflexia bacterium; assembly: GCA_963706515.1. GTDB lineage: Bacteria > Chloroflexota > Anaerolineae > Anaerolineales > UBA4823 > CAVPMW01. The sequence goes on from CAVPMW010000006.1 coordinate 24,918, forward strand.
TGCGCAGGAACACGCGCCGGGGTCTCGAAAGGCGCAAGATTGCACCCGAAGTTGTGCTGCTGCTCGAGCAAGTGGTCTACTGGTCGGTCCTGAGCCTTGGGGCGGTATTCGCTTTACAGCGCATCGGGGTGAACCTGACCGCCCTGATTGCGGGCATGGGCGCGATCGGCTTTACCATCGGCTTTGCCTTGCAGGACGTTGGCAAGAATCTGATCGCCGGTGTGCTGCTGCTGCTCCAGCGACCATTCCAGATCGGCGACGTGATCGAGGTGGTAGGCTACACCGGCGCGATCAAGACGATCACCTTGCGGGCTACCGAGCTGACTGCCCTGGATGGGCGCCAGGTGTGGATCCCAAACGGGGATATCTACATCAACCCGATCACTAACTTCACCCAGCCAACGCGGCGGCGGGTGGAAATCAGCCTGGGAGTCACCAAGAATAGCAACCTGGAGGCGGTCCGCCAGGCTGCCCTGGCAATAGTCCCCTCTCTCCCCGGGCTGCTTCCCGATCCGCCTCCCGCAGTATTCTTCCAGCTCCTGGGAAGCAGTACAGTGGACCTGGTGCTCTATTTTTGGATCGATACCGCCAAAACCGATCCCGCCACCGCCAAAGATGCCGGGCTGGTAGCGCTTAAAACCGCGTTCGATAAGGCCGGGATCGAGATCCCCTATCCAACCCAGATGCAAATCGCACCCTGACCGACCCGGAGGCTCACTTGGCAGCTACCTTTTTCTCACTTGGCGCTCTCAGCGGCGCGATTGCCGTCGCCCTGGGCGCATTCGGCGCTCACGCTCTCAAAGCCCGCCTCGATGCCGCCCGCCTGGAAACCTTCGAGACGGGCGTCCGCTACCAGATGTACCATGCCCTGGCGCTTTTGTTGACCGGTCTGACGTTGAACGCCTATCCGAACAGGACTCCGGGAATACTTGCCGGCTGGCTGTTCCTGCTGGGGACCTTGCTCTTCTCCGGCAGCCTGTACCTCCTGGTCGCAACCGGAAAGCGCCCTGGGGCGCGGTAACTCCCCTCGGAGGAGTAGCGTTTATCGCCGCCTGGCTCTGCCTGGCGCTGGCACTTCTCTAGCTTCGGGGGCTGGTTGACGGCTGGACCTTTTTCGGAATATACTAGGAGCGTGAGCTCCCGGTCAGCGACCTTGAGCTTGACGAATGGGTCAATCTATCCTGGAATAATAAATGGACTCCGAATTGCTCCCTGGTTACACCAATTGAGGAGGAATGATGAGCACTACCCTGACCTGGTACGGACATGCGACCCTGGGCATCGTTACCGCTGGCTATCATCTGTTGGTAGATCCCTTCTTTACGGGCAACCCGGCTGCCAGCACAACTGCAGAGGAGGTGGAAGCTGACTACATTCTGGTCAGTCACGGGCACGGCGACCACCTCGGCGATACCATCCCAATCGCCAAACGGACCGGTGCGACCGTGATCAGCAATAACGAGATTGCCAGCTGGATGGATAGGCAAGGCCTGGAGGTACACGGGCAGCACATCGGCGGCGGCTACCGCTATCCTTTCGGCTACCTGAAGCTCACCCAGGCGCTGCACGGCTCGATCCTGCCGGACGGCTCTTACGGCGGCAATCCGGCTGGATTCCTGCTGACGACGAACGAGGGGAAAAAGATCTACATGGCCTGCGATACCGGGCTGTTCGGAGATATGAGCCTGATCGGCGATGAAGGCCTGGACCTGGCGTTAATCCCCATCGGGGATAACTTTACGATGGGACCGGATGACGCCCTGCCGCGCGGTTAAGTTCCTGCATCCCAAGGTCATCGTCCCAATCCACTACAACACCTGGGATCTCATCGCCCAGGACCCGCAAGCCTGGGCGGATCGAGTGAGGGCTGAAACCAGCACCCGGGTAGAAATATTGGCGCCGGGTCACAGCCTGAAGCTGGATTAAATTCCCCGCGCTGCTCAACCGTCCAGCAAGCGCCGCTGCCAGGATGCACCAGGCGTTCCAGTCGATGCGTTCCAGTGCATCCAAAGCGGTCAGCAGGTCTTTGGAAGCCACGACAATGCCGTGCGTGGGGACCATGATCGCCGCGGCGAAGGTGCGGATCTGCTCCTCTTTGCCTGCCAGTCCTCCCGCAATATTCACCGCCAGCTCCGCGCTGTGGGTCGGAGCGTACGGCACCAGCTCGATCGTGCCCAGCTTCTGGGTCGCCTCCAGCACCGGCTCGATCGGCTTGCCCGCGACCGCAAAGGGCTGGATGTGGAAGGAATGGGCGTGGATGACCGCCTGGGCGGAGGGGATGCTGCGGTAGATCGCCAGGTGAGCCTTGCCCTCGCGGGAGAAGCGCGGGTTTGCCTCGAATGCCTCGTCATCGATCTCGCCGCACAGGATATCCTGCGGGTCGAGCTGCCAGTGCTGGAGCTTACCGGCATAGCGCGGGGTGATGTAAATGCAATCCCCTTCTCTGGCGCTGATATTACCCCCAGCGATGTCTGTCAGTCGCCGCTCGAACATCAGCCTGCCCACGTAGGAGATCAATTCGGGAAGTTCGCTCATCGCCTCACCTGCCTCGGTTGGATTTTAGCGAATTATAACCGCAGGCTGCCCTGCTGCTCGGCCTTTAGGGATTTCTCACAGGACCTCTACATAACGGAAGGGGAAAATTCTGAAAAATGGATGAATTGCGGGCGTCCGCCCGCAATTCATCCATTTTTCAGATAATAAACCCTCCCCCGATTTTTGGGGGAGGGCAGGGTGGGGGGCGATTTCCACAAGTTATCAAAAGGAATTTCTGGATTGCTCTGAAAGATTAAATCTGGGGCGTTAACGATAACTCCTGTAAGGAAACACAGGTAACACCTTAAAACGGGTTACGCCTGAATCTACTAGAAGTGAAAACTTCCGGAGTTATTCCACAGCCAGAGCAGGAACCAGATCACCAGGAACAGCGCCACCGAGACCGTTAAAAAGCCGACCAGCGCCTTGACCCGGTCGGTAGGCTTCTCACCGCCTACTTTGCCCGTCTGCCCATTGACCAGCAGGCGGTACTCTTTACCTTTATAGCGGTACATCCCCGTCCACAGCGGCAGCAGGACATGCTTGAAGGTCATCCCGCTCCAGCCGCTGCCGCGCGTCTGGAAGTTGCGCTTCTCCCGGCCCGCTTCGACCCGGGCGCTCAATGTAGCGCGCACTTTGCGCGTCACCTGCTCGCGCGCCATGAGCGAAGCCTCCGCCAGCGACCGGTTGTAGATCAAGGTAGGCCAGCCTGCCAGCTGCTCGGGCTTGAAATCGAGCACCTCTTTCAGGCTGAACGGCTCGACCATCTCCAGGTCGTGCGGCTCCAGGGCTTTCACCCCGGGCACCAGGATGTCGTCGAAGAAGGAAGACTCTACTCCATCGCGGTTAACCCAGATTGCGTAGCGCCCGCTGCCCTCCTTGACCTCGCAGCTCCAGCGCACCTCCACCGTCCCGTCGAAGGTCCAAAATGAGTAATATGCCGGGCGCAGGCGGATGCGCTGCACGGTGCGCAGCAGGTCATCCGGGGCGAGCATTCCCTTGCCCAGCCAGCTTTTCACCTGGGCGGCTACCTGGCGGGCATCCAGCTTCATCAGGGCAATCACCTGCGGATCGACGATCCGCTCAGCGGGCGCACTGAGCACGAACTGGTTGGAGCCGCAAAAGGGGCATTCGGCGCTCTTCAGCTCGGCGGGGAGGATGGTTAACGCGCCGCACTGCCCGCAAGCCACCCGCTTCTGGTTTTCCGCCCAGTCATGCCCGCTGGCAGTGGGCAGGACGAAATCCAGCACCTGCTCGGCCTGGTCGGCGACCGTTTCAGGGTGGGAGACCGGCGCGGCAATACCCACAAATCCGCAGTACGGGCAAGCCAGCCCGGTAGCGAGGATCGAAAAAGTCATCCGTCCGCCGCACTGCGGGCAGGTAAAACTCTGCGCCTGGGCTTCCAGACCGCCTGCGGCATGCACGACGGTCGAGCTGTGACCGATCGGCAGGACCTCCTGCGGGGCGATCTTGCCGGTCAAAAGCGCCAGCTCGCGCCGCGCCGCCGCATTATTGGGGTCCAGGACTACAGCTTGCTCCAGGTAGCTGGTCTTTTCCTGCGGGTCGTCGCTGATCTCCGCCAGCCACACGTAGGGGCGGGCGTCCGTACCGTTCAGCTCGATGGCCTGGTTGAACAGGGAATAGGCGATATCGCGGCGGTCGTTTTTAGCAGCCAGGATACCGTCGTGCAGGATCTGCTCGTAGTTCAGAAGGCGTGAAGAAGCAGCCGGTGTGGGCATCATGCCTGAGTTTTCTCAGGCTTGAGTTTACCCAGGGCTGCCCTGAATGTAAATACGTTCTTACAAAGTTGGAAGGGAGCTGATAGCCGTCACGACCCTGACCCGACCTGCTCCCTCAGCAGCGCCTGGATGGCGGCCTCGGTCTGCTCGTAATTCCCTTCGCCGATAGCCTCGTAGCGCAGGTGCCCCTGCTTGTCGATCAGGTACATCGTGGGCCAGTATTGCGTACGGTACGCCTGCCAGGTCTCACCCTGGTTGTCCTGCGCTACCGGATAAAGGATCTCCTCGCGCTCGACGGCGGATTTCAAGTTGTCTAGTTGGGCTTCGTAAGCGAACTCAGGGTAATGGTTGCCGATGACCACCAGGCCCTGGTCGGCATACTCTGTGTACCAATCTTTTAATGACGGGATCACGTGCTGGCAGTTGATGCAGCCAAAGGTCCACATATCCAGCAGGACGACCTTGCCGCGCAGGTCCGCCAGGCGCAGCGGCTGGTCGGTATTCAACCAGACATCGTTAGTTAGCTCCGGGGCTTCGCCATAATCCGGCAGGTCGGCGGGCGCCGCTGTTTGCCGGGACGCAGCGTTCAACTTGCGTGCTGACAGCTCCACTGGCTGCAAGCCCGCAGGCTGCCAACCCGAATGCAACCAATACCAGTAAACCGTAACGGATACCCATATTTACCTCCATCATTCCGGCGAATAAAGCTCGCCTGGAGGTTATTCTACAGCAGAGAGATTACACAAAGCTTACGTGGGGTTTTCTGAATGCCACAGCTCGAGCAGCTGCCGCTCGCGCTCGGGCGCCAGCCCGGCCTGCCAGGGACGGTCCGCGGGGCGCTCAGCCAGCCAATCCAGGGTAGCCCGGATAGTCTCGCCCAGCGGGCGGTAGCTGAGCCCGGCAGCCTCGGCTTTCTGCGAGCTGATCGTGAAGAAGCCGGCGCTGTCTGGGTCCGACTCCGGGATCCACAGGGGCAGCTCCGTCCACGGCTCAACGCCCTGACCGAGCAGGAAGCTCTCGCTCACCCAGGTGAGCTGCGCCTGGCTGCCCGCCTCCTGGCGGCAGGCTTCCAGCAGCGCCTGCATGGTCAGAATCCCTGAGGCGCCGCCGGCGTTGAACACCCCTGTCTGCCGCGCTTCGACCATGCGCACCAGCCATTCTGCCAGGTCGCGCACGTCGATGAACTGGACGCTGCGCGCGGGCCTGCCGGGGGCGAGCACCTCGCCGCCGCGTCGCAGGCGGTAGGGCCAGTAGCTGAAGCGGTCGCTGAAGTCATGCGGTCCGACGATCAAGCCGGGGCGCACGACCAGCGCTCGCCCGGGGAAAGCCTCCTCGACAGCGCGCTCGCACAATACCTTGAGTGGACCGTAGGTCTCGCCGGTGATCTCCTCGACGCTCTCGTCCGCCAGGCGACCCAGCGGGTAAGCTTCAGTGATGCCATCCTGGCGGGCGTCGGCGTAAACCGAGAGGGTGGAAACGAAGGTGTAGTGCTCGACGGAGGGCGCCAGCAGCTCCGCCGACTGGCGGACGATACGCGGCACGTAGCCGCAGGTGTCGATGACGGCGTCCCAGGATCGTCCGGCCAGAGCCTGCAAGCCGCCATCGCGGTCTCCGTCACGGTCTCCGTAGAGCTGCTCCACTTCGGGGAAGAGGCTGGGGTCAGACTGGCCGCGGTTGAACAGGGTGAGCTGGTGGCCCCTCTCCAGGGCGGCTTCCACCAGGGCGCGGCCCAGGAAGCGGGTGCCGCCCAGGATCAGGATGCGCATGGGGAATACTCGCTATAGATGGGAAAGTGTATGCGTTTCATAGAATACCGTATTACCATTTTCCTCAATTTTAATAGAAAAACTCGAATTTAAGTATTTAGCTAAGGACTAACGAAAATCACTGCGATGATAGACATCTGGGTTAAATCCTGCTAAACTGAGGTAGCTGAATTCGTTAGCACAGATCAAGGTGGGGAACCAATAATGGGGAACACTCAAACCAGGTCGCCTACGCACAGGCAGCTCAGCATTCTAAGAGACAATCAAGAGACAGGCTCAACGGGCAAGGCTGTTGCGCGAATTGCTGCCCTGAATAATCATTATCCCTCGTTATGGACCCGAAGATGCCGGTGATTAATTTAGGTAAGCTTCAGGAAGCAATCATTGCCATTGGCATCGGTCTTTTTTGCATACAGCCTACCTCGGCTGCCTCCGGATTAAGCATAAACTTTTTACCCAAGCTCGATCCATCCCAGGATGCTTCAGTCAATTTGACCACAAGGCGCATGGATAATCTCGCACCCACCGCGGTTCCCGGTCCCTGGGTCAGTTTTCCAGCCCCAGGTGAACATACCCTCTTGTCCGCTGCCTTCCCTGCCGAAGATCACGGTTGGGCGGTTGGTTTGGCAGGACAAATATTGGAATGGAATGGTAATGAGTGGAAGAGGATTGAATCAGGTGTCGTGGATAATCTCCACGACATAGATTGTTTGACAGAAAATGATTGCTGGGTTGTCGGAACGCGTGGGATGATCTTGCATTGGGACGGAAGCGCTTGGCGTATGATTCCTTCACCTACTCACTATGATTTGTATTCGGTTGATTTTCTGAATCACAATCTCGGCTGGATTGCAGGTGGAATGATCGCAGATGACATTGAGCACTTTACCGCAAATCGGATTATTCTTAAGTGGGATGGCAACTCCTGGAAGAGAGTGCCAACTCCATATGTATACCCTCTGGCATTCTCTCTCGATGCAATCGCCATGGTCGATGAGAACGATGGGTGGGCAACTGGTACAGGAAATTTATTACACTGGAATGGTACTCGGTGGCTCGAACAACAATATTTGAGCTTACCGGACCCTGAAAAGGAAATCAGTTTTAAGTCAATTGCAGTCTTAAGTAAGGATGATATTTGGATGGTAGGTGACGCTAGTAGCATTGACGCGGAAAATGCCTTTATTTTGGCAGGTGCCATTTACCATTGGGATGGAAAGCAATGGAAAGAAGTGAAACGTACAACTCTTCCTTTATCCTCAATAACGATGGTCAATCCTGTCTATGGTTGGGCGGTTGGAGGTGATGATCAGACGAATATTGGGCGATCTATCCTCCTCTTTTGGAATGGGACTGATTGGGAGGAAATCCCTACACCTGCCCATTATCCTTTACAGTTTGTTTGGATGAAGGACACGAATCATGGCTGGCTCTTTTCTGGGGGTACAAACCCTAATTCAGGATTTGAAGGTGAGGTATTTCGATATCAGAAGGTGAACGCCTTGCCTACCCCATCTTCAACTGTTACGCGTGTCGCCACACCATCCCAGACTCCATCAGCCAATCCAGATGCAACATCAACTGTACGCGTGACGGCAATATCTACTGTAACCAACATCCCTGCGACAGTAACACCTTATCCACCTACCTCAATCCCACAATCGCGCCAGAGCCAAGCGAATGCGACCCAGATTTCAATTATTGTACTCATGATTCTGGGTATAGCCGCTGTCTTCCTGATCCTGTACAGAAGACGCCGGAGCTAAGTCTTAACATAAATTCGGGTCACGATCTGTCAAAACATGCCACACCCTGAATTTATTGTTCAGCCTTCGTGGAAGGGGAAAATACGGAAAAATGGATGAATTGCGGGCGAATGCCCGCAATTCATCCATTTTTCCGATACTAAACCCTCCCCCGTTTTTTGGGGGAGGGTAGGGTGGGGTGGGGGGTAATATCTAGGCGTCCCATAAAGATTAAATCCCTCAGTCCGCCGGCGAGGGCTCGCTCGCCAGACGGAGCATCGCTCTCCGCGGCTGCCAGCGCCGGGTGGCGCGAGTCTTCGATGTGCATGATCGCCGGCACGAACGAGGCCGCGACCGCCATCAGGACGGTGGCGAGCCCACCCACCCGGAACCAGACCTGCACGCCGAATTTATCCGCCAGCGGTCCGGCAAGCAGCAGCCCCAGGGGGGCAACCGCGTGGGCAAAGGAGACGATGATGGTGAAGACGCGCCCCTGCATCTCGGGGGCGACGATCGCCTGCACCATGGCGAACAGCGGTCCATCCACGATCGGGCCGCCGAAGCCGACCACGAACATCAGCGCAACCGCCACCAGGAAGTAGCCGGAGGGCACGTAGCCCACCCCGAGCATGCCGGCGCCGATCAGCACCAGCCCGAGCAGCGAGGTGACGATGCGCCGCTTGAACCCGCCCCAGATGCCGAGCGCCAGCCCGCCGGCTACCACGCCGACCCCCCAGGCCGACTCCAGCCAGGCGAGCTGAAAGGCCTGCCCGTGGAAATAGCGCGTGACCAGGATCGGCATCAGGCTGGTGGCAGGTGTGAGCAGCAGGTTGATCAAAGTCGCCAGGATCAGGATATAGACCATCCCGGGCCAGGTGAACACGTAGCGCCAGCCCAGGCGGAAATCCTGCCAGAAGGATGGCGCCGCCTCACCCTTGGCGCCCAAATCGCTGCGCACCGGCTGCGGGATGCTCACCACCAGCAGGGTGCCGATGGCGATCATGGCTGTGAGGATATCGATGGACAGGATGCCCTGCATGGGCAGCACGACCAGCAGCAGCGCTCCCAGCGGAGCTGCCCCGATATTGAGCAGGCCGTTGAGCGCCTGGTTGGCGCCCTGGACGCGCGCCAGGTGCTCCTGGGGCACCATCAGGGAGGTCGAGGCAGCCATGGCGGGCCAGTGGAAACCTCCCAGCGCCGAGCGCAGGAACAGCAGCAGGTAAACCTGCCAGACCTGCACGTTCCCCAGGTAGAAGAGCAGCGCCAGGACCAGGGTCGCCAGGGCGATCAAGCCATCCGCGCAAACCATCACCCAGCGCCGGTTCCAGCGGTCCACTAAAGTGCCGGCGATCGGCCCGATGAACACATTGGGCAGCAGGCCCACCAGGGTAGCGGTAGCCAGCACGGTGGCTGAGCCGGTGGTCTGGGTCAGCCACCAGATCAGAGCGAACTGGACGAGCTGGCTGCCGAGCAAGGAGGCTGCCTGCCCGCCCCAGACCGTAAAGAAGGGGGTTTTCCAATTTTTAGGGATGGGGTATGCCTGGGTATCCATCGTTTGGCTCACTTATCGATCAATCTCTGTTAATTATTATAAAAGTATTATATCGAAAATTGAATATATGTCAAGTGTTTTTTAATATTATTTAAACATAATATAATATAAATTGAATATCATATTGAATATTCGTGGCGGGAGTTTGATTCCCTGCAGGATCTCATCCGGGGATTTCATCCCCCGGCGAGATATCATCCCCCGGCTAGATTAGGCGGCACGAAAAATGCACGAAAATTGGATATATCTGCGTGCAATTATCCGGTAAAATCGAGTGCTAACCATTGGGAGGAGTTATGAACGAGAGCGATAAACTGACCGAGGTTTACCAGTCCGCCAAGGAAATCCCCTTCGATTTCACCGATAAATTCATCTTCTTCAGCGATTGCCACCGCGGCGATAACAGCTGGGCGGACGATTTCGCCCACAACCAGAACATGCTCTTCTACGCCCTGGAGCATTACCTGAAGGAAGGCTTTACTTACATTGAAGTGGGCGACGGCGACGAGCTGTGGGAGAACAGCGACTTCGGCGAGATCCGCAGGGCGCACAGCCATATCTTCTGGCTGCTGCAGCAGTTCTACCAGGCGGGGCGGCTGCACCTCATGTGGGGCAACCACGACCTGGAGCGGGCTGACCCGGCCCGGGTGCGGGATACGCTGTACACCTATCACGATGAGCGCAGCGGGCAGACCCTGCCGCTCTTCGACGGCATCCAGCTCAACGAAGGGATCATCCTGCGCAATACCAGCAACGACCACAGCCTGTTCCTGGCCCACGGGCACCAGGTCGACCCGATCAATTACAAGTGGTGGAAGGTCAACCGCTTCATCGTGCGCTATTACTGGCGCAACGTGCAGGTCTTAGGCGTGCGCGATCCCACCAGCCCGGCGGAGAACGAGAAGAAGCGCAACAAAGTCGAACAGCGGCTGGTGGACTGGGCGCAGAGCCACCGCCAGATCACCATCGCCGGGCACACCCACCGGCCGCGCTTCCCCAAGAAAGACGAGCCGCCTTATTTCAACATCGGGAGCTGCGTCCACCCGCGCTGCATCACCGGCATCGAAGTGCAGAACGGGGAAATTATACTGGTGAAGTGGTCGGTCGAGCCGGATGAGAACGCCCATCTCTACGTGGTGCGCGAGGTTATCGACCACGAATCGATCCAGGCGTATTATCGCTAACCCCCGCTGAACTTGGTCTTGTAGCCCAGCGCCCGCAGCGTATCTGCCGCTTGCTGGCGGTGGTCCCCTTGAATTTCGATCGTCCCATCCTTGACCGTCCCGCCGCTGCCGCAGGCCTGCTTCAAGCGGGATGCCAGGGCTTTCATGTCCTCCGGGGTGAGCTGCAGGTCGTACACCACGGTGACCGTCTTGCCGCCCCTGCCTTTGGTCTCCCGGCGGATAGCGGCTGTCTGCTCGCCCGGCGGCAGGCTCTTCCCTTTGGAGGGCGGTTTGCGCTCGTTGAAGCCTTCTTCCGTGGAGTAAACCACCGGACGGTCGTCTTTTTTAGCCATTTCGCAGCCCTCGTCCTGCTGCCGCTCAGCCCGGCACACGGCCTAGATAAAGCCGCACCGGGATGCCGCCGTTGACTGTGGAGATGGAGCTCTCCACCGGCAGGTGGGTCTGCCGCGCCAGGGCAGCCTCGCTGCACAGGAAAGCGAAGCGCCAGCCCGGGCACTTATGCAGCAGCACTTCCCCGAAGCGGGCATACAGGTTGCGCAGGTCCTGCCCGACGCTCAGCCGCACCCCATACGGCGGGTTGGTGACCACCCAGCCCTGCCCCTGCGGCTCGATCGCCGAGATCGCCCGGCAGGAAAAATCGATCGCCTCGGCCACACCGGCGCGTGCGGCGTTGTCGCGCGCCAGCTCGATCGCCCCGGCGTCGCGGTCGGAGGCCTGGATGGATGGGATTCCACCCGGCGCCAGGCGCCCGGCTTCCGCCTGGATGCGTCCCCACAACCCTGCGTCAAAATTTGGCCAGCTCATGAAGGCAAAGCGGCGGTCGCCTCCCGGGGCGAGGCGCGCGGCCATCAAGGCGCCCTCGATCGGGATGGTGCCCGAGCCGCAGAATGGGTCGAGCAGCGGCGCGGCGGCGTCCCAGCCGGCAGCCAGCAGTATCCCCGCCGCCAGGGTCTCGCGCAGGGGCGCTTTGGCCGTCGCCAGGCGGTAGCCGCGGCGGTGCAGGCTGGCGCCCGAGGTATCCAGGCTGATCGTGCATTCGTCGTGGAAAAAGCGCACCACCACCAGCTGCACTTGCGCCGCCTCCTCTTCCTCATCGAATGGCTGGAGCGGAGCCGGCTGCCCGACCTGCTCGCCGATGGCGGCAGCCACCCGCTCCGCCACCGCGTCCGAGTGGTACAGGCGCGACTTGTGGCAGGTCACCCGCAGCGCCACAGGCTGACCGGGCTTCAGGTAAGCGCGCCCAGTCCAGGCGGCGGGCTTTCTTGTGCAGCTCGTAAAAGGCCACCGCGCGGAACTCGCCCAGGCGCAGCAGCACCCGGGTAGCCGTGCGCAGGTGCAGGTTGGCGCGGTAGATGTCCGCCAGGCTGCCGCGGAACTCCACCCCGCCGCCCTGGTCTGCCGCCCAGGAGGTCTCTTCCTCCGCAGCGCTCGCCTCCGGGAGGATCGCCAGCCCCAGCCCTTCCAGCTCGCCCTGCAAGAACGGCTTCAGCCCGGGGGCCGAGACCGCAAACAGGCGCTGTACGCTCGAGCTATCTATATGCTCCGGCATGGTCTATTCCGCTGAGCTCTGCACCAGCTCGTTGAGCATGGCATCCGGCACCTGCACGGCGACGGCCTCGCCCCGCACGCAGATTTCACCCCGGGCGAACAGGCTGCATTCCACCACCACTTTGCGCCCTTTGATCTCCTTTACCCGGGCGCGCACTTCCAGGGGCACGCCCAGCGGAGTCGGTTTCAGGTAATCCACGTGTAACGAGGCGGTCAGGAAGCGCAAGGGAGGCTGGGTATCCATCGCCCGGCCTTCCGCCCGGTAGGCTGCCGCGGCAGCCGTCCCGGTGCTGTGACAGTCGATCAGCGAGGCGAGCAGCCCGCCGTAGACGTAGCCGGGCACGGCGATGTGGTAGGGCCGCGGCTGGAAGATGCACACCGCTTCCTCGCCATCCCAGTAGCTTTTGATCTGCAGCCCCTGCTCGTTCAGCCGCCCGCAGCCGTAGCAGTAGCTGAGCGGGTCGGGGTAATAGTCCTGGAAGGCTTTCTCCGGCATGGGGTGATTTACCTCCGAGTTAATTCTATTATATCCGCACAGGCCGCGCCTGGTTCCCGGACTCATTCGTGATGCCTCGCGTTAGGTAGACCGGACTCCATCCTACCCTTAGAATCCGCTAAATAAGTGGAGTTGCCGGATGATATAATGGCTTTGCGAACATCCTGGTTCAAGAACTTATATCGTGATGCCTCGCGTTAGGTAGACCGGAACTCCATGCTGTCCTAAAATCCGCTAAATAAGTGGAGTTGCCGGATGATATAATGGCCTGCGAACAGCAGGCAGGGTAAGTTAATCGTATTATATCCGCACAGGCTGCGCTGGTTACGTCCATCTGCGTGAGCCTCGCCGTTAGGTAGAGCGGACTTATGCTGCCGCTAGGATCGCTAATAAGTGGTCGCAGGATGATCAATGGCTTGCGGACAGCAGGCAGGGTTTAATGATGGCTGATCGCCTATTTTAATAATAAATATTAAGCCATTTTCCCAATGGACGCACAATCTAATCACTCTTTCAAGATCCAGCCGCTGACGCTGCGCTTTCCAGGACCCCTGGAAGACGATTTTCAGATCGATTACTTCCAGAAATCCCTGAACCACCTGCGTTTTGCGGTGGCGCTCGCAATCGTGCTGTATGCCCTGTTCGGTATCCTGGACGCGCTGATGATCCCGGCAGTGAGCGCTCAAGCGTGGTTTATCCGCTATGCCATCGTCTGTCCTTACCTGATCTTATTTCTGCTCTTCACCTGGACGCGCTATTTTCGCAAGGTGGCGCAGCCGGCGATTGCCCTCTCCGTGCTGGTAGTCGGGTTCGGGATCATCGCCTTTACCGTCATCGCCTACCCGCCGGGAAGCTACTACTACTATGCTGGCTTGATCCTGGTGCTGATGTGGGCGTACACCGTCACGACGGCGCGCTTCATCTACGCGACTTTTGCTGCCTGGACGATCGTTATCGTTTACGAAATTGTGGCGTTTGGCGGAGGCAGCACGCCCCTGCCAATCTTGATCAGCAATAATTTCTTCTTCCTCTCCGCCAACATCCTCGGCATGCTTGCCTGCTACCTGATCGAATATTACAAGCGCAGGGATTTCTGGCAGCGCCGCCTGCTGGAAGAAGAGCGGGCAAAATCCGAGGGGCTATTGTATAAACTGCACAGCGAGCTGGTCCTGGCCAGCGACATTCAAAAAAGCCTGATGCCCCTCCCCTATTTCGACCGGCCCGATGTAGAAATCATCTGCTACTACAAGCCGACCATCGAGATCGGCGGCGATTTTTACAGCTATCACGAGCTGGAGGACGGTCGCCTCGCTATAGCCGTTGGCGATGTGTCCGGCAACGGCATCCCGGCGGCCTTGCTCATGGCTGCCACCCAATCGCTGTTCAGCGCAACCTTCGCCCAACCCCTGGAACCCTGCGAGCGGATGAGCCATTTAGACCGGGCGCTGGTCCCTTATACCGAGCCGCGCTGCCAAAACTGTGCATTCTGTTATCTGGAGCTGGAGCATGGCCTCCTGCATATCGTAAACGCTGGCGGCATCCCACCTTACCTGCGCACTGCGGATGGGCGGGTTGAGCGGCTGCGGGTAGAGGGCTTTCCCCTCGGGCACGGGTTTGGGGCGGAGCTCGGCTACGCAGGGGTCCAGGTCAGGCTTTCTGCCGGGGACATGATCATATTGGTCAGCGACGGGATCGTCGAAGCCAAAGATCCCCGCGGAGAAATGTTCGATTTCAAGCGCCTGGAGCAGGCGATCTCCAGCGGGCCGCATGGCAGCGCCCAGGCTATGCTCGATCACCTGGTGAAAGAGACCCTGGCTTTCGTCGGCTCGAGCGAGCTTAATGATGACCTGACCGCCCTGGTCCTGCGCGTCAAAGCCTGAAGGGAGAAACCGTAACATGGCACTTCCCGAAATCTCATCTTCGCCCATCGCCATTGTGAAATAAGCCCCACCCCTGCCCCTCCCCTAAATCGGGAGGGAAAATATCCGAAAACGATGAGCAGGTGGCGCCAAGGCGCCACCTGCTCATCGTTTTCGGAATTGATTCCCCCTTCCTGGGAAGGGGTAAGGGGGTTGGGGATGATACTTATTAACAAACATGATTTACTCGAAAAGATTAATTTCGGGGTAATTCATGTTTCGGAACTTTTTCCTTTATTCACGACCCGTTTCCGGCAAAGAAATTGCACCCCTGTATCCGACAGGAGGAGCCATGACCCAAAAAACTGCACTCGTCTTAAGCGGCGGCGGAGCGCTCGGCGCTTTCGAGGTGGGCGCTGAGAAATATGCCCGCGAGGTAAAAGGCTATCATTGGGACATCATCTCCGGCGTTTCAGCCGGAGCCTTGAACGGCGCCATGCTGGCAGCCGGCAGGTACCAGCGGCTGTACGAGCTGTGGAACACCATCTCGAACGATCAGGTCTACACCGGCGGCTTCAACCTGCCTTCGATCATCAAGCTGCTCTTTGGGGCGCGCTCGTTCTACGGCAACCTCCCCCTGCAGAAGCTGATCGCGCAGGAGATGGTGTCGATCCAGTTCCAGGTCGAGCTGCGCTTCGGGGCAGTTTCGCTGGAGAGCGGAGAATACGTCCAGTTCGACCAGAACACGCCCGAGCTGGATAAAGCCCTGCTCGCCTCGACCGCCATCCCGGTGGTCTGGTCGCCGGTGGATGTCTCCCCTGCCCTGCGCAACATGGTAGATGGCGGTGTGCGCCACACCAGCCCGATCGGCGGCGTGCTCGACTTCGAGCCGGACGAAGTGGTCATCATCAACTGCCAATCGAGCAGTGGGGTGCCGCCTGCCAACCCAGGCAATATTGTCCAGATCGCCCAGCGCAGCATCGATATCCTGCTCAACGGAATTTTTGCCAGCGACGTGAACGAATTCCTGCGCATCAACCAGCTGGTACAGCAGGCACAGGCGCAAGGGGTAACCCTTTACAACCCGCGCAACGGGCGTCCCTACAAGTATTTCGAATACAAGCTCATCGAGCCGGTCGCTCCGTTGGGCGACGGGCTGGACTTCTCGCAGCCCTCGGTGCAGCGCTCGCTGCAGGCCGGCTTGCGCCGCGCCCGGCAGGTGCTGAGCAGCTGAGCCGGAGCGCCTACTGCAGCAGGTCTTTGCGGATATACAGGTGGGTCTGGTCGTGCGCCTGGACGAGCTGGTAGTGCTCGTCCAGGTAGCTTTGTAAGCCGGGGAACTCGAACCTGCCGAACAGGACCTGCTCCGGCTGGTAGGTCTCGATCGCCTCCAGCAGCTCGGCTTCCGTCAGGTTCCCGGTATACACCCGCTTTGAAGTGAAGGCGCCCAGCTCGGGCGGCACCGCCAGGCGGGTGCGGAAGGCGTACATCGGCATGTCGGTGACCAGCCACTGCGTGTGCGCGCGCATATTTATCGATCAGCTTGAGCAGGCGGTATTCCGTGGAGGTCGCTTTGAGCCCTTGCTCCCCCCAGTAGGCGTCGAGCTGGAACCCGGAGGCGAAGCGCGGCAGGCTGACCACCATAAAGATCCCCAGCAGGAGCAAAGTCAGCGCATAGAATAAATTTTGCGGAGCGTGCAGGCGGTGCAGCTTAAACGCCGACGCAAGCCCGCCCAGCGCCTCGCCGACCGCGCCTCCCGCCAGGATGACCGCCGGGAGCGTCACCAGCAGGGTCTGGTGCGCCCACACCGGCGATTCCCGCCACAGCAGCAGGAAGCCGCTCGCCATCCAGGCTGCCGGGTACAGAGCCAGCCACCTGCGTGCGCGCAGGGCGAAGGCGAGACCCAATATCGCCAGTCCCAAAACCCACCAGGCGCCGCCGAGCTGGTCTCTGCAGCGTGTAAGCGCCCACCTCTTGGAAGAGCCGGTTTTCGAAGGCGGTCAGGTGCGGCGCAATGAGCTGAGAGAGGTTCGCCGGGCCGACCGTAACGAGCAAAACGCCTGCCACGACCAGCGCAAACAGCGCCGACCAGGCGGCTGCCGGGAGCAGCGCTTTGAGCAGCGCTGGGAGCCACCTGCCGTCTCCGCGCAGGCGGGCAACCTCTCCGGCAAAGATGCCCACGGCAAAGACCGGCGCCAGGACTCCGGCGAACAGCTTGGTCAGGGCCGCGAGGGAGAGCGCCAGGGCGGAAGCGACCAGCCAGGGGTAGGCATGGCGGCGGTGCCAGTAAGCCAGCGCCACCAAAGCCAGCATCGCCCAGGTCAATGCCGGCAAGCCAATCATGGCGGAGACGCTCAAGGAGAGGTAGCCGGGCAGCAGCAGGAGCAGGAAAGCGCCAGCCAGGGCGTGCAGGTCGCCCCACACCAGTCGCAGGTAGTGGGTGATCCCCCAGAGGAGCGCACAGGAGAAGAGCAGCACGAGCAGACGGGCGGCATTCACGCTCAACCCCGCCAGGCGGAACTCGCCCGCCAGCAGGTAGGTGAACAGGGGCGGCTGGTCGCTCCACACCAGGCGGTACAGCGGGAAACCGCGGAGCAGCAGCAGGGCTTTGATCAGGTTGACCCCTTCGTCGAAGTCCATCTCGAAGGACTGGCGGAAGGGGTAGAAGAAATACATCCCGCAGAACAAGCCCAGCGGCAAGCCGAGGTTCCAGGCGAGTGATTTAAGGATGCGTTTCATAAAAGGTAATATTCTTCAATATGAACCACCTTCACAAGATCATAACACTATCAGCAGTGTATATGGTTTCTCGTGAATAAAAAGAGCCTCATAATCTATCGATTTTCTGAAAAGCGGTTTGCTTACTTCAGTGAGCTGCTTAAAACCTGAATTCCAGCCATGAATTATGTCAGGTATTCCCCCTCAAGCCAGAAGGTTTGCCATCCAATCTGCTTACCGGAACGAATAGCTGCTCCGCACCGGATGAATTTTCATACCATGCTGTAATGGATCAGTAGGCGATTACCCAGCTAAGGACAAGGGATTACTCGCACTGCGTCGCTGCCTGCCATGCGCCGTGCGTCATACAGGACCCCGCGCAGAAAGCCACGCGTAGATCCGCAGGTGAATCCAGCTGCTCGCAGTTCGAACATACATACCAGGTCGGGTAATCCGTCGCCGTTTACATCGTTCGCGGAACACAGCAGCTTCCCCAAAGGCTGGCTGCGTTGCAGTGAATTTTCCCAGCCGGTCGCCCCAAAAGTCAGGCTGTTTCGGTCAACCAGGAGGGGAGCATCGAAGCCCGGTTGGGACAGGATTGCAACCGGAATGGTGTTGAGGCTGTTAATATCGATCGTGTTGATCGGGTAGCTCTTGGGTCTGATGTCGAGGAGGAGCATCACGTCGCCTGTCTCGAGTGGGCCCATTTCGTAGGCCCCAAGGTCACATCCAGGTCCTACCGGGCGCGGCTCACCGCGCTGGTCCACCGGCGGGCAGTCCGGGTCCTGGGCAGCATCCACAGCTGGACTCCCATAAAGAAGTGCATAAGTCTGGGTCGGACCGCCATTATCAGCCAGCACTCCGAGAATCGGATTGGCAACGCTGAAACCAACACACGAGCCATCATCTGACATATCAGGGCCAATAGCCGAGAGCGAGCTCGAGCAGCTCCGGCCAGTTTTCGTGCGAGCAATCACGCTGCGTTCGATTTCCAAAGTGCCGCTATTGGCGATCGCCCCTCCAGCTGGATCATCCAGCCGATTATCAGCAAATGTGGAATAGGCGATGCTCATACTACCGAAATTGCGGATCGCCGCCCCATCGGAATACGGAGTCTCATAACTTGCATAATTGCCGGAGAATGTGCTGTTCAAAACCTGTGCGGTGCCATTGTTGAAGATACCACCGCCGCCCTGATCGGAGCCAGTATTGGATTTCAGCGTGCTGCTCTCAACCCTCAGCTCTCCGCTGTTCAGGATAGCCCCGCCGTAATGACCGCCTCCATTTCCGTCGAACGTGGTTTCTTCAACGGTGGCAGAGGAAGTCGGGCCATTTTGAATTGCTCCCCCCCACTTTGCGTGGTTACTTGAGAATGTGCCGCCTGTGATCTGCATGGTACCGTAGTTCGAAATCGCGCCGCCATCGTTATTGACAAAGTTGCCTGCAAAGCGCGTGTTGTTGATTACCATGTCGCCATGGTGATTGGAGATGGCTCCGCCTAAATCGTATCCGCCCTGGTTGCCCTCGAAATTGCTATCCCGGATCTCCAAATGACCTCGGCTATAAATGGCGCCGCCTTCGAAGAATGCTCGATTGTTCCTGAGTAAAACCGCATTTAGCCTCGCAGAGCCAATGGAGTAGATCGCTCCCCCTTCGGATACGCCTCCATTTGTCTCAAAAGAACTATTATGAATGTCCAGCGAACCAGTATTATAGATCGCGCCTCCTTGACCCCCATAGGATGTATTCCCGGTGAAAGAACTATTGGAGACCACAAGGTCGCCAGTATTGTAGATGGCACTACCAAATGCAGCATCATTCGATAGGAAGGAGCAACCCTGGATTTCCAGCGCGCCGCCGTTCAGAATTGCTCCCCCACGGTCGGCATACCCAGCTTGGAAGACGAGGTCCTTAGCCCGCCAGGTTACACCGGCAGGTGCCTCGAAAATACGAAATGTGCTATCCGCGTGTTTATCGATTAATTGGCCCTTGCCATCTATAGACAGGTCTTCAGCAATGACTGGCAGCGGTCTGGCAAGTGTGATGGCTCCTACGATATCAAAAACAATCGCATCAGGTCCGGCAATCGTGTTGGCGCTTTCGATGGCATCGCGCAACGTGCCGGGGCCTGCATCTGCCGTACTTGTTACGGTAAGCGTGGTGGCGAACTGCGGTGCGGCCTGTGCTCTGAGTGGCGGGGTAACATCACGGCTGCCAATCAGCAGGATGCTGGAAGTCAGAACCAGCCTGGCAGTCAGTTGGAGAACAGCTTTAATCTTCATAGTTATCTCCCAATTCCGGAATAAATCTGGTGGAAACCACACACTGCTTGCCCGCTGCTGTGGTTTCTAACTGGACCTCCAGTATTGCATACAATTTGTCGCTAGAGATAGGTAAGGATGCACGCGTCACGCTCTCCCTTTCTGGTCTTACCTGAATTAATCCGAATGGGCAGAAACGCAGCAGTGTTAAATTCGAAGAATTAATCCAATGGAGTTTTTCTCTACAAATATTTTATATATAAATATCTGCGGGATAACAAGTGATTTAAATAATGGTTACTGTAATACAACTGGGTGAAAAAGAATATGCGTTCGTACAGACGACTTGAGCAGCTTGCTCTCACCCCGCAGATGAACAAATCCGAGCCTATATCGACATTACTTTGCAGCCGTAACTGAACCAATTAATGAGCGCAAAGGGTTGGCTTCCTCCCTATTATCTACTTTCAAGCTGTTCCTAAGTCATTGCCTGCCTTTTACAATCCATTTTTCTGCAGTCAACGCGTAGGTTGGGTTGAGGGGCGTGCCATCGAGTAAATTTACCTGTTAACCCTCGCCCCGAAACCCAACAACATACCTCGACGTTGGGTTTCGCTTTGCACCCTGAAAATTTACGCTGTTAATATACCGCTCAACCCAACCTACCAGATTTCCGCCCTTCCGAGCCCCCGGATTTAAAGGTGATAAAATGGTTTGTTTTTACCGCCCTACACCCGGAGGAAATTCATGAGCAGCCTGGCCAACCCGCGCACGGTAAGCTGATAACCTGGTCGTCAGCCTGGGATACGAGCTGCAGGTCGATGGTGAAGTGATCGACTCTTCTCTGGAAGAAGGTCCGATCGAGTTCATCCAGGGCGCCGGCGAGATCATCCCCGGCCTGGAATCCGCGCTATACGGGATGCAGGTGGGCGAGAGCAAAAAGATAGCCGTTCCCCCCGAGCAGGGCTATGGAGCGTACGACCCGGAAGCCTATGCCGAGATCCCCCGCCGGGATTTCCCCGAGGACGTGCCCCTAGAACGGGACGTGGAGCTGCAGCTGGGCGACGAGAAGGGTCACGAGATCGAGGCTTACATCGAGAGCTGGGATGAAGAGCGCGTCCGCTTCAACCTCAACCACCGGCTGGCGGGTAAAACCCTGCATTTCACCGTCACCGTGCTGAACCTGCGCCAGCCCACGCCTTCGGAGCTGGAGCACGGGCACGTGCACACTGCCGGACATCACCACTAAGCCAAATAAATTGAGCTAATCCAAAATCATAAGAGCACCAGCCCGCGCTGCACCCCCACTCGCACTGCCTCAGCCCGGTTGGTCGCGCCCAGCTTGGCGTAGATCGCCGAGACGTGGAATTTCACCGTGTGCTCGCTGATTCCCAGGCGGGCGGCGATCTGCTTGTTCGCCAGTCCCTGGGTCAGGAGCTGCAGCACTTCGCTTTCCCGCCCGGTCAGCTCCTCCACGGGCTGGTCCTGCTCGCCGGTTATCCCAAGGCTGCCGCTCTGCACCAGCAGCCGCTGCACCATCGCCGGGCGCACCAGCTCCGGCGTGCCCACCAGCAGCCCTGGTCCAGCGCCTGCAGGGCGGCTGCCAGCTCATCCTCGCTGGAATCCAGCGGCAGAGCGCCCCAGGCGCGCACCGGCAGGTCTAACAGCAGGCGCGCTTCCTCAGGGCGCTCAGCCAGCAGCAGCAGCGCCAGCCGCTCCCCGTAGGGCGCCAGCGCCTGAGCCAGCCCCGGCGTAGCGAGCGCCTCGCCGGTGAGCAGCAGGGTATCCGCCTGCGCCAGGGCCGGCTCCAGGTCAGCCAGCGCGGCGGCTTCCCAGACCACTTCGATCCCGGCAGCCGCCAGCAGGGCGCTCAGCCCGGCGCGCACCGCCAGGATCGGCGCCAGGATAGCCACCCGCATCAGGGGCGCTCCTCGATCCAGGCTGGGGAACAGCGCTTGCCCATCACACTTTTACGTTCTTCTTTCTCCCGAAAGGCGTGCCATAGGTCACATTATACGGCAGCTCTTTGATCGCCTGCTCGGCGAAGGCGCTGGCAACGTGGCTGGCGAGCGCCACACCCCGGTCGCCGCCCACGATCATGGTATTGATGCCGACCACCGCCCCGGCCATATTGACCAGCGGTCCGCCTGAGTTGCCCGGAGCCAGGCGGGCGTCGCTGTGCAGCACGTCCACCTCGCCACGCGGCCCATCCGTGCGCGCTTTGCCCATCCCGCTGATGATCCCGCCGGAGACGTAGTTGCGCTCGCCCCAGGGGTGCCCGACCGCCCACACGAGCTGCCCCACCCTCAGGCTGCGCGCGTCGGCGATCAGCGCCGGGTGCAGGCTCAGCTCCGCTGACAGCTCCGCCGGGTCCGCTTCGATCTGCACCAGGGCCATGTCGATCTCGGGGTCCTGGGCGGCGACCCGGGCGGGCAGAGTGATGCCGTCCGGCAGGCTCACCTGCAGCCTGCCGTGCCGCACCACGTGGTAGTTGGTCAGCAGCAGCCCGTCGCTGCGATAAACGATCCCGGCTCCCGCGCCGTGGCGTCCGCTCTGGATGACCACCAGGCTTTGCTGTACTCGCCTGACCAGGTCGCCTGCCGCCTCCGCCAGCGAGCCGGGGAATCCGTCTGCTCCTTGGAATAGATTCGTTTTATCCATCATCTCATCCATCCAGGATCAACCGCGCTCGCCGATAGTCACATTGATGGTTGCCGGTTGGCCGCCGCGCAGCACCTGCACCGGGGTAGACTGCCCCACGCGGGCGCCAGCCAGGCGGGCCAGCAGCTCGTCCGGGTCGCTCAGCGCCTGCCCGTCCAGCCCGACCAGGATATCCCCGACCAGCAGCCCGCCCTTGGCAGCCGGGCTGCCCTCCTCCACCCACACCAGGAGCAAGCCGGCTTCCTGTTCACGACCCAGCGCCTGCTGTTGGGCGGCAGGGATAGGCGTGGGCTGGCTGCGCACGCCCAGGTAGCCGCGGCGCACGCTGCCGTGCTCGGCCAGCGACTTGGCCACCCCCCAGGCCAGGCCTGCCGGGATGGTCACTGCCACCCCGCGCCCCAGCCCGGAGGTGTTAATGCCCAGCACCTTGCCGGAGGCATCCACCAGCGGGCCGCCCGAAAAGCCAGGGTAGGGGATGGTGTCGGTGCGGATATAGCTTTCCAGCAGGCCGCCGCGCCCGGTGCGCACGGGTCCGCCCAGGGCAGATACGACGCCCAGGCTGGCCTCTATGCCTTCCGCGGAAGGTCGCCCGAGCGCCAGCGCCAGCTGTCCGACGCGCGCCGGCTGCTGAACGGGTTCGGCGACTGCCAGGGCAGGCTTTTCCACGCGCAGCAGCGCCAGGTCGGTGCCGGAGTCGCGCCCGGCCAGGCTGGCATTCAAGGTAGTGCCGTCCGGCAGGGTGACGTGCAGGTCATCTTCGCGTTCCACTGCGTGGTCAGCCGTCAGCACCAGGTCGGCGGCATACGCCACGCCGCTGGCTGGCATCCGCCGGCGGGCGTCCACGGTTACCGTGGCGGCCCCGGCTTTGGCTACCGCCTCTGCCATGGCCTCGGATAGTGCAATTAAGGGGTTTAGATCGTCGCTTGGCGACATAAGGTCATCTCCTTCAGTTTATATCATGGATAGGACTGAAACCAGTCCTGCTGACCATGATCATAGCAGTTTGAAGCCCGTGGCGCATCACCCGATCGGGCAGGTCGGTACCTAAGAATGGGGAGGAGAGTGCAAAAAAAGATGAATGCGGGCAAATGCCCGCATTCATCTTTTTTTGCGGGATAACCCGAATTAAGCGAATGAGCGGCAGGTAGCGGCGAATGGTCTGTACCAATCGAGAATCGACTGGAGCCCACCCCACCTGCCCGCCGAACTCCACGTTCCACCAGTAGAGACCCTTGGCATAGATGCCGTTGAGCGCACTATCCTGGACGTCGCCCGGGGTGCCGGCGTTGATCGTGGCGATGGAGGGGTAGTTCGTGCCCGGTCCCAGGCGCAGGTTGATCGCGCTGCCGGGTGTGTAGGTCCCGCCGGGCAGGAACAGCGTCGAGGTGACCGGCGCCTGCACCTCTACCATCAGCATCCCGTTGGCGACCGCCGGCTCGCAGTTGCCGGGCGTGCAGGCTTCGATCTCCTCGGGGGTGTAGCTGTGCCCGGGCTCGTCAGGGATCTGCTGCTGGGCGCTGCGGCAGTCGGTAAAGTTGCAGTAGGTATCGTTGACGATCTGCCCGTTCACTGCCATGGTCGCCGAGCCGCCGCTGTCCTCGGAGACAGCGTCCGTGGCGCCCAGGTTGGATTTAGCCCATTGGGCGAGGGCGGGCAGGGTCATCCCGAGGCTAACCCCGGGGTGCTTGCCGTCTACCACGATGAAGTAGACGTAGTCCGCGCTGTAGGCGATGGCGGTGCGGGCGTTGCGCACCACCGGGTCTCCGCCGTTGGGGTAGCTCTGCACGACGCCGCCTTTCAGGAAGTATTTGTCTCCACCGATGCTGGCATAGGTATTGGTCCAGTCCCGGCCGTGGGCTGGGGTGCTCTGGCACCAGCTGATCGCCTGGGAGATGCCAATGCGCGCGCCGGTCGCGGCGTAGAACAGAAGTACCTCTTCCGGAGTCCCCTTAGCTGACAACACAATGTAGTTGAATGGGATGGTGCTGGAGCCGTGGGGACGTACCTCACGGATGGTACCCTTGGCCATCGCCGGGTTGGGCAAGATCGCCGCCGGCCTGTCCATCTCCACCAGCACCTCGGTGCCGGTATCGTCGGTACCGGTAGTTTGCCCATACTGAGGGGTGTAAAGGATGATCTTGATCATTGCTCGCGCGCCTACGTTCACGCCCTGGAATTTCTGGCCACTAGTATTTAAGGGAACATCCTGCGCGTCCAGGTAGTAGATGCGCTGGTCATCCGCCTTGTAGTAATTGCACTCGCCGATGAACGCCTCGCGGCTCGAGGTCCAGGCGAAGCCGCCGACCGACTGGTTTTCGGTAAAGCGCTTGGCGCTCCAGCCGGACTGTATTTGCCCGCTCCACGGGGTGCCTTCGGCTTCGAAAGGGGGACCAAAGAAGAAGCCGTTGATCGCCACCGCCACCTTGTTGCGCGTGCCCCACTCCTTGTTCCAGAAGCCGATCGCCTGGTCGTAGCGCCGTGACATGGCCGGGACGGATTCGCGCACCCCGTCGTTGAGGTAACCGCTGGCAATGCTGGATTCGATGGTCACGTTCGGGTTCTGGCGGTCCATGCGCGCCACGTAAATGTTCACCGGATCGGAGAGATGGTAATGGTTGTAGTCGATGCCCGGGACGATCGACGTCCAGGCGTCCGGCTCGGCGGTTACCCTGGCGGGCAGGAATACCCCCAGCAGTACCAGGAGCAGTGTTATCGATAGCAAGCGGCGTCTCATGCGCGGGTCACCTCACTGGGTTATGGCTGCTGGCTGCTAACAAAGTTGCCAGTTAAATCGCTGTGTCCTTGACTATAATTGTCCAATTCAGATAAGCAATTTTACCATTGCAACCCGTGTGCCAGAAATGCCATCGACCCTGAAATACCAGCGCATCGTCGTCAAGATCGGTACCTCTACGATCACTTCCGGCACGCCGCGCCTTTCCCCGCCGCGCCTGGTGGAGCTGGTCAGGCAGATGGCCGGTTTGCACGCCGCCGGCTGCGAGCTGATCGTGGTCACCTCCGGGGCGATCGCCGCCGGGCGGGAGGGGCTGGGCTTCCCGCAGCTGCCCAAGGACATCCCCGCCAAGCAGATGCTGGCTGCGATCGGGCAGCCGCGCCTGATGGCGCTGTACGAGCAGCTCTTTGGTCTGTACGGGCTGAGCGTGGCGCAGGTGCTGCTCACCCGCGCAGACCTGAACGACCGGCGGCGCTACCTGAACTCGCGCAACACGCTGGCAGCGCTGCTCGCGCAGCACGTCGTCCCGATTGTCAATGAAAACGATACGGTGGCTACCGAGGAAATCCGCGTCGGGGATAACGATAACCTGTCGGCGCTGGTCTCCAACCTGATCGAGGCCGACCTGCTGGTGCTGCTCACCGACCAGGCGGGGCTGTTCACCGCCGACCCGCGGCGCGACCCGCAGGCCAGGCTGGTGCGCGAGGTGACCGGGACGGAGATCCCGGCTGAGCTGTGGCAGGCAGCTGGCGGCAGCGGGGGCGGGCTGGGCACCGGCGGGATGGTCACCAAGCTGCAGGCTGCCGACCTGGCGCGGCGCTCAGGGACGCTGGTGGCGATCGCCAGCGGGAGCGAGCCGGACGTGCTGGAGCGCCTGGCGCAGGGCGAGGCGTTGGGGACGCGCTTCCACCCGGTAGCGACGGCGGTGGAGAGCCGCAAGCGCTACATCCTGGCGGGAGGCATGGCAGCCGGTCAATTGGTGGTGGACGAAGGAGCAGTGCGCGCCCTGCGCAGCGGCGGCAGCCTGCTGCCGGTGGGGGTGACCGCCGTGGAGGGCAGCTTCGAGCGCGGCGATACTATCCGCGTGGTGGACCCCGGCGGGCGGGAGATCGCCCGCGGGCTGGCAAATTACGCCGCAGACGACCTGGGGCGCATCCGCGGCCAGCGCTCGGATAAGATCGAGAGCATCCTGGGGTTCGCTTACGGGGAAGAGGTCGTCCACCGCAGCAACATGGTGCTTCTATAGTCCTTGGGGGCCGAGGTATAGCCCAGCGATCCCCATTGGGCGAAACTGACTTCATCCCCGAAAAAAAATGGGCAACCACGTGCTCACGGGCGTGGGTCATAATCTCCGGCCAGACCGTCTGATGACTGATCGCCCACTGTTCCTCGACCTGGCTCAGCCCCTCGCCGCGGGCAATGGCCAACAGCACCGCGATCCGGCGCACCAAACGCACATCCCCAAGCGCATACGCTTCATGCAATTGCCGCTGTCGCCTGGAGCCGGTGTTAGGCGGCGTTGTCACATATACTTATTCTCTCCGTTCAAGTTCTTCAGGTGTCGGTTTCTGGAAGAACTCTATCCAAGGCTTCATACTTTCTTCGGAAATGTGGAAGCTCTCCTGTGAAGGTTGCGAATTCCTGACCGCAAGCCGCCTCAGTAGCTCCTCTTCCGGCACATCAAGAAAATGTACTTCACTGCTGGCTCCAAGGCGTTTCGCCCGCAGCCGGTAATCTTCGCGTTCTTCTCGTGCCCAAAAGCCAAAATCGAGGATGACATTCGTTCCCAATTCCAACGCTCTGCTCGCGATATTCCAAAGCATAGCCTCGATAAAACTATGTCGGGCATCATGTTCTGGCTCTTTCGCATCTTGACCAAAAAGACCAACCTGCCACTCATCGGGTGTCAATCGAAGTGCTGACCGTTCATGTTCAAGCTTCTTTGCAAGCGTTGTTTTCCCTGAACAAGGAAGTCCAACCATCAGATGAAGAGTTGCCACACTTTTTACTCCTAAGGATCGTTTACAAGCCGCCTAACAGTATATAGTATATTCGATCCTTTGATCTCTCATGCAAATCCTCGGAGCATAAAACATGGAAAGCCGCCCCAAAAAACTCCTGGACCAGGTGCGCGACGCCATCCGAGTCAAGCATTACGCCCGCAACACCGAACAAGCGTATGTTTACTGGATCAAAAAATATATCCTCTTCCATCATAAACGCCATCCCAAAGAGATGGGTACTGGCGAAGTTCAGGCTTTCCTAACCCACCTATAGCGGTTAAGAAAATGATTTTGACAAAGCGGTGCTTTTTCAATATAGAGGAAGGACGGCACGAAAATGTCTAAAACATTATCTTAAGGTCTATAGTAGTGTATTATCACTTGACGATATTATCGTCTGGTGATACTATTGAAACATGATCAAATCCTTCGCCTCTAAAGAAGCGGAGATGATTTACCTTGGCAGAATATCCAAGAAATTACCGTTGGAAGTGCAGCGTGCTGCCCGTCGCAAATTGATTTATCTGGATTCTGCTGAGGATCTAACGGACCTGCGAGCCCCACCCGGCAACAGGCTTGAGAAACTTAAGGGTGAGCGAGCAGGCCAGTACAGTATTCGCATCAATAATCAATGGCGGATTTGTTTTGAATGGGTCGAGAATAACGCTGAAAATGTCGAAATCGTTGACTACCACTCTTGAGTGAGAATATTATGGATAAAACTCTTTCCCCAATTCACCCCGGCGAAGTCCTTCTGGAAGACTTCATGATCCCGCTCGGGCTAAGCCAGTACCGGTTAGCCAAAGACATTGGCGTAGCGCCAATCCGGATCAGCCAGATTGTGCACGGTCGGCGCGCAATTACTGCCGATACTGCCCTGAGGCTGGCGCGTTATTTTGGCACGAGCGCCTCCGTCTGGCTGCGAATGCAGGTGCGTTACGACCTGGAAGTTGCCGAGAGAGAGCTGAAAGAACGCATCGACCGTGAAGTGAAGGTTTACCAATAACCTTTCTCTAGCCTCCTCTCCCCGGGCGGCTGCGCTGCTGCCGCCAGTAAAAGAAGATCAGCAATAGCGTCACCACGGCGACCAGGAAAGCATATACCCCAGAAGTGGGGCGCCTGAAGTCGAATTCCGCGTGGAAAACGATCACGCTGAGGGTGACCGCAGCCCCAAACAGGATGTTGAGCAGCACCCCGCGGCGGATCTCATCCCAGTCCGCGGCCAGGGCCATGCTGCCAGCCCACACCGACCAGCCCAGGAACCAGGCGGCGATGATGCGTGCATCGAAGGGGTTCAGGTCCCAGGGCCAGCGCAATGTCAGCCACTGCGGGTTGATCACCAGAAAGGCGCCCATAAGCCCGAGGAGGGCCACTTCGAAGATCAGCAGGCGGCGGAACCAGGTTTTCAATGGCCCACCGCTGGTCAGCGGCTCCCCGACTGCCGCCGCGCCGCGCGGGATGAGGAAGATCATGATTACCGGCTCGGAGGTGTACAGGATCACCCACAGGTGGGCGACGAAGAAGCGCCAGTTCACTTCGTCGGCGTGCCACAGGGTAGCCAGCAGCAGCGTGCCGGTGAAGACCATGTTGCCCCAAAAGGTCCAGCGCAGCTTGCGCCAGTCTTTCTCGAAAACGAACTGCAGGAAGAAAAAGGTCCGGAATATGTAGCCAACGCCAATGAAAACCTCCGCCAGGCGCGGCGCGGTCACCCAGGCGAAGTACTGCGGGACGTATTGGGGGAAGAATAACATCCATATAGCAAAAACGGCGGCGAAGAACGCCCCACTCAGTCCCCACAGGCGGAATCCGGATGGCGTCGGTATCATGAGCTATCTCCTCTTTGGATCAGGCAGAAAGCAAGGTTAACGCACCGCCGCCGGCGACCACCAGCGAGGCAGCCATGCTGCTCCCCCCGGCGTGGGCGACGATCAGCCATTCACCCATCCCGCCGCCGTCCTGGGCAGAGGCTTCGAGCAGGGATAGGGAGACCCCTTCACCTGTGCCCAGCGCCTGCGCATCGACCCAGCCCTGCCCGTGCGCCCAACGGTGCCCGTGGAGGTAAAAGGTGATCGGTCGAGGCAGGGCGTTCAGCAGGCGGAGCGTCATGCGCGTCCCCTCACCGGCGAGCAGCACAGGCGTATTGCCCAGGTACTGGCGTCCGTTCAGGCACATGCCGGCGCCTTCCAGGTCGTGACAGACCAGCAGGTAATCGGCCATGCGCGGCGGTGGGGGCAGGGCGCCAAAATGGACGGAGCTGTCGCCTGCCTGGCGAGGCGGTTTAGGGGGCAAATCCGGCGGCTGCTCGCCCGGGGCGCGGATGAGCAGGATTCCCTGGGCGCCCACGCGCTGGCTCTGGTCTGCGTTCTGCCCGCCGTCCTGGTACAGCCAGATTCCAGCCGCAGCGCGCTGCGGGACGCTCCAGTGGTAGGTGAAGCTTTCTCCGGGGGCGACTCGATCTCCCCGGCGTCCATTCTGCCCGGGGTCAGGCGGCGAGAGGGGATAGACCCCCTCGAAGCGCGCCTCGCGCTGGACGCCGTGCGGGTGCAGGCTGTGAATCCGTTCCGCCGCCGAGAGGTTGGCGCGCATATCCATATTGCGGAAATGCACCACGAGCTCATCGCCCACTTTGGCGATCAGCACGGCTCCCGGCAGCGTGCCGTGCGTCTGCTGCGGGTCAGGCTCTGTCAGGTCCCAGGGGTTGAGCGGCTGGTCGGCGGGCTGCTGCCAGTTCGGGGTATACCGGCGGAAGATCAGCGCCTCGCGCGGCAGCGGGCGGACCTTGCCGCCGGGGACCGGCTTTAATGGCACTTCGCCCGTGCGGTCTATCCCCCAGGGGCAGACGTCCCAGGCATGATTTTCGAGCTGCAGCCAGTATTCAATTGTTGCCACGAGTTCCTCCAAACGATGTTGCGGGGTCAGGTCATCGATTGTGGATATCATTTCTCCCCATACGGGGAGAATTATACGTAATTCGACTGTTGATGTCAAATTTATTCTCCTCTTGTATCCGGCTGGAATACGCGATAATATACCAATTGCTATCGCTTATATCTTATACAATTCCAGCACCTGCCCATCCTCCCAATCTGCGGGCACCAGCGGGCTTTTAGTGGGTTTAGGGCCTATCCGAAAATGAATGGGAGAACCGATTTTGGGGTGTGTGCGGCTTCGCCGCACACACCCCAAAATCGGAACCTCTCATAATTTCGGACAGGTTCTTATGATTAAGGAGGCATTCCATGGAAGTTGCAGCGGGGATTTACAGCCTTTCCCAGCGCAAAGGTGGGTTCGTGCATGCTTATCTGATTGACGACGGGAAGGACCTGCTGATCATCGATACCCTCTACGACGTGGACGCCGCGGGCGTGCTGGCCCAGATCGAGCAGATTGGTAAAACGGTGAAAGACCTCAAGCACATCATCCTTACCCACGCCCACCGCTCCCACCTGGGAGGCATGGCGACGCTCAAGCAGCTGAGCGGAGCCCCGGTGTACGTTCACGAGTGGGAGGCGGATATCATTGCCGGGGAGCGCAAAGCACAGCCCGTATCGCTGCGCCCCCACTCACCCCTGCGCACCTATCCGCTGCAAGCTGGTCTTGCGCTGGGCTTCGGCAAGCACGTGCCGGTGAAAGTCGATCACTATATCCATGAGGGAGACCAGATCGGGCCCATCCACGTCATCTATGCTCCGGGTCATTCCCCGGGTCACCTGGGGTTTTATTGGCCCGAGCGCAAAATGCTCTGCGCCGGCGATGCGGTCGTCACCTGGCCGAAGTTCGAGCTGGGCTGGCGCGGCTTCCTGCTCAACCCCAGCCAGCACCTGCGCTCGCTGCGCCGCCTGGCTGATTTCGATGCCGAAATCCTGTGCGTGGGGCACGGCGATCCCCTGGCTTCCGGCGGCGGCGAGCGCATCCGTGCGGCTTTGAAGGAGATCGACAATTGATGATTGTTAAGAACATGAAGAGGTGCGGAAATGCTGACTGAATTGGGAGGGCGCGCCCGCCAGGCGGCGCGGCATTTGGCGCTGGCTTCCAGCGAGCAGAAGAACGCGGCTTTACTCAGCCTGGCGGAAGGTTTGTCCGCGGCTTCGGCGGAGATTTTAGCCGCCAACCAGGAGGATGTGGCTGGTGGAAGGCAGGCCGGTCTTTCAGAAGCGCTGCTCGACCGGCTCACGCTGAACGAAGGACGGCTGGCAGGCATCGCCGCGGACCTGCGCCAGGTGGCAGCCCTGCCGGACCCGGTCGGCGAGCGCTTCGATCAGGCGGTCATGCCCAACGGGCTGCAGGTATGCAAACAGCGCGTGCCGCTGGGGGTGCTGGGTGTGATCTACGAAGCCCGCCCCAACGTGACCGTGGATGTAGCCGGATTGGCGATCAAGACCGGCAATGCAGCCATCCTGCGCGGCGGCAGCGAGACGATCTGCTCCAACCAGGCGCTGGTGGCTGTGATCCAGGCGGCTCTGGCGGAGAACGGCCTGCCGCGCGATGCAATGCTGTTCATCGACGATCCTGACCGGGCGCGGGTTTACGAGCTCCTGCAGCTGGACGAGTACGTGGATATGATCATCCCGCGCGGCGGGGCCGCGCTGCACGAATTTTGCCGCAAGAACAGCCGCATCCCGGTCATCACCGGCGGCATCGGCATCTGCCACCTGTTCGTAGATCGCACGGCAGACCAGGCGGCGTCTCTGGAAGTGATCCACAATGCCAAAACCCAGCGCCCGAGCGTGTGCAATGCCCTGGATACGACCCTGGTCCACCGGGAGATCGCCGGGGAGTTCTTGCCCAGGCTGGTCCAGCGGCTGCGCCCGTCCGGGGTGAGCTTTCGCGCCGAGCCGCAGGCGCTGGCAATTTTAGCGAGCGCCGGCGAGACCGAAGACGTGCTGCCCGCCGGCCCGCAGGATTTCGACACCGAGTGGCTGTCGTTGGTGCTGGGGTTGAAGGTGGTCGCCGGGCTGGAAGAGGCTGTGGAGCACATCTACCAGCACAGCACTGGCCATTCCGACGGCATACTGACCGGCACAGCGGAGAACGCTCAGCGCTTCGTCACGGTCGTCGATTCTGCCGCAGTTTACGTAAACGCCAGCACGCGCTTCACAGACGGGGGCCAGCTCGGCCTGGGAGCTGAGGTAGCCGTTTCTACCCAGCGCCTGCATGCCCGTGGACCGATGGGGCTGCGCGAGCTGACGACGTACAAGTGGGTGATCGAGGGGGATTATCAGGTACGCAAGTAATTCGCACCCCGCATTGATCCGCAGAATACCTCAGAGCCGCTAACCCGGACGTCAGCAAGGCTTGCCGGGCTTGCTCGAGCTGGGCAGCTACCGCCTGCGGGGCGGTGCCGCCGCTCGCACGCCGGCGTGCGATGCTGCGCTGAAAGTCAAAGACAGCATACACATCCGGTTCGAAGTGCACGTCCAGCGAGCGGAATTCCTCGAGCGTCAGGGCATCCAGGGGCTTATTGGCCTGCGCAGCCAGCCGGACGGCCTGCCCGGCGAGGGAGTGCGCCTGGCGGAACGGCACGCCGCGCTCGACCAGGTAATCGGCCAGGTCCGTTGCCAGCAGCGCCGGGTCGAGCGCGGCGCGCATCCGCTCGGGGTGGAGCAGCAGGCCGCGTATGGCAGCCGAGAGCACCGGCAGCAGAGCCAGCAGGGTATCCCACGCCCGGAAAACTGGCAGCTTATCTTCCTGCAGATCCTTATCGTAAGCGGAGGGCAGCCCCTTCAGGGTCGCCAGCCAGCCCGCCAGGCTGCCCAGCAGGCTGCCTGCCTTGCCGCGCGCCAGCTCGAATACGTCCGGGTTCTTTTTCTGCGGCATCAGGCTGGAGCCTGTCGCAAAGCGGTCGGATTGCTCGAAGAAACCGAACTCTTCACTCGAGAACAATATCGTAGCTTCAGCCAGGCGGCTGAGGTGGATCCCGCATAAAGACGCGGCGAACAAGAACTCGGCGGCGAAATCCCGGTCGGAGACCGCATCCAGGCTGTTTGCAGAAGGGGCAGTAAAGCCCAGGCGAGGCAGCCAGGGCCTGCCGGTCGACCGCGAACGGCACCCCTGCCAGGGCTCCGCAGCCCAGGGGCAGGATCGCGGTGCGCTCAGCCAGCTCGTGCAGGCGCTGCCGGTCGCGCTGCAGCGGCCAGAAGTGGGCGAGCCACCAGTGGCTGAGCAGGATTGGCTGAGCGCGCTGCAGGTGGGTGTAGCCTGGCAGGATATATTCCCCGTCAGATTCGGCGCGCTCCACGAGTGCAGCTTGCAATCCCATCAGGGCGGATTCCAGCTCGGGCAGGCTGTCCAGCAGCCACAGGCGCAGATCCGTTGCCACCTGATCGTTGCGGCTGCGTCCGGTGTGCAGCTTACCGGCGAGGGGACCGATCAGCTCTCCCAGGCGGCGCTCCACCGCGGTATGGATGTCCTCATCGCTTTCGGCGAAGACAAAGGCATCCTGCTCGAGCTCAACGGCGATGGCTGCCAGACCTGCCAGGATCTGCTCGGCCTCGTCCTGTCCGAGCACGCCAGCCTGGAGAAGCGCCTCCGCCCAGGCCTGGCTGCCGCGCACGTCTTGCGGCGCCAGGCGGCGGTCAAAGCTTAGCGATGCATTCAGCTCCCAGGCAGCCGGGTCGAGCTTTCCGCTGAAGCGACCTCCCCAAAGTGTCATAGGCTTGCCTCACATAGTTAGACTCGTAGAATCTCCGGTCAATCCCGCTTGAAGCGCGCGTAATCCGGCTTGGGCATGTTCAGACCTGAAACCGGCAATCCGTTCAGGCCGCGCACTTTGAGCGGCAGACCCATACAGATGGATAAAGCCCGCTGCATCGCTCTGATCGTAGACGTCCTCCTGACCGAAGGTGGCAAAGTCTTCCCGGTACAGGCTGAAAGGGCTTTTGCGCCCGGCAGAAATGATGTTGCCTTTGTAGAGCTTGAGGCGCACCTGCCCGGTGACCGGACCCTGGGTGCTGTCCACGAAGGCATCCAGGGCTTCGCGCAGCGGCGAGAACCACATGCCATTATAGACCAGGTCAGCGTATTTCAGAGCGAGCACATCCTTATAATTCAGGGTTTCCTTATCCAGGACCAGCGATTCGAGCTCGCGGTGGGCTGCCAGGATAATCGTCCCGCCGGGAGTCTCGTACACCCCGTGCGATTTCATGCCGACCAGGCGGCTCTCCACCAGGTCTATGCGCCCGATGCCGTGCTTTCCGCCCAGCTCGTTCAGCAGGGTGAGCACCTGATACGGGGACAGCTTCTGCCCGTTAACCGCTACCGGCGTGCCGGATTCAAACTCGATCTCGACAAACTCCGGCTGGTCGGGGGCATCTTCAGGGGAGACGGATATCTGGTACATACTCTCGTCTGGCTCGAGCCAGGGATCTTCCAACGGGCCGCCTTCGTGGGAGATGTGCATGAGGTTGCTGTCCCGGCTGTAGATGGATTTCAACGTCGCTTTGACCGGAACGTTATGCGCCTTGGCGTAATCGATCGCATCCTCCCGCGAGCGGATATCCCATTCCCGCCAGGGGGCAATGACCTTCAGGCGCGGGTCGAGCGCCGTGTAAGTGAGCTCGAAACGCACCTGGTCGTTGCCCTTGCCGGTTGCCCCGTGGGCGACTGCGTCCGCGCCGACCTGGTGCGCCGCTTCTACCTGGTGCTTGGCGATCAGCGGGCGCGCCATCGAAGTTCCCAGCAGATATTTGCGCTCGTATACTGCTCCGGCGCGCAGGCAGGGCATGACATAATCCTGGACAAATTCTCCGCGCATGTCATGCAGGATTAACTGGCTTGCCCCGCTGGCCAGCGCTTTGGCCTCCAGGCCTTCCAGCTCGTCCCCCTGGCCGATACTGGCGGTAAAGCAGATCACCTCACAGCCATAGTTCTCCCTGAGCCAGGGCACAATGACGGAGGTGTCCAGCCCACCGGAGTAGGCCAGGACGACTTTATTAACTTTTGCTTTGGACATGAGAGCCTCCTTTACGTCTTCAACAGGTTGGTGAATAAAAAAAGCCCTCCGGGAAGGAGGGCTAAGTCAACGTGCGGACTTTAGATGGATGTGCCGGGCAGCTCTGAGCTCAGTCGAGCGGGCACACCTGTCCTTCCCATGGGGAGGGCAGGTGGGGACGACGAGAGCGCAGGGTCAGCGCGTGCCGGGGTTCCATCGTGGGAGCGAGTCTATCACGTAGCTTTATTCGTTTCAAGGGTACGAATGTCACCATCTTTCGGGTTATTCGAGCATGACCTCGCTCACCGGCGACGGACTGAAGACCAGGCCGTCCGCTCCACGATCGACCCGGATCAGCGAGCCGGCGGGGAAGTCTCCGTTGAGTAAGTGCAGCGCCAGCGGGTCCTGCAGTTCACGCTGGATGGCGCGCTTCAGCGGGCGGGCGCCAAAGTCGGGGTCGTAGCCAACTTCCGCCAGGTACTCGCGGGCGGCCTCGCTGGTCTCCAGAGTATAGCCGCGCTCGTTCAGCAGGCGGGCGACGCGGGCAAGCTGGATGGCAACGATCCCGGACAGTTGCTCACGGGTCAGGGGATGGAATATGACCACCTCATCCACCCGGTTGAGGAACTCCGGGCGGAAGTGCGCCTGGAGGACGTGCAAGATCTCGTCACGGCTCACCTGGCGACCGCCTTCCCAGAGCTGGTTGCCCAGGTTGCTGGTCATGATCACCACAGTGTTGCGGAAATCAACCGTACGACCGTGACCGTCGGTCAGGCGACCATCGTCGAGCAGCTGCAGCAAGACGTTGAACACCTCTGGGTGAGCTTTTTCGACCTCGTCGAAGAGCACCACGCTGTAGGGGCGGCGGCGCACAGCTTCTGTGAGCTGACCGCCTTCTTCGTATCCAATATAACCCGGGGGAGCGCCTACCAGGCGCGAGACGGTATGCTTCTCCTGGTACTCGCTCATGTCGATGCGCACCATGGCATGCTCGTCATCGAAGAGGAACTCTGCCAGGGCTCGCGCCAGCTCGGTCTTGCCTACCCCGGTGGGACCGAGGAAAATAAACGAGCCAATTGGGCGGTTGGGGTCCTGCAGACCCGCCCGGGCGCGGCGGACTGCATTCGAGACGACGCGCAGGGCGTCCTCCTGCCCGATCACGCGCGCGTGCAGGCGTTCTTCCATGTGGATGAGCTTCTCCGTCTCACCTTCCAGCAGGCGGGAGACCGGAATGCCCGTCCAGCGGGCGACCACCTGCGCAATCTCTTCAGCGTCCACTTCTTCTTTGAGCAGCGCGCCTCCTTTTTGGAGCTCTTTGATCCGCTTCTCTCCTTCGACCAGGCGGGTCTCCAGCTCGCGCAGGGTGCCGAAGCGCAGGCGAGCGGCTTTTTCAAGGTCCGCCTGGCGCTCAGCCCGCTCGATTTCAAGGCGCGTGCTCTCGATCTGCTCTTTGACCGATTGCAGCTCGCCAATCGCCTGCTTTTCGGTCTGCCAGCGAGCGTGCAGCTGGGTGGAGTGCTCCCGCAGGTCAGCCAGGTCTTTTTCCAGGCGCTGCAGACGTTCTTTGGAAGCTTTGTCCTTCTCTTTGCCGAGCGCCTGGCGCTCGATCTCGAGCTGCATGATCTGGCGGTCGACCGCGTCCAGTGCCTGCGGCTTGGAGTCGATCTCGGTGCGCAGGCGGGCCGCGGCCTCATCGATCAGGTCGATGGCTTTGTCTGGCAGATGGCGGTCGGCGATGTAGCGGTTGGATAAGGTAGCCGCAGCGATCACCGCCGAGTCGGTAATCCGCACACCGTGATGGACCTCGTAGCGTTCCTTCAGACCGCGCAAAATGCTGATGGTGTCCTCGACGCTGGGTTCCTCCACCAGGATCGGTTGGAAGCGGCGCTCCAGAGCGGGGTCTTTCTCGACATGCTTGCGGTACTCGTCGATGGTAGTCGCGCCGATCATGTGCAGCTCGCCGCGCGCCAGCATGGGCTTGAGCATGTTGCCGGCATCCAGCGCGCCTTCGGCCGCGCCTGCGCCGACTACCGTATGCATCTCATCCACAAACAGGATCACCTCGCCTTGCGCATCGGTGATCTCCTTTAGCACCGCTTTGAGGCGCTCTTCGAACTCGCCGCGGTACTTTGCCCCAGCGACGAGGGCGCTCATATCGAGCTGAATTAAGCGTTTATGCTTGAGACCCTCGGGGACGTCGCCGTTGACCATGCGCTGGGCGAGCCCTTCGACAATCGCTGTCTTGCCCACGCCAGGATCGCCGATCAGCGCCGGGTTGTTCTTGGTGCGGCGGGAAAGGATCTGCACCACGCGGCGGATCTCTTCATCGCGTCCGATCACCGGGTCTACTTTGCCCTGGCGAGCCTGGGCGGTGAGATCGCGGCCATATTTCTCCAGCGCCTGGTAGGTAGTCTTCCGGCGTCTGCGAGGTGACCCGCTGTGTGCCGCGAATACTGGCTAATGCCTTGAGGATGGCATCCTTGCTCAAGCCGTATTGGGCAAGGCGTTTACCTTCCGCAGATTCGGTCAGGCCGAGCAGGATGTGCTCGGCAGAGACGTACTCATCCTGCATGCCCTTGGCATAGCGTTCTGCTGCAGCCAGCACATCGCTTGCCGGGCGCGACAGTCCAACTTCACCTGAAGCGCCGTAAACGCGCGGGCGGTTATCCAGCTCACGGGTCACCTCTTCGCGCAATGCCAGCTCGCTGCCGGCGACTTTGGTTACGACCGCCGGGACGACGCCTTCCTCCTGGCGCAGCAAGGCCAGCAGCAGGTGAGCTGGCTCGATAGCCTGGTGGTTATATTCCTGGGCAAGGCGCTGC
Organism: uncultured Chloroflexia bacterium; assembly: GCA_963706515.1. Taxonomy (GTDB): domain Bacteria; phylum Chloroflexota; class Anaerolineae; order Anaerolineales; family UBA4823; genus CAVPMW01. The sequence continues at coordinate 62,472 of CAVPMW010000006.1, forward strand.
GCCTCCAGGACAGCTTCCTGAGATTTTTGTGTGTATTTATCAAGATTCATAGGATTGCTCCTTTACCAATAATGGGTTTTTCAACTTTCAGGGACTGAAAATCAGGCCCAGATTTTGCACCTTAAGTAATGACTTTTAGATTATGAACCTGTCCGAAAATACGAGGGTGTCCGATTTTGTGGTGTGAGCGGCTGTAAGCCCGCACACACCACAAAATCGATTCTCCATCCGTATTCGGATAGATATTATATCTATATAGTTCCGGCAGGGCAGCCGGGCAGACCCCCTGACCGGTGAATATATGGAAGAGTTTAACGAGGAATTGTTGGAATCGGGTAAGAGCAGCGTTAACACGGCATTTGAAAGTGTGGATTCAAGCAGAATGGCAGAGTCGGTTGACACTGCCTTCAATTCTCAGTACACTATAGGGGAAACAGCCGACCCCAGCGGTTTGGACTGTGGGGAAAGGCAAGCGGGCAGCAACTAGGCCTGTTTCCCAATCATGGAGGAAAAATTATGGCAGAAACGACCTACCGCCTGGTGATGCGCACCGGCCCTACCCCTGGGCAGGCCTTTGACTTGACCCAGAAAGAAATGACCGTCGGGCGAGACCTGCAGAACTCAATTATCCTTAACGACGCAGAGGTTTCCCGCAAGCACGCTCGAATTTACCCCCAGTCTGGCGGGTTCGTCCTCGAGGACCTGGGATCTACCAATGGCACCTTCGTCAATGGGCAGCGACTGATGGGACCTCACCTGCTGCGCCCGGGAGAGGTCATCTTCTTCGGCGAGACAATCAGCGTGGCTTACGAAGTCATGCAGTTTGACCCGAATGCCACGATGGCTGCGAGCGCGCACGTCGGGGCGGAGGTTGGGCCTCCCCCGCAGCAAGGTGGCTGGCAGGGGTACCCGGCTCCCCAGCAGGGCTATCCGCCGCCCCAACAGGGCTATCCGCCCGCGCAGCCAGCCTATGCGCCTGCCCAGCCGCCGCCGGTCTACAGCCAGCCAGCGCCCCAGTACAGCGGGCAAATCCCGCCGGGGCCCGTGGCAGGAGAAGTCCCTCCAAAAGCGCTAACCCTGAGCGGGCGGCGCAACTTGCTGCTGCTGGGCGGGGGCTGCCTCATACTTGTCCTCTGCCTGTGCGTGGTTGCAGCCTATTCCTTCGACGCGCTGAACATGTACTGTCAGGGCCCCTTCAGCACGCTCTCCGGAATACTCTATACCTGTCCGTAACATCAGCTGGGAAGAAATCGGAAACTTGACACATCCCGAATCTCATATTCGGCCTTTGTAGACATCATATGCCCCACCTTCCCTCCCTGCCACCTGCGGCGCCGAATGAGGAAAAATACGGAAAAATGGATGAATTGCGGGCGGATGCCCGCAATTCATCCATTTTTCCGATAATAAACCCTCCCCCGATTTTTGGGGGAGGGTGAAGTTGCCTATGGCAACTTCGGGTGGGGGGCGATTTCCACGGTGCCTCAGAAAGATTAAATCTGGGGTGACTCATGTTTCTGAATTGATTCCTTATACCAGGTCAAAAACCCCCCTATTAATTCGAAGCCGAAACCTGGGCTGCGGGGGGCAAACGGGCGATGAGATAACTCTCCGCCGCCAGGATGCGCGCTGCCTGAGCATAGTCGCCAGCCTCCAGGCTTTTTCCAGCGGAGCCCAGCAGGTCTTCCAGGATGATATTGACAGGTGAGTCGGGCGAGCGCAGGCTGTCTGTTACGATTCCGCGCTGGCGCATCTGGGACGCCTCGGGCAGCCAGGCGGTCAGGAAATACGCCGAGGGGTCGTAATATTGCTGGTAGCGGCGGATAGCGTCATAATATTCGATAGACAGGCGGACGTCGAGCACCTGGCGTGGGTCGAGCGCCTGGCGGCTCAAGTCGGCCTGGAAGCTTTGATCCAGCTCCTCCAGGGTCACGCCAAAATGCTTCTGCAGGGCCACCTGGATCGCACCCGCCTGGCTGCCGGAGGGATAGGGATGGATATCTCGATAGAATGCAGAAAAAGCCTGCCAGCCCGTAGGTGCGCACCATGTAGTCGACCAGCGCCCCGGCTTCCAGGTAGCCGATCTCGTGCTGGGTGGTATAAAACTGGCCTGCCAGGACGGACAGGGGTTGGTACCCGCCCAGGGAGCAGACTTGCGCCGGGTCGGGGCGTGCTGCGATCGTCTGAATGGTCGGCATGCATCCGGGCAGCGGCGGCAGCAGCACAGCCGCGCGGAGGCGCAGCGGCTCCGAGTTTGAAATGACCGCCCACCAGGTAAACCGCCAGCCCCTCCGCCAACAGCGACGGGCGCAGCTCACCGCCCAGGCGCGCATCCAGTGCGTGGACCAGCTCGTGCTTGACCACAATGCCGATGTCGCTGGCGATGTAATTGCGCTCCGGGTAGGATACCGCAATCTCCTGGCTGGTGAAACCTCCCTGACCCACCACGCGCGGCACGAAGGTAATATCGATCGGTTTATCGATTTGGACGCCCAGGCGCTGGCTCAGCTCGCTGGCTTGCTCGTCAACGATCTCCTGCAATAGAGGCAGGTCGCGCTCCGCCCGTGTTCCGGTGATGTAATGCAGCTGGCAGCAGTCGGTGCTGGCAACCGCCCAATGCGCGCCCTGCTCGGCGGACGGCGCCTGGCTGGAGGGATGGAGGACGACCGGCTGGGACCATTGCAATCCGTCCGGCTCGAGCGTGAAGCTTAATGTATATGCCCCGGGTGATAGCGCCGAGGTATCCCAGACCCACTGCAAGGTTGCCTGCAGGCGCCCCCCGATGCCGTAGTAGCCGAACCCGGCTTCACCCAGCCTGGTCGAGCCGCCCGGCTGCTCCAGGGAGACCGATACCTTCTTCCCGGCCGAATTGAAATGCGGCGGGGCGACCACTTCCAGGCTGACCTGGTCTCCCACGTACAGCGGCCCATCCGGGTGAAAATGGACTGCAAAAAGATCCTGGGCCGGCTGCGCCTCTGCGGCTGCGGAAGTCGGTGCCGCAGTTGCCGGGGCGGTCGGCAGCAAGATTCCCGGCTGTCTCGTCTCTGCAAGGCTCGGGAGAGGGGCAGCGCCGGGGATGCCGGGAGTGAAAACCTGGCATGCCATGAGCAGCAGAACGAAGCCTAATAATAATCGCCGCATGGCAGAGATTATATTCCCACCGTATGAAAATCTGATGAATGAAGTCGCGGAGGCGTCCCCGGCGCACCATTGTTGAAAAGCTAATATAATCTTACATATGCCTGAATACCGTCGATCTCTTATCGAGGGCGGCGAAATGGCTGTGGTCGAGTTTTCATCGGTAAGTCAAGATGGGGTATTATAAGAGAGGGTAGGGTGAAGCCGTTGGCGAAAAGATGAGAGGAATGGAATGTGGGGAGTAGAGAGAATAAGGGTGGTGCGGTCAAGGGACCAAACCCTACAAACTGAACCATCTGGAGAAATAACTCAATCATGCTAGGAAGTTCCTATGGCAAAGATAAATAGCAGATACTTATTGCTATCAATTTTCGCATTGTTGATCTTGTGTGGGTGTTCAATTTCCCAATTCGTCTTACCACAACTAAGTCCTCCTAAGCCGACTACCCCACCTCCAGATTGGTTTACGGAATGGCTTACTGACCCTGTGTGCCAACCGCCTTGTTGGCAGGGGATAACGCCGGGTGTGACTACTATGACAGAGACGGTCAAAATTTTACAAGGCTTGCCTTGGGTTACAATCGATTTTGGTCCTGAAAGGCTATTACCCAACAAGGGTGAAATAACTTTAGAGTGGAGTTTTATCCCACCTTCTTTGGAGGGTGGATCGGCTTATGCCCGTGATGATGGGCGAATTAACACCTTTGATGTTAGAGGCGTCTTATCTACCCAGCTTCAAAAAGTGATCGAAAGTTATGGCCCCCCAAGCCATGTATATATTCCTAGTTGTATGGATGGAAAGTGCGACACGAGGCTGATCTATATGACGACCGGTATGGCTGTAGAACTATTTTTGGATTGGGAGCATGATGCGAAAGGTGATGTGACGATTACACCGGATAGTGAAGTTCGTGGAATTGATTTTTTTACGCCTGGAGAAAAGGGATATTTAACCGGGTATCCACAATATTCACAAAGCTTTCCAAAATGGTCGTCTCCTTGGGTAGGGTATGCTAAATATTCATTTATGTGACAATCTTATGATATTGCCTTGAACGTCAAGGGATAAATGCGAATTGTTTGCCATAATCTGGGTCAAAATGTCTTTGGTTCTTTAGAACACCCAAAAATGTGAAGCATTTGCTACAGTGATCTTGCACAACTCGGTACGCTGAGTGAAGGTTGTGGGTCCGATTGGGGCTATCTATGCTCAGTGCATGTCATCGGCGAATCCGAGGCACTCGAAGGGATTATCAGCAGCTGGCTTTCATCTGGGGTTATCGATTCATTCGTAAACAGCGCCTCACGCGGGCAGCGCATCCTCATCCCCGAACCGTTACTCACGATAACAAAGGCAGGAGACGAAGTGTAATCTACGAACCGTACTGGGTTTAAGACAACCATCTTTCCATTGCCCCTGATCTCTCTCAAGAGATATTCCTTGCCTTCAACCAATGTGGCTGGTCGGAAGAGCATGTATTTCGCATCCATAAATTACTTCCTTGAGATTACATCTTTACACACGCAGTGAATTACCTGAAATCAGAATCATCTTCGGGTGGGACGGGTTCTGATCGAGGACCACGATCCGCCTCTATTGACGCAATAATCTTCTCCAGCTCGTTCTCAACCAGCCAGAACGCCAGGCGCAAAGTCCAATATCCAACCAGGATGCCAACCAGAAACGCTGCTACATAGCTCATCATGCTCATCATCTCGGACCTCCGTAATCTAGTGTTCCGTCAACCCTGATAGATTAGGTTGATCAAGCTGAAAACGGAACACTTTAAGCTTTGTCCAGGCTGAAGAATCCCTGATTCAAAATCAACTTTGAGCCTGGACAAAGCACCAGAAACTCACATCCAAAAGATAAGAAAGGATATCAGCAGAATAGCACACGTGTTCTGTTTTTACAATCCCCTCCTGGGGGGATTAAGGGGTGATTTTTGGGGCTAGCCCCTGAGACTAGCCCGCCCTGGTAAAATTGAGCGTGCCTGCGGTTCATCTCCAGCATAAGAGATCGCCGCCTGGCACTGCACTTATCATTTACCTTCACCGATTGGAGGACCGTATGACCCGCATGTTTGTGCCCGGCCCGGTGGATGTCGACCCGCAGGTGTTAGCCGCCCAGACCCAGCCGATGCTGCCGCACCGCAGTAAAGAGTTCGAAGCGATCTTCAGCCGCGCTTCCGATAAGGCAAGGCAGCTGTTCGCCACCCAGTATCGGGTCTTCCTGCTGACCGCTTCGGGCAGCGGCTTGCAGGAAGCTGCCGTGCGCAACTTTGCCCGAGAAAAAGTGCTTTCTTGCGTAAATGGAGCGTTTGCCGAAAGGTGGTTCGATGTAGCTCGCGCGAACGGCAAAGCCGCCGACCGGCTGGAAGCGCCCTGGAATCAGCCAATATCCCCGGAGAGAGTGGCTGAGGCGCTGGGCAGGCAGCACTACGAGATCCTGACCGTGGTGCATAACGAGACCTCCACTGGATTGGAGAACCCGGTAATGGAGATCGCCGCGGCGGCGCGCCGTGCCAGCCCGGATACATTAATTTGCGTGGATGCCGTCTCGTCGCTGGGCGGGGTAAAGCTCGAGATGGATAGCTGGGGACTGGACGTAGTATTGACCTCCTCGCAGAAATGCCTGGCTCTACCGCCCGGGTTGGCCCTGGGCGCGGTTTCCGACCGGGCGATGGAATACGCTCGCCAGGTGCCGGAACGCGGCTGGTACTTCGATCTGGTGCTGATGGAGAAGCACCGCCTGAAGGACTCTACGCCAGCCACGCCAGCCATCTCATTAATTTATGCCCTTGACTTCCAGCTCGAGCGTATCCTGGCAGAGGGGCTGGAGAGGCGCTTCGCCCGCCACAGCGCAATGGCGGAGCGTGTCCAGGCCTGGGCGGAGGCAGCGCGACTTGAGCCTGTATGCTCCGCCCGGCTGCCGCTCGAAGACCGTGACCACCATCTGCAACGAGCGCGGCTGGGAGATCTCCGACCTGAACCAGTATTTGCTGAGGCGCGGGATGCGCATCGCTAATGGATATGGCGAGCTGAAGGGCAAGACCTTCCGCATCGCGCACATGGGCGAGACTCAGCTGAGCGACGTCGATCTGCTGCTCAAAGCGATGGATGAGTATCTGCTCCAGGCAGCTTGATCCCTCCAATCCGGCATATTTCCTGCTGCAGCCATGGCGAGCGAGCCTGAATTCTATGAAGTCGAGCTGACCGGCTTTGCCTACGGCGGCGACTGCTTCGGGCGGTTGGCGGATGGGCGCGCGGTATTTGTGCCGTTTTGCCTGCCCGGAGAACGTGCCCGCATCCGCCTGGTGGAGGAGCGGCGCAGCTATGCCCGCGCCGAGCTGGTCGATATGCTGCAGCCGTCCTCCAGGCGGATCTCAGCGCTTTGCCCGCACTTTGGCGTCTGCGGAGGCTGCCACTACCAGCACATGCCGTATGCCGACCAGCTCTCTGCAAAAAGCGCCATCCTGCGAGGATCAGCTCGCCCGCATCGGGGGGTTGGCAGACATTCCCCTGCGGGCTGCAGTCCCCTCGCCGGCAGAGTTCAACTACCGCAACCACGTACAGTTTCACTTAAATCCCTCCGGCAAGCTTGGCTTTCGCCGGGCGCACTCGAGCGAGGGACTGGACATCCAGGAATGCCACCTGCCTGAGGCGGAAATCAACGAGATTTGGCCTCAGATCGAGTTCGATGGGCTGCCGGAGCTGGATAGGGTCGGGCTGCGGTCGGGTCAAGGGGGCGAAGTGCAGCTTATCCTGGAAAGCGAGCAGCCTGATGCGCCTGAATTCAGCGTGGAGCTGCTGCCGATCTCGGCAGTCCACCTGAGCCCGGCAGGGACTCTGGTGCTGGCTGGTCGGGATTATCTCCTGATCGAAGTCAACCGGCGGGCCTTCAAAGTCTCAGCCGGCTCTTTCTTCCAGGTGAATACCGCCGTGGCTGGGCGCATGGTGGATTACTTGCTCGAGTCGCTGCCGCTCTCCAGTGAGGTCACCGTACTGGATGCTTACTGCGGGGTAGGGTTGTTCAGTGCTTTTCTGGCTGAAAGGGCGGGTCGCCTGATCGCCGTGGAAAGCTCTGCCAGTGCTGCGGAGGATTTCACAGTTAACCTGGATGAGTTCGATCATGTAGAGCTGTACGAAGCAGAGGTTGAGCAGGTGCTCCCCAACCTGCAGGAGCGAGTGGACGTCCTGGTCGTCGATCCACCGCGCGCCGGGCTGGCGCTGCCGGCGCTGGATGGCATACTGCGGCTGCGCCCGCCTGTAATGGCTTACATCTCATGTGACCCCGCCACGCTGGCGCGCGACGCCAAACGGCTGGTCGCAGGGGGCTACCAGCTGGAAGAAATCACTCCCTTCGACTTATTCCCCCAAACCTTTCACATCGAGTTGATAAGCCTGTGGCGCAGCTTATCCGATTCTATTATCCGTTAGCTTCATCCGGCTTCCTGTTTGCCCCAGAGATAGTGATAAACCCAACCGGCGAGCAAGCGCGCCGAGGATCGGGGCTAACCAGAACAGCCAGAGCTGCGCCAGCGCATAACCGCCGACAAAAACCGCCGGTCCGGTGCTGCGCGCTGGATTCACCGATGTGTTGGTAACCGGGATTGTGATCAGGTGGATCAAGGTCAGGCCGAGCCCGATCGCTATAGGAGCGAACCCCTTGGGCGCGCGTTCATCCGTCGCGCCCAAGATGATAATCAGGAAGAAAAAGGTCGTGACCACTTCCGCCACGAAACATGCCAGGAGTGTATAACGACCCGGCGAATGGTCTGCGTAGCCATTCGTTGCAAAACCATCTTGCACATTGAATGCGGACGAGCCGGAGGCGATGACATACAGGATCCCCGCACCGATAATCGCGCCGATCACCTGTGCGACGATGTAGGGCAGTAGATCGCGAGCCTTGAACCGCCTGCCCGCCCACAAGCCCAGGGAGACAGCCGGGTTCAGGTGGCATCCCGAGACAGGACCAAAAATATACGCCATGGTCAGCACGGTCAGACCGAAGGCGAAGGCGACCCCAAGAAAGCCGATCCCCAGATCGGGAAAGGCCGCCGAGATCACGGCGGCGCCGCAGCCTCCCAGCACCAGCCATCCGGTGCCTAAACCCTCTGCAAGAACTCGTCTCATCAAGATCATTTCAGGCCTCCTTTTTAACTTGCATTATTAAAAAAGATGGTTAACCTGTTCGATTGGTCCTATGAACTGTGGAGTACGGAATAATCCTACTAATAATGATCTAATATGTCAATATATTTTGGCTGTGAATAATACTGGTTGCTTACTACATCAGGTTCAGCCTGACTATTCGGGAAGTGTACGGGCTAGCTCCAGCTTTAAGCGCATTTTGACATCGTTGTCAACGAAGAGCGAGCCGTGGTATTGCTGGACGGGGTGAATTTCTGTCCCTTCCAGAACGGCGCTCCTCTCCAGAATGCTGCTGTCTCCATTGGGTTCCACTGTGTAGTCCAATTTGGTGAACTTCCCTGCGGCGTCGCGCACCAATTTTATATTGGCTATCGTCTTGATGCCATATCCGAAAATTGACACCGCCGGAACGCTGGAGCGTGTGCCCAGTTCGCGGCGGAACTCGCGACCATTCCTTAACAAAGGCAGCTGCTGTGGCGAAACCCAGCTTTCATCCTCTAAGAAATTGATCTTATCTCCATTTTGATCGATTCCACATGGGTAGGTTGGAATGATCTGGTAGGTGGTGGCGAAGGTCTCTACGACCTGGCGCAGGCGCTCGCCCATGATGCCGAAGGGCAGCACTTTCGGAGCGATCAGCACGCTGCTCAGACCCTTTACCGCACCCTGGTGCGGCCCACCCATCAAGATCACCCGCTCAACCCGCGCTTTCCCGCCCAGACGCTCGACATAGTAGCGCGTGACCATCGTACCCAGACTATGACCGATAATGACCAATGGCTGTCTGGCAGGCAAGCGGCTGATAAATTCGCCGAGCTGCCTGGCTGAGATGCGCACATCCTGTCGCCAGTCGTAGGGAAACTCGAAGAAATCCACGCCGCGCTCATAACCAAGGTCTTCGATCAGATAATCACCCATCCGATTATATTGGTCTAGCTTAATCAGGTTGGGTACGATCACGACCTCGTCCACGATATTGCGGGGTTCGAGGGGAATGTCGGAAGGGTAGCGGTATAATTCCGGATTCTTGAATATCGTTTTTACATTAGGCCACACGCGCTCATTGCCCAACCACAGCTCCGAGCCCATAAGCCCTGGGACGAAAACTACCAGGCGCCGGGTGGTCATCATTTCCAGCGATTCGTCGGCAATGGTCAGAGCCTCCTCCAGGAATCCTCGTTTGAAAACCACCTGGCTATCGCCGATCCGGAAGGTGTCGCCATCCTCCAGGATGAGCTCATCGACGCGCTTTCCTTGATGCCAGGTGCCATTCGTGCTGCCAAAATCGTGCAATTTGAAGGAGTTGCCGATGCGGACCACCTCGGCGTGCCGGCGCGAAACTTTGCTGCTCTCGATGACTACAGGGTTTTCATCTGTCCGCCCGATCGTGACAGAGTCCAGGTCTTCGAGACTTACCTCCCAGGTTTTATCACCGCTAAAGATCACCAGCCGCGGGATGCTGGTTTCATTGATCGACATCGGCAGAATTTCACGGTCAAGGGTTTTATCCAGGTCGGCTTCCGTATCGATCATTGTCATGGAAGGAAGATCCACTGCCTGGGTTGTATCGTATCGAAATTGGGTATTCCCCAGGCTGATTGCATCCCCATCTTTCAATAACGCCCGCTCCACACGCAGCCCATTGACCCGCGTGCCGTTCGAAGAACCCAGGTCGATGATCGTACAGCCAGACGGTCCACATTCCAGGCGGGCATGGGTGCGGGAAACGCGCCCATCGCTCAGTATGACATCGTCGGTCATTGCTCGTCCCAAAACAACGCTGGATTTGCTGAGCTCATACTCGAGTTCGGGACCGTTTTGCTGAATTAAGACCAGCTTTCCGTAGGATTCGCTCATAATAAGAATTCCTCTTAAATAAAAGGGATCAATCCGAAAATCAGGAGGTTGTTGAGATTCGTAGGGTCGCTGAAAGTAAATATCTCACTCGCCAGCCTGTTTTGGATAGCTGCAATCAGGGAACATCCGGTAGTTTGAAGCAGTTGCCGCTGCCTGGTATGACCGTGTGGCCTGTATTCGCCACCAGAACGCATAGCTCTGTGGCGTCGGCAGGTCGATCGGCAGTGGTATATCCAGTGAATGGGGTAGGACCTCCGTGCATCAACCGGTTCCCTCCGCCAGTTGCGCCAACTAGATCGGGCGGCACAGTGTTGAAAAAGAAATGCATGTGTGTGCCCGGTATCTTTTCAGAAAAGCCATGAGTGACATAATCGACGACGTAGTGGTTTTGAGCATCGATGGTGATCCCCAGGATTTCGACGGACAGGCTCTCTGCCACCACACCGGTAGGCAGTGGCGGTGATTCGACCAGGGGCAGAGTGCTCATATCACCGCTGAAGATGGTCTGGTTTTGGAGAAGCCAGCAAGATTCCTTTGTGTTAGCCGGATTGGCTACGTTCCACCAGCTTTCATCCGCGGAGATGCCCATGACCAGCACAAACTGCCCGGCGGTCAGCGAGGTTACAGCCGGAAATCGCGAGTCGGGTCCTGCCAGACAGCTCATATCTTGCACCGGCGAAGCCACTGGCACATCCGGCAGAATGACACAGTTGCCGCTGTTGAGCTGAACGCTATGGTCAGGATTGGCGACCAGGATGCACATCTGGGTGGCAAATTTTGGACGATTACGCACAGTGTACTTGGTGAAGGGTCTCGGTCCACCGTACACAATCCAGGGACCTCGACCAGGGTTACCTGCCTGCTCTGGGGACACAGTATTAAAGAAAAAGTGAACATGCGTGCCGGGCATTTTTTCGGTGTACTCGAAAGTCTCGTAGTCCACCACATACCGGTTCTGGTTATCGATCGTGATTCCCTTGATGAATGAGTATTGCACGCCCACAGGGATGGTTGGCGTGGGAGAGAGGGTCGTTGTAGGCGTCGGAGTGGGCGGTGGTGTCGGTGTGACCGTGGGCGTCTGGGATGGTTTGGGCGTCGAAGTGGATGTTTGCACGGTCGTTGGGAGGAGAGCTACTGCGCTGGTCTGGTTGGATGAAGCAGCTTGAAGAGTAGGCGTTCCTTGCACCCTCCCACCAAGGCGGGAAATTAGGAATCCGCCAACTACCACAAGCAGCAGCACCACTGCGGCAGCTACGATCCATGTCAATTTATTCATGCCCCCTTTCTTTCCTGGTTGGCTGGTGGCAGGTGGGGCAGGGCTATCCCCTCCGGATGACCCACTCCCACTACCCGGCGCAGCCGGCGGTGTAGGCGGCGGCACAGCAGGCGGGTTTCCACCTGCCACCCCGCCAGGGGAGGCAGCTTCGGCAATTGTCGACCCGAGTATGGCAGACTCCACCGGAGCGTCCAGGGCGGTCTTGTCTTGTGCAGGAAGCGGCGGCTTATCAGCAGTAAGTGCTGCCGCACCGGCTGGCTCGACCAGCGTCTTATCAGCTACAGTCGCAATCCCGGCAGCTACTACCGGGGTCGGTGGTTGCGATGCAGCTGGTTCTCCCGGAGCGGCTGCCGCCCCCCCACCTATCCCGAGCGCATCCAATGCTGACTTCAAGGCATTCGCCATCTCATCCATAGAGGGATAGCGGTCCACCCGATTTTTTGCGAGTGATTTTTCAACCACTGCAATAACAGGCTCAGGCACCTCGGGGCGGAGCTGGCGCATATCCGGCAGCGGATCGTTCACGTGCATCATCATCACCGACATGGCTGAATCGGCTTCAAAAGGAGGGTGACCGCTGATCATCTCGAACAAAGTCACTCCCAACGAATAGATATCGGAACGCGGATCGGGCATTTCGCCTCGGATCAGCTCGGGCGGCATGTATAGAGCAGTGCCCACCACCGCCCCAGTTGCAGTATGGCGCTCCCCGCCGGTTATTTTTACAATGCCGAAGTCCATTAAGATGCCCTGGTCATGGATATCGAGCATGATATTGGCGGGTTTGATATCACGATGGATCATGCCGCGCCGGTGGGCATATCCGGTTGCATCACACATGTGCAGCGTGTAGCGAGTCGCCTCAGTTACCGACATGCGCCGGGCAGCTTTATTCAGGCGGCGCAGCCGTTCTTGCAGAGTTTCCCCCGCCACGAACTCCTGGACCATATAATACAGGTCCCCGTCGTGATTAAAATCATAGACCTGGACGATATGGGGGTGGCGCAGCTGCGCCACAGCGGTGGCTTCCTCTTCGAACCTGACCACGAACTTCGGATCGTTCGCCAGGTGCGTGTGGATCATCTTAATCGCCACAACCCGTTTTAGATTTGGATCGTAAGCCTTGTAAACGGCGGACATGCCGCCTTGACCCAGGATTTCATCGATCCGATATCGCCCTCCCAGGGTTTGCCCGATCCAGCTAGGTCTGCTCATAAACTTCTCCTTGCAAGACGATCCCGATTGACTGAGCTATGTGATTGGCCGAAATTAACTTTATAAAATTCAGCGCAAAGATGGCCAATCACTGGAGCAAACCGCTGGTAAGAGCAACGATTAATTAAAATTTTTTTCAGCGGTTTGCTTAATATCTTAAGCCTGGCTATTGGGGAGACTCGATCAGCCATAACCAGGATCTGTCGAACTGGCATTGTGTATGCCCGGATTCGCTTAAAGCTACCATGGCGACCAAACCGCGTTCGAAGTTCTTGTTCGCCTGAGTCGCTGCTTTCAGACGTGCCTGAAAGTCCGCCTTTATTTTTTCCACTACCAGGTCATACTCCGCCTTTGCCTGGGCATATGCAGCCAATAACTTGGGATTATCCAACGCTGACGGTTTGATAGGGGGATCCGGGATGTGCGGCTGCGGCAGGGGAGCATTCGGATCAACCTCGCCGATCAACACGCCATTGGTATAGATCGCCAACTTATTGCCCCTCCCCACTACCGTCAGGCGGTTGGTCGCGTCATTATGAAAATCGAATTTCCGGTCTATTCCATAGGCGTAGATATCCTGCCCGCCGACCAGATTGCCGCCCGAGATCACTGCGAAAACGATGTGCCCGCTGGCAGCCCGGGTGGCGACCACCATGTACTGGCTCGGGGCGTTTTCGTTGCCATCCGACCGTAAGATGAATCCGCAGCCGGAGCCTCCATAATCGGTGTTCCAGGTAATATCGGAAGAGATTACAAAGTCTTCTACAACCGTACCGATGAAATGGTTATCGTAATCATAACTGTGGAACTCGTTTAGCTCCAGCGTGAGCGGCGGGTGGATCCAACCCGGCTGACCTTTATCCGGGTCGACGCCATATTGGCCCAGCTCCGATTGAAAGGGCGAGAATGCTGCCTCTGTCGCTTTCTGTGCCTCGCTGCTTACGTCGGATTGGGCGGTTTGTGTTGCAACTAGCGACTGGGCTACCTGGGTAGCAGTAGATTGCGCTTCCTGGATCGAGGATTCCTCTGGAATGGTATCACTTTCTGCCTCCGCGGTCATCCTGGTTACCGCGCGGGTTGCCAGGCTGTGCAGGCTCTCTGATCTGTCTTTTGCATCACCTGCACTGCACGCGCTCGAGAATCCCCATGCTGGTAATCAGGATCGCCAGGTAAAACCAAAATTTCCTCATTGCATTACCACCTCAGCCGCCACCTTTCCCTTACGCTTTTCGCCGCATCACCAGGTAGATCAGGACGAAACACACCATCTGGTAAACGATCTGCACCAACCCGGCTCGGAGGAGTTTGGACCAATATGCCTGCGAATTTTGTTTGTCGACGAATGCCCAGCTAAAATCATGATAAAAGCTGCTGATTATTCCTTCAGCCTTACCCACCGCCGCATTACGGTCGATCTCCCAGGTCGCCAGGTTTTTCTGGTAATCGATCATCTCTGCCTTGAATACATCCGCTTTCGCCTGGAACTGTTCGATTTGGCGCTTGTAATCCTCGCGGATTCCATCTACTTTCTCCTGGTAGCTCTTCATTGCCTGGAAGAATTCAGCCATGGCGACCTGGTCCGATTGGTTCACAGGTTGCTCCGGCGGCGGGGGGATCTCCGGCTCGGCAGGAGGGCTTCCAATCTCGCTGGGTTGGACAGGTTCGGGTTGGTCGATAGCCGGGTCATAGAAGTCGCCGATGCCCGGAAATTCACACGAGGCTTGCCGTAAAACATTCGAGCCCATGCAGCCGCAGTTGAGCTCATCCTTGACCGCAAGTGGCATGTCGTCCCGCACTTCTTCAGGAAGTTCCCAGCATAGGTCGGCAGAAACCTTGGAACCGACACCCGAGACACTCACCAATGACTCAAAAGCCCAGCGGGTGGTGGTTAGAGCGGTGACTGCGCCAGGCAATGGGATCAACGCTCCAGCCAAAACCAGCTGAGGCACGATGAGCAGGATCACGATCAGCGGGGCCGCGTTGGCATTCGGCGCGATTGCCGAACCCAACAAGCCCAGCATCATGCCGGAGAGCACAACCAGGAACATCGCGCCATAAAACAAAACGAATTCGGCTGCACCGCCGGGCATTTTGAAAGCCAGGTAGTGGATGACCGTGTAGCAGGTTGTCTGGTAAAGGGCGAGCAGGATCGCTACCCATACCTTCGACAGGACGTATGGAAAAGCCCGCAGGTTGACCAGCCGCTCGCGTTTGTAGATGTCCGTTTCTTTTACAAATTCGCGCATTTGCGACAGCGCGCCTACCAGGATGGCGTACATCAGAGGCATGAACATGGAGGTGATGACGTTCGCCATGCTCCCAACCTTGTAGTCGAACAAGTCACGACCCAAGGTCAAGGAGAGCACTACGTCCAACAGACCGACGATGGGGGCGACTGCCAGCATCAAGATCAAGCTGGTGCGGTCGCGGGTCAGGATTTTGATATTGCGCGCAGATAAGATGCGGAACTGCCGCGCGGATGAGGCTCGGGCGCCTGCCGGGCGAGGCGTGCGAGCCTTGCCGGTGGATTTCGGCTGGTGAAGCGCCCTCAGCCGGAAGCGCAGCAGCCCCCTCCGGGCTGTGCCCGTACTGAGCTAGCGCTGCGATGATGTGCTTCTGATATGCAGGATGTTCGCGATAGCGTTTTGCCCAGTCTTCGGCCTTGCCTTTTCCGGGATCATCCAGAATGGCATAGATCTCATCGAACTCCATCGGGCGGGCGTGACGGTCGCGGTCGGATCGATACTGGTCGAAGAACTGCAGAGCTTCATCCGGCGGACCAAACCATGCCAGGTAACCACCTCGCGCCAGGAATACGACCTTATCGGCGAGCATGACGTTTTTCGTGGCGTGCGTGATTAGGATGATCGTGCGACCCTGGTCTGCCAGCCGGCGCATCAGGTGCATCAGCGCAGTCTCTGTGCCTGGATCCAAGCCTGAGGTGGGTTCATCCAGGAAGAACAAGCCCGGCTTGGTGAGCAGCTCCACCCCAATCGAGACACGTTTTTGCTGACCCCCGCTCAGACCGCTGATTTGCACATCCTTGCGGTGCACCAGGTCCAGGTCTGCCAGCACCTCCATTACCCGCTGGTGGCACTCTTCCGGTGTCGTATCGGCGGGCATGCGAAGTTGGGCAGCGTATTCCAGCTCCTGGTAGACCGTCAGCTCCATGTGAATGATATCTTTTTGGGGCACGAATCCGATCTGGTTGCGGATAGCGTCGAAATTTTTGTAGACATCCGTGTTATTGACCAGCACCGTGCCATCGGTTGCCGGTCGGTATCCGGCAATGGCATCCACCAATGTCGACTTGCCGCCCCCACTCTGCCCGACGATGACGACGAACTCGCGTGGCTTGAAAAGCAGGGAGATGTTCTTCAGCAGGTTCAGGTCTTTCCGCACCCATTTGTTCAAGCCGATCGCTTCCAGGCGAAGACCGCTGGATTCGTCGAACTCGGTCAATCGGTCTGCACCCAGGACGAACCGGTACGCGCCTATCCGTATCGCGTCGCCGGACTGAAGCCAGGTTTCGGCTGCAATTCGCTGGTCATTAACGAAAGTCCCATTCGTACTGCCCAAATCTCGCACCCGGTAACGCTGCCCGACTCGCTCCACCAGGGCGTGGTAGCGCGAGATGGTTGGCGCTTCCAGGACAACATCATTGCTCGGATCACGCCCGATCTGGATGTGATTTTTCTCCCCGAATGTGATCTGGCGCGCCATTCCTCTGGACGAGGCTTCCGCAGGTGACCGGTACTCCAGGCTGACCATGACTCCCGGATCGATGCTGCCGATCCGCAGAATATCCCCATCGTGAAGGGGTTGTGGCGCAGATAATGCCTTACCTTGAGAGTAGATTGGATTGGTCGCGTCCGGTAGGCTTGTGAGGATGAAACCGTCTGCGCTTTTTTCCAGGACGGCGTGGTGACTGGAGACGATTGGAGATGCGATGACAATGTCATTATCGCTTGACCGGCCGAGTGTGAAGCGTGGTTTAACCAGGCTAAAGGATTGTACCTGCCCCCCGGCAATGGTCACATCCAGCACAGGCGGCTTGCCAGCCGGGCTGGAAGGCATCTCCTCTGCCAGAATAGTCTCGGCTTGGGCGGGCATGACTGGTACATCCAGCTTCGTTTTGGCGGTACCCTCCAGCTCGGTCAGCGCTGGCTGCGTTGGGTCTTCGAATTTAAGCCGTACTGCACTGCCGAGCAGAAAGATATCTCCCGATTTGAGCGCGCTGGCAGAAATCAGGCGTTGCCCGTTCAGGTAGGTGCCGTTGCTGCTCCCCAGGTCTTCGAGCATCCAGCGTTCATTCTGGCGGAAGAGGCGGGCGTGGCGGCGTGATACTGCAGGTGAGGGGATTGAAACTTGAGCGCCCGGGTCCCGCCCAACGATATACTCATCTGAGGTCAGGCTGAACTCGGCGCCAGGTTCCGGACCATCCTGAGCGATTAATTTTGCAGGGGCTCGAGTGCTGATAATTTCTGTACTCCTACCGGTAAAGCAGCCAATCGAACAATCTGATCAGTCATCTACCGGATAGCCTATCTCCGGTAGCCGGAATCCATCCCAGGTAGATAGCCCATCATGCTTACAGCAGGTATACCCTTGTTGCAGAATCCGAACATTGAATCTCCTCCCTGGATGTAAGAATGATCTGTTAGCGCATCGAAATGTGGAGAAATTAGGTGAAATTATACCTGATTGGTATGCGCCGTCAAGTAATTATTCCGTAATGGCTGAAATTAGTGAGAAGGCATGCCAAAACAGAACGGCTGGACTTACATCTCGCCATCCTTGCGTGGGTGAGGGATTCAGACCCATACCCTGGACAGGAGACTGGCTGGCTTTCTGTAATTAGATTCCCCTTGAATAATTAGAACATTTGTACTATAATGATTTCGTGGAGGTCCTTTAGAAACCCAACTAAGATTTTGAAATTAATCGGCAACTCGAAATGGGTTTACTTAGGAGCAAACCGCTAGATAGAACATCGATTAATTAAAAATATTTTCAGCGGTTTGCTTTTGATCTCCAGGCAGAAAATTATGGAATATCCACCTCTGATCAATTCACAAGTTCCAAACCGGACATACTCCATTCGTTCCTCTTCGTTTTTTCGCGGAACGAATACCGGAGCAGAGATCATGCTGGATGTTAGCAGCAATCTATTGAAGAGCTTTTTTCTACCAGGGCTTGACAGAACGACAATATATCTGTAAAATAGAACATAAGTTCTAATATGTATACGGATTAGCAAGCGGAGGTAGCTATGTTAACCACTCAGGAACGTTCATTGTTTAGTCTCAGGGTTTTCGAGCGCTTCAAGCCAACCTGGAAGCGGACCACGCGGGTAGCCACAGACATCCTTCACAACATCCAGACTGAGAGATATGGTTCTGGACCTCGACCGGCGCGGACCCCTCCAGTATTATCGGGCAAGACACGACCGCCCCCGATAATGTGTCCGCCTCCAGCGGGCTGGTGCAGATGGACGAACTTCCCCCCTATACCCTTATCCTGGGTATCTGCGAAGACCAGGTTCCCTTCATCCTGGATTTGACTAACCCGGCTCCGGGTTCGTTCTTGATTGCTGGCGACTCGCAGTCCGGTAAGACCCGGCTGCTCGAAGCAATCCTCGCCTCGTCTGACTATTTCGCTCCATCCAACCAGCTCGAAATCTCGCTCGTTACAGGCAGCTCAGCCGGCAGCCTTGCCAGTTTGCCAGAAGATATCTTCGCTAAGGTGGTCCCTTCTGGGTCTCCAGCTGCCAGTGAGAAAATCCAGGAGCTTGCCGAGCTGACCGAGCAGCGCCATCACGGGTACCAGCACGGCGCAGTACACATCCTGGTTTTGGAGGATCTGGCAGCTGTCACAGCTGATCTCGATCAGTACACATTTGGCCGGCTTTACTGGCTGATCAAACATGGTCCGCGCTCCCGGGTCTGGGTCTTCGCCCGGTTGAACGCCGAGGAGACCGGCAACATCGACGAGCGCCTCCTGGCGGCATTCCGCACCCGGCTGATCGGCAGGATCCAGGACCGCGGTCTGGCAGGCTACCTGTCCGGCGATGAGTACTCACCTGCGATGAATCTCGCACCTGGAGATCAGTTCTGCGCCTTGTTTGGTGAAGAGTGGATACGGTTTTCGATCTATGCAGGGGAAGGCTGACCTTTCGGGGAGAGTATTGCGATGATGTACACGGGCATGTTGTGGTTCGATAACGACGCAAAAGCCGAGCTCAAGCTCCGGGTAGAACGCGCTGCAGAATATTACCGGCGCAAGTACGGTCAGCAGCCAAATCTGTGTTTCGTGCACCCGAGCATGCTTGCCAGCCGGGAGCTCCCCCTGCCTGAGCCAGCAGTCAATGCCTGGCAGCATAAATGCTGGCAATGTCGAGGTGCGCGGGATGAAAACTGTCCTACCGAACCACTTCTGGATCGGTATCAACCAGGACGGGTGAGGCTGACCACCAGAGTCTGCAGAGCGACATCTCCATCCATCTGGCTGGTCTTGATGGCTTCATCGACCTCCAGCAGGCGGCGGTAAATCGCTTCCAGGGCAGGCATTGTAAACCTGCGCACCTGCGCCCCGACTTTCCTGGCGACGAATGGATGCACGTGCAGCGCCTGCGCCAGGTCTACGCCGGGACCTTGCCGGTCAAGCGCCTCACACGCCATGAGCAGCAGCCTGAACTGGCGCACGATCATGGCGAAGATCGCCAGCGGCTCCTGCTTCTCCAGGAGTTTGACCATCAGCGCCGAACCGGTTCTCCCGTCCTTCTCGGCAAGGGCATCGACCAGCTCGAAGATATCTCCCGGGACGACTTCCGCAGTCAACGCCTTGACATCCTCGGCTTCTACCGGGCGTTTATAATTCACGTATGTCAGCAGCTTATTGATCTCCTGCTCAATTAACCGGGGATCATCCCCTACCAGCTCGAGGAGCTGCCGGGCTGCCCCGCCGGTAAATTTGCCGCCATTTTTTATCGCACTTTCCTGGATCCAGCCAACCAGGGCATCTCCCTTGGGGGCATTGAACTCCCTGGAGATAGCCAAATCTCCCGCCTCTTGAACCCATCTTTCCATCCAGTGCAGCTTGCCGCGGGCTTTATCTCTCGCCTCTGTAAGCGGGCGGTGCTCGACGATGAGCAGAGCCGTCGTGTCGGGCAGCTTTTCCAGCTGAGTCGTAAAGCTCGCCTGGTCAGCCTGGGAGGCCAGGCGGGGGAGCACATCCTCCAGAATGACGATGCGCCGCCGGGTGAGGAAAGGCACGGCTGCAGCCAACGACAGCAGGTCGTTTAAGTGAAAAGTAATTGCGTCCAGCCGGGTCACATTCATGGAAACCAGGGAGGGGTCGCCCAGCCTGGTCTGCAGGTCGGAGATAAAACGCGCCATGGCGAGCTCATCTTCTCCCTGCAGCAGGTAGACAACCGGCGCGGACCTGGACATGCTCAGCCCTGAGTCAGGATGCGGTAAGCCGGGAAGCGTCCTTGCATAGATTGCTTAATCTGCGTTATGCGCAGGTCGCCAGGCTCCCCTGAGGTGGTCAAATTTGCCTGCACTGCCATGCCCACCGGTTGGGAGACGATCAGCGCAAGGGTGGCGAGCATGGTTGCCAGAGGCAGGCGTTCTAGCCAGTCGCGCTTCCTCTTCCCGGCGCCAAGCAAAGCCAAAGCCGCGGCGGAGCCTGCCAGCACTCCAGAAGTGGCGTAATTGGTGCCGCAGCCTGGGTGTATGGCGAGGTAGCGCTCGCCTGCGCGCAGCCGGTCGAGCGCTTCCGCTGCTGCGGAGGCAAGCGCCTCCAGGGGTACGTTGCCGATGATCCAGAAACCGTTGAAATCCGAGTGCCCCGCAAGCGAGGTCGATGGATAACTCCGGGCGAGCACGTTCAGCGTGGCATGCTCTAAGCCATGATTGCGCCGGACGCGTGAAAACAGGGATGGTTCTGGCTGAACCTGCGCCGGCGCAGTCCTGGTCTTGTCACGATTCATATCAGATTGCATACACCACCTTTAAGGAAAAAATCAAAACTACAGGATATGTTGCGTAGATCTAGACGAATATAACTAAGAGAATTTTACCATTCCTGTTGGAGGGGATCAGCATTATCGACCACCAAATAAACTGCTTCCGCAACCGGCTCCTCGCCGGTTGCGGAAGCAGTCCTTTCGGAGTGAACAGACCAGCCCCGCCTCAGCTCTGGGGGACGCTGGCTGCTGGCTGAACGGCTGTCTGGGTGACCGTTGCCTGGAGGAAGCCTATATACATGAGGATCACGCCCAAAAACTCGCTCACGTAGAGCCAATCCACCAATCCCGCTTTGATAAAGGAGCCTGCCATGGCAGGCATGAGTGCGCCTGCCGCGATGAGGATATTTCCGACGACCCGGTTGAGCAGCACTTTCTTGCGCCAGAACAGGTAAGCCGAGTAAATTGCACCGCCGACCAGGGCCAGCGTGCCGTAGATATTCAGTAAAATCGTCAGGAATGTAATGGCTCCGCTGCGCACGAGGATATCCTTATATTGGGCGGACACCGGCTGGGATGAGATATAAGCGCCGGCGGCTGAGGTGAGCGGTGCCACCAGGATGAGCACCAGCGCCAGGACGGATACCCCAATCAGGATGCCAGCCAGGATATTGGCGACGTTGCGCCTGCGGACGAGCAAAAATACTGTCCCCTGACCCAGCCAGGCTGCGGTCAGCATGGCGCCGGTCAGATACCAGACCTTCAATGCCAGCGCGCTGAATGTGAAGGAGAGGATCACTTCTGTCAGCGTGCCCAGGCCGTAGAAAACCAGGCCGATCCCCCAAAATAACAAATGCTTGCCTTTCTTATACCGGTAGCGATTGAATACCGAGGCTGCAAAGATGAACGAGATGATGGTGGACAAGATTGATATGTAATTCATCAGATTTCTCCTGCAAGGTTGGGCAGATCAGGAATTTATTGGGTAATTCACATCGCTGGCATCATGCCGAGCACTGCCAGAGCTACCACGGCGAGGGTAGCAACCAAAGCTAAAACGAGGAGCACGAGCAAAGCGGGTACGAGATATTCGCTCCAGCGCGTCGCTGCAAAGCGTTTGCTCCTCCGGTTCACCGGTTCACTCGATGATAGATTTCATAGGTTTCCAGGATCGTCACGAGAATACGGTCCGTGAAATCACCCATTTTTCGGAACATATCGCTCCAGACAAAGGGAGAGCGGACTGCTGCAGCCTCGTACACGCTCAGCATCAACTCCATCAAGAGATTGCGGAAGAACAGGAACGCCCGGGTAGCTTCGACGCTATCCAACCCGTAACGCCGTCCCCGCGAAGCATATTCGTAGCCCAGGGCTTCGGCTTCGGCGATGCCGGTTTGCTGGTCGGAGGTCAGGAAATTCAACAGTCCCTGGAGCAGGTTGCGCCCGCTCAGGCGGTACTGCTGGCGGGCATCCTCATCCAGCTTCTGGTACCATTCTTCTTCATTCAATCGCCCTTCACTGATCTGGAAGCGGGTGGTGCGCAGGGCATTTTGCACCGCGAGGTGGATTTCATTCATGCCCCGGTCGCCGTCCACGCGCTGCGACTGCAGCCACAGCTCGACTTCGCTGCGCAGGTAGCGCCGGTGTCCACCCTGCGTGCGGTGGACCGGTAATAGCCCGTGATCCGACCAGTTGCGTACTGTGCTGGGGTGAACCCCCAACATTTGGGCTACCTTGCTTAAGCTCAACCATTGTTCCGGCATTATTTCTCCCTGTTAGCTCTTTACCGATTCGCGGCTATCCGGGTCATGTCAGGCTTCTCCTGTCAGTGCGGCCCGTTCGATTACCGTTGTCTCATCAGCCTGGTGGCGGAACAGGCTGACATCCACCCGGCGAAGCACCAGCAGCGAAACCACCAAGAGACCTGCCTGGATTAAAAAGACAACAATGTAGCCGAGCACCAAACTTTCTGAAAAACGAGTAATCAAGTCACGCACCGCCCCACTCATTACTGAGCCGGTCAAACGAGCGAAAGCATCTGCCATCCCCCAGGCGCCAATGAACATTCCAACCTTGCCGATAACCGTCATATCCAGCATCAGGGAAAGGTTGGAAACAGTCGCCAGACCCGTTGCCAGGCCCAGTCCTACAACCCCCGTATAAAATAACCCTTCGTTCAAAAACAACCCGCTCAAGGAGATAATTGCCAAGGCTGCGATCGCGCTCCAGGAGCCCAATTTAACCAGGCTGCGCTTGGACACCTTTCCCTCGAGAAAGCCCGCCACAACCAGAGCTACCAACACGCAGGTACCCCAAATCGAGGTGATCCGGGTGGTCACGTGGACAGGCAGGTGGAAAGCCTCCCCCGCAAATGGCTCGAGCAGGATATCCTGTCCGAGGATAGCCGCCAGCAGCAGGACCATGTAGACAAAGAACAATTTCACCTGGCTGTTTGAAAAAACCGCTTGCAGTAAGGCACCGAGTGGATAACGCTCTTCCTTTCCCTCTTCAGCCTGACCTGCAGACCGTTTTTCCAGGCGCAGCAAACCCAGAAGCCCGATACCCAACGCCATGAACCCGATTAAACGGAAAGCTTGTACCATTGTCCCAGGCGAATAAGGCGTAAGCAAACGGCTTAAGAATATCGCGGTCACGATGATGCCGGCGATCATCATAAAAAACATTACCGAGATCGTCCGGGAGCGTCCCTGCTCCCCGGATAACTCAGATGCCAGGGAAAAATAAGACACCGTTGCAAAATTGAACCCCATCCCCCAGGCGCCGAATGTCAGCAGGCAGATCAAGATACCCACCCAGGGGTTTACTGTTAGATAGAAAGCAGAATAAGGGGAAATCACCATCCCCAGGAAAACGAGCAGCAGTCCCAGCAAGATATAAGGTGTGCGCCGGTAGCCGAAAACCGGGTGGCGGTCAGAAAATGAACCGATGGCGACCTGGAGGGGTGAAAACAGGTAAGGCAGTGAGGCCAGAAGGGCGACCAGGGTAGCAGCAATGCCCAGCTCCTTGATCATCACGCGATTCAGGGTGCTGTTGATGGGCAGCAGGGTCATGGCAACAGCCATATGGATCATACCGAGCTGTATGCGCTTAATGAACAACAACAAACCTCACAATAAGTCAAAAATAGGAGAATTTTGCGACAAAATCTCTGCAAATTTATCAGAGATTTTACACCGGTCAATGTAGGTTTATGTAGATTCCAGGTAAGAATAAAATGAATGGCTGATCAATCATTAGCCAGTAAGGCTTGCTCCAGGGCCTGGTGCAATGAGCGGACTTCTACTACCTGGATGCCGGATGGCCAGGGCTCGCCGCCGCGCGACCGCCGGGGTACGATCGCCAGGGTAAAGCCGAGCTTGGCGGCCTCGCGCAGGCGAGTATTCATCTGGCTGACCATGCGCAGCTCACCGGAGAGGCCGATTTCACCGATCAGTACTGCGTCGGCGCGCACTGCAGCGTTGCGGTAGGAGGAAGTGATGGCAGCCGCCATAGCCAGATCGGCGGCTGGCTCGTCTACCGTCAGCCCGCCGACCACGTTGAGGAACACATCCTGGTCTCCTAAACGCATGCCTGCGCGGCGGGTGAGCACTGCCACGATCAGCAGCAAGCGGTTGAAGTCTACGCCGTTTGAAGTGCGCCGCGGGTTGCCGAAGGAAGTCGGGCTGGTCAGTCCCTGGACCTCCACCAGCATCGGGCGGGTGCCTTCCATCGTCACGACGATTGAGGATCCTGGTGCGTTGACCATGCGCTCAGCCAGGAACGCTTCGGAAGGGTTCTCCACTTCAACCATGCCTCGTTCCTGCATTTCAAACACCCCCACTTCCGAGGTGGCGCCAAAGCGGTTCTTGACCGAGCGCAGCAGGCGATAGGCCTGGTAGGGGTCGCCTTCCAGGTACAGGACTGTATCCACGATGTGCTCGAGCACGCGCGGCCCGGCGATCGCCCCTTCTTTCGTCACGTGCCCGATCAGGAATACCGCAATCCCGGAGGACTTGGCCAGCTCGCGCAGTCGTGAAGCGCATTCGCGCACCTGCGAGACGGAGCCGGCAGTTGACTCCAGCTCGGGGAGGTAGGTGGTTTGGATGGAATCAACGACCAACAAGCCGGGTTGGAGGTTCCGGACGTGTTCCAGGATGGCTTCCAGGTTCGTCTCCGTCACCAGGAGCAAGTTATCCGGCCAGGAAGGCTCCTCTCCAGGCGCCGGCTCAGATTGGCTCTTCCGCCGGGCACGCTCAGGTTTAAGCAAACGCATGGCACGCATCTTGATCTGCCGCTCGGACTCCTCCCCCGAGACGTATAGTACCGGGTACTTCAGCGCCATCTCGAGCGCTACCTGGAGCAGCAGGGTGGATTTGCCAATCCCGGGGTCCCCCCCAATCAACACCAGCGAGCCAGGGACCACTCCCCCACCCAGGACGCGGGCAAACTCATCAATGGAAAGCGGAAGGCGTTCCTCGCATCGCCGCCGATCTCCGCTAAACGGCGCGGGGTTGAGCGCCCCGCTCCCAGGCCCGCCGCCGACCGGGAAACGGCAGCGGACGGCATGGAGACGATCTCTTCCACCATGCTGTTCCAGGCGCCGCATTGTGGGCAGCGCCCCATCGGGCGAGCAGACCTGCGCCCGCACTGCTGGCATACATATTCAGTTCTGGTCTTGGGCATAGTGTAATTATAACCAGAGAATGGTTGGGCTCTTCAATTTATTTCTACCCATTTAGGATAATATACGCCGACCAAAAAAGCTCACCCTTATTCAGGGTGAGCCATAGAATAATCCTCAGATGTATCTCTGCACAAGCGGATAACAACTCAGGCTGCTGCAACGACCTCCGGCGGCGTGGTCTCCTCATCCTGCTCCTTCTTACGCAGGACGACTTCATCGCCGTCCAAATCTACCAGTACGGTGTCCCCATCTGCAAAATCACCCGCCAGCAACGCGTCCGATAGAGGATCTTCAACCTTCTGCTGGATAACCCGGCGCAACGGGCGAGCGCCCATATCGGGGTCGTAGCCGAGCGTGCCCAGCTTCTCCAGCGCAGCCGGGGTGACCTCCAGGGTGACCCGGTTTTCCTCAAGGCGCATTCCCACTTTTTGGACTTCCAGCTCCACAATCTGCTGGATGTCATCCTTGTTCAGCGAGCGGAACACGATGACCGAGTCCAGGCGGTTGATAAACTCTGGGCGGAAGATGCGCTTCAGCGAATCGACCAGCTTCTTGCGCATCTCATCGTACGCCTGGCGCTCTTCGGTCTCCTCTTCGCGTTTGAGGGTAAAGCCGATGCTGGTTTGGCGTTTGATTACGTCGGCGCCGATATTCGAGGTCATCACGATAATTGCATTGCGAAAGTCCACCTTGCGCCCGCGCGCATCCGAGAGATGGCCCTCTTCCATGATTTGGAGCAGCATATTGTGGGCTTCGGGATGAGCCTTTTCGATCTCATCGAAGACAACGATTGAATAGGGGCGGCGGCGGAGAGCTTCGGTTAGCTGACCGGCTTCTTCATAGCCCACGTAGCCAGGCGGTGCGCCGACCAGGCGGCTGACCGTGTGGCGTTCCATAAACTCGGACATATCGAGCTGGATGAGGGCTTCTTCGCTGCCGAACAAAAAGCGCGCCAGGGCTTTGGTCAGCTCGGTCTTGCCCACGCCGGTTGGTCCCAGGAAAATAAAGGAGCCTATTGGGCGGCGCGGATCCTTCAAGCCGGCTCGCGCTCGCCGCACAGCTTTTGAAATCGATTGGATCGCTTCTTCCTGCCCGATGATCTGCTTGCGCAGCTCGGCTTCCATCATCAGCAGCCGCTGCGATTCTTCCTGAGCGATCTGCATTACCGGCACGCCGGTCCACATCGAGACCACTTCGGCAATGTCGTTGGCGGTTACCACCGGGCTGTTCGAGCGGTCCCAGCCGGAGCGCAGACGGTCCAGCTGGCGCTCCAGGTCGTCGATCTTCTCCTGGTAGTCTTGCGCATCATCATAGCGCCCATCTTCCTGGGCGAGGAGAAGGTTTTGACGGTACTCTCTCAGCTGCGCCATCATATCCTTTGAGGCCTGGGCAGCCGGGCTTTTGTACATGCGCACGCGAGAAGAGGACTCATCGATCAGGTCGATCGCTTTATCGGGCAAAAACCGCTCGGTTACGTATCGAGAGGAAAGGTGCGCAGCCGCATCCAGGGCTTCATCCGAGATCGTCAGGCGGTGGTGCTCTTCGTAGGCGCCGCGAATGCCGCGCAATATCTCAATCGTCTCATCGATCGTTGGCTCATCGACGATTACTGGCTGGAAGCGGCGCTCCAGGGCAGCATCACTTTCGATGTGCTTACGATATTCGTCCAGCGTGGTGGCGCCGATTACCTGCAGCTCACCGCGCGATAGGGCAGGTTTGAGGATGTTCGCCGCATCCACCGAAGAACCGGCCGCGCCGGCTCCTACCAGCATGTGCACCTCGTCGATAAAAAGGATCGCAGCGGAGGCTTTAAGCTCATCAATTACCCGCTTGAGGCGCTCTTCGAACTGTCCGCGGTACATGGTGCCTGCGACCAGGGAGCCAACGTCCAGCTGGAGCACGCGCTTATCCAGCAAGGGACCTGGCACGTCGCCTTCCACGATGCGCTGGGCCAGCCCTTCAATGATGGCGGTCTTACCCACACCGGGCTCACCGATCAATGCGGGGTTGTTTTTAGTACGCCGCGCCAGGATCTGGATGACCCGCTCAATTTCCATCTGCCTGCCAATGACCGGATCGAGCTTTCCTTCCTCGGCCAGGGCGGTCAAGTCGGTTGCCAGCTGGTCAACCATCGGCGTCTTCGGCTTAGCTTGCTCAGATTTACCTGTTTTGGCTGGCTCGGAGCTGCTGGCACGCTGGGCTGAGGTGCTCTCTTGCAACACCCGCCTAGTCTGGCGGCGGATTTGCTCGGGGGTAACCCCCATCTTCCGCAGCACATCCATGGCAACGCCTTCGCCATAACGAACCAAACCGAGCAGGAGATGCTCGGTACCAATATAATGATGGCCCATACGACGGGCTTCTTCGACGGCGTATTCCAAAACCTGCTGAGTCCCGGGCGAGAGATCCAGCTTGCCGCCTCGATACTGGCCTGGACCGGTGAGGCGCTCTACCATTTCCTGAACGCGCTCTACCTCCAGACCTAATTCGCGCAGCACACGTCCCGCCACGCCGCCTTCTTCACGGATCAAGCCCAAGAGCAAATGCTCGGTACCAATATAGTTGTGGCGCATTCGCTCGGCCTCTTGATGGGCCAGGCTGAGAACACGACGGGCACGCTGTGTAAACCTTTCCATGCCGGACACAGTATTACCTCCTAGCCGGTTTCTTCACAACCCACTTGATGATATGAACGCCGCCTTTACGGCGGCATGGTTGAGAAGTTGGCATCCTTCTCTTCTTCTCTCCAACTCAAACGGATAAGTTAAGTACAGTCAAATTTGTATTGCTAGGTCGCAAACAGGATTTCGAGAGTGAAACGCAATCGACTAGCTAACAAAATTTATGTGACTGTACTTAGCGATTCTACCAGAGTTTGTCAAGAGTAACCCTCCTTAGAAGTTAAACCTCCACTTTTGTTAATCGGATTCTTATAGTGGTTGAAGTAAACCCAACCAAGATTCTGAAATAAACCGGCAACCCGAATTGGGTTTACTTGAGTGGCTCAGGATGATATACAAAAAGCGCACCTTCAGCAGGTGCGCCTCGGTCTGCGGTATTCTATTCCAAGCTTACCCGTTCATTCCTCCGGGGCAGCAGGCTCGTCCTCCGCCTCTTCCTCTTCGCTTGCGGCTTCTTCTAGATTAGCTTCTTCCGCTTCCAGCTCAACTTCTTCCTCTTCAGCAACTTCCATTTCCGCGGCATTTACTTCAACCGCTTCCGGTTCCACTACTTCCTCTTCAGCGACTTCCATTTCCGCGGCATTTACTTCAACCGCTTCCGGTTCCACTGCTTCCGCCTCAGCGACTTCCATTTCCGTGCCATTTACTTCAACCGCTTCCGGCTCCACTACTTCCGCCTCAGCGACTTCCATTTCTACTACTTCCAATACAGCTTCTTCCATGCTGTCACTGGGAGTTACGCTCTCGCTCTCCACCATCTCGCCAGCCGGGGGTAGTTCAACCGGGGCCGGAACAACCTCAGCTACAGCTGCTTCGCCAGGCTCAGCCTCTTCTTTTACAACTTTATCCACCTCGCCAGCCAAAGCCATCTTCCAATCCAGGTCAGCGTAGGCAGCCGAGTTCTACTTTGCGCAGGCTGAGACCGATCCGCCGCCGTTCGGGATCGATTTTGATCACTCGCAGTGTAAGCACTTCCCCTTCGTGAACGACTTCTTTAGGGTGGTTGACGCGCTGCTCCCTGAGCTCGGAAATATGGATCAGCCCTTCCAGGTCTTCTGCCAGACGGGCGAACGCTCCAAACTTAGTCAGATGAGTGATGGTGCCTTCGACCAGCATCCCCTCTTTCAGGTTTTCAACTTTATCCAGCCATGGGTCGCGCTGAAGCTGGCGGATGGAAAGCCCGATGCGCTTCCGGTCCTGATCGACACTGATTACTTTTACCTGCACTTCCTGCCCGACACTTAGCACTTCCTTGGGGTGGTTGATGCGCTCCCAGGAAATTTCAGATAAATGGACCAGGCCATCCGCTCCATCAATGTTGACAAAAGCGCCAAAATCCGCCAGGCTGGTAACTCGCCCGGTGCGTATATCGCCTTCTTTCAGCTCATCGAGCAAGCGCTCTTTGAGAGTTTCTCGGGTTTCCTGCAATGCCTGGCGCTCCGATAGGATAAGCCGGCGGCGCTCGCGGTCAACTTCGATGACCCGCACGTTGATCTCTTCGCCCACCATCTTACCCCAGCGCTGCTCGGGAGTATCGCCAGTCAGGCTTGAGCGACGCACCAGGCTGACCTGGGATGCCGGTACAAAGCCGCGCAGCCCCCCCACCGGGACGATCAAGCCGCCTTTGTTGTAGCCGATGATCTTACTATCATGGACTTCGCCAGACGCTTTCAGCTTTTCCACGCGCTCCCAATCCCGTTCTTCGCGGGCGCGGGCGTAGGACAGCACTACATTGCCGTTTGCATCTTCTGGAGCAAGGACGTAGACCAATATGGGTTGTCCCACCGCGAAATTAGCACGCTCGCTGGCTGGGATTTGTTCTATCTCGCGACCAGTGATGACCCCTTCTGACTTGGTGCCAACGCTGACCAATATTTCATTCTCCCGCAGTGCAGCGATAAATCCCTCGCGAATTTCTCCCTGCGCCGGGAAATCCAGGTTGAGACCCTGCTCCTCAAGAAGGGATTCCATGCTAGGACCTTCTTGCGCCGTGCCTTCAGTAGGTGCACTGGCTGCCTGGGGAGTCTCAGGTTCAACCTCTTGCCCATTAAGGGCGTTCTCCTCATCCATTTTATACGTACTCCGGTCTGGCAAAGATATGGGCTGTATTATAAAGGCGAAAAGACAAGTTGACAACCTTTGTGATAAGATAGTAGCCACAGCCTGCCGGAGGTATACAGGCTTTTTTATGCGAGCGATTTATCCTTTTACTGCGATCGTGGGGCAAGAGCGCATGAAGCGCGCACTCATTATGAACGCAGTTGACCCGCGCATCGGAGGTGTGCTCATTCGCGGGGAGCGGGGAACAGCCAAATCGACCGCAGCGCGCGCCATGGCAGCCCTGCTGCCTCAGATCGAAATCTTCAGCGATTCCCCATTCAACGACGATCCCGACTCGCCCAACACCTGGTCAGACTGGGTGAAAGAGCAGATTGCGCAAGGCTTTGACCTCCGCCGGGAGAAACGGCAGATTCGCTTCGTAGACCTGCCAGTAAGCGCCACCGAAGACCGGGTGGTGGGCACCCTGGACATAGAAAAAGCAATCAAAAAAGGGGAGCGGCATTTCGAGCCCGGGGTGCTGGCAGCAGCTAACCGCGGCTTGCTGTATATCGACGAGGTCAACCTGCTTGACGACCACGTAGTGGACATCCTGCTCGATTCCGCTGCCATGGGGGTAAATATCGTCGAGCGGGAAGGGATCTCTTTCTCACACCCCGCCAGGTTCATCCTGGTAGGCACCATGAACCCGGAAGAAGGCGACCTGCGCCCGCAGCTTTTGGACCGCTTCGCACTTTCGGTTGAGATCCATGGCATTCGGGATGCCCGGGAACGCGTGCTGATCATGGAACGCAACCTGTCCTTCGAGGACGACCCAGAGGCTTTCCGCCAGACCTGGCTGCCCCGCGAAGAGGAAATATCGCAGAGGATCGAAAAGGCGCGCCCGCACGTGGATATGGTGACCTACACGAACCGCGACTTGCTGTCAATCGCAGCTTTGACCTCTTCGCTGAATGTAGATGGTCACCGGGCAGACCTGGTTATCCTGAAGACCGCGCGGGCTCACGCTGCCTTTGAGAGCCGCCAGGAAATCAGCGACCGGGATATTGCCCTGGCTGCCGAGCTGGCGCTGCCGCACCGCATCCGGCGCGGCCCATTCCACCAGGCAGAGATCTCCATGGATGAGCTGCAAGAGCGTATCGAGCAGCTGCAGGGAGCAGTGGATAGCGCCGGCGAGCCAGAGATGCTCCCCAGCCAGGAACCGTACGACGATAAAAAAAAAGCCTGAGCAAGGAGATACAGGTCGAGGAATCTGAGGAGCGCAAAGAGCGCTCGCCAGAGCCCGCCCCCCAGAACGTTTTCGATTCCGGCAGCGCCAACTGGTGGGATGGGGGAGAGAAGTCTAAGATCGGGGCGGTGTTTACGCCGCGTAAAATCCAAAACCCGCTGGACAGGATGACCCGGAAACAAGGCGGTCGCCGCTCGCGGACGCGTACTGACCGCAAGCGCGGTCGCTATATTCAGGCGCGGCCCGCCATGGGAAATACCAACGACCTGGCTTTCGACGCCACCTTCCGCGCCGCTGCCCCACACCAAATCGAGCGTGAGGCGCAGCGCAAGCAGGTGGCGTTTGCCGTCGATGCCAGCGATTTCCAGCGCAAGGTGCGGGTAAAGAAAGTAGCGAACCTGGTGCTCTTCGTCGTGGATGCCTCCTGGTCGATGGCTGTGGCCGAACGGATGCAAGCCACCAAAGGTGCGATCCTTTCCCTTTTAATGGATGCATACCAGCGCCGGGACCGGGTCGGTCTGGTAGTTTTCCAGAAGGACAAGGCTACCCTGGTGCTGCCACCGACCAACTCCACCCAGCTGGCGCAGCGCGCTTTGGCGGATATCCCGGTAGGGGGCAAGACGCCTCTTTCAGCAGGGTTGTACCTGGCTCACCAGGTCATTCAACGCGAACAAATCGTTCATCCTGAAGTGCTGCCATTGCTCATTCTCTTGACCGATGGTGCAGGCAATGTGTCCCTCGGCAGCCTGCCTCCTCAAGAAGAGGCGCATATCCTGGCAGACCAGATCGCGGAGAGCAAGATCCGCAGCGTGGTGGTCAATATGGAGCACGCGGCTTTCGACCAGGGATTGGCTCAATACCTGGCAGACCACCTGAAAGCCCCTTGCTACCGGTTAAACGAGCTCAAAGCTGAAACGCTCTATCAGGCTGTGCGCGAGGAGATGAAAGGCCAGGCATGACCCCGCGCTGGTGGGTGTTATTGAGCCTGGCTCTCTTTTTGCTGGCAGGATGTACGCATTCGACCCCTACCGCCTCCGGAGCAGCCCAAACTGACCGGACGCCCATTTCAAGCCTGCCGGGTACCAGTGAACCGGTCTCCACTGCAGAAAATATCGATCCAGTCGACAAACCCGCTGCAAACGCGGCAGCGTCCTCGCCCACACCCCAACTCAGCGGTACCCCCGACCTGGCGGAGCTACCCCGTCCGCAGTATGTGATCACCGCCACTCTCGACTATGCGGCACACCAGCTGACCGCCGAGGAAACCATCCACTATGTAAACCGGGCGCCAGAAGCCCTCCCTGAATTGGTCTTAATGATCGATCCCCGGAACTTTCCGGATGTATTTCGGTTGAAGGGTCTGACATGGGGCAACGGGCAAGCCGTCCAGGATTATGCCCTGGAGAATGCTCAGCTGCGCATACCCCTGCCGGAGCCTCTGCCCCCCGGCGGAGCGATTGATCTCAAGCTTGCATACGATCTGGCTCTCCCATTGCCTGAGCCTTCTCCGCAAGTTCGACCGATCCCCTTTGGCTATACCGACAAACAAACCAACCTGGTAGACTGGTATCCATTCATTCCCCCATACCGCTCCGGTGAGGGCTGGCTGGCTCACCAGGCTGGTTTCTTCGGGGAGCATCTTGTGTACGACAAAGCCGATTTTGACATCCGCCTTCGGTTGGCAGATCGGCGCGACGACTTAGTGATAGCTGCGAGCGCTCCGGGTGTATCTGAGAACGGCTGGCAGCACTACCTCCAGGAGGATGCCCGCAATTTCACCTGGTCGGTGAGCCCTGAATACCAGGTCTCCACCAGGCAGGTCGGGGATACGACCGTAATGGCCTATACGTTTCCCGTCCATTCTGCCGCAGGCGAGGCTGCATTGAATACTACCGCCGCTGCCCTGGCGTATTACGCAGACCGCTTCGGCCCGTACCCACATAAAACGCTGAGCGTGGTAGAGGCCGATTTCCTGGACGGAATGGAGTATGACGGCTTGTATTTTCTCAGCAAGGGGTTTTATAACCTGTACCAGGGCACGCCCGGTGAATATCTGAATGCCATCGCCGCCCACGAGACCGCTCACCAGTGGTGGTACGGGCGGGTGGGCAGCGACCAGGCGCAGGAGCCATGGTTAGATGAGGCGATGAGCACTTTTACTGAATTGTTGTACTTCGAGCATTATTACCCTGAATCGGTAGACTGGTGGTGGAAATATCGCGTCGAATATTATGACCCCCGTGGTCCAATCGACGGGAGCATCTATAACCCTGACGGCTACCGGGCATACCGGGATGCTGTTTATTTGAATGGAGCAAAGTTTCTAAGCGAGCTGAGGCTGCTCATCGGCGACAAAGCCATGTTTGCTTTCTTAAAGGATTATGCCGGACAGATGACTGACCAGATCGCTACCGGGCAAGATTTTTTTAAAATTTTAGGGGAGCATACCTCCGCAGATATATCCGTCTTGACTACAAAATATTTTTCCAACAATCCCTATGATCGTTAATTTGGTAGATTTTTATCCCAGACTCTTACTCTCATTAACAATAATATATCTATATAGTAATACTAGTAGAGCTTGTGGATAAGTGGATATACGGCTTATGCGAGGTGATGAACGCCAGTCCTGGGGCTTGGTACTAATAACCTCGCATATATGGGGGTGAAGGGACGTGCAGGTCACCGCAACTCTTGGGGATAAATTCAGTGATCATTCGACGTAAAGAATGCTGGCAATGACTGGCGAAGATATATGGGCGTCAGTCAAAGTATGCCCCCATATATGGGGGTGGTGCAGTAAGTCGTTTCTCGCACAAAACGGTCGGTTTTCCCCAAAAAAGACCACTTATCCACAGTTTTACACGAGTTATCCACAAATATCCGGGAGAGGCTTCTCCGAACAGAACCCCATATCTGGCGGGCAAATTCGAAGGATATTGAAGTAACTTATTGGAACAGTCTGCATCTAAGATATAAATAGGAGTTATGTAGTTGAAGGAAAAATAGTCCGGCAATCCTTCGCAAACAGCGTAAGGTCTAATAGTAAAATCTAGAAGTAAATAAAAGCTGAGGAGCAGGATAATGGAAATGAAGATTGATTTTCCGGGTGGGAAACGGGTGGATGCACATTTTGGACAGTTTACGATAATGACTGACCAGCCAGTGGTCGCAGGTGGGCAAGAATCTGCACCGATGCCTTTCGACCTGTTCCTGGCTTCATTAGGGACCTGTGCGGGAATCTATGTGCTGGGTTTTTGCCGCTCACGCGACCTGAGCGCGGAGGGGATCAGCATTATCGAACGGGTATATAACGATGCGACCAGTGGTATGGTGAATCAGATTGGGTTGGAGATCCAGGTGCCGCCGACTTTTCCAGAAAAATACCTGCCGGCACTGATCCGGGCAGCAGAGCTGTGCGCCGTCAAGAAGCATCTAGAAACTCCCCCACAGATCGAAGTTTTCACCAAGGTAATTGAGGCTGCCAGTTAAAGAGCGACACAAAAAAAGGAAAATAGAATCAGTTTGTCCCATCCAGCGCTTGGCGCCTGGCGGGCGTACACAGGAAATTTATTCTGGGCCGATGAACGTTCCCGGGTGCAGGACGATGCTTTTGGGGATCACAACAATCCCATCCCGGACGACCCAATTATCTTCGTCGAGTGAAGTGCCACGCGGGAAGGGTTTAATCACTACCCCCTCGCCGATGCGGGCATTCTTATCGATGATTGCTCCGTCAATATCGCAATCCCTGCCGACCCCGATGGGTATGCCGCCGCGCATGGGACGCCCGGGCGTATCGTAATAATCAGCGCCCATCAGGATGGTGTTGTTCAGAACCACCCCATCTGCGATCTGGCTGCGCAGGCCGATCACACAATTGGTGATCTCGGCGCGATGGATTTGACAGCCCTCGGCCAGAAGTACGTTGCACAGGCTGGCGCCATCGATCACCGAGCCGGGTAAAAACCGAGGGTGGGTGTAGATCGGCCGGACAGGATCGTAAAAATTAAAGGGAGTGTCTGGTCTGGCCAGGCGCAGGTTGAGCTCGTAGAACGAGCGGATGGTCCCGATATCCTCCCAAAAACCATCAAAACTGAAGCCAAACACCCGGCACGTATCGAGAGCGCTGGGGATAATCTGGCTGCCGAAATCCTGGAGGAGCGTTCCCTCCAGCAGTGAGAACAAGAGCTCGGTATTGAAAATGTAAATCCCCATGGAGCCCAGGTAAGGCTCGAGCGGGTCATCGCGGCTGACGAATTGGGCAAGCACCTCAGGATCGCGCGGTTTCTCTACAAATGAGGAGATGCGGCAATCCTCATCGCGTTTGAGCAAGCCGAAACGGGATGCTTCATTGGCGGCTACCGGTTGCACGGCTACGGTGATATCTGCCTGGTTCTCCCAATGGAACTCGACCATTTCTTGATAATCCATCCGGTAGAGATGGTCGCCGGCCAGGATTAAAACGTATTCCTTACCGGTGGCGCGTATCTCGAAGAGCTGTTTGCGGACGGCATCTGCCGTGCCCTGGTACCAATCCTGGCTGCGCGGGGTCTGCTCAGCCGCCAGGATCTGCACCCAGCCCTGATGGAATGCGTCGAAGTTATAGGTTTGGGTGATGTGGCGGTGGAGCGAGACAGAGTTGAACTGGGTGAGTACGGCGATGTGGTTGATGCCGGAGTTGATGCAGTTGCTGATCGGCACATCGATCAGGCGGTACTTACCCGCAATAGGGACAGCCGGCTTGGAGCGTTGCTTGGTGAGGGGGTAGAGGCGTGTGCCTACGCCGCCGCCGAGGATGATTGCCAGGATATCGTTCAGGGAAGGCATAGGATATCTCCCGCGGTACGCGTGACGATTTACCCTAAATAAGAACCCTCCTGAGAGGTAGGAGGGCTGACGCCCCTAGGCTGAAGCCATAAGGCGAGCGACTTAAGCGTACACCATAAGGGCGCGCCACAAGCGTATGCTATAATCTTGAGATGCCGAAGGTGGGAATCGAACCCACACTCCCGAGGGAACACGATTTTGAGTCGTGCGCGTCTGCCTGTTCCGCCACTTCGGCTCGATCCTGAAGGATCTCGCAGGTGCAGCTAAGTATATCGAAAGATGTACCCGAGGTCAAGCTTCCCCACAGCCGCGCCTCTGTGGGACAACATCTTGCTTGAAAGCCGGAAAAGTTATGCGCCTGGGAATCATTGGTCTGCCTCAGTCCGGAAAAACAACTGTATTCAATGCCCTGACCAGGGGAAACCAGCCGACAACAATGTCAGGTGGGCGGGTGGAGATCCATACTGGCGTCGTGGATGTGCCGGATGAGCGGGTGGACCGTCTCTCGACGATGTTTCGTCCGGAGAAGACGATCTATGCAAAAGTCACTTACGCAGATATCGCCGGATTGGAGGGCGATACGCAAAGCAGCATCTCCGGCGCTCTGCTCAACCAGCTTACCCAGATGGATGGCTTCGTCCACGTCGTACGTTGCTTTGAGGACCCTAATGTGCCGCATCCGGCAGGCAAGGTGAACCCAGCCAACGATATCGCCGCCATGGATAGCGAGCTGCTGCTTAACGACCTGATTGCGATCGAGCGCAAGATGGAGCGGCTGGCTGACGAGCGCAAGAAGGGCGGAGGGCGTGACCGTGCGGTGATCGACCGTGAGATTGCGCTGTTCGAGCGGCTGAATGTTGGCTTGCAGGCAGAAAAACCCCTGCGTGAGCTTGACCTGACCCCCGAAGATGAGCGCGCCCTGTCCGGGTTTGGATTCCTGACGCGCAAGCCGATCCTGGTCCTGCTCAACCTGGCGGATGGTCAGGCGACCCCGGCATTGGATTACGCCCACCAGCACAGTGGGATCGTCGCACTGCAGGGAAAGCTCGAAATGGACCTGGCCCAGCTCAGCCCTGAAGACGCCGGAATCTTTATGGAAGAATACGGCATCCAGGAGCTCGGGCTGGAAAGGGTGATCGGCCTGTCTTACGAGCTGCTGGGGCTGCAGTCTTTCTTCACCGTAGGCGAAGATGAGGTGCGCGCCTGGACAGTCCATTGCGGAGCGACCGCCTACGAGGCTGCTGGAGCCATCCACACCGACTTGCAAAAGGGCTTTATCCGGGCCGAAGTGGTCAGCTACGCAGACCTGGTTGCTCTGGGCGGTATGCCAGAAGCGCGGGCGAAAGGCAAGCTGCGTCTGGAGGGCAAAGAATACCTGGTGAAAGACGGCGATATCGTGCATATCCGTTTCAACATATGAAAGATGCCTCTTCGCCCCCAGGCTCGCTGCCCCTGAATCAAATCCTCGCCGGTGACTGCTGCGAGCGCTTAACTGAATTGCCGCCCGAGTCGATCGACCTGGTTTTTGCCGATCCACCGTATAATCTACAGCTTCGCCAGGACCTGTGGCGACCGAACCATACCCTGGTGGATGCGGTTGATGCCGAATGGGACCGGTTCCCTTCTCAGCAGGCTTACGATGAATTTACGCGTGCCTGGTTAAGTGCTTGCCGGCGCGTCCTGAAGCGCACAGGCACCCTGTGGGTAATAGGCTCTTACCACAATATTTACAGGATAGGGACGATTTTGCAGGATCTGGGGTATTGGATCTTGAATGATGTGGTCTGGGTTAAAGACAACCCCATGCCCAATTTCCGCGGTGTGCGCTTTACCAATGCTCACGAGACATTGTTGTGGGTGCAGAAGGAGCAGGGTGCGCCTTATACTTTCAACCACCACGCGGTCAAGGCGCTCAACGATGGGCTGCAGATGCGCAGC
Source organism: uncultured Chloroflexia bacterium (assembly GCA_963706515.1). Lineage (GTDB taxonomy): Bacteria > Chloroflexota > Anaerolineae > Anaerolineales > UBA4823 > CAVPMW01. The sequence continues at coordinate 100,503 of CAVPMW010000006.1, forward strand.
GATTGGTATCTGCCCATCTGCGCGGGCAAGGAGCGCCTGCGCCTGAACGGGGAAAAGGCGCATCCGACCCAGAAGCCAGAAAGTCTATTGCACCGGGTGATTCTGGCCTGCTCGAATCCGGGCGATGTGGTCCTGGACCCTTTCTTTGGGACGGGCACTACCGGAGTGGTTGCCAGCCGGCTCCAGCGAAATTGGATCGGGATCGAGAAAGAGAGCCAGTACGTAGAGCTGGCTCGCCAGCGCATCGCAGGCGAGACGCGGATCGACCAGCCTGCTGAGGTCTTCTCCACCCCAGACCCGCGTAAGCGTGAGCGCATCCCTTTCGGGAGGCTGGTTGAAGTGGGGTTGATCCTCCCAGGAGAAAGGCTGTATTTCGGCGAGCACGGCGAGATTACTGCTCTGGTATTGGCTGACGGGGCAGTCCTGTGCAACGGGCAGCGTGGCTCGATCCATCACCTCGCCCGGCAGCTGCGCCAGGCGCCTTGCAACGGTTGGGAGCAGTGGTATTATCAGGACCTGGAAACGGGCGACCATTGGCCCATTGACCGCCTGCGCCAGATTTACCGGGAAGACTATCAAAATCCTGTCACAAAGGTGTAACCAGATGACTGTTACCTATTCACAAACCCCCTGGAGCCTGACCGACCTGTATTCTGCTCAGGACGGAGCGGACCTGCAGGCGGCGATGCAGGACCTCGAAACACGGGTTTCCGAGTTCGAGAAACGCCGGTCGGAGCTTACGCCGGATATCTCCACAAGCGTTTTTTTGGAATTGATCCGCCAGCAGGAGCAGATTTCGGAGCTGGGGCATCGCATCAGCTATTTTGCCAGCCTGCAGTTTGCTGCGGACACCCAAGATCAAAAGGCAATCGCCTTTATGGGCAACGTGGAGCAAATGATGGCGGGCTTGCAGAACCGGACGTTGTTTTTCGACCTCTGGTGGAAGGACCTGGACGCTGAAAATGCCGGGCGGCTGATGGCTGAGGCAGGCGATTATGCCTATTGGCTGGAGGAGATGCGCCACTATAAGCCGCATACGCTGACCGAGCCTGAGGAGAAAATTATCAATATCAAGAATGTTACCGGTGCCAGCGCCCTGGATAAGCTGTACGACTCCATCACGAACCGCTATACTTACCGGCTTGAGGTTGACGGGAGAAGTGAAGGAGCTCACCCGAGGTGAGCTGATGGTGTACGTACGGCAATATGACGCAGACCTGCGCCAGAAGGCATACCAGGAGCTGTATCGGGTTTATGCGGGAGATGGACCGATCTTGGGTCAGATCTACCAGGCGCTGGTGCGGGATTGGTACAACGAACAGGTGGAGCTGCGTCACTTCGCCAGCCCGATTGCTGCCCGCAACCTGGGGAACGACATCCCGGACGAGGTGGTGGATACTTTACTGGATGTATGCCAGCAGAACGCGCCCGTGTTCCAGCGTTTTTTCCGGTTAAAGGCGCGCGTGCTGGGGATGGAACGCTTGCGCCGTTATGACATCTACGCGCCGGTTGCTCGCTCGGGAAAAACATTTTCCTTCGACCGGGCAGCCGAGATGGTGCTCGACTCCTTTGCCGAGTTCGATGAGGGCATTGCCAGGCTGGCGCGCAGAGTGTTTGACCAGAACCATCTGGATAGTGAAGTGCGGAAAGGGAAAAGCAGCGGCGCTTTTTGCGCCTCGGCCTCACCCAGCCTGACGCCCTGGGTGCTGCTCAACTACCAATCGCGGGCTGAGGATGTGGCTACGATGGCGCACGAGTACGGTCATGCCATTCACTCCATGCTGGCTGCAGGTCATTCCATCTTTACCTTCCACCCAAACCTGCCTCTGGCAGAGACGGCTTCCACGTTTGGCGAGATGATGCTGGTGGATTACCTGCTGGCTCGGGAGGACGACCCGGGCGTCCGGCGCGATATGCTCTTCCGCCAGGTGGACGACGCCTACGCTACTATTCTGCGCCAGTCCTTTTTTGCCCTGTTCGAGCGCCAGGCCCACGGCATGATCCAATCTGGAGCGACGGTGGACGAGGTGTCACAGGCATACTTCGAGAACTTGCGCACACAGTTTGGCGATGCAGTGGGGCTCTCGGAGGAATTCCGCTGGGAATGGGTCTCTATACCGCACTTCTACCAGGTGCCCTTTTACGTCTATGCTTATGCTTTTGGACAATTGTTGGTCTTCGCGCTTTACCAGCAGTATAAGCAAGAGGGGCCGGCGTTCAAGCCGCGCTACCTGAAAATCCTGGCAGCGGGCGGGTCGGCTGCGCCGGTAAATGTGCTGGGTGAGGCGGGCATCGATATTTTCCAGGCAGCCTTCTGGCAAGGTGGGTTCACGGTGCTCAGCGAGTTGATCGACCAGCTCGAGCACCTATAGGAATTATTACAATTTATATTGAATAATTTGTATCATTATACAATTAATTCTGTATTGCGGTTTCTGAATGGATCCGGCGGGTTTTGACCTGGCGTTGATCTTTCAAACCGCTGCCAGCGTCCTGAGCCAGCAGCGTGAGGCGTTCAACCAGGCCGATGAGTTGAATGGCAATCATGGCGACCACATGGTAGCGATCTTTCGCGTTGCGACTCAGGCAGTTTCCGAGGTGCCGTTGGACGACCTGGCTGAATCAATGGAATACGCCGCCGCACAGCTACGAGAGCTCAAAGACAATGCCTCAGCCAGCATTTACGCTATAGGCCTCCAACAGCTTGCTAAGGAGCTGCGCGCCAATGGCATCCAGCTGGCTGATCTGGTGCCGTATGTTGCCCATGCAGTCAGGGAAAAAGACGCGGCTGGTGAGCGAGCGAATACAGCGAAGGAGCCACAGGTAAAATCAACCCTCGTGCTAAAAGCATTCGTAAATGGACTGGCAGGCTGGAAGCACGCTCTGGCAGAGGATGCAAGTTCAGACAAGCGGCTGGATTTGAGCTACATGTTCGACCTGGGAATCGCCTACATGCAGGCGAAGCAGCAGGGAGGCAGCCGGATTCAGGTCCTGGCGGAGACTGCTGTCAACGTCAGCCCACTCGCCTCGCCGGCTTACCGGGCTCAATCTGGCATGCAGGCGATCCAGGCTATTTTGCAGGCAATTGCCGACCAGGCAGCTCCGTACATCGACCCGGCTGCCGGGTAACGCGATCCAAATAATGGATGGATCCTTATTCGATGGCCTCATCCAGCAAGGGTTCAGGGGCGGTGTCGTCCGGCCGGCGGTCGAGCATTTGCATCTGACTGGCTATCACCTTGGTAAAGTAGCGCACCTCACCCGCCTGTTCGTACCGGTCGGTCTGCAGTCGCCCTTCGATGTACGCCAGGCGCCCTTTGGTCAGGTATTCAGCGCAGATTTCTCCCAGGTGGCCCCAGGCTTCTACATTGAACCAATCCGTCGCCTCTTTAGCTTCGCCCTCGGCGCTGCGCCAATGTCGCGTGACAGCCAGACTGAAGCTGGTGACGCGCTTGCCGCTGGGCGTAAAACGCTGTTCTGGGTCCCGACCCACGTATCCGATGAGTTGGACGCGATTTAATGCTGGCATATCTTTCTCCTTCGTATAGCTTGAGACGACCTGCTGAAAATATATTGAGCCATACAGCCTCCGGATTGCGATCCCTGTAGCCTATTTACAGTTTAGCGCGAGATCGGAGCTTGTCAAGCCTTCTTGAAGGCGGCTTTCTGGGAGGCGGCAGTGAATAAAATACCTGGGACATTTCCCCGGATTGCCAAGGAGGTCAATCACTGGTATCCTTATTGCGAATAGGTCTGCTGCGCGGGTTCGTAGCAAAAGCATAAGAGCGATCATTGGAATGGGGATAAACGATTTATGTATATAGCCATCGAGGGAGTGATTGGAGTCGGCAAAACTACCCTGGCGCGCCTGCTCCAGCCCATCTTCCAAGCAGCACTGTTCCTGGAAGTGTTTGAGGAAAATCCATTCCTGTCGGATTTCTACGCTGACCGTATGCGCTATGCCTTCCAAACCCAGATATTCTTTTTACTCAGCCGCTACCACCAACAGCGGCGCATCCTGGCTGAGGCGCTGGAGCAGGGAGGGAACTTGATATCAGACTATACCTTTGCCAAGGATGCCTTGTTTGCGCAGATTAACCTGGTAGGCGATGAGCTGGAGATGTATTATCGAGTGCATGAAGCCCTGGCTGAAAAGATCTCGATGCCCGACTTGATCGTGTATTTACAGGCGGATACGGATGTGTTAATGGAGCGCATTACACTGCGCGACCGGACTTATGAGCGTAATATGGAGCGCGCCTACATTAACGAGCTCAACCAGGCATACGACGATTTCTTCGGTGCTTCTTACCGGCTGGGGGCGCCGGTATTGCGCCTGGATACAAACCTGATCGACTATGTTCACCATCCGGATGACCTCAACCTGGTCGAAAGCCGCATCCGCCAGGCGCTGCGCACAGCGCCATTCCAACCCGAGCTTCCGTTAGAGCCGCTGGGGACATGAGAGAAGCAAGCCACGTGAGCAAATGTTGAGGAGGAGGCATGCGCCTTACCCGCCCAGCTCTGGATAAGATTATCAGCGATACCGTCGACCAGCGGACGCGATCGGATCGGACGATCCTTTCGGTATATTTAACTGGCTCGCTGTTGGAGACAGAGTACCTGCTGGGAGGGACAGCCGATGTAGACCTGGTTTGCGTGCACATCGAGCAGCCTGCCCAGGACCGCGAGGTCGTCCATCTGACGGATGAGCTGCACCTCGATATCGCCCACCACTTTCACCGGGATTACCGCCAGACGCGCAGCTTGAGGGTGCATCCATGGCTGGGGCCAACCATTGCACGCTGCCGGGTCCTGTACGACCCGCAGCATTTCATGGACTTCACCCAGGCGAGCGTGCGCGGCCAATTCGACCAGTCTGAATTTATCCTCCAGCGGTCGCGTAAATCACTCGACCATGCCCGCCAGATATGGCTGGGGTTCCCGCATACGGCAAAGGGTGAAAGCATTCAGGAGGTTTTGGATTACCTGCGGGCAATTGAGCACGCTGCCAATGCAGTCGCCAGCCTGAACGGGGCACCGCTGACCGAGCGGCGCTTCCTGCTGAAGTATCTCGGGCGCAGCGAAGCGGTCGGGCGCCCAGGTTTATACGCAGGAATATTGGGGCTATTAGGCGCCTCCAATCTCGATGAGGGGTCGCTAGGCGCATGGCTGCCAGATTGGGGAGCGGCGTACAGCGCTATTCCTGCAGATGCAGCCCCGGTGCGCTTCTCGCCCTTGCGGCGGCTCTATTATCAGCAAGCCTTTGAGGCAATGCTGGCTGGCGGTCAGCCGCAGGCTGCATTGTGGCCGGTGCTGTGGACGTGGACGCGGATCATCTCGCTCCTCGGCGACACAGTCGAAGCTTATGCCGCCTGGCAGGGCGCTGTCCAGGGACTGGGTCTGTGGGGTGCAGGCTTTGGGGCAAAACTGGCTGGCCTGGATGCGTACCTGGACACTGTGGAGGAGACTCTCGAGCGCTTCGCGCGGGAAAATGGGGTGACCTGAGCGATCCAACCGGAGATTAAAAGGGATGTTTCACGTGAAACATCCCTTTTTTATTGGAATTTACGCCGTGGGGAAAAGTCCGCAAATCAGGGTGGCAGCCTGATTTACGCCAGTTCCTCTCCGTCAAAGCGAAGGTCAGCCAAAACCCTGCCTAATAATAGAACATATGTTCTTATAATTAAGTCTCCCAGACAGGTGCGCTCGCAGAGCTCGGGGAGATACGGCGCAGCCTCCCCTTTGCGCAGCACCGCGCCGCGTGGTAGAATGAAGACAGTACATTGCTCGGTGCAGCACCATTTCGCGCATTAGCGTGCTTTCAGTACGGGTAGAGCAATCAATCACTCAATCAATTCGATTATTTCCTTCGGGAGGTAGATGGTCTATGGATCAGCAAGTTGCCACATTTGCGGTTAAAAAGGGTCTGGCGCAGATGCTTAAAGGTGGTGTGATTATGGATGTGGTGACGCCAGAGCATGCCAAAATTGCTGAAGATGCTGGCGCTGTGGCGGTAATGGCTTTGGAACGCGTCCCAGCGGACATCCGCGCCCAGGGCGGCGTGGCCCGCATGAGCGACCCGGAGCTGATATTAAAGATTATGGATGCAGTCTCGATCCCGGTAATGGCTAAATGCCGGATTGGGCATTTCGTTGAGGCGCAAATTCTGGAAGCCATCGGAGTAGACTACATTGACGAATCCGAGGTGCTTACCCCAGCGGATGAGGCTCACCACATCAACAAGCATAACTTTCGCGTGCCATTCGTCTGCGGCTGCCGCAACCTGGGCGAAGCGCTGCGGCGCATCGGAGAAGGCGCCGCAATGATCCGCACCAAAGGCGAGGCAGGCACCGGGGATGTGGTCGAGGCAGTGCGCCATGCCCGGTCGGTGCTGGGCGATATCCGCCGCTTGCAGAATTTGCCGGACGAAGAGCTGATGGCGTTTGCCAAGGACCTGGGTGCTCCATATGAGCTGGTCCTGGAGACGCGCAAGCTCGGACGCCTGCCCGTCGTCAATTTTGCAGCAGGCGGGATTGCCACACCGGCGGATGCTGCTCTAATGATGCAGCTTGGCGTAGATGGCGTATTCGTTGGCTCAGGGATTTTCAAAAGCGGCAACCCTGCCAAGCGGGCTGCGTCAATCGTAAAAGCTACGACGCACTTCAATGATCCGTACATATTGGCCGAAGTGAGCCGCAACCTGGGAGATCCAATGGTTGGACGCCAGGTCACTGATATCCCGGAGGCCGAGTTAATTGCCAGTCGAGGCTGGTAGACGGAAACAGTGCCAGGCTTAATAGATCATCCGCCGACAACTGACCTGAGGGGGATTTTTGCCCTGGCAAGCCGGCAGCTCGGGTCATTGACGGCGGAGTCCTTTTTGGTATGGCTTAACGATGAAAATAGGTATTCTGGCTCTACAGGGAGACTTTGCCGAACACGCGGCGATGATCCAGCGCCTGGGCGTGGAGGCAGTAGAGGTACGCCTGCCCGGGCAGCTGAGAGACCTGGACGGGTTGATCATCCCGGGCGGGGAGTCGACCACGATCGGAAAACTGGCTACGGAATATGAGCTGATGGACCCGCTGCGCGCCTTCGGTCAGCAAAAGGCGATTTGGGGTACCTGCGCTGGCGCCATCTTCCTTTCTAAAAATGCCAACCGCCAGCAGCCCTTGTTGGGTCTGATGGACATTACCATCGAGCGGAATGCATTTGGGCGGCAGGTCGCCAGCTTCGAAGTCGACATAGAGGTGCCAGCATTAAAGCTGGTGGATAAAGCTAACCCGCCATACCACAGCGTATTCATCCGCGCCCCGTTGATCGAAAAAATCGCAGGTACAGCGCAGGCGCTGGCCAGCCTGCCCGATGGGCGCATTGTTGCTGCCCAGCAGGGACGGCTGCTGGCTACCTCCTTCCACCCCGAGCTGACGCCGGACGATCGTTTTCACCGGTATTTCCTGCTGCTGTCAAAGCAGTCTGCAGGGCAGTCTGCACAGCAGTCTGCAAGCAGTCTGCACAGCGGGCTGCGGGATCAGGCTGACATGGGCATCCGTCCGTTTGATTGGCGTGATCTGCAGCAGCTTCACCGCCACCGCCACCACAGCGTCTTTCTGTATAGCTCCCTGGTATTAACCCGCGGACCCTTGTTGGTGCCCGGAGCTCTGCTCTCCTATCTGGCGCCATCCATGGGCATCGTAACTGCCGCCGCGGAAGCGGAGAAGAAAAAAGAATTTTGCCTCATCGGTCAAATCATCCAAAGCAACGGATCACCGTACGCCTACCTGACATTCTTGACCCCGGTAAGCGCCCTGGACTCGCCCCGGCTGCCGCTGCTGCTCGATTATTTAGCCGTGCAGGCAGGCGAGCACGGGGCGTTCCGTTTACTTGCGGACGTTGACGAACGCAACCTGGCTTTCGAGGCATTGCGCAATGCCAGCTTTGCGATTTACGCCAGGCAGCGGATCTGGCAGTTAAAAGGCGCTGAACGCAACCCTGCGTATCCCCCCGGCTGGCGGGTGGCTACGGATCAAGATGCTCTGGCTGTGCGCCACCTCTATAATGACCTGGCGCCTGGCCTCGTCCAGCAGATAGAACCGGTGCTGACTGAATACCCGCGTGGACTGGTATTTTGCCAGGATGATAACCTTCTGGCGTATGTAGAAATGAGATATGGCGGCAGGGGAATCTGGGCGCAGCCGTTCGTTCATCCCGATGCAGTTTCAATTGCCATCCAGCTGGGCGACCTGCTGCTCAACCTGCCTGGACGCCAATCCCGGCCTATTTACGTGTGTATCCGCTCCTATCAGTCCTGGTTGGAAAGCGTGTTGGAGGAGCTGGGCGCTGAGCCAGGCCCACGACAGGCAGTGATGGTCAAGCATCTGGCGGTTGCCCAGAAAGCGACGCGACCTTACGCCATACCCGCGATCGAGAGCGGACAGGCGGAGGTCACTGTGCCAATTTCACAGATGGAACCCGGAGATTATGGGACAACGAATAACCGATGATTTGCACGCACTGCTAGGCGTGCTTCCCCCGCAAGTTGCTCAGGCGGTCACCGAAGCGGATGATAACGACAACTTGCTGGAGGTTATCTTAGACCTTGGGCGCCAGCCGACCGCACGCTTCGTCCAGCGCGAAGTGACTCTCAGCGAGGACGAGGTTACTCATTCCGATATCGATTTTGTGGTTGAGAGGATCGGCGTGTTCGACGCGGATAACCGGGCCGGTCTGGAGCGGACTCTTCACCGCATCTCAGCCATCCGCAACCGGCGGGCATACATTGTCGGTTTGACCTGCCGGGTCGGTCGTGCGGTTTACGGTACGACGGACATCATAAAAGACTTGATAGAGAGCGGTAAAAGCTTGCTTTTATTGGGCCGTCCGGGCGTGGGCAAGACGACAATTCTGCGAGAAGCTGCCCGCATCCTGGCTGATTCCCGGCGCGTGGTGATCGTGGATACTTCGAATGAGATCGGCGGCGATGGGGACGTGCCCCACCCGGCTGTGGGCCGCGCCCGGCGCATGCAGGTCGCCACGCCTTCGCTGCAGCATGAGGTAATGATCGAGGCAGTCGAGAATCACAATCCGGAGGTGATCGTCATCGATGAGATCGGGCGAGAGCTGGAAGCCGCCGCCGCCCGCACGATCGCCGAGCGCGGAGTGCAGCTCATCGGGACAGCCCACGGCAACACGCTGGAAAACTTACTGCTCAACCCCACGCTTTCCGACCTGGTGGGAGGTATCGAAGCGGTCACGCTCTCCGACGAGGAGGCCCGCCGGCGAGGCACCCAGAAAACCGTGCTGGAACGGCGCTCTCCTCCTACCTTCGATGTGCTCATCGAGATCCAGGAACGTGACCGGCTGGCGATCCATCGCGATGTGGCAGCGGCGGTCGACGCGCTGCTGCGCGGTAATCCCTTGCCGCCTGAGATCCGCTATCGCACTATCGAAGGTGAGATCCGCATCGAGCAAGCGCCAGCCGCGGCGAGATCGATTGCCTCTCAGCAGGGGTACCGCCGGCAGGGGAATGGCGGCTACGCAGAGGGAGCCAGTTACCGCGAAGAACCCGGGGTCAAGCCTGAGCCGGGTGCAGTGGAGATGGCATTGGTCCGACCCGTGCGTGACCGCGGCCCGCATCAAACCGTGCGTATTTATCCCTATGGGGTCGCGCGCAACCGCCTTATTCAGGCCGCCAAGCGCCTGGGCGCGCCTGCGATCGTGGTCAATGACTTGAACGAAGCCGATCTCCTGGTGACGCTGCGCGCTTATTTTCGCAAGCGTGAGCATACCATCGTCGAAGCGGAGCGCCGTAATCTGCCCATTTATGTGCTGCGCGCCAACACACTAAACCAGATGCAGCAGCTGCTGAGCGAGCTGTTCAACCTGGACTCCGAAGGCTTCAGCGAGCCTGGTGTGGAGCCGGTGGTGCGCGAGACACAGCAAGCCATCCAGGCGGTGTTAAATGGCGAGCGTTGGGTGGAGCTCCCGCCGGCGGTAGCCTCGATCCGCAAGCTGCAGCACCAGATGGCGCGCCAGGCTAACCTTGTGTCCCATTCCTATGGGAAGGAGCCCTTCCGCCGGGTGCGGATCTTTCGCGATTGAGCGCGCGCGGCTGGATAACTGCAAATGTTCATTACGTTTGAGGGACCGGATGGGAGCGGGAAATCAACTCAGGCCAGGCGGGCAGTGGAATATCTGCGCCAGGCTGGCACTCCCGTTTACGGTACGCGTGAGCCGGGCGGCACGCCTATCGGTGACCAGGTGCGGGCAATCCTTTCGGATCTAAACAATTCCGAGATGGTGCCGCACGCAGAGATATTGCTGTTCCAGGCCTCCCGGGCGCAGCTGGTCGCCGAGGTCATCCGGCCGCACCTCGCTCTGGGCGAAGTGGTAATCTGTGACCGCTATGCCGATTCGACCCTGGCTTACCAGGGCTATGGTCACCAGATGGAGCTGGCAGAGCTGCGCCGGGTGGTCGCCTTTGCAACCGGCGGGTTGAAACCTGACCTGACTCTCCTGCTGGATATCGATGCTGAGCTGGGCTTAAAGCGGCGGGCGAAAGGCGGTGACTGGAACCGGCTGGATGCCTACGACCTTCCGTTCCACGAGCGGGTGCGCTGCGGCTATCTGGAGATGGCCAGGGCGGAACCCGAGCGCTGGGTGCTCATCGACGCCGCAGGATCGTCCGAGCAGGTGCAGCAAGCAGTGCGGGAGGTGATCCTGACCAGGCTGGCTGCTTACCAGGCCGCAGGGATGAAGTATGTAGCTTAATAGTCGAGGCCATCGCTCTCCATCCCGCCTGGACTTTCACCCAGGTCGGGAAGCGCCTCCTCGATCTCTTCGGGAGACTGACCGGCTTCCAGGCGGTCGACAACTTCATCGAATTCGGGTCCAAGCTCTTCACCCATCTCTGAGCCCATCTTTCGCATCATCTGTCCCAACGCCTTAGGATCGTCTTCAAGCCCCTCCAGGTCGCCAGGATCCGAGAAATCCTCCAGGCGGCTGTCCTGCGATCGAGCAATGCGCACCCGACCGATGCGCCGGGTCACGTGCTCGCTGCGGCAGTGCGGGCATTGCACCGGGGAAGTGCCGTATTCTGTATAAGTCATGAACACTTCGAAGCGTTTGTGGCATTCAAGACAGCGATATGGGTAAAATGGCATAAACGGTCTCCTTGAAAAGCGTGCAGGGACATTATAATCAACACTGCTCGTTCATTGCAAATAGACCGTTGAGTGAGAAGGTCATCCCTGTAATTCCTGGAGGACCGGATCGCTCTGCACGCCGAGGAGGATGGATTGGTTGATCTTGTTGAAGATAAATCGGGGGAAAAACAGCCGCTGCTCATCGTCATCTCCGGACCTTCCGGGGCGGGGAAGGATTCCGTCATCGATGAGATGAAGGTGAAGCATGTCCCCTTTCATTTCGTGGTGACGGCTACCACGCGCCCGCCTGCGCGGGGGAAACCGATGGAGTTGATTACATCTTTGTCTCCCCGGATAAGTTTGCTGAGATGATCCAAAACGATGAGCTTTTAGAGTACAGCTGGGTATACGATGCTTTCAAAGGCGTGCCTAAGGAGCAGGTACGGCAGGCATTGGCGACGGGTAAGGATGTGGTGATGCGCGTGGATGTGCAGGGTGCCGCGAAGATCCGCCAGATCAGCCCGGGAGCATTGCTGATTTTCTTGACGGCAGAGAATGAAGAGGATTTGATCCGCCGGCTGAAACAACGCAGGACAGAGACGCCGGAGCAGTTCGACTTGCGCATTAAAACCGCGCGAGGCGAGCTCGAGCGGATGGATGAATTCGACTATGTAGTGATTAACCCGAGAGACCGCCTGGATAAAGCCGTAGATGCCATCCTGGCGATTATCGCCAGGGAGCATGCCCGTAAAGAACCCAGAAAGGTGGCGCTGTGAACGATCCGCTGCCACCGCCGAATGAAGCGCCGCCATCCGACATAGGACCGGCCTCTCAACCTGGGGCGCGCGCACAACAGGTCCAGGTGCAGCTTCCCCGCCATAGGCCGATCGTCACCTATGTCTTGCTCGGGGTGACTGTCATCGTGTACTTGCTGCAGTACGTCGGCCAGACCACCCTGGGTGGAGATATCGTCGCCTATTACGGGTTGAAAGTAAACGACCTCATCCTGAGCGGACAGTACTGGCGCTTGATTACCCCCATGTTCTTGCATGGATCAATCCTGCACCTGGGGGTTAATATGTACGCCCTGTATTTGTTTGGGCCGGGTCTGGAAAGCCAGTACGGGCACAAGCGCTTCCTGGTGCTCTACCTGCTGGGTGGTTTTGCCGGCAATGTGATGTCCTTCCTGTTCTCGAATGCTAACTCGCTGGGATCTTCTACAGCGATTTTTGGCTTACTTGGGGCAGAGGGGGTGTTCATCTACCAGAACCGCAAGATCCTGGGCGCCCGCGCCCAACGCGGCCTGATGGAAATCATCGTGATTGCCTTGATCAACTTCGTGATCGGATTATCGCCAGGGATCGATAATTGGGGTCACCTGGGTGGGCTGCTGGGTGGGACGTTGTTCGCCTGGTTCGGCGGGCCACTCCTGCAGGTGGAAGGGGTTTACCCGAATCTCAAGCTGATCGACCGGCGAAAACCTAGCGAGGTCCTTTGGGCTGCGGTTGGGGTTTTGGTATTGTTCGGCGCGCTGGCTGCGGTCGCGATTTTTTATCGATTGAGGTAAATATATCTGCGATCCGTAATCGTGATCCGTAATCGGATCGCCGAATTTTGGAAATATAACGCGCACAGGTAATTACCTGTCGCGAATTTTGATTAATGGCAATTCGGGATAACGGTTGGATGTCACTGCGAGCGAAGCGAAGCAGTCTCACCTTCATATGAAGCGATTGCTCTGGCGAGAAATAAGACCTTGTCTCACCATTACAGATCGCTAACCGGTACTCACGTTCTATTAGGTAATTTCTAAATAGTTAGGGGGTCGCTTCTCCAGGAATGCTTGCAATCCCTCTTTATGCTCTGCCGCCCTACCGGCAGTCTCCTGGTTGTACGCCTCGTAATCCAGCACCTCTTCCAGGTTGGGCAGCAGCGCCCGGTTGAAGTTGCGCTTGGCCAGTCCCATCGCATGGATCGGACCCTGGGCGAGCTGCCTTGCCCAGGCAAAGGCTTGCGCGGCTAGCTCCTGCGCTGGAACGACCCGGTTGACCAGCCCCCAGGCCAGGGCTTGTTCGGCGCTGATCGGCGAGTTGCTGAAGGTAAACTCAGCCGCCCGCCCCTGGCCAATCAGGAGAGGTAAGAAGAGCGAGACGCCCGAATCGGGAGCCAGACCGATTCCGCCGAAACCAACCACGAAACGGGACGTGTCCCCGGCAATCCGCAGGTCGCAAGCCAGGGCTATTCCCAGGGCTGCACCCGCGGCTGCTCCCGAGATGGCAGCCAGCACCGGTTTTTCCAGGCGGCGGATCTGGAGTATCAGCGGGTTGTAGGTGCGCAGCAGGTGCCGGCGGAAGGAGATTTCCTCCCCCGCCGGGTTCATTTCAGTCAGGTCTTGCCCGGCGCTGAAGACGTTGTTGCCGCCGGTCAGCAGCACGCAGCGCTGTTGGTCGTCTCGCTCGGCTTGTTTGAAAGCGGACTGCAGTCCGGCAATCATTTCCAGGTTGATTGCGTTGACTTTGGGATGGTTCAGGGTGATCTGGAACACACCCTCTTGTTGGCTGGTTAGAACAAGCTCGGAATCGCTCATAGATTAAGGCGGGAGTTAAATCCCCTGGTCGTCATCCTCATCGCCCGGGTCATCTTCGTAGCCAAGCTCGATCTCGACTTCACCCTCAGCCAGGCGCACCCACAAGATCAGCAGCTGGCCATCCTCCGCGTCTACAAAACGAGCGGCGATGATCGGGGCTTCCTTTTTTAGCCCGTCGGAGCCACGATATTCCAGTGAAATCCCGTGCTGCTTGTGCCAGGCGCGATGACAGCGTTCGATCAATTCGGGCCCGTTGAAGGTGCGTAAGCGGGTAACTGCCACCTCCGCCAGGGATGGGCTCTCGTTCAGGCTGAGCGCCCACCCGTCATGCACGATATCAAATGAAGGAGGCGGACCTTCGATAATCGTAATTTTCTCATCAGTTTCCATGGCACCAATACTCCGGTGAGGAATCATACCATAATCACGGGAGAGTAAATGGATTAGGAATTACACTTCGTCTTTCCTTTATCCCCTGGTCCCTCCCTGGGAGTCTGCCCCGGGGGAGCTTGCCTCCGGGGAGTCTGTCCCCCGGGGATACGGGTATAATGGGTTGTCAGGAAGGCCTGGATGCATAAGCTGGTTATACTTTTCGAGCCGGTTGAGGACTGGCAGGTATTTGAGAAAGCCTGGCCTCAATTTTTACACCTGGTGGAGGCGATGCCCGGGCTGCGCAGTGAAGCGTCCAGCCAGGTTGAAGCATTTTTATTCGGAAGCTGCCATTATGTGCAAATGCACGAGCTGTTTTTTGATTCGCTCGATCAGGCGCGCACGGCGATGGCTTCCCATCAAGGACAGGTTGCTGGTAGAGTATTACAGACCATGACGGGCGGGAAAGTCAACCTGTTTATTGCAGAACATAAACAGGATGACCTGAGCCACATCCAACAGTATACGGGGGCTGGCCCAGCAGGGAATACGGTTGAGTGAATCTCCGTTCCCTTTCTTGCAGGAACGATCCATGCCTGTGTACCGCCAGGGACTCTACCGGGCAATCCGGGAAACGACTCCGGCGCAGCGGGTGATCCTATCGAAGCGCACCTGCATTTTTCTATCGTCAAAGATAATGGGCGGGGGAGCTTCTTTAACGAGCTTAAGGTCAAAAACACGCCGGATTCCTCGTCCTACCTTAGCTTCCCGTATAATGCAGGCTATAGCGTAAGCAAAGTTCCTGTCTGCGACAGCTGGACATGAATTGAAACGGAGCACATCTTTATGGCAGAGTTCTCGGGCAAGGTGGTGCTGGTAACGGGCGCCGGTCGGGGCAGCGGACGGGAAATCTCCTTAGCCTTTGCCCGAGCCGGGGCAGTGACTGCGATCAATGATTTGACGCCGGTCAACCTCGATGAGACCTTGAGCCAGCTGCGGTCGCTGGGCGCGCAGACCAGGGAATATCTCTTTGATGTCGCCAAGAGAATGGCTGTCCAGGCGATGATCGACCAGGTGGTAGATGATTGGGGTCGTTTGGATATTCTGGTCAACCATGCCCAGGTGAAGCCGCAGGCGGCGCTGCTCAGTATGGACGAATGGGACTGGCACCGGACGCTGGATGTAGAATCTGAGCGGGGCATTTTTTGCCACCCAGGTGGCGGGCAAGGTGATGCGGGAGCAAGGCGGCGGCTCAATCGTCAATGTTATCGCCGCAAGTGAGCGGGAGGATCCACCGGATAGGCTGGCTGCATACCGCGCCGGCAAATATGGCCTGCTTGCCCTCACGCGGTCAGCCGCTTATGAGCTGGCGCCGTTTGGGATACGCGTAAATGCAGTTTGCTCCGCTGCGTTCGATCCCTGGATTGCGTATGGCAGCCCAGGCGTAGTTGCTAGCCCTGAACCGGAGGCGTCTCAATCTGCCCTCAGCGCTGCCGTGCTCTGGCTGTGCAGCGAGGCAAACCAGCAGGTGAACGGGAAGCTGGCGCTGGTCGCTGCAGCCGGGCAGGCAGGCTGAGTCACGAGTATTCCATTGTATAATCAAATGGATACCGCGAACGGTAGATCCGCGGATGAGGGTTGAAAGGAGCCGCCGGTGTGCGCTTACACGAATATTCTCACTGAGACGCATGAGCGAGCAGGCCTGGTCCAGCTGAACCGCCCTCAGGCAATGAATGCAATCAACCTCGAATTACGGGTTGAGCTGATGGACGCCCTGCTGGCTTTTGACCGGGATGAGGCGATCGGCGCGATGGTGATCGCCGGGTCAGATCGAGCGTTCGCTGCCGGGGCAGATATCAAAGAAATGGCAGATGCCACAGCCGTGGAGATGCTCCTGAGGAACCCTATCGCCCAATTTGACCGCCTCCGCCAGGTGAAGAAACCCGTAATTGCTGCAGTTTCCGGCTGGTGCCTGGGAGGCGGCTTTGAGCTGGCAATGGCTTGTGACTTGATCATCGCCTCTGAGACCGCTCGCTTTGGGCAGCCTGAGATCAATATCGGGGTTATCCCGGGAGCCGGCGGCACCCAGCGCTTGACGCGTGCGGTTGGTAAGGCAATTGCAATGGAAATGATCTTGAACAACCGGACCCTGACAGCCGAGGAGGCCTTGCGGTTTGGCCTGGTGAACCGGGTGGTTCCAGTGGAACATTATCTCGGGGAAGCGTTAGGACTGGCAAACGAGCTGGCTGTCAGAGCGCCGCTGGCCTTACGCTTCGCCAAGGAAGCGATCAATCAGGCCTTCGAGACCTCCCTCACGGATGGACTGCTGGATGAGCGGCGTATGTTTTACCTGCTCTTTGCCTCTGAAGACCAAAAAGAGGGGATGTCCGCCTTCCAGGAGAAGCGCAAAGCGAATTGGAAAGGGAAGTAGCACGTGACATTGACAGGGTTAAGGCGGTTGTAAAGTGCTGACCTACCATGACCTGGTCCCTGCGCTGCGGAGCCTGGATATAGATCGCAGGTACCCGGTGATCGCCCATGCCTCACTCTCCGCCTTTGGCGAGATCCATGGCGGCTCACCGGTGCTGGCTGGGGCGCTGCTGACCTGCTTCAATACGCTGATTATGCCGGCCTTCACCTATAAGACGATGGTCATTCCGGAGATTGGTCCTCCGGGAAATGCGCTGCATTACGGTCAGGGGGAAACCTTGAATAAAATGGCCGAATTCTTCCGTCCAGAAATGCGCGCGGACAGGCTGATGGGTATCTTGCCCGAGACATTGCGCAAGAATCCGGCTGCCGGACGCTCAGCGCACCCGATCCTGTCGTTCGTCGGGGTGAATGCCGCGGCATATCTCTCCAGCCAGACCCTCCAGGAGCCGCTGGCTCCGCTCAGCCGCTTGCATCAGGCGGGTGGCTGGGTCGTGCTTTTAGGGGTGGACCATACCGTCAACACTTCTATCCACCTGGGGGAACGCATGGCAGGACGGAAGCAGTTCGTCCGCTGGGCGTTGACTCCGGGCGGTGTGGTGGAATGCCCCGGTTTCCCGGGCTGCTCGGAAGGATTTCAGGCGATCGCCTCAGATTTAGAGGGGATTGTGCGCCAGGTGAAAGCCGGTCCAGGGCTGATCCAGGCGCTTCCCCTGGATGGGCTGCTGCAGCGTGTGCTCGCAGCGCTCGAGAAAGATCCACTGGCACTGTTATGCGACCGTCCCTGGTGTGAGCGCTGCCAGGCAGTTAGGCAATCTAGCGAGAGCCTGGCAGAGCCAGCTCTACCGGGATCCGTTATTGAGAGATGATCTGGCGAAGGACAGCATGTCGACCGAAGGGAGCCTATCCTTTCCAATATTCCAGGAGAAAAGCAGATGACCAACCTCACCATCTACCAAATATTTGACCTGGTCAACCGCCCACACCCTGTCTGGCTGGTGCGGGTCGACCTGAGCGACACGAACTTGCTCTGGGTGGATCTGAGCAACTGTAACCTGAACTGGGCAACCCTGACCAAAACGGAATTGAACTGGTCTAATTTAATGGGAGCCTCCCTGGTAAAGACGAACATGACCATGGCAAATTTGTTCGAAGCAACCCTGGAGGGGGCCAACTTGAACGAGGCTACCCTGACGCGCGCCAATCTCACCCGAGCGAACTTGAACAAGGTAGAAATGAACGATGCGATCATGGTTGAAACGAACTTTAACCGCGCCATTTTGAGCAAAGCCAACCTGAACCGCTCCAACATGAACACAGCCAATTTTTCGCGGGCAGATTTAAGTAAATCGAATCTGGTTGGATCTAACCTTAGCGGGGCAGACCTGTCTTATGCGAACCTGTTCGAGACCAACCTGGCAGGCGCTAATTTACGGGGAGCGAACCTGAATAATGCGGATTTAACCGGGGCAAACCTCGCGAAAGCCGATTTGACTGAGACACAGATGATCGGCACGATCCTATCCGAGACGATTATGCCGGATGGCACCAAGCATCCCTGACCTGGGCGGGGGAACGATCTCGGTCAAGCCGTGACCGCGTCATGGTTTGACCGAGTCATGGCTTGACCGGCAGCGTGACCCAGAACGTGGTCCCTTTGCCCATCTGGCTCATTACGCCGATCTTTCCACCGTGGCTTTCTACGATAGTTTTGGCGATTGCCAGGCCCAACCCGCTGCCCTTGGTAGCGCTGTAGCGGGGGCGCGTGGCTTCTACCCGGTAAAATCGCTCGAAGATATGGGGGAGGTGATCTGCGGCGATCCCAGGACCGGTATCTGAAATGAGCATGGTAATCGAATCCCGGGCAGCGCTCGCCTGGACCTGCAATGTTACCCGGCCATCCTGCGGGGTATATTTAATCGCATTCTCCATCAAGTTATACAGAACCCGCCGAATCTGGTCTTCATTGCCCATCACTTGAGGCAGATCAGGATCTACCTTAAGCTCCATATGGATACCCGCCCGTGTGCCGCGGATGTTAAAAGCTTCAAATACTTCGGTGGCGATTGCATCCAGGTCCAACGGTGTGCGCTGGTGAGGCGATAGATCGGCATCCATCCGGGAGAGATCCAGCAAGTCGTTGACCATATAACTCAGGCGATCGACCTCGAATTCGATATCCTTCAAGAATTGTTCTGCTAGTTCAGGCTCCTTGACTGCTCCACTCTGCAGGACCTCGGTACGCAGCTTGACCACGGTGAGCGGCGTGCGCAGCTCATGGCTGGCGTTGGCGACAAAGGCTCGCAGCTCGTTCACGTAGTGTTGCAGCCGGATTGCCATGCTGTTAAATGCTTCTGCAAGGCGATGTAGTTCGGGCGGACCGCTGGGGGTGGCGCGCGCATCCATTTCACCTCGAGCCAGGCGTTCGGCGGTTTCTGTAAGGCGCTTGATCGGTCGTGCCAGGCTGCTGGCCAGCACCCAGCCGAAGAGACTGACAGCTATCGCGACCAGGAATGCAGAAAGCAAGAGCAAGCCCAGAGCGCGCCGGGCTTCAGTTGCAGCGATTTGCATCGGTGCGCCGAGGTTCAATATCGCCATCAGAGTGCCGTGCAGCTGGATCGGTGACGCGACAAAAATCGTCATTTCACCTTGACTGGCAGGCCGGACGGTATTGCTGACGAGTAGCTTGTCGTGCATAATTTGCCATAGCTCTGGGGAATTGTCCTGTGTGGCAGAATCGGGCATTAATGGACTGCTGCGCAGGATCAGCCGTCCATCCGGCCAGTAAATCCCATAAAAGACGTATGGCTGTGAGGCGAGTAGCGGATCGATCGCTGCCTGGAGGTCGCCCGGTTGGCTTTTTTCCGAAAGCAGGTTTTGAATGGGGTCTTCGAGGGCAGAGCTGGTAGCAAACGCCAGGGTTTGCAGCCGTTGTTGGACCTCATCCTGGGCGGCTCGGGAAATAGACCTGCCAGCCACAGCTGAGATCACAACGATGCTCACTAACGAGACCAGCAGATGGGATAAGACCAGGCGAGTCCGTAGAGAAGGGGAAAATCTCATGCTTGCAGCCAGGTAGCTGGCGTTGCGACGGTCAGGCCAGCTCCTCCGGCCCGGCAAAACGGTAACCGTAGCCGCGCACGGTTTGGATGTATTGCGGACTGGCTGGATCGTCCTCGATTTTGAGGCGCAGCCAGCGAACGTGTACGTCCAGGGTGCGGGGATCGCCAATCCATTCTTCACCCCAGACCAGGGCTAATAACTCCTCCCGGCTCAGCGCCCGGCCAGCGTTCCTCATCAAAACTCCCAGTAAGTCGAATTCGCGTGCCGAGAGCTGCACCTCCTGCTCTCCTTTGAACACACGCCGCGCGATGGGGTCGAGACGTATATTGCGCATGTCGATCGGTTGAGCCTGGCTGGTCAGGCGGTCGAGCTCAACCCGCCGTAAAACGGCCCGGATGCGGGCAAGCAGCTCTCTAAAAGAAAAAGGTTTTGCCAGGTAATCGTCTGCCCCCACTTCTAACCCCAGGATGCGATCGATTTCCTCGCCGCGCGCAGTCAGCATGATCACCGGGGTGGTATAGTTGGTGCGCAGGCGACGACAAACGTCGAATCCGCTCATGTCGGGCAGGATCAGATCCAGGACGATTAAGTCGGGCTGGAATTCATCGATCGTTTTAAGAGCCTGGCTGCCATCAATGGCAGACCGGACGCTGAAGCCCTCTCGTTCGAGGCTGTATGTAAGCGAGTCTGTAATTAGAACTTCATCATCAACCAAGAGGATTTTTATCAAAGCTTACCTCCTCCCTGCATCCATCAACAAAATGAAATTATACCCAACTTATACGGCGAAAAGAGCCAGTCGTCTTCGCCCGTTGCTAAGGAAGGAATAAGTGGATTGTAT
Source organism: uncultured Chloroflexia bacterium (assembly GCA_963706515.1). Classification (GTDB taxonomy): domain Bacteria; phylum Chloroflexota; class Anaerolineae; order Anaerolineales; family UBA4823; genus CAVPMW01. The sequence goes on from CAVPMW010000006.1 coordinate 120,940, forward strand.
CACGAGTAAAGGACATCCTTTACTCGCTCGCGGTTGACAAACATGACACATTGTCGAATTTCATATTCGGCCTGTAGTCATCGTGAAATAAGCCCACCCTGCCCTTCCTAAAATCGGAGGAAAATTGTCAGAAAATGATGCATCGAGGTGTGCTTTAGCGCCACGCGAACATCACTCTCTCAAATTAATTCCCCTTCCCACGGGAAGGGGGATTGAGGGGGATGGGGAATATTGTATCCCCAAACATGATTCGCACGAAAAGATTAATTTCGGGGTGAATCATGTTTGTCAACCGGGCTTATTCAGCCGCGCGTGAAAGGCGAAGGGGGTATTTTGGTATACTTAGCCGGGCCAGCTTCAAGGCTATTTTGGAAATATTGGGAGAAAATCTTGAGCATTTTTTCAAACCTGGGCACCATCTGGAGCATTGTCAAGGAAGTCGACCTGGGAGCAATCCGCCAGCAGGCATTGCGCCCGCCCGAGCTGGTGGTCGTCGGCGCAGCCGAATCCCGGCGGAATGAGCTGGCAGCGCAGCTCCTCCAGGACCCGGCCAGACCGCAGGGTGAGAGCGTCCTTTCAGGGCCCGTCCTGGACCTCGAAGAGGCAGGCCCCTCGCTTAAAGCCGATCTGATCCTCCTGGTTATGAGTGCGGCTCAAACCCAATCGCCTGCCTATAAAGATCTGGTAAATGGCTGGGCGCGCAGCAACCAGCGCCTGGTGGTAATGATCGATGCCCAGCAAGAAAGTGAAAGTGCTCTGATTGCCAGCTCCTGGTCCAGCCTGGGGCGGCGCAAGGTGATCATTGGAGATGTACAGGATATCGCCTTCCTAACGAAATCACTCGCTCCCGCGGTGATGGATCTGCTGCCTGATCAGCTGATGGCTCTGGGTAGGCATTTTCCATTCTTCCGGGTCCCTGCCGCCCAAAGGTTGATCAACGAAACCTGTCTGACCAACAGCACCTACTCGTTCAGTACGGGTCTGGCAGAGATGGTGCCGGTGCTCGGCATCCCGGTTTTCATGACGGATATGTTTATCCTGACCAAAAATCAGGCTTATCTGGTTTATAAGCTGGGACTGACTCTGGGTTTATCCACCCGCTGGCAAGATTACCTGGCCGAGTTCGGCAGCGTATTGGGCGGCGGTTTCGTTTTCCGCCAGATCGCCCGCAGCCTCATCGGCTTGATCCCAGGCTGGGGCATCCTGCCTAAAACGGCGGTTGCGTACTCTGGAACCTACGTGGTCGGATATGCAGTTTTAAGCTGGTACTTGAGCGGGCGTCACCTGACCCGGGCGCAGATGAGAGACCTTTACCAGCGCGCCTTCAGCCGGGGCAAGGGGTTGGCTGGATCGCTTGCCAGGAAAGCGCCTCGTCCCAGGCTGCGCCGCAGAGCCCCTGTTGTGGCAGCGGTAAGCGCCAGCCAGCCCCCCCGCCGGCTGCCCAAACGCAGCAAGCTTATCTGCGCTCAATGTGGAAAGACCAGCGCACGCGACGCCAGTTTCTGCCAGTATTGTGGCGCAGCATTATCCAGCTAAAAGACCACCTCTTCTTTACCCATCAGCTTATCCAGCACTTTCTCCACGATCAAGTCCAGGTGGTCAGGATTTGACACGTAATCCAGATCGTCAGCCGGGACGGTAAGGATCGGGCAGAAGCTGAAACGCGACACCCATTCCTCATACAGCAGATTGAGCTGCGCCAGGTAGTCGGGAGAGATCTGCCGCTCATAATCGCGGGCGCGGTGCTGGATGCGCTCCAGGAGGGTAGGCACCGAAGCTCGCAAGTACAGCACTAAGTCGGGTGGAGGCAGGAATTCGGTCAGCACCAGGTAGAGATCCCGGTACGCCCGGTAGTCACGCTCGTCGATCAATTCCTGTCGATATAAATTATGAGCAAATACTTCAGCGTCTTCGTACACGCTGCGGTCCTGGATCACGGAGCCGGGATGCTCGCTCAGCTGGCGGTGGGAGCGCAGCCGCCGGGTGAGGAAAAAGATCTGAGAATGGAATGCCCAGGCACGCATATCCTGGTAAAAATCTGCCAGATAAGGATTTTCCCCTTCGGGCTCGTAGAAAGGCTGCCAGCCCAGGCGAGCGCTGAGCAAAGTGACCAAAGTGGATTTACCCACCCCGATATTACCGGCAACGGCAACAAACTTCTTCATAGCTCTACTCTCCGCTTGGACGATCCGCTACCAGGAAAGCCACGCTGCGCCCTTCCTCATCATCCATTACCAGATCTACATGCTGGCCAGCGTGGAAAGAATCGACGTCGATCAGGCGCAGGCAGTCGACCAGGTTCGCCATATCTGGGAACACATCCAATAGCTGGTTCGGCGCATCATAAAAGAACTCGTGGTTGAAGATCGTGTCATTGTCATCCAGGTAGATTGCTAAGGGATAGATGTTGGACTCGACCAGGTCCTGGAAGAAATGGGTCCCAAAGGAGGCTTCAGGGGCAGAACCGATGCCGTGACCGGTGAGCTCGATCAGTGCTCGTGTATTGTAGATATCCCCATAGCCTGCCTTGACGCCCAGGTCGGGGTTGGAGGTGCCCCAACGCCCAGGACCCACGCAGATGAAGCTGGTGCCAGCCAGGGCGGCGTTCAGACGGCCGATGGCTATTCCCAGGCTGGCCCGGTCGCCCAGTGTGGGCAGCGCGTAATAACCCTCAGGAACCACGAAAACCACTTTGCAGATATCGCTTACCCGGCCGCGGGGCGCCATGCGGCGGGTGGAGAAGAGGATATCCTGCTCGCGCAAATATGCCGGCAGGCGTGCCTGGCTTTCCTGGATACGGCTTTGCGGACGGCATTGCAGCAGAGTGATGAACACATCCGGATTCAGAGAGAGCGGGTCGCTCACCTCCAGGGTGAATTCGGTATCGACGGGAGCCTCGTAGGTGCGCTCCAGGATTTGCAGCAGGCGCGTCATCCGGTCAGCCAGCGGCGTGCGCCGGAACAAATCGTCGAAAGTGAGCACCAGGTTATCCTTGTTGGCGTCGAGCAGCATGCTGCGCAGCGGGACCAGATAGCCGCCCTCGTCTACCTGCACCAGATAGCGGAGCGGCGGGTAGCGCGGGTTTAGCACTGCCGGGACTGGCAAAGTTTTAAACTGGTTATCCTGCATGTCGATGACATCTACGAATTTTTGCGAATAGCGGCGGATAGCCTTGGTAGAGGCTTCGGGGTGGAGCAGCGGGTGGCTTAATGCTACCAGGCGCGGGTAATCATTCCCCACCCGGTCGACTGCGCGCGTCCCCAACCCCCACACCAGGCGCATGAAGCCGTCCTCCTGGCGGATCTGAGGCGACCAGCGGTAGAGATTGCGGCTGAATGCCACGCCCGCTGCCTGCGGCAGGAAATAACGCCCGAACTGATCGCCCTGTACGACCTGGATCAGGATTGCCATGCGTTCGTCGTAGTCTTGCAGCCCGCGGGCGCGACGGTAGAGCAGCGCATCCGGATTCATAATGCTGGCGTAGATGCGCGCCATTGCCTGGGTAAGGGACTGCAAGTTTTCTTGGGGAGAGCCCTGGTTGGGGCAGAAGTGGCTTTCATATTTCCCGGCGAACGAGGTGCCGAAGTTGTCCTCGAGCAGGCTCGAAGAGCGCACGATAAGCGGCCGGTTCTCCGCTACATCCAGCAGTCCCTGCAGGCGCTCGATAATATCCGGAGGAAACTGACCTGCCAGGAAATCCTGCTGCAGGTGCGGATAATCGGCGCGGATCTGCTCTTCTGTTTTGTATTTTTGGTCCCCCCAGACCATGAGGCTGTTCATACTCATGAAGGTATAGGTCAGGTCTGCGCCGATAAAGAACGATTCGGGGATGCGCAGGTGGGAGCGGATGCTCTCATCCGCTTCGCTGGCAAGAATGCGCGCGGCGAGCAGCATTCCCGCTGACTTGCCGCCGATCTTCCCCTGTCCGATCTTGCGGTTGCGGATCTCGATCAGGTCCTGGATGGTGAACCAGTCCTTGGCGATCTTTAGATAAGCCAGCTGGTCGCTGATCAACGTACGGATGAGCACCACGACAATTTCGCGCAGCCGAGCCTGAGCCTGGGCGCGGCGCTCCGGAGGGAGCTTTTCAATCGCCAGCGCTTGCTCGAAAAGCATGTTCTGAGGAGCCAGCTCGGGATTGAATGACACCAGCAGGTCAGCGTCGCTGGCGCCGCGCTCAGCCAGCGTTTCAACCAAAATTTTCTCGAACAGGTCGAACGGCAGGTTATAAGCAAAATAGAAATCGGTCAGATAATCGCGCACGCGTGAAAGCCGCGTCTCCCACACTTCTGCGCCCTCTTCAGCAAACGGGTCGTGCAGCCCCTCCAGCGCTTGCGAGATGATGGCTTTCTCGCGCAGCTCGCCTTCAAATGCTGGCTGAGTGATGATGCCGCGGCTGAACAGCTCGCGGCGCATGCGCGCCCGGATTTGGGTGCTGAGGATTGGGTATTGGGCCAGCGCCAGGTAGATGCTCAGGGCGAGATCTTGGGAGGCAGACGGGAGAGTCATAACAATAAAGCGAACGATTCAAAATCAGACATATGCGACGGCAGCGCCGGATATGTCTGATTTTGGGTTCCAGTGCTGGTATCCAGCTTAGCTACCCAAATGCATGGGCATGATAACGTGCAGGAAGCGTTCTTCTCCCGGCCCGGTCATGGGACGAATCACCCCTGGGCTGGTATCAGAGGTGGTCTCCAGGGCGACCGTAGGTGTCCTGACCACTTCCAGTACTTCGCGCAGGAAGCGCACATTGAATGCGATCAGCAGTCCGGGTCCTTCCAGGCTGGCGTCTACAACATTCTGGTTCGAGCCAGTCTCGTCTGACTGACCCGAGATTTCGACGGTGCCGGGCTGCAGCTCTCCGCCGGGAGTGATGTTGATCCGCGCAATATGTGAGCCTTCGCGGGCAAAGATCTCGGCCTGCTTGCACGCTTTCAGAAAGTCTGGGGTGGAGAGCACTGCCCGCGTGCTGTGCCGGCGCGGGATAATCTGCTCGTAGTCCGGGAAGCTGCCTTCGATCAGCTGGGAGACAAGCTCGATATCCTTGAGGCGGAAGATCACCTGACCCCGGCCGGGAGGCAAGATCAGGGTAATTACCTGGTCTCCATCCGTCGCCACCCGCGCCAGCTCGCTTAGCGCACGTGCCGGGATGACCGCGTTGATCGAGCGAGGCACCGGCGAGGAGAGCTCGGATTTGCGCACCGAGAGACGGAAGCCATCTGCCGCGGCGAGGGTGATCTTGTCATCCTTCAAGGTGATCAGGACGCCGGTCAAGATGGGGCGGGCTTCATCGCTGGAGGCGGCAAACACTACCTGCTGGATCATCTCTTTGAAATCAGCGATGTTAATTTGGATGCCCTGGGTTGCATCCGCAACGGGCATCGGAGGAAATTCCTGGGCATCGATGCATTTCAAATTCGTATTAGAGGCTCCGCAGCGCACATTGAGGGTTTGTGTCCGCACAGTCAGCGCCATATCTACCTGTTTGTCAGACAGCGTGCTGACCAGGTCGGTGAAAGTGCGCGCGGGCACTGTGGTCGAACCCTCTTCTTCAATCTTCGCCCCAATCCAGCAGGTGATACCCAATTCCAGGTTGGTGGCGGAGAGGCGTAAGCGGCCTTCGTCGGTTGCTACCAGGACGTTAGCCAATACCGGCAGGGTGCTGCGCGGCGAGACTGCCCGTGAGACAATGCTCAGGCCATGGGCGAGATTTTCTTGCAGGACAGATACCTTCATAATCTCTGCAAACTCCTCCGGGTGATACTCCCCACAATGAGATGTTTTCTACCCTATTTTACCAATGATTGAGGGCAGCCCGGCTGGGAAATCTGCGTCTCAGATACCTGCTGTTGGCTCAACCGATGAGCAATTGGGCAAAAAAGCTCACGATCAAGAATAAAATCTCGAGAACGAAGAGGCCAGCCAGCACGTACAGGATAACCTGGAAAGCGGAGGATAGCCGCGGTTCCGCAGGCGGCTCGCCTTCTGCCAGGCGTTGGACGGTCTGGGCTGCCTGGCTGGCAAGCGAGCTTGCAGACCGGCTTCCCCCTGCCCACAGCCAACCCTGGGCCGGTGTGGGGACGACCAGGCGCGCCCCGTTGAATGACTGCAGCCAGAGGCGCAGAGATTCGGGCAGCCTGACGAGCAGCGCTGCGGGGACGATCACCGCGCGGGCTGCTGAGAGCAATTCGTCGGGCACACCCTGACTCGCCGGGTGGACCGCGATCGGCAGTCCCGGCGCCTGCCGCTCGAGTGCAGCAACCAGGGTTGCACTGAAGCTGTTGTCAACGACTGCGTCACTGCTTTCGTCGGGCGCCAGCACCAGGACTGGGAATTGGGCGTGGCGGCGGGTAAGCGAGCGCTCGGCAAGCCGGCTGTCGCTGCGCAAGGTGCGCCAGAAATAACCAGCGAGCAGGGCGAAGACCAGCAGGGTCTTCGTCCAGCGGGCAACCTCGAGCGGGAAGTAAGCGGCGGGATCGCCCAGCACATAGCGCAAGACCTGGTAGATCAAGCTGCCCGCGCTGACCATCATCCCGATCACACCGCTGAATAAAACCAAATATAGATAGGTCTTGCGGATGAGCGAACTGCGCGCCCGGTCGCCTGCCTCGCCTTCACGCAGCGCGTCTTTTTGGATGCGACTCCAGGTGACCAACCAGACTGGCAGTCCGACTGCGAAAGCAGCCAAACTTGCCGCAAGCTGAGTGCGCATGCTGTCACCCCAGGCAGCCGGGCTCAAGCCAATGCGACCAAAGGCCAGCTCCAGCGCCGCGTCGAGAGAAAGCAGCAGCCCAAGGCTGGCAGCAGCCAGGCCGAGGAAAGAGAACAGGTAAAGATAGAGACGGCGCAGAGCGAGGCGCAGCGGCTGTTCTGGTAGAACTCCTTCAGCAAGACGCAGACTGCGCCGGTAAAACAGCCATACCACGGCCATTGGAACGGCGAACGAGGCGGGAGCGCTGAGTTGGGAGAGGATTGGCTGCCATGCCGGGGAGCCGCCCAGCAGCAGGGAAAGGCCAACGCTCAAGACCATACCAGCGCAGATCAATAAGGTAAGCAGGCTGGAAAAAACCAGCCCGTACAGCACAACCAGCCGCAGCACGGAGGAATTTTCAGCGGGTTCAACCAGCGAGCGGCGGATAGTCCACTCAAAAAAGATCCACAGGGCGACACCCAGCAGACCCAGCGCCAGGCTGTTCGCCAGATTATAGCGAAGATAGCTGGCATCAATATGAAGCATGTCCAGCAGTGTTTTTAGGAGCTGCTGCGTGCCAGCTACGGTTAAGCCTATCCCGTAAAGGAGCCAAAGGTAGCGAAAGAGGCGGCGAACTTCCGGGAGAACCTCATTGATGGGCGGTGCGCGCCAATCGCTCCTCAGCACCCACAGGAAGAAACCAGCCGCCAGGGCATTGAATAGGATGGCGACCAGGTTATCTGCGCTGGATTGCCCGCTTCCAAGCAGGGTTTCCGGCTGGGGTAAGCTGAAGAGCAGCATGCCCAACCGGTTTAGCAGGGCCAATATGTTGAGCGTCAGCGGGACTAAGGCGACGGTCAGGGTGCCATACAGGAATACAGCGCGAGTCCGCGAGAATCGCTCGTCCGTGTCCTGGAGAGCCAGGCGCTGAGCGATACGCCAATGGATGAGGAAAACCGGAATACCGACCAGGATCAGGGCCAGAGCGCCTGCCAGGCGAGCAACATCTGTTCCACCCTGTCCAGGATGGAACAGCGAGCGCACCAGACCGATGACTCCCCACAGGACGGTCTCCAGGCTGACCAGGCTGACGGCGTACAGGTAGATTCGGCGGACGACGATCATCTCAACTTATTGATCAGCGGGCAGTCCTGCCAGGACCAGCCAGCAGCACCAGGAATGGACCGACCAGCGGCAGGAAAACGATCAGCAGCCCCCAGGCCAGATACGCCGAAAAGCTGAGTCTGCGCCGGCGCAGGTAAAGCGCTGCCAGGCACGCCATAATGAGCGGATACAGGACCAGCAGAGAGCGCAGCACATCCGGGGAATCTGGGGGCATAAGGTTTCCTTCAGGTTATAACCAGCCGCGCAGCTCCATCGCCTTGACGACCCGGCCGATTGCCACCATATAAGCCGCGTCACGCATGTAGACCTTTTCAGAGGCAGCCATCTCTGCCACGCTGTGGAATGCCAGGGTAATCTTGGTATCCAACCGCTGTAAAACTTCTTCGCGAGTCCAGTAAAAGTTCATATCGTTCTGGACGCTTTCGAAATAGGATACCGATACACCGCCGGCGTTGCACAGGAAATCGGGGATGACAAAGACATTATTCCGTTTGAAGACCTCGTCCGCCTCCTGTGTAGTTGGTCCGTTAGCGCCTTCTGCCACCAGGCGCACGCGATCGCTGACGCGTTTGACGGTTTCAGCATTGATTTGACCTTCCAATGCGCCGGGTATCAGCACATCGACATCCTTGGCAATCCAGGCGTCGCTATCTTCGGTGACGTATCCCGCAGCCTTCGCCCGGTCTTTGTCAATCGTGCCATACGTATCCGTGATGGATTGCAAGAAGCGAGGATCGATGCCCTTTGGGTGAGTTACCGTGTACGCCGTGCGGTCTTCACGGTCCCAATACGAGACACAGGCTACTTTGCCGCCCAGCAGCTCCTTGAAACCGATTGCCGCGTACTGCGATACGTTGCCGAAACCCTGGATAGCGGCAACCGATTTCTGCGGGTCCAGGCCGATGAGCTTCATTGCTTCGCGTACATTATAGATCACGCCGAACCCGGTGGCTTCCGTCCGACCAAGCGAGCCGCCGCCATCTACCGGCTTGCCGGTGATGACCCCTGGGCTGAAGACCCCTACAATCTTGGAGTACTCATCCATCATCCAACCCATCATGCGCGGGTTTGTGCCCACATCGGGAGCAGGGACATCCTGGCGCGGGCCAATATTGCGCCATATCTGGTCGATCCAGCCCCGGCAGAGATGCTCTTGCTCGGTAATAGACAGGGTAGCCGGGTCCACTGCTACGCCCCCCTTTCCGCCGCCGAGAGGAATATCGGCGACTGCGCACTTCCAGGTCATCCACATCGCCAGAGCGCGCACCGTGTCCAGAGTCTCGGAGGGGTGAAATCGGATGCCGCCTTTGGAAGGGCCGCGGGCATCGTTGTGCTGTACCCGGTACCCGAAAAAAACACGGATGGATTCGTTATCCATCCGCACCGGGATCATGAACTTAAACTCGCGTGTCGGCCAGCGCAGGATCTCAGCTACCTGCGGGTCGAGGTTGAGTTGGGCGGCAACATGATCAAACTGGCTTTGGGCCATCTGAAACGCATTGATCAACTCTGGCATTCGTTAATCTCCTGATACTTTTGTTTGGCTCGGGGTGAAACATAAGCGGGCACCACGGTTTGGCGCCCGCTTTGCTCACGGTTTCCGGCTAAGGGTTTGCACGATCATTAGGTCAGTCAGCTTACTACCTTTGCACAGGCTGCACCCTTAAGGTTAATGGACGGATCGGTAACCGTCAAGTGTCGAAAAGCATGTTACCCCTTGTGCAGGGGTTCCTTCCTGGCAGCAAGCTGCTCCTCCAGCTCTTGCTGGATGACCTGCGGGTTCGCCTGGCCGGAAGCGCGGCGCATCACCTGCCCGAAAAACCAGCGGGCGAGGCTCTCTTTGCCTGCCGCGTAAGCTTGCACCTGCTGCGGGTTTTGGTCTAGAACCTCACGGATCAGATTGGCGATAGCTGAACGGTCAGAAATTTGGCGAAGACCGTGAGCCGCAACAATCTGCTGGGCAGTTCCTCCGCTGGAGAGCATGTCTGCAAGCACGGTTTTGGCAGTATTCTGGTTGATCGCTCCGCCGGCGAGCAAATTGAGCAAATCAGCCAGGTCCTGCGGGGGGATCCGCATCTCTTCGAAAGAAAGACCTGCCTGGTGCAGCAGTCCGAACAGCTCGCCGGTAACCCAATTAGCGATTATCTTAGGAGAGATCCCCGGCGCTGCCCGAACTACCCGTTCAAAATAATCTCCTACCCCAGGATCGGCGACCAGGACGCTGGCATCGTATTCACTTAGCTGATACTGCTCCAGGAAGCGGCGGAATTTAGCCAGGGGCAGCTCTGGCAGGCTGAGGCGTACCCTTTCGATTTGTTCCGGATCGATGATCAGCGGCGGCAGATCGGGTTCGGGAAAGTAGCGATAATCGTGCGCCTGCTCCTTGCTGCGCTGGGGCTGGGTCACTCCGAGTGCCTCGTCCCAGCCCATGGTTTGCTGTATGACCGTGCCCCCCTGGAGCAGCAGATCGCTTTGACGCTCGATTTCATAGGCTACCGCTCGCTCGAGGGCGCGGAAGCTGTTCAGGTTCTTGATCTCGGTGCGTGTGCCCAGGGATTGGCTGCCCACCTCCCGGACTGAGACATTGGGCTCGATGCGCAGCACACCCTTTTCCATATCACCGGAGTTCACACTCAGGTAGCGCAAGATATTGCGGATGGTCATTGCAAAGAGCCGGACTTCTTCTGCAGAGTGCAGGTCAGGCTCGCTGACGATTTCCAGCAGAGGGATGCCCGCCCGGTTTAGGTCAACCAGTGAGCGAGGCGGGTTAGCCGGGTCGCTGCCAGTGGGATCGCCCAGGTGAGTCAGCTTGCCGGTATCTTCTTCCAGGTGGACCCTGCGGATGCGGATCGTGCGCTCACCGTCCGGAGTGAGGATAGTCAGCCAACCGTTCGTCGCCAGAGGCTGCTCGTACTGCGAGATCTGGTACCCTTTGGGCAGGTCGGGGTAAAAATAGTTCTTACGGGCAAAGATGCTGGTTGGATGCACCTGACAGTTTAATGCCAGGGCAACTTTTAAGCCGAACGTGACTGCCTGCTGATTAATTACCGGGAGCACGCCTGGCATCCCCGCGCAGACCGGGCATACCGCCCGGTTTGGCTCAGCGAGGGTAACATCCAGCACCTCGCAGGCGCAGAACATCTTGGTTTTGGTCAGCAGCTCGGCATGTATTTCCAGACCAATGACTGCTTCGTGACGGTTTATTGATCGCATTCCAAAACCAATCGATTTGCTGTCAATTTAGAGTCAGAAAATGACAGTAAGGTGACAGTCATGTAATTTGCCTGTCAGGGATTCGCTCGCGAAATCATTGCGGCGTACTAGCCATAGCGGGTCATGAAGTGTTGCATGCGCTGCAGCGCTTCTTCGATATGCTCGTAAGCCGTTGCATAGGAGCAGCGCAAATAGCCCTCTCCGCCCGGACCGAACGCCGAGCCAGGCACCGCAGCAACGTGCTCTTCTTCCAGCAGCTTCTGGGCGAATGTCTCGTCATCCAGTCCGGAGGCGCGAATATCCGGGAACGCATAAAATGCGCCGTGCGGTTCGACCGTTGGCAGCCCCAGGCTGTTCAGTCCGCTTACGATTAAAGTGCGGCGGCGGTTGTACTCCTGGCGCATCTCCTCCACATACGGAGCGCCGGATTGCAACGCCTCAATCGCTGCTACCTGAGCCATCGTGGGCGCGGACATAATCGTATATTGGTGGACCCGCACCAGGCCGTTGATGATCGCCGCAGGCCCGGCAGCAAAGCCGATGCGCCAGCCGGTCATGGCATAGCTTTTCGAGAAGCCTCCCAGCAGGACCGTGCGCGGCTGCATTCCGGGCAGGGCAGGAAAACAGACATGGTTTACTCCGTACACCAGCTGGTCATACAGCTCGTCTGACACCACGATCAAGTCATATTTCTCGGCGAGTCGCGCAATCTCCAGCATAACGGCGCGGTTAGCGACCATTCCCGTCGGGTTATTGGGGTAAGCGATCAGGATCGCCTTGGTGCGCGGGGTAATCGCAGCTTCCAGCACCTCAGGCCGGGGAAGGAAGTTGTCTTCAGCGCAAGTCGGCAGCTCGACCGGTACTCCGCCGGCTAAGATGACCTCAGCCTGGTAGGATACGAAACACGGGGTAGGGATGATCACCTCTTCACCCGGGTTGAGCAGAGCAGTCATGGTCAGGTAGAGTGCTTCCGATACGCCGACCGTGATCACGATCTCGCTGGTTGGGTCATAGCTTACTTTGTATGCGCCGCGCAGGTAGGCGCTGAGCTCCTGGCGCAGCTCGAGCAAGCCGTGGTTGGAAGTGTAGTGCGTTTGCCCGGCTTGCAGCGAACGGATTCCCGCGGCGACGATCCCTGGGGGAGTAACAAAATCCGGCTCACCGATGCCAAGCGAGATCACGTTTTTCATGGTGGCGGCAATATCGAAAAACTTGCGGATACCGGAAGGTTTGAGGGTAGCAACGCGGTTAGCTAAATAGTTTTGGTCCACGGAGGCTCCTGAAGGAAAAATAGCCGCAGGGTAGCGCGGTTTCTATTGGGAGACAGCTTGCCATTCATCGGCAGCTTCAGCATACGACAAAATGAAAGTACGCCCATCAGAGGTTGCTACCTGGAAACATTTCGCTGCAGGGGTACGCCACTCAGCTAAAACTGCAGCAATCTCCAGCACCTCATCCTCCCAGCTGAAATACGTAGGACGTCCAGCGTAAGCATAATCACTGCGGCAAAGCACCATTGTGCCCATCTCAGGTCAGCATTTTGTATTTGCTCAGCTCGGATCCTGCTCTACGACGAGCTACAGGGTGACAACCGTGTTATCACCCGCGTTGATTACTCCTGCACGGCGGGTAAGCTGTGCAGAGCGCCCTACCAGAGAGCCTTGCAGGATTATCCCGGTTGCCTGGGCTTCGTCTTCCAGGATCGAATCGCTAATAATCGAATTCTGCACCACACAGCCTGCCCCAATCGAGACGTTCGGTCCAATAATGGATTGCTGGATTTCGGCGGTCGGATGGACGAACAGGGGAGGGATGCATATGATGCCCGGACGCTGTGAGGCCTGCGTTGAATTATCCAGCCCGTTGGTCAGCAGGTAGCGGTTAGTAACTAAAAGCGATTCGGGCGTGCCGGTGTCCAGCCAGGTATCCACGCTTTGGGTGCGCATGCAGTAACCCTGCTTCAGGAGCAGGTTTATGGCATCTGCCAGGTAGTATTCGCCTTTCAGCTTGATATCCAGGCGCATCTGTTCGTCGATTGCCTTCAAGAGATCTGCTGCTTCTTGAAAATAATAAAAGCCAACAATTGCCAGGTTATTGCTGAAATCCTGGGGTTTTTCGATCAGCCGCTTTACCCAGCCATTTTGACCGAGCTCAGCTACTCCGAAGCGCCGGGGATCATCCACGGCGTGGACCCAGACGACCCCGCTGGCAGATTCCTCAGTCAGGTGGGAGAGGTCAGTTTCGATCAAAGTGTCGGCAAAAACGACCAGCATTGGGCCGCTGAGGTATTCTCGGGCGAGCCAGATGGCGTGAGATTGGCCGAGCGGGTTTTCCTGTAAGATAAAGTAAGATTTTTTATCCGGATAGTGGAGGCGGATATAAGCTTCGATCTGGTCCCCCAGATAACCGACGATATTAATCAGCTCGATATCCAGGTCCTCCGGAAGGGTTGACAGGGTGTGCAGGACGTGGTCTAAGACGGCCTGACCCGCCACAGTAACCAGCTGCTTGGGCTTGCTCCAGGTATGTGGGCGCAGACGGGTGCCCAATCCCGCCATTGGGATGATTATTTTGAGCGTTTTCCCCATTGCTTAAGACAGTTTCCTTTTTATGATAGATTGGCACATCGCGCCGGCTGGTGATTGCCACTGAGAGTTTGATTTCTGCAGCATTATTCCCGGCAAACCACCTTACGCCGCACGAGTATTATACACTTGATATCTTCCCAATCTTGCGGCAGACGAGCACGCCCTTACCGATAGGTACTACCAGGGCGTCCAGCCGAGAGTCGCCCAACGCTGCTTCGATCATGCCTGCCAGCGCTTCTCCGTGGCTGATGGCATTATCTGCCACCAGTAAGCCGCCGGGAACCAGGTTGGGCACGACCAGGTCATAGCAATCCTTATACACTTCCTTCTCGGCGTCCAGGAAGCAGAAAGCAACTTGATGGTAGTTCCCCAGATAGTCCCGCGCATCGCCCTGGATAAGCTCGATGAGATGCGTGACGCCAGCCACCTCAAATGTCTGCCGCGCCAGGGCGATCTTGTTCGGCAGTATGTCGAAGCTGACCAGGCGGGTGCCCCGCTCAGCGCACGGCAGGGAAAGCCACATGCCGGAATAACCGCCGCTGCTGCCTACTTCGAGGAATTCACCATCCGGCGCGCTGGCAGCCAGCAGCGCCAGGAAGCGGCCGGTCTCTGCAGGCACCTGGCGCATGCGTTGGTCCTTAGGTGTGCCATCCGCGCGGTCCTGACGGTCGATCTCTTCGAGCTCTGCCATGCGCTGCTGCATGGCTGGCGATAGGGTATGGAACATGTTAGTAAGCGATCTCCTCCAGCTCATCGATCGTGCGCATGGCAAGGTCGATTGCTTTTTGCAGAGTGGCTGCATCGAAAGCAAAGTGCGCTCCCGCGGCAGTATAGAGCTCAGGCAGGGGAACGGTGCCGCCGAGCGCGAGAGCCCGGCGGTACGCGGCTGCCGCTCCGGCTCGGTCCAGCAGTGAGTTTGCCCACACCTGCATAGCGCCCAGCTGGGCCAGGCCATATTCGATGTAGTAGAAAGGCACTTCGAATATGTGCAGCTTGCGCTGCCAGCCGGTGACCATCTCTTCGTCCAACCCGCTCCAATCTATGCCGGGCATGAAGCGCTGCCATAGGGCTGCCCAGGCAGCATCGCATTCTGCCGGGTCGCTGGATTGAGCGGGTCGTTCGTAGGCCCAATGTTGGAAGGCATCCACAACGGCCATATAAGGCCAGAATAGAATGCAGGTTTCTAAATGTTCGATGCGCGCCCGGGCAGCATCCTGGGTTGTGTAAAAGCCGCCTTGATCAGCCGTCAGGTAAGGAGCGCCCAAGAATTCCATACCCATCGAGGCAACTTCCTGGAACTCTGTGCCCACCTTGTATTGCTGGTGGTAGGGCAGCCGCCAGGTTTCGTAATAATGGAAATGCATGCCCGCCTTCGTGGAGCACGGTTTGTACGTCATCGTGGATTCCCACTGCGTTAATGAAGATGAATGGACGGCGGGTATGTGGAAACTCGATGCAGTAGCCGCCGGGAGCCTTCCCTTTGCGGTTATCCAAATCGAGGGTGCCGCCCTGGCGCATGAGCTCAAAATAATCGTGGAAGGCAGGGTCCACGTGACTGAATATCGCTGCGGATTTGCTTTCCAGCTCGCTGATGGATTGGAATGGCTGTAAAGGCGGGCGGTTGAAGGGATCCACCTGCAAATCCCAGGGGCGCAGGGTCTCCACGCCCAGGCGCGCCTGGCGGCGTGCATATAACCGGGTGGCTACCGGGACTGCGACCTTTTCTATCGCCTGGTGGAACTGGACGCAGTCGGCAGGAGTATAGTCGAAGCGCAGGTAATTGCGCCATTGGTAAGCGCGATAATCTGGCAGATCGGCGTTGGCAGCGATCTTGAGGCGCGTCTGCAGCAATTTGCCCCAGAGCTCGTTCAAAGCCGGGCGGTCCTGGAGCTGGCGTGCCGCTGCCAGGCGCCAGGCGCGCTCACGCCGCTCCCGGTCTGCATCCAGGTAGATTGGAGCAAGCTGCGCCGGGGTCAGCTCCTCGCCTTCCCATTGAATGGTCTGCGCGCCGATTATCTGGTCGTATGCATTACTCAGCAGCAGCTCCTGGCTCAAGAGCGGCAGGTTTTCCTGGCGGAACAGGTCAGCCTCGGTGCGCATGTTGCGCAGCGGGAGGCTGAAACCGGGGAGATCGAGGTTGCTCTGCAGGAGCTTCTTTTTCAGTTTCTGCTCCCAATCACTCGCCTGTGGAAAGATGTTATCCAGGTAGGACTGGTATCTTTTCTCGGCAGACGGGTCGTCTGTCGCCAGGGTTGTCGCGACGTATAAACGAGCCTGAGTTTCATTGACCAGGTTGAAAAGGCTGGTCCAGGCAGAGAGCCATCCCGAGAGATTGCCCGACTGCAGTGGACTGCTCTCCAGCTCGCGGTAATATGGCTCGATCTTTGCCCAGGGTAAGTTCATGAACTCGGTGATCTCTTGCGGTAGATCAGAGTACATGGCGAGTCCTTTCGTTGTACAATCCGAGGTTTAGCTACAGCAGAAGTCAGGCTACAGCAGAACTCATGCTACAGCAGATATTACGCTACAGCACCGGGCGGCACATGTGCCAGCTGGTGACCTGTTGGTAAGCGTGAGCGGCACGGAAGAGCCTCTCTTCCTGGAAGTGGGGTCCCATCAGCTGCATCCCAATGGGCAGCCCTGCAGAGTCGAAACCGACCGGGAAGGTCAGGCCAGGCACACCTGCCAGATTAGCTGGCAGGGTGAAGACATCCTCCAGGTACATGGCGAGTGGGTCGTCGCTGTGCTCGCCCAGGCGGAAGGCGGTAGTCGGAGCTACCGGTGCAGCAATAACATCTACCGCGGCGAATGCCTGGGAAAAATCACGCCGGATCAGGGTGCGCACCTTCTGCGCCTGACCATAATAGGCGTCGTAGTAGCCAGCCGAGAGGGCGTAAGTACCCAGCATGATCCGCCGCTTCACTTCAGCGCCGAAGAGCCGCCCGCGCGTCCGGCAAAATACCTCCAGAATGCTCTCCGCAGGGAGGCGCGGCCCGTAGCGGATGCCGTCATAGCGGGCCAGGTTGGCAGAGGCTTCGGCGGGAGCGATCAGGTAGTACACCGGCAGGGCGAACTGGGTATGCGGTAAGCTCACCGGAATTGCCTGTGCGCCGAGTCCTTCCAGGGCGTTAATCGCCTGGCGTACCGCGGAGGCCACCTCAAGCTGGATCCCCGAGATAAAGTACTCGTCAGGCACGCCAATCCGCAGCCCGCGCAGGGGCAGCTCCCCGGGGGTGAGGGTTGTCGCCAGGTCGATCTCTGGGACGGTAACGTCCTGCGAAGTAGAATCCAGGGGATCGCGGCCGGCCATAAGCGTATAGACTCCCGCTGCCTCAGCAGCAGAATGCGCCATCAGGCCGACTGCGTCCAGGGAAGAGCCGTACGCCACCAGGCCGTAACGTGAAACCCGCCCGTAGGTGGGCTTGATGCCGGTTACACCGCAGAAAGACGCTGGCTGCCGGACACTGCCGCCGGTATCGGTGCCCAGGGCAAGCGGGGTCAGGCAGGCAGCTACCGCGGCAGCAGAGCCGCCGCTGGAGCCGCCCGGGACGCGCTCCAGGTCCCACGGGTTGTGGGTTGGACCGTACGCTGAGTTCTCCGTCGAGGAGCCCATGGCGAACTCATCGCAATTGGTCTTGCCCAGGATGACCGCGCCTGCCTGCAGCAGGCGCTGAACAGCGCTGGCATGGTAGGCTGGGATGAAGTTCTCCAGGATGCGCGAGCCGCAGGTGCAGGGCAGGTCAGCTACGCACAGGACATCTTTAACCGCCAGGGGGATTCCCAGAAGGGGTTTATGCGGCTCGGAAGGGTCGCTGCGCCAGGTCTGCCAGGCATTGTCTGCCAGCCGCGCCTGGCGGAGAGCCTGGTCAGCTGCCAGGGTGAGAAATGCATGCAGGCGCTCATCCAGGCGAGCGATGCGTTCCAGGAAAGCGCGGGTGAGCTCCTGGCTGGAGAATTGCCCGCTTCTCAAACCGTTCAGGGTTTCGCTAAGCGTCAGGTCGGTCAGTTCAGTCATTGTGCTTCTGCATCGTTCCGCTGATCCCTGATTGCCAGACGAGCCAGGTGGGCTGGCGGTAGATGGGGGGAGGCTGGCTGGAATAGCGAAGGGAAGGCAGGCTCACTCCAATACGGCTGGGACGCGGAACTGATCCATCTCAGTGTCTGGAGCATTGCGCAGCAGCTCATCCAAAGTCAATCCGGGATGCGGTTCGTCCGGGCGCAAGACGCTGTTCGCTGCCGGCCCGCTGGAGCCGGTATCCAGCGCCTGCGGCTGGATAACCGAAGTGTCCAGCTCCTGCAGCTGCACGAAATAATCCAGGATTGCCGAGAGCTGTTGCCGGTAGCGAATTTTCTCCGCCTCGCTCAGATCGAGGCGGGCGAGCTGGGCAATGTGTTCAACTTCTTCAATGGAAAGAGGCATGGGTAGATTATAGCAGTCTCTTTGGGATTTTCCGTGGAAATCTGCCGGAGCGTCAGCTACCAGGACCTGGCGTACCAGCGCAGGTATTGTTCGAGGTGGGAGGCCCAGTAGGCTTCGTCATGATATCCCGGGTACAGGTACCATTCGTGGGGGATATCGTAATCTGAAAGTTTTTTTTCAAACCAGCGAGCTGAAGCGAGAATTTGCGGGCGGTCCTTCTCACCGATATCCAGGAAGAGGCGCGGGTACGAGTCTGCCGGCATCTGCTTAAGCCAGCGCTGGAGACGGGCGGTATCGCTCCAAAAGACAGGCAGGCTGTGTGCGCCAATTGCACCGAACAGCTCCCAATGCGCCAGACCCAGGTGGACGGCCCAGGCGGCACCGCGAGAGAGTCCGCCTATCGCCCGGTATTGGCGCTCTGTCCGGGTGCGGAAATGAGCGTCGATGTACGGGACGAGCTCATCGACTAAAACATCGCCGAAATGGTCTTCAGAGGGTTGGGACCATGCTCGATCGCGGGGCATAACGATAATAAATGGACTGATCTCGCCGGAAGCCGACAGACGGTCTACGATCTCATCCGCTCCCAGGCGGTCCCACTGGTCATCTGTATAGGACTGACCGTGGATCATGTACAGAACCGGGTAACGACGAGCCGGCTCCTGGTTATAACAGGGAGGCAAATAGACCCGATAAACCATGGGCTGGGGCAGTCGGTCAGATTGCAGTGAGCTGTGTTCCATCTGGCCGCCAGTTTGCCAGCAGGTCAGGGGTGTGGGCGAAGGAGAAGGTGCGGGAGTGTCAGTCCCCAGGGGCGGGAAGGGGGTGACCGTGAGGGTTGGTGACCCGGTTGGGGTAAGTGTTGGGGCCGGCATGGTCGCAGAAGGGGAGGCGGGCGGTATATCTGGGGGGGGGGCGCGATAGCCGCGGCGCGCGGGCTGCAGCCTGCTGACAGATATAGGATGAGCAATAGGCTGACAGACCGCAGGCGCGCCGGGGGTATTCGCATGGCGGAAGTATAACGTAATTCATCAGGGGATTCGTTCGTTTAACGCACATCGCAGGCGGAAATGCCTGCGATGTGCACGAAAGAGACACTTGGGCATGTGTCTGGGATATGCAGCACGCCTTGTACGGCGTGTTGCGCTAACTCCTTATCTAGCGCGTGTCAACGACAAACTTAATTGCGGTTCGAATCTTGTCATCGATCTCTACATCGACAAACTCCGGGACAAATATGACGTCATACCCATCCTCTTTGAGATAGCCCTT
The DNA here is from genome assembly GCA_963706515.1 of uncultured Chloroflexia bacterium. GTDB lineage: Bacteria > Chloroflexota > Anaerolineae > Anaerolineales > UBA4823 > CAVPMW01. The sequence continues at coordinate 140,252 of CAVPMW010000006.1, forward strand.
GGCAAGCGCCAGCGCTTTGACCGCCTGGTTTACCGCAATTGCTCCGATGGCTTGCACTTCGGCATGTTTATTCTCGCGGAAGACCCCGGCAATGGCGCCTGCCACAGCAGAGGTGCGTGAGGTTCCAGAGACCTTGATGATGTCCATATTGGTCCTCCCCGGCATTTGTAACGTACATGAGACGTAAGCGCATCCTTAGAAGTTTCTCATCTTGGATTCTACAAGATTTTTGGAGGGATGGCAAGCACGAGTTTTACCTCCCTCCCTTGTCCTGCACACCGGTGTGTGGCACAATACACTTGTCATGGCACGCTGGATCAAGTTCATCATTGCTATCCTGCTGGGCCTGGCTTTAGGCCTGTTATATGGGTGGAAGATCAATCCGGTGAAATATGTAGACACCTCCCCGGATACGCTGCGCATCGACTATAAAACTGACTATGTATTGATGGTAGCTGAGGCCTATCGTTCTGAGGTCGATGCGCCGATGGCGATCCATCGCCTCGCCTTGCTGGGGGAAAAACCGGTCGATATGGTCGTCCAGGCTGTTCTGTTCGCCGAGCGTAATGGCTATACCGACGACGATTTATCCCTTATGCGCAGCCTCTCACAAGCATTGCAGGCCTGGCAGTCCAGCCAGGGAGGCTCCGGTTGATGGAGGAGAATCGCGGCGCATGGTACTTGCTGACGGGCGTCGTGCTTGGGCTGGTGCTTGGGCTGGTAATTATCTGGCTGAGGCCGGTAGAGTACGTCGATACCTCACCGTCCTCACTCAGGGCGGATTTCAAAGACCGCTACCGGGCGCTGATTGCGGCTGCCTACCTCTCGGACGGGGATGTAGTCCGCGCCCGCGCCCGTCTGGAGCTTCTCGGGGATACGGACGCCTTCCGCGCCCTGGCTGAGCAGGCTCAGCGCACCCTGGCAGAAGGAAACTCGCCGCAGGAGTCGCGCGCCCTGGGTCTGCTGGCGGTTGCTCTGAACCCGGCGGGCGGGCAAACCCTGCCGGCGAGATCTGGCATCACTCCGAGCGTGGCTGCCGGGACGGTCACCCTCACCCCACCTGCCTCCGCAACCAGCTCCCCTCTGCCATCCGAGACCCCCGCCTCTACTGCAACTACCCCGCCAACGGCGACAGCCGCCTCCGCGGTCACCACTTCGCCTAGTGTCTCTCCCAGCCCGGGAGTTTTGACCTCCAGCCCGCGCCCTCCAACTGCCACTTTCGCTCCGAAGCCCACTCGCACCGCTACTGCCACTCCGGGAGCCCCATTTGTCTTGAAAGACAGCCAGCAAGTCTGCGACCCCTCGTTGCAAGAAGCCTTGATCCAGGTGGTGACTTTAAATGCGGCTGGAGGGCAGGTGCCAGGCGTAGAGGTGATCATTACCTGGGTGGGGGGCGAGGAACACATCTTTACCGGTCTGAAGCCGGATGTAGGCGCAGGCTATGCGGATTTCAGCATGACGCCGGGAGTTGCCTATACCATCCGCCCGGCTGAGGCTGGCGAAGCGGTAAATGATCTGTCCGCTGCAAATTGTAGTGGGACGGGGGGCAGCTATCTGGGAGGCTGGAAGCTTGTCTTCGAGCAGCCTTGAGCAATTTTCAAGCTATCTCCACGATCTAATCCACGTCCTTCCACCTCGTAAATTCCCAAGCAACAATTAAACAGTTATACTTGTGGGCTGATATCTACATGGAGGTGTACGTTTGAGTAAGATTCCAAAAACACTCGTGATCCTGGCCGGAGCTGGGATCCTCATTTTGGTAGGGATTGTTCTGGTCTCGCTCTCGAGGTCTGGATCCAGCCCGGAACCTACCCAGACAGTTGCAGATCCTGGGGTGGTGCTGACTGCTGCGGCGCAAACTGCGAGCGCCCGGCTGACCCAGATTGCAGCCACCACGCCTACCAAACTCCCCGCAACAGCCACTTTTACACCCATTCCTACGACTGCAACCGTCGCGCCCACCACGCCAGCCGTGCTGCCAACCACTCCTTCGTCGCTCCCCAGCGGAGACAAGGCGGACTTTGTCGCGGATGTCACGGTCCCCGATGGGACGAACTTCCAGCCGAACCAGCAGTTTACCAAGACCTGGCGGCTGCTCAATAGCGGTTCAACCACCTGGACGACAGCTTTCAAGCTCACCTTTGTCCAGGGCGATCAAATGGGCGGACCCACATCGGTGGCGCTCACTTCGGACGTTACCCCGGGCAGGACAGTCGAGGTCTCGGTGCCCCTGATTGCACCTACCGCGGCAGGCAACTATACCGGATTCTGGAAGATGGCTAATGCTGCCGGTCAGGTGTTCGAGAGCGCGGTGTACGTCCAGATTGTTGTGGGGGCGGGCCCGACTTCGACAGTTACCGCGACCACTGGGACCGCTGCCGCCACCTCCGCGGCTACGGCGACTGCCACCAGTGGTCCGACGACAGCGCCCAGCGAGACGCCTACGGCTACTACGGAAGTAGGTGAGGTCACCAGCGCAGTTTTGACCGTGGACCAGGCGAACTTTGCCGGGACCTGCCCGCACACCTTTTTATTCACCGCGCAGGTGATCTTGAATGCCCCTGCTACGGTTACCTACCAGCTCGAAGCGGAAACCACTGCCACAACCACGCTGCCCGGTCCGGCGACGACGCCGATGAATGCTGGGGTGAACGTGCTCAGTTATCCAATCTCCATGAGCGAGACGCAGACAGGCACGATCCTGCTCCATGTAACCGCGCCGAACAATGGGTTCTCCAACCAGGTGAATTTCTCCCTCACCTGCCAGTAATTTACTCTGCCCATGGTTGACAATCGAGCCGAGGCGCTTGCCAGGGAAATAAAGGATGAGGCAAAGCGCCTCGGTTTCGCGTTGGCAGGGATTACCGAGCGCGGACCCTCCCGCTCACCTGGAGGTTTATGCGGGTTGGCTGGCAGCTGGCCGCCAGGGGGACATGCATTATCTGGCGAGCGAGCGAGCCCGCCAGCGCCGGGCTGACCCGCAGCAGATCCTGCCCGGATGCCGCTCGATCCTGGTCCTGGGCGTCCGCTACCCGGCAGCCGGCAGCTCCGCATCCGGAGACAATGCAACCGGGCTGAGAGGAAGGGTGGCTGCATATGCCTGGGGGGATGATTACCATACGGTGCTGCCCGAGCGCCTGCAGGCGATGGTTGGGTTTATCGAAACGGCTGCCGGCGGGCCTGTACCGAACCGCTGGTACACAGATACCGGCCCCCTGCTGGAGCGCGAGCTGGCTCAGCGCGCGGGGCTGGGTTGGATCGGCAAGAACACCTGCCTGATCAACCCAGCACAGGGTTCTTACTTCCTGCTGTCAGAAATCCTGTTAGGGATCGATCTGCCTCCGGATGAGCCGTTCTCGCCCGATCGCTGCGGAAGCTGCACGCGCTGTATTGACGCCTGCCCTACGACCTGCATCTTACCCGACCGGACGATCGATGCGCGGCGCTGCATCTCCTACCTGACCATCGAAAAAAAAGGGGCAATCGCAGCCGACCTGCGACCTCTGCTCCAGGATTGGATTTTTGGCTGCGATATTTGCCAGCAGGTCTGCCCTTGGAACCAACGGTTTGGCGCGGCGGAAGGCGACCCCGCATTTGCACCCCGCCCAGAGCTGCCTGCACCTGCTCTCATCCCTGAGCTGCAGCTCGACCCCCAGGCATTCAGCCAGAAGTTCAAAGGCAGCCCGCTGAAACGTACCCGGAGAGACGGCTACCTGCGCAACGTAGCCCTGGCGCTGGGGAACCAGGGCGACCCTGCAGCGGTCCCTGCTTTGCGGCGGGCTTTGCTGGAGGATCCCGAACCTCTGGTGCGCGGCCACGCTGCCTGGGCGTTGGGACAAATTGGGGGCGAGGCGGCTGAAGCTGCGCTGCGTCTCGCTGTCCGTCACGAAAAAGACTCTGAGGTCTTAGACGAGATCGATAGGTCATTAAGCGATCAGAGATAAGCCGGGGTCGACCTCCGCCATCTGGGGAGCTCATTTGGGGGTGATATAATGCCCGCATGCGGTCAATTTGGCCGGTGGCATTATTGGTTCTGCTCCTGGTGGGGTGCCTGCTCGCGATCACTGCCTATTTCTTGCCTCCCATCCATACCCGCCTGGTAACTCGCGTTGAAGGACTGCAGACCGAGATCCGCTATGCCTTGAACCCTCCTGAGGAAGCCATTTTTATCCCTCAGGGCTCCAGCTTGAGCACGATGGAAGCCATTGCCCAGGCGACAGTTGGAGCAGCCCTATCGACCCAAACCGCTGCTGCTGCCCAGTTTACTCCGGCGCCCACCTCTCCCGGAGCAACTTCCACACCGCTGCCTTCCCCATCGCCGACTCTGACGCCGGCGCCTCTGCCGGATAAGATCGCCCTCCCTGGCATCCGTCACGAATGGCAGCAGATGAACAACTGCGGACCAACGACCCTGGCAATGGCGCTCTCCTTCTGGGGCTGGCAGGGCGACCAGCGAGATACGCGTGCCTATCTGAGGCCAAATTTCGGTAAAGTAGATGATAAAAATGTCTCTCCGGCGGAAATGGTCGCCTATATCCAGTCCCAGACCGGTCTAAAAGCGCTCGACCGGGTGGGCGGCAACATCGACTTGCTGAAACGCCTCCTGGCAGCCGGCTTTCCGGTGATGATCGAGAAAGGGCTGCAGCCCGAACCCAAAGATTGGATGGGCCATTATGCCCTGGTCAGCGGATACGATGACACCCGTCAGGTCTTCCTCACCCAGGATTCTTACACCGGACCGGGTGTGGACGTTGTGGTGCCTTTCTCAGGCATGGATCAGCATTGGTGGCGGGATTTCAACTACACTTACCTGGTTATTTTCCCGCCCGAACGGGAGGCGGAGGTCTTAGAAATCCTCGGTCCCCAGGCGGATTCAACCGCCAACTTCCAGTACGCTGCAGACTTCGCCCGGCAGGAGGCGAGCGCTCTCTCGGGGCGTGACCAGTATTTTGCCTGGTACAATCTGGGCAGCAATCTGACGGCGTTGGGCGATTATGCTGGCGCTGCCCAGGCATATGACCTGGCGTTCGGCGCCTACCCGGGCATTCCTGCTGACGATCGTCCCTGGCGCATGCTCTGGTATCAAACCGGTCCTTATCAGGCTTATTTTGAAACCGGGCGCTACCAGGACGTGATCGATCTGGGCAGCCAGACCCTGGCCGCACTGGGCAAGCCAATCCTGGAAGAGACACTGTACTGGATGGGCCGCGCTCGCGAGGCCCAGGGCGATTTGCCAAAGGCGATTGCCAATTATGAGGCAGCCTACGATATCAATCCGATCTCAACACCCGCCCAGCAGGAGCTGCGCCGGCTTGGCGTCGCTTATCCGCAGGAATGAGCCGCATGCGTAAGAGGCTAATCCTTCTGGCAGTTTTTATACCGGTAGTATGCCTGCTGATGGCTTTTACGTACAACCTGCCCCCAGTGCACGATCACCTGGGTTGGCGCGTCGATGCGTTGGTTTCAGAGATCAAGTACGCGCTGAACCCGCCCGAGCAGGTTATCTTCGTCCCACAGGACCAGCCAGCTCGCACGCAGCTGCCCACCCCGGTAGTCCGCCAGGTCGCAACTGCCGAGCCGACCGCCGCGGCCGTGGCAATCGGCCCCAGCCCTACTCCTCCAGCCTCGCCAACCCCGCTGCCAACCCCAACCCCTCTGCCGGCGACTGTGAAGCTGGAGGGTGTCGTCCATGAATGGCAGCAATGGAACAACTGCGGACCGGCCAACCTGGCTATGGCTCTCTCTTTTTGGGGTTGGGAAGGCGACCAAACAGACACTGCCGCCTACCTGAAACCGAATCCGCGGGATAAGAACGTGATGCCTTACGAGATGGCCAATTTCGTCAACGAAAAAACCGGATTGAAAGCCATCTTGCGCGTGGGCGGCGACCTGGAGCGGTTGAAGGCGCTGATCGCAGCCGGCTTTCCCGTAATCGTAGAGAAAGGCTTTGAAGGACCGAAATTCGACGGCTGGATGGGCCATTATGAAGTCATCACCGGGTATGACGATGCCAAAAGCCATGTCATCGCCCAGGACTCCTACCAGGGTCCCGGTGAGAACGTCCTGGTATCTTATGACAACCTGCTAAAGAATTGGCTGGCTTTCGACGGTACCTACATCGTGATTTATCCGCAAGAGCGAGAAGCTGAGGTTCAGGCGATCCTGGGAGCGGATTGGGATACCACCCATAATTACCAGACCGCTGCTGAAAAATCTTCGCAGGATATCTTTGCTTCCTCGGGGAGGGACCAATTCTTTGCCTGGTACAACCGCGGCACTAACCTGATGTACCTGCAAGATTATACGGGCGCGGCGGATGCATATGATAAAGCATTCGCTATTTACCCCTCCATACCAGAAAAAGAGCGACCCTGGCGCATGGTCTGGTACCAGACCGGGCCCTATTTCGCTTATTTCTTCACCCAACGCTATTACGATACGATCGCCCTGGCGACCACTACCATCGATACTGCCAACGAACCGGCGATCGAGGAGAGCTTCTTCTGGCGCGGGCGGGCTTTCCTGGAGCTGTACCGCCTGGATGGTAAGCAAGACGAGCTCGAGCATGCCGTTGAAGATTTCCGCGCCACCCTGAAGTGGCATCCTGAATTCCAACCCAGCCTGGAGCAGCTCCAGGCGCTGGGTGTTACCCCGTAGGTGAGCCCGTATGCCGAAAATCCTGCATTTTGCAGATGCCCATATCGATATTGCCAATTATGGTCGGCGCGACCCGGAAAGCGGGCTGCCGCTGCGCGTGATCGATTTCTTGAATTCCCTGGATACGATTGTCCAGGCGGCGATCGACGAGAAAGTTGACCTGGTATTGTTTGCCGGCGACGCATACAAAGATCGCAACCCGGCGCCGACGTTCCAGCGTGAGTGGGGCAAGCGGATTATGCGCCTATCCCGCGCCGGCATTCCGACCCTGCTGCTGGTAGGCAACCATGACCTCTCCCCGGCTTTAGGTCGAGCGCACGCCCTGGATCCATTCATTACGCTGGAAGTTCCTCAGGTCCAGGTTCTCGATAAGCCGGCATTCTTGGGACCGGAGGAGCTGAACGGGCTCCCCCTGCAAATGATAGCCTTGCCATGGATTTCTCGCTCGGGGTTAATGGCATATCTGGGGGCGCAGGGTGCTGAACCGGGCCAGGTTTACCAGGAGCTGGAAACTCGCCTGGTCGAACTGGTGCAGGCCTGGCTCGCGGAAGCGAACCCGGCGCTGCCGACGGTGCTTACTGCCCATACTACGGTCCAGGGAGCGGTGTATGGCAACGAGCGAACAGTTATGCTGGGCGGCGACCTGGTGCTGCCGGGATCGCTGATGCGTGACCCCCGCCTGGACTACGTAGCCCTGGGTCACATTCATAAGCCGCAAGACCTGAACGCCGGCAGCCATCCTCCGGTGATCTACCCGGGATCGATCGAACGGGTCGATTGGGGCGAAGCTCATGACGAAAAGTATTTCATTGTTGCCGATGTCGAGCGGGGAGCCACGCGGGTAGAATGGCGTAAGCTGGTAGGACGCCCGTTCATCGATTGTTTTGTGAGATTGGAAAGCCCTGAGGAGGTCACTGCAAGACTTCTGGCAGCGCTGCCGCCCGTGCAAAGTATGGATGGCGCAGTGCTGCGGCTGATCATAGAATACCCGCGCGAGTGGGAAGTGCTGATCGACGAAGCCGCCTTGCGCGAGCATTCCACAGATGCTCTTGAATTTCACCTGGTCAAGCGCCCCCAGGCAGAGGCTCGCATCCGCCTGCCAGAGGGTCAGGCCGTGGGAAGCCTGACGCCGCTCGAGCTTCTGGAGAAGTATTGGTCCGCCAGCCACGTGGACGGAGACGAGCAGAAAGCACTGAGCAGCCTGGCGCAGGAGGTGATTGACAGCCTGCAAGCAGAGCCAGCCCGCTAGCCGTCCTTCCCGCGGCATCCGGCTGACGCAATTTGTTGGTTATACCGGGTGGAACCTGCTTCCACGGGAGCTCCTAAAGACTTTATAATGACTGTTATGACACAGAAACAGCAATTGGAAGAGGCTTTGACAGCCGCTATTCGCTCCGGGAATGATGTGGACAAACGTACTTTACGTATGGCGCTTTCGGCAGTCCGCCTGGCGGAGGTGGATAAAGGTGCAGCCCTGGATGACGCCGGGGTGACCGCGATCTTGCAAAAGGAAGTCAAGATGCGCGAGGAAGCCATTGCCGAAGCGCGGCAGGCTAACCGCCCAGACCTGGAGGCAGCTTCTCTGGATGAGATCGCCGTATTGCAAGGCTTTCTGCCCGCGCAGCTCACCGAGACGGAATTGGAGGCACTTGCCCGCGCAGCAATCGCCGAGTCAGGTGCAACCTCAGCGCAGCAGATGGGCCAGGTGATGAAGATTCTGATGCCGCAGCTGCAAGGCCGGGCAACCGGAAACCAGGCGAGCCAGGTGGTACGCCGGCTGCTTGGATAAAAGGCTCGCATTGCTTGAGCAGGTAATGCGGACATGAGTGCCCTCCGGATAAAGAAGAATACCCGCTATTGGGTTTTCATCGGGCTGTTCCTGCTGGCAGGCGCCATCCTGGTGTCGGCTGCGCTGGCAATCCCTTCTCTCGAACGGCTGAACGCTCCTTCTGTGCGGGTGGGCCAGGTCGCTCCCCAAGATTTCCTGGCAGACCAGGCGCTCAGTTTTCCCAGCCAAATCCTTACCGAGCAGAAGAGGGAAGCAGCCGCCCAGGCCGTCCCGGCAGTCTACACTCGTCCAGATACCAGCATAGCCCGCAAACAGTTAGAGCAGCTCCAGTCGGCTGCGGCGTTTATATCAAGCGTGCGTGCGGACCGTTTCGCAACCCAGGAGCAGCAGCTGGAGGATTTGGCAGCCCTGGAGAGCATTCACCTCAATCGGGATACTGCTCTGGCGCTGCTGGCGCTGCCTGAGCCAGCCTGGCAGGCTGTCCAGCAAGAGGCAATTGCCGTGCTGGAGCAGGTCATGCGCAACACGATCCGCAGTGACCAATTGGAAGAGGCGCGCAGCAGCGTGCCTGCCTTGGTCAGCCTCTCCCTGTCTGTGGATCAAGCAGAGCTGGTAGCCGACCTGGCAGCTGCCCTGATTGCACCCAACAGCTTCTATAGCGAAGAGCTGACCAATGCCGCACGGCAGTCTGCCCGCCAGACGGTTCAACCAATCGTGCGTACTTTTGTGGCAGGCGAGCGGGTTGTCTCGCGTGGACAGGTCTTGAGTGAAGCCGACCTGGAGGCGCTTCAAAACCTGGGTCTGGTCAAGCCAGGCCGGCGTTGGCCCGATCTGGTCAGCATTGTCCTGCTCGCCGGGCTGAGTGTTTCATTCCTGGTCCTCTACCTGCAGGCGCTTGCCGTTCAGCCAAAATCTGCGCAGTGTCAGTCTACTGTCACTCCTATTTCTTATATTCTTAGTCGGTGCCCGGCTGGTTATCCCCGGACATGCCATTATTCCGTATGCATTCCCTTTGGCGACCTACAGCCTGATCGTGGCAGCTTTGTTTGGGATGAAGACGGCGATCATCACTTCATTTCCACTGGCGATCCTGGTCGCTTTCGGGATGCCCAATGAGACTGAGCTGACAGTTTACTACGCCTTGAGCTGTTCTATGGGGGTGCTGGCATTGGGTAGTGCCAAGCGCTTGATCTCTTTCCTGTATGCCGGGTTAGCTGCAGGTCTGTCCGGCATGGTGGTGATCCTGGTTTACCGCCTGCCATTACCTTCCACAGATTGGATCGGCCTTTCCACTTTAAGCGGCGCAGCGATATTTTATGGGCTGGCTTCAGCCAGCCTGGCTGTCTTGCTGCAGTTTTTCCTTGCCCAGTACCTGGGGATAACCACGCCAATGCAGCTGACCGAGCTCACCCGGCCGGACCAGCCCTTGCTGCAGCTGCTCTTACGCCAGGCCCCCGGTACATACCAGCACAGCCTGCAGGTCGCCAACCTAGCCGAGCAAGCTGCCGAGAGTATTGGCGCGGATCCACTGATAACCCGGGTAGGAGCACTGTATCACGATGTAGGCAAGGCTTTGAACCCACTGTTTTTCATTGAGAACCAGCTCCCGGGATTTTCGAATCCGCACGAGGATTTGGATCCGACTGCCAGCGCAGCGATCATCATTCGCCACGTAACCGAAGGCATAGAGCTGGCGCACAAACACCGCCTGCCTCAGCGCGTGGTGGATTTCATTGCCCAACACCACGGCACATTACAGGCGCGTTATCAATATGCGCGGGCGGTTGAAGCTGCCGGCGGCGACGAAAGCAAGGTCGACCAGCAGGCATTTCGTTATCCCGGTCCCCGGCCGCAGACGCGTGAAGTGGCTATTTTGATGCTGGCGGATGGCTGCGAAGCTCGCGTGCGCGCCGAGAGACCCAGCAATGAAGAAGAGCTGCTGCGGGTTCTGAAGATCTCGATTGAGAGCCGGGTCACGAGCGGGCAATTAGACCAAACTGAGCTTACCTTCCGTGACCTTGAGCGGATCGCCCTTTCCTTCCAGTCGACCTTGCGCGGCGTTTACCATCCGCGCCTGGTTTACCCATCCATGGAAAAGCCGCCCGAGACCTTGCTGCCGGCTACTGCAGATGTACCCACAGCTACCCGCGGGAGCGCGGAAGCCTCTCCCGCCGCCTCGATTGACCAGGCGCAGGGCACACCTTGAGACCTGACGATGGTTAACTTGCAGATCGCCGACACCCTGGTCTTGCAAGAGCCGGAAGCGGCAATTGCTGACTTGCTGCGCGAGGCGGCCCAGGCGACCCTGGCACACACGACCAGCACGCCCGACTCTGACCTGACAGTAATGCTCGGTGATGACGCCCAGCTGCAGGAGCTGAACTTTCAATATCTTGGCATTGCTGCGCCAACCGATGTGCTCTCTTTCCCGGCGGGTGAGATCGATCCGGACACTGGCAGACTATACCTCGGTGACGTGATAATCTCTTACCCGAAGGCGCAGCTCCAGTCAGCTGGACGCCATTCTCTCGAGGAGGAGCTTCAGCTCCTGGTTGTGCATGGCGTCCTGCATCTTCTGGGGTATGATCACGGCGCCCCTGAAGATAAGTCCAAAATGTGGGCGGTGCAGGACCAGATTTTGAAAACCTTGGGTTGTACGATTTCGCCGCCTTGAGGCATATATGTCGGATTTTTTCAGCTCACGCATACGTGCATTTCGCTACGCTTTTGCTGGCTGGTGGTATGTTATGCGTACCCAGCGTAATGCCTGGATTCACGCCACCGCCACTGTGCTGGCGGTCGTGCTCGGCTTATGGCTGGGATTGAACCTCAGGGAGTGGCTCTTTATCATCGTGGCAATAACAATGGTATGGGAGGCTGAGTTTATCAATACTGCCCTGGAGGTTGCAGTAGACCTGGCGAGCCCGCAGCAACACCGCCTGGCAAAAATTGGCAAAGATGTCGGCGCGGCGGCTGTTTTGATCGCCGCGGGCAGCTCCGCGGTCATCGGCATTATTATTTACTGGCCTCTTCTGTGGTCCCGCCTTCATTCGTTGACGATTAAATAAACGCTCCGGATAAACCACTACACGCCTGAAATGGAGGGTCTGGACCCTTTTCAAATCCTGTTGCCCTAAGTACAGTCACAAAACTTTTGATAGATGGCGCTTCGATGATCTGGCGTGTAAAATACCTGACCATCCAATAGAATTTATGTGACTGTACTTACTGGGTGACAGCGATATCCTTTAAGCTCGAGGTTGGCTATGTCACCATTATCTTTTCGGTTCGGAACCGTTGGCTCGCCTAAATCTACCCCTGCCAGACCTGGAGGCAGCATTGGAGCAATCCTGCGCTTGCATGAGCTGGGCTTGAGTGCACTTGAGCTCGGCTGGGTGCAATCTGTGCGGGTGAGCGAAAAAACCTGCCAGGAGATCCGCGCCGCGGGACAGGAGAACGGGATCGCGATCAGCGTTCACGCCCCTTACTTCATTAACCTGAATGCTGACGAGCAGGAATGGCCGAAATCTCGCAAGCGCCTGATGGATTCGGCTTACTACGGCTACCTGGCTGGGGCAACGGATATCATCTTCCATCCGGGTTCTTATTTCGAAAGAGATCCCGCCCTGGTCCTGACTACGGCAATCCCCCGGTTGGCGGGCTGCGTAGAGGAGCTGCAGGCAGGCGACGTGAATGTCACCCTGCGACCCGAGGTGATGGGAAAACAAGCCATGCTCGGCTCCCTGCAGGATGTCCTGAGCATGAGCCGCGAGCTGCCTGGCGTCCTGCCGGGGTTGGATTTTGCCCACCTGCATGCCAGGGCAGGAGACGGCTCGATGAACACCTACGAAGAATGGATGCAGGCGTTAGAGTCCTATGGCGCTGCCCTGGGCGGCGAGGCCTTGAAACATTTGCACATCCATCTTTCGGGGATCGCGTATGGGCCGAAAGGTGAGAAGGAACATCTCACGATGGACGAGTCTGACCTGGACCTGCAGGCTATTCTGCGGGCGCTCAAGGCGCAGGGCTGCGCGGGGCGCATTTTGAATGAAAGTCCAAACCTTGAGGAAGATGCCTTGAAGTACCAATATGACTGGATTGAGCTGAGCGGGGAAAGCCCCGGGTGAGTGCTGAACTGAGCAGCCTGCCGAACTTGAGCAGCCTGCTGTACTTGAGCAGCCTGCTGTACTCAAGCAGCCTGCCCTGCTGAGGCAGCTGCATGAGCGCATGGGCAGCTGCCGTCTCTGCCTGGATGCAGGTCACCCGGTTTACCCGCGCGCCATCTTTTCAGGAACGGCGAGTGCAAAGCTCATGGTCATCGGGCAGGCGCCTGGAGTTACCGAAAAGGAGGCGGGGAGGCCGTTCAACGCCGGAAGCGGTCAGCGGCTGTTCCAGTGGCTGCAACAGGCCGGTATAGACGAGGGCTGGTTCCGCCAAACCCAGTATATGACCGCAGTAACAAAATGCTACCCGGGTAAGGCGAGAAATGGCAGCGGCGACCGGGTGCCCAGCCAGGCCGAGCAGGAGTTGTGCCGCCCGTACCTGGATCAGGAGCTCTTCCTGGTCGACCCAAGCGTGATTCTCCCGGTGGGGAAGCTGGCAATCAGCCTGTTCTACCCGGCGAATATCGCTCTTGAACAGCTGATCGGCACACAGAGGGAAGTGAATGGGCGCCTGGTGATCCCCCTCCCACATCCCTCTGGCGCCAGCCGCTGGCATCAGGTTCCGGCGAACCGCGCGAAAATCCAGCAGGCGATCACGTTGATCCGCATACAAATGGAACGCCTGTTTCCAGGCGTCCCGATGGATCAATAAGAAAGGGGGCGTTTTCGGCAGCCCCCAGCATTCTGTTTCCTTACTTAACGAAGGTTATTCAATCAGCGCACCTGCTCGAAATCGACCAGGATCAAATTCTTATCGCATTGGTCCGAGGTGTTGAAGAAGATCTTTTCAGACATGGGCAGCCCGGCCTGGTCGAGGAGCTGCAGCCACAGGGTGCCGTTAGAAGCGACCGGTTTATCCGCAAGTTTGAACTCGTAATAGCCTGCGCCGTATTGAGGCGCCAGGCCGGTCAGGGTGATGTTAAAATCGCCGATCCCGGGGACGCCGGCGAGGGCGCCGCCCAGCTGCACCTGCTGCCCGGTGACTGGCGAGTTGCGCAGGTCGAAGACGCGCCCGGCAACCCCCATCCAGTTGCAAGCCAGCTCGGGATAGGCAATATTCTGGATCGCCAGCGGCTGCCCGGCTTTAACCACAAAGGGCATGCCGGGAGGTGTCTTGGCCCCAGGGGTGCCGGCTGCCTCCGTCGGGGTTTCCAGAGTGAAGAAGGTCGGTGTGGGCGGCAAGGTAGCGGTCGGGCGCGGGATGGGTGTTTCAGTCGGAGGCTCGGTAGGCAGAGGCGTCCAGGTAGGCGGGAGCACCTCGCGTGGGGTGGGAGTGATCGTGGGGAATCCCACAGCAACGGGAAGGGTCGGCGGCGGGAATGGGTTCAGGGGGATATATGGGAAGAGAAAGACGCTAACGAACGAGCATGCCACGCATGCGACGCTCAGCAGCACCAGGATGGTCAGGATATTCAAGATAATCGTTCCTGTTGAGCTGCGCCGTTTTTCCTTGGGTTCTTCGAAATCGAATTCATCCATTCCATTTTTCTCCACATTCAGGCGAGGTGGACCGTAACGGTCACTCACCCGGGATCAAGGGATCAAGATCTGGATCTGGCTTTGGCTGCGGCGAGTCTGGAGCCAGCTCGATACAGCCTGGCTTTGCAAAGCCAGGCGTGCTTTAGGATCGAGCGGACGCTGTGGGTCGCGCTCGATGAGCTGGATGATGTGGAATCCCGCCGCTGTCTCAACCACATTGCTATATTTTCCAGGTTCCAGATTGAAGATCACCTCGTCGAGCCTGGGGTCCAGCAGATATCCTCGCGGGAACCAACCCAGGTCTCCCTTGGTAACAGGATCGTACTTAGCAGCTTCAGTTGCAAAATCTTTGCCAGATTGTAGCTCAGCCAGTGCTTCATCCGCTTTTGCTGAATCATAGAGCAGAATCTGGCGAGCATGAACCTGGTCAGCGCTGGCAGGCACTGCCGCGATGATTTGGTCACGCATCCAGGCGGCAGCCATTGAGCTAGTCAGGTCTTTTTGGAAAGTTTCCAGGGTGTACCCTTGCGCAGCCATCCAGTCGTTCAGAGCCTTTTCGCTTCCCAGGTGAGAGACCAGCCCGTTTATCCGGTCTTGCACCTGGGCTGCATCAGGGGTGAACCCCTGCTCGGCTGCAGCTTGGGCCAGCAAGAGCTGATCGACCAGGTTGTTCAGTACCAGCTGTTTCTCCTGTGGGGTAACTTCCCCGCCTTTAGCTGCCTGGTAACGGGCGAGGTCAGCCTGGTATGAGTCCAGATCGATCGGCGCACCGTTCACCACAGCGGCGAGCGGGACGGGTGTAGAGGAAGGTTGGAACGGGGTGGCTGATTCGCTGGGGATTGGCTGGTCTGTATCTCGACTGACAGGGCTGGCTGGGAGCGCCGTCGGGCTGCCGGTGCCCCGGCTGCAAGCGCCCAGGAGGAAGGCAGTTAGCAGCAGAACAGCGAGGAGCAGAGCACAGGATCTGGCTGGATGGCTCATTGGCTGGATTATACCTGTTATCCACCGGGGGACGCCTGACATCCCCGCAAACATTCCGGGCACAGGCTTGAGCGCGGGCCTGTGCAGATTGCTCGAAACAGCACCTTTCCCTGGAAAAACGGAGACGCTGATTGTAGCATTTCACAAGTAAGGTTAAAATTAGGCCGCGTATATTGTGGGTCACATGGGAAATATTGGTTTTTTTCCACATCCAGGCTTCGGCGTGTTTTCCAACAGGTAATTTGTTTAACTGATGTTCCGCCATTTTCTGCGCTGGCTCGTTCATTCCTTATTCTCCATCCTGTGCCGGCTTGAAGTTGTCGGATTAGAGAACATCCCTGCGCAGGGAGGGATGATTATTGCCGTCAACCACCTGGGCCGCCTCGATCCAGCGCTGGGTTTCGCGGTGATCAACCGGGATGATTTGACCGTGCTGGCAGCCGAAAAATACCAGACTCACCTGCTGTTTAAATGGGCATTCCGGCTGGTGCCGGGTATCTTCATCAACCGGGGGGAAGCGGACCTGGGCGCACTGCGCCAGGCGCGCCAGTTCCTGAACAAAGGCGGCCTGCTGGGCGTGGCTCCCGAAGGGACCCGCAGCAATGTGGGCGGATTGATCGCAGCCAAAACCGGCGTGGCTTACCTGGCGGATAAAGCCCGCCTCCCGGTGATCCCGACGGCGATAACCGGCACCGAATCGGCAGTTCTGGGCATCGTTTTGTTCAGGCGACCGCCGGTGAAGATCGTGTTTGGTCGTCCTTTCGTGCTGCCTCCACTCGACCGCCAGGAACGCAGCGAAGCTTTGCAGCGGAATACAGATGAGATTATGTGCCAGATCGCGGCTCTGCTCCCGGCGAAGTACCGCGGGGTTTACCTGGATCATCCGCGGCTTAAGGAGCTATTGGAGGAGAGAGAGATTGCGCTGGAAGAGGTGTGAATTTTCTGGAGAGATCCCCGACCATCCGGCGTAAGCCATGCTTCTGCTGCGATTGCTCAGCCGCCGGCTTGCCGGGAGCATTGCCCTCTTGACAGGGCGACTTTTTTGCGGATAATACAGCCAACAACCGAATCGAAAAGCTGTGAAAGAGGAAAGTAAGCCAGGCGGAATGTTCCGCCGAAGCCGACAGGGAGGCAGGGGCAGCGACTGAGACCCCCGCCCGGTGGAAGCTGGCTGAAGTTCCCTCTCGAGCTGCTCAGGGGAACGGTCGCTAAAGACCCAGTAGTTTGAGCCGCACTCCCGGCGTTAGCAGGGAAGCCAATCGCTGGTTTTCAGCCGTTGGCGAGTGAGTGGACCGCTGGCTGGCGGTCAAAATGGGTGGCACCGCGGGTTTATTCTCCCGTCCCATACTGGGACGGGTTTTTTATTGCCTGGCAGCTGGAGGCGAGATGATAGAACAACTCGATCAAATACAAAAAGAAGCATTGGGTTCACTGGAGACGGTGGAGAGCGAAGCAAGCCTGCAGGATTGGAAGGTGACCTACCTGGGGCGCAGCTCAGCCTTGATGCAGGTCTTTGACCGCCTGGGGGCGCTGCCCAAGGAGGAGCGCCCGGTCATTGGGAGGCGTGCGAACGAGGTTAAACGAGCCCTGGAAGAGGCATTGACCCGCAAGGGCGATCTGCTGAGCGAGCTGGCGGTGCAGCGCGCCCTCGAAACAGAGCGCGTGGATGTCACGCTCCCGGGACGTACGCTGGTAGTCGGGCGGCTGCATCCGGTTACGCAGACCCTGCGCCAGATCTACCGGATCTTCGCCGAGATGGGCTTCCAGATTTATCGCTCACGCGAGGTGGAGACGGACGAGTACAACTTCGAGCTGCTCAATATGCCTGCCCACCACCCGGCGCGCGATATGTGGGACACTTTCTTCACCACACTGCCGGGAGTGGTGCTGCGCACGCACACCTCGCCGGGGCAGATCCACGTCATGAGGGAGTATGCACCCGAACCGATCCGGGTCATCCTGCCTGGGATGTGCTACCGCTACGAGCAGGTCAGCGCCCGCTACGAGATGCAGTTTACCCAGGTGGAGGGCCTGGCGGTCGGACCGGGGATCACCTTCGGCGACCTGAAGGGGACGCTGACGGATTTCGCCCGGCGCATGTTCGGGCAGGAGGTGCGCATCCCGCTTCCGCGCCTCGCACTTCCCTTTCACCGAGCCGAGCGCCGAGATGGATATCGAGTGCTTCTTGTGCGGCGGAGCGGCTGCGCGGTGTGCAAGAACACCGGCTGGCTGGAGATCCTGGGCTGCGGCATGGTGCACCCCACCGTGTTGCGCAATGGCGGCTATGACCCGGAGCGCTACACCGGCTTTGCTTTCGGCATGGGTGCCGAGCGCATCTCCATGCTGCGCCACCGCATCGATGACATCCGCTATTTCTAGGCTAACGACCTGCGCTTCCTGGAGCAGTTTTAGGTAAGAGGTGAAATATGAAAGTACCATTATCCTGGATAAAAGATTTCGTCGAGATCAGCCTGCCGGTGGAAGAGCTGGCTCACCGCCTGACCATGGCCGGCCTGGAGGTGGAAGAAGTGCGCTATGTGGGCTTCCCACTGCCCGAGGACGGGACCCCGGGCGCACCGGCGCGCACCTGCGACCCGAGACCAAGACCTCCGGACTGGCCTGGGATGCCGATAAGATCGTGGTCGCAGCGGTGCGCGAAGTGATGCCGCACCCCAACGCCGACCGCCTGGTGCTGTGCCGGCTGGATGACGGCGAGCAGGAGCACACCGTACTGACCGGCGCGCCCAACCTGTACCCGTACAAAGGACAGGGACCGCTGCGAGCCGCCTTTCAAGGTCCCCTACGCCCGCGAGGGCGCGCACATCTACGATGGGCACCAGCCGGGCCAGGTGCTCGACGACCCTGAAGACGGGCCAAGATCCGCGGGGTTGAATTCTTACTCGATGATCTGTTCCGAGAAGGAGCTGGGCATCTCGGAGGACCACGAAGGCGTGATCATCCTGGATGCGAGACGCTCCGCTGGGCATGCCACTGGTGGAGTACATGGGCGATGCGGTCTTCGATATCGCCATCACCCCCAATATCGCCCGCGACGCCAACATGCTGGGGGTGGCGCGCGAGATTGCCGCCATCACCGGTCAGCCGCTGCGCCTGCCCGATTTGAGCGTGCCTGCCCGCGAGCCGCATATCCGATGGGAAGGTTGCGATCGATATCCAGGCGCCGGAGCTCAACCCGCGCTTCGTGCTGGGGTTGGTGCGAAGGGATCCAGATCGCCCCCAGCCCCTACTAGGGTGCAGCGCCGCCTGCGCCTGGCTGGCATGCGCCCGATCAACAATATCGTGGACGCCACCAACTATGCCATGCTCGAGGTCGGCGAGCCGCTGCACGCCTTCGATTACGACGTGCTGGTCGAGCGCGCCGCGGGAGGCATGCCGAGCCATGCATCACCCGCACCGCGCACCCCGGCGAGCGCCTGACCACCCTGGATGGCGTCGAGCGCAGCCTGGATGACTTCACCGTGCTGGTGTGCGACACAGCCGGAGCCCTTTCGATTGCCGGGGTTATGGGCGGGGCTGAATCCGAAGTCAGCGAGAACACGCGCAACGTCCTGCTGGAAGGCGCCGCCTGGAACTTCATCAACATCCGCAAGACGGTCGCCGCCCAGCACCTGCAGTCCGAGGCCGCCTACCGCTTCTCGCGCGGCGTCCACCCGGCGATGGCGGAGCGCGGCGTGCGCCGCGGCCTGCAGCTGATGCACCAATGGGCTGGCGGTGCGGTCTCCCAGGGACTGGTGGACGCTTATCCGCTTCCCCCGCAGGACCCGACCATAGAAATCACCCCAGGCGACGTGCGCCGCTGGCTGGGGATCGAGCTGCCTGCCGGGGAGATCGCCGAAATCCTGCGCAGGCTGGAGTTCAAAGTGGAGGTGCAGGGCGAGCGCGTGCGGGCTACGGCTCCCGATCACCGCCTGGACATCAGCGAAGGGATCATCGGCGTGGCGGACCTGATGGAGGAGGTGGCGCGCATCTACGGCTACGACCGCATCCCTGAGACGCGATGGCGGACGAGCTGCCGCCGCCCGCGGCAACCTGGCGCTCGAGCAGGAGGAGCGCATCCGCGACCTGCTCGCCGGGCTGGGCTTGCAGGAAGCGATCACCTTCCGGCTGACTTCGGTTGAGCGCGAGGCGCGCCGCCTGCTGCCCGGCTCCCCACCGGACGAGCAGCCATACGTGCAGCTGGCGAACCCGATCGCCAGCGACCGGAGCGTGATGCGCCACAGCCTGCTCTCCAGCCTGCTGGAGGTTGTCGAACGCAATGCCCGCCTGCGCCAGCGAATTGCCCTGTTCGAGATCGGACCGGTGTTCCTGGGCTCGGAAGAGGGCGAGCTGCCCGAGGAGCGGGCCATCCTGGGGATTGCGCTGACCGGGCAGCGCGCCCTGCCGGCCTGGCAGGGGGCGGACACTGCGCCCATGGACTTCTTCGACTTGAAAGGTGTGGTGCAGGCTTTACTCGAAAACCTGCAGCTGGAAGAGGTGCGCTACGAGCCGGTTGAGCATCCCAGCTTCCACCCCGGGAAGTGCGCCCGTGTCCTGGTGGGCGGGCGGGGGTCGGCACCCTCGGTGAGCTGCATCCCCTGGTGCGCGCCCGCTACGACTTGCCCGAGACGCCCCTGCTGGCTGCGGAGCTCGACCTGCAAGCCATCCAGGCGCTGATGCCGGTGCGCTACCCGGTGCAGGCGGTGCCGGCCTTCCCGCCCGCCCTGGAAGACCTGGCGGTGATCGTGCCGGAGGAGCTGCCCGCGGAGCGGGTGGAAGAGGTGATCCGCCAGGCGGGCGGGTCGATGCTGGCTGAGGTGCGCCTGTTCGACCTGTATCGCGGCGAGCAGATCGGCGCGGGGAAGAAAAGCCTGGCTTACAGCCTGACCTACCAGGCTGCCGACCACACCCTGGAAGAGCAGGAGCTCGCCCAGATCAGGCAGCGCATCATCCAGCGCCTGGATAAGGAGCTGGGGGCGCGCATTCGGGGCTAATCAGGAGCGAGCGGCCCTGCCGCTCGCTCCTGATTAGCCTTAACCGAACCGCCTGGGCATTATTGCCCAGGCGGTTCGGCATGGGCTGGGTGCAACGCAGAACCTGGGGCGGTGTTTGAACTAGCATACTGGAGGGATAGACCATGCAAAACCGGACGACAGGGATTATCCTTACACTCATCGCCGTGCTGCTGTGCGGCTGCCCCGGGTTGGCCAGCCTGTGCTACGGGCTGATCTTTGCCACCGGCGGCTTATTTCCAGGATCGACTGCCACCGGCAACGCGCCATTGGCGACCCTGACGACCGGGTTGGCGCTGGTCTGCGCCGGCGCCGTCTTCGTGATCATCCCGGTGGCAGTGGGGATCCTGACCCTGCGGCGCAGGCCGCTCGAGGTCAACCCGAAATATGCGAATGAGGAGATCCCTCCGGCGATCTGAGCAGATCAATCTCCACTTTCGACCGGCGTCATTTTGCCCGTTCAGAAACCTGACCGCTTAACCTTCTCAGGCGTGCCTTTTAAAATGAAATACTGACCTTGACAACCCCGATAACGTGATTACAATGTATCCACAGGCGGAGGTGATAAGATGGCGACTGTGCGCTCGAAAGTTGTAAAGATTGGCAATTCCAGGGGTATACGGATTCCCCGCGCCCTTTTGGAGCAGGCAGGTCTGTCTGACGAAGTGGAGTTGATCGTCGAAGAAAATAAGCTCGTCATTCGCTCCGCCTATCAGCCTCGCCAGGGATGGGAAGCTAAGTTCGCCAGCATGGCAGAGCTGGATGATGACCAGCTGCTCGAGGAGAGCCTCCCAACCGAATGGGAGGAGGATGAGTGGGAGTGGTAGTCCGACGATTCGAAGTTTACCTGGTCAATCTTGATCCTACCATCGGGAGTGAGATCCAAAAATCACGACCCTGCCTGGTCATATCCCCCGATGAAATGAACGCCCATATTGCTACAGTGATTCTTGCGCCAATGACGACGCGGGCAAGAGATTATCCGAGCCGGGTGCGATGCCAGTTTCAGGGGAAGGAGGGCCAGATCGTCCTGGACCAGATCCGCACTGTGGATAAAACGCGGCTGGCCAAACGTCTGGGAGAGATCAGCCGTGAGACGCAAATAACAGGTGCTGGCTACTCTGGCTGAGATGTTCGCGGAATGAGGTAGAGAGAGCATGATGGGTAAGCGTACGTTTCGAGAATATTAGTCGCCTACCGGTTGACAGCCGTACACTTAATGATATTACTGTACGGCAGGAGGCTGACATGCCAGAGACAAAATTAACTGTGCGCATTCCGCGCGACCTGATTGAGAATGCCAAACGTTACGCGGCTCAGAACAACACCACACTCACGAATCTAATCGAGGCATATTTGCGCCGCATCCCGCCCCAGGCTGGATTAGATCAGGCGCCGATTGTCCGCCGCTTGAGCGGTGCGTTATCCCCGGAAGTTTCCATCCAGGACTACAAAGAGCACCTTGAGGAGAAATATGGCGGCGAAGCCTAAGGCGCTGATTGATCTGAACATCATCCTGGATGTCTTGCAGCGGCGAAGCCCATTTTATGAGTCATCCGCTCAAGTCCTGGCACTGGCAGAAACGGGTTTCATTCAAGGATATTTGGCTGCCCACAGCATAACGACGCTGTTTTATCTCATCCAAAAAGATAAGTCGAAAGCAGAAGCCCGGGCGATCATCACCAGTCTGCTGCAATTTTTAAAGATTGCATCGGTCGATCATGCGACTATCGAGCAGGCATTGAGCCTGGACTACCCGGATTTCGAGGACGCTGTCCAGATGATGAGCGCGGTGCATTGTCACGCCGAATGCCTGATCACCCGAAATGCCAGGGATTACCAGCCTGCACTCCTGCCGGTGTTCCAGCCTGTAGATTTCTTAAATGCGCTTTGAATGAGCAGCTTCACGCCGGTCAGGACGGTCTGACAAACATAAGAGTTACGTAGTTGAAGGGGGGATATCAGGAATTCCTTTGAGAGCTGAGGAAGCCTTAATATATTTTGAATTGCTCTAAGCCTTATCAGCATAAAGACGCACAATTATGAGTATAATGATCTAGATAAGCAGCCCAGGTGTCATTTCAATCATCATTTCAGGCAATTAACGACAGCAAATTATGGGGAATCTTATAGAGCCAACCAGCGAACCCTTACCGACCGGAACGGTAACCTTTCTGTTTACCGATATTGAAGGCAGCACAAGCCTGGCAAAGCGCTACCCGGAAGCTTTACCCGCGCTCATGGCGCAGCACCACGCGATCCTGCGGGATTCCATCCGGGCGTGCAGGGGGCAGGTCTTCGAGATCATCGGTGACGCGTTTTGCGCTGCGTTCTACACCGCCGGAGATGCACTCAACGCGGCGCTGGATGCGCAGCGCCGTCTGCAGCACGCAGCGTGGGACCCGGCTCCGGTTAAGGTGCGCATGGGCATCCATACTGGCGCCGCCCATGCCAAGGGCATGGACGGTGAAGGCCTCGGCTATACCGGCTATCTGACCTTAGCCCACGTGCAGCGGGTCATGTCCGCCGCGCACGGGGACCAGGTGCTTATATCAGAGGCAGCCTCTGGCATGTTGGTGGAACAACTGCCCGAGGGGGTGACCCTGCTTGACCTGGGCGAGCACCGCTTGAAAGGTCTGGAACACCCCGAGCACATCTTCCAGCTCCATCATGCTGACCTGGAGGCGGATTTCCCTCCCATCGAATCGCTCGACCGCCGCCCGAACAATCTTCCGGCGCAGCCCACCGCACTCATCGGGCGGGAAGCAGAGCTGGCCGAGCTCTTGCTGCGCCTGAGCTCCCCCGAGGTCCGGCTGCTGACCCTCACCGGTCCTGGCGGTATCGGAAAAACCCGCCTGGCGCTCCAGGCGGCGGCCGAGCTGAGCGAGCAAATCGAGGACGGAGTTTACTTCGTCGACCTGGCACCCAGCCGAGACCCTGAGTCCGCCCTCGCCGCAATTGCTAAAACGCTCAGCATCAAGGAAGCCAGCGACCAGCCGCTCCTCGCCGAGTTAATCCGACAGCTGCGCACCAAGAGCATACTGCTGCTTCTCGATAATTTTGAGCAGGTAACGGAGGCCGCGCCAGACGTTGCGCAATTATCTCGGGACTGTCCCCAGCTTAAATTCCTGGTTACCAGCCGGGAGGCATTGCGCGTGCGCGGTGAGTATATCTTCCCGGTCCCCCCGCTCTCGCTGCCCACGCTCGATCTCAAAGGGCTGAAATTCGAACAATTGACCCAGTTCGAGGCGGTACAGGTTATTTCGTGAGCGCGCTCAGGCGGTAAAGCCTGACTTCGAGCTGACCCGCGAGAATGCGCCGGCAGTTGCGGAGATCTGCGTGCGCTTGGACGGCTTGCCGCTGGCAATCGAGCTCGCCACGGCCAGGATCAAGCTGTTTTCACCCCAAGCCCTGCTCGAACGGCTGGGAAGCCGGTTGAAAATGCTGCGGGGCGGAGCGCGCGACCTGCCCGTACGGCAGCAGACGCTGCGCGACACCATCGATTGGAGCTACGCGCTGCTCGACGCTGAAGAGCAATGCCTGTTCGAGCTGCTCGCGGTATTCCTGGGCTGCACATTTGGCGCAGTCGAAGCCGTGGCTGAGAGGGTCACGCCCAGGGTTGAGCTGGGAGATGACATACTCGAGGGACTGGCTTCCCTGGTAGATAAGAGCCTGGTCCGCCAGACCCAGCAGGATTCCGGAGAACCCCGGCTGCTGATGCTGGAAACGATCCGGGAATACGCTGGGGAAAGGCTGGAAGAAGATCCTGAGCTCAGCGCCGCCGCTATGCGGGCGCATGCAAGCTACTACGCCGACTTTACCCAGCGCCAATGGGAGCGCCTGACCGGGGATGAACGCGAGGCAGCCTTAGCCGAGCTGGAGGCTGACATCGAAAACGTGCGCACCGCCTGGAGCTACTGGGCGGCGGAGCAGGATCTCAAGCAGCTGGGCAAATTTATCGACAGCCTGTGGTTCCTGTACGATGCCCGGGGATGGTACCGGGCGTTGGTCGAGCTCACTACCGATTTGCTTAACGTGCTTTCGGCTATCCCCTCTACGGCGGAGCTCGCCCGAGAGAAGGTCGTAATCCAGACCGGCCTGGCCCGGGCGCTGCTGGCGCTCAAAGGCTACACGCCGGAGGTCGAGCAGGCCTACAGCCGCGCCCTGGAGCTCACTCAGACGATGGGAGACGACCCCAGCCTGTTTCCTGTGTTGAGGGGACTTGCCACCTTCTATATCTTCAAGGGCGAATTCGAGAAAGCGGCCCACATAGGTGAACAAATCCTGAGCCTGGCAGAGCATTCCAACGATACGAACATGCTGGTAGAGGCGCATTTAGTGCTGGGAAGCAACCTGTCATTCCTTGACAATCTAAAAATGGGCCTGGAGCACCTGGAAAAAGGGATTGCGCTTTACGATCCTGACCGGCACAGCTCGCGGCGCTTCAGGATGGGCAACAACCCCGGCGTAGTGTGCCGCACCACCTCCGCCTTCATCCTGTGGATGCTTGGCTTCCCGGATCGCGCGCTAAAGCGAATGGATGATGCAATCGACCTGGCGAAAAGGTTAAATCACCCCTATACCATGGCCTATGCAATGTTCCACACCGGATTGCTCCATTTCTGGAGACGAGAAGCTGAGCAGACCCTGGGCTTAACGGAGGCTGTATTAGAGATTGCCGGAGAGCATGAGTTCGGGCTGTGGAATGCAGTCGGCCTGTGCCTGCATGGGGCCGCACTGGCGGGGTTAGGTCGAGCGGAGGAAGGGCTGGCCCAGATCCAGCAGGGCATGCACATTTATCAGGGATTAAAAACCCCGCCTGTTTTTTGGCCGCTGCTGCTATCCATTCAGGCTGGGGTATGCGGTCAGATGGGAAGACCCGCCGAGGGGTTGATCTTGATCGATGAAGCAATCCATATACCCAGCCAGGGCTACGGAGGAGCTATGTCGGGGGAGTTTTACCGGCTCAAAGGAGAGCTGCTCTTAGCACAATCGCCAGGTGATCCCCGCGAGGCCGAAGTCTGGCTGCTGCGCGCCCTGGAAGTCGCCCAGGTGGAACAAGCGACGATGCTGGAGCTGCACGCGGCGATCAGCCTGAGCCGGATATGGCGCGCGCAAGGCAAAGCGGAAGAGATCCGGCAGGTGTTGAGCGAGATTTATGGGCGGTTCAGCGAAGGCTTCAGCCACGGCTGATCTGATCGATGCCAGGACGCTTCTAGAAGAGCTAAGTCGCTAACAATTTATCCGCCTGCATGGCGAGCTCGACTTCGTGGTCGGGCAAAAAGCTGCTCGTAAAATACCTGAACCCCTGCTCGCGGTCCTCGCCGCCCTCCTCGGTCAAAAGCAGCTCCTGGCAGAAAGCGGCGATATCTTGAACGATGCGCTCGTAGCGGTAGTACGCCAGCGCCATCCGGTCGACCTCCGCCTCTCCATACCCCTGATAGAACAGAGCTTCATCCCGTGCGCTGCTCCAGGCGCTGCAGCCGCCCACCAGGCAGAGATCGCGCTCTTTTGGGGCAAAGAGGGGATTGTCCCAATCCACGATGTACAGCGCATCGTTTGCGCCGAGCAGAAGATTGCCGGGGTGGATATCGGAGTGACACAGGACCAGCTCCAGGGAGCGGGCTTGAAGCGCCATGGCGAGCGCTTCTGCCCGGGCAACGAGATGGTCGATCTCATCCCGCTTTTTCCGCATGAACGCAGCTAGTTTTGCAGCCGTGGGGTCGCTAAACGTGGTAGTCTCGACCTGCGCCTGGAAGGTCTTAACCAGCTCGCGCCCGCGCGGGGAATAGGTCTCGCGCGGGATGAGCGCGGCGAGCCCAGGCGGCGCTTGAGCGGCGTGGATGCCTTTGAGCGCTGCGCCGAAATCCAGCCACTGGCGATCCGACAGTGCATACCTCGTAGCCGTTCTGTCCCTCGATGAAGGGGTAGAGGATCAGCTTGAAGGCGCCCAGGCTGGCATAGAGCTGATGGGATTTGGCCGGCAGCGGGGCGATGATCGCCCGGATTCCCTGCTCGCTGAGGAATTGGGGGACGGCAACGGTGATCTCGTCAAAGTCGCCTTTTCTCAGCTTCAGAAAGTAGGCTGACGCATCTTCCGTCTCGAGGCGGTAGACAGCGGTATTCACATCCGCGCCCAGCGGGAGAAAGGTCAGCCGGCTGACCTGCAGCCCATATTCGTCCTGCAGACGAGAAAGGATGAGCTGGTCTTCGAAGATCGGGTTTTTCAAGCACAGGAATTTGGATTCCGGGTAAGCACTTAGAGCCCTACGCCAGCAATTCGCTGTACTGGAACTCCATCCGGTCGCAGTACAGGCTGGCTTGTACCAGGGCAAGCCCATCCTCCCCCGGCCCGGACATGAACTTACCTGATAGATGCCCACGTTGAAGAAGCTGACCCGGGCCAGCTCGGTCTGCCTATCCGCAGCGAGGAACACCAGACGCGCCGCTCAGCTCTTTATCCTGGCTGCTGTTGCCCTTGATGACGAAATCTTCGTGCCAGTCGATCCACTCCTTGGCGTGACTCTCCGGCAGGGTGACCGTCAGATTAGGGAACTCCACGCTGGCTCGGCTCTTTCACATAATCGCGCCTCTCTCCGATCCGGGTCGCTTTGGACGCTCTGCTTGACCGTAAATGGCTCGATGCGTGAGACGTAATTGCAAGGAAGACTGCCCATCTCAAAGCGGAAGTTAGAAGCCAGCCATTTCTTCTGCACGCCTTTGCTGAACTTCGTGTTTTCCCCTTTGGCGGATTTACGCCGGCGGGTGTATTCCGGGGCGCAGCGGATCGTCAGCATGCACTGATCTTTACTCGATCCATCGCAGGCAGGGATCGTGACTTCGCTGATCAAGGAATTATAGAAAGCATCCTCATACAACGCCTTGTCCTTATAGTCCAGGGTAACGATAGTGCCATCCTTACGGCTGTAGTTTGAAGCCCAGGAATTGGAGATCCAGGAGTAGAAGTCTTTGGTCAGGCTCAGGTCGGCCTGGAAGATGAAATCCTCGTACTTGATGCCGGCGATGTGCTTGTGGACGAGCGGGTCATTCCCCGAGCGGACCTCGACGACCTGACCGGTGATCTCGCCGCCTTCCAGGGAGCGGAGATATCCGGCGGGGGTGCCGTCCAGGACGAGCAAATAGCGCCGCCCGGCGTTGGCGGGGCGCACGGCTGTGGGTGCTGGGCTTATTTCAGCTGCTTCCATGGGAGGTGTCCTTTCTTGTATATCCAGACTAATCGGCATAGAGAGGGAATTACTTCAAATAAGAGTGGCAGGGTCACATGCACCCAGATCACGCTTATTTGTGGATATTTTCAATGATCTCGGCAGCCAGGTCGTAGCGGTTGAAGGCGGGCATCAGGTAGATGCCGCGGGTGAAGGAGCGCATCTGCTCGACCAGGCGCAGGGCAATGCGCACGCCGGCTTGCGGGGCGCCCTCGCCGGCGGCGCTGATCTCGTCGCGGATCGCCTGGGGGATGCTGATCCCCGGCACCTCGTTGTGCAGGAAAGCGGCGTGGCGGCTGCTGAACAGCGGCAGGATGCCCACCAGCAGCGGCGTTTCGAGAGCTCCCATACTCCGCGGCATAGCGCTGCACGAACCTCTCCGCCTGCTCGGGATCGAAGACCGGCTGGGTGAGGATGAAATCGGCGCCGGCTTCCAGCTTGCGGTGCAGGCTGCGCATCTCCTTCTCCGGCTCGCTGGTGCACAGGTTGAGGGCGCAGCCGACGAAGAAGGAGGTCGGCTGCCCGATGTCCGCCCCGGAGTGGTCGAGCCCGGCGTTGAAGCCCTGCTTGATCAGCTTGATCAGGCCGGAGGGCACCAGGTCGTAGTTGTCCATGGCCTCGGGGTAATCGCCGATGGCGGTGGGGTCGCCCATCACCACGAACACGTTGCGGATGCCCAGGGCATGCGCCGCCAGCAGGTCGCCCTGGACGCGCAGCAGGTTGCGCCCGCGGGTGGGGAAGTGCAGCGACGGTCTCGACGCCGACCTGCTGCGCTGGATCAGCTCGCACACCGCCCAGGGGCTCATGCGCATGCGCGCCATCGGGCTGTCGGCGACGTTGATCACGTCCGCGCCGGCTTCCGCCAGCAGGCTGGCGCCGGCCAGGAGCTTGTGGGTGGAGAGACCGCGCGGCGGGTCCATCTCGACGGAGACGACGAACTTGCCCTGCGGCGAGCTTCTGCGCCAGCTCGGTCGAGCCTTCGGCGGAGGCCGGCTCGCGCGCTCGCCCTTCGAGCACTGCCAGGGCAAGCGCGTTGGCGAGACTCGCAGCCTTCGGGGATGCTGTCGAGCGCCAGGCGCATGGCGGCAATGTGCTGCGGGGTGGTGCCGCAGCAGCCGCCCACCAGGCTGGCGCCCGCCTCGCAGAAAGCCAGGGCGTATTCGCCGAAGTATTCCGGGTTGGCCGGGTACATGATGCGCCCGCCGACCTGCTCGGGCCAGCCGGCGTTGGGCATGACCGAGAAGCGCGCCTCGGGAGCAGCCTGGCGCATCTGGCTGCAGGATGCGGCAGATCTGCGCCGGCCCGCCGGAGCAGTTGACGCCGATCACGTCCGCGCCCGCTCTCGGCCAGGAACCGGGCGACGCTCGGCCGGAGCAGTCGCCCAGCAGGGTGCGGTCGTCGCGGGTGAAGGTCATGCGAGGCCACCACCGGCAGGTCGCAGACCTGGCGCGGCGGCGCTGGACGGCCTCGCCGATCTCGTACAGGTCGCTGAAGGTTTCGATGACCAGCAGGTCAGCGCCAGCCTCGACCAGGGCCTGCGATCTGCTCGGCAAAGGCCTGGCGGGCCTGCTCGGGCTGCACGCGGCCGAAGGGCGCCAGGCGCACGCCCAGCGGGCCGACATCGCCGGCCACCAGCACGTCCTTGCAGGATGCCAGCACCACCCGGCGGGCCAGCTCCACGCCGGCGCGGTTGATCTCGGCCACCTGTCCGTCCAGCCCATGCGCGGCCAGCTTGTAGCGGTTGGCGCCGAAGGTGTTGGTCTGGATGATCTGCGCGCCGGCATCGATATAGTCGCGGTGGATCTCGGCGACCAGGTCCGGGCTGGTCAGGTTCAGCTCGTCGAAGCAGCGCGCAAACCCGACGCCGCGGGCGTTGAGCATCGTGCCCATCGCGCCATCGCCGAGCAGCGGGGAGGTGGATGCCTGCAGCAGGCTGAGGAAGCGTGAATGTGACATTAACGGTCTATTTTACTCAATCCTGAGCACTTTCGGTATCCATCTTTTATATATTCCAACGGGATCCGTTCCCAGGAATGGGAAAAAATCGGAAAATTGGTGTTCGTGTGGGCATTCGCCCACACGAACACCAATTTTCCGTCTATCCTTTAATTGGAAGTGGGGTGAAATTCAGCGGGCGCTGAGCCATAAATTGAAAGGGGAGTTTGTTATAATCCTGGCTTGGTTCAACGATTCTTATGATCCCCCTTCACCTGACAATCTCCGGCTTCCTCTCTTACCGCGACCCGGCGGAGATCGATTTCACCTCCTTCGAGCTGGCCTGCATCTCCGGGGCCAACGGGGCGGGGAAGTCCTCGCTGCTGGACGCCATCACCTGGGCGCTGTTCGGTCAGGCGCGCCGGCGGGACGACGCGCTGATCAACGCCCAGTCCAGCGTGGCGGCGGTCGAGCTCGTCTTCTCTTACGAAGGCAATATCTACCGCGTCCAGCGCAGCAAGCCGCGCGATAAGACCACCGTGCTGGAGTTCCACATCCTGCAGTCAGGCAGCCTGGACGGCGGAGATGGAGGCGAGCCGACCTGGAAGCCGCTGACCGAGCGCACCCTGCGCGAGACCGAGCTGCGCATCGAGCAGACCCTGCGCCTGGATTACGAGACCTTCGTCAACGCCTCCTTCTTCCTGCAGGGCAAAGCCGACCAGTTCACCCAGCAGCGACCGGGCGACCGCAAGCGCATCCTGGGCAGCATCCTGGGCCTGGATATCTGGGAGGTCTACCGCGAGCGCACCGCAGATTTGCGCAAGAAGGTCGAAGCGGAAATCGCCCGCCTGGACGGGCAGCTGCAACGAGATCGGCGCAGAGCTCGCCGAAGAGGAAGCGCGCGCGAGCGCACCTGCAAGAGCTGGAGAAGGAGCTGAAGCGCATCAGCCAGCAGCGCCAGACCCAGGAGACAGCGGTAAAGAGCGTCCGCGAGATCGCGGCAGCCCTGGATAGAGCAGGCCAAGCTGGTGGAGACCCTGCGTAAACAGCTCGAAGCCGCACAGGCGGCGGCTGGCGGAGACGGAGTTGCGCTTGAACGCCCGCCAGCAGGAGTGGCAGGCTTATGCCGAGATCAGCGCCAGGGAGAGCGAGATCAAGCAGGCTTACGCTGCCTGACAGGCCGCCCAGCAGGAGCTGGAGCGCTGGGAAGGGATCGCCGTCCAGTTCCGCGAGCAGGAAAAACGGCGCGAGGCGCCGCGCCAGCGAGCTCAGCTCCGCCCAGGCGCGCCTGGAGCAGGAGCAGCAGATGCTGGCCCAACAGGAGAGCCAGGTCGCAGCCGCGCGGCAGGAGATCGACCGGCTGCAGGGCGAGCGAGACGACGCACGCGGCAGCTCTGGCAGCCGCGGAAGCCCAGCTCGGGCAGCGCCAGGAGCTGGACCTGACCTGCAGAAGGCGCGCCAGGAGCAGGCGGAGCGCGCGCGCCGAGAATCCGCGCTTGAAAACGGATATGGATGAGCTGAAGGAGCGCATCGACCGGCTGAGCGAGCTGGAAGGCGCCGTTTGCCCGGTATGCGGGCAGCCGCTGGACGCAGAGGACCGCCAGCGGATGATCGACGAGCTGAATGCCCAGGGACGAGAGCTGGGCGACCGGTTCCGCGCCAACCAGACGCTGCTGCGGGAAAGCGAGGCGGAGGTGCGCGACCTGGAAAACCAGATCGCCGGGCTGGCCCAGGTGGATGCCGACCTGCGCCGCCAGCAGCAGCGGCTGGCGCAGCTTTCCAGCCGGATCGAGCTGCTTGAAAGCCAGGAAGCGTCCTGGAAACAGAACGGTGAACCGCGCTTGAGCGAAGTGACCCAGGCGCTGCAGAGCGAAGCTTACGAACCCGAGGCGCGTCAGCGTCTGGCAGAGATCGACGCCGAGCTGCTCGCCATCGGTTACGATGCTGCCGCGCACGATGCCGCCCGGAGGCGGGTGGGCGAGCTGCGCACGGCTGCCGATGACATCCGCACATTAGAGAAGGCGCAGGCGGCGCAAGCGCCGCTGGAGCGCGAGATCGCCGGTTTGCAGGCAGAGCAGCAGTCGCAGCAGGAGGAGACCGCTCGCCAGCAGGAGCAGTACTCCCAGGCGGACGAAGCTCTGGTCGCTGCCCAGGCCCAGGCGCCCGACCTGGAGGAGGCGGAAAGCCTGTTATTCCAGTTCCAGGAAGAGGAAAACAGGCTGCGCCTGGAGGTGGGCGCCGCCCGCCAGAGGGTGCTGGTGCTGGAAGACTTGAAAGCTCGCCGGGAAACCCTGGGCGCCAGCGCGAGGTGCAGACCCGGCTGGTCGGGCGCTACAAGCAGCTGGAGCGCTCTTTCGGCAAAGACGGGGTGCCGGCGTTGCTGATCGAGCAGGCTCTACCGGAGATCGAAAGCAGGGCCAACGAGATCCTGGACCGGCTCAGCGGGGGCAACATGTCGGTGCGCTTTGTCACCCAGGCTGCCTATAAAGATAAGAAGCGGGACGATCTGAAGGAGACGCTGGATATCCAGATCAGCGACGGAGCGGGGACGCGGGATTACGAGATGTTTTCGGGCGGGGAGGCCTTCCGGGTGAATTTCGCCATCCGCCTGGCGCTCTCGGAGGTGCTGGCCCAGCGCGCCGGCGCACGCCTGCAGACCCTGGTGATCGACGAGGGTTTCGGCAGCCAGGACGCCCAGGGCCGCCAGCGGCTGATCGAGGCGATCAACCTGGTGCGCCCGGATTTCGCCAAGATCCTGGTCATCACCCACATCGACGAGCTGAAAGATGCCTTCCCGAACCGCATCGAAGTCGAGAAAACTGAGCGCGGCTCAACTATAAGGGTGATGTAAATGATAGAAGAGGAACAAACGACAATCGCTGAGCTTGAAACTCCGCCCAACCCTAAGCCGGTCCTGATGGCGGTATTGGCCCACCCGGACGATGAAACCTTCGGCATGGGCGGCACCCTGGCCTATTACGCCCGGCGCGGCGTGCTCGTATACCTGGTGTGCGCCACCCGGGGCGAGGTCGGCACGATGGACGCCGACTGCCTGGATGGCTTCGAACTCGGTGGCAGCCCGGCGGGTCTATGAGCTGGGCTGCGCCTCACAAATCCTGGGCTTGAGCGGGGTTTATTTCCTCGGCTACCGGGACTCGGGCATGCCAGGCTCTTCCGACAACCAGCACCCCGACGCCCTGGCGGCAGCCCCGCTGGAGGAGGTTGCCGAGCGGGTGGCTTTTCACATCCGCACGCTGCACCCAGAGGTGGTGATCACCTTCGACCCGATCGGAGGCTACCGCCACCCGGACCACATCGCCATCCACAAGGCGACGGTGCGTGCCTGCGAGATTGCCGGCGAGGAAGGGTACGCATTAGCCGGCCTGCCCCCGTTCCGGCCGAAGAAGCTGTATTTCCAGACGATGCCCAAGGGGTTCTTACGGTTCGCAGTGCGCCTGATGCCGCTGTTCGGGCAAGACCCGCGTCACTTCGGGCGGAATAAGGACGTGGATATTGCCTCCCTGGTGGATGATGTCTTCCCGATCAACGCCAGCATCGATTTCAGCCCGGTGCGCGAAGAGAAAGCCCAGGCGGCAGCCTGCCATGCCAGCCAGGGCGGCCCCGGGATGACTCGCGGGCTGATCGGTATTGCCTGGCGATTGCTCGGCAACCGGGAGACGTATATGCGCGCTTACCCGCCTCCCGAGCCGG
The DNA here is from genome assembly GCA_963706515.1 of uncultured Chloroflexia bacterium. GTDB lineage: Bacteria > Chloroflexota > Anaerolineae > Anaerolineales > UBA4823 > CAVPMW01. Next base: position 173,202 of record CAVPMW010000006.1, read on the forward strand.
GTGTGCGGGAAAAGGACCTGTTTGCGGGCATTAACCTGTAAAATATCACAAAATCAAGGAGAGTGCAGCGCTTGCGCTGCACTCTCCTTGATTTTGTGTGTTCACTCTTGATTAGTACTGGGGGAATTTCCAGAGATGTTTTATGGCTGGATGCTGAACTGCTCGCCAGCGCTGTTGCCCTGCACCTCGGGGAAGTAGAACTGCCAGGCGCGTGCCGGGAGCACCTGGTACTCGCCCGCCTGGTCCGCTACCAGGGTATAGGTCAGCTCGTAGGTGCCGGCAGGCAGGTAATCAGCCGTCCAGGCGATGTGGTCGTCGTAGACCTGGGCAGGGTGGAAGTACCACTGGCCCCAGCCGTGGGAGTAGGGATCAGCCGGGTCGTAGGGTAAGCCTGCCTGCGGCCCCTCCCCAGTACCTTGCTGTGTCGTCTTCAGGCTGGTATCCAGCACTTCCGCGCCGGCCGGGAGGTAGTCTTCGACCACCAGGTAGTAAGCATCGTGGGGCAGGGTCAGGCGCAGCTTGGCAGTGACCTGGCTGCCAGCCGCCGTCCCATTGACGAGAATGCACCCTTCGCCCGGGCAGGCTGCACCCTGGGGGTAGTAGCTGCGTTCCAGGAAAAGCCCTTCGTTCAACGGAGCAACCTCCGCCACCGGGCGGTTTACGTTCAGGCTGGCGGTGTAATATAAGCGACCATTTCCGGGCTGGCGCTGGATGGTCAGCGCGTTGGGATAATCCGGGTACAAGCCCGTTACCGGCACGTTGGCTGTAACAGGTGCGGCGTGGTCAGCGCTGGCTGGCTGCCCGCTGACCAACGAGGCGCCATTGAGCGTGGCCCCGTAAGCGAAATCGCCTCCCAGGTCGTTGGTCGCTTTGATGTACTCGGTCAGCCCGAGCAGGTTCCAGGCGGTAGCGAAAGTTGAGCCCCAGCTGTTATCCGCCTGGCGGTGAGCCATCAGGTAGCGAGCGGCGTCGACGAGCAGCGGGGAAGCGGGATCGAGCTGCGAAAGGGCGTAGATTACGACCGCGCTGTTAGACAGGGTCGTATGCATATTCTGGTAGCCGCCGGGCTGCTGCTCCCAATGGGCGCCGGTGGACGAGCGGATGGCTGCTGACTGCAGGCTGGAAGCCAGCTCGTCAACCGGGCGGCTGCCAGGGTCGAGCATCTCGAAGGTGAGTGCAAGCAGGGCTTGCCCCCAGGGGTTCAGGCGCTCACGCCATTCAAGCAGGCTCTGCGCCTCGCTGAGATCGCCGGAACCGGCGGAACCGGCTGAAGCCAGGGCAAAATACTCGAAAGCCAGCCGGTCGAGCTGCCACGGCTGGTACCCGTTCTTGTCCTCGGAGGCATGCGCGGCCAGGTCGGTTCGCAGGTACTCGACAGCTTTCGTGATGACATCCGAGCTCACCGGAATGCCGGCTTGCTGCAAGCGGCTCAGACCGAAGAGCACGTAGGCGCTGATGTACGGGTCGCTCTGCCCTCCCTGCCACCAGCTCCAGCCGCCGTCCGCCTGCTGCAGAGACAGCAGGTGCTGCAGCCCGCTCTGCAGCGTGCGTTCCAGGTTGGCTTGCAGCACAGGGGAATCAACCCCGAGCTGCTTCAGGGCGCGATAAGCTTCCAGGTTCGGCAGGAAGCGCGAGAGGGTTTGCTCGGTGCCCTCGTAGGGGTAGTGTTCGAGGTAGTCCAGAGAGCTTAGCATGGAGCCAGCCAGGGAAGGCGAGAGCTCGAGGCTCAGCCCGCGGCCGCCGCTGATATCAAAGGAGCGCGGCAGGCTGACCAGCTCCTGGCGCTCGCCTGCCCCATCGAGCACGCCGGCAGTGCTGAAAGTCTGGGGTGCGCTGTAATTCAACACTGGCAGCGCGCCCAGAGCCGGGCGGGCAGCGTCTTCCAGGGTGCCACCTGCAGAATCAGCCCGTGCCGAAAAGACCAGGTCGGCGCTGTCCACATTTTGAGCCGTACCCCACCATTCCAGCCGCGCCCGCCCACCCGCCGGCACAGCGATCTGCTGGCTGGCGCGGTCGGGGTCGTCCAGGGTGACGCCTGCCGCCTGCAGGCTGGTCTGGACCTGCAGGTCCTCCTGGGTATTGTTTTGGACGATGGCTGCCAGCTGGACGTGGTCCCCGGCTACCAGGAAGCGCGGGGTAACCGGGCGCACCAACAGGTCCTTGGATGTGAGGATATCGCTTTGCGCTTCGCCCACGCGGGTATCACTGGTCAGGCCGCGGGCGTCTACGCGCCAGGTAGTCAGGTTGTCGGGGAGCTGGAAAGTCACCTTGCCCTTGCCGTCCGCTCCGGTGACCAGCTCGGCGTTCCAATACGCCGTATCGGGGAAGTTTTCGCGCACTACAATGGGCATTTCTGCCCCACCCCCACCGCCTCCTATACCCGGAGCGGGTAAGGCTCCCGGGATTGGATGGGCATTGAGCGAGAGCGCAGTCTGGATGCTCAGCGGCTGGTTCTGGTAGAAAGCCGGCAGGATGCCAGGCGCATTCGGCTCAGCCAGCGCCAGGGCAGCCAGGTCTACCACTGCCAGTGAGAACTCTCCCTGCACGGGATTGCCGCCTGAGTCGGTCACCTGCAGCTCCAGGGTGACCTCGTCGCCGGGTCCAGCCTGGGCTGGCTGGCTGAGCAGGCTGACCTGCAGGGTTTGCTGGATTGGGTCGACCGGCAGGTTCACGTAGCCGAGGCGGTAATCCGGGCGACCATCCGCGCTTTTGCCGAGCAGGACGGCAGACAGGTAAACATTTGGAGCGTCATCCGCGCTCAGCTCCAGCGGCAGGGTGTACCCCGAGCCACGGATTGTCTGCACCTGCGAGCTCATGATGGCTCCCCGTTCGATAGTCAGCAGCGCCAGGGCATCCCCAGGGAATGGGTTAGGGATGAAAACGTGAGCGGTGTCCCCAGGCTGGTAGCCAGCCTGGTCCGCGGTGAGGCGCAGGTGCTCGTTGGACTGGTTTGGCCAGATAGCCTGACCTGGACCGCCGACCCACAGCAGCGCCTCGCTGGCAGCGCCCTCGCCGCTGACGTACAGCCGGTAGGTGCCCGGTTCGGCGGGGGTAAATGCCAGGCGGGCTTTCCCATCCGCGCCGGTGCTGAAATCGGTGCTCGCCAGCGCCTCGTAGCGCGGTACAAAGGTGACGCTCTCGTAGGGGTGTTCCGGTGGCTTCTGCTCCCAGGTCACTTTCTGGAATTCCGCGCGCAAATTGTGCGCGCCGGCTGGCTCCCCCTCCCAATCCACGACCTGTACGCCGAAACCGGACTCTTTCCCCGATTGCCCGATCCAGGCATCTGGCTTCAGACCGATGTAAAAACTGGCGGGATGGACGGCTGCCTTCGCCCGCGCCGATACCGGAAAGCCGCTCTCGTCTTTGAGGGTGACCTCCAGGGTGTAGCGCTGCCGCTGGAGTGGTGGATCCTGGCCTTCCTGGGTCGTCGGCAGGGTTAAAGACAGGCTGCCATCCGGCGCAGTCCGCTCGTCGCCTTCGCTGAGCAAGCGACCCAGTGGATCGCTGTAAACCGGAAAGGAAAAGCTGTTCCACCAATTGGCGTCAGCCACTCCCACCTGGTAGTCCGGCATATAGAATGGATCGGGAGCGGCATACAGCGCCCAATGCACGGATGCGTTACCTGCCGGCGCGCCGAAGAAATACTGGGCCGAGATTTCACCTGCCAGCGCCTCGCCATACTGCAGGTCGGCAGGCGCAAGGCTCACATTCAGGTTGATTTCTGGCTTGCGGTAATCGGCGACCTGGATTGAAAGCGGTGCGTAAGGGTCCAGGCTGCTCTGCAGGGCGTAGTAGCCGGGCTGGGAGCTCTCCGGCAGGGTGAACTCGCCATGCGCGCTGCCGAAAGCTGTGAGAGGCAGGTCGAAGCTGGCAAGCTGCTCCCCGGAGGGGCCGGTCAATGCCAGCGGAAGAGTGCCCTGGTCGAGCAGGGTGTAACGCCCGTTATTTGCCTGGCGGGCGACCGCGCGGAAGTAAATCGTCTGTCCAGGACGATAGATTGGGCGGTCGGAATACAGGTACACCTTAGGGCCGGGCGGGTTGAGATCGACGGGCACGCCGAAGCTCCACGGATCGATTCCCTGCGACCAGGAGGACAGACCAATGGAGAAATCGGGCTCACCGGGCTGGCCGACCACGGCTGCATACTGCTGGTAGGTCTCCTGGGCGGGTGGGATGGAGGCGGCGAAGAGGCCGTTTTGGTCGGTTTGGCCCTGTGCCTGGACGGCCCCTGCTTCGTTGTAGATGGACACGGCTGCCCCAGGGAGCGGGGTGTTCGCCTGCAGGTCGACTGCCCACACCAGGGCATCGCTCGGGCTGTGTTTAAATGTGGTCTGAGCGTTGCTGACCACGAGCAGGTAAGGCCCGGACTGGAGCTCTGCCGGAGCGAAGGAGAGGCGCATTAGATACACCCCTGGCTTGAGCGGGCTTTGATCCGGTGAGAGGATAGACCTCGACTGCCTGGCTCTGATCTTTGGAGGTGTTCAGGGTTTGCTCCCAGCGCTGGGGGTTGGCAGGCTGGTAGCTCTGGATCATTTCGTAGCCGCCGGGCGCCAGCATCTTCAGGAAGTCCTGCAGGGGAACGCTGCCCACCGAAACAGAGACTTTCGGAGCGTTGGTCGCCTGGGCTGGCAGGCTGACCTCCTGGGGGGTCACGAAGACGAACTGGGAACCCGGTGATACAAAGAAGCTGGGTGGTGCTGAGCCAGTGCGGAAGTCCAATGTATATTCATTGCTTAGCGGCTCGCCCCAGACATCCTTTAAGTCCGTGGACAGGCTCAAGTGATACTCCTGGCTGGGCGCCATATCTCCATAAATCTGCAGCGTCGAATCAGGAGCGCTCCACCAGTAGCTCATGTTGGTGATCGCCGGCGAGACCGCCAGGGCTGCGGGGATGGTCTTCTCGTCGAGTGGGGCGGATAGGTGCAGGATGATTCCCTGGTACTGCACAACCTGCCCGCCAGGGGGAGGTTCGCTGTAGCTCACTGCCAGCTGCGGTACGGTGGTGAAGCTGCTGGAATAGGCATCACCCAGGCTGGCCCCTCCGCTCGCCTGGACGTCCCCAGGCAAGCTGATAGAGTAGAGGTTATCCCGGCTCAGGAGGTCATTCGGCAGGAAAGTCAGGACGCTGAGATTTTCATTCCAGGAAGCAGTGCCAGGCACGGCAGAGCCATCCTGCGCCTGCACGCTAAGCCCGGCTTCAACGCTGGAGGGGTCCATGGGTTGAGTGAAGGTCAGGACAACTCTGCTGTCCAGCGGGACGCTTCCAGCCCCGGGGGCGGGCGCGACGCCTTCCAGGCGGGGCAAGCCGGTGCTGAAAGACCAGGCGGGGGTTTCTCCCAACGGGCTGCCTCCCGCGCTGTGTAAGTCGGGATTCATCTGCACTGAGTAATCTTTCCCGCCCCCCAACGCCGGCTCGGGATAGAAGATGAAAGTGCTGGTATTTACCCATTCGCCGCGGCCGGGGCTGGCTGGCTGTAAATTGAAGGCGGGCGGCAGGTCGTTGGGGTCGGCGCCCAGGGGAACCACGGGCTGGTTGAAAGCTGCCACCACGGCAGAAGTGGGGTTTACCTCGCCGCTGCCTGGCGTCGGGAGCTGTTGGGTGAGCTGCAGAAAGTCGGCAGTACGGTACTGCAAGCTCAGCGGCTGGTCGAGGGCCAGTCCCTGGGCGGAGCGAGCGCCAGGAACCCAGGCTCAGGACGAAATCGCTGGCAGGTGGCAAAGGAGCTTTGGGCTGAATGGTCAGAGCGGAGTCATTGACCCAGGAGTAGGAGCTTTGAATGCCCGGCTGGCTGGAGAGCGCCGCTTCAACTGAGGCGCGGTCCATTGCCTGGCTGAAATACAGGGTGAGCGCTCCTTGCAGCGGCAGCTCGGCGCCTGGAGGTGGGCTGATCTCCACGATTCCTGGGGGGAGCGAGACGGCGGGAGTGGGAGTCGGGGGCCGCGCTGTGCTGGTAGGAGCTGCCGCGGGCAGGGAGGGCGTCGGTTTGCTTGTAACGACGGGCAGGGAGCAGGCAAGGCTGACCAGGAGCAGCAGCACTGGCAGCAGTCTGACAGGCTTACTCAGATGAACTGTGGGCATACGTATACACCTCTTTAATATGAGAGACGCAGATAGTGTCTCACAAGTTCCCTTTTTCGGGAACATGGCAGGAGCATTATACGTCCTTTTTTTATCTGGTACAATTCATCCCATTCCAGCCGGACGACTGAGCGGTAGTCTGGAATAGAAGTTGCATGGTTAAGCAATATGGGCACAAATAAGGCTGTACGCCGGGCGCCGGATTCGATCTTCCTGCCTGTTTTCCAAATCGGCCTCGTTCTGGCAGCCGGAATAGCGTTATTCTTTCTGCTGCTGGTTGGCGTTGTCGTCGGTTTTGACGTATACCATCAGGGGGTAATTTATCCCGGGGTTTCTGTCGGCGGTGTTGACGTTGCGGGATTGACAGCGGAGCAGGCGTCTGACCTGCTGGCACAGCAGGCTGTTTACCCGCAGAGCGGCAAGGTCGTGTTCCAGGACGGAGCACGGGTGTGGGTAGCCCATCCGGTAGAAGTCGGTTTATTTTTCGATCCGCGTGCCACGGGGTTGGCGGCTTACAACCTGGGACGGCACGGCAGCATTTTTACGCGCATGGCAGACCAATTCGATGCCTGGTTTTTCGGCAAAGACTTACCTCCCTTGTATGTATATGACGAGCAGAGCGCGCGGGACCTACCTGGAAAAGATTGCTGCCCAGGTAGATCAGCCAACCATCGAGGCTTCGCTGAGCCTGAAGGGGAAAGAGGTCGTCGCCCAGCCGGGTCAGATAGGGCGCCACGTGGATATTGCAGCCACCCTGGCGCCGCTGCAAGAGCAGATGCAAAACTTGCGGGATGGTATCCTGCCGGTCACCATCGCAGAAGCCCCCCCAGCCATCCTGGACGTCAGCCAGCAGGCGGATGCCGCGCGCGAAAATCCTCAGCGCATCGCTCAAGCTGACGCTCCCGGGAGCAGCCAAGGGTGACCCAGGTCCATGGACGTTCGATCCGCAAAAATTATCCGAGCTGCTGGTGATCGAGCGGGCGACCGGAGAGCATGGGGCGGAGTACCAGATCCACCTGCGGGGAGATAGGCTGCGCGCCTTTCTCGGGGACCTCGCGCCGCGACTGGCGCGCAAGTCGGATAACGCCCGCTTTGTATTTAACGATGATACCCACCAGCTCGACCCAATCAGCTCCGCCGTGACGGGGCGCAAGCTGGATGTGGATGCCTCCATCCAGGCGATCAACCAAAAGCTGCTGCAGGGGCAGCACGAAATCCCGCTGGAAGTCCAGTTCAGCGAGCCGGAAATCGGGGACAACGTGACTGCAGACCAGTTAGGCATCCACGATCTGGTCGGCGTGCAGGCGACTTATTTTTACGGGTCCAGCGCGGCGCGCATCCAGAATATCCAAACAGCCGCGGCACGCTTCCATGGGCTGCTGATACCGCCTGGGGCGGTTTTCTCCATGGGTGATATCCTGGGAGATGTCAGCCTGGATAACGGCTATGCCGAAGCTTTGATCATCTATGGGAACCGGACCATCAAAGGCGTGGGCGGCGGGGTTTGCCAGGTCAGCACCACTCTGTTCCGCACCGCATTTTTTGCCGGATATCCCATCGTCGAGCGCGTTCCGCACGCCTACCGGGTGTACTACTACGAGCTGAATGCCGCCGACCAGGTCAATAACGACATGGCCGGGCTGGATGCGACCGTTTTTGTGCCCCTGGTGGATTTTAAATTCAAGAATGATACCCCGAACTGGCTGTTGATGGAAACCTACGTCAACGCTCCGGCGCGCAAGCTGACCTGGAAATTCTATTCCACCTCCGATGGGCGCACTGTCGATTGGGAGACCAGCGGGCTGCAGAACATCGTCGACCCGCCGGATCCGCTGTACCAGGAGAACCCGGACCTCTCCGCGGGTGAGATTAACCAGGTGGATTGGGGAGTCGCCGGCGCTGACGTATCCGTCCAGCGTACGGTCTACCGGGATGGGCAGGTTTACCTGGAGGATACCTTCAACACTCACTACCAGCCCTGGCAGGATGTCTTTGATTATGGCCCGGGGACGGATATCCCCACCGGCGGGAAAAAGCAGCGCGGCAACCATTAAGTCCCGGAAGGATAAATCGACTGCGCAGGGTGGTAAAATGAGCGCGGCACTGAGCAATACTCGGCAGGCTGCGTCTAATCGTTGATAAAATTTCCTTCGGCAAGTTGCTCAGATGCCTGTTTCCACAAACCCGCGAAAGGAGTCACGAATGGTCAGCCAAGACTTATTGGAGATCCTGCGTTGCCCGGTGTGTGTGCACGATAAAGAAGGCCTGCTGGATTACATCGAGAATTCCTGGTTGGTATGCCGCGACTGCGGGCGTAAATACCCGATCCGGGACGATATCCCGGTGATGCTGATCGACGAGGGGGACAAGTGGATCAACGTGGCAGTCAAGGATTTGCCCATCCCACCGCCAGCACGCTGAATAAGATATCAGGAGTTTCGCAGGGGAACCGGGAAATACTTTCCTGCACTGCGCAGCTCTTGATGTTATCTTATGGATGAGCTCCAGTTCTGGCTCGGCGAGCTGACCAGCGGGGAGGATGAGCGCGCCGAAGCGGCACTCGCAGGTCTGACGAGCCTTGGGGATCGTGCGCCCAGCGCACTAGCTGCGCTGACAGCACTGGGCAAGCTGGCTGGCTCAGCCGATGAGGACACCCGCTGGTGGGCGCTCCGCGCCCTGGCTGAATTTGACAGCCCTGTTGTTCAGAAGCATTTGATCGCTGCGCTTAAAGACGAAGAGCCTGCTGTGCGGGAATGCGCTGCCCTGGGTTTGCGCATTCATCCCACCCCGGAAGCGGTACCTGCCCTGGTGGCTGCACTGAACGACTCCGATATGCTGACCGCCGACCTGGCAGCCGATGCACTGATCGATATCGGCGCGGCGGCAGTCCCAGCTCTATTGGAGGTCCTGGAACGCGGCCAGCCCATGCCGCAGCTGAGCGCCGTGCGCGCTCTGGCGATGATCGGCGACCCACGCGCCATCCCCGCGCTTTACAAAGCGCTCGACACAGATTCGATGATCATGGAATTCTGGGCCAGCCAGGGCCTGGAACGCATGGGGGTAGGGATGCAGTTGTTTAAGCCTTGATCCCGGCTATGTGATTTGCCGAAAATAATTTTACAGAATCCTTGTCTAAATCGGCAAATCACTGAGAGCAAACCGCTGTTTCTTGATCCTTTGATTTTGAAATATTTTAAGCGGTTTGCTCAACCTTTCCAAACCCACAGCCACCACAAGACCATCATAATTACCCCAATCAGCAGGCGAATGGCATACGAAAGCCCCCAGCCGGCAGTCAGGCCGAACATGGCAATCAATGCCTTGTGAAGATCGCCCAGCCGGAAGTACTCCAATAAAAAGATCGCCAGCAAGGCAGCCAGGATCCCTCCAAAGGGCGGGAAGAAGATTGTGCCGAGGATGCCGGCTGTCAGGGCTACCAGGACTGTCAGGCAAGAGGCGCCTCCCTTGCGCGCGCCCACACCCATCAGGAAGTTATCCACCAGGGAGCCAGCCACTGCCAGGATGGTGATCAGGATGAAAATAGCAATCCCGAGCGGCGTAAAGCCAGCGGCTACCCCATAACCCAGCGCAGCCAGCCAGATGACCAGCAGGCCGGGGAAGATCGGCAGGATTAACCCAACCAATCCCAGCAGAATGACAAACTGGGTCATTCCGACCAGGCCAACGCGCATCCATTCCGGCAGCGAAGAGCCCATCGGCCAGCCCTACGGGCGGATGACCTCGATGCCACCCATCCAGGGGCGCAGCACCTCCGGGACGATTACCGAACCGTCTGCCTGCTGGTAGTTTTCCAGTACAGCGATGAGGGTGCGTGGCAACCCCAGACCTGATCCGTTCAGGGTATGGACATGCCGGACGCGCCCGCCGTCCGCAGGGCGGTATTTGACATTCGCCCGCCGCGCCTGAAAATCCGTGACGTTCGATACCGACGAGACTTCCAGCCACTCCCCGCAGCCGGCTGCCCACACCTCGATGTCGTAAGTGATTGCCGAGCCGAAACCGATGTCGCCGGTGCAAAGCTGAACGATGCGATAGGGCAAGCCCAGCTCGCGGCAGGTCTGCTCGGCGTCTGCGACCATTTTAGCCAGCATGGTCGGCAACTCTTCCGGCTTGCAGTAAATGTACATCTCAACCTTATCGAACTGGTGGCCGCGTTTGATGCCGCGCACGTCCCGTCCAGCGCTCATCTTCTCCCGGCGAAAGCAGGGCGTGTAAGCGGTGTAGTACAGAGGCAGGCTGGTTTCTTCCAGGATATCATCCATATGCAGACCGGTCAAAGGGACCTCGGCGGTAGGCACCATCCACAGATCCTCTTCCCAATCCTTATACAGGTTGTCCTGGAATTTTGGCAGCTGCCCGGCGGCAAACAGGGTGGCACCCTTGACCATGAATGGGGGGTATTTTTCGAGGTACCCCTGGCGGATGTGCAGGTCGAGCATCCAGGCGATCAAAGCCCGCTGCAGGCGCGCCCCTGCCCCGCTGAGCACATAAAAGCGCGAGCCGGTGAGCTTGATGCCCTGCTCGAAGTTCAGGATGCCCAGGGCTGGACCCAGGTCCCAATGCGGCAGGGGCTGGAAGCCAAGCTCAGGAAGGGCGCCGACCGAACGCACCACGACGTTATCCTGCTCACCTTTGCCGTAGGGCGTCAGCGGGTCGGGCAGGTTCGGAACCGTCGCCAGGAGGGCCTCCAATTCCGCTTCCAGCAGGCGCAGCTGCTCGTCCAACTGGCTGATCCGGTCGCCCACCTGGCGCATCGCGTCGATTTTGACCTGGCGCGCGGCAGGGTCCTTCAGGCGACTGATCTCTTTCGAGACGGCATTCCGCTCAGCCTTGAGCGCCTCCACTTCCTGGATCAAAAGCCTGCGCTTCCCATCCAGCTCGAGGATCTGATCTACAGGCTGCGGGTCCATCTGGCGCGCCTGTAAAGCCGAGCGGAAAATATCCGGTGTTTCGCGTAAGAGATTGAGATCGATCATGGTTGCACCTCCTGAGAGATTAATAAAAACAGCCCCCTCTCTGCGCAGGACGAGGGGGCTCTCGTGGTGCCACCTGCATTCGCTGTTCTGCGCCAGGCTCAGCGCAGCAGCCTTGATTTCGCGCTAACGGGCGATCCCGTTCCCTCTTACGGCGGAGGCTTTGCTTCCGCCCCTGCGAGGGCAACCTGGAGTTTGGCTGTTGATCTGTTTCTCAGAGGCTGTCGCCTTGATAGAAAAGGAAAACACCGGCAGAGACAGCGACGAATATTATGAAAAGCCAAACTCCGAGCGGAGTGGAATTCGGCCCATTCTCTGGCTGTCTCGCACCATCCGGCAGCTCTCTGGTTAGAGGTGGGATTACTTGTCTCCGCGCAGGTCATTTGTGATGTAATTTCCCGGATTATACCGGAGGATTTATGCCTGTCAAGACTACTGTCCCGTCTACTCTTCCCTTTCGCGCAGGTGAGGGAAAAGGATTACCTCGCGGATGTTAGGGCTGTCGGTGAACAGCATGGTCAACCGGTCGATGCCCATGCCGAAGCCGCCGTTGGGGGGCATGCCGTAGCGCATGGCGCGCAGGTAATCTTCGTCCATGGGGTGGCGCTCTTCATCGTCGGTGGTGTAATCGCGGCCCATTTCCAGGAAACGAGCTTCCTGGTCCAGAGGATCGTTAAGCTCGGTAAAGGCGTTGCACAGCTCCATGCCCGCCAGGAAGCCTTCGAAACGCTCGACCACGCCGGCGACCCCTGGCTTGTTCTTGGCAAGGGGGGAGATATCGCGTGGGTAGTCGTAGATGAATGTCGGCTGGATCAGGCTGGGCTCCAGGTAATCTCCCAGCAAGCCATCGATGAGCTTGCCGCGCGTGGCGTTCCAGTCCGGTTCAATGCTGCGCTCGTGCATGGCTGCCGCGAGCAATTCAGCAGTAGGGTAACTGTCGATGTCGATGCCGGTCATCTCCAGCAAGCCTTCGTGAAGCGGGATGCGCATCCAGGGACGCTGCAAGCTGATCGCGTGACCCTGATAGTTGATCGTGCGGCTTCCCAGGAGGCGATCAGCAACATGGCAGACCATCTCTTCGGTCAGGTCCATCACCTGCTGGTAGTCCGCGTAAGCCATGTAGAACTCGAGCTGGGTGAACTCAGGGTTGTGGGTGCGGTCGACGCCTTCATTGCGGAAATCGCGCCCAATCTCGTACACCCGCTCAAACCCGCCCACCAGCAGGCGTTTGAGGTAGAGCTCGAATGAGATGCGCAGGTACAGGTCTTGCTTGAGCTGGTTGTGGTGAGTGATAAAAGGGCGGGCGGCCGCGCCGCCGTACAGCGGCTGCAGGATCGGCGTCTCGACCTCGAGAAAGCCGCGCGCATCCAGGAACTCGCGCAGGGCGCGGATCACGGAGGCCCGGGTGAGGAAGATCTGGCGGACGTCCTGGTTCACAGCCAGGTCGGCATAACGCTGGCGATAGCGGGTCTCCGGGTCTGACAAAGTCTGGTAATGCTTGACCTCCCCATCAACAACCTGATCTTTTGCAGCAGGCAGGGGCGTAATAGCCTTGCTCAGCATGCGGAAGGATGCGACCCGCAGAGTCACTTCACCGGTCTTGGTGCGGAACATCTCGCCGCTAGCCTGGATGAAATCTCCAAGGTCATACTCGCGGTTGAACAGGTCCAGCGCCTCCTGACCGATATCGTTCGCGCGCAAGAACAGCTGCACCCGCCCGAAGCCGTCTTCGATATGGGCGAAAGTCACCTTGCCCATCGTACGAATTGAGCGGATGCGCCCGACCAGCGTGGCTGCCACCGGAGCTGCGGGGAGGGACTTCTCGCTCTCCTCGAAGAGGCGGATGGCCTCCAGGCTGGAATGCGTGCGCTCTGCCTGGTTGGGATACGGTTCGCTGCCTTGCTTGCGCAGGCGCTCGACTTTCTCGAGGCGAGTCTGTTCTAAGTTGGTATATTTGCTGGTCATATTGCGGGTCCCTGTATTTTGTTGGTATTCCGATTTTTTTACGGAGAGCAATTCAAAGAAAAAGCCCCGCGCAGGCGAAATTGCGCGGGGCTGGATGGCTGGCCCCAGGTTTACTCTACCTTCAAGATGCGCACGTGAAATGGCCCGTCCGGCGCGTCCACCCGGACGTAATCTCCGGCGCGATGGTCCATCAAGGAACGACCGAGGGGCAATTCATTCGAAATGCGACCTTCGCGCGGGTTAGCTTCGGCAGGACCTACAATGGTGAAGGTTTCCGGCACGCTGTTATCTTCCTGGATAGTCACCCGGGCAGCAACGGTGACGACATCCCGTTTACCTGTCTCATCGATGATTCGGGCATTGGCGAGCAGCATTTCGAGCTCCTGGATGCGTCCTTCCACGAAAGCCTGCTCGTTCTTGGCGGCTTCGTACTCGGCATCTTCAATCAGCTCGCCCCCTCCATGGCCTCGTGCAAACGTTGGGCGACTTCCTCGCGTTTCTGGTTGCGCAAATATTCAAGCTCGTCTTGCAACTTGTCATAACCCTGGCGGGTTAGAAATGATGGTGGCATTTTTAAATTCCTGATATCAGCAAATTCGGATAATAAAACCACTCCGGTGGGAGCGATTTTATCAGAGTCCGGCAACGATTACAGAAAATGAAAGGCGGCTGAGAGTAAGATTACCTCAAATCGCCACGCGCCGCGTATTTTAACATAAGTCAAATTGAAACGCAAGCGTGAGTCAACAGACAGCTCAGTAAGGCGGGCGCCACAACCTGACTCCACCCATCTGCTTACCGTAGTTTCGCACAGCGTCCTGCAAGGCGGCGAAATCCGCCCAAAAAGTGCTGATTTGTGAACGATGGGCGTAGATACTCTGCTCCCAGGCGGCGATCCCTGGTAAAGTGATATCAAATGCAATCGCCTGCCAGCCAGATTGGAGTAAAGCTGCGATTTCTGCCCCAGCTGTGGCCGCGTAGGGATAGTCAGCAAAGTACCACAGCAGTCGCCCGGCAGCTTCGGCGGCCGCGCGGGTCAGCCGGTGGTCGACATGACCGCCAACAGCCAGCGGGCACACGACCTGCACCCCGGCTGGTAGAGCCTCGTCCAGCAGCCGGCTGAGCTCAGCCACGAGCGGCTGCTCGGCAGGGTGGAGAGGACCGAAGAGCGCTTCTTCGCTTGCGTAAAGGGCACTGCCATCCACGGGTGAGCTGCGGTAAATGCAATCCGGAAAAGGGAAATGCCTCGAGCGCGCACCGAGCACATTGCAGGATGCTGCATCCTCGGCGCGGCGCAGGCTGCTGGCATCATGGCCCGTCTGCCAGCGACTTTCCAAACCCTGGGCGAACGGCGAAAGCAGACCCTTTGGTGGATCGCCTGCGCAGATCGTCCAGATGCTGACCCGGTCTCCGGAGCGCGCCTGTTCCCAGACCAGACCTCCGCACGATATGGCAATATCATCCGGGTGAGGGGAGAGATAAACCCATTCTTTTGGATTTTCGATCATGGTTTACATGAATGATGAACGACCAGCATTGTACCTGATAATGGATCAGGCACGGTCCGCAGGCGACCGCATCTTACATCTCTGAAAAGCAAGACAATTGCACTTGCCACTGCATAATGCTGGTGTTATCATCTAATCTCTATGCAGCCAGAACGGGGTTCTGGAGGGAAGTTACTCACCGCCTGGTGCATGAGGCTGTATGCAGATCCCTAATGAGGCACGTTTACGAATCCGCATCGCATTAATTGCCATCATCCTACTCACAGTGCCATGTTATTGTATGGGATTATTTACAGTTTACCAGACCGAGCGCATCGCCGGGCTGCCAACTTTTACTCCGACGCTGACGCACACTCCAACCCCCTCACCAACGGTTACACCAACCCTGCTGCCTACGGTCACCCCGCTGTTATCCCCTACTACCACGATGACGTTTACCCTGACGCCGACCGCAACGGATACCACCACCCCCGCGCCGACCGCGACGTCAACAGCCACGAGACTACCCACGGCTACAGCCACGCTGCTTCCCAGCGCGACCAATACGCTGATCCCAACCAGCACCGATACGCAGGTCCCAACCAGCACCGATACGCAGGTCCCAACCAGCACCGACACGCCCATCCCACCCAGCGAGACAGCAGTGCCTCCCAGCCTGACTCCTTCCCCGACCACGGGACCCTAACCGGCTGGAATAGAGGCGGCACCGACAATCAGGCGATACCAATGAGCGAAACCGTGCAATTTTTGAAGAAATTAATCTCTACAGCGGGTCTTTCGGGTTACGAACTACCGGTGCGCGAGCTGATCAGCGAAGCCTGGCAGCCCCTGGTAGATGAATTGTCCACCAGCCGCCTCGGCAGCCTTCACGGCTTACGGAGAGGAGGAGGCGCAGAGCCGCGTCCGAGCGTGCTCCTGGCGACCCATATGGACGCCATCGGGCTGATGGTAACCGGCGTTACTGCGGGTTTTCTGCGGGTGACTGAAATTGGCGGTCTGGATGCACGCGTGCTGCCCGGACAGATTGTTACCGTACACGGCCGCCAGGATTTACCCGGGGTTGTCGTCGAGCCGGAGGGTCACCTGCTGCCAGATTCCCAAGGGGCAGGTGCGGTCCCATTGAGCTATTTGTGGGTGGACGTTGGGCTGCTCCCCGAACAAGTGGGCGAGCTCGTGCGCGTGGGCGACCTGGTCTCCTTTGCACAGCCAGCAATGGAGCTGGAGGGCGATCTGCTGGTGGGGCATTCTTTGGATAACCGCGCCTCGGTGGCCGCGTTAACCATTTGCCTGCAGGAGCTGCAAGGCCACGCGCTGGTGTGGGATGTATGGGCGGTTGCTACAGTCCAGGAAGAAGAGACATTGGGCGGGGCTGCGACCTCCGCCTTCCAGCTACGCCCGACCATTGCCCTGGCGATCGATGTTACCTTTGGCAGCAGCCCAGGGGCGACCGGGTATAAAACCTATCCCCTCGAGAAAGGGCCAACCTTGGGCTGGGGACCGAATGTGCACCCAGCGTTGTTCGACGCCTTCCGTGAGCTTGCCAAAAAGCTCGAAATACCCTACCAGGTTGAAATGATGCCCGCCCATTCCGGAACGGATGCCATCTCGATGCAGGTGACTGCCGAGGGCATCCCGACCATGGTGATCGGCATCCCCTTGCGCTACATGCATACCCCGGTAGAGATGGTGGCTGTGAAAGATATCCAGCGCTGCGGGCGATTGCTGGCAGAGTTTGTTGCCGGATTGGATTTGGCTTTTTTGGACAGGCTCGTTTGGAAAGCCTGAAAAATCCCCGGGCTAGGGAGTGATTGAATGGTTCAAGGGAGTAAAGCAGAAGATTTTCGCCCGCCGCGGGTGGGGAAGGCACAGATTGGCTTGCTGGAGCGCTTATGCAACGCCAACGCGGTATCCGGCGATGAAGGTGAGGTACGCAAGATCGTCCTGGAACAGGTTGAGGGCCATGTCAGCGCTCAGAAACTCCAGGACCGGGTGAATGTCCGCGTAGATTCGCTGGGGAACGTGCTGGTTACCCGCCGCGGGACGGGGGAAAGCCGCCTCCGAGTGATGCTTGCCGCCCATATGGACGAGGTGGGCTTGATGCTCACCCAGGATGAGGAGAACGGCGTCTTTCGCTTCGAGCTGGTGGGCGGTGTGGAGGAACGCTACCTGATCGGCAAACCTGTATTCGTGGGAGGCGAACGAGTGCCGGGTGTGATCGGGATTAAGCCTATCCACCTGACGACTCCCGAAGAGCTCAAGCGGCGAGCAACCGTCGAGGCGCTGCGCATCGACGTCGGACCCGGCAACAGCGGTAAGGTAAAAGCAGGCGACCGAGCCGCATTTGCCACCGCCTTTGCCCAGGTAGGTCCGAGCATCCGGGCAAAAGCGCTGGATGACCGCCTCGGCGTGGCCAGTCTGATCGAGCTGTTCAAGCATGCCCCGGAGAGTATTGACCTGCTGGCGGCTTTCACCGTCCAGGAAGAAATCGGCCTGCGTGGGGCGCAGGTGGCTGCTTACGCCCTGGACCCGCAGATGGCAATTATCCTGGAGTGCGGGCCGGCGCGCGACCTGCCCCCTTGGGATAGCGGTGAGGAGGGCAGCCAGGTGAACGCCTGGTATAACACCCGCCTGGGCGCCGGTCCGGCAATCTATGTGGCGGACCGGGGCACGCTCTCTGATCCGCGCCTGGTGCGCCACCTGACGGATATCGCCGGGAAGCAGGGCATTCCCTACCAGTTCCGCCAGCCGGGTGGAGGGCGGACGGATGCATCGGTGATCCACAAACAACGCGCCGGGATCCCGAGCATCTCAGTGGCTGTCCCGGGGCGCTATGCCCATACGCCGGTTGGCCTGGCGCGCCTGGCAGATTGGAAGAATCTGCTGGCATTAGTTTATGGCAGTCTGTACTGGCTGACGCCAGAAATCCTGTCCATGGGTCGTTAATTCCCTCCCGCGGACCTCAGGAGCAATCTATGAAAGCGTTAATTCAAAAACTGGTCGAAACCCCCGGGCCGTCAGGCTACGAAGCACAAATTCGAGACGTGATCAGGGCGGAGGTTGAGCCGCTGGCAGATGCTGTATGGGTGGATAACCTGGGTAATTTAGTGGCCGCGCTCGGCCACGCCGAGCCCGGAGAGCCCCGGGTGATGCTGGCTGCCCACATGGATGAGATTGGAGTGATGGCGGCGCATATCGACGATTCCGGCTATATTCGCTTCCATCCCATTGGCGGCGTCCGTCCAGATACCTGTCCGGGTGGGAGAGTGCGCTTCTTGAACGGGACATCCGGCGTCATCAGCATGGAAAAGCTGGATGCCCCCGGCAAAGCCCCGACATTCGAGCAGTTATATATCGATATCGGCATCTCGAACAACCAGGAGGCGCCGCTGCGCGTGGGCGATATCGCCGTATTTGACCGGTCATTCCTGGATCTCGGAAACCGCCTGGTTGCCAAAGCGATGGATGACCGCATCGGTGTGGCTGTGTTGATTGAAACCTTGCGCGAGCTGAGCGCCAGAAGGGAGCAAATTCACGCCCAGGTGCAGTTCGTCTTCAGCGTGCAAGAGGAGGTAGGGACGCGCGGCGCAACGGCGGCCGCGTATGGGCTGGATCCCGACCTGGGTCTGGCGGTCGACGTCTGTCTGAGCGGCGATACTCCCCGCGGTTACAAGATGGAGGTTGGGCTGGGCAAAGGACCGGCAATCAAAGTGCGCGATGGCTCCATGCTCTCCGACTCGCGAGTTATTGAATGGATGGTAAACACTGCTCAGGTTGCTGGATTGCCTTTCCAGCTGGAGGTAATGGACGTAGGCGGTACTGACGCACGAGCGATCCAGCTCACCCGCGCCGGGGTACCCAGCGGCTGCCTGTCTATCCCCTGCCGCTATGTACATTCCCCTTCTGAGATGGTGGACTACCGGGATGTGCAGGGAGCTGTGGGGCTGCTGGTGGAGCTGCTGACCCACCCAATTCCGTTCACCCGCCAGGCATAAGACTAACAAACAGAAATCTCATGTTCTACCTGAAGCGCTCAGGAAGCTTTTTCCTGGCTATCTTTTTGTTGGCAGCCTGTGTGCGGCTGCCCTTAAGTAATCAGACTGGAACACCTTCCCAATTTACGTCAGGAACTGCGGTTTCCACCTCCTCAGTCAATGTACAACCAACCCGGGCGGTTCTGGTGACGCCAGAGGTTCCGCCGTCGGTTCGAGTCTGGCTGCCGGAAGAGTTCGATCCTGCGAGCGGTACACCCGCGGGAAATTTACTCAAAGCCCGTCTGGAGACGTTCGAGGCAAGCCATCCAGGGGTGAACATCGAAATACGCACCAAGGCGCAGAATGGCCCCGGGGGGTTGCTGGAAGCACTCACTACCGCCAGCAGCGCCGCACCGTCAACTCTGCCTGACCTGATCGCCTTGCCGCGCCCACTCCTGGAAGCGGCTGCGCTTAAAGGGCTGCTGCACCCATATGATGGGGTGAGTTCAGCTCTGGAGGAGGCGAACTGGTACGACTTTGCCCGCCAGCTTGGGCATATCCAGAACAGCACCTACGGGCTGCCTTTCGCTGGCGACGGTTTAGCCTTGATCTATGACGCGCAGAAGTACAGCCCCCTGGCGACCGATTGGGGATCGCTTACTGGGCTGGGCGAGCCGCTGTATTTCCCGGCAGCTGACCCGCAGGCGTCATTTACGATGGCGGAATATCTGGCAGGAGGCTGGCAGGTGCAGGATGAACAGGGTAAGCTTGGACTGAATGCTCCAGGCCTGGCTGCGGTGCTGTCATTCTACCAACAGGCTGGACAGAACGGCGTCATGCCGGAGTGGCTGGTCAACTTTTTGGATGAAGACCAGATCTGGGAGGAAGTTAACGCCTCGCGGGCGAGCCTCGCCATAGTCAGTATCTCACGCTACCTGAAAGCGCGCCTGAACGCCGGTCTGCCGGAGCAGATCAGGCTGGCTCCTCTACCAACCCGGGATGGCAAAGCGCACTCACTGGCGAATGGCTGGGTATGGGCATTGGGCAGCCCGCACGCGGAGCGCCAAAAGTTGGCTGTCGAGCTGGCGGAGTACCTTACCGAGGCAGAGTTCCTTGGGCGTTGGTCGCAGGCAGCTGGGTATATGCCCTCCCGACCCGGCGCAGTGCAGTGGTGGAGCGATGTCCAAATGCGCAGCGCCGTCGATCAGCTGGCGTTCTCCAGCCGCTTACAGCCGTCCGTAGACGTGACATCCACCCT
This sequence comes from uncultured Chloroflexia bacterium, assembly GCA_963706515.1. GTDB lineage: Bacteria > Chloroflexota > Anaerolineae > Anaerolineales > UBA4823 > CAVPMW01. Next base: position 192,977 of record CAVPMW010000006.1, read on the forward strand.
GGGCCCGGCTTTACAGTCAGCCGTCGTGCGCGTGCTTAAGAGGGCGCCGACCCGTTGGAGGCGGCGCAAACCGCCGCCCAAAGCCTGCATGTGCCTTAAAGCACGGCGTGTTGACGAAAAGTCACCGGGATGATATGATGCCCGCGTGAAGACTTCTAATGCCTAAGAACGATCCACTGACCGAATTTCCAGAAATCGAGGATCTGCCCTCCAGGAGGCGAAACCCTACTCCTCCGCCTGAGATGGATGTGGCGTTCGTTGATGAAGCCGAAAGCGCTCAAACCGAGAGCCCCTCAACCGAAGAAAGCGAAGCTGGCAACCGCTGGATCGGAATCTGGGAAGGGATTACACGTACAGGCCTTGCCGAAACCGCACTGCGTTTGGGGACGACCACCCTGTTGGTCGCCCTGATTTTGTTAGTTGCCTGGGGGATGCGCCAATTATATAACCGGGCTGGGAGCGCCAGCGAGCCTGGACAGGTTGTGATGGCTGCACCGGTAGCAACCCCTACTCCAACCGAGATTCCTGCGCAAATGCCCACATTCGAGGCAGAAACAGCCTTTATCTGGGGGATTTCACGGCTGGCAAATGTCCACACCGACATCCCCGAGCCGCTCGCGCTTCGATGTAACCCAGTATACGGTTGAGAAGGGGGACACCGTTTTCGGCATCGCTCAAAAATTCGGCCTCAAACCGGAGACGATCCTGTGGGGCAACCAGTTTGTTCTGGCTGATAACCCGCATAATCTCCAGGTCGGACAAAAGTTGAACATCCTGCCGGTAGATGGCACCTATCACCGCTGGTCGGCTGGAGATGGCCTGAACGGCGTGGCGCGCTTCTTCGGCGTAGAGCCGGAAGACATTATCAATTTTCCGGGGAATCATCTGGATCCGCAGACCATCGGGGATTTGTCCCATCCAAACATTGAGGCTGGCACCTGGCTGGTCATACCCGGCGGGACACGGGAATTCGTGAGCTGGAGTGCGCCTTCAATTCCACGCGATAACCCAGGCGTGGCGAAGGTCCTGGGACCTGGCGCCTGCGGATCTGTGGTGAACGGTGCGATAGGCTCAGGCGCGTTCATCTGGCCGGCCAACAATCATTTCCTCTCGGGTTTTGATTACACCCCGAATGCCAACCATTTCGGGATTGACATCGCGGGCAGCGCGGGAGACGCGGTGTATGCCGTCGATAATGGGGTGGTGGTCTACGCAGGCTGGAACAACTGGGGATATGGGAATGTCGTGGTGGTCAATCATGGCAACGGCTGGCAGACTCTGTACGCACATTTGAGCGCCTATAACGTGGGCTGCGGTCAGAGCGTGTACCAGGGGAACGCCGTGGGAGCCATCGGCTCAACCGGGAACGCCAGCGGCGCTCATCTGCATTTCGAGATGATGAACAACGGCGCCAAGGTCAACCCCTGGAACTACCTGCCTTAATCGCACAGCCAGCGTGTGGGCTCAGCTCTCCTCCTCCCACCCAAGGCAGCCTTCAGCATGATCCAGCGTGGGTATGCGCTCTAACGACGAGAAACAAGGGTTAAAGTTCCTGGTCGTAATCCTGGCCCTATTGGTGCTGGGATTGTTCCTGGCGACCAACCGCTGGATACTACCGATCCCCCAGGGGGCGGCATCTCCGGCTGGCGGGACGACCGCTTCTCCCCGCCCTCCCCACCCCTACTCCAGCAGCGCCCAGGCTCACACCCACGCAGCCAACACCCCCCGTGAGCCAGATTGGTCTGGACCCTGGAGAGCTCCAGGGACTGGAGATTCGCTTCTGGCATCCGTGGACGGATGAAACCGGTCAGCTTATCCACAGCCTGGTCAAAGAATTCAACACCTCCAACCAGTGGGGTATTCGGGTGCAGGACTTCTACCAGGGAAACCTGGATAAGACTGCCGCAGCGGTGCCGATTTCGTTGGGGACGGATAACCAACCCGATGTGTTGGTCGCTTACCCGTATCAGGCGCTGCAGTGGCAGCAAGGAGAAGCCGTGCTGGACCTGAGCACGTACTTGCAGGATCCGTTGTTGGGGCTGGACGCCTCCCAGGCATCTGGCTCGTATCCGGCGTTCTGGCAGAGCGATAACCTGGCAGGGAAGCGCGTAGGCGTGCCTGCGCAGCGCTCGGGTGAGTACCTGTATTACAACCAGACCTGGGCTGAAGAGCTGGGCTTCGATCAGCCTCCCTCTACTCTGCAAGGCTTTAAGGAGCAAGCCTGCGCTGCCGCCGAGTCCCTGAAGAAGGATAACCAAAAAGAGAACGACGGCAAAGGGGGAGCGATTCTGACCAACTCTTATTCTGCCGCGCTGAGTTGGATTGCAGCCTTTGGTGGGGAGGTTGCCGGTTCGGAAGCGGGCGGGTACCAGTTTAACAGCGGACCGGTCGAGGAGGTGTTCCGCTATTTGCGCGAATTATACGATCAAGGCTGTGCCTGGTACGATGAAGATGCAAATCCCGAGCAGGAATTCGCCGACCGGCTGGGATTATTCTCCCCAGGGAGCCTGGCGGGGATTCCCTATCAGCAGAAGGTCCTGAACCAGGCTGGCAACCGGGACGAGTGGACGCTGATCCCGTTCCCTTCGCCGAACGGCGACCCGGCGGTGGACGCCTACGGTCCGGATTATGTCTTGCTCAAATCGACCCCAAAACGCCAGCTGGCAGCCTGGTTATTCGTGCGCTGGCTGCTCAACCCCGACCAACAATCCCGGCTGGTGCAGGCAGGCGGTACATTCCCGCTGCAAGAATCCGTGCTGGAGCGGTCAGGCGCTTATGCTAGCCGCCATCCCCAGTGGTCGGCTGCCATGACCGCGCTTGCCTCGGCTAAAGCAGAGCCGCCGTACGCATCCTGGAATACGGTGCGCTGGGCTGTTTCGGATGCGATGACCCAGCTCTTCCGCTACTACTACAGCAGCGAACAGGCGGCGGATCTGGCGAAATTACTGGATGATACTGCCCGGGAGCTCAACAGCCGGTGACCGGACTCGCGCCGGTCATGATCTATACCGATGGAGCCTGCCGCCCGAACCCCGGTCCTGGAGGCTGGGCAGCGATCTTGAAGTATCAGGATCACGAGCGAATCTTGACCGGTGCGGAGACTCAACGCGACCAATAACCGCATGGAGCTGACCGCGGCCATCCGCGCCCTGCAGGCTCTCAAGCGTCCCTGCCAGGTGGATCTTTACACCGATTCTGAATACCTGCGCCGGGGGATCACGGAGTGGCTGCCAGGCTGGCGGCAGCGAGACTGGCAGCGAAAAGAAGGGACTCTGGCGAACCGCGAGCTATGGCAAGAACTGGATGCGGCTCTGGCGCCACATCAAGTGCGCTGGCATTGGGTCAAAGGTCACAGCCGGGATGCGCTCAACCAGCGGGTGGACCGCCTGGCGAGAGAAGCAATTCCCGCCTGGAACGGCTCGACTTCAAAAATCTCCTAGTCATGTAGAAGGAACAGGGTTTTCGGGACCGGGCTCTTGCTCGGCAGGAGTCGCAATCAGGGGCGCAGGCGCCTCCTGAGGGGAAGGCAAACCGATATCCACCTGGTCTTCCATCTGCACCTGCCCGCGCAGGAAAGCACCCTCTTCAGTGGCAAACGCGGCCGTAGTGACGTTTCCCCACACCCGACCGGTCGAGCGAATCTCGAGCTTTTGGGTGATGATGTCCCCGCGCAGGGTGCCTGCGACGATCACGGTATTGGCGCGCAGGTCCTGGCAGGTAACCCGCCCGGTTTCACCCACCACCAGCACCCCGCGCAGGGCAATCTCGCCCTCGAAAGCGCCTTCGATGCGCACCCCGCCGCTGCCGGTCAGGCTGCCTTTCCAAACGGTGCCAGAACCCAGCACGGAGGTAATGCGCTCCGTCGGGGTGGTCGACTCTGGAGGCGAGACAGCCTCATCACGTCGCCTGAACATCTGCGAACCTCAATCCAGATAGCACATGCTGGTTATGGCTGGAGAGACCCTATCCAAATAACCGCTTAGCATAGCGCAAGATTATTCCGGGATTTCACCCGGACGGGCGGTAAGTCCCAGGATATTGTAACCCGAATCGACATAGAGAACTTCTCCGGTCGTCTTCGGAGCCAGGTCTGAGCACAGGAAGACTGCTGCGCCGCCAACATCCTCGATCGTGACGCCCTGGCGGAGGGGGGCAACCTCGGCAAAGAAGTGGTAAAGTGTCTTAAAGCCAGAAACGCCCGCAGCAGCCAGGGTGCGGATCGGTCCGGCAGAGATCGCATTCACGCGCACTCCCTGGGGTCCAAAATCATAAGCCAGGTAGCGCACCGACGCCTCCAGGGCGGCCTTGGCGACGCCCATCACGTTATAGTGCGGCGATACTTTCTCGGCGCCGTAGTAGGTCAGGGTCAGCAGCGCTCCGCCCGGGCGCAGGATGGGCTGGAAGGCTTTCGCCAGGGCAGTGAAGGAGTAGACGCTGATATCCAGCGCGGTGTGAAAGCCTGCCCGGCTGGTATTGTAATATGGCCCGGTCAGCTCGTCCCGGTTAGCGAAGGCGACGGCATGCACCAGGATATCTACCTGACCGAAGGTACCGCCGGCGGCGGCTGCCACGCTGCTGATTTGCTCGTCGCTGGTCACATCACATGGCTCGACGAAGGTGCAGCCAATCGATTCCGCAAGCGGGCGCACGCGCCGCTCCAGCACCTCCCCGGCATAACTGAGGCCGATGGTCGCACCCTGCTCATGAAAGGCCTTGGTGATCCCCCAGGCTATGGAGCGCTCGTTCGCCACTCCAAAAATTACCGCGGTTTTTCCTTGCAGCAAGCTCATCCTATACCTCCAAAGTAAGTGTATTCCCGCTCAATTGCCGCGAGGGTCGCTCCAAGCGCCAATCTCGGGGTCAGGCGAATCGGCAGATTGGAATAAGGTAGTGTGAAACCGCCAGGGAATGCTTTTCCACGGTTCCGGCACTGTATATAACCCCACGCGGGGGCCAATGGTCACGTTTTGATCGGGAACTGGCTGGCAGCTTTCAACGAACAGGCACGCTTCCGGGCTGCACAGGTCGTGGGCGTTGAGCTGCCGGTCGATATTCAGCGCCTGGCAAAGCTTGGCCGGCCCGTCCGTCCAATGTTCGCGCGAAACGCCCCCGCGCCTGGCGGTGATTTTCTCGAGCCCCTCCGTGGGAAAAACTGCCCGGATCAGGACTGCGGCTGGGAATCCCTCTCCCTCTACCACGAAGTTTAGCATCCAGTGCATGCCGTAGGTAAAGTATACGTAGCTGTAGCCTGGCGGACCATACATGACCCAGGTACGTTGGGTGCGCCCGTGGCGACAGTGACAGCCCAGGTCTTCTTCTCCCCGGTAAGCTTCGGTTTCGACGATCAGCCCGGCGAGACGTTTGCCCGCCTCCAGGCGCACCAAGCGGGCGCCTAACAGCTCACGGGCTACCTGCAAGGCGGGCCGGTCGAAGAATTCTCGCGGCAACCGGTTTTGAGCGTGTACGGGCATGCGGGCAATTTTACAGCAAAACGGGGGATGTGGCTCGCCGGGTTGGCACGCGAAAAATCAGGGACGGGTGAGCGGCCGGGTGGGCGCTTCGCGACGGAAGCGCGGGTCGCGCTCCAGGCTCAGGCGCAGGCCTTCGGGCAGGGTGAAGCGGGGCTGGTACCCCAGCTTCTCGCGCGCCAGGCTCAGGTCTGCGCGCATGCGCGAGACGCCGGGAGAGGTGCGCGGGTTGGTGATCACCTCGGTCTTGGCGCCGGTCACCTCAGAAACCACCCGCACCAGCTCACGGATGCTGGTCTCGGTCCCGCTGCCAATGTTGATTACCAGGCGGTTGATGCCGGGCGCAGTAGCGGCGGCAATCATGGCGCTGACTACGTCATCCACGTATACATAATCGCGCGTCTGATCGCCATCCCCGTGCATGACCAGCGTCCCGCCGCGGATGGCGTTGCGCAGGTAATTGGGGATCACCGGAGGGTGAGAGGCCGGCAGGTGCTGACCGGGTCCAAAGGCGTTGAACACGCGCAGGCTGACGCTCTCGATCCCCCACAGGTCGCCGATGGTGCGCACGTAGTATTCGGCTGCCAGCTTGGAGACTGCGTAAGGTGAGCGTGGGTTGGGGGGCGTCGATTCCTTCAGCGGCTGTTCGCCCTGGTCGCCATAGACAGCCCCGGAGGAGATAAACACGACGCGCCTGACGCCTACATCGCGCATCGCTTCCATCAAGCTGACCGTGCCGCCCACGTTGACGGCGTTGTATTCGCGGGTAGAGCACCGACTCGGGCACCGAGACGCGCGCAGCCAGGTGATAAACGCAATCCACTTCTTGCAGCAAGGTCCACAGCTTGGGGCGGTCGTTCACGTCGCCGCGGGTGAACAGGATATCCGGCGAGAGCACCGTCGGGTCACCTGCTGAGAGGTCATCCAGCCCGCGCACCTGGTGCCCTTCCCGCACCAGGTAGTTAGCCAGGGTCGAGCCGAGAAAGCCGGCTGCGCCGGTAATTAAGAAATTCATAAGGGATGTTCTATCGTAATGCGGGATGTTGCCTGGCGGAATGCAAGCATACCCTTGATTTTAACATAAACGAGTAGGGTCGTCGCTCCGACCCGCACCTGCAGGATGCTGCTCGCTTATGGTACACTCGCAGCGTGTCCTTCCGGTTGGATACCCTTGTCCTGTATGCCGATGATGACCTGCTGGTGATGAACAAGCCCGCCGGGCTGCCTAGCCTTCCGGATGGCTACAATCCGGAGCTGCCGCATGTAAAGAGCGTCCTTGAACCGCAATTCGGACGGCTGTGGATCGTGCATCGCCTGGATCGTTATACCAGCGGGGTGCTGCTGCTGGCGCGCAGCGCCGCAGCGCACCGGGAGCTGAACCGCCAGTTCGCTGAGGGGCTGGTGGGTAAGACTTACCGGGCGCTGTGCCAGGGAGCGCCGGACTGGCAGATGCACCGGGTAGAGCTCCCCCTGCGGGCGGATGGCGACCACCGCCACCGTACCGTGGTGGACCCTGTGAGAGGTAAGCTGGCGGAGACCGGGCTGACTGTCCTGGAGGTTTTTGTCGGCTACACCTGGATAGAGGCGCGACCGCACACCGGGCGCACCCACCAGGTGCGCACCCACCTGGCAGCTGCCGGGCTACCCCTGGTGGGGGATGAGCTCTACGGCGGGGAGGCCTTATACCTCAGCCAGCTCAAGCCAGGCTTCCGACCCCAGCAAGGGAAGGAATGTCCTATCGTGTCCCGACCGGCGCTGCACGCCTGGGCGTTAGATTTTGCTCACCCTTCCAGCGGGAAGGCAATGACCTTTAGCGCTCCGCTGCCCAACGACCTGCGTGCTGCTCTCAAGCAGCTGCGCCGCTACCGCTCGTGCACGGACGGGTAGCAGACCGCTCACGGATTTCGCCTCGGTCAGGTTCTTAGTTCATTCACAGGGATCTATTCTCGTTTTTGTTAATTCAATATCAGAATCTCGCACTCCAGAAGGGGGATTGCTTGACGTTCTCCAACCGGCATGGTATGATGATACCCGAAGATTTAGCACTCTCGTATCGAGAGTGCTAAAATATAAACAGCGATGACTAATCTGACTGAACGACAGAAACAGATCCTGGCGCTGGTAATCCGGGACTACATTGAGACCGCCCAGCCTACCGGATCGCAGCGCCTGGTGGAAGCGTATGGGCTGCACTACAGCTCAGCAACGGTGCGCAACGAGATGATGGCGCTGACCGAGATGGGCTACCTGCGCCAACCCTACACGTCTGCCGGGCGGGTGCCAACCGAGGAAGGCTACCGCTACTTTGTGCGCCAGCTTATGGGTCACACCGAGCTATCCGCTCAGACCCAGCGCACGATCATCCACCAGTTCTATCAGGCCGGCAGCGACGTGGATCGCTGGATGCGCCTGGCAGCCTCGGTGCTGGCCCAGCAATCGCAGGCAGCTTCGCTGGTGACCGCTCCCCACCCCGATCAAACCACGTTCAAGCATGTCGAGCTGATCGGCACCCAGGGGCGGCAGGTACTGATGGTGCTGGTATTGGCAGGCGGCGAAGTACGCCAGCAAATGCTGGCCCTGGCTGAGCCAGTGGGGCAGGAGCACTTGAGCCAGGCGGCTCAGCGCCTGAACACACTCTTTGCCGGTTGGACCCTCAGGCAATCCTGGGGGTGGAAAGCCCTCTCGACTCTCTGGAGCAGGACGTGACGCGCCTGATCCTCGAGGAGCAGCTCCGTTCCAGCAACGTGCTTGGCGGCGAGGTCTATCGGGATGGCCTGTCACACGTGCTCGGCGAGCCCGAATTTGCTGAGGTAGGAGCGGCGAGACGAGCGTTGCGCATCCTGGAGGAGCGGCCTTTGCTGGAGGACCTGCTGACGCGTACGGTGGTCAGCGCAGAGTTAGGTGGCGTACAGGTACTGATCGGCGGGGAAGGGACCTGGGAAGAGCTGCGGGAGTGCACGGTGGTGCTGGCTCGCTACGGGCAGCCCGGCACGGCAACTGGCACGCTCGGCGTGCTGGGGCCGATCCGTATGCCTTACGGGCGCACGATCTCAACCGTACGCTTCATGGCCAGCCTGCTCAGCGACCTGGTCACCGAGATGCATACCGAGTGAGCTGGCAAACGAAGCAAATGATTGTAATCGGCGAATCATATATCAGCCGGAATCAATTAGGACTTTATTTTCTTCTCAGGAGCTAAAAAATTAGGTCATGGCAGACAAAAAACATAGTGTACATAAAAAAGCAGCAGAGAATGAGTTAGTCGAAGGAGAAAGCGCCGACCAGGCAGGCATGGACGACATCGGCATGATCAAAGCGGAGCTGGTGGAAGGCGTCCTGGAAGAAGACATCGAAGCTGAAGAGGTGGAGGCTTTGCGCCGGCAATTGGAAGAGAGCCAGTCTAAAGCTGACGAATACCTCGAAGGCTGGCAGAGGGCTCTGGCTGAGTTTGCTAACTACAAGAAGCGCGTGGAGAAAGAGCAGGCGCAGTCCTACCAGATCGCGGCGGGGAGCGTCCTCCGGCGCTACCTGGTAGTGGTAGACGACCTGGAACGCGCCTTGAAGAATCGTCCCCAGGAAGGCGAGGGCGCAGCCTGGGCGGAGGGGATCGAGCTAATTTACCGCAAGCTGCTGGGCATACTGGAGGCGGAAGGCGTCACCCAGATGGACCCGCAGGGTGAAATGTTCGACCCAAACTTTCACGAAGCGGTAATCTCGGAGGCCAGCGACCAATTTGAAAGCGGCAGGATCATCGAAGTCCTGCAGAAGGGTTACCTGCAAGGCGAAAGGGTTTTACGCCCGGCGCTGGTGCGTGTGGCAAGCTAATTGCACTCATTGATCATGATTTCAGTTATATCCTGGAGGAAATCCCTATGGGTAAAATAATCGGCATCGACTTAGGCACGACCAACTCCGTGGTCGCCGTTATGGAAGGCGGCGAGCCCACGGTCATCCCGTCAGCTGAAGGAGAGCGGCTGGTGCCCTCCGTGGTGGCGGTGAATAAGAATCACGAGCGGTTGATCGGGCGGGTTGCCCGCAACCAGGCCGTGATGAACCCAGAGAATACCATATTCTCGATCAAGCGCTTCATGGGGCGCAGGTTCGACGACGCAGAAGTCCAGCGAGCGACAGACACGCGTACCCTACAAGGTGAGCGAAGCCCCCAATGGGGATGTGCGCGTCATCCTGGATGGTAAAGAATATTCTCCGCCGGAGATTTCAGCGATGATCCTGGCCAAGCTGAAGCGCGGATGCAGAAGCTTATCTGGGCGAGACCGTCACCCAGGCGGTGATCACCGTCCCGGCTTATTTCAACGACGCCCAGCGCAATGCCACCAAAGATGCCGGCAAGATCGCCGGGCTGGAAGTGCTGCGCATCATCAACGAGCCGACTGCCTCCTCGCTGGCCTACGGTCTGGATAAGAAAAAAGACGAAGTGATCGCGGTCTACGACCTGGGCGGCGGCACTTTCGATATTTCCATCCTGGATGTCGGCGAAGGCGTCTTCCAGGTGCGCTCCACCAGCGGAGATACCTTCCTGGGCGGCGACGACTTTGATCAGCGGATCATCGACTACCTTGCGGATGAATTCAAGAAGCAGAATGGTATCGATCTGCGCCAGGACCGCCAGGCTCTGCAGCGCCTGAAGGAAGCCGCTGAAAAAGCCAAGATCGAGCTCTCCACCGTGATGCAGACCGAGATCAACCTGCCTTATATCACTGCCGATGCCAGCGGTCCGAAACACCTGGTGATGACCCTGACCCGCGCCAAGCTGGAGCAGCTGACCGGCGATCTGATCGACCGCTCGCTGGGACCGGTCCGCCAGGCGCTGCAAGACGCCGGGTTGAAGCCTGCGGATATCGATGAGATGGTGCTGGTGGGCGGGATGACCCGCATGCCCGCAGTGCAGGAAGCGGTGCGCAAGCTGTTCAATAAGGAGCCTCACAAGGGCGTGAATCCGGATGAGGTGGTAGCAATTGGCGCAGCCATCCAGGCCGGGGTGTTGGGCGGCGAGGTGAAAGACATCCTGCTGCTGGACGTGACCCCGCTGACCCTCTCCGTTGAGACCCTGGGTGGTGTGGCGACCCCGCTGATCGAGCGCAACACCACCATCCCGACCCGCAAGAGCCAGATCTTCTCCACTGCCAGCGATAACCAAACCCAGGTGGAGATCCACGTGCTGCAGGGCGAGCGCCCCATGGCAGCCGATAACAAATCGCTGGGTCGCTTCATCCTGGATGGCATCCCACCCGCGCCGCGCGGCATCCCGCAGGTCGAGGTGACCTTCGACATCGATGCCAACGGCATCCTGAAAGTGACTGCCCTGGATAAAGCTACCGGACGCAGCCAGCATATAACCATCACCGCTTCGTCGGGACTGAATGACAGCGAGGTCGAGCACATGCGCAAGGAAGCTGAGGCGCATGCCGACTGAGGACCAGGCGCGCAAGCAGCTGATCGAAGCGCGCAACAATGCTGATAATGCGGTTTACACAGCCGAGAAAGCCCTGCGCGATTTGGGTGAGAAGGTGCCCGCGGACGTGCGCAGCAACGTGGAAGCCGAGGTAGCCAAGGTCCGCGGTGTAATGAACAGCGAAGACTCCGAGGGAATCCGCAAAGCGACCGAGGATCTGTACCGCGTGGTGCAGCAGATCGGTGCGGCGGCATACCAGCAGTCTGGCCCGGCAGCCGGGGCTCCGGGCAGCTCGCCCGACGATCAAGGTGATCAGGGTGATCAAGGAAATAAGGGCGGCCCGGGCGACGAAGACGTGGTTGAGGGAGAATTCCACAACGCGTAATGACTGATCGGGATTATTACGAAATTCTTGGGGTCCAGCGGAATGCCTCCACAGACGATCTGAAGGCGGCTTTTCGCCGCATGGCGCGCCAGTACCATCCGGACGTGAACAAAGCACCGGACGCCGAAGAACAGTTTAAAGAAGTCAATGAGGCTTACGCCGTGCTTTCCGACCCAGATAAGCGCGCCGCATATGACCGCTTCGGGCATGCCGGGGTGCGCGGTCCGGGCGGTACCACGGACTTCAATGTCGATTTCTCCGATTTTGCCGATATTTTCGGTGACCTGTTCGGTTTTGGCGGGTTTGGACGCACCAGCGGTCGCAGGGCGCGCAACATGCCCCATCGCGGAGATGACCTGCAGTACCGGTTGGACCTGACTTTCGAAGAGGCGGTTTTCGGGGTAGAAAAAGAGATCGAGGTCGCCCGGGACGAAGTCTGCAGTGCCTGCGGCGGAAGCGGCGCCGAGCCGGGTACTACCCCGCAGCGCTGCCCGACCTGCAACGGCACGGGCGAGGTGCGCCAGGTGCGCCAGACCATTTTGGGCTCGATGGTCCAGGTAGCTACCTGCCCGACCTGCAGGGGAGCCGGTGAAACCATCAGCACCCCCTGCCATGTCTGCCAGGGGCGGGGTTTCGAGCACCACACGCGCAAGAAGATCGTCTCCATCCCGGCAGGCGTGGATATGGGCAACCAGATCCGCCTGGCTGGCGAGGGGCAGGCGGGGATCAACGGTGGACCGCCAGGAAACCTGTATATCGTGGTCAACGTGAAACCCCATAAATTCTTCCGCCGGCGCGATTACGATATCTTGATCGAGCTGACCGTCAATGTGGCTCAGGCGGCCCTGGGGGCAGAAGTGGAAGTCCCCACCGTAGACGGACCGGATAAATTGAAGATCCCGACCGGCACTCAACCTGGCAAGGTGATTACGTTGAAGGGTAAGGGGGTGCCCCACCTGCGCGGCAATGGCCGCGGCGATCAGAAGGTGGTGGTCAACGTCGAAGTGCCCACCCGGCTGTCTGGCAAGCAAAAAGAGCTCTTCGAGGAGCTGGCTAAGAGCCTGGGCAGCGAGGTCAAACCGCAGGAGCGCGGCTTCCTGGACTGGCTCAAGGAAGCTCTGGGCGGATAACTGAATAAATAATGACATGAGCTACCCCTGAATTAATCTTTCTAGGGTAGCCGTAAGTTACTTATGGTAATTTGTGGAACGCCCCCACCGAAGTTGCCGGAGGCAACTTCCCCTCCCCCAAAAAATCGGGGGAGGGTTATTATCGGAAAAATGGATGGATGGCGGGCATTCGCCCGCCATCCATCCATTTTTCCGAATTATCCCCCTTCCGCCGCAGTAGGCGGCAGGGTGGGGAATATCGTGTCCACGAAGGCTGAAGATTAAATTCGGGGTGTGTTATGTTATTTTAGGAATCCATATGGGAAAAGCTGCCTGGTTAGAAGTCGCATTGATTGTGGATGGAGAGCTGGCAGAAGCGGTGGCAGAGGTGCTCAGGCGTTATGCTCCTGAGGGGGTAGCCATCGAGAGCACGGCAGTCCAGTTTGGCGATGACGAAAGTGCCGGTCAAGCCGCCGGTCCCTTGCGCGTGGCGGCATATTTACCGGAGGATGAGCGCCTGGAAGAGACGCGCAGTAAGCTGGAGGAAGCCTTATGGTACCTGGGGCGCATCCGGAGTCTGCCGCCGGCGCAGTACCAGCGGATCGAGGCGCAAGACTGGTCGGAGAGCTGGAAGCAGCATTATAAGCCCATCCTCATTGGGGAGCGGTTGCTGGTTGCCCCGGCCTGGATCGAGCTGGACTCGGGCAGCCGTATGCTGGTGCGTATCGATCCTGGCATGGCTTTCGGCACAGGCACCCACCCCTCCACCCGGTTGTGTCTGGAGATGGTGGAAGCCAGCTTTACCGCCTCGCCTCTACCGGATGCCGTGATCGACCTGGGCTGCGGCTCCGGCATCCTGGCGATTGCTGCGCTCAAGCTGGGCGCCCGGCAAGCGTTGGGCGTGGATATCGACCCGGAGGCCATCCAAACGGCGCAGAGCAATGCCGAGGCGAACGGGGTCGCCAGCCGGCTGGAGCTGGGTTTAGGCTCACTGGAGCAGGTGCTGGATGGTCAGTTCAACCTGCAGCAGGCGCCCCTGGTTTTAGCCAATATCCTGGCTCCGGTGCTGGTACGCTTGTTCGGGCAGGGGTTGGGCGAATTAGTGAGCCCAGGCGGCAGCCTGGTGCTCTCCGGCATCCTTGCAGAGCAGGCGGATGAAGTGCTGGCTGCCGGGCAGCAGCAAGGATTCAGGCAGGTCGAGCGCCGCCAGGAGGAAGACTGGGTGGCTTTGCGGGTAATGAGGGATAAGGAGGCTGTGTGACAAATCAATATTTGCAAGTGCGTCCGACTTTGATAATTGATGGGCAGGTCCGGTCGTTATTGAGTCAAGATTTGCTCAAGCTGACCGTCGTGGATGCCCTGAACAGTCCTGCCCGCTGCCGGATGGATTTGAACAATTGGGGGGAACTGGAAGGACGGGTTGGTTATCTTTACTTCAATAAAGAAGAGCTCGGTTTGGCTAGAGAGCTCAGCGTAAGGGTTGGCAAAACATCCTTGTTCAAGGGTAAGATAAATGCAGTCGAAGCCGACTACTCGACTGACGCACCACCACAGATTTCCGTTACAGCGGAAGATCGGCTGGCAGACCTGCGGCTCTCCCAGCATTCCCGCAGCTTTACGGATACCAGCCTGGCAGACATAATCTACCAAATCGGCAACGAGCATGGCTTGAGGACCGCAATCAAAGCAGATGTCCCCAATCACCATTACGCCAACCTGTACCAGCATAATCAGACCGACCTTGAGTTCCTGCTCAGCCTAACTGGAGGTCTAGGCGCGAATGTGCGCTACAGCAATGCCAGGTTAGAGGTATTCCAGAACTGGCGTGTGAAAAAACCGCTCAGTCTGGTATTGGGTAGTTCCCTGATTTCTGCGAATGCGATAGCTGACCTGACAGACCAGCGCACGACAGTACATGTCACCGGTTGGGACTGGCAGGATAAAGAGGTTATCGACGAGGCTGCAGATGCAGGCCTGTTGACGGATGAGCTGGGAGGGCTAACCAGCGGGAGCACTTTGCTGAGCGCAGGCTTTGGCGAGGATACGGAATATTTGCTCCAGCAGAGGCCATTTAGTGCGCAAGAAGCCTCCAGTATGGCGCAGGCAGCGTTCCGCCAGCGCGCCAGAGGGTTCGCGCAGGTGGGAGCGGTTGCGGATGGCAACCCAAAATTGAATGCCGGTATACATGTCCAGATCAGCGGTCTGGGAGCATGGTTCGACGGTCATTATTACGTCACGAGGGTGCTCCACCGGTTTGATCTGCAAAAGGGCTATCTCAGCGAATTCCAGGCCACACGGGCGGGAATCGGCGGGTATAGCGATTAATCCAAACCCGGTCAGGAACAGCCGCCAGTCGGGTTTGCCTGGTCGGCGCACTTGAGGAAGATAATGGATAAGGAAGGGTGATATGTCATCCAAAGAAACAGCCAAAGCCTTCCCCGAGGCGAAGATGCCGCCTCCGGGCTGGTATGGAGTTCTATTCTGGTCTCGTTGTAGAGGTTAGAGACCCGGAGGGGCAAGGACGGATCAAGGTGCGCCTGCCCTGGGTGCTGGATGCAGGGGGAAGTCCTAATGAAGCCTGGGCGCGCCTGGCAACCTTGATGGCCGGAGACCACCGGGGGAGCTGGTTTATCCCCGAAGTGGACGATGAAGTGCTGCTGGCGTTCGAAGGCGGCGATCCGAGCCGGCCATATATTTTAGGTGCACTGTGGAACGGACGCGATACCCCACCGGCGGAGATGGACGCCGCCGGCAGGAATGAGCTCAAAGTGCTGCGCTCGCGCAATGGATTGCAAATCACGCTGCTAGATGAGGACGGGCGCGAACGGCTCGAGCTGGAAACACCCGGGGGACAGCAGATAACTTTAAAGGATGGACCAGGTGAGATCGAAATCCGTGACAGCAACGGCAACCGCATCCTGCTGAGCCCAGCGGGGATCGAGGTGGACGCAGCAGCCAGCGTGAAGGTCAATGCCACTAATGTCCAGGTTTCGGCGGCGATGGTCAGAGTTGATGCGGGATTATCCCGCTTCAGCGGAGTAGTGCAGTGCGATACGCTGATCACCAATTCTGTGATCAGCTCATCCTATACCCCTGGAGCGGGGAATATCTGGTAACCCCGCGCTAAGTATAGGTCTCAGAGGGTAATTACCTTCGCAGCCCGGTTTTGCGCTTCGAGGATATCGGCCATGCTGCCAATGAGACCAACCTGCACTTTTTCTACCAGGTTATAGTAGCTCAGGCACGAGGAACACAGCACCAGACGCACACCTTTCTCTTCCAGCCGGTGCAGGCGTTCCAGCATAGGGGAGCCGGTCACTGCCAGCCGGACGCCATCCGTGTAAAAACACATCGCAGACCGGTAAGCTCCCGGTTTGTTCCAGCAGGGTCAGGTAAGTATTGAACAGCTTGAGCTGGAGGTCGGTGTCACCACTCCCCATCCCATAACTTTTCACCAGAATTACTGTATCTTGCATCGGGTTTGTATCTGCCATTGGGCGCTCTCCAGAATCCTTTAGCTATCAGTGAGCCATCCTACTGGATGGTCCAACCGCCGTCGATCAGCAAAGTTGCGCCGGTAATCAATGCGGCTGCCGGCGATGCCAGGAAGACCACTGCTCCAGCTACATCGGCTGGATCGCCGATCCGCCCGAGGGGGATGCGCCGCAGCACAGACTGCTCGTTCTGTGGATCTTCCAGCCATTTGCGGGTGCCGGGGGTACGGATGAAGGTGGGCGCAACCGCATTGACGGTGATGTGATACTGCGCCCACTCCAGGGCCAGGCACTTCGTCAGGTGGGAGATGGCAGCCTTGGTCATGCAGTAGATCGACTCGCTCGGCAGGGCGATGAAGCCGGCTTGCGAGCTCAGGTTGACGATGCACCCGGAATTTTGGGCGATCATGATCCGCCCGGCTTCCTGGGAGGCGAAGAAAGTGCCTTTCAAGTTGACCGCCAGGGTGTCGTCAAAGTCTCGCTCGGTGACGACCTCCGCCAGGTTGGGCTCGCCGATGCCGGCGTTATTGACCAGGATATCGATCCGGCCGAAGTCCTGCTGCGCCTGGCGGATTGCGGCGCGCACCTGGTCGAGGGAGAATAGATCCATCTGGTAGGTGCGCACCCTGCGCCCCAGCGCAGCGATCTCAGCCACGACCGGGCTGCCAGACGGCTGGTCGCGCAATCCTAGAGCCAGGTCAGCTCCGGCTTGCGCCAGGGCCAGGGCGATGGCTGCGCCCAGCCCGCGCCCAGCTCCGGTGACCAGGGCGACTTTTCCATCCAGGCGAAAATCTGCTGCGGGGGTAGGCATGCTGCTGCTCCTGATTCAAGGTTTTTGGTAAACATCTTCATGTGCACCAATGAAGCGATGCACGCATATTCGCTCACCGGTATCCGGGTCTTGCTCGAAATGAAACGTCCAGCGATATTTTTGACTTACCCGGCCCGACCAGATGCCTGGATACCCTTCAATTCGCTCGATATTCAAGCCGGGGTGGGAAGGATTCTCCTGGAAGAGCATAAAAGCCTTGCGCGCCTGCTCTTTAATATCCGGGGGCAAGCCCTCAAATGCTTTTACAAAGCGCGGGGTTCGCCGATGCTTCACAGGTTACTTGAGGCTGGTTAAAAATTCTTCCATACTGTCAAAGGTCTCGTAATTGCCTGCTGCCAGGTCTGATTCAACATCCCGCTCCGCTGCCTGCCAGGCTTCCGTCCAAAACCATTCTTGCCCCGGCTTGGGTGTCTGGTGAGCCTGAAGATAGACGTCGATCGCTTCGCGGATCATCTCCGATACCGGTTTATCATCCACGAAGGATAGCAGGCGCAAACGCTTATACTGGTCGGACTCCAAACGCAGCGATATGGTTTTCATAGGCATCTCTGTTCTACAGCCTTCTTTGTATACCGTTATATAATGATATAAGTATATCACACTACCGGTGTATGTGCACCCCAATATTATATATAGGAGTTACGCAGTTGAAACGGAAAAGGCCGAAAATAAGGTTGATGGGTGGGGACCCCCACCCATCAACCTTATTTTCGGTAATTCCTTTGGGAACTGCGTAAGTCCTAATATATTGGGTTCACTGAGACTGACGTCATAAATTTGGACAGATAAGATCTAAAAAGTATGCCGCATCCCTTATATGGTATCATTTCGGCATGCCAACCGAATCTACGAAGTTTACCAACCAACAGCTCGCCGATATTTTTACGCTCATCGGCGACTTGCTCGAGATCAAAGGCGAGATCATCTACAAGACGCTGGCTTACCGCAAGGCGGCCGATTCGCTTACCAGCCAGGGACGCCAGGTGTACGACATCTGGCAGGAAGGCGGAAAGCTGACCGAGATCCCTGGGGTGGGCAAGGCCATCGCCGATAAGATCGATGAGCTTTTCCGCACCGGACAGCTCGCTTACCTGGAACGCCTGAAGCAGGAGATACCGGTCACGCTGGTCGAGCTGCTGCGGGTCCCGGACGTAGGTCCTAAGAAGGCAGCCTTGTTCTGGAAGCAGGCTGGTGTTACCGACCTGGCCAGCCTGGAGACCGCGGCGCGCGCCGGGCGGCTACGCAACCTGCCGGGGATGGGCGATAAGTCTGAAGCCAAGATCATCGCCGGGATCGAAGCGTACAAGCGGCGCGGCGACCGCGTGCCGCTGGGCAAGGCATGGCCTTTTGCCCAGCAGATGCTGGCTTACCTGGCGCAGGCGCCGGGTGTGGAGAAAACCTCCATTGGCGGCAGCCTGCGGCGCATGCGCAGCACCGTGGGCGACCTGGACCTGCTGGCAGCCGCCGCGGACTCTTCCGGGGTGATGCAGGCGTTCGTCAGCCACCCGCAGGTGATGGCGGTGATCGCCGGGGGGAGACCAAAGCCAGCGTCGAGTTCGACAATAACCTGCGCGCCCAGCTCTGGGTCCACCCGCCGGAGCGCTTCGGCACAGCCCTGCAGTACGCCACCGGCTCCAAAGACCACAACGTGCGGCTGCGCGAGCTGGCTCTCAAGAAAGGGCTCTCGCTCTCCGACCAGGCCTTCCTCAAAGAGGATGGCACGGAGCTGCTCGTCGCCGACGAGGAGGGGGTTTACGCCACCCTGGGCCTGCCCTGGATCCCGCCTGAGCTGCGCGAGGACCACGGCGAAGTGGAAGCTGCCCTGGCAGGGCGCTTGCCACGCTTGATCGAGGTCGGCGACATTCACGCCGACCTGCATGCCCATTCCACCTGGAGCGACGGTGAGCTTTCGATCCGTGAGATGGCGGAGGCAGCCATAAAGCGCGGCCACCGAGTGTTGGCAATCACCGACCATTCGGGCAGCCTGGGGGTGGCTGGCGGGCTTTCGGAGGAAGACCTGGGCCGCCAGCGCATGGAGATCGAAGCCGTGCGGAAGGAGATGCAGGACCGGATTATCCTGCTGCAAGGCACGGAGGTCGAGATCCGCGCCGACGGCAGCCTGGATTATTCGGACGAAGCCCTGGCGAAGCTGGACATGGTGATCGCCTCGCTGCACACCAGCCTGCGCCAGCCCCGCCAGCAAGTCACCGAGCGCCTGATCCGGGCCATCCGCAACCCGCACGTGGATATCATCGGGCATCCTACCGGACGCCTGTTCCCCGCCCGGGAGGGCGCTGACCTGGACATGGAGGCGGTATTCCAGGCGGCTGCCGAAAGCGGGGTGGCGTTGGAGATGAACGCACATCCGGACCGCCTCGACCTGGATGACGTGCATGCCCGCCGGGCAGCCGGGCTGGGCATTCCGCTCAGCATTAACACGGATGCCCATTCAGCCAGCAACCTGGACCTGCTCTTCTTCGGGGTGGCGACTGCTCGCCGGGGCTGGGTGGAGCCGGGATCAGTGATCAACACCTGGGAGCCATCCCGCCTGCTGGAGTGGCTGCACTCACGGGGGTGATAAACCTCGTTCTGATCATCTGGTACAATACGGCACTAAACCCTGAAACATCGAGAGAGTCCATCATGCAGGTCTTGACTGTCGATATCGGTACCGGAACGCAAGATATCTTTCTTTACGACTCCCGGCTTGATCTTGAAAACGGCTACAAGCTGGTCCTCCCTTCGCCTACCATGATCATCCACCGCAGGCTGCGCGAGGCTACCCGCCGGCGTGAGGCTGTTCTGCTGAGCGGAGTGACCATGGGCGGGGGTCCCAGCGCCTGGGCTGCCGAGGACCACGTCCGCGCCGGATTGGCCCTCTATGCTACCCCGGATGCGGCGCGCTCCTTCAATGACGACCTGACCGCCGTCGAGGCGATGGGGGTGCGCGTGGTCAGCGACGATGAAGCCGCGCACCTGCCGCAAAATGTAAAGCGCTTGTGGCTGCGCGATTTCGATTACGGCACGATCCGCCGGGCGCTGGAGCTGTTCTCTACGCCCCTGGATGACCTGGCGGCAGTTGCCGTGGCGGTGTTCGATCACGGCAATGCTCCACCGGATGTCTCCGACCGCAAATTTCGCTTCGATTACCTCGACGAGCGCATCCGCTCGGACAACCGGTTGAGCGCCTTCGCCTACCTCGACAGCCAGGTCCCCACCAGTATGACCCGGCTGCAGGCGGTGGTGGGCAGCGCCCGCCAGGACCCGCCGACTTTACCTGACAAGGTACCCCTGATCATAATGGATACAGCGCCAGCAGCGGTGCTGGGAGCGACCTACGACCTGCGGGTTGCCTCCCGCAGTCGCAATCTGATTGCCAATGTGGGCAACTTTCACACCCTGGCTTTCCGCCTGGGACCAGGCGGGATCGAAGGCGTATTCGAGCACCACACCGGGCTGATCGACCTGCCCCGCCTGGAGGCGCTGCTCTCAGCTTTAGCTTCCGGACGCCTGACCAACGCCGAGGTGTTTCGGGGACCAGGGGCACGGAGCACTGATCTATGACCCGCAGCCGCTGTCCCTGGAAGAGGGCGGTTTCGGAGTGGCGGTCACCGGGCCGCGCCGCAGGCTGATGGCGGAATCCAGCCTGCGCCCATACTATGCTGTTCCCTTCGGGGATATGATGATCGCCGGCTGCATCGGCCTGCTCAGCGCTACCGCCGACCTGCTGCCCAATCTGGCTGAGCCGATCCATGCCTCATTATTCGGGAAAGCCGCCAGCGCACAGGCACCCTGGGATATCTACCGTTGAAAAGCCAGCCGGGCGCGCTCTGCCTGGAAAGATACATTACCCCTGGTCGGCCGGGATGGTTTTAATGCGGATCTCGACCGGAGCTACCGAGCGGTGGAGCGGGGCAGAGAGCAGCCTGGCGAACATGCCCAGCGGGCTGGTGAGGCTGACCAGCAGCCCGGTCTTGCCGTCCGTAGCTGCTGAGGCCAGCCAGACGGCCTTTTGAGCAGGGACTTCCGCTGGCCTGGCGAGCAGGCGCACTACCGCCGGGAAGCGCTCCAGGCGCTCCTGCGAGCCTTCCACCACCTCCACATTCGTTAATAGATCGGTCAGCACCATACCGGGATTGAAAGCGAACACGCCTACGCCGCTGCCTTGGGTTTCGTCCGCCAGCGCCAGGGTGAAGGAGCGCACCCAGGCTTTGCTGGAGGCGTAGGCATTCTGGTAAGGGACTGGATTGCGGAAGCCGTGACCCAGTAAGTTGATCAGCTTGCCGGAGCGCTGGGGCAGGAAATGTTTGAGTGCGACGCGCGCCCCGTAATAGACGCCCAGGATGTTGGTCTGGACGACCTGGTTGAAAGCCTGCGGGCTGATCTCCAGGGTCGGACCATAGGGACCTGCCGTGCCGGCGTTGTTCACCCAAATGTCGATCCGCCCGAACGCCTGAACAGCCAGCTCTGCCAGGGCTTCCACTTCTTCCAGCCTGCCCACGTCCACTGCCTTTCCGCGGGCGTCAGCCCCGTGGTCAGCCAGATCACGGACTGCCTGATCGACGGCTTCAGCCGAGCGGGAAGCTACCACCACGGCTGCTCCCTCGGCGGCGTAAGCCTGGGCGATCGCCAGCCCCAGCCCGCGCGTCCCGCCGGTGATCACGGCGACTTTATCTTGTAAGTTGCCCATGCTGCCTCTCAATAGTTGCCTGACAGATAACTGGCGAAATCATTATGGTCAGATAATTTCTGTAAGTCAATAATATTTAAAATGGAACCACAGATCAACACAGATGTACACGGATATATTTTTTAATTAGCAAATCTCTTAACCTCCACTCGGCGGGCTCCAAAGTTTATCAACAAGCAGAGCCGCAGCTGGGTGGCTTTCAGATAATTCAAGCATTGGGCGTAATGGGATTCATCAAGATTTTTGACGACCTTTAATTCAACCAGCACACAACCCTCGACCAACAGGTCGCTAATAAACTCGCCAACCAGGACGCCGTCATACAAGACCTGGATAGGGTGCTGCTGGACAACATTCAAACCAGACTTTCTCAGTTCATAAACAAGGGCATTCTCGTACACCTTTTCAAAAAATCCAGACCCCAATGTGTTTCCAACTTTATAGGCACATCCGATGATTTTTTCTGTAATTGGGTTAAGTTCTACCATCTGTGAAAATCTGTGTTGATCTGTGGTCATATTTTTTCCTTCATGTAAATAGAATCCCCATTATCATGTTCACTTACAGGAATGGTTATTCTCATCTCGAGACCATTCCACTCTTTGCGAGAATCATTACAAGGTGTATTGCTACACAGTTTACTCCAAAATTTCGCATGACATGGTTAACCAATTTTTTCCATCTATCTGCATCATGTAATACATTCTTCACAATTTGGATGACCCCGCTCTGATATAATCTGCTCGCAAGGAGATAAAACGATGTTCGACAGCATATTCCACCGGCGCGAGGACGAGAAGCGCTTCGCCGAAGAAGGGCGCCTGCCTCCGGGGCAGTCCGTCACCCAGAAGTTTCCCGTGCTGCACTACGGCCCGGTGCCGCGCTTCAACCCGGCAACGTGGGACCTGCGCATGTGGGGCGAGGTGGAGCAGGAAGTCCATTGGACCTGGGATGAGTTCAATAAATTACCGCGCTCCCGGCTTAAGATGGATATCCACTGCGTCACGCGCTGGAGCAAGTTCGATACTGAGTGGGAGGGCGTCTCGGTGCGCACGCTGGTCGATCAGGGGCTGGTCAAGCTGAAGCCCAGCGCGAAATTTGTCATGCAGCACGCCGAGTACGGCTTTACCGTCAACCTGTCGCTGGAGGTGGTGCTGGGGGATAACTTCCTGATGGCCACCCACTTCAACGGCGAGCCGATCAGCCCGGACCACGGCTACCCGCTGCGCGGCGTGGTAGGCTTTATCCCCGGGCGCGAAGATTTGGTGACGCCTTATTTCTGGAAGGGCGCCAAGTGGCTGCGCGGTCTGGAGTTCATGGCGCGCGACCGCAGGGGATTCTGGGAGCAAGCCGGCTACCACAACGAAGCCGACGTGTGGAAAGAGGAACGTTTCTGGTAAGCAGCTGAGCAGAGCGGCGTGATCGATTGGTACGGTGTGGCAGTGAACGGGCTGTGGATCATGGGGTGCGCCCTGGCGCTGGGCACGTTGAGCTACGCCAGCTGGCAGGCCTCGCTGAGCCAGCAGAAGCTGCGCACCCGGCTCGAATCCACCGGCGAGCAGGTCTCACTCTTATTGGCTGCTTTCCTGGTGTGCGCCGGGCTGTTTGGGACGGCTGAGAGCCTGATCGCCCGTCTGCTGTGGGCGGTTTTAGCGCTGGCAGCCCTCGCCCAGCTTGGCTGGGAGCTGCTGCGCAGCAAACGCAGCCCCGGAGAGCAGGGTAGAGACCGGACATAAGGCATTAGTCACTCAGAATTAATCTATCAGAGCTATCCAGAAATCCATTTTTCCGAATTTTCTCCATAAGCCGCCGCAGGTGGCTGAAAAGGGAAAATTCGGGATGTGTCACGCTTGATCATTATCTGCGGCTTTCAGGGGGATTTTGCTGGTCTCGCCGCGCTTGATCTGGAAGGCATCGAAATCGCGCGCGACCACCGTGTCGGGGAATATCTGGCGGGCTTCGGCGAGCACATCGCGCTCGCGGTAGCGCCGGGAGAGGTGGGTGAGGATAAGCTGGCGCACGCCGGCCTGTACCGCCAGCTCGGCTGCCATGCGGGCAGTGAGATGGGCGAAATCTGCGGCCATCTGGGCTTCTTCGTCCAGGTAAGTGGCCTCGATCACCAGCGCATCGGCATCCCGGCAGAAGGGCAGCAGGTCGCTGGTGCGCCCGGCGTCGCCCACGTGCACCAGGCGCGTGCCGGGTCGCTCTGCTCCCAGCACCTGCTCGGGAGCAATGCTGCGCCCGTCGGGCAGGCTGACCACCCGACCAGCGACCAGGGCGCGGCGCCAGGGACCGGGCGGGATCTCCAGGGCAGCAGCTTTCTCGGGTAAGAAGGGGCGCCGCGGGTGCTCGTCGAACAAAAAGCCGAAGCAGTCCGGGCCGCGGTGGTAGACCGGGAAGGCCGTGATGGCAAAGTCATCCCCGCTGAAGATGACCCCTTCTTTGATCTCGACCAGACTGATTTCCATAGGCGGGCGTGCGCCGCGCAACACCACCCCAAAGAGCAGGTCGTGGATGCGCTCGAGAGCCCAGCCTCCGGCATAGATCTCCAGCGCGTCGATCGTCTCCCAGCGTGAGAAAGTGGAAAGCAGCCCCGCCAGCCCCAGGATGTGGTCCAGATGACCGTGGGTGATCAGGATGCGGTTCAGGCGTTTGAAACCCAGGCCAGAGGGCATGATCTGGCGCTGGGTACCCTCGCCGCAATCCACCAGGAAGCGGTACTCGTCGTGCATTATCACCTGGGCGGAGAGCCCGCGGTGCACGGAGGGGGCGGAAGCGGAGGTGCCGAGGAAGACAATCTCAAACAAGGGAGGCAGCTTTCTTACACAAATCGGGGGTTTTAGTTGTGATTGGCCGAAAATTATTTTACCAAATCGGTTTTTAGAACGGCCAATCACTAAGAGCAAACCGCTAATCAGAGATCCTTTGAATTTAGAATACTTATAGCGGTTTGCTATTGTACCTCATCTTGAGCGGGAGATTCCTGCACTGGCACGCAGATTGCACTCCCCTTATAGTCTGGGCGGCCTGAAGACTCGCCTGGCAGATCATGTGTGCTATAATCCTCGACGGCAGCGCACGCTTTTCAAGCGTGCACTTATCCACAGATGGCTATCAAGAAGACTTCCAAGAGTAAAAGCCAGCCGAAAGTACCTTCCTCGCCGCCTGCAAAGGGAAAGGGAAGCCCCACAGCCTCGCGCGGCATGGGGAGCTCCAGAACGGCGAGAGGCATTGCCCGCTCTGCCCGCCCTGGTCCGCTGACCCGCGCCTCCATCTGGCTGCGCGGCTTGCGCGGGGGCAGTAAGGCCGGGGGCAATAAAGCGTCTCGCTCTAAAATCGGCGGCTCTGCCAGCGCCGGACGCTCCGCCAGTGCGCCGCCTGCCAAGGGCAAGCCTGCGCCCCCTCCGGCGCGCAGCGGACTTTCGCTCGATCGCAAGCTGGATATCATCGGCATCGTCCTGGTGGTCATCGGCCTGCTGACCCTGCTCAGCCTGGTCTCGCAGAGGAACAGCATCTGGACGGGGGGCTGGGTGCGCTTGCTCGGACGGGTCTTCGGTCTGGGGATGTACCTGTTCCCCCTGGCTCTGCTGGCAGGGGGCGGCTGGCTGGTGCTGCGCAACTTCGAGCGGGTGCCGCGTCTGGCGGCAGAGCGGGTCATCGGCATCCTGCTGCTGTTCACCAACCTGTTGGCCTGGCTGCACCTGGGGATGGCAACCTATACTCGCCTCCAGGTTTTCGATCTGGCTCAGGCCGGCCGCGGCGGGGGATATCTGGGCGCGGCGGTGATAGGCGGTCTGGAAGCAGGGCTGGGGCTGGCAGGCGCAGTCACAGTGCTGCTCGGCTGGCTGCTGATCGGCCTGGCGCTGACCCTGGACGTCTCGGTGCTGGACCTGTTCGGCTGGATCCCGCCGCTCATCCAGCGCCTGCAAGACGGCGTGATCGAGAGGGTCGAAGCGCGCCGCGAGGGCAGTCTGCCAGCCAGACCCGCGGGCGACCTGTCCGTGGACGGCAGCTACTACACGCGAGAAGCCCCCAGCTCGCCGGAGGCTGGCGGCTTGCAGCCGGGGGGCATGCAGCCCATGCCGGCGATGCGAACTTTGCCTGAAGGGCCGGCTTATATCCTGCCCGCGATTGCTGACATTCTTGAGCCCGGTGCGGAGGTCGATTTCGATGATGAGATCGACCGCAGCCGGGCGCGCGTGATCGAAGAGACCCTGGCCTCCTTTGGAGCGCCAGCCCACGTGGTGGAGATCAACCGCGGTCCGACCATTACCCAGTTCGGGGTCGAGCCGGATTTTGTCGAGGCGCGCGGCGGGCAGAAGGTGCGGGTGCGCGTCGGCAAGATCGCCTCTCTGGTGGACGACCTGGCGCTGGCGCTCTCTGCCCGCACGATCCGCATCCAGGCGCCGGTCCCCGGCAAAAGCTTTGTAGGTATCGAAGTGCCGAACGACGAAATCGCCCTGGTGGCGCTGCGGGACGTAATGGAAAGCGAAGCCTTCAAGCGGCTGCGCTCCCCACTGCGGTTTGCCCTGGGTCAAAACGTGGCTGGAAACGCCGTGGCTGCCGACCTGGCAGCCATGCCCCACCTGCTGGTTGCGGGGGCTACAGGCTCCGGGAAATCGGTGTGTGTAAACGCTTTGATCTGCGACCTGCTGTTGAACAATACCCCCGACGACCTGCGCCTGATCATGGTGGACCCCAAGCGGGTCGAATTGACCGGTTATAACGGCATCCCACACCTGCTGGCTCCGGTGGTGGTGGAGATGGAGCGGGTGGTGGGAGCGCTGGGGTGGATCATCCGCGAGATGGACCTGCGCTACCGCAAGCTGGCTGAGGCGGGCTGCCGCAACATCCAGGATTACAACACCAAGATGCCCGGACGCGGCGTTAAAAAGCTGCCCTTACCTGGTGATGATTATCGACGAGCTGGCTGACCTGATGCTGCTCGCCCCGGATGAGACCGAGCGCAGCATCACCCGGCTGGCACAGCTGGCGCGTGCCACCGGCATCCATCTGGTGATCGCTACCCAGCGCCCGTCGGTGGACGTTGTGACCGGGCTGATCAAAGCCAACTTCCCGGCGCGCATCGCCTTTGCGGTGGCCTCGGGCGTAGACAGCCGGGTCATCCTGGACCAGCCCGGCGCGGAACGCCTGCTCGGGCGCGGCGATATGCTCTTCCAGGCTCCCGACGCGCCGGCGCCGGTAAGGCTCCAAGGGGTGTTCGTCTCCGATGCTGAGATCCACAACCTGGTCAGCTACTGGCAGCAGTTCTCCGGTCCGGGAGCCAGCCCGGGGATTGCCGCTGAAGGAATCGTCGACGCCCGTCTGCCCGGCATACCGCTCAAGCAAATGGCCATGTGGGATGACGAGCAGGGTGAGACGGAAGAAGACCCGATGATGCCCGAAGCCATAGACCTGATCCGCCGGGAGGGGAGAGCCTCGGTCTCGATGCTGCAGCGCCGTCTGCGCATCGGCTACACCCGCTCCGCGCGCCTCATCGAGGAGATCGAAGCGCGCGGCATCATTGGCCCTCCAGAGCCCGGCTCAGGTGTGCGCGCCGTGCTGGATTATGGCCCGGCAGCTCCGCCCGCAAACGAATCCTGATTCCGCATGGGTATCCGCCCACTACTTCCCCGCCTGGCAGTATTCCTGGCGCTGCTGGGGCTGGCTGCCTGCCAGCCGAAGCTCCCTGCAGTTGCCGGCGCGCTTCCTACTCTCCAGGCGAGCCTCCCTGCGGCTGATACTCCTCCGCTCGCGACAGCCAGCGCGTTGCCTTCGCCTGCGCGATCTGTACCAAATTCGGCCTCGCCTTCAGCGACCGCTACCCTGCAGCCGCCGGCTACAATCCAGCCCTCGGCTACAGTACAGCCCTCGGCTGTTCTGAAGCCGACGGCTACCCCTCCGGGCACCACCACGCTGCTTTTCACCGGAGTGATCGTCCCGGCGCGCTGCGTACAAGCGGCGATTGACGAGCGCAAAGACCCGAATTTCCCCTACACGGAAGTGCGCGAGATGATCAGCAGTGCTGACCTGGCAGTCGGCACGCTGAATGCCACCATCAGCGACTACCCGCCGCACACCGGCTGTAAGCGCACTTACGTGCTGGTGGGCAGCGCTGAGAATGCGGATGCCCTGGCGCATGCTGGTTTTGACGTGATCAGCGTGGCGACCAACCACATTAAGAACTGTGGCCTGGCAAACTGCGGCGAGCGAGCATTCCTGGATACGCTGGATAACCTGCGCCGGGTGAATATCCTGCCGGTAGGGGCGGGAATGAATTTAGCGGATGCCTCCCAACCGGTGGTGGTCACCCTTAATGGGGTGCGCTTCGGGATCGTTTCGCTGGGGCAGATCGAGCCCATGGTCTTTGCCAGTGACGAGGAACCCGGCATTGCCGTCCTGACCGAGGACAGCCTGCGGGCTGCCATCGCCGCGGCGCGGCAGGTCGCCGACGTGGTCATTGCCATGCCACACTGGGGACCGGAGGACGCCTCAGTGCCGGGCTATCTCCAGCGCCGGCTCGCCCGGGTAGCCGTAGAGGCAGGCGCGGACCTGGTTGTTGGCAACCATACCCACGTTGCCCAGGGATACCAGGAAATTGACGGGATCCCCGTGTTCTACGGGCTGGGCAACTTCGTCTTCGACCAGACCTGGGGCGAGGACCACATGCAGGGGGTCATCCTGAAAGTGACCTTCGCGGGCAAGCGACTGCAAGGCTATGAGCTCATCCCTACTCACGTGGATGGGGACGGCACAGTGCACATCGCCGGGCCGCAAGAGGCAGCAGAGGTTCTGAAGCGCATCCAGACCGCCAGCGCGGGTTTAAAGTAAGCTCAGAAACTCCCCTGCCCTGCCGGGTTTACTGCGTGGGTGTGACGGTTGGGCTCGCCGCGGGAGCAGTCACTGCTGGAGCAGTGGTTGCCCCTGGGGTGCCGGGCGTAGTCAACCTCGGCGGCGTGCTGGAAGGGATCGGCGTCACCAGATTCACCCGGATGGTCAGGACTCGACCCGACGTTGATCTGGTTCTCGTTGGTGATTTTGTTTTCGGTCATGATGTCTTCGACCGTGCTGTTGAACTTCAGTGCGATCGACCCCAGCGAATCGCCGGCAACCACCACGTACTGGATCTTGGTGCCGCGCGGCAGGTTGGTGGGCAGAGCTGTGGCGGTCGGCAGCGTAGTTTCTGGTCCGGGGATGACGATCTGGTCGCCGACATTGACCGGGCAGGTTGGATCCAGGTTGTTGATCGTGATCAACAGCAGCAGGTCAACCTTGAATTTTAATGCGATCCCATAGCAGGTATCCCCTTCCGCTACCTGGTAGGCGAAAGGCCCGGCGACGGTTGGGGTTACTGTGACAGTGGCTGTGGCGGTTTCGGTGGAAGTCTGGGTGGGGGTCGAAGTGATGGTCGCGGTGCTGGTGGGCGTCGTAGTAACCGTCGGGGTGGGAGTGCGGGTGGGGAAGAATGAGAAGCTCGGTCGATTCGAGCTGAGCAGCCAAAAGATGAGAATGGCTGCGCCGGCGATCAAAAGCACCGCAGCAGCAACGATGACCCAGGGTGCTCTCTGGGCGGTCTGCTGGCGCCGGCGGTAAGCGTCGATCACGCTTTGAGCGTCTTTATCTTTTTCACTCATATGCCGTCCATTTAATGCTCGGTTTATTTGACCTGATTTTGATTCTACCCTACTTTTAGGGTATTTTAACCAGCCTCCTTTGTGATTGGCTATTTATGTGGTCGAAAATAGCCTGCTAGAGCTGGCAGCATGCTAAGCCCCGAGGCTGAGCACTTCCGCAGTTCAGGTAAAGCGCACAATCGAGCAGCCGTACGGCTGGGTCTCTGCCGGGTCTGGCTCGACCCCGGCGAGGATAGCCCTGACTGCCTCCTGCAAATAACGGCGGGTGGCGGTCCTCTGGCGGAAGGTGATGTCGTTGATTGCCCCCTGGTAGCGCAGCAGCCCGGCAGAGTCGATGACAAATACGTGTGGGGTAGTCTCAGCGCCGTACAAGTCGGCGACTTGCTGGTGGGCATCGTACAGCACGCAGGGCAGGCCGCGCTCCTCGGCTGCCAATCTGATCAGATCCAGGGGCTCATTGGCATTGGCGGCAAGGGTCCACAGGACCACCTCTGCGCCCCAGCCTGCCAGTCCCTCCAACAGCTCCTGGTCGCCACGCGCCGACCAGGGACACTCGGCCGACCAGAAGTTCAGCAGGACGACCCGGCCGCGCAGCGCAGAGAGGCGCTGCTCCTTGCCCTGCAGGTCAGGCAGGCTGAAATCGGGCGCGGGGGCGCCGCTGGGGATCAAGGCAGCCATTGGGGTGAATAGCCTCCGCTGACCAATCTCCGGGAGCTGGCAGTGCCTGCTTCCATCATCCAGATTTCCGGCGGCTCGGTCAGCTCGGTCTGGTGGAAGCGGACGAATGCCAGCTGCTTGCCGTCCGGACTCCAGGTAAAGTCGAAATAGTTATGGAAGGGATCGTCGGTCATCGCCTGCGGCTGGGTGCCATCGGCTTGCATTAGCCAGAGCTGGCGGCCCGGCGTCCAGCGGACGGTATCCAGGTAGCGGCGGGCGAAGGCCAGCCGGGCGCCATCCGGGGAGTAGGCCGGGAAAGCGTCTTCAACTACCTCGCTCCCGCTCAAGTCCTGGGTGGCATCCTGGTTAAGCTGGTACTCGATCAGGTGGCTGATCCCGACCGGTGCATTCTCGCGGAGCGCCCCTTCGGGGAAGGTAATCTCGGGCGCGGTGTAGCGCTCGCCCGCCGGGTCCCAGCTCCCCGGATAGCCGGTCTGGTTGGGGAAATGCCGGGTCTCTCCGCTGTGCGGGTCCAGTATGGTAAATGCCGACAGGTTGGTATCGTAGAAAGTGAGCAGCCCTTCGGGCGACCACTGCGGCTGGAGGGTCTGGTGATCCGTGGGTCCGGCCAATGCGGGTGCCTTCCCGGGCTGAGCCTGGCCATCCTCGAGCGGCAGCAGCCAAACCTGGGGAAAGCTCGGATTCTCCTGTCCGGGAAAAGCGGTCTGCTCATAAGCCAGGAAGTCGCCCTGGGGAGAGACGCGCGGCGCCCGGCAGCGCGCTTGCGGGCAGGGGACGACCTGCTCCGCTTTCCCAAGCTGGCTCTCCGGCGTAGCATTTGAGGCTGTCCCCGGTGAGGTCTCTGGCAGCTCGACCCCTGGCAGGCGGTAGATGCTGCTGCTGCCTGCCGGACCGTTGGCGCTGAAAAAGATGCTGTTCAGGCTTTCGACCACATCGAAATCCAGCACGCCCCCGCTGCTGTCGCTCAATTGCTGCGTCTCGCCGGTGAACGGGTTGAGCAGGTAAAGGTTGGATGGACCGTCAGCAGGGTACAGGTATACCAGATGCGGCTGGCCGATGGTGAACGACCAGGAGGCGTGCTCGCGGGTCGCCAGCCGCGGCCATCCGGCGGCGCGCGCCCCAGGCTGGAGCTGGACCTGAATCCTGGTCCCATTTGGCCAGGCATCCTTCGGCTGGAAGGTCAGGGTCTTCCCCTGCACGCTGTAGCTGCCTTCCACGGTGGGGGAGACGGTCAGCCGCGGCAAGATCTCAGCCTGAGACACCCAGCGCGAGAAAGTCAGGCTCAGAGCAGCATTGGCAGGCACGTTCGCGGCTTCCGGCTGGGGCGAGACCTGCACCAGGCGGGGAACAGTCAGCAGGTACGCAATCCCGGCCGCCGGGACCAGGATCAGCGCTAAAAGCAAGACCAGGAGCAGGATGCGGGAGCGCTTCACAGAGCGGATTATAACCCCGCCAGGCAGGACCTCCCGTCCGCCGGACAGCCGGGAAGGGCCGAGGATCAGTCGAGAAGAGCCGCTTAAATTTCATTTTCTGGCAAAAATCCCGCCCGCTGGGTCGCCTGGAGAACGGTGGTAGAATGTGCGCTATGAAACGCTGGCAGTTCTGGGTTGGGGTGGCGATCAGCCTGGTCTTCCTGTATTTCGTCGTTCGCAACATCAATTTTGGCGATTTTGTCTCCGTCCTGCGCCAGGCTAACTACTGGTGGGTAATCCCTGGCGTGGCGGTGTATTTTGTGGGCGTGCTGGGTGCGCTCCTGGCGCTGGCATTACCTGCTGCGACCCGATCAAGTCCATCCCGACGCTCACCCTGTTGCCGTATCATCGCGATCGGCTACATGGGCAACAATATCTATCCTGCCCGGGCCGGCGAAGTGCTGCGCGCCGTGGTGCTCAAGCGCGCGACCACGATGTGGCGATCTCAGCCTCGCTGGCCACCATCGTCGTCGAACGCCTCTTCGACGGGGTGGTGATGCTCGGCCTTCATCTTCATCAACCTGCGGGAGCTGAGCAAGCTGACCGGCGCGTCCGGCGTGTCGTGGGCTGAGCATCCAGACGATCGCCATCGCCGGAAGCGTGGCGTTCTTCGTGGGCGTGCTGGGCGTCTTCCTGCTGGCGGCCATGTTCCCGGAGAAGATGATGATCGTCGCCGGGTTCTTCGTCAACCGTTTCCTCCCCAAGCGTTATCGCGAGATGATCCTGGGTTTCGCCGACAAGTTCCTGGACGGCTTGCAGTCGCTGCGCTCGCCGAAAGAGGCGCTGATGGTCTTCGCTCACCTCCGTAGTAATCTGGCTGCTGGAGACCGGCAAATACTGGTTCGTGATGCACGCCTTTCCCTTCCGGGTCAGTTCTTCACGCTGATGCTGATGAACGGGATCGTCAACCTGGCCACCACCATCCCTTCGGCGCCGGGTTACGTGGGCACCTTCGACGCGCCCGGCATCGCCGTGCTGGCGGCTTACGGCGTGACCCCGGCGCTCGCCGCCGGCTACACCCTGGTGCTGCACGTCGCGCTGTGGCTGCCGATCACGCCCTGGGCGCCTATTACCTGGCCCGCGAAGGCATCAAGCTGGAACGAAGAGCTGCGCAAGTGCAGAGCTGAAGGCATGAGCATGAAGATCGCTATCATCGGCGCAGGGATCGGCGGGATGGCTGCCGCGTACGACCTGGTCGCAGCGGCGGGCACAAGGTGACCATCTTCGAAGCTGGCGACCAGCGTGGGCGGGCTGGCGACCGGCTTCAAGGAACCGCAGCTGGGATTGGAGCGGTAGAGAAGTTCTACCACCACTGGTTCACCACCGACCGCCACATGCTCGGCCTGATCGACGAGCTGGGCTGGAGCGACCAGGTGCTCTTTCCCCCGCCCATACACGGTCATGTATTACAAGGGGCAGTTTCTACCCGTTCGATTCGATCCCTCAAGGCGCATCCTCTTCCCCGGGTTGGGCTGGGGGATCAACAAGGTGCGCTTCGGCTTGGTGGGGCTTTACCTGCGCCTGACCAACAACTGGCGCGCCGCTGGAAACGTTCACCGCGCGATGCCTGGATGCGCAGGTGGGCTGGGGACAAGGTGTACGAGCTGATGTGGCGAGCCGCTGCTGATGGGCAAGTTCGGCGAGCGCTACGCCAACGAGGTGAACATGGCCTGGCTGTGGGCGCGGTTCAAGGCGCGCACCACCCGCCTGGGCACCTTCCAGGGCGGCTTCCAGGCGTTCTCCGACCGACTTCGCCGCCCGCCTGCAGTCCATGGGGGTGACCATCCACCTGTTCAACTCCGGTGCATCAGATCGCCCCGCTGGACCGGCAGGCGGGGTTGAGCCTGCAGACCGGAGTCAGGGCGCGTGACCTTCGACCAGGTGCCTGGTGACCACCTCGCCGGCGCTGCTGGCCAAAATCGCGCCCTCCCTGCCGGAGAGCTACCTGAGCGGGCTGCTGTCGCTGAAGAGCATGGGGGCGGTGGTGATGATCCTGGCGCTGAAGCAGCCAGCTTCTCGCACGAAGGGCTATTACTGGTTCAACCTGCCCAAGTCGGCCGGCTTCCCCTTCCTGGCGCTGGTGGAGCACACCAACTTCGTCCCGCCGGAGCACTTCGGCGGCGACCACATCGTCTACGTCGGCGATTACCTGGAAAGCCGGATCACGAGTATTTTCCGCTATGAGCCAGGACGAGCTGCTCGAACGCTTCCTGCCCGCCCTGGGGCAGTTCAACCCCGCACTTCCAGCGGGACTGGGTGCGCAGGAGCTGGCTGTTCCGCACGCCCTATGCCCAGCCGGTGCCGCTGGTCAACCATTCGAAGAACATTCCCGCCATCCACACGCCCATCCCCGGGCTGTACTTCGCCAGCATGAGCCAGGTGTACCCCTGGGACCGCGGCACGAATTTCGCCGTGGAGATCGGTCGCCGGGCGGCGCGCTTGATGCAGGACGGAGTTAATTGAACATGGAAACTGTCCGCTAACTGCATTGAGCTAATTGGGCGATAGACTTTCCATTAGAATCCTGCTAAACTGAATAGAGTTTTGATATTTGTGGACTGCAGGAGTAATGCAGCAGGATGTTAATCCGTCAGCTTATAACGTATTTTCGCCTTTTTGCTTTGCTGCTGGCGTTTGCTCTGGCAGCAGGCTGTTCGTCTGTCCCATTGAATCGGCACGAGGCTTTCTCCTCGGAAGGGTCAAGACGATATAAGCCTCGAGAAATATTGGACCAACCGAACAGCCTATAAAGACCGGCATATCACCTCAATCTTGTCGTCCAAGAGGCAAGATGAGACAAGTGGGTACAAGGGAGGCGACACAATGAAGCAAATTTTTCGCTGGGAGGAACCTTATAATCCACTATTCAAGTGTTTTAATTGGTATCCACCATATCCAATGTGGGATTGAAGTTCCTGAAAATACTTCCATGGAGAGAATAAATGATGAAGCTCTATTCGAAAATCTTAATTTTCTCTTCACTTATTGTAGTTTCGTTGGCTTGCGGTTTGTTGCATAATGAGGGTGCTGTAGAAATCAACAAGGAATTGTTACCGCCACCAGCATTCAAGGAGTTAGATTTGAATTGGAACCTGGAGAAATGATTGGGTAGAAGGTCCATCTACCGAATTAATAACATTTCGAGCCGATAAAACTTTTACGCAAACGTATACTATTCACTCCACAGGCAAAAAATATGAGACGCAGGGGACATGGTGGATAGAAAACGGTTCTGACGGCTGCAAATACGTTCATGCCGATAAAATGCAATATTATGAGTTTAGCATAAGATCGGCTCAAAACGGAAATCGCGACATTAATGGAGACCCCGAAATGTTTTGGGACATTTGTCAAAAACAGTTCCTTGAGATGCCGGACATTGTACTGTTAGGAATAGGGAGTAACAATAACAAAGAACCTCCGATTTTTCTATATGATATGGCGCTTGATCAAGAAAGCACATCGATAATATTCCGGCGTATCAGTGCTCCATAATTATGCAAAAGGTGAACGAATCATAAACCAGCCCTCTCGCCTTTCGTTTTGAGGTTGGCTTCCCCAGCTAGAAGAAGGGCGGACTCGAATACCGGCTCATCCCCCACAAGCTCTAAGAGGCGCGCTAAATCCATGCCAATAAATTATCATAGATGATAAGTTAATGGAATAGAAAAATATGGGAAACGATTACGGAGTTGGAGAAGCGCTCTCCCAGGCTTCGGGGGGCATAACGATCGAAAAAGAAAACCAAAATAGTTCCTATGCTATACTTGAGACATGGCTGAATCTTCCGCCTTTTCATTCGAGCGAATTGATGAGAGAACGAAAGAGGTGACTCCTGCGCTGATTTGCGCGGTGGTGGAGTGCATTGTAGCTGCCTTACATCCACGCCAGGTGATCCTGTTTGGCTCACAGATTTCAGGGATTTCCAGGCACGGTAGCGATATTGACTTATTGATCTGCCTGGAGGACGGGCACCGGCTGGCGAGCCTGTCTAGCAGCCAGCGTGCCAGCGAAGTGCTAAACCTGTTCCGGTATCGTTCTTTTGGCCTGGACGTCATCGTCCTGACAGAAGACGAGCTGCGCCACCTGCGAGATACTAACGAGGGGGAATGGGATTTGGTGTTAGAGATTTTGGAACAGGGAAAAGTCCTATATGAGCAGCCCTCCACAATCTCTTCCCAGTAAACATATTCAGCAACGTACTCGCGAGTGGTTTCGCAAAGCAGAGCACGAACTGGCATTCCTTGAATTTGCACCGTTAGACCGTGAGGATCCCCCCACGGATACAACCGGAAAAATGGCGCATATGGCGAGTGAGTATTCGCTCAAAGCCTACTTGATGTTGAATAAGCGCAAAATTACTCGAACACACGACCTGGTTGAGTTATTGAATGAGTGCATTGTGATTTGGAATGACCTCGAATTTGAGGCGCTGCGAGAAGATTGCCAGGTTTTGACTTGCTACCGGGTGGAGTTTACCTATCCGAGCCCTGTACCGGAGGAGATCAGTGTGGAAGAGGCGCGCTCAGCAATTCAGAGGCGCGCCGCATCTACGAATTCGTCAGACACAAAGCTGAATTAATTGGTTATTCCCCTGCCTCGAGTTAAGTGAGCAGCATTTGATTTAGCCGCCTGGCTGACCAGCTGTCTTCACTCAGGGTTACAATTCTCCCTATGGACCCCGCAGTATTCCGCCAGCTGCTGCTCCCCTCCGGGCAGGAGCTGCTGGCGCAGGCAGCTGCCCGCCAGCCCAGGGAAGCGGACTTCCTGGCTCATTTTGACGCTCTCAGTCGCAGCTATCCGCCCGAGCTGGCGCGCGCCGCGCTGGAGACCGTCCTGCTGCGCCAGGCTGCCCGGGTCAAGTTCCCTGAAGCCGATAAGATGTATTTCACCCGCGAGGCGCTGGAACAGGCCTCGTCCTTTGCTGTATCCCAGCATCCGCCTCCGGAGATACGCACCATTTTCGGGGATCCTCGACCTGGGCTGCTCGGTCGGCAGCGATACGCTCTCCCTGGCGGAGCTGCATCCTGTAATCGGCCTCGACCTGGACCCGGTGCGCCTGCTCATGGCCCAGGCGAACAGCGCTGCTCTCGGGAAAGGCGGGCGCACCGCCTTCCTGCAAGCGGATTTGCTCTACCCGCTGCCCTTGCGCCGCTATAACCCGGGCTGGGGAGCCTTCTTCGACCCGGCCCGCCGTGCGGGATACCGCCGCATCCATTCGGTGCGCGCTTACCAACCCCCGCTGGAGCGGGTTCAGGAGTGGCTGGCGGACTTCCCGGCGCTGGGAGTGAAGCTCTCACCGGGGGTGGATCTGGCTGAGCTGGCAGGCTACTCCGCCGAGGTCGAGTTTATCTCCCTGGGCGGCGAGCTGAAGGAGGCGGTGCTCTGGTTTGGCCCGCTGCAATCCGCTGCCTTCCGGGCGACCTTGCTGCCCGGCGGGCACAGCCTGGCTTCCTCCACCCGGTTAGCCGCCGGCGGGCTGGATTTGAGCGAGCCACAGGAGTTTATTTACGAGCCCGATCCTGCCGTGCTGCGCGCCGGGCTGGTGCAGGTTCTGGGAGAGCAGCTCGAGGCTGCACAGCTCGACCCGGACATCGCCTACCTGACTGCCGGTCACTTCCAGCCAACACCCTTTGCCCGCGCCTGGCGGGTAGAGGCCTGGTTCCCCTTCAGCCTCAAGCGCCTGCGCAGCGAGCTGCGCGCCCGGGGCGTCGGGAGGATCACGGTCAAGAAGCGCGGCTCGCCGCTCGAGCCAGAGAGGCTCATCCGCGAGCTGCGGCTGCAAGGCGAGCAGGAGCGTACAGTATTTCTCACCC
This sequence comes from uncultured Chloroflexia bacterium, assembly GCA_963706515.1. Classification (GTDB taxonomy): domain Bacteria; phylum Chloroflexota; class Anaerolineae; order Anaerolineales; family UBA4823; genus CAVPMW01. The sequence goes on from CAVPMW010000006.1 coordinate 229,968, forward strand.
ACCTGCGCGGCCGCCCGCTGGCGATCCTGTGTCTCCCCGACAAGCTGGACGCTTTAAGCTATAAGATTAAATAAACGGGAAATAACCGAAAACGAGGTTCACATGGCGCTAGGCGCCACGTGAACCTCGTTTTCGGAATTGATTTCCCTCTTAAGGGTGATTACTCGGTAAACAGCGGCAGGTGTCCCAGGGCGATAATGTGCCGCCAGGTAGCGCGCTCGCCTTCGGTGAAGATCGCCGCTTCCTGCACGATCTCGGCGCCCACCTTCTCCATCAAAAGGCGCATCCCCTGCAGGGTCGAGCCGGTGCTGATCACGTCGTCCAGCAGCACCACCCGCTTGCCATCCAGGTCCCCCTGGTCTTTCTCGTCCAGGTAGAGCGTCTGCGACTGCCCGGTCGTGATCGAAAGCGTCTCTGCCATTAATGCAGCCCCCATATAAGGTTTGTACGACTTGCGCAGCACGACGTAAGGTTTCTGGGTGACTACAGAGAGGGCATGCGCCAGGGGGATGCTCTTCGCCTCGGCAGTAACCAGTACATCGTAATTCAGATCACTAAGTTTTTCAGCCAGGGCTTTGGCGCAGGCTTCCACCAGCTCGGTATCGCCTAGGATATTGAGCACAGCGATGCGCAGCCCAGGAGCCACTTCGAACATGGCAAGCTCGCGGTGCAGACCGGCAATCTCGACTGGATAGGTAGCGCGGGTGGGTTTCATGGCGGTTTGCCTTTCTTCGTTTTTTTTACGGTTATAGTTTATCATAACTGGTATGGCGAACCGAGACAACGGGTCAAAGGGGAATTTCAAGGATAAATGTACTAATCCGGTCCTGTGCGCGGTCATTTTCTTGCTTGCCACACTGGCGCTGACAGCCTGCCTGCCTGGACCTGCCTCTCTGGAGGAGGCAGCTGCCCAGGTTCCACCAACCCAGCCGGACGCCTGGTACAACCTGTATTTTACCCAACCGCTGCGCTCCGGCTCAAAGGACTACCATGGCGGCCCGGACGAGGACCTGGCGCAGGCCATCCGCCAGGCGCGTTCGGGGGTAGACGTTGCCGCGTACAGCTTTAACCTGTGGAGCCTGCGCGACGCGCTGCTGGATGCCCAGCGCCGCGGCGTGACCGTGCGCATGGTGGTGGAGAGCGACAGCTCGGACTCGCCGGAGCTGCAGGAATTGAAAGACGCCGGCATCCAGGTGCTGGGGGATCGCCGTGAAGGCTTGATGCACAATAAGTTTGTCATCCTCGACCGCCAGGATGTGTGGAGCGGCTCGCTGAACTTCACCACCTCCGGAGCATACCATGCGGATAATAATCTAATCCGCATCCGTTCCCCGCAGCTCGCCGAAGACTACCTGGCAGAATTCGAAGAGATGTTCCTTGACGATCAGTTCGGACCCGGCTCGCCAGCAAACACTCCCCGCGCTCAAGTTGATGTGGACGGTACCCAGGTGGAGGTCTATTTTTCACCTGAAGACGGCACGGCGAAGCGCCTGCTCGAGCTGATCGATGGAGCACAGGGGAGCATCGCGGTCATGATGAACTCGTTCACCTCGGATGACCTGGCAAATGCCTTGATACGCCGCGCGAAGGAAGGCGTGCAGGTCAGAATCGTCCTGGACGATGCGCAGGCGAAAAGCGACCAGGGCGGTGAGTACCCACACCTCAAGCAGGCCGGAATGAATGTGCGCCTGGACGGCAGCTCCACAAACATGCACCACAAAGTAATGGTCATCGACGGCGAGGTGGTCGTGACTGGCTCCTACAACTTCAGCGCCAACGCTGCCCAGCGCAACGATGAAAACACACTGGTTATCCACAACCCGGAGATTGCCAACCGCTATCTGGCTGAGTTCGAGCGGCTGTACCAGGCGGGCGTTCCGTAGAATCTCCTCCGGAATTGCGGCTTTCTGCTAGAATCGGGGCAATCCCGTCCGATTTGAGGAGGTTTCGCTGCGTTTTTTGAAGATTGGATCATTGCTGCCAGCAGGACTGCTGCAGCGCTGCGTGCGTCCTGCTGCTCGCTGCCTGTACGCTGCGCATCGGCTCACGCACCCTCACGAGTGATGCGCCTGCCCCGACGACCCTCCCGCTGCAAGTCACCGCCGACCCGGCGTCCCAGCCCAACCCGGCGCCGCCGGAGAACCCGATCGCCCTGCCGCCAGGCTTCTCGATCTCAGTCTATGCCCACGGGCTTGAGGATCCGCGCATGATGGCTATCGGTCCGGATGGGCAGCTTTACGTGGCGGAGCGCGGCGCGAGCCGGGTGGTGCGCCTGCCCGACCGGGATGGCGACGGCCTGGCGGACGGGATCGAACCGGTGGCAGAAAATATCGCTCCGCCTTCCAGTCTCGCTTTTTATAAGGACGGCTCTCTGTATGTCGGCCTGACCCGCCGGGTGCTGCGCTTCAGCCAGCCGGATGCCCAGGGCGTCTACCAGAAGCAGGAGATCATCGTCGATAGCCTGCCTGCCGAAGGTCACAACACGCGCACCGTCCTGTTCAGCCCGGATGGGTCGACCCTGTTCGTCTCGATTGGCTCCTCCTGCAACGTATGCGTTGAGTCGGATCCCCGGCGGGCAGCCATCCTGCGCTTTGATCCGGACGGCAAAAACGAGCAGGTCTACGCCCGCGGGCTGCGCAACGCCGTGGGGATCACCTTCCGCCCGGGTACGGGAGAGCTGTGGGCTACTAACAACGGGCGGGACATGCTCGGAGATAATCTGCCTCCGGACGACATTTACCGGGTGGAGCAGGGCCAGGATTACGGCTGGCCGCGCTGTCACTCGGGGCGCATCGTCGACCCGGAGTTCGGTGGGGCGGATGCCTGCCAGGGCGTAGGCGCACCGCAGGTAGAGCTGCAGGCGCATTCTGCGCCGCTGGGCCTGACCTTTTATAGCGGAGAGCAGTTCCCGCAAGAATATCGGGGCAACCTGTTCGTCGCCTACCACGGCTCGTGGAACCGCAGCACCCCGACCGGCTACAAGGTCGTGCGCATCCCGCTGAACGGCGACCAGGCGGGTCCGGCGCAGGATTTTGCCGTCGGCTGGCTGAAGGGGGACTCGAGCTGGGGGCGCCCGGTAGATCTGGTCACAGCCCCGGACGGCAGCCTGTTCGTATCCGATGACGCCGGCGGGAACATTTACCGGATTTCTTACCACCCGCCCGGCTGAGTTAGCGTGAGAGAATTAAAGGATAGTCCGAAAATAGGGGTGATGGGTGGGCGTACGCCCACCCATCACCCCTATTTTCGGTAATTCCTTTGAGAACTACATAATTTGAGAACTACATAATTCCTATATAATAGTTATCAGCGAGGAAAATTATAATGGATACTCCCGGAAAATTCTATCTGGGCCGCGAGGTTGACCCTGCCCAGGGAAAAACATCGACACAGGCTCTGGATTATGAGATGGACGACCTGACCACCCACGCTGTAGTGGTGGGCATGACCGGCTCGGGCAAGACCGGGTTGTGCATCGGAATGCTCGAGGAAGCCGCTTTGAACGGCATCCCGGCTTTGATGGTCGACCCTAAAGGGGATATCACCAATCTGCTGCTGCACTTCCCTGAGCTGCTGCCGGCAGGATTTCCAGCCCTGGGTCAATCCGGACCAGGCGCGGCGGGACGGAATGACAATCGAGCAGGCAGCCGCAGCGACCGCTCAAAGCTGGCGGAAGGGTCTGGCGGATTGGGGCATCTCGGCAGAGCGCATCCGGAAGCTGAAGGATTCCGCCCATTTCACCGTCTATACTCCTGGCTCCGACTCCGGCGTCCCCATCAGCATCCTGGCATCTTTCAAGGCCCCGGCAATCCCCTGGGAGGAAAACACCGAGCTGCTCCGCGAGAAGATCTCCGGGACGGTGACTGCGGTCCTCGGTCTGGCTGGCCTGAACGATCTCGACCCGGTGAGCTCGCGCGAGCACATCCTGCTCTCCAACATCTTCGAGACCGCCTGGAGCCAGGGGCGTGACCTGGACCTGGGTGAGCTGATCCTGCAGACTCAATCGCCGCCCTTCAAGAAGCTGGGAGTATTCGACGTCAACACCTTTTTCCCAGAAAAGGACCGCTTCGCCCTGGCGATGCAGCTGAACAATATCCTGGCCTCGCCTTCCTTCCAGGTGTGGATGGAAGGCGAGCCGTTGGAAATCCCCAGCCTGCTGTATGCGGCAGATGGACGGCCGCGCCACTGCGTATTTTACATTGCTCACCTGGGGGACAGTGAGCGCATGTTCTTCGTCACGCTGTTGTTTTCAGCGGTAGAGGCCTGGATGCGCACGCAGAGCGGTACAAGCACGCTGCGCGCCCTGCTTTATTTCGATGAGATATTTGGCTACCTGCCTCCGGTGAGCAACCCGCCTTCCAAAATGCCCATGCTGCGGATGCTGAAGCAGGCGCGCGCATTTGGAGTGGGCATGTTGCTGGTCACCCAGAACCCGGTAGACCTGGACTACAAAGGATTGTCCAATGCCGGCACATGGTTTATCGGCAAGCTGCAGACCGACCGGGACAAGCAGCGCCTGCTGGACGGGCTGGAAGGCGTACAGGGCGGGGAGATGGATCGCTCCTGGTTTGACCGGGCTATCTCCGGGTTGGGCAAGCGCGTTTTCCTCCTGCACAACGTGCACGCCAACGGACCGCAGCTGTTCCAGACGCGCTGGGCGATGAACTACCTGGCTGGACCGCTGGCGCGCACCCAGATCCGCGCCTTGAACCAGCTGGTCAAGGCCGGCGGGACGCTGAAGGCTGAGCCGCCTGGAATAGCAGGACCCGCCCTGGCTGCTGCCTCAACGCTGCCAGCCTCGCAACCAACGGAAAGGAAGACCCAGCCAATTCAGGCTGCGGCGCTGGGCACCCGTCCGGCTGTCCCTTCCGGCGTGGAAGAGTACATCCTGCCAAATAATCTCACCTTCACCGAAGCTTTTCAGAGCGCTGGGCAGCCCTATCCGCAGGAGGCGCACAGCCTGGGGCTGGTTTACCGCCCGGTGCTGCTGGCTCAAGCCAGCATACGTTTTCTCGAGCGGAAATACAACCTGGACAGCGAGATATTCCAGACGGTGCTCGTGGCTGACCCCGACCGCCGCGGTATGCTGCGCTGGGAAAATTTCCCGGCGGCTGCCGTCGATCCGGCGCAGGTGCAGTCCAGGCCAGACCCGCAGGCGCGTTTTGCCGGCCTGGAGGAACCGCTCACCGATGCCAGGCTGCTGGCAGCAATGAAGAATGATTTCGTCGACTGGGCCTACCGCTCTGCGCAGGTCAAAGTGCGCGCCAACGAAACATTAGAGGTCTACGCGGGACCCCAGATCACCCAGGCAGAGTTTATGGAGCAATGCTCGGAGGCTGCGCGGCAGGGGCGCGAAGCGGAGGCCGGTAAGCTGGCAGATAGCTACGACAGTAAGATCGCCCGCTTGCAAGAAAAGCTGGCCAGCGAAGAGCGCGAGCTGGGTCAGGACCAGGAAGAGCTCTCCGATCGCAAGATGGAGGAGCTGGGTACTGCTGCCGAGAATGTGCTGGGAATGTTCACCCGCCGGCGCACCAACCTTTCCCGCTCTCTCACCAAACGGCGCATGACTGGTAAGGCAAAAGCAGATGTAAAGGAGTCGCTGGACACGATTGCCAGCTTGAAAAAACAGATTGCTGACCTGGAAGGTGAAAAAGCTGAGGCCCTGGCGCAGGTGAACGACCGCTGGGGAAGCCTCGTGGACGATTCCCACGAAATCCTGCTCCACCCATTAAAGAAGGACGTCCTGGTTGATTTGTTCGGCGTGGCCTGGTTCCCTTATTACCAGGTCCAGGTAGGAGCCGAGACCCGCGAGCTGCCGGCTTATGCAGCCGAGGGGACAGGCTAAGGAGCTGTTTGCAGAAAGGGGAGCAGTATGAAGACTCTGCTGATCTTGCGCCATGGTAAATCGAGCTGGAAGGAGAGTGGACTGGCAGATCACGAGCGCCCATTAAAGAAGCGCGGCAAGCGTGAGGCCGCTCAGATCGGTCAAATGCTGAAAAACGAAGACCTGGTGCCAGACCTGATCATCAGCTCAACGGCAGTGCGCGCCCGCAGCACCGCCGAACGGGTGGTCGCTCAATGCGGATACGAGGGCGAGATCGTACTGGATCGCAGCCTGTACGGTGCCGGCCCAGGCGCCTACCTGGAAGCCCTGCAGGGTTTGACTGCGGCCTACCCGCGCGTGATGGTGGTAGGGCACAACCCCGACCTGGAGGAGCTGGTGACCGAGCTGACTGACCAGGCGGAAGCCCTGGCGACGGGCGCACTGGCCCAGTTAGAGCTGCCCATCGAGAATTGGCCGGAGCTGACGGAAGATACCCAGGGCAAGCTGGTGCAGATCTGGTCGCCGCGCGACGATGAAGATAAGTGACGGGACACCTTCTGACAATGCAGATAGCCGCCTCGTTTTTTCTCATCCTGATAGCAGTAGGGTTGTACGGGCTGGTCCATTCCTTCCTGGCCTCGCTCGGGTTTAAAGCCCGGCTGCGCGGCTGGCTTGGGCCGGGTGTGGAGCGCAGCTACCGCCTCTTCTACAACCTTTTTGCCATTTTGACCTTTCTGCCGGTGCTGTCTTTGGTGCAGATCCTGCCTGACCGGGAGATCTATAGCGTGCCCCTCCCCTGGGCGCTGCTGATGGTGGCGGTCCAGCTCCTGGCAATCGCCATGCTCCTGGTAGGGCTTTGGCAGACGGACGTATTCTCCTTCCTGGGCTTCAGGCAGCTGCTGAGTGAGGAGACAGCGGATCCCGACCGGATGGTGGTCAGCGGGTTATACCGCTGGGTGCGCCACCCGCTTTACACGGCTGGGTTGCTCTTCATCTGGTTCACTCCGCTGATGACGAGCAACTTGCTGGCACTGAACCTGGGCCTGACGCTGTACCTGGTCATCGGGGCGCGCTTCGAGGAGCGCAAGCTGCTGGCTGAGTTCGGCCCGGACTACGCCCGCTACTGCCAGCGCACGCCGATGTTCATCCCATCGAGGCTGCCCGCCCGAGACTGAAACGCGGGTTTGTTTTACGATATATTGAGCCCTGCTCGCCGGGGGTAGGCCGCGCGGCAAGTAATTATTTTCGCCAGGCGCGCCAAACAGCCTGAGAGTCCCTTCCAACGCAGCGAAAATAGCCTTTGCGGGGGTGGGCCGTTAAAGCTGGGCAAAGCTTTCAAAAATCCATCGAAGCTGCGCCTGAAACCAGCTGTTCCACCACATTCGCTGCGGTAACAATGCGCGCTCCGGGGATCAAATCTGCTTCGCTGATTCCACGCGGCTTGGTGCAGGAGCCGCAAGCCCAGATCTTCCCACCGTTTTCTAGAAAAGAATGCATCACCTCGATGAGCGGCTGAAAGCCCTCTTTATGGATGGGGTCAGCGCAGCCGGTCTTGGCCAGCCAAACCCCTTCAATGGTCAATAAGACGATCGTCTCCTGATCTGCCGAGGCAGCTACGTTCCCGACGACGAAAGAAAGTGTTGCCCGCTCCGGGTCGTCCTCTGCGTGGGTGCAGTTGATCAACAGCTTTGCCATGTCTTTATCCTCCTGAACTGAGTCCAATCTATTTCCTGCGTACGTAAAACCGCAGACCCTGTGGTCCATCTGCAAATATTGCCAGCACTTCATTACCTGATAGCCGGCTCCAGGAAAGAATATCCTCCCTGGCAGTGGGATCATCCACGCGAACTTCCAACACCTGCCCGGAAGCCATTTCTTGCAGTTTTCCCTTGATCGCCGGTGTAAGCAGAGCGCAAGTGGTTCCCGCTCCTTCGCCGGTTCCATAAAATTCCAGTAGAGCCTGGGGGGTATACTCTGAGGGATTGAAATCAGATGTCATTTTAGCCGCCTGCCAGAGCCGGGACCGGCTCAAATCCTGTGCACACCAGATCAAAACGGGCAATCCGGCCATTTTCCAAACTGCTGAAAGTATGCTGTTCCAAAACAGACCACTCATCAGCCTCTTGAACCAGGAACTGGTAGGAAATGCCGAGCCGGCGCCCAATCGAGCTGATGTCCACCCGCTGCACTTCAATAAGGGTCGCCTCGCCGAACCATAGGCGGTATTTATCAACCAGGCCTTTTGCATCGAAGGGCGTAGCCAGCCCGGATGGGAGCAAAAGCCGCGAGCGTACGTCGTGCTGGAAGAGAGCCAGCAAGCCATTAAAATCGCGCTCAGTCAGGGCTGCAATAAACTGCTGCCCTACTTCCCGGATTTCTTCTTCCTCAAGCTTATGATCAGGCAACATAGCTTTACCTCCCGCTGATCGTTCCATTACGCAACTCAGTCAGACATTCCCGGCTGCATACGAATCCTGATCTATAGGATATCTCACCACCCGGAGAAATCCATCGGAAGAAATGCCTATTTTAGAAGTGGGATATACCTATTTTGGGGGAATTTACTCAGGAAAACAGGCCTTGCCGGCGAGCTATCGCGATGGCTTCGGAGCGTGTTTCGGCTGCAAGCTTGCCCAGCAGCGCGGATACATGGTGATCTACTGTCTTTTTCGAAATCGAAAGGCGAGAGGCTATTCCAGCGTTGCTCAAGCCCTCAGCCATAAGCGCCAGCACTTCCATTTCCCGATTGGTTAGCCCCGCCGGGTTCTGGCGCGTGACGGGATGAGGTCCGCGTGGAATCCCTTTGACTCGCTGCTCGCGCAGGCGGGCTTTGAGCGTTTTGGCAGCCGGTCCGGCGCCTAATCGTTCGAAGATTGCCAGCGCTTCGATTTGAGCGGGCGCATCCCCGTCAGAGAGAGCCAGGGCTTGCTCGAACGGGCAATGGAGACGGGCCCAGGCATCGGCTGCTGCTCGCCATTCGCCCAGGATCATCCTCCGGTAAGGGTCAGCCAGATTTTCTAACGGGAGTTCTGTCTTGCCGGCGCGCCACAGCCAGTAAGCCAGCTGACCCAAAGGCCATGGATTTTCAGCCTGGAGCGCCAGCTCATAGCCGGCGAGCGCTTCTGGGTATACCTGGACAAGATCACCGCGCCACCAGGCGGCCTCGGCGCAAGCGGCTGCCAGTGGGCCAATTCGCTGCAGCTCACCGGTCGGCATGGCCAGGCTGCGAGCTTGCTCCAGCACCTCGCCTGCATCGATATCCCCCCGGCGCGCTTTCAAATGTCCCAGCACGATCAAGGCTGGGATCGGAATGACAGAGTCGCCATGGTGCAGGCGGATGGCATCGGTAGCTTCTCTCTCGGCGTCTGCCCAGCGACCGGTTTCAAAATGCAAGCGCGCCAGCCAGCCCAGCAGGTAAACCCGGTACGAATCCAGGTCCCGTTCTCCCATGTAAACCAGGGCTTGCTCCAGCCAAGCTCATAGCTTGCTCATACCTGCGATACTGGACGGCCAGCGAAGACAGGCTGGCATAGGCTCGCGCCACATGATCGTGCAGCTCCTCCTGCCTGGCCATCTCAAGCGCCTGGGCCAGGTGATCCCAGCCGGTCTCTTCTCCAGCCTGGATCTCGGCAGTGCCAACATTCATCAGCGCATGCACCAGGATTTCGGTTGCTTTCAATTGCCTGGCCAAATCGATCGCCCGTTCGCCCCATTCACGCGCCCTGGCTATTATCTTCGCTTAGCACGTACAGCTGAGATTGATTGCTGTAGGCCATGGCGAGCTCAAGCCCGGGAGGCAGCTTTTCAAGGATCTCCACTGCTGCCTGCGCGTACTGCTCGGCATTCTCTTTCTGCCCTGCAAACCATGCCAGGCGTGAGAGCCAGCGCAGGCTGTCACCCTCTCGCTCTGGGCGCTGCAAGCTTTTCCAGATGGCCGCGGCCTGCTGCCTCATCTGAAGCGCGGAACCGATCTCTCCGGTCAGATAGTATTCGAAGGACAGGCCTTCCAGCAGCTCGGCCCGTGTCTCTTGGGTCAGTGAAGATCCGTTCTCGAGGGCAATTTGGTAATGGGCGGCGGCCTCCCGGTGGGCGCCCAATCGACTGGCCTGCCGGGCCGCCTGAGGAGCGCAGCGTAAGATTACGTCTGTATCCCTGGCTCGCACAGCATGATGGACGATCCTGGCCAGGGATACCGCTTCGGGACCACGGTTCAGGAGCGCCTGCAAGATTTGGGTATGGAGGTGCCGGGCGTGCCCAGGCGAGAGCGAGTTCTCAACCGCTTGCCGGGCCAGTTCGTGGCGGAATGCCAGGACTTCCCCATTCCCGCGCAGCACGCCGAGCTCCACACATTCATCGAGCGCGGCGGTTGGCGTTTGAAAGCCCTGCTCGAAAATCCAGAGCTCGGCGCCTCCTGGCACAAGGGCAGCCAGCTCAGCCAGATCACGGGCAGGCGGAGATAGCCGGGAGACCCGCGCCAGCACCAGGTCCCGGACGGAAGCAGGGACACCTTCTGCTTCACTTTCCAACATTTCCCTGACGAAAAATGGGTTCCCGCCAGTCGCTTCAAACAGGCCTTCCGGATGGCGATGGGCATGCTGCGCCATTTGGGCGACAGAATTCTCCGATAGAGGAGATAGGGCAATTCGAGCGGTGATCCGGGGAGGTAAATCGCCGGCCAGGCGATAGAGCACGTGACGGCTGTTCGGTTCATCATCTCGAAAAGTCAGGATCAAGAGCACCCGGCTGTGCTGGATGCGCCTGCCGAGGAATTTGAGCATGTCGATGGTGGCTTCATCAGCCCAGTGAATATCCTCAACGACGATAATAACGGGAGAATCTCTTTCGCTCAGATCGTCTAGAAATGCAGTGGCAACCTGGTACTGGTCTGAGCTGGTTTGGATCATCTCCAGCAGGCCGGATCGCATTTGAAAAGCGATGTCGCTAAACGGCCCGAGCGGGCGGGGCGTGACGAGGGCATCGCACGCTCCCCAATACACGGAAATGAGCTCCGCCAGGCGGGTTGTAAAATGCTCGACCAGGGATGTTTTTCCAATTCCAGCCTCTCCGCTGATCAGCGCAATACGACCTTCGCCCATCCTGACCGCTTCCAGGGCTTCTTCCAGGGTGCGTAACGGCAGCTCACGCTCAAAAAGTTCCATCTCAGGAAACCCCAAGTGCAACTTATTCACTCTGTTTCGTGAATTTATATCTCGCGCTCAAAATTATAGCATAGCGACGGATCAAGGGTTTCGGATGGATCCCGGCTCGGCTCAGGCAGACTGCCGCCAGCGCACGAATTGCCCGTCCCTGGAGGCTGTCTGCCCGAGACTGAAACACGGGTTTGTTATACAATATAGTTGAGCGCTAGCTGAGCGCAGCTCATGAGGGGTTGACGGCCTCGCGCTCCAGGTTCAGCAACAATGCCTCTATTCTGGCTTTCCATAGCCTTCCTGGCGGGCATCCTCCTGGCCAGCTACCTTCATTGGCCGGTATCTGCCTGGCTGTCTCTGGCGGCGATCTGCGCATTGATCGCTGCGCTGCCCCGTTTATTCCCCGGGATCAAACGCCGGATATTTGCTGTTTTCACTAAAATCCTGCCTGGGTTTGCCGGACGTCTGTCGTTTTGGGACGCCCGCTGGCAGGCCTGGCGCCTGCGCCTCTTGCAGCCCTTGCCTGTCTTCCTGCTGTTAGCTGCGCTGTTCCTGGGTGGGGCGCGCTACCAGGCGGCGCTCCCTGCACTAAACCCGGGACACATTGCCTGGTACAACGACCGGGATCAGGTAGTAACCGTGGAGGGCGTGCTGGTCCAGCCGCCGGACGAGCGCGATAATGCCACCCAGCTGCTGCTGCAAGCATCCCAATTGGGAACAATGACCGGCGACGCCCTTCTCCCCGTGAGCGGGAAGGTCCTCGTCCAGGCTCTGCCGGGAAGGACCTGGCAGTATGGCGACTGGGTGCGGCTTCGAGGCTACCTGCGCACACCCTTCGAGAGCGAAAACTTCTCCTACAGAGATTACCTGGCACAGCAGGGCACCTATTCCATAATAAAACCGCAGCAGATCGAGCGCCTGGCAGCCGGGCAGGGAAACCCGCTCCTGGCTGGATTGTATTCTCTGCGCACCCGAGCTGTGGAGACTGCCTATCGCCTGTGGCCCGACCCGGAAGCGTCTCTGCTGGCAGGCGTCCTGTTAGGGGTCGATAAGGGTATCCCGCAGCCCGTGCTGCAAGCCTTCCAGGATACCGGGACGGCGCACATCATTGCGATATCCGGATTTAATATGGCAATCCTCTCCGGTTTGCTGGCTGCCACGCTGGGGCGCTGGCTGGGCAAGCGCCGCCGCTTCCTGGCTGCTGCGCTGAGCACCCTGCTCCTGATCGCTTACGCCCTATTGGTGGGCGCCGACCCGTCTGTGGTAAGAGCCGCATTGATGGGCATGCTTTCCCTGTTCGCCGCCAGCGTCGGGCGCCGCCAGGATGGCTATAACACGCTGGCCTTCGTCGCCGCCTTGATGGCGCTGGTGAACCCCTTTATCCTGTGGTCGGTCAGCTTCCAGCTTTCTTTCATGGCGACCCTGGGTCTGGTGGTATTTGCAGATCCGCTTACAAGTGGGCTGGAGCGCCTTGCCTCCCGCTTCGTGGCGCAGGAGCGCCTGCGCAGCCTTTCCAAACCGGTCTCCGCCTACCTTTTATTTACCCTGGCGGCTTTGATCATGACCCTGCCAGTGATGGTCTACCATTTCCAGCGCCTCTCGCTGATCGCCTTGCTGGCCAATCCGGCTATCCTTCCCGTCCAGCCGGCGATGATGGGGCTGGGCGGAGCTGCACTGCTGCTCGGGATGGTCTATTTGCCAGCCGGCAAGCTCTTGGGTGCGCTGGCCTGGCCTTTTGCCGCGTATACGATCCGTGCAGTAGAAGGGTTCAGCCGGATCAAGGCAGGCACGGTCGGCGTGGCGCCCGATCCACGGATCTTTGTTGGGGTTTATCTGGTCTTGCTGCTGGGGCTCGTTCTGGGGCGGGATACTTTGAAACGCCTGTGGTCAAGGCTGTGGGGCGAAGGCAGCGGTCAGCGGATCGCCTTGCTGCTCGTCGGTCTGGCAGCGCTCAGCGCAGTGACCTGGACGCTGGCGCTGGGTGCGCCGGATGGCAGGCTGCACCTGACGCTGCTGGACGTCGGTGACGGCGACGCGCTGCTGATCCAATCGCCTACCGGGCGCTACGTGCTGGTCGACGGGGGTCCCAGCACCCGGCAGCTCTCGGATGGGCTCGGGCGCCGCCTGCCCCTCTTCCAGAGGGAGCTGGACTGGCTGGTGGTGGCAGCAGCTGGCGAGGGGCAGCTGGCGGCGCTGCCGCGCACCCTGGACTGGATCCCGGCGCGCAGCGTGCTCTGGGCGGGGCCAGCCAACGGATCCTACAGCGCGCAGACCTTGCGCAGCTACTTGAGCGAGCGGCAGGTACCACTGAGCGACGCCCGGCCGGGGCAATCCCTGGACCTGGGGCAGGATGCCCGGCTGGAGGTACTGGCGGTAGGGAAGCGCGGCGCGGTGCTGCGCCTGGACTGGCAGGGTTTCAGTGCGTTGTTACCGGTGGGGGCGGACTTTGCCACGTTGGAGGCGCTCCAGGCGCAGCCCGATCTCGCTCCGGTGACCGCCTTGCTGCTGGCGGAGAGCGGCTACGCCCCGCTCAACCCGCCGGAGTGGATCGCCAGGCTGCGCCCGCAGGCCGTCTTGCTCAGCGTGGCCGCCGGGAACCGGGAAGGACTGCCCTCCGCCGGGACGCTGCAGGCGGTGCAGGGCTATACCCTGCTGCGTACCGACCAGAATGGTTGGATTGAATTGACGACGGATGGGGAGCAGCTGTGGGTGGAGGTGGAGAGGAGGTAGAGCGAATTTGTAGTGATTTGTTCCGCTGATTATGGCTCATTCAATGCCAACGCAACCGCTTCATCCAGTGTCATTACCTGACCTTCATCGTACGCATCCGCAAACGCGACTTCACCCATCTTGGAAATACATGCCGCGATGACTTTATCTATATCCCTCTGCTCGAGCAGTGGACGAGTATCGTTGATTTCTTTGCGCGTCGCGTCCGCCCATCCAATCAATCGCGCTGCGTTTTTGGGGTTGCCAATGGCAGCAAATAGTCCTGCCATTCCTTCCAGTGTGAATACAACCCCAATCGTTTCTTTATTCTTTTGAAACTCCTTTGCGGTTTCTGCAAAGACCTCTCGCGCTTCACGAATATTGCCCTCGCGCAAAGCGAGGTGACCAGAACGAGCTTGAGCCCAGAGATAATCACATCCGATTTCCCGATTTTTCAGAATGAACTAATACCTCTTGCAGAAGAGTACGTGCTTGCTCATAATCACCGTGTTCAAGCGCGATGATGCTTTTTGCTATCTGGAAATATCCCCGGCCTTCGATCTGTCTATCTAAGGGAAACAACATCGTTGCCTCATCCAGATATTTTTGTGCTAGCTCAATGTCGCCATTTAATGCCCGATAAAGGGCAATCCAGCATAAGAGATTCGCCTGAGATCTCTGGTCTCCTGCTTCGCTAAACAAGACCACCGCTTTTTCCCAATAGGCGAAGGAACGCTGGTAATCACTGTGATCAAAGCCTAAAAAATAATTCACTTTCGCTTGCCTCCAAATATCGCCAAGCGATTGGGACAAAGTTAGCGCCTGTTGATAAAGTTTAATCCCTTCTGCATCGATCCCCAGGGAAAAAATAAGTAGCCCCCAGTAAGATAAGCGCATCAATTTCGCCTGGTTGATCATTGCAGGCACGAAATAGAGCCAAACTCTCCTCCGCTGCACCTCGTGCTTGCGGAAATTTCTCAAGCCATACAAGAAGCCTGCTCTGCGCGCACAAAGCCCTTGCTCTCGCACAGGGGATACTGTTTTGACTCCGGACTCTGCAGAAACTCAGCCAGCCAGAATGCGCCCTCGCGCATATCGTACTCTTCCCATACAGCTTCCAGTCTGCTCGATATATGCAGCCCGGCTTCTATATCTTGTTTTAGCGGCTTGTTCCAGCGCAGCGTGCAGATTGTCGCGTTCGTATCGTGCACGAGCAAACCATTCCTCTTGTTGAATGCCACGCAACCCAGACTCGATTTCTTCAGAAAGCCTCAGGAAGTAGTTCAAATGTCGCATGCGGACGGTTTCTATCTTCACCCGACTCAACCAACTTTTCATACGCATATTGACGGAGCATTTCGTGGAAATGATAACGAGTTCTCGTGTTCCAGTTCCTGTTCCACGATAATCAGTGACTTTTGGGCAAGTGAGTTGGTCAGGTTCAGCGCATTTCCATCGCACACGGACTGCGCAGACTCAAGAGTCCAGCCGCCTGCAAAAACAGATAGTTGACGCAGAAAGGCTTGCTCTGCATCGGTCAGCAAGGACCAGCTCCAATCGATGGAAGCCCGGAGTGTTTGGTGACGGGATAGTGTTGTTCGACTATGGTTTGCCAATATGGCAAATGATTTTTGCAACTGTTTTGAAATCTCTTCGACTTTCAAGATGTTCACGCGTGCCACGATAAGCTCGATTGCCAATGGAATTCCATCCACTCTGCGGCATATATCCGCTATCGCTTGAGCGTTTTCCTGTGTTAATTGAAACGATGATAGAGCCAATGCTGCCCGTTCAACAAATAATTGAATGGATTCGTATTCAGATATTTTTTCAAGAGAATCGCTTCCACCATCGGCATGCCCGTGCCGATGACGGCGTTGGCGAGCTCGTGCTGGGTGCCGTCGCCGCCGTAGCCGACCACCAGGTCCACGCCGCGGGCGATCGCATCCTTGGCTTGCTGGGTGGCGTCGCCGTAGCGTTTGGTGATGCTGACATCCCAGTCGACGCCATGCTTGCGAAACACGTCATTCAGCGTGTTCAGGATCGGCCGGTTGGGGCCCGATGCCGGGTTGATGATGACATGGATATGCGGATAGGGTGGAGTCATGGTGATCCTCGGTGAGTGATATCGGAATCAAAAGAATGCAGACCGCTATTCCAGGACCGACAGGATCGCGGCCATCAAGAAGCCGAGCGTGGTCAACAGGCCCACGATTTTGCCGCCGTGCTTGAACGCCTCCGGCATCATCGTATCGGCCAGCATCGTCAACATGGCGCCCGCGGCGAAGCTCTGGACGATGCGGCCATCGACAGATGGCACCGAACGGGCAAAGGCATAACCCAACGCCGCCGCCGCCGCCGAGGCGATCACCAGAGCGATCCACATCCGGTAGACTTGGCGCCGAGAGTGGCCCTCGGAGATCAGGCTGCTGGTCCCGGCGATGCCCTCCGGTATGTTCGAAACGAACACGGCCGCCAGAAACGCGACGCTGACCGAGCTGCCCAGGGCCAGGCCGATGCCCAGGACGAGCGACTCGGGTATGCCGTCGAGCAGCGTAAACCCCACTCGCGGGAAGTGCGGGGCCGACCATCCCGCGGCGCCGACGCGCTCCCACCACTGGGCGACGGTGAGGTCCGGGTCCCAGTGCTCCGCGAGCCACGTCGACACGTCGGCGAGCAGACCGGCGTCGTCGTCGGTCGGCGCCGCGACGGTGTCGGTCACGCGGCCGCTCCGGGCCGCAGCAAGCCCAGGCAGTTGTCGCGCATCACGAGGCGGACCTCGTCGTCGGAGAACGCGTGGAGCTCCTTGACGAAGTCGGTGGGACGCGCCAGCCCTTCACCGTGCGGCCAGTCGGAGCCGAAGAGCACGCGTTCGACGCCGATGAGGTCGGCGAGCTTGCGCAGGTCCTCCTCGTAGTACGGCGTGACCCACACGTGCTCGCGGATCGTCTCGAGCGGGCTCTGCGGGAACGCCCACGGCGTCTGGTTCGCCTGCTTCAGCAGTCGCTTCACCAGCAGGTGCACCCAGTCGGAGCCGTTCTCGATGCTCGCGACGCGCAGCGTCGGGTGCCGGTCGAACACGCCGTCGACGATCATGCTGCCGATCGTGTCGTGGATCGCCCGGTCCGACACCACGAGCTTCGCGAGCACGTCGACGCTGCGGAACGGCTCGAAGTAGTCGCGGGCGCCCCACGCGCCGGCGAACGCCTCGTAGCCGCTGTCGCCGAGGTGGAAGGCGACCGGGACCGACGCCTCGGCGAGGCGCGCCCAGACCGGGTCGTGCGCGGGATCGCCGAACGACCGCCCGCGACCGTTGGCGGTCGGCACCGGCGCGGGCCGGAGGTGCACCATGCGCGCGCCGCGGTCGAGCAGCCACTCGAGCTCGACGAGCGCGCCGTCGGGGTCGGCGAGCGACAGCATCGGCACCGCGATGATCCGGTCCTGGTACGAGAAGCCCCAGTCCTCGTCGAGCCACCGGTTGAACGCGCGGAGCGTGGCCATCGTCGCCGGGATGTCGTCGCGCAGCGCCTGCTCGATGCCGCACGCGAGCGTCGGGAACATCAGCACGGCCTCGAGGCCCTGCTCGTCCATCACCGCGAGCCGCGCGTCGCGGTCCTGGTACTCGGGCCGCAGCGGTTCGACCTTCATGAGCGACCGTGGGTCGACGCCCTCGGGCACCTGACCGCGGAACATGAGGTCGATGCAGCCCGCGACGATGATCGGGTCGAACGTCGGGTTCGGGATGAAGCGGAAGAGCTTGCCGCCCGCGAGCAGGAGCGTGTGCCTGCCCTGCTGCACCGCCTGCACCCCGCGCGGCGGAACTCCTTGTCGAGGTGGCGGGTGCACGCGTCGAGCGTCTCGTAGTAGTGGTTGTCGGCGTCGACGGCCCGGTATGCGATGTCCATGGCCACTCCGTTCGTCGTGCGCACGCGTCGCGACTCCGCCCAAACGTTATAACCTTTCGACGGCGGAAGCTTCGGAGACGGAGGCGTCGTGCCGACGACCAAGACCACGCGATCGCGCAGACGCGACGCGCGAGAAGCCGGAACAGATCGCCGACGAGCTGCGCGCGCTGATCGTGAGCGGCGAGCTGGCGGAGGGCGACTCGCTCGGGCACGAGCCCGATCTCGTCGAGCGCTTCGGCGTCTCGCGCCCGTCGCTGCGGGAGGCGCTGCGCATCCTCGAGGCGGAGGGACTCATCACGGTCGTGCGCGGCGTGCTCGGTGGTGTGATCGTCCACGAGCCGAACGAGAGCATGACGGCCCGGACCGCGGCGTTGGTGCTCCAGGCGCGCAACGTGACGCTCGGCGACGTGCACGAGGCGCGCAGCGTGATCGAACCGGCCGCGGTGCGCATCCTCGCGGCGTCGGCTCCGCGTCGGCGGTCGGTCGACGAGCTCAAGGCGCTGGTCGAGGAGCAACGAGCGGTCCTCGACGATCCCGAGGCGTTCGGGCGGGCGAACGCCCGGTTCCACGAACGTCTGGTCGGCCTGGCCGGGAATCAGACGTTGAGCATCGTCGCCGAGATGCTCAACGAGATCGTGGCCCGGGCGGTCACCGCGGTCAGCCAGGCGAAGCCGCGCCGCAACTCGCTTGCGACCCGACAGCGCGGGATCCGCTCGCAGGAACGGCTCATCGAGCTGATCGCGATCGGGGCGAGCATCGACGCCGAGGCGCACTGGCGGGCCCACATGGACGCCGTCGGCAAGGTGATGATCGGCCAGGAGGCGAAGTTGGTCATCGACCTCCTGGACCACTACTGAGCCGGGACGGGCCCGGCGCGATGCCGGTGACGTCGGTGAACAGGGTGCGGAAGGTGTCGGCGAAGGTCGTGCGGCACGGGCCCGTGATGGAGCGGCGGCGCATCGGATCGGCGGCGGCGCCGGCCGGACTCCCGGGCACCGGTTCGACGACGAGCTGCGCGTCGCGACCGGACCACGCGGCGGCATCGCGCATCCAGTCCTGCACCGTGGTCACGTCGTCTCCACACCAGTTGGTGATGCACGCGGTGGTGCTCGCCGCGTCGAGGAGCGGTTCGAGCATCCACTTCATGTCGTCGATGTGGATGGGTGTGTGGGGCGTGGGGTCCGACGGTGCGACCATCGTCCGCCCCTGCATCACGGCGTCGATGTGCATCGCGGGGAACGAGCCCGGAAGGCCGGTGAGCGTGTTCAGCCGCGTGATCACGACCGGGAGGTCGAACGCCCGTGCGCAGAAGCGGGCCACGCTCTCGAGTCCGAGCTTGCAGGCCGGGCTCGTCGGCGCGTACGCGGTGGCGCCGCGGCCGATCGGGTCGCGTTCGGAGTACGCCCACCACGGGTCGTCGTTGGCGGAGTACACACCCATCCCCGACATCACGAGCGCGGCCTTCGCGTGGCGGCAGTGTTGGAGCACGAGGCCGGCGCCTTCGACATTGGCGCGCAGCGTGTCCTCGAGGTGGTCGAGGTCGGCGCGCAGCCACGCCAGGTGCACGACGTAGGTGAAGTCGGTCGGGCAGGTCGCCGAAGTCGGCCACCGGCGAGGTCGACCGGCGCGCACCGTCACCCCGGCCGCTTCGAGCTGCCCACACGTCGACAGCGCGCGCGTCGGCGGCGGCGTGGCAACGGCGGTGTAGGTCTCCTTCGCGCGCGTTGCCGCATCCGGCGAAGCGCGCGATCCCCCAGACGTCGTTGTCGGCCGCGAGGTGCAGCGCGAGCCGCGCTCCCGATCGTGCCGGTGACGCCGGTGACGAGGATGCGTTCGTCGGCGATCACAGGAACCGGCGGGTGTAGAACGCGAAGCGCTCACGCAGGCGGTCGGCGTCGAGGCCGAAGTCGTTCGGCCGTGTAGCGGTGCACGCCGTGCTTGTCCTGCGGGTGGTCGTCGAGCCATCGCTGCACCGCCTGGCGCGGACACGTCGTCGAACGCGACGTCAGCCGTTCGCACAACGTGCGCGACCGTTCCGACGGGATCGGCCATCAGCGCTCGGTAGTCGACGTCGAGGTGGCGCGTCCGGCCTGGAATCGCGGTCGCGCGTGGCGAGACCCGGTGCAGCGCGAGCTCCTCGATCACCACCCACTCGCGCCCGAAGCGCACGGGGTCGAAGTCGGGCGTGTTCGACGCGCGCATGAAGCTGGTGAGGCTCATGACCGACGGCACGACCGCGGCCGGGTCGCGATGCGTCCAGATCAGCACGGCGTCGGGATAGCTGGCGAGCAGCGCGTCGAGCGAGAGCAGGTGCTTCGGGTACTTGAGCACCCATCGGCCCGGGTGGCGCCACTGCAGTTGCTGCAGCGAGCGGCGGTGCGCCTCGTAGGCGGGCGCGTAGTCGGCGTCGAGGAACCAGTCGCGGTACGAGGGATATCGAACGACGCCGTCCACGCCTGGTTGATGAACGTCCAGTCGATCAGCAGGTTGCACTGCTCGGGGCGGGTCGCCGACATCGGGTGCCGCACCATCATCTCGGCCGGCATCGCGTCGACGATCGCCTGGACCGCGGCGATGCGAGGATCGGTGTCGAACCTCGCGCGCTCCGGGGCGGCGACGGTGCCGACATCTCCCAGCTGCGGAGCGCGGAACACGCCGATCCACGCAAGCAGCGCGTGCAGGTGGGTCGACCCGGAGCGCGGCTGGCCGACGATGAAGACCGGCGCGGTGATCACCTCGTCCGCGATCTCCGGGATGCTGCGCGCGGTCGTCGACGAGGCGGAGACGTTTCACGAGGACGCCGGAGAGCATGTCGGCGGCGCGGTCTCGTACGACGCCCTCGACGCGTGCGTCCCGGTTGAGCGAGTCGACCAGCACGTCGAGCGCATCGAGGAACGGGACGTCGCCGAAGTCGTCGAGGCCGCTGAGGGAGATCGCCTGTTCGAGCAACTGGTCGCGGACCATCACGTGTGCATGATGCCGTAGGTCGCCGTCACATGGCGAAGATGCGGACCTCGTCGAAGTCGAGACCGAGCGCGACCATCACCTTGTCGCTGCTGAAGCCCATGAGCTTCAGCACCAACTCGACGACCTGCGCTGGACTGAGGTGGGCCGCCACTTCCCGCGCGACCCGTTCGCTCATCTCTCCGGGATAGGTGAGATGCCGCGTCGGTCAGGCGCAGTGCCGCCCGTTGGGCCGGTGACAGGTCGCTGTCCTGATGGTGGTCGACTGCCGCGAGCATGTCCTCGTCGACACCCTGCTGCAGCGCAACTGCGCTGCGGGCACTCATTCAGAAGAAGCAATTCTCGTAGCGCGCGTTCCGGATCCGGACAGCTCCGTGGTCACATGGTCGACCGTGCGCATCCGGAAGGCGACGCGCCTGAGATGCTACCGCGCCGCCGCGATGGTCGGCGCCATCTCGCTGGTATCGGCCAGCCCCCACTCGTTGACGGCTCCCGGGGCCAAGGGGATTCTCGGCTTCACACCGGCACCTCCTGGATTCCGAGCGTGAGGCACGCTCGCTGAAACGTCTCCAAGACCGACACCGCCTCGACGAACGCGTAACGGCCTTGCGCGCCGAGATGTTCGGTCACGTCGGCAACCTGGGCGTCGGTGACGCCGTTCGCGTCCATGACGAACTGCTCGGTCAACGAGAGGCAGGCCCGTTCCCGCGCCGTGAAGAGCGCCGAGGTCGGCCAAGCCGGCAAGTCCGCCAGCTTCGCCTCGGTCAGTCCGGCGTCTCGGGCCCCGACGCTGCGCCGTGCGAGCCCGCGGTGTGACCGAGCAAAGTCGCGATCCGGAGTCGCGCCAGCTGGAGCAGCACCGGATCGGCTTCCTCCCAGGCCGCGGCGACCACGCCCGACAGGGCGTGGAACGCTTCAGGGCAGAGCGTGGCGAACCTGTCCCAGTCCGTTTCTCCCTCTGGGAGGCCTGCGAGCCATGTCATCGACGGGAACCCTACGGCGAGATGCCGCTGCGAGCGACCGCTCCGCTCCTCCATGGTCACTCGCTCTGCAGCGCGGCGAAGTCGAGCTCGGGGAGGGGCTGGTGGCACAGCGCACCGCCGTCGATCGTGAGCTGCGTCCCCGTCACGTACTTCGACTCGTCGGAGACGAGGTACACCACGCCGGCGGCGATGTCGGCGGGCTCGCCGAGGTCGCGGTACCAATACGTTCGCCTCGAACGCGGCGCGATGGCTCGGGTTGGCCAGGATCGCGGTCATCTCCGGGGTCCCGGTGAAGATGAAGCCGACGACGATCGTGTTGACGCGGATGTCCTCCTTGCCGTAGTCGACCGCCATCTGCCGCGGTGAGGGAGTTGATCGCGCCCTTCGACGCCTGATACGCCGGTCGGGTCGGGATCGCGCCGACGCTCGACGACGGCGGAGATGTTCACGATCGAGCCCGCTGCCCGGCCTTGCGCATCTCCGGGATCGCGTACTTGCTCGCCCACAGGGTGCCCTTGAGCGCGATGCAACATGATCTGGTCGCACGTGTCGTTGTCGATCGCGTCGACGTGGGTGTCGCGCCCGCTCCCCGCATCGTCGGAGATCGCGTTGTTCACGAGCGTGGTGAGCTGGCCGAAGGTCGTCGACGGTCGTACGCACGGCCCCGGCAACCTGCTCCTCGTAGGCCGTTGTCGGCGCGGATGTACTCGCGCGCGGCCCGCCGGCGGCGGTCACGGCCGCCTCGACCTCGGCGGCCCCTGCCCTCGGAGCGGCCGGTGAAGGCGACCGCCGCTCCTTCCGCGGCCAGCATCGTCGACGACGCCTTCGGCCGATCCCCCGCGTCCCTCCCGTGACCAGGGCTACCTTTCCGTCGAGCCTCACGGTTCCCCCAGCTGGTCGTGACAGATACATGTAAAGGTATGTACGCTCGGCGCACGAGCACAAGTCACGGTGATCCAACCATGGGGAGGCGCCGGGAGCGCAGGCCGGCCGGGAGCCGGCCACTCGACGGCGTCCGGGTGCTCGATCTCTCCCAGGTCGTGTCCGGACCGATCTGCGGCCGCATGCTGGCCGACCTCGGTGCCGACGTGGTGAAGGTGGAGCCTCCCGAGGGCGACATCATCCGCGTCGCTCGAACCCCGCGTGGGTGACGAGCCGGTCAGCGTCTACTTCACGTGGGCCAACGCGGGGAAGCGCTCGATCTCGGTCGACCTGCGCACCGAGCGCGGCGCGGAGCTGGTCCGCCAACTGGCCGAGTCGAGTGACGTGGTGCTCGAGAACTTCCGCCCCGGCGTCCTCGAGAAGTTCGGTCTCGACGCCGACACGCTGACCGCGCGCCGCCCGGCACTGGTCTACTGCTCGATCAACGGGTGGGGCTTCGCCAACTCGTGGTCCCAACGGCGCGCGTTCGCGGCGATGGTGCAGGCCGAGGTGGGACGCGTGGAGCTCGACGCCCGGCTGCGCAACGCACCGCCGGAGCAGAGTCCACACGTCGACGGCGACATCACCCCCGGGCTGCTCGCGGTGAGCGGCATCCTCGCCGCGCTGTTCCAACGCGAACGCACCGGCCGGGGCCAGCACCTCGACGTCTCCATGGCCGAGGCGCTCGTCTACACCGACGAATGGACGTCGACGGAGCTGGCGGGCTACGACGGCGACCGGATCCCCGACACGTGGAACTACCCGATCTTCACGGTCGCCGACGGCACCCGCGTGGCGTTCATGGGAGACCCGCACCGGCGGCTTCATCGAGATCGCCGCCGCGCTCACCGACGCACCCGTCCCCGACACGGAGTCCCGCGACGGAGGCGCTGCAGTTCCTCGCCGACCTGTGCGCGCAGGTTCCCGACTTCGCCACGCTCGAGGCACGCTTCGATGTGTTCGGCTTCCTCGTGGCCGAGGTCCGCACGGTGCAGCAGCTGGCCGAGACGCCGTGGGCGCACGAGCGGGAAGTGTTCGCGGAGGTGGAGCCGGGCGCCCGGGTCGCCGCTGCGCCCTTCCGTTCCGACCGGGCGGCGATCGGCGTCCGCGGCGCGGCGCCGCGCTTGGGCGAGCACACGCGGAGCGTGCTCAGCGAACGGTGTGGTCTCAGCGTGGACGACGCTCGAGCGACTCGAAACCGAGGGCGTGATCCTGTCGGCTGAGGCGCCGTCCCGGTGCGCTACCCGGAGAACCAGGTGCCGGCGTCGTTGATCAGCACCTGGCCGGTCATCTTCGAGCTCTCGTCGGACGCGAGGAAGACGACGACGCCGGTCATGTCCTCGGGCTCGAGCGTCGGTGCCGAGCAGCGGACGCCGACCAGCGCGTCGATGATCGGCTCGCGGGACGACCGCCTTCGTCGCCGGCGACATCGTGACGCCCGGGCACACCGCGTTCACCCGGATGTTCCGCGCTTCCGAGGAGCTGGGCCATCACGCCGGGTCTGGTGGATGAGCATCCACTTCGTCATCCCGTAGCCCTCGGGCGCGATCGTCGGCGCCGGCGCGTCGTCGGGCAGCTCGAACATCGCCGGAAGTGGCAACGGGAACGCCGCGGTCGACGAGATGTTGACGATCGACCCGTGCCGCTGCTCCCACAGGTAGGGGATGACGCGCGTTCGACGCGTTGATGATGCCCATGAAGTTGACGGCGAGGAAGTCGTCCCACGTCGCGGTCAGCTGGTCGAACATCAGGCCGGCGTTGTTGACGAGGCAGTCGACGCGGCCGAACTCGTCGACCACCGCGCGGCCCATCGCCGGCCATCTGCGTCGGCGTCGGTCACGTCGGCCTTGAGCGCGAGCGACCGCCGGCCCATCGCGCGCGATGTCCTCCTCGCACGTCGGCCGGCCTGGTCGATGCGCTTGAGGTCGACGATCGCGACGTCCGCGCCCTCCGCCGCCATCGCCCGCGCGTACGCGGCGCCGATGCCCTGCGCCGCGCCGGTGACGATGCACACCTTGTCCTGCAGCCGGTCCCCCATGGCGCTTCCTCCACGATCACTTCGGGCCCGCTCGCCGTCCCGGTCGCCTGCGTAAGATATCTAGATCCTTTGCACCATGTGAGGGCGCTCGCTCACTCCCTTCGCAGTGCTCGGGAGGTCCGACCATGGAAACCCCGCCCCAACGAGTCGTCGTCTGGTCGACCGGGTGGATCGGTTCGATCGCCGTCCGCGCCGTGAAGCGGCGGCCCGACATGGAGCTGGTCGGCGTCTGGGTGCACACGCCGGAGAAGGTGGGCCAGGACGCCGGCGTGCTCGCGGGCACCGAACCGATCGGCCTGGCGGCCACCGACGACTTCGAAGCGCTGCTCGGGCTCCGTCCGGACTGCGTCGTGTACGCAGCGAGTGGTCCCGAGCAGGACGCCGCGGCCGTTCGGGACTACCTGCGGTTTCTCGACGCGGGAGCCAACGTCGTCACGGTGAGCTCGTGGTCGTTGGTCTACCCACCTGGTTTCGATGCCGGATGGCGTGACCAACTCGCCGAAGCCGCCGAGCACGGCGGCGCGTCGTTGTACGCCTCGGGCATCGAACCGGGCTTCGCTGCGGATCAGCTCCCGCTCCTGCTCGCGCACCCAGTCCAACACCATCACGTCGATCCGCGCGTCGGAGCTCTTCCTCTACGACCGGTACCCCGTGGCATTCATGATGATGGACGTCATGGGCTTCGGGCGACCGCTCGAGTACGAGCCGATGCTCGCCACGCCCGGGGCGCAGACCAGCACCTGGGGTCCGTCCATCCAATTGGTGGCAGCCGGCTTGGGAGTGGAGCTCGAGGAGATCCGCGAGGTCTTCGAGCGGGTGCCGACCGACCGGACCCTCGAGGTCGCGTGCGGCACCATCGAAGCGGGTACGTGCGGCGCGCTGCGGACCCAGACCATCGGCGTTGCCGGAGGCAACGATGCCATCGTCATCGAGCACGTCAATCGCATGGCACCCGATCTCGCACCCGAATGGCCGATCGGCGCGCGGGACGGCACCTACCGGATCGTCATCGAAGGGGATCCCGACATCGACTGCACGATGACCGTGGGCGATGCATCGGCCGCAACCGCGGGCGCGATGGTGGCGACCGCGATGCGGGTGGTGAACGCGGTGCCGTACGTCGTCGCGGCCCGC
>CAVPMW010000007.1:0-588264 GCA_963706515.1 uncultured Chloroflexia bacterium
GGCGAAAGCCGCCGCGAAGCCCAGACGGAAGGTCCGCCGGACAGCCAGGCATCGGCGGCGGCCGGGTTCGTTTCCGAGGGCTCGACGGTGTCCCGCCGGACGCGGGCCAGCAGGACGCGAGCACCCCGAGAGCCCGACGCCGGGACCCGGCCCGCCCGCGCCGCCCAGCGACGCTCCCGGCGGCGACCGGGAGCGCGAGAACGCGCCGTCGCAAGAGGCGGCGAGTCGCGTCAAAGCGTTTCCGCCGGGGCTCCTGAGGCACCGCCTCGCGCCCTAGAAGCCCCCGAGCGAGCGAGGCATCCGGGCCCCATCCGGCCATGGTATAGATCACCGGAGGAGGTATTGCGTGTGCCGACACTGCCGCTGACGCTCGCGATCCGCGACTACGACTTCGTCACCCCGCTCGCCACCGGCGACGTGGCCGCCGACGGGCTCGACCTCACCCTGATCCGCGCGTTCGACGCCCTCCAGCGGGTGGCAAGCGATCCCGCGGTGCAGGGCGGGGAGGCATCGTTCAGCCGCTACGTGCAGCGCTACGCGGCGGGCGACCGGTCACTGGTGGGGTTGCCCCTCTTCGTGATGCGCGAGTTCCGTCACCGGGCCTTCTTCGTGCGCCGGGACAGCCCACTCCGGACCATCCGGAGCCTGGCCGGGCAGCGTATCGCGGTGGATGGCTGGCCCCACAGCGGGAACACGTGGAGCCGCGCCCTCATGCGCGAGGAGGGCGTCTCCCTGGACGACGTCCGCTGGCTGGTGGGACGCGTGCACGCGCAGGACGCGGCGCCGCCCGCGGACGCGCTGCCTCGCGGGGTGGAGCTTTCGCCGCGGCGAACTTCGCGACCTCCTGTCCGACGGCGAGCTCGACGTCCTCATCTGGGCGTGGGCGCCCGAGGGTCTCTACGAGCCGGACGGGCCGTTCCGGCGCCTCTTCGAGGACTATCGCGCAGCTGAGCAGGCCTACTACCGTCGGACGCAAATCTTCCCGGCGCACCACCTGGTCGTGCTCGACACCGCGCCGTCGTGGACCGGCATCCGGAGGTGGTGCGTGCCGTCTATGCGGCCTTCGAGGCCGCCCGGGCCCGGGCGGCCTCCAACCAGTGGAAGCTCCACGAGTCGAGCCCGTGGCTCCTCGACGATCTCGAGGCTCAGGCGCGTCTCATGGGGCCGGGCTTCGACCGTCTCGGCGAGGACAACCGCCGCATGATCGCCCGCTTCTGCGAGGAGCAGCACCGCGCAGGGATTGATCCCGCGCCCGCTCGACCCGGACTCGGTCTTCGCCGAGTTCCGGGCGCTCGCGGGCTGACCGGGCTCGGGCGGGAGCGTGAGCTCGGCGCAGGAGGGCCGGCGACCGTGACGCGGCGGCAGCAGCTGCGCGCTCTGGTGGCCGCGCGGCGGGGGCTCGTCGTCCCTGGCGCATACGACGCCGTGTCGGCCCGGCTCGTCGAGCAGGCGGGGTTTCCCGCGGTGTACATGACGGGGTTCGGCGTCTCGGCGGCGCGCCTCGGGCTGCCCGATCTCGGTTTCGCGGGACTCGCCGAGATGGTGGACCAGGCGCGGAACCTGGCGAGCGCGGTGTCCAGTCCGCTCATCGCGGACGCGGACACCGGTTACGGCAACGCGCTGCAGGTTCGGCGCACGGTCCAGCAGTACGAGCTGGCAGGCGTCGCCGCGCTCCACCTCGAGGATCAAGCCGCGCCCAAACGCTGCGGGCACCTGGCCGGCAAGCAGGTGGTGCCGGTGGAGGAGTTCACCGGGCGCATCCGGGCGGCGGTCGAGGCGCGGACCGATCCGGATCTCCTGATCATC
Organism: uncultured Chloroflexia bacterium; assembly: GCA_963706515.1. GTDB lineage: Bacteria > Chloroflexota > Anaerolineae > Anaerolineales > UBA4823 > CAVPMW01. The sequence continues at coordinate 1,807 of CAVPMW010000007.1, forward strand.
GCGCGCACGGATGCGGTCGCCGTCAACGGCTTCGACGACGCGGTCCAGCGGGCGGCGGCCGCGGGCCGCGCGGGCGCGGACGTCCTCTCGTCGACACCGCCTCCGAGGCCGAGATCGAGACTTTGCCGCGCCGGCTCGACCGGCCCCTCCTGTTCAACTACGCGCCGAGCGGCCGGTCGCCGCTGCTCCCGTTCGCCCGCCTGCGCGCCCTCGGCTACGCGATCGTGATCGTGCCGGTGGATCTTCTGTTCGTCGCGACCCGGGCGATGCAGCGCGCCCTCGCCGAGCTCCGTGACCGGGACGCGACGCTGCAGGATCCCGCGCGCCTCGCGTCGTTCCAGGAGTTCTGCGATCTGATCGGTCTCCCGGAGCAGCTTGGGCTCGGACAGCGGTATTGACGGGCGGGAGCCGAGCGACAGCGCCGAGGCCTTGAGATGACGTGCTACCTCGTCCGCCACGGGATGGCAGCGGCCGGATCCAACGACTGGACGCGTCCGCTCACGCCGGAGGGGCGAGCCGCGGTCGAAGGGACGGCACGGGCCCTCGCGGCCCGCGGGACCGAGGTGGCCGAGATCCGCCACTCGACCCATCACGCGCGCGAGACCGCCGAGATCATTGGCGGCGTCCTGACGCCCGCCGCGGGTATTCGTGCGACGATCGGGCTCGCGCCCGAGGACGCTCCGTCGCAGCGGCGGAGCTCGAGCTGGCCGTGGCCCCCCTCATGCTGGTCGGCCATCTGCCGCACCTGGCGCGCCTGGCGGCCGCGCTGGTGGGAGGAGCGACCCTCGAGCGGATCCTCTCGCCCCGGCGACGGCGGTGGGTCTCCGGCGCGGCGCGGGCGGCTGGGAGGTGGAGCTGGTGGTCCCGCCGCGCGTCGAGATGGCGCCGTGATGCCGCACCTCGTCTGTGTCCGGTGCGGTGTCGCGGGCAAGCTTGGCCCGGCCTTCGAGGGCTGCATGGCCTGCGCCGGCGAGCCGCGACCCGCGCTCGAGGTCGTCTACGACTACGCGGCGCTCGCGGCGGCCGGGACCCTCAAGGCATGGGCGTCGCGCCCCGGCGGGCTCTGGCGGTTCCCGGGAGCTCCTGCCACCGCCGGCGGACGCGTCGATCCTGAGCCTGGCGGAGGGCGCGACACCCCTGGTGCGGCTGCAGGGTGCCGGTGATCATCGCATCTGGCTGAAGGACGACGCGGAATCCCACGGGATCCTTCAAGGATCGCCTCCACGCCGTGTCCCTGACGATGGCGCGCGCGCTCGGCTTCCGGAAGGCCGTCGCCTCGACGACCCGGGAATCACGGCACGGCACTCGCGGCCTATGCGGCTCGGGCGGGGATGACCGCGCTGTACGATCCCGGGCGCCGCTGGTTCAGCGGCGATTGATGCAGCTCTTCGGCGCCCGGGTCGTGGTCCTCGCGGAGCGTTCGGCACATATGGGCTGGCTGGTCCGGGAGCGCGGCTGGTATCCGTCCTCCGGAATGACGCCGGAGCCGGTCGGCACGCCGTACGGCGTGAGATCAAGACGATCGCCTCGAGACCTTCTTCCAGCTCGGCGGCCAGTTTGCCGGACCGGATGCTCGTGCCGACGTCCGGCGGCGACGCGGTGTACGGTCCCTGGAAGGGCTTCCGCGAGCTTCGCGCCCTCGGCGCGGCTGGCGCCCTGCCCCGCATGGTGGCGGTCCAGGCGGCCGGCTGCGACCCGATCGTCCGGGGCTGGCGAGAAGGTGCCGCAAGGACCGTTCCGGTGCATCCAGATCCGCGAACGATCGCGGTGTCGATCGCGGACGAGACCGGCGGGCCCGCATCCCTCCGGGCGGTCGCCGAGTCCGGAGGCTCCGCGGAAGCGGTGTCGGATGCCGCAATCCTGGACGCCATGCGGCGGCTCGCGGGATCGCCGTCGAGCCGCCTCGGCGGCGCCTGTGGCGGCGGCGCTGGCGCTGGTCGCCCGGACGCGCTCGCCACCGACGAGGACGTCGTGTGTGTCCTCACCGGCGCGGGCGCCAAGTGGAAAAATTTCATCCAGACCTGAATGTTCCGACAGTATTCGGAGAGATTGAAGATATTCCTCTCGTCGCGGCAACGTTTCGAACGCGGCCATCGCCACGTTCAATCCGACCGTTGGCTGGCTGGCTCCCGCAGTCAAGAAGCAGCCTGATCTGGTTGTGGGCTATTTCATCCAGGACTATGAGCCTTATTTCTATCCAGAAGGCAGCGACGGCTATCAAAAAGCATTTGAGTCTTTTACACTTTCTCCCCAATATCGTCCGTCTGGTTTCAACCCAATGGATTGACGGTGAGATTAACGACATCACAATGTAAATACACGTGGTCGGTGGTTATTTCGACACTGACCTGCACATACCCCGGCTGCGGAGCGAAACAGAATGGCCTAATCGTCCGCTGCGGATCGCAGCGATGATTCGCCCCAATTCTGAACGGCGCAGTCTCGGCCTGACGATGGAAATCTTACGGCGTCTCAGCCGGAACTCTGGAGGGCTGGTCGAATTTTTGCTCTTCGGCACGAATATCACCGATCCGGATTTTCACCAGCTCCCTCGAGATTTTCCCTGGAAGCTGGCGGGGAGATCAATCAGCGCCAGGTGGTTCACACTCCTAAATCAATGCGATATCTTCGCTGATTTTTCTACTTACCAGGCAGTGGGTCTCACCGCTTGATCCATGGCCACCGGGCTTGCTATTGTCCTCCCGACCAGGGCGGGGCGCAGTCACTTCGCAGGCATGAGCAAATTGCCTGTCGGTAGATCTCATCCGATCCGGAGCAGTGTTATCAGGCCCTGGCAGACTGATCGACGACCACAGCCTCCACGCTCAAATTCAACGCCAGGCGATCTACGACGCGCGCAAAATTATTACACCGAGCTGCCGGTGTACAACATGCTCAAAGCGTTGTTCCCTAAGGACAGTTAATAATGGGAGATTTGAAAGTACACGTAATTTATGAATATGGTACCGATATGCGCCCGCACAGCTCAGTCGTTTATCCGCTTACTGCAGCCGTTAGGTCACCCAACGAACCACGACAGTCCGGCTCAAGCCTACGATATTGATTACTTTGGGACGGCGGTCGATGTAGTGATTATTGACCGCCTGTGGCGTCCGGATTGCTCGTACGAGCTCGCCGAAAACTTGCTCCAGCGCATACGCAGAGCAGGCGCTAAAATTATCTATACGCTGGATGACAATTTCTACGGTCTAATCGCAGCTGCAACAACCGGCTTCCAGAAGGATTATTTGTCTATTACCGGAATCCTGCTGCGCCAGGCAGACGCGGTAATCGTTTCGACCTCCCGATTGCAGCATTTATTTCTCGATGATAACGCTCATATTGCTGTGGTGCCGAATGCCTTGGATGAACGCTTGATCGTCAGCCGTTACCCTTCGGACCCGGGCAAGCTTACCCCAAAGCCACGGGTAATCATTGGATACATGGGGACATTCACCCACGATGACGATTTCCTGATGATATTGCCTGCCTTGGAGTACCATCGCCCGGCGCCATCCTGGCGAGATCGAATTCCAAATCGTTTGCGCATTTCGTAGCGAGCAGACCAAAAAATCGCTCGCACAATTACCCGTGCGCTATTTTTCCCCCAAACCGGATGAGATGGAATATCCTTTGTTTATGCTCTGGTGGACAACGCACCTCCACTGGGATATTGGATTAGCTCCCCTGCAAGATACCGAATTCACTTCCTGTAAATCTGATATCAAATTTCTGGATTATGCAGCCATTGGCGTCCCTGGGATCTATAGCAACACCCAGGCATACCGGGACACCGTCGAGAATATGAGCAGCGGTTTACTCGTAGAAAATAATGTCTCTGTCTGGGAAGATGCAATTGAGACTATGCTTACCCAACCCGAGCTGCGCTACACCTTGGCCAAGAATGCGCAGCGCTATTTGTACTCTGAGCGAGTTCTGGCATACCGGGCGAAGGATTGGGTAGCAGCCATCCAGACCTTGCTGAATTAAGAATGGACATTTCGTACTGCGCTCCGGTCGGGGTTGAGGCGGTCACGCTTGCCGGCAGGCCTGTTTTATCCACAGTCCAGGGTGGGAGGGTGGTTTTGGATTCTACCCTGGTTTCATTATGGCGTAACGCACAGGAGAATGAGCTCGAGCGAATACTGCAATTGTATTCAGGGCAACCCGGAAGCCAGGGGAGCATTCCTCCCGACCAGGTCCGCGCCGGGCTGGCTTGTCTGGCTGAAGCCGGTTTATTAACCAGATCTGGGAAGGCTTCCAGATCAGAAGACTATCCGCATATGACCGGTCAGCTTGTCTCTGCAGTAATCGTAAACTATAACAGCCTTGAATGGCTCAGCCAATGCATTTCATCCTTGTCCTCGCAAACTTACGCACCCCTGGAGATCATTGTCGTCGATAATGGATCCAGTGAGGATATCCGTCCCTGGCTCAGCCAACACGAGAAAACCCTCCAGGTCTATTTTCAGGAAGGAGGCGGCAGCCTTGCCAGTGCGATCAATGCGGGTATCAGCCATGCCGCTGGCGAATTTTTCCTGATCCTGAACCCGGATGTTCGCCTGGAGCCGTATGCGGTTGCTGAATTGGTGAGCACGGCACGCGACGACCCATCCTGCGCCGCCGTAGCAGCCAAGCTGAAATTTTCCTGGGCGCCAGGGTTTCTGAATGGGCTCGGCAACCACGTCCCTGCTTTCGCCTGGGGCAGCGATATCGGTCTGGGCCATCTCGACCTGGGCCAATTTGATGCCTGGAAGGAGGTTCCGTCAGCCTGCTTTGCTGCTGCGCTGGTCACGCGCTAGCCTGGATAAAAATCGGACCCTTGGATGAGGGTATCCCCATGTATTACGAAGATACGGAGTGGTGCTATCGCGCCAGGATGCTGGGATACACCGTTAGAGCAGCTCCACGAGCAGTCGTCCAACACGCCTTCGGCGGTCAGACTCAACCAGGCACCCAGGTCACTCTCACCCCTCAGAAGCTGCGCAACGTGATCTATGCACGCTTGCGTTTCACCACCCTACTTGCTTCATTTTCTACTTATTGCTGGTTTGTGTTGAGCTATCTGGCAGCGGACTTATTTATTTTTACAGGCTCATTTTTTAAAGGTAAATGGGACCTCTGCAGAGCCGTTCTGGCGGGCTGGGAGACTTATCTTCGCAGGTTGCCTTCTCAGCTACGTCTGCGCGCTGAGCTCCAAACCCGGCGAGTCTGTTCCGACCGGTTGCTTTTTTCCAACCCGCGTTCGATCCCGCAGCCCCGGATCTCGGCATGGTCTCCCCGAATTGACCTGGGATGGGGTAATTAATAGCTACCAACCCATGATCAGCGCATACCAGACTGCGCCACTGCCGGAATTTACCCCGCGACCACGTCCCCGACTTTTAATCGTCTGCAATGACGTGATCGACGTAAAAATGGCGGGTACCCGGCATGCGATATCTGGAAATGGCTCGTGCGTTAGCGGATGACCTGGAGGTTACCTTAGCCGTCCCCCTGCAAACGTCCTTGGAGGTTCGAGACCTCCAGATCCAACCTTTCCAGTGGGAAAATCCCAAGAGTCTCTGAGCATCTGGTAGAGAAAAACGAAATCGTGCTGATTTCAAGCATGATTTTAAGTAAATTCCCATTTCTGCTCGAATCGAACCGCAGGATTGTAGGCGATCTATACGACCCGCTGGTGCTGGAGAATATACATCTCTACCAGGATGAGCCTCTTGCGCTGCAGGAGAGCTTGAATTCGCAGACAGTCGCTGCGATGAACCGTTTGCTCAGCCGCGCGGATTTTTTTATTTGTGGAAACGAGCGCCAGCATGATTTTTGGATTGGAGCACTAGCTGCCAATGGTCGCGTGAACCCACATTCGACGGCAAACGATCCCGATCTCAATCAGCTGATCGCTGTTGTTGGAGTTGGATTCCCGGAGCGTGATCCTCAGGGCGATCCGATTTTTCACGGCAAGCACCCAAGTTTCCCTCCTGAGGCAAAAATCGTGCTGTGGGGCGGGGGGATCTGGGACTGGCTGGACCCGCTTACCCTGGTCAACGCCTGGCCAGAAGTATTGCTTAAACAGCCGGCGGCGCGCCTGGTTTTCCTGGGGACGCGCCACCCAAATCCATTGGTCCCGCCTCACCAGATGGCAGAAAAAACCCTGGCACTTGCGGCACAGATTGGGGAGAAAGATCGCACAATCTATTTTATTGGGTGGCTGCCATACCAGGAGCGGGAAGGATTGCTTTGTGAAGCGGCTGTGGGCGTCGCCTTGCACCCGCTCCACCTCGAGACCCGTTACTCGATCCGGACCCGCGTTTTGGATTATTTCTGGGCAAAACTGCCCGTCCTGGTCACCGACGGAGACATTTCCAGCGCCTGGGTTCAGTCATACCACCTGGGGAAAGTGGTGCCTCCCTTAGACTCTCAAGCGGTGGCAGGCGCATTGGTGGAATTGCTGGAAACCCGCAAGGAGGATTGGGCGGCTTTTTATACCCCTCTCCGGGAGCAGTTTGCCTGGTCGAATGTGGTCAATCCGCTTCGCCGCTATTGTCTGCAAAGTCGCCCGAATCCGGACCGGGAAAAATCTCCTGATGGTCTGCTGGATAAATCTCATAAAATCCCTGGTCGTGCGTTGTTTGCCCGGGCACGGTTTATCCTGCGGACGGAAGGCGCGCGGGTATTGCTCACTCGCGCCTTGAAATACGTACAATGGCGTTTGTCCAGCTGAGCTTTCCGCCTAGGTCATACCCATTAATCATATCTTTATACACATGAAGGCTTGTTCTTCCCGCCATGCGGCTAGGCTTTGATGCCACAGCCCTGCCCCACCAACCCGTTGGGGCAGGGAATTATATTATCCATCTCCTGCGCGTGTTATCCTCACTTGCCAGTGGCGATGAGCTGGTCATCTTTTCATATCCGCATGGGCAGGAGCTCATTGACTTGCCTGAAAGCAAAAATATCCAGTGGGAAATTCTCTCCTATAAAAAACCCGCCAGCCGGCTGCTTTGGGAGCAGGCCGCGTTTTCAAACCTGGTCAAAAAAAAGAACATCGATTTGCTGCATTCTCCGCATTACACCCGTCCCTTGAGCCTGCCATGCCGTTCGGTGGTCACTTTCCACGATATGACATTCTTTCTTTACCCAAAAATGCATACGCGAGCCAAACGCATCTTCTTCCCGCCAGCAATCCGCATGAGCGCCAGGCGCGCAGACGCTGTTATAGCAGACTCCGAGAGCACCCGCCGGGACGCCATCCGCTTGTTGGGCTTAGCGCCGGATAAAATCACAACGGTCGCCTTAGGAGTAGGTGAGAATTTTCACCCCATTCCCGACAGGCAGGTATTAGAAGCAGCTCGCCAGAAATACGCACTTCCCAACCATTTCATCCTATACGTAGGCGTTGTCGAGCCGCGCAAAAACCTGCCATTGCTGCTCGAGGCTTACCATTCCCTCTTCTCTGGGGGCTGCCGGACTCCGCTGGTAATTGTTGGGAAGATGGGCTGGGGCTATGCAGGCGTGCTGCAATCTATCGCCGAGCGGGGTTTGAAAGATTGGGTCCTATTTACTGGGTATATTCCGGGGGAAGACCTGCCGATCGTTTATAATCTTGCTGACCTATTTGTCTATCCCTCGTTGTATGAGGGATTCGGCTTCCCTCCTCTGGAGGCAATGGCCTGCGCCACGCCCGTAGTTACCAGCGCGAGCTCCTCTATGGCAGAGCATGTGGGTGAAGCTGGTCTGCTGGTGCCTCCCGGAGATGTAAACGCTCTCGCCGAGGCAATAAATTTACTTCTGGCTGACGCCACCCTCCGCCAGAAACTGGCTGCAGCAGGAATCAGGCAGGCTGCGAAGTTTACATGGACGCGCACCGCTCAAGAAACGCTTCAAGTCTATCACCGCGTGCTGAAACCGGGACACCTGACGTAACCCTTTCTATCTGCATCGTTACTTACCAGGCTTGCGGTCTGCTCCGTGACTGCTTAATCTCGATACAGAAAAGCACTTTGCTGGATTACGAGGTTATCGTTGTCGATAATGCCTCTAACGATGGTATCGAGCAGATGCTGCTTTCCGAGTTCCCGGACGTCAGCTTATTTGTGAATGCCAAAAATGAGGGGTATACGCTTCCGATGAATAGAGCTCTCCGCAAGGCGAGCGGTCAGTTCATCCTCCAGCTGAACCCTGATACCCTGGTCTTGCCGCAGTCCTTGGATCGCCTGGTCGGATTCCTGCAGGAGCATTCCCAGGTCGGAATCTGTGGTCCTAAAGTCCTGAACCGAGATGGGAGCTTGCAGAAACCCTGCCGGCGCGGGGAATCGCGCCCCTGGGCAGTGATCAGCTACTTCTCGGGATTGGCGGCTTTATTTCCGCGGGATAAACGCTTCAGCGAATATCTGATGAGCTATATGGATGAAGATGCAACCCACCCCGTCGCTGGCGTGGCAGGCTCCTGCATGCTTATCCGCCGGGAGGTGATCGACGCGATCGGTTATCTGGACGAAAGGTTCTTCGCCTACCAGGAAGACGCAGATTATTGTCTGCGCGCCCGCCAGGCTGGCTGGCAGGTGTATTATGTCCCCACCAGTCAAATTATTCATTACGGGAGTTTGGGAGGCTCACGCGTCCATCCCTATCGCTCGATCTACGCCTGGCATAAATCCTATTTCTTGTACTACCGAAAAAACCTGGCTAAAGATTATTTCTTCTTGTTCAATTGGATCTATTATGCGGCAATGGGCGTTAAACTGTTGGTATCATTGACTGCTAACCTCTTCCGCAGAGCTAAGTTCGCGCGCAAGGATCGTGGATGATTGCTCACAATTCAGGCATAACCGGAATCGGCTGAATGGATGCTAATATCACGGCAACCACATACCTATTCGCAGATATACTCATCTCGCTGATTGTTACGCTCGTCGTGTGCTGGTTCAGCATACACCTGGCAACCAGGCTGAAGCTGATCGATATTCCCGGCACAGCTCCACATAAGCTGCACGACCATCCGACGCCTATTGCGGGCGGGATTGCACTGGGGCTTGCCTTACCGCTGGTTGCCTGGATCACCGGGGTAATTTCTAATCGAGAAATTCAAATTATATTCATTAGTTCCGCTATCATTTTCATATTTGGTATGTGGGATGATATTAGGCCAATCACGCCGGCTGTAAAACTCCTCGGCCAAATCCTGGCTGGCGTACTTCTTATCCGGTTGGGCGTCTCGGTACAATTCTTCGAATCCCCTGAATTCTTCATCAAGGTGAGCCCGGCGGTCGCAGTCTACCTGGATTGGCTGGTAACGCTCTTTTGGGTCGTTGGGATAACCAACGCTTTTAATTTTGTGGACAGCATGGATGGTCTGGCAGTTGGTCTGGGTGGGACGACTGCCGTTTTCTATTTATTGGTTATGCTCGATTCCCGCCAGCTTTTCTTATCCGAGTTCAGTGCGATCGTCATCGGGCTGTGTATTGGATTGTATTTCTTCAATTCTCCACCAGCCAGGATGTTTCTCGGAGATGCAGGCGCCCAGACCTTAGGATTTATCCTTGCCGTCCTGGCGATCATTTATCGCCCGCTGGGCGCCAACCAATCCTCCTCCTGGATCGTACCCATTCTGCTCCTCGGGCTGCCGATCTTCGATATGACTTTGGTCATCATTTCCCGGTTGCGCCGGAAGCAAGCAATCTATAAAGGCGGGCATGACCATACCTATCATCACATCTTGCAGTTAGGTCTGGGTCCAAACCGGGCTGTATTGATCATGCAAATTGCTGCGCTGGGCTTAGGCTGCCTTTCCGTTATCCTGCTCACCCAGCCCCCTTAACCACGAATATCGTCTTTGTCAGCCTCCTTTTACTGGCAGGAATATTGCTACTAGTTTTGGAAAACCGCTTTGAAAATTGAGCCTGGGCTCGAGCCTGATGCTGCACCAGCGATCCCCTGCCTCAGGCTGCCTATCCGCAACCACGTTGGAGAGCTTTTATTGAGAGAAAGATCCTTTCGTAACGAAATCCTGGCCGCCTCGCACCGCTGGCCGATAATCGTCCTGTACTGTTTGATCGGCGCACTCATCGGTTACGGAGTAGCTCGTTTACTGCCTACACCGTACAGCGCTACTGCCGAACTGTATGTCGGGCTCGATATCTACCGCTGGGCTCAAGATCCCAATACAGCCAAATTTACCGGGGGTGCATCGTTTAACTATCCGGATGACTACAAAAACTGGCAAATGGCTAACCTGAACGTCTTCGTTCAAACGGATGAGGTGCTCAAAGAGACTTTGGATCGGCTGCGCAATCAAGATCCCTATTGGCTGGGTATCAACCGCAACCAGCTCGCCCGCATGGTCCATGTATACTGGCGAAATGTAGGTAAATGGCGGTTGGTAGTCGAAAATAACGACCCGAAGAAAGCCAAACAGGCTGTTAACGTTTGGCGGAACGTTGTTATCGAGAAAGTGCAGAATGCGCTGTTTCGCTCCCGGGAAACGTTGACCCAGGATATCCAGCTGCAGGCGATCAGCGCCGACCAAACCAGGACTGTATCCCGCCTCACCAGGCTGGATACAGGGGCCAGCCAGCTCCAGGCTTTGAAAGAGACAGTGGGCCAGCAGCCCGCCGCCCAGCCAATCCCTGAGCTCCTGCGCTGGCAAATCTGGTCTTGGGCTGCTAGCCTTGCCGGTTTGGATCCACTTTGGAATGGCATCCTCAATTCCTTCCCTGCGGAAACAGCGCCCCGGGAGGATTACCAGGCCTGGATCGCCCGGACTGAGAGCGCGATTGCACAGGACCGGGAGCTCACCCAGGCAGATGCCGCCCAGCTGGAAAAACAGTTCGTAGCCACTACTCAGGCATATAAGTCGGCTTCGGATGGCAGCTTCGGTCTTTCACCCAATCTGACGGTCGATGTGGTGTCTGAAAATATTTCTCCACCTGTCCCGATCCGCCCAACCGGGCAAATGGTGCTCACAGGCATGCTGATGGGTTTATTCGTATGGATACTTCTCTGGCTGGCGCGGATAACTCTCCGGATTATCCGATGAACCGCCTCCGCTGGCGATCCATCGTTTCAGGCACCATTAAGGTCGCCTGGATCGTGATGCTGGTCAGCTTGCCTTTCACCAGCTTTCCCTACCTGCCTCCAGCGATCGGCGGGGGAGCCCTGGTCCGCCCATTTTCGATTTACCCACTGATTATTCTGATGGTCCTGGTTACCATTCCGCGCATGTGGCGCAGGCCCATCCCACGCACCGTCCTGATTGTCATACCATTCATCCTGGCGTCATTGTTGAGTGGGATGATATCTCTCTTGCGGGGAATCGATCCAGCGTATGGGATCACTGTGTTCGAGCGAATAATCCGCTCGTTAATAACGTTTGGCATTGGATTTTCGTACTACCTGACCATCAGCCTGATGCCGCGCACGCTCGACGATTTGAAAGGAACCTTGCGTTGGATTTATGTCGGCATGGGCGTTGCGCTCGCCTGGGGTTCATTACAAGCGGTTTACGTGCTTCATTGGAATAACCACTGGTACCAGCTCCTGAACAAACTGCAGGAGATTATCTCTATCCGCCGTTTAATCGAAAACCGGGTTTCAGGGTTTACCTACGAGCCAAATTGGTTCGCTGAGCAAATCAGCATGCTGCTATTTCCCTGGCTGCTCGCCTCGGTTTTGACCGGTAAGAGCGTTTTCCGTTGGCGCTGGCGCTGGCTTACCATAGAATGGATATTTCTAGGCTGGTCTGTCGCTTTGATTCCACTGACGTTCTTCGCGCGCCGGCGTGCTGAATCTGGTCGTCCTGACCGTTTTGTGCCTGTTTGTCTTTCGCACCCAAACACTATCCTGGCCCGCAGACGTACCCAGACCGGCTATAAAGTTCTCCAAGATTTTGCTGCGCCGCTCACTGGAAGCCGTTGTCGCCCTGGTTGTGGTGGCTGGTTTGTTATACGCGGCTGGCACTCGCAATGAATTCTTCCGCCGCATATGGTCTTATTGGCTGGAAAAAAATAATCCAAACATCGCCAGCTACCTCAAGTATCTCGGGTTTGGAGCCCGGTTTTTCTACAATGAGACGGCCTATAACACCTATAAGGAGTTCCCATTTTTCGGTGTCGGCCCGGGGAACTATGCTTTTTATTTCGACGAGAACCTGGTCGATCGCCCTCTGGCGTTGACTCCGGAAGTGCTGCGCATCATCACCCCTCGCGAGGACCGGACGCGCTTGATCACTTCGAAAAATTTCTTCTTACGCATCCTGGCAGAGACCGGCATCTTCGGTGCCATAACATTTATAGCCTTCCTCATCGCAATTACCGGTAGTGCTGTTTATCTGTGGCTCTCATCGGATTACGAGGTCAAATTCTGGGGAATCGGCGGGCTGCTTGGCATTACGGTATTTTTGTTGTCTTCCCTGTCATTTGACTCTTTCGCATTTCCGAATATTTGGGTAATTTTCGGGCTGGTAACAGCCGCCACGCAATACTTTAACCGCTTCTCCCAGGGGAATCTGAATCCAATCCCGGTAAATCCCATACCTGCTGTCTTGCCAGATAATAATGGAAACGACCTTGTGAGTCGTAACCGAAAGATTGCTTTCGGGATTATGCTCTTGGCAGGTATATTTTTTCTCTGCTGTTTTTGCCTGCCGTTGAGTGGCGGCATCGCCCTATTCCGTTCCCGGCAGCCGGTTGCCAGGATCGCTGAGGTCTCTCTAACACCGCCGTCTCCTTCTGCAACAGCCACAACTGCTGCCTCTCCACCTATTTATACCCTGGTCCCATATCCAACCTCAACACCCACGCTGCTGGTACCACCATCCTCGACCCCTGCACCTTCCGCAACGGATTCATCTGGCTCGGCAAATCGGGCGGATATTGCCAGTCCAATCACCGATACAATGACAGCTCTGCTAAATGCGGTTGTGCCAGCCAGCGATCTCCGAGATCTTGCAGGTCGCTTCCGTGGGCTGCACGATATCCCAGTTTCTGAGCCGTCGCCTAAATTTCCACTCGTTCCAGGGACCCACCAATCTTTCTGGGTCAACAATGTGGACGGCGACGAGAACGTACAAATTGACGCCACCCTCCAGTACGTTACCGACCATGTCTATTTCTGGGTGGAAGATGGCGCGCGCTTCCAGAAATCTCGGGTAAAACAACTGTCAGATGTCTTCGAACGGCAAATTTATCCCCGTGACCGGGAATTTTTTGGAAGTGAATGGACTCCCGGTGTGGATGAGGATGAGCACCTGTACATCCTTTATGCTAAAAACGTGGGAGAGCATGTGGCAGGTTATTATTCCTCGATAGATGAGTACACACCTCAGGTGAATAAGTATTCCAACGTACACGAAATGTTCATCCTTAACGCTGCCGGCCTTGATTTGCGCAGCACGTATGCACTGAGCGTCCTGGCGCATGAGTTCCAGCATATGATCCATTGGCACCAGGACAGCAACGAGGAAACCTGGCTGCAAGAGGGTCTCTCCGAGCTGGCAGCATTCCTTAACGGATATACCGTAGGCGGGGCAGACGCTATCTATGTGCAGGATCCAGACATCCAGTTCACTATCTGGCCGGATGATTTAAGCAGCAACACCCCCTATTACGGCGCTGCATACCTCTTCTTGACCTATTTCCTGGACCGTTTTGGCGAGCAGGCGACACAAGCCATTGTTGCCAGCCAGGCGAACGGCATGGCAAGCATCGATCAGGTCCTCCACGACCTGGATATCCGGGATCCAGTGAGCCAACAGCCCATCCTTGCCAGTGATGTGTTTGCAGATTGGACTTTGGCTTCCTTACTGCAAGACCCTTCCATCGCGGATGGCAGATATACCTATCACAACTATCCGCAAGCCCCCCAACCGGAGGTGACCGAAACGGTCCGCGAATGCAGCAGTGAAGCCAACTGGCGGGAGGTCAATCAGTTTGGCGTTGATTACATCGACATCCGCTGCCCCGGGGACTATACCCTCGAGTTCAATGGCATCCCAGAGGTCAAGATATTGAAAGCTGACCCGCATTCCGGCTCTTATGCCTTTTGGTCGAACCAGGGCGACGAATCGGATATGACTCTGACTCGCCAGTTCGATTTTAGGGACGTATCGGGGCCCCTGTCTCTAAACTATTGGACCTGGTACGATCTGGAAGACGGCTACGACTATGTCTATCTCGCCGCCTCTACAAACGGTGAAGACTGGCAGACCCTGACTACGCCCTCCGGAACTGCTGAGGATCCTTCGGGAAGCAATTTCGGTTGGGCATATACCGGGGAGAACAGCTACAGCCCAACGAAATGGATCGAAGAAAAAGTGGATCTGTCCCAGTACGCGGGGCAGCAGGTCTATCTGCGCTTTGAATACGTGACAGATGCCGCAGTGAACCGGTCTGGCTTCATGGTAGATGATATCTCCATTCCCGAAATTGGCTATTCTACCGATTTCGAGCAGGATGACGGCGGCTGGTCTGGCAATGGTTTTGTGCGCATCCAAAACGCATTACCTCAAAAATATGCATTAACGGTCATTCGCCTCGGGAAAAACCCGTCGGTGGAGCGGATTGATTTGCCAGCCAGCAATCAGGTCAGTCTGCCGTTCCAGATCGGCAGTGATACTCGCAGGATCGTTTTGGTGGTTTCGGGGATTACACCATTCACCGGGCAAAAGGCTCCATACAAATACACCATTACTCCTCAAGTGCAATAGTGGCTGTGTGATTTGCCGGGGGTATTTTTCAAGATGAATAAAATAATGAAGGCGGGCAGTTATATTGCCCGCCTTCATTTTCTTTAATGCTATCTATTCTCAGGTTGGTTTATCCAGTGGAGCTGGTTTGCGGGGAGCGCGCAGCTCCGCCAGCTGTTTTTCAAGCTCGGCTCTACGCTCAGTGGCAGCCTGCTCGACGTTGGAACGGACTGTTTGGTATCGATCGGTAATCTGCCCGCGCAGCTCCTCACCGGAGGCTGGTGCGAGGAGAAGCGCAGCGCCTGCTCCCACAGCACTTCCCAGGATGACCCCGAGTACGAATCCAAGGAACTTGTTACTCATGGCGACCTCCTCCACAACGATTTAATTCTATCTGAAATTATAATACACGATCCCGCTTCTAAAACCCCTGTATAATTAATTAAATCAATCAATTCCACCTAGCGGAGAGCGATAACAAACCGCTAGTTAGAGCACAGGATAATTAAATATATTTTCCCCGGTTTGCTTACTGGTCCGTCAAACACGGTTATATAGGTCGAATTGGCGGAAACGGAACACTTTTAGCTTTGTCCTGGCTGCGGTTCACAGACATCAAATTCAGCTTTGAGCCTGGACAAAGCACGGGAGTACGTCAGGAGCCAGGATGCTTATCTTATCTGTTGGCATGCCTCGTGCGGGATCGGGGTGGTACTATAACCTTACCCATGACCTGATTGTGAGCAGCGGTGGGCAGGACGCCCGCCAGGTGCGCGCCCGCTATCACTTGCAGGGCGTGCTGACTGAAGTGAACTGCAACATTGGCGCATTGACCCTGCCCCGGTTAAGCGCGGTCCTGATCCCCTCGATTCTGGGGAATACCTTCGTAATTAAGGCACACGCCGGGCCAACTGCCTATGCAAAGATACTCATTAAGCTGGGCTTGATGCGAACCGCCTATATATACCGCGATCCACGGGACGCGATGATCTCAGCCTATGATAATGGTCAGCGTGCCTTGAAAAAGGGTCGTCCGAACGCATTTTCGCACCTGGTGGATTTCGACGCTTCCCTGCGCTTTATCCGGGATTATGTGCGCATCTCCGAAGCCTGGCTGGCCCTGCAGCCTGTTCTGCATACCCGCTACGAGGACCTGGTCGGCGAGTACGACCGGGAAGCTGCCCGCATGTTAGAGTTCTTCCATCTCGATCCGAGCAATGAATCGTTGAAAGATGTCATCGCCAAATACCGCCCGGAGCACTCGCCAGCAATTCAGAAAGGGATGCATTTTAACCTCGGAGTCAGCGGGCGGTTTCGTCAAAAAACCACTCCTGAGCAGCAGGAAATCCTGGCTGCAAGCTTTAAACCGTACCTGGAAAAACTGGGTTACCCCATCTAAACGAGCCTGCGATATTGCGTTATCCGGAAATTTGCGGCATAATTGACCCGTCGCTCGGATCAGCTCAGCTTGACCGAGACGTGTATTCCAAAGCAGTTCGCTGAAAGAAATTTTATTTTCGCCTCGACAGCATACGGCGAATTGCTACTGGTGATTGATCCATTTATTTGTGGCCTCTACCTGTTGAAAGGAGGGTACCATGTCCACTATTGCTCCTGACGGTCATCCCAAAAATCAAACCCTCGCCGGGGATCGCAAAAAGGTTACCACACTCACCTTCCGGACGAGAAAACGAGCGCGGCAGCCCGCTCAGCATGCTGACAGCTTACGACTATCCCACCGCGCTGGCAGTCGATCAAGCCGGGATCGATGCGATCCTCGTGGGTGATTCGCTGGCGATGGTCGTGTTGGGTTATCCAAACACCCTTTCCGTTACGATGGAAGACATGCTCCATCACTGCCGGGCTGTTGCGCGGGGTACGCGCTTTGCGCTGTTGATCGGGGATATGCCGTTCATGTCCTACCAGGTTTCCACCGCCGAGGCAGTACGGAATGCCGGGCGCTTCCTGCAGGAAGGCGGCATGGATGCCGTCAAATTAGAAGGCGGCCGCGAGCGCCTCGAGACGGTGCGGGCGATCGTGGAGGCAGGCATACCGGTAATGGGTCATCTCGGGCTGACGCCGCAGAGCATCCACCAATTGGGCGGATTCCGTCCCCAGGGAAAAGATGCAGCAGCTGCCCGGCGCCTGGTAGAAGATGCACTCTCTCTGCAAGCGGCAGGCTGTTTTTCCCTCGTGCTCGAGTTTGTACCTGCCGAGCTGGGAGGTTGGATCAGCCGCCACCTTGAAATTCCGACCATTGGGATCGGTGCAGGGGCGGAGTGTGACGGTCAGGTGCTGGTCTCTCATGATATCCTGGGGCTTTTCGAACGCTTCACTCCACGTTTCGTCAAGCAGTATGCCAGCTTCTACGCAGAAATGGTGGATGCGTTCACCGCCTACCGGCAAGACATTGAGGAACACGCTTTCCCAACCAGCGCTCATTCAGTGCAGATGCCCGCCGAAGAATGGGCTGATTTCCTGGAAGCCATGCAGGCTGGCTGAACGAGCCGGCGCAGTGTCGATCGATGGATTCGCCAGGTTTAACCGCTCTCAATCCCATCCTCGTCGTCGGCAGCGGGGCGATGGGCAGCTTGTTTGCCGCCAGGCTTTCCGCGGCTGGATTCCCGGTCAGCATACTGGGCTCCTGGTCTCCAGGGATGGAGGCCCTCAGAGAAAAAGGGGTCCGCATTCTCGATGCTGATGGTCGCCAGCTGGCTTATCCGGTAACGGCTGCTTCCGACCCGCTTGCGATTGGTCGGGTAGCGTATGCGCTGGTGCTGGTTAAAACCTGGCAGACCCGGCGCGCTGGCGAACAGCTTGCTCTCTGTCTCTCACCGTCAGGGCTGGCGCTGACCCTGCAAAATGGGATCGGCAACCGGGAGGTCCTGGACGAGTTGCTGGGGGCGGAGCGGGTTGCGGTCGGCGTGACCACGAACGGCGCTTTCCTGGTCGAGCCAGGCTTAGTTCGACCTGCCGGAGAAGGGATCGTTTCGCTGGGCGAGCACCCTCGCCTCGCCCCATTGGCAGACGCCCTCCGCCAATCTGGTTTTAGCGTCCAAATCTCACCGGATGTAGCTGGCTTATTGTGGGGCAAGCTGGTCATCAATGCCGCGATCAACCCGATCGCGGCTCTGCTCGAGATGTCCAACGGTGAAGTGGTGGAAAATCCCTCCACTTGTATGCTGATGAAAGAAGTCGCATGCGAAGCGGCTGCAGTGGCTGCCTCACTGGACATCCGCCTGCCATACCCGGATCCCCAGGCGACGGTAGAGGCGATTGCTCGCCGCACAGCCTCAAACCGTTCGTCAATGCTCCAGGACCTTTTGCGCGGAGCACCGACCGAGGTTGACGCTATTTGCGGATCTATCGTCCAGGCAGCCGAAAAAAGCGGAGCGCCTGCCCCTCTAATTCGAACACTCTGGCGTCTCGTGAAAGCTAAAGTCGAGAAAAACGCCTAAGTGAAACTAAGTGCAACTAAGTGCAGCTTTCCCAAACCAGGTAAAAAATGGATACCGTCATTTCATTCGAAGAACTTCGCCGGGCTCGACTCCGGTTAGCTGAACCAGTAGGTTTAGTTCCGACCATGGGTTTCCTCCATGAGGGTCACCTCTCCCTGGTGCGCGCCGCGCGGTCAGAATGCGCAAGTGTGCTCGCCACGATATTTGTCAATCCCGCCCAGTTTTCTCCAAAAGAGGATCTCAGCACATATCCCCGTGACCTCCCGCACGATCTGCAGCTCCTGGAAGATGCCGGAGCTGACCTGGTATGGACGCCAACCCCGGAAGAGATGTATCCACCGGGATTCCAGACATGGGTGAGCGTTGAGGAAGTGGCCCTGCCCCTGGAAGGCGCCATGCGCCCCGGACATTTCCGCGGAGTCGCGACGATTGTTGCCAAATTATTCTCCGCTGCCCAGCCGCAAAAAGCATACTTTGGGCAGAAGGATGCCCAGCAAGTCGCCGTCATCAGCCAGATGGCACGCGACCTGAATTTCCCAATCGAGATCGTTGTCTGCCCAATTGTGCGCGAGCCCGACGGGCTTGCCATGTCCAGCAGGAATACCTATCTCAACCCTGCTGAGCGCCAGGCTGCGACTGTGCTCAACCGGTCGCTTTGCGCGGCGAGCCAGGCATATGAGCTTGGCGAGCGCGACGCAGGGCAGCTTCGTCAGCTGGTCGCTGAGCGGATCGCTCAGGAACCGCTCGCCCAGCTTCAATATGCCTCTTGCGCAGATCCGGTCACTCTTCAAGAATTCACCGGAAGACTTACCGGTCCGGCGCTGATCTCTATGGCTGTCTTTATCGGCAAAACACGCCTGATCGACAATATGCTCCTCAGGGAGGGTTGAAATGCTAATGGCAATCGATATCGGGAATACCAACGTGACCATTGGTCTTTTCTCAAATGGCTCACTCGGCCCTCGCTGGCGGCTTTCCACGCTGGCTGAGCGGATGCCGGATGAATACGGGCTGCAGATCACAGGCTTGCTGAATCTCAGCGGGCATACACCGCAAGATGTCACCGGGATCTGTCTGGCCTCTGTGGTCCCGCCATTGACGGGAAAGGTGATCGACGCCTGCCAGCGCTACCTGGGCTGCGAACCACTGGTCGTCGATACCGGAGTCAAGACTGGCGTCCGCATCCGCTACGAAGATCCGCGCGCGGTGGGTGCTGACCGGATCGTCGACGCTGCCGCAGTCCAACACCTGTATGGCGGGCCAGCCTGCGTGGTTGACTTTGGCACGGCTACCACGTTTGACGCTATCTCTGCGGAGGGAGAGTACCTGGGAGGCGCGATAGCTCCGGGCATCCAGATCGCTGCCGAGGCGCTGTACCTGCGCACAGCCAAGCTGGCGCGCGTCGATTTGCAGCGACCGCCGGCAGCCATCGGGCGGAATACCGTCCATGCGATGCAATCTGGCTTGCTGTTCGGCTATGTTGGTCTGGTGGAGGGGATGGTGGCGCGCTTCCGCCTCGAGCTGGGTCCAGAGATGAAGGTCATCGCCACAGGCGGCCTGGCAGAGGTCGTCGCCCGGGAGACTCCTTCATTACATATTGTCGCACCCTGGTTGACATTGGAAGGGCTGCACATCGTATGGGAAATGAACCAAAAGTGATAAGCATCCAAGTTCCAGGAATTTACCTCCGCCGCACCTATACCACGGGCGCGCGCAATATTTAAGATGACCGGAAAAACAATGCGAACAAGGATAATTGCCGCGGAGCAGGAGGATGCGCTTGATGTCGCATTAGACCTGCTCAGGTCGGGCGAGCTGGTCGCTTTCCCGACCGATACCGTCTATGGACTCGGCGCGGATGCGTTCAAGCCGGAAAGTATTGAGGCGCTCTTTGCCGTAAAAGAGCGAGAAAACTCCAAAGCCATTGCCGTCCTGGCAAGCCAGGCAGCGGATTTGGAGCGGATTACCAGTGACCTGACGCCGCAAGCCCGCCGCCTGGCTGAAAAGTTCTGGCCTGGACCTCTCACTCTCGTGCTGCCTCGTCACCCAGCATTACCGGCAAACCTCTCCCCTCTGGCAACGATCGGCGTGCGCATCCCTGACCACCCGGTAGCCTTGCGCCTGCTGAGCATGTCAGGTCCGCTGGCAGTCACCTCCGCCAATTTGTCCGGCAGCTCGAACGCCTGCACGGCACAGGAAGTATTCGCTCAATTATCGCGCAGGATACCTCTGATTCTGGATGGCGGGCGCACCCCGGGTGGTTTTCCCTCTACGGTCGTAGACTGCACCAGCGCTCAAATTAAAAGTGCTGCGCGCCGGACCAATTTCTCTAGATATGCTCTTGAATGCCCTGGAATCATTGAGCAGAATCGTGATCGATCACCGGCAAGATTTCTCACCATATCTTTAAGCAGGTTTCATCGTAATTTCAACTAATTCGCTATAATAAAGATGCATTCTCCTTACACAAAACCGCGCTTTTGGGTGGCGGCAAAGTCCATCTAAAGCGCGGCTTTGTATTTAAAACCACCCGTCACACTCTCATGGTTCTTTTAGCTCACCTTCATCCCTTTTTCAAGTCAATCTGTATAATAATAAATGAAATTCTCCTCACTCAACTCCGCGCAGCAGGCTTTCTGGCAGGGAACCGGCGGCGCGGTTTGAGTTTAAAAAAAAAGTGAACCGGCGGACGCTCGCATCCTTTTCCGTACCGCAGGCGCCGGGATCGGAACAGGATCAGGCTGGCGGCTTGTCCATGGCGGTAGTTGCGCCCGCCGGAAGGACCGATCTCACCCACGCAGAAACAGCCAGCCAGAGGGATCTCTCCCAGGTTATCTCGAATAATCGTAATATCGCCGTTGGGGTGATCGTAAAGGTGGGTACCGCGCGTATTGCAGGTGAAAAGCAACCCACCTGCTGGTTTTTCTCGGAATAATTGGGGAATCAGCACCATCTCCAGGTCTTCCTCGGCAGTGAAAGCATCTTCAACCTGGAACTGAATGAACTCACCTTCACCGATCTGGTCAGCCACCCGGATCGCTCCGCTCGCATAATCGATGCTGGTTATGCCGCGGATCACAAAATCCCCTCTACCCAATGCTTCAGGACCGCTCGCGGCAGCCCGACCAATAAATAATCCGCTTTCGAGCAGCTGCTGATCGTCTGGCGGCAGCTCGGGGGCAAGCTCCTGGATCCAGGCTAACGGCGGGCGACCTTCAATCGCATAGATCTCGTCCTTATTCGCGGAGGTAACCTGGAAAGGGCGCCAGATCGGCCGGCAGCCTTGAGAAATCAGGACATCGATTTCAACTGGACCTGCCAGTGCCAGCCCAACCGCCCCACCATCGATCGCCAGCCCGTTCATGAGCAAGGTATTCCCGCCCGGGCGCAATGCGCCGCTTGCCATTCCTCCCACCAGGGGTATCCCCGGAAATGCGAGGTTAAATGCCTGGACGACATCCGATACGGGGATGGAGAATGGGTCGCATAATATAATAAAAGCGCGCGTATCCTCCGGCGCGTCGACAATCCGGCGGAATTCAGCTGGCTCGAGCAGCATGCACGGCCATTCCACAGACTGAAAAACAAACGGGCTGATCCTTACCCCGGGTAGGCTGGCAACCAGCAAAGCAGCAGCCGTCTGGCCCTCGATCTCAGCTTGATCTCCGATTACCCCTTCAGCAATAATACCGAGCAGCATCCCCAGGGATAGCTGTTCCGTCAGGGCGGCTGCTACCTCGCCAGCCACCGGGCCATATGCCGGTGATAGAAACAAAATCGCCAGATCGTATGCCGGGTGTATTTCGCTGACCCCCGCATGGATGTGGATTTGTTCGATCAATTTCGAGACAGCCAGGTCGGCTTCCGTCTCGACTGACAGTGCTGAATAAAAGTGCAAAGGTTGCCTCGGGTGAAGTCTGCGATCAGTGGGCTAATGTGCGGCCTGCCAGGGCTGCACCGACGATTCCGGCTTCGTTCATCATCTCAGCAATCTTAATCTCGGTGTCCAAATGAAGATACTGCATGAATTTTTCCTGGTTTTTTATGGCTCCTCCACCAAGAATGAACAGGTCGGGCCAGAATAGCTCTTCCATGACATGCAGGTAAATCTCAAAGCGTTCAGCCCAGCGTTCCCAGGTAAGATTCTCTCGCTTGCGAGCAGCATCTGACGCCCGGGTTTCAGCATCGACGCCATCAATCTGGATGTGTCCCAGCTCGGTATTGGGAAAAAGGTATCCGTCCGTGAATAGGGCAACCCCCAGCCCTGTCCCGATCGTTATCACAATTACTGCCCCTTTGCGTCCTCGCCCGGCGCCGAAGGTCATCTCCGCCAGGCCGGCTGCATCCGCATCATTGATCACCCGGACCTGGCATCCGGTCGTCTCGCGCAGAAGCGCCTCAGAGTCCACTCCGATCCATTTTTTATGGATGTTCGAAGCAGTTAACACGATGCCGTTGCGGACTGCGGCAGGGAAGCCGCACCCGATCGGACCGTTCCAGGCGAAATTTTGGGCGATCTCCCCCACGATTTCTGCCATTGGTTGAGGTTTTCCCGATTCTGGCGTTTCAATCCTGAAGCGGGGCGCTAATAATTCCCCCGTCTCGGTGTCCACCGGAGCTCCTTTGATCCCCGATCCGCCCACATCCACTCCCAGAACAACCATGGATAGCCTCCTGCTGAGATATTACCTTTAGTTGCCCTGGTAATTATACCCAACTAATGGGTAGGGAAAAGATCCCCCCTTCCGCCGCATAACCGCTTTTTTGTTGTTTGTCTGAACTGTGTGATTGGCCGAAAGTAACTTTATAAAATTCAGCGCTAAGTCGGCCAATCACTGAAGTTAGGCGACTAACTTCAGCAAACCGCCAGTTAGAGCACCGATTAATTATAAATATTTTCAGCGGTTTGCTTGATGTCCCAACTTCAGAGGCTTGCTTGACAATTCCGGCATACCGGATATACTCACTGAGTGAGTATATCTATGAAAGGGAAGTCCCCTACCGGACAGCTTTCGCCCGAATACGTTTTTCTCGGTCTCCTTGGACAATCTCCAGCCCACGGGTACGAGCTCCATAAAATCGTGAAACGCGATCTGGGTCAGGTCTGGCACATCAGCCTGAGCCAGACGTATAACATCCTGAACTCGCCTGGAAGCGCAGGGTTTTATATCCAGTACACGCCAGGAGCAAGACAAGCTGCCTCCCCGCAATAAATTCTCCCTCGCCCCAAAAGGAGCAGAACACTTCCAGTCCTGGTTGAATCTTCCCAGCGGCAGCAGCGCCCGCGCCATTCGGATTGAATTTCTCACCAGAATGTATTTTGCCCAACAGGTCAATTACGAGCTTGTCAGAAAATTACTGGACGCTCAAATGGCCGAGGTGAGATCCGGACTGGAACGACTCCACGCGCAGCGCAATCAAATCCCCAGCAACCAGGTGATCAACGGTTTGAGCCTGGATTTGCGCATTCGCCAGTTGAGCTCGATCCTGATCTGGCTGCAGGAATGTGTGGAGAAACTAACGGCTCCGGAAGAACAAGCTTCGGATGAGGTACCAAAATGACTATTAACAGAATTACTGAACTGGCATTGATATTTCCTCTGTGCGTTTCCTGTACGACAGGTAAGCCTACTCTATCTCATTCCGTGTTTCAACCCAAGTAATCTTATGGAATCCTCTCCGCGCCGAGCAATCCCACTCAACCCACCGCAAAAATCCATCCTGCGGATCGGGTTTACTATTCTCAGCCTGCCCATGCTGGCGTTCCTCGTTATACCGCTGCTCTCATTGTTTCTTCGCATCACCCCACTCCAATTATTGGCAAGCTTGACGAAACCCCAGGCGCTCCAGGCGATCAGCATCAGCATCATTACAACGCTCCTGGCTACTCTGCTGACCATCCTGTTTGGAACGCCGCTGGCTTACGGTCTGGCGCGGCGCTTGCTCCCCTTGCCGCGGTTTATCGATACCCTGGTGGATTTACCCATTGTGCTCCCGCCAGCCGTCGCCGGTGTTGCCTTGCTGCTGACCTTTGGGCGGCGGGGTTTATTGGGCAGCACTCTCAGTAATTGGGGCATCGAGATCGCTTTCACTATTTTCGCAGTCGTCCTGGCCCAAATTTTTATCGCAGCGCCGCTTTTTATAAAATCCGCCACCCTGGGATTAGCCAATATTGATCTGGAGATGGAGCAGGCTGCCGGGCTGGACGGCGCGAATACCTGGCAGACCTTTCGCTACGTCATCCTCCCCCTCGCCTGGCCCGCCTTGCTCAGCGGAAGCATCCTGACCTGGGCGCGCGCCCTGGGGGAATTCGGCGCGACGATCATCTTCGCCGGCAACTTTCCCGGGCGCACCCAGACCATGCCCCTGGCGATTTACCTGGGTTTCGAGCTCGACCTGAGCCTGGCGATCACCCTTTCAGTTATCCTGGTAGTCATTTCATTCCTGGCGCTCTATCTGACCAAATCAGTGTTGGGCGGGCGAGTGGTCACACCAGGGAGCTGACCTCAAATTCAATTTTTGGATTGACCCAAATCTCAATTTATGGCATAATCTGTCATACAATTTCTCTATAAAAGGCTGTGATGGAAACGAGTATGCCTGGCGCGGGCTGCCAGCGAACCCGGGAATGGTGGAAGCCGGGCCGGTCTGACAGGCAGAAAATCCTTCCGGAGCTGCAAACTGAACGTCGGGTAATCCGTCAGTAAGTGAGCCGGGAACGCCACCCGTTATCGCAGGCTCGGATATGTGATGCGCAAGTAAAGAACTTGCCATACAGTATCCGTAAGAGGCGCCCGCCTGATGGCGGGAACCAGGGTGGTACCGCGGGAGAGTATTGCTTCCGTCCCTGTCCAGGGATGGAAGTTTTTTTTATTCTCTCCTTTTGGTACCCTTGCCAATGATGAAAGAGGTAATCATGTTTAAGCCTGTTTCCCCCAAACTGAACGTCACCCTGCTGGAAGAGGAGGTGCTTCGTTTCTGGAAGCGCACCAGATCTTCGAAAAATCCGGCAAGCAGCGCCAGGGAGACCCTGAGTATGTTTTCTACGAAGGACCGCCAACCGCCAATGGCAAACCCGGCGTGCACCATGTCCTGGCGCGCGCCTTCAAGGACATGTTTCCCCGCTACAAGAGTATGCGCGGCTACCACGTCATCCGCCGCGGCGGTTGGGATACCCACGGTCTGCCGGTGGAGATCGAGGTGGAAAAGCAGCTGGGTTTCACCAACAAAAGCCAGATCGAAGACTACGGCATCGCCAAATTCAACGAGCTGTGCCGCAAGTCGGCCTTCGAGTACATCCAGGAATGGGAGCGCTTCACCGACCGCATCGCCTTCTGGGTGGACCTGCAAGACGGCCTATGTCACCTATACCAACGACTACATCGAATCGGTGTGGTGGATCCTGAAGAATTTCTGGGACCAGGACCTGCTCTACCAGGGCTACAAAGTTGTGCCCTACTGCCCGCGCTGCGGCACGCCGCTCTCCGACCATGAGGTGGCGCTGGGCTACGACGAGGCCGATCGATCCATCGGTCTTCGTGCGCATGCCGCTGGTGGATGAGCCCGGCACCTCCCTGCTGGTCTGGACCACCACTCCCTGGACGCTGCCCGGCAACGTGGCCGTGGCAGCCCACCCGGACGTGGATTATGTGACCGTGGAGCGCGCGCTTGCCCGAAGGCGGCAGCGAGCGCCTGATCCTGGCTCAGCCGCTGCTGGAGAAAGTCTTCGGCGACGAGCCAGTGAAAGTCGTGGAAACCTTCAAGGGCAAGCAAGCTCAAAGGGCAAGCGCTACCACCCGCTGTTCACCTTCCTGCCGCCGGATAAACCCGCTTACTACGTGGTGCTGGAGGATTTCGTCACCACCGAGGATGGCACCGGGCTGGTGCACATCGCGCCGGCCTTCGGCGCTGAGGATATGCAGGCTGCCCAGGAGTACGACCTGCCGATCTTGATGACGGTGGCTGACGGATGGCACTTTCATCCCCGAGGTGCGCCCCTGGAGCGGGATCTTCGTCAAGGATGCCGACCCGCTGATCACCCAGGACCTGCAAGCGCGCGGCCTGCTCTTCCGCGCCGGCACCTATCACCCACACCTACCCGTTCTGCTGGCGCTGCGATACGCCCCTGCTGTATTATGCCCGCAACACCTGGTACATCCGCACCAGCCAGTTCAAGGACCGGCTGGTGGAGCTGAACCAGCACATCAACTGGGTTCCGGAGCATATCAAGAACGGGCGCTTCGGCAACTGGCTGGAGAACAACGTCGATTGGGCTCTCGGGCGCGAGCGCTATTGGGGCACGCCGCTGCCGGTCTGGGAATGCCAGAACTGCCACCACCAGCTGGCGGTCGGCTCGGTCGCCGAGCTCAGCGCGCACGCCGGCCAGGACCTCTCCGAGCTGGACCTGCACCGCCCGTACGTGGACGAGGTGCATCTTCCCCTGCCCGAAGTGCGGCAAGGGAG
Source organism: uncultured Chloroflexia bacterium (assembly GCA_963706515.1). Taxonomy (GTDB): domain Bacteria; phylum Chloroflexota; class Anaerolineae; order Anaerolineales; family UBA4823; genus CAVPMW01. Next base: position 28,408 of record CAVPMW010000007.1, read on the forward strand.
AGATGCAGCGCGTGCCCGAGCTGATCGATGTCTGGTTCGATTCCGGCTCGATGCCGGTCGCCCAGTGGCATTATCCCTTCGAGAACAAGGAGATGTTCGAGCAGCAGTTTCCGGCGGATTACATCTGCGAGGCGGTCGACCAGACCCGCGGCTGGTTCTACTCGCTGCACGCCATCAGCACGCTGCTCTTCGACCGGGAATGCTTCAAGAACGTGATCTGCCTGGGGCTGATCCTGGATGCCGAGGGCCAGAAGATGTCCAAGTCGCGCGGCAACATCGTCGATCCCTGGGACGTGCTCAACCAGCACGGCGCGGATGCCTTCCGCTGGTACCTGTACACCGCCAGCCCGCCCGGTCAGGAGCGGCGCTTCTCCGTGGACCTGGTCGGCGAGGTGGTGCGCAATTTCACCCTGACCCTGTGGAATGTCTATTCGTTCTTCGTCACCTATGCCAACCTGGACGGCTGGACAGCCGGGCGAGATGGCAGCCAGCTCGGTCGCTGATTCATCGCCCTGGACCGCTGGCTGCTCTCCGCGCTGCACACCCTGGTGCGCGAGGTGACCCAGGCGCTGGAAACCTACGACGTGACCGGCGCCACCCGGCCGATCCAGACCTTCGTCGACCACCTCTCCAACTGGTACCTGCGCCGCTCAGCGGCGCCGTTTCTGGAAGATCCGAGATCAGATGCGGACAAGCAGGCTGCCTACGCCACCCTGTACGAGGCGCTGGTGACGCTGAGCAAGCTGCTGGCGCCCACCATGCCCTTCCTGGCGGAGGAGCTGTACCAGAACCTGGTGCGTTCAGCCGGTCTGCTGGCGCCCGAATCGGTGCACCTGGCGACTGGCCTGACTGTCGACCCGGGCTGGCTCGACGAAAAGCTGAACCGGGAGATGCGAGCTGGTGATGAACCTGGCTTCGCTTGGGGCACGCCGCCCGCAACCAGGCGGCGATCAAAGTGCGCCAGCCGCTGGCCGAGGTGGCCTTTTCGGTCGGCCCGACCGGAAGAACGCCTCGTCCTGGAGACTTACGCCGACCTGCTGATGGACGAGCTGAACGTCAAGCAGCGTGCGCGCCCTCGGCTCGGCCGGCGAGGCGGTCTCTTACAGCCTGAAACCGCTGCCCAAGCAGCTCGGTCAGAAATATAAAGGGCAGTTCCCCAAGGTGGCGGCAGGCCATCCTGGCGCTGGATCCTGAGCCAGCCGCCCAGGCATTACTGGCCGGGCAGCCTGTGCGCGTTGAGGTGGAAGGATTGCTCCTCGACATCCAGCCGGAGGAAGTCGAAGTGCGGATGGAAGCCCGCTCTGGGCTGGCGGTGGCCTCCGAGGGGGCTTACCTGGCGGCGCTGAAAACCGACCTGACCCCGGCTCTGGTCCGTGAAGGCATGGCGCGCGAGTTCGTGCGCCGGGTGCAGGACCTGCGCAAGCAGGCCGACCTGGAGATCGCTGACCGCATCCAGCTGTACGCTTCCGCCACGCCGGAGCTTGCCGCGGCGATCCAGGCGCATCGCGCCACGATCATGGGCGAGACGCTCGCCCTGGAGCTGTTCGAAGGCTCTCCGCCGCAGGGCGCCTTCCAGGCTACCGCCGAGTTTGATGGCGAGAGCGTGACTTTCGGGGTGCTCAAAGCCTCCTGACCGGATTAGTCTTCTAAATCAAGCGCCATTTGTCCTTCTTGTGTGACGAATGGCGCTTTCTGTTTCCGGGAATACCGATCAGGAACTACATCCTTTCGGTTAAAATACCCAACATGTCCATCATTAATCAAGCCACCATCACCACCAACGGCGTGGTCCGCCCGACCCTGGTCGAGGTAAATCTGGATCGCCTGGCGAGCAACTTCCAGGCTGTTCGTGATAAAGTGGCGCCTGCCAGGATCATGCCCATCCTTAAAGCCAACGCCTACGGGCACGGCTTGATCGAGGTCGCCCGCCACATGGTGGCGCTGGGGGCTGACTGCCTGGGCGTGGCGGTCCTGGAAGAAGGCATCCTGCTGCGCGAGCAGGGAATTCGAAGCTCCCATCCTGGTGCTGGGCGGCATCCTGGGCAACCAGGTCCCGCTTTTTTTGAAGCACAACCTGACCCTGACCGCCTCGTCGGTCGATAAACTGGAGCAGATCGAGGCAGCTGCCGAAGAGCAGGGGGTCCTGGCGAAGGTCCATCTTGAAGATCGATACGGGGATGGAACGCATCGGGGTGCATTATTACAGCGCGACCAGCCTGCTTGAAGCCAGCTTACATTGCCGCCACATCCAGATTGATGGGATCTTCTCCCACTTCGCCAATGCGGATGCAACCGATTTGAGCGATGCCCGCCTGCAGCTCGAGCACTTCCAGGAAGTGCTGCGGTTCTACGAGCGCCACGGCTTGCCAGTACCCCTGCGCCACATGGCGAACTCTGCAGCCATCCTGCAGCTTCCCGAGAGCTATTTCGACCTGGTCCGCCCGGCATCCTGCTTTACGGGGTCTATCCCTCGCCAGAGGTCGCCCGTACGGTCGTGGTGCGCCCGGCGCTCTCCTGGAAATCGCACGTGGTTTATTTCAAAGTCATCCTGCCCGGGCACCCGGTCGGTTACGGCTCCACCTGGCAAAGCGACCATATGGTGCGCGCGGTGACCGTGCCCGTCGGCTACGGCGACGGCTACTTCCGCAGCATGTCGCATAAAGCCCAGGTGATCATCCGCGGTAAGCGCTACCCGGTGGTCGGGCGCTTCTCCATGGACCAGATCGTGGTCAATATCGAATGGGATTCTGCCTTCAACGATGACGAAGTTATCCTGGTCGGTGAAAGTGGGGACCAATGCATCACCGTTGAAGAATTGGCCGGATGGGCAGGGACGATCCCCTACGAGGTTCTGACCAACATCAATACGCGGGTACCCAGGATTTACGTGCGAGGATAATGCCGCCAAATTGTCACAATCTTGCGCTGAGCGGTGTTACTTGTATGGAAGCGTGCAAGCGCAGAGGTAAACTGTGGATTTGGCAGCCAAGGAGCTTAGAAAAATATCTTCGCAGGAACTCGATTCCGGCTTAGACGGACTATTCCAGCAGTATTGGACCCCGCTTTGTCACCTGCTCTACCGCCTGACGGGCGATTGGGATGAAGCCGAAGACCTGACCCTGGATGCGTTTCTGCGCTGGCACCGCCAACCGCCTGACCGGCAGGACCAACCCGGAAGCTGGCTGTACCGCGTGGGCACCAACCTGGCGCTGAATGCCCTGCGCTCCAAGAAACGCCGCCTGCGCTACGAGCTGCAAGGTGAGCTTGCCCGGTCCGGCGAAGATCCAGCCGAGCTGGCTGAGAGCCGCATGGAGCGCGAGCGCGTCCGCCTGGCTCTCGCCGAGCTCAAACCCCGCTCCGCGCAAATTCTGATCTTGCGCCATTCAGGTTTTTCGTACTCAGAGATCGCAGCCATCCTAAAAGTCGCCCCGAGCTCAGTTGGCGCACTGCTGGCGCGAGCCAGCACAGAGTTCGAAGGCCATTATCGCCGTCTGGAAGGAGAAGGAGGTTGACCATGCATCCACCCGTAGGTGAGCTACAGGCATTCATTGACCAGGAGCTGCCGCCTGAAAGACTGACCCAAATCGGGGATCACCTGGCCTCCTGCAGTGCCTGCCAGAGCCGCCTGGCAGAGCTCCAGACCAGGGGGAGCCAGGTGGGAAAGAAGTTGGCTCGCCTGGAACCCAGCGGGAGCGAGCACCCGCTGCCCATTTCATCTGCCTATAACCGCTATCAGCAACAGCTCAATAAAGAACAGGAGACTAATTCTATGTGGAAAAATCTATTTACCGGTCGGGCGCGCCTGGTCTGGGTGATCGTGATCGTACTGGGCATCTTCGCCGTGACCATGGCATTTCCCTCTGCCCAGGCAATCGCCAATAATTTCTTGGGATTGTTCCGGGTGCAGAAAGTGGTAGTCCTTCCGGTCGACCCAGGCGCTCTGCCCAGCGAGCTGGGGTCCTCTGCGCAGCTCGAAGCGCTGATGTCGGATGACGTCAAAATCGAAAACCACAGCCAGGCGCAGGAAGTCGCGAGTGCTACAGAGGCCAGCTCTCTGGCGGATATTCCCGTGCGCTTACCCACCGTGCAGGACTCGGCGCAGGCGCTGCTCGTTCAGCCAGGCGGCAGGGTGACCATCACGATCGACGTCGCTCGAATGCGCGCCCTTCTCCAGGAAATCGGGCGTGCGGATATCCAGGTACCTCAAAATCTGGACGGAGAGCACGTGGTCGTCGATATTCCCTCGGCAGTGATTGCCCGCTATGGCAAGTGTGAGACGGACTCCGCGCCCGGCGGCAAACCGGGGCGCGGCCCGGATTCACCCGACCAGCTCCCGCTCAGTCATTGCACGATCCTCAGCCAGATGAAGAGCCCGGTCGTCTCTGCCCCTCCGGACCTGGATATCAACCAGGTCGGTCAGGCATTCTTGCAGGTGCTGGGTATGACTCCCGAAGAGGCCCTCAGCTTCTCGCAAACAGTGGATTGGACGACGACCTTCGTTATCCCTATCCCGCGCTACGACGCAAACTATGAAGATGTGGTCGTCGATGGCGTCCCTGCTACCTTGATCACCCGTGGTCCAGCCGGCCATGTTGCCTCGTTCCTCCTGATTTGGATCAAGGACGATATCCTCTACTCCCTCAGCGGTCCGGGAGATAGCGCCAAGGCAATGGAGATTGCTGGCTCACTTCAATAATTATGGCAGATTACCAGCCAGTGAATTTCCTTCGAGTGAATACTGTATCGATCTAATTTCAGCTAAGAATGGGATACCTGCGGTGATGCATTCCCGCAGGTATCCCATTTTGTTTGGAGATCAGCGACTCGCCCGATTCGACTCATTTTGGAGTTAAAATCGTCCCTTAGGATTGCTTTTTGCCTGGATGCGCCTCATGGATGACCCAGTTGCTCCCATCGAAGTACGCGGCTTGCGTAAAACTTTCAACGAGAAAGTTGCCGTTGAAGACCTGACCCTACGTGTCGAGCGCGGGGAGGTATTCGGTTTCTTGGGACCGAATGGCGCGGGTAAAACGACTTCGGTCAAAATGCTGCTGGGCTTGATCCGGCCCAGCGGAGGAGAAGGATACTTGTTTGGCGCTCCCTTGGGGACTCCATCCACCCGAGCGCGGGTCGGCTTTCTACCGGAACATTTCCGCTTCCACGATTGGCTTTCCGGGTGGGAATTCTTGGAGCTGCACGGCAGCCTTTACCGGATGCCTCGCCGCCAATTAACGGAGCGCATTGCCGAGCTTCTCGAGCTGGTCAGCCTGACCCCGCACGCTGAAAAAAAGCTGAAAACCTATTCGAAAGGGATGCTCCAACGGGTTGGCCTGGCCCAGGCCCTGCTGAACCAGCCGGACCTGGTAATTCTGGACGAGCCCACCTCCGGACTTGACCCTGTAGGCCGGCGGCTGGTGCGCGACATTATCCGAGACCTGCGCCAGCAAGGCACCACAGTTTTCCTGAATTCGCATCTATTAAGTGAAGTCGAGATCACCTGCGATCGCGTCGCCTTTATTAAAAATGGGGTGATCGTTAAGGTCAGCCCGCTGAGCCGCCTGGTAGAGGGCGACCTCAGCGTTCAAGTGCGCGCCCATAAGCTCACTGCCGAGATTGCCGCTGGGCTAAACCGTTGGAGTCAGGAAGTGCGTTTCGACCAGAGTGGAGCAGGCGAGCACCTTAACCTTACGGTCCATCACGAAGAAGTAATACCTGCCATCAACCGTTACCTGGTGGAAAATGGCGTTGAAGTATACAGCTTGCAGACCCAGCAAATATCCCTGGAAGATCTTTTCATTAAGATAGTCGGGACGGACGGGGGGCTTTGAGCATGGCTGAGGCAAGCTCCCCGCGCAGGGACCCCGCCACGCTGGTCATTGCCCGGCTCACCTTCCGCGAAGCGTCTCGCCGTTGGGTGCTCTGGGCAGCGCTGATCCTTGGATTAATTTTCCTGGCAGTATATGCCATCGGCTTTTACGAAATCCATAAGGACGTCATACTCCATTCTAACCGGCTGGAGTCTACCGAGATTTTCAATTTCCTGCTCATGGCTGGCCTGTATGCGGTCAACTTCCTTACATTAATCATGGCTGTATTGACCTCCGTTGATACATTATCCGGCGAGATTGCCTCAGGGACGATTCACACCATCGTCAGCAAGCCTCTCCGCCGCTGGGAAGTGGTCATGGGCAAATGGTTAGGTTATACGGGCATGCTCACCTTATACCTGCTGCTGATGGCTGGCGGTGTGATGGCGATTGTTTACGTTATCTCGGGTTATACCGCTCCGAATATGCTCCGCGGCCTGGCTTTGCTCTGGCTGAACGTGAACATATTCCTGAGCGTCTCCTTGTGCGGAGGGACCATCCTCTCTACTCTTGCCAACGGCGTGCTGGTTTTCGGGCTTTACGGGATCGCCTTCATCGGTGGGTGGATCGAGCAGTTTGGCTCTTTCTTGAACAACCAGACTGCGATTAATATTGGGATTATTTCCAGCCTGTTGATCCCCAGTGAAGCCCTTTGGAAGCGGATGGTGCACGAGATGGAATCGCCGCTGGTCGGGGCAATTGGCTTCACGCCTTTCTCCTCGCTTTCTACACCCAGCCTGCTGATGGTTGCCTATGCAGTGGTTTATTGTATGGTTGCCCTTGTGCTCGCTGTCCGCTTTTTTAACCGGCGCGATCTGTGATCGCCGGTCTCTGTTAAAATCGATTTACGCTTTCCGCCGGCTCAGGCAAGTAAGTCCCCATTTTTCGCAAAAAAACATTCTTTCTCCGGGCGATTTTCTGGAGAAATGTCGTCGAATTTAATAATTTCGATTGATTCAGCAATCCAATCCGGGGGAATCAGCGTATATTTAGCATATTGTAATCGGATGAATGGTACAATTTTTATCAAAATGGATCAATTTCGGGACTTTGACCGTAAGATAATCACGAAACTGCGCATGAAATGGGCGTTCTTTGCCTTGCTCGGCGCAGCTTTCCTTCTCGCTTCCTATATGCTCCTGAAGGTGATTTGGGGACCTGCTCAAGCTCTGCGCTGGTTAGGGCTGGCTCTCCTTGCTGTTCATCTATGTGTTGGTCGCTTTCTGGCGTGGGCTCCCCTACAATCGCCGCCTGGATGAATCTCAGCTGCTGCCGGACCTGGGTCCAGGAAACGTGGTGACCCTGGCGCGTGGGCTGCTCACCGCGGCGTTAGTCGGGTTCATATTATCGCCACAACCGCAAGGCTGGCTGGCATGGATGCCGGGCGTGCTCTACACCCTGGTCTGCATCGCGGATTTTCTGGATGGTTACCTGGCGCGGGTTACACACCGGGTTACCGGGTTGGGTGAACGCCTGGACCTCAGCCTGGATGGGTTGGGAGTGCTGATCGCCTCCGTGCTCGTCGTTCAGTACGGTCAGGCGCCCCGCTGGTTTGTCCTGGTCGGTCTTGCTCGCTATTTATTCTTAGCTGGGATCTGGATCCGCAAGCAGCTGGGTATGACCGTCTTCGACCTGCCGCCCAGCAACTTCCGCCGCGGCATCGCCGGCCTGATGATGGATTTCATGGCTGTGCTTCTGTTTCCCATATTTTCACCTCCTGCCTCCCTGGTAGGAGCTTCCCTGTTTGCCATCCCATTTTTCGCCCGGTTCTTACTCGACTGGCTGTATGTCAGTGGGGTCATTTCTCCCCTGAAAGTCAGGCTCCCCCAGGATTGGCATCAATTCTTACTCCAGCGCTTGCCCTTGGTCCTGCGCGGCGCTATCCTCATCCTTTTTATTTTCAACCTGTTCGCCCTCTATAATGCGGATACGCCCATCGTTTTCCTCTCGCTTTTGATGATAGCTGTTGCCCTCATTGTCATAGGCGCTGCTGGCAGGACTGCTTCCGCAGCCTGTTTTCTCCTGTTGGGTTTTGAGCAGGTTTACCTCAGCCCGAACTGGGTCGTGCTCGCCCTCGCCGCGGCCTGCCTGGCGATCTTGTTCCTGGGGACCGGAGAACCCTCTATCTGGCAGCCAGAAAACCGTCTCGTGGCGCACCGCCCTGGTGAGCATACAGTAGGGCGGCACAGGGCCGGCGGCAGAGCCAAATTCAGTGAACCGACTGGAGCGTTTAGCGTGAAATTTGCTGCCTTTTCCCACCGGATTCGCTTTAAGCCCATCTACCTGCTCTGGCTGGTTGCATTGATCCTGGTGGTACGGGTATTCCGCTCATTTCCGTTGAATGACGTTTGGTTAACGTTGCGCCAGCTCAGCCTGGGTGATATTGTCATTCTGGCAGCAATCAACGTGCTGGTTTTCGCTCTCTTCACCAGCCGCTGGTGGTTGTTTCTTTCAGCCCTGGGTCAGCGCATCCATTTTCTCTCGTTATTCCGCTACCGCCTGGCTGGGTTCAGTCTCTCTTACTTTACACCAGGACCCCAATTTGGCGGTGAGCCGCTCCAGGTATTCTTGACCCGCGAGCGTCAGAATGTCCCCGGCACCAGCGCGGTTGCCGCAATCACTCTGGATAAAATGCTGGAGCTGGTGGTAAATTATTCCTTCCTTATCATAGGCATATTACTCACGCTCAAAGTGGGCCTGGGCGGCGGTTCTGTCTCTTTCCGCGTGCTGCCGTTCGCAATCGTACTGCTCTGTGTGCCTGTGCTTTATTTCGTCGCACTCTGGCTGGGAGTAACGCCGTTTGGGCGTTTGATCGCTTACCTTCCGTTTCATTTTCTTCAGCAGCGCCGAGCTGCAGTGGTTGAGGCAGAGGCGCGGATCGCAGATTTTATCCGTAACAAGCCGGCAGTCATACTGCTGGCATTCGGGATTTCGATTGGCGCATGGGGACTGATGGTATTTGAATTCTGGATGATGACGCGCTTGATTGGCTTCCCTCTCTCATTTTTTCAGGTCATTGCTGCCCTTACCGCAGCGCGTGTGGCCTTTCTGGCGCCCAGTCCGGGTGGGCTGGGTACGTTGGAAGCCAGCCAGGTGATCGCGCTCCAGGCGCTAGGTTTCAGCCCGGCGCTCGGACTCAGCTTGAGCCTGATCATCCGTGCCCGCGATTTGTGTTTCGGGGCTGTGGGTATGGGGTTCGGCGCATATTACCTCCGAGTCAACCGTCGCGACAGTATCCCTGTCGAGGCCACGGAGCCTTTAATGGCCGAATCTCTTGTCCATTAATCTCTCAAAATTATATGTTGGAGTTTATTAGGAGGAATTAGCGATGGAAGCAACGAATACCCGGTTTGGACCCTTACAAATTGGCATTCTCGTCCTGGCTTTAGCCACCGCCTTCATCCACCTCGCGCTGGCATTCACCTCGCCGACGACATTCAAGATTCTGTTCACTTTGAATGGGCTGGGCTATATTACCTTGACGGTGCTCTATTTCCTGCCTCAGCTTGCCAGGTACCACGGCGTTGTACGCTGGCTGTTCATCGTTTTTGCTGCAATCACGATCCTGGGCTATTTCGCCCTGAACCTGGGCAGTCTCAGCACCCTGGGCATCATCACCAAGCTCATCGAGGTCATATTGATCGTATTGCTGTTCCTGGATAAGCGGAGTTAGGCAGCTGGCTTTAATGTCTCGCTAACTCAAATAAAGTATACTCTGATCGCCATTACGGCAATCATTTCTAAAAACATCGCCTGATCATCCGCAGAATAATGATTGTATTCCAGTCAGGATCGAGACGACTGGCGTGCATAGAAAGAAAATTGGTCATGGACAATCTCGAAGTTTATCGCATGGTCTCCGCCCGAATCCCCACCGAAGAAGGCGAATACCAGCTTTTACTGTACCAGAACAATCAAGACGAGAAAGAACACCTGGCTTTGGTCATGGGAGAAGTTTTGGGAGGAGAGAACGTTCTGGTGCGGGTTCATTCAGAATGCTTTACAGGTGACTTGCTCGATTCCCGCCGCTGCGATTGCGGACAACAGCTCCGCCAATCTCTGCAGCTGATCGCCGAGGCAGGTCAGGGGATCCTTTTATATCTCCGTCAAGAAGGGCGCGGCATTGGCTTGTTAGATAAGCTGCGCGCGTACAACTTGCAGGATCTAGGTTATGATACTGTGGAGGCAAACCTGCTGCTCGGTCACCAGGCAGATGAACGCGATTACACAGCGGCGGCGTTGATGCTGACCGATCTGGGCGTCCGCTCGATTAACCTGCTCACCAATAATCCTGCCAAGCTAGACCGGCTGCACGACCTGGGAGTAGCGGTTAACCAGCGTATCAATATCGATCCGGTGGTGACCGCTGACAACTTCAACTATTTGCTGACCAAGGTCCAGCGAATGAACCACCTGTTGAACCTCAACCTAACCGCGTAAATATTAGCGAAAAAGGAAATGTCGCCCGTATAATTAGCACTAAACCTTGAAACGCAAATCCCTCGTCTTCACCGCGCCCGGTGCAGTCGAAATCCTGGAAGAATCCCTGCCCCCGCCTGCACCTGACCAGGTGCAGGTGCGCACGTTGGTATCTGCAATAAGCTCCGGTACCGAAACCCTGATTTATTCCGGTCAATTTCCACGGGGGATGCCCGTGGATGAAACGATCCCCGCTCTGCCGGGTGACCTGGCCTACCCACTAAAGTACGGTTATGCTGCGGTCGGAGAAGTGGAATCATACGGAAGTGCAGTTGATCCTGCCTGGCAAGACCGCCTGGTCTTTGCCTTTGAGCCTCATCAGAGTCATTTCATTGCCAACCCAGAGCAGCTTAAGCCTCTACCTGCCGGGATTTCGCCGGAACAAGCGGTGTTCCTTGCAAACATAGAGACCGCTCTAAACCTGGTAATGGATGGCGCCCCTTTGATCGGAGAAAATGTGATCGTCTTCGGGCAGGGAGTCGTCGGTCTGCTCGCCACAGCCTTACTGGCTCGTTTTCCGCTGGGCAATCTGCTCACTCTGGATAATTTTTCCGACCGCCGGATGCGCTCGCTCGAGCTGGGAGCGCGCCTCAGTTTCGACCCGCAAAATCCGGAGACCGTGGGGGCGATTCGCGACCTGCTGACGGACGGCGCGGATTTGACTTTCGAGCTGTCCGGTTCCCCTTCTGCGCTGGATCAGGCGATCGCGGTTACGGGATACAGCGGTCGGGTGATCATCGGATCCTGGTATGGGCAAAAGCGCGCTGGTTTGGACCTGGGAGGGCGCTTCCATCGCAGCCGCATCCGGCTGGTCAGCAGCCAGGTCAGCACCCTTGCACCGGAGCTGACTGGACGCTGGACGAAAGCACGCCGGCTCGAGCTGGCGTGGGAGATGATCCGCAGCCTCCAGCCTGAGCGCTTGATCACCCATCATTTCCCCCTCGAAGACGCGCCGGCTGCCTACCGGCTGATCGCCGATCACCCCGAGCCGTCCCTGCAGGTAGTCCTGACTTACAGCTAGCGTTTTTTTATTGCCCGTTCACGCAGCGCGGGCAACCGCTGTCAATCCCAGGATCAATACCCCCAGAATAAGGTTTAGGCGCATCAGCCACACCTCGCGGCGTTCCAGCGATTCAGCTTGCGCCGGCGACTGGCCACGGGCGCGTTGGATTGCCACCCGGCGCATCCCCGGCAGGACCACCCAGGTGAGATACCCTGAAACAGCCACCATTGCCAGGAAAAGGATATGCTTCGCCAGGATCGCTGCCGCCCAGCGGTTGCTGATCGTCAAGAACCCCTGGTAGTTTGGGTTAGCGCTCATCTGGAAGAGGCCGGTAGCTGTCAGCACTGCCAGGCTCAGCCAAGCCAGGGGGTCAAGGCGCCGCTGCAGCTCCTGTAAAAATCTGGCGTATGCCTGCTCGTCCAGGATCCGTTTGGCCGCGGGTAGGACCAGAATACCCAAAGCGACCAGGCTCCCGATCCAGGCAACAGTTGCCAGCATGTGCAGCCAGTAAAATACGCTTAACAGCCAGGCTGGCGTGCTCATGGTCCTGGTGTATTTGAGGGCTCTGCGGGGGGTGCGTCAGTTGGAGGAATTTCGGTGGGTGCCGGAGGTGCTTCGGTGGGTGCCGGAGGTGCTTCGGTGGGCGCCGGGGGCGGTTGCTCCGTGGGTTGCAATTCAGCGGTGGGAGCCGGCTTCTTATCATTATTATCAGAAGACTCATCATGGTCGCCTTCGCATTTATCTGTAGCCTTTCCCAGAGATTCTTCGATCGCTGCGTCGGCGCCATAGTTCAAGGATAATTCATACTGCTCTTGCGCGTCACACCACTGGTCTGTGGAAGCCAGGGTATCTCCCAATTTGCCCAGAGCGATGCGGTAGCGCTCGGTGGAAGTCATGCCTGACCCGTCGCGTAACCCGGGCATTTGTGGGGCAACCTGAGCGAAATATTCAACTACTTTCGCCCAATCCAGATCCCAAAAACTCGCCCCGGTCAGGTACAGGCTCGACCAGGTGAGCATGCCTTTAGCCTCACTGTCCAGCGGTGCGAACCGCTCTGCCAGAGTGAGGTCATATATTCCGCCTTCCAGGTCTGCCTTCTTTGAGATTTTGTCCCAGCCGCGGTTGCGCAGCGCCACGAACAGCAGCCCATCGATGTCCACCTTATGCGCCTCCGGATCGACCTTGCGCAGCTGCAGCAAGGTATCGATCCCGTGATCCCAATCTCCGTTATAAATTGCTTGCTGACCGTCGGTGAACAGCTCCTCATTATTACGCAGGTCGGGAGTGGGCGTTAAAGTTGGCGTGAGTACGACGGTAGGCGTCGCAGTCGTATCTACGACCATGAGCGCCTCTGCTAATTTTTCGGTAAGACCAGGGTAGTTCGGATCCAGCTGGGCTACATACTCGAACCGCTGGCGCGCCCGAAAATATTGGCCATCCGACATTTCTTTCAGCCCGAGGTCGAATTGGGTCTGGATCAGCACAGCCACCTGGGTAGCCTCTGCCGAGGTGCGGATGTCAATCCCCGAACGGTAGCCCGTTCCAGCGCTGATGAGTCCGATCACCAGCAAACCGAAGAGACCAACCACCACCCACACCGGCCAGCGCGATCTCTTTTTAGGCGGCGTCTCGGGCTGATCCTCTGTCAGCGGCTGCTCATTACTGACGTGCTTGGCTTCTTGTGTTTCACCTAAATTGTCGATTCCCATGCGGCCGATTATACCGCACTCCCTCTGCCAAATTTCCCGCCAGCCGGTGACAGCGGACAGCGTCTGCCTGAGAGATGGCATCCCGCATTCCCGATTTTTTTCAAGCGCCAGGCGGATTGCGGATCAGGATGAGCCCCATGATCGATCTCTATCCTCAGGGGGTATAATCATTTTAGGGGAGCCAATATGCCGGATTTTCGTTTTTACCACTCCATCCAGGTGCGTTACGGCGACCTCGATCCACAGGGTCACGTGAACAATGCGCGTTTTCTGACCTACATGGAGCAGGCGCGCGTGGCGTATATTCAGCATTTGGGCTTGTGGAATGGGGGCTCTTTTCTGGATTTCGGCTTGATCCTGGCGGATGCCCAGGTTACTTTCCTCCAGCCAATATTTTTCGACCAGCAAGTCCAGGTCGGAGTTCGGGTTACCCGGCTCGGAAACAAAAGCCTGACGATGGAATACCGGCTGGTCGATCCCCAGCAGGATCAGGAGCTGGCGAAGGGTCGTACTATCCAGGTCGCTTACGATTATCGCCTGGGCAAGTCGATCCCTATCCCTGAAAATTGGTGCAGCGCTATTCAAGATTTCGAGGGCCTGGATTCAGGTCTCGAGGGGAGTAGTTGATCCTGTGCTCGTAGATGCCTCTTTACCTCCCACTCACTTGCAGGCAATCCCTGCCATAGCTGCCGCGGCTGAAGCGCTTGGATTTTCAGGGATATGGTCGAACGAAACCATGCATGACCCATTCCTGCCGGGCGCGCTGATTGCAGAAAACTCCCAGGCAGATCCAGTTCGGCACTGCAGTGGCAATTGCTTTCGCCCGCAGTCCGGCTACTCTGGCTTATACTGCCTGGGATTTAGCAGAGGCCAGCAGTGGGCGCTTTATCCTTGGGCTGGGCACCCAGGTAAAGGCCCATATCGAGCGCCGGTTTGGCATGCCCTGGCCCGAGTCGGTGGTCGGCAAGCTGCCGCGACCAGATTGGCGCCATCCGTGCTCTCTGGAATACCTGGCAAACAGGCGCGCCGCTGCGTTTTCAGAGTGAATATTATCGCCTCAGCCTCATGTCGCCGTTCTTCAATCCGGGTCCCATCCAATATCCAGCAATCCCCATCTATATCGCCGGGGTGAACCCCGGCCTGGCGCAGCTCGCCGGCGAAGCAGCCGACGGCTTTGTCGTCCACCCATTCCACTCTCTGCGCTATTTAGAGGAAATCCTGCGCCCCGCCATCCAGCACGGCGCTGAGAAAGCCGGACGCAGTCCGGACCAGATCAAGATCGCCGCAAATGTCTTCGTGGTCACTTCTCCGCAGGAAGCAGATCTCGTCCGCGCCCAAATCTCATTCTACGCTTCAACGCCTTCATATCGCAACGTAATGAAAGTCCACGGTTGGGAAGAAACGGCTGAGCAGCTTTCTTCTCTCGCCGCTCATGGTCGCTGGGGAGAGATGCCTGACCTAATCGATGAGACGATGCTGAAGACATTCGCAATCCTGGCGGAACCGGCGGAAGTCCCCTCAGCCTTGGCAGATCGCTATACCGGGCTCGCAGACCGGTTAGGGTTATATCTTCCCTTTATGCCGGGTGAGCGGGACAAATTCTGGACAGCGCTGATTGGTCGGCTGGCGATTGAGTAATACGATGCACCGGAATAAGTTGGTGGAAGAGGAAAATTATTACGTCACTGAGCGCGAGCGTATGGTCACCGACCAGCTCATCTGCAGGAATATTTACGATGAACGCCTGCTGGAAGCCATGCGCACCGTTCCTCGCCACATGTTCGTCCCGCAGGAATACCGCCATTCAGCTTATGCGGACGGACCTCTCCCGATCGGCAACCGGCAGACCATCTCACAGCCCTATATCGTCGCCTTAATGACTCAGCTTCTCCTGCTGCAGGGCAACGAAAGGGTCCTTGAAGTTGGCACAGGATCCGGGTACCAGGCGGCGATTCTGGGCACTCTCGCCTCTGAAGTGCATACGATCGAGCGCCATGCTGCCCTCTCCCAGCGAGCCGGAGAGGTGCTTACGGGGCTGAACTTTGCTAACGTCCACCTGCACGTGGGGGATGGTTCGGGAGGCTTGCCGGAATTCGCTCCCTACGATGCCATTATCATCACCGCGGCTGCACCGGAAGTCCCCCGGGTCATTTTGGAACAGCTTAACGATAGCGGTCGCCTGGTAATCCCGGTTGGCACCTGGTCAGGTCAATCGCTGGAACGCTGGCGGCGTCAGGGGAGCGAATATACCAGCGAATTATTAATCCCTGTCGCTTTTGTCCCGCTCCTCGGTCAATACGGATGGCCTTCTTAATGGAGCTATTTGATAGGAGTTACGCAGTTGAAGGAAAAATAGTCCGGAAATAGGGGTGTAGGCGGGCGGACGCCCGCCTACACCCCTATTTCCGGCAATTCCTCACCGAACTACGTAAGTCCTATTTGATCCAAATCAAAGGCGGTTCAGGGTCACGATGACCATGGGCCGCCTTTTCGTTTTGTTATACAAATAGGTCTTTAATGTTTGCTCAATATCATCTTGCAGGTCAACCGTGGAGCTGCGCGTGGCGTCGAGGACGATGTCGCGGATGCTGTCTACCAGCTCGTCCCCATTGCGGGTGTACACGAAGCCTCGGGTGATGATCTCCGGTTCTTCCACCAAACTCCGGGAATCGTGATCGATGTTCAAGTTGACCATAATAAACCCGTCCCGCGCCAGTGCTTCACGCTCGCGCATTACACTTGGACCGACGTCGCCCACGCCCGACCCATCGACGAATACCCAACCGCCTTTGACTCGCTCACCCAGGCTCATTTCTTCATTCTGAAATTCCACAACCTGACCGTTCTCCACAACGGCAATATTTTCCGCGGGTAAGCCTATCTCCTGAGCGATCAGCGCGTGCTGCTTCAAGTGGCGCAGCTCTCCATGGATCGGGATGAAGTATTTCGGGCGCACCAGGTGGAGCAGCAGCTTCATTTCTTCCTGGCTGGCGTGCCCGGAGACATGCACAGGGGCAATATTTTCATAGATCACGTTAGCGCCGCGCCGGAAGAGCCGGTTGATCGTGCGGTAAACCGACTCCTCGTTCCCCGGGATCGGGTGCGAGGACAGCACGACCGTATCCCCCTGGACGATATCGAACTGGCGGTTCGTTCCGGTGGAAAGCCGGCCCATGATCGAGGTAGGCTCGCCCTGAGTGCCGGTCGACATCAGCACCACCTCTTTGTGCGGCAGTCTCACGGCTTGTTCCAGGGTAACCAGCAGCTCATCCGGCAGGTCCAGGTAGCCCAGGTTGCGCGCCATCCTGGCATTCTCCAGCATGCTGGTGCCAACGAAGGCCATTTTGCGTTTATGGGTCAGCGCTGCGTTGCCTACCTGCTGCATGCGGGAGATCAAGGAAGCAAAACTCGCCACGATGATCCTGCCTGGTGCAGTGCGGAACACCTCATCAAAGGCAGAATCAATCACCCTCTCGGAAGGGGTCCAGCCGCGTTTATCTGCATTGGTCGAGTCGGCCAGCAGTGCCAGCACCCCGCGCTCGGAGAGCTCCGCCAGCTTGGCGTAATCTGTCGGCCAGTTATCCACGGGAGTATGGTCAAACTTGTAGTCGCCGGAATGCACCACCAGCCCTGCAGGAGTGGTGATCCCCAGGCCGACCCCATCTGGGATCGAATGGCATACATGGAAGAACTCCACATGAAAGGGTCCGATACTGACGTTATCCCCGGCGTGAACCGTATGCAGCTGCAGCTGGTTGAGCAGCCCTCCCCGCGCCAGCTTGACCTCCAGCAAACCGCGGGTCAATGCGGTCGCATAAATGGGAGCCTGGATTTCCTCCATCAGGTGGTGGATTGCCCCGGTGTGGTCTTCGTGACCGTGGGTGACGATGATCCCCTTTACCATTTGGCGTTTATCCAGCAGATAGCGGAAATCCGGGATAATATAATCAATCCCCAGCATGTCGTTCTCGGGGAACATCAAGCCGGTGTCGACAATCAGGATGTTGTCCCCGTATTCATAGACCATCATATTCTTGCCGACTTCCCCCAGTCCACCCAGGGGGATAATTCTTAGCTTCTGATTGCCCATACTTTCAAACTCACTTTTCCATACTTTCTCAGACATAAAAAAATAACCCCTTCAGGCTGCTACGCCGGCCGGGGCCCCAATTTACTCACTCAGACAATCGTTGTGGTCACCGTTCTTTTGCTGGCAACCCAACCGCAATTCTCTCACTCGGTGGTTCAGCACACACCACAAGACCGGCTGGGATGATATTCCCTACGTGCAAGAATTGTAGCACGTAACAAGGCAATTGTCAAAGTTTGCCGTTCTCGATGATTAGGGAAAAAAATACGGAAAAAAAGGGTGATTGTGGGCGGAAGCCCGCAATCACCCTTTTTTCGTTATTATCGATTTAGTACTCTGGCATCGGCGGCGGAGCCGCTTTCTCTTTCTCGGGAATATCCGTGATCAATGCTTCAGTGGTCAGGATCATCGCCGCGATAGAGGCTGCATTCTCCAACGCCCCGCGGGTTACTTTGGCAGGATCGATCACACCGGCATCGACCATATCGACGTACTCTTCTCTGATCACGTCGTAACCGATGTGCTTATTCTTCTTCTCTTTTTGTGCCCGGCGGACGCCTTCCAGGATTACCATACCATCCTTACCGGCGTTCTCTGCGATCTTGCGCAGCGGCATCTCCAGCGCCTTGCGGACGATGCTTACACCGATCTGCGCATCGTCATCGTCCATTTTCAGGCCAGACAGCGCTTCCATAGCGTTGACCAGAGCAACACCACCACCCGGCACGATGCCTTCCTCGACGGCTGCACGGGTCGCTGAGAGAGCGTCTTCCACCCGGTGCTTCTTCTCTTTCAGCTCGGTCTCAGTTGCTGCGCCCACACGGATGATCGCCACACCGCCGGAAAGCTTGGCCAGCCGTTCCTGCAGCTTTTCGCGATCGTAGTCGCTGGTGCTCTTGTCGATCTCGACCCGGATTTGCTCGATACGACCTTTAATCTGGGCACCATCGCCTTTTCCGCCGATGATCGTGGTATCGTCCTTGGTAACCACGACCTTCTCGGCGTGTCCCAGGTCTGCCGCAGTAGTGCTCTCCAGCTTGCGACCGGTCTCTTCGGAGATCACTGATGCCCCGGTCAGGGTTGCGATGTCGCCCAGCATTGCCTTGCGGCGATCGCCAAATCCAGGCGCCTTCACCGCGACGACATTCAGCATGCCGCGCAGCTTGTTCAGCACCAGGGTCGCCAGCGCTTCACCATCCACGTCTTCGGTGATGATCACGATATCTCGCTTACCCACCTGGACGAGCTTCTCCAGCAAGGGGACGATGTCCTGGGCGGCTGAAATCTTCTTATCGTGGATCAGGATGAATGGATCGTCGATGCTGGCTTCCATGTGCTCGGGGTCGGTGATGAAATAGGATGAAATATAGCCGCGGTCAAACTGCATACCCTCGACATATTCGGTTTCGAATTCCAGATCCCTTTGATTCTTCAACGGTGATCACGCCGTCTTTACCGACTTTATCCATTACCTCTGCGATAAGCTCGCCAATAACCCGGTCCTGGGCAGAAATCGAGGCAACGTTTGCAATTTCTTCCTTGGAGGTCAGCTCGATCGCCTGCTCGTTGATTTTTTCTGCCACCATTTTTGTGGCTGATTCAACGCCGCGCTTGAGCAGCATCGGATTGGCGCCAGCCGCCAGGTTGCGCATACCTTCCATAACGATCGCGTGAGCCAGTACGGTCGAGGTGGTAGTGCCGTCCCCGGCGATGTCATTCGTTTTAGTTGCCGCTTCCTTGAGCAGCTGCGCGCCCATGTTCTCGAATGGGTTTTCCAGCTCGATCTCTTTCGCAACCGTGACGCCATCGTGGGTGACGGTCGGTGAGCCGAATTTCTTATCGATCGCCACATTCCGCCCTTTCGGTCCGAGGGTGGTTGCTACCGATTCAGCCAGGGTATCCATACCCCGGGAGAGCATGCGGCGTGCTTCTTCTGAAAAAATTAATTGCTTAGCCATGGATCAATACTCCTTTATGTATTTTGGGATGTTCAGGAAAGTAGAATTGCTAAAATATCGCTGTCACGCAGAATGAGCAGCTTCTTACCATCGAGCTTAATTTCTGTGCCGGCATATTTGGCGAAAAGGACGGTATCCCCTTCGGAAATATCCATCTCGATGCGATCACCTTTGTCATTTCGTTCGCCGGGTCCAACAGAGAGAACTTTGCCTTTTTGAGGTTTCTCTTTGGCTGTTTCCGGAAGCACAATGCCACCCGCGGTCATTTCTTCCTGCTCGAGGGGTTCAACTACGACACGATTACCCAAGGGCTTAATATTTAGAGACATACGATCCTCCTAAAATGATATGTAGAACAGAGTGAATTATACACCATTTTAGCACTCTAGACACATGAGTGCTAATTTACGGGGCGTATAATATCACTTTTAGCGTGAAAGTCAAGGGGTAGCAGAAATTTCTGTTGTTGTTCAGCGAAAATGTCACCTTCTAAGTGTTCAGCGATAATGTCACCCCATGGACACACAGGTGATATTGACGATGAAAGAACAACACAAAGTGAAGATGATCGTAGATTACGAAAGCGGGAAAGTCACTGCACGAAGGGCGGGTGAATTGCTGGGGATCAGTAAACGGCATTTTCGGCGGTTGGTGGCTGGCTTTCGTCAGCGCGGGGTAGGAGCCCTGGCACACGGGAACCGTGGTCGAAGTCCTGCCAACCGCATCCCAGAGCAGGTGCGTCAGGAGATCCTGCGGTTGGCCAAGGAGACCTACTCCGACTACAACGACAGCCACTTTACTGAAGAATTGGCTGAGCAGCCTGAGCCGATCGTGGTATCGCGCTCGACCCTGCGGCGCATCCGGCGGGCAGCCGGACAGGGAAGTCCCCGGAAACGCCGAGCGCCGGAGTATCGCCGCCACAGGAAGCGCTACCCGCAGGCGGGGATGATGCTGCAAACGGATGGCAGCCATCATGATTGGCTGGAAGGTCGCGGACCCTGGCTGACCCTGGTAGGGATGATCGACGACGCCAATAATGAAGTACCCGGGGCAGTCTTCCGGGAGGAAGAAGATGCCGCCGGCTATTTCCTGGTGTTAGAGCAGGTCTGCAAGCGGAAAGGGATCCCGCAGTCCATCTACGCCGATCAGCACACTATCTTTCAGAGCCCCAGCCAGCCAACCGTGGAGCAGGAACTGAGCGGCGAGCTGCCGCGTACCCAGTTCGGTCGCCTGGTGGACGAGCTGGGCATCCAGCTGATCGCTGCTCGCAGCCCACAGGCTAAGGGACGCATCGAACGGATGTGGGGAACCTTGCAAGACCGCCTGGTCAAGGAGCTGCGCAAGGCCGGGGCAAACGACCTGGAGAGTGCCAACCGGGTCTTGGCAGCTTACCTGCCCAAGTTCAACGCTCGTTTTCCGGTCGAAGCGGCTGAGCCTGGCTCAGCTTATCTTCCCTGGCCAGCGGAGCAGGATCCGCCAGACTACTTCTGCTTCAAGTACACCCGCATCGTGACCAATGACAATACCATCCCCTTCAACACCCATCGCTTGCAGATCCCGCCCGGACCAGGGCGCAAGAGCTACGCCAAGGCTAAGGTCGCTCTGCACCACTACCTGGATGGCAGCCTGGCCGTTTTCTACCAGGGACAACACCTGGTCACTTTCCAGAGCGCCACCTCCGCTCCGCCTCGGGTGGGTCTATTCCAACCGGCAACCCCCGCATCATTGCCTCCTCAGCCGCAAACGGTCAGCCAGCCCAAACCACCCAGGCAACCCTGGAAGCCTCCGGCTGACCACCCTTGGAGGCACTCTAAAGTATCTCTGAAAGGCAGGAAATTGGGATGAGCAACCAGGATGAAAAAAAGACGAGCAGACCGGATAGCTCCTGGCCTTCTCGCCTTTCCTTTGGGGTGCTTCAGATTATACTTACACCCTGCCAGAGGTCAAGGTGACATTTTCCCTGACCAGTTAGGGTGTCATTTTCCCTGAACAATGACAGGGGTAAGCAGAAAATTCATGTAAAAATCTTACAGATGCGGGCGAGCGCTGACAGCACGACTTATTCGGTATTTATGCTGCTCTCTGCGGGCTCGACGTGAACGGTAACATCCGCATTGGGCACTAATTTTTGGATCGCCTCTTCGACTTGCTCGGTCAGGTCATGCGCGTGCTGCAGGGATAGCTGCGGATCGACGGTGATGTGCAAATCGACGAACATCTCGGGACCCGAAGTGCGCACCCTCACCTGGTGGCAATCTACGACGCCTGCGATCGACTGGGCTGTTTCCTGCACCTGCTCGCGTAAGCCCAAGGGAGCGCGATCTAACAAGCCCTGCACTGCGCGCACGCCCAGCCGGATGCTGATCAATATGACAATGCCGGCTACGACCAGAGCAGCGATCGCATCGGCGTTCGCCAGACGCTGTAATCGCAGGTAATTGTCCGCCAGCCTCACTCCCACCAGTCCGAGGATGACGACTACCGAGCTCCAAATATCCGTGCTGAAATGGAGCGCATCTGCTTCGAGCGCCTGGCTGTTATATTTGATGGCGGTCCGCGAGAGCATCCTGGAGCGTGAGATATCTACCCCGATCGAAACAAACATCACCAGGAAAGCCCAAAATGTCGCCTCGACTATTGCGGTTTGGAATAGCAGGCGGCGTAATGCTTCGTAAATAATCCAAACACAGGTCAGCAGCAGCAGTCCGGTTTCAAAGAGCGCAGACAGGTTTTCCACCTTTCCGTGCCCATACTGGTGCTCTTGATCCGTGGGATGCCCAGACCAGCGGACTGCAAAAAATGTCACGAGAGCAGCAACCAGATCCAACCCCGAGTGCGCCGCTTCAGCCAAAATCCCCAGGCTGTTGGTCATGATCCCCACCACCAGCTTGAAGACCGTCAGACCAATGGCAGCCATGACGGAAGCGAATGCTGCCGCATTTTTTTCCTGGTTGGCTTGTTCTCTGGCTGTAACGGTATGCATGGCGTGAAATTATTACCTTTACTGCCTGTCCGGCAGAAATCTACCTGCGGCTGGCGTGTCTGCCAGCCAGGCAGTGCTCAGCCGAGATTGATCGCATGAAATGCGAAACGTGCCTATTATAAATGGGGAAGTTTATCTAAAAGTAATGATTTAGCGATAGAGTCTGAAATCGATCCCGCTCAGGGGAGCACATCGATCGCATCGATTTGGGTCTCATCGCCGCACCCTGGCGGGGCGGAGATGCGGACATAGCGGTAGGTGCTTCCGACTGGGATCAAAATACCTTCAGTGTTGTAAAGCTCTGCCAGCGGAATGATTTCATTGTCCAGCTCCACCCCACTGGAGAAGTGGTAAGGCTGGATATTGCCGTTATTCGATCCGTTGCTGTCCCCCCAGTAGAAGTATGGATCCCACGGCCCCAAGCCAGAGTTCCCTAAGTCGATAATCACCGAATCCATGCACACTCCCCCGCCGCAGCCTGCCGGGTTGAGATACTCATAGTACACCAGGGTCCCGACATAGGTCGGCGCGCCCAGGTCGACGACGATGGCGTTGCCGCAGGTCAGGTTATTGGGAACATAATTGGGCGGTCCTACCTCGACGTCTTGGGGCGGCGGCATCTGGGTCGGGGTCGGTGTATCAACCGGAGTCGACGTCGGCGTATACGTGTCCGTGGGCATCACCGTTTCGGTCTCTGTGGGGGTCAGTGTAGGCGTTGGCGTTTCGGTCTCAGTGGGGGTCAGCGTAGCTGTATCAGTCGGTGTAGGCGTCAGCGTTTCGGTCTCGGTAGGCGTAAGCGTGCTCGTATTGGTTGAGGTCGGAGTAAATGTCCCGGTCTGGGTGGGCGTCTGCGTGACCGTGCTGGTAGAGGTCGGTGTAAAGGTTGCTGTAGATGTAGGTGTCCGGGTGACGGTAGGCGATAAGCTTGGCGTTGGTGTGCGAGTAGCAGTACCTGTTGCCGATGGTGTGACCGACGCCGTAACCGTCTGGGTGCGCGTGCTGGTGGGAGATGGTGTGCGCGTCCGGGTAGCGGTGGGCGGCTTGTGGGTCCGGGTCGGAGTCCGTGTATAGGTTGGCGGGGGCACGTAGTAAGTGGTGCGCGTCGGCACCGCGGTCCAGGTCGGCGTGTGCGAGGCTGGCGCCCTGGTCGGTGAAACGGTCGGCGAAAACGTCAGGCCTGGCAGGGAGGTGCTCGTTGGATCTTGCGGCTCGCGGGTGGCGCTCGGCGTCAAGGTGGGAAGCATCGCCACGGGCGTAGCCTGCGGTAGATCTGGCCAGTAGGCGCCGCTCTCCACCACGCGTGCGGGCAGTCCTTCTTCCGCAAGGAGCTCATTCAGCAGCTGTGGCTTGAGCGCCGGAATAACTACCCGCTCCCAGGGCAGGTAATTTGCGGTCAATTTTGAGCTGATATCATCTGCCGCCATCCCAGTAGGAACCATCAGTGCCAGCTGACCGCTGGCCAGCAAGATGACCAGGATCAGAGGCGAGACCAACAGCCAGCGTCCCAGACTGGAAAGCGTGCTTTTCGATATCTCGAAATGCACTTTTTCCGTGATGCGTTGGTTGGAAGGATCTCTGCTCATCGCCCCCAGCGTTTCAAACCTTACGCCGTTTCCACTTGCACTACGCCCGGTAAAGAGATAAAAACCATGCTGCCCCGCGGTCCTTCACCGCCCAACCAGAGCTGGCCTCCTACCCGGTTGAGGGCAGCTTTGGCGCGCGTCAGGTCGATATTTGCCACCAGTGATTCATAACCGCCATCGATCGGGGACGGCTCAACCTTGTGCGGCGATTCCAGATCCTCCGCCTCTTGCCCGTGGTCATTGATCTCAATCCACAGCTGGTCCTTATAGACGCGCCCGTAGACACCGATCTCCTCACGCGGCGGTGAGCGCCGGATTGCCCGGTTTAACAAACCCTGCATCAATGCCCGCAGCATCTCGCCATTGGTGACCAATACTGGCCAGCTCGCTTCGACGTGGATCGTCGGCGGGTTTGAAGTGCTCATGCGCGGGTTCTCTTTGAGATTCTCCAGCACCCCCTCGAATAATTCCCGCAAATCGACCTTTTTTAGAGGCAGGCTGCGCTCGGTATCCATCTGGCTGAGCGCCAGCAGCTCATCTCCCCAAACCTGGATGCGCCGCCAATGCTCGTTAAGCCGGTACAGACTCTCCGCCAGGCGATCGTCTTCGTTCGCCAGCATATTCATCTCAACCACGACGCCCATCGCCTGAGCCATGGGCATGCGGATGCGGTTAACCACCTCCGAGACTGCTCGGGTTTTCATTTCCTCCATCTGTCTCAGCAGGCTGATGTCCCTCACTACCAGCATCCAGCCGTGCTCGTCACTCTCCGCCTCTGGCAAGGGCACCAGGCTGACGACCTGCTGGCTGCCATCCTCCCAGGAAATCTCCATTTCCGTCGGATATTCGGCGCCAATTTGTTGCCAGTTCTCCACAATCTGCGCCAGCCGGGCAGGCATTACCTCCTGCACTGGCCTGCCGACCAATCCATTGAATCCCAGCCGCCTGGAAGCAGCCGGGTTGGCAATGGTGATCTCTCCGCTGGCTGAGACTACCAGGATTGCCTCCCCAACGTTATCTACCAGCGCCTTCAGCCAGCGCGAGCGGGCTTTCTCGCGCTCCTCCATCAATGCCTGCTCGCGCACCAGATGGCGGTGGGTATAAGCCCGCTCAACAACCAATGCCAGCTGGTTCATTGATTCGAGCGGCTTCAGCAGGTAATCATAGGCGCCTACGTCGCGCATTGCGCTGATCGCGGTTTCGATGCTGCCTGCCGCGGTGAGTACGATCCCCTCCAAAGTGGGGTCTACCTCATGGGCGTGCTGGATCAGCTCCAGACCGCTCATCTTGGGCATCATCATGTCAGTCAGGAGCACATCCATTAACTCGCCCCCCTGCAGTATCTCCATAGCCCGCATACCATCCGGGGCGGTCTTAACCTGGTAGCCGTAGCGCATCAGCGCCCTGCTCAACAAGAAAAGGATGTTTTCATCATCGTCTACGATCAGAACCTTTTTTTCCGGACCGCTCATACTGCGGAGCTAGCCTCCTTTTCTGCCGTACCAGCTTCGGTGTGTTTAACTGGCAACAAGACCATAAAGGTCGTCCCCTGCCCTACTTTGCTGTCTACTTCTATCCGTCCGGAGTGGTTTGAGATGATCCCGTAGCTCACCGAAAGTCCCAGACCGGTGCCCTCACCTTCCGGCTTGGTCGTGAAGAACGGGTCGAAAATCCGGTCCAGGTTTTCGGCTGGAATACCGATGCCCGTATCCTGGACTGCAATGGCTGCAACTCCATCGGAACGTGAGAGGTTTACGCGTAACGTGCCCCCTTCTGGCATCGCCTGGGTAGCATTGTTGATTAAATTGACCAGCACCTGCTCGATCTGCTGGTCGTCGTAGGTCATTTGCACCGGTTCCTGCGGGATGTCCTTGATTAACTGGACGTGCGCTTTGCGCAGGGGGTAAGCGGTAAGCCGCAGGGCTGCTTCTACCGTCTCGCACATGTTATGCTCATCCATTTCAGGCTTGGACTGGCGAGAGAACTTGAGCAGGTCCGATACGATGTTATTCGCTTTCAGGGCGCTCTCCCGGATCAGTCCCATCTCCTGTTTGACCTCGGGGGTGAGCTCTTCATCCCCTAGCATCAGCTCTGCGACGCCTTTGATGACGGTCAGCGGATTTTTGACATCGTGGACGATTCCTGCCGTTAGCTGGCCAACCGCTGCTAACTTCTCGGATTGGATGAGCTGGCGCTGGGTAGATTGCAGGCGAGCATTGGTATCTGCCAGCTCCTGGTTCCGCTGTACTGCTTCCGAGTAGAGGCGCGCGGCCTCGATGGTTCGCTCGCGCAGCCGTAAAGTCATCGCGTCGAAAGCATCGGCAAGGTCGCCGATCTCATCCGAGCGGTTTAAGCCGAGGTTCTGGTCCAGATCCCCGGATGCGACTGCCTGGGTCACCGACCGCAAGGTAAGGATAGGCTTGGCAATGCTCTGTGAGAGCAGAAAGCCGATGATAATGATCATCACTGTGCCCATGGCGAATACCAGGCTGAACACATCGCGCGACGTCGCTTCTGCGGAGACGACAAAATTACTCGACAGGACAACTCCAAGGTAGCCGAGTTGCTGGCTGCGCGCCTGCAGCGGGGTAAAGACCATCTGGTACAAACGGCCGTTGAGCATCAGATCGTGGGGCTCGGCAAGCTTTCCGGTTGGGATGACCATCATGCTGCTCAGCAGCTCGTCCGGTCTATCCTGGGGTAACGTAGTACCCAGCAGCCCGCGGCGCTCGTCGAGCAAGACCACATCAGCCAGCGCCTGCTCTTTCATCCCGGCCAGCATAGTATCCAGCCGGGTGCCGATGAGCATGCTGCCTACCAATGAGCCATCGTCGTCATAGATTGGGGCGCTGGTGAATAACGCCTTGCCGAAATTTGTATTCAGCAGCCCCACGTACTTATCTCCCTTTTCGTCCACGTTCCCTGCCAGCACGTTTTTCACCAGCACTTGATCGGAAAAATCCGTGCCGCGCGTATCCACGTATTCCCCATTGACCGGATTCCTGCCTAAGGTGAGGATCTCGATACCGTGCGTATCGACTGCGGTCAGCGCGTCGATCCGGCTGTTGAGCACCACTGGCAGCAGCATCGTTTGTAAGCTGTCCGCGTCCTGCCGAGCCACTGCCGCCGACACTCCATCCATGAAGACCACCAGGCGCAGGTTCTCCAGGTGTGCCCGCTCCTGCCGCACCACAGAATCCGACGCCACCCGCCCCGCTTCGTAGAGCTGGTTGACCAAGCGCTCGCGAATCGTGGAGGTGACCAGCCGGGTGATGATATAAATACCGACCGCGGCCAGCACCAGGGTTAGCACCACGTATGGGATGATCAGCTTGCCTTGCAGGCCAGAGAGGCGCACTCTGCCCGCCGCCGCCTTAAGCTTCTGGCGCAGATTTTCTCCCAACCTCATGGTCATCGTAGCAGACATGCTCTTCTTTTCCCCTGCTCTGGCTGCGATCAGCCGGTGAGTAATCAGGGCTCTGGGATTTCGCGGAAGGGTGCTCTCACGGCTATAGAGAACAGTAAATATCACTCCTACCGCAATATAGGATGCGAGTTATAAAAATTATACAATCTGGCTGTTATATGGAAGTTTACAATCCTGTCAGAAACGGGTCGAAATGCCCGGAATAAATTAGAATTCCCCCCTATTTACAAACAAAGTGGATAGGTGCCTCCGGTCTTTATGAGGTTATCCAGCAGCTCGTCAACTTTCTCGTGGGCCATCGGTCGGGCAACATAATAGCCCTGTCCATAGCCGCAGCCCAGGGAGCGGAGCTGTTCCAACTGTTCCTCAGTCTCCACCCCTTCTGCGATTACGATCACGTCCAGCCGCTGAGTGAGCATAACGATCGATTGGACGATCTTGAGCTGGGAATTATTCGATACCATATTGTTCACGAACGACTGGTCGATCTTCAGCGCATTTACCGGGAACTGTGAGAGGTAACCGAGCGAAGAATAACCGATTCCGAAATCATCGATCTGGATCTGGACGCCTAGAGACTGGAGCTGGTCGAACATGTCGTTCGTCGAGCGGTTGTTCTCCATGATGGCGTTCTCAGTGATCTCCAGCTTCAGTGCGCTCGCTTCCAGTCCGGTTTCTGCCAGCACCTCCTGGATATAATCCGCCAGGTCGGGTTTGGTGAT
This sequence comes from uncultured Chloroflexia bacterium, assembly GCA_963706515.1. Taxonomy (GTDB): domain Bacteria; phylum Chloroflexota; class Anaerolineae; order Anaerolineales; family UBA4823; genus CAVPMW01. Next base: position 56,229 of record CAVPMW010000007.1, read on the forward strand.
CTGCTTGCCTGAGAGGTTGACGCTGACTGTGAGCGGCGGGTCCACCGGGAATTCTTCTTGCCACTGCTTCATCTGGAAGCAGGCTTCCCGCAAGATCCAGCGATCGATCGGTGTGATCAGCCCGGAATCCTCAGCCACGCTCAGGAAATCAGCCGGGTGGAGCAGCCCTCGCGTGGGATGGTTCCAGCGTACCAGGGCTTCGAAACCTGTGACGTGACCTGTCTCGAGGGAGATGATCGGCTGGTAGTGGATGGTGAACTCTTTGCGTTCGACCGCCAGGCGCAGCTCCGTCTCCAGGGTCAGGCGCTCGGTGATTTTCAAGCGCATCTCCGGCTCGAAGATCTCGTAGCGCGCCCGGCCGCGTGCCTTGGCGCTGTACATGGCAATGTCCGCGTCGCGCAGCACATCCTCCGCCCGCGAATAACCCATCCCCGAGTAAACGATCCCGATGCTGGTGGTGATGAATACCTCATTCTCCATCAGCTGGATAGCCGATTTAAAACGCTCTGCAATCCAATCCGCCACCCGCGTGGCGCTCTTTATATCCTTGATCTCCTCCAACAGGAGCACGAACTCATCCCCGCCCAGGCGTGAGACGGTATCGGTGGTGCGCAAGCCCTTCTGCAGCATCTGCCCCACCGTGATCAAGAGCTGGTCGCCCATCAGGTGACCCAGGCTGTCATTGATGTTCTTAAAGCGGTCCAGGTCCAGGAAAAGCACTGCATACTGGTAATCGGAGCGGCGCTTGGAGCGCTCGACAGCCAGCCCCAAACGGTCCAGGAATAACTCCCGGTTAGGCAGCCCGGTAAGCCCGTCGTGGAAAGCGTCGTAGAGCAGCCGCTGCTCGGCGTTCTTGCGGTCGGTGATATCGGTCAGTGAGCCAGCCATGCGGTAAGCCAGCCCGTCCTTTTCGCGCACTGCCAGCCCGCGGCTGAGCACCCAGCGGTAAGCTCCGTCTCGGTGCATGATGCGGTGCTCGTTCTCGAAATGCGGCGTCAGCCCAGCCATGTGTGCGGAGAGATCCAGCTTCAGGCGCTCCACTTCCTCAGGGTTGACCCGGTTGTACCATTCGTCCGGGCTGTCGCTCACCTCAGCATCCACCAGGCCGAGGATTTCTTTCCAGCGCGATGAATAGAAGATGCGGTTGCTGCGCAGGTCCCAGTCCCACAAACCATCGTTTGCCCCTTCCACTGCCAGGACGTAGCGCTCCTCGCTCTCGCGCAGCGCATCTTCCGCCTTTTGGCGCTCCTCGATTTCGCCTCGCGCCAGCTCGTAGAGCCTTGAGTTTTCTATTGCCACTGCCGCGTAATCCGCCAGGGAAAGCAGGCGCGCCTCGTCTTCATCGCTAAAAGAGCGTTTCACGGTGTGGTTATCCACCGAAAGCACGCCGATCACGTAACCCTTGGCGACCATCGGAACGTGCAGCAGCGAATGAACCAGGTAGCCAGTGCTAACCTTTAACGGCTGGTCTTCGTCTTCCTGTGAAGTGCGCAGCGGCGTGCCGGTGTGCACCACCGAGCCGACGAGGTTATCGTCCACCAGCAGGCGCATGGTCTTCGCCTTCTTTTCATCGATATTCTTGACCGCCCGCAGGTACAGCTTCCCCCCGGCTCGTCTAATAGAGCCAGGAAACCCTCCTGCGCCCGGGTCAGCTCGACCCCCGCAGCCACGATCCGTCGCAGCACCTCGTCGCCGTCCAGCGAGGAGGTGACGCTTTTACCCACCTCAGCCAGCGCTGTCAGCCAGGTGACCTGCTTGGCCAGCTCGTTGGTCAGCTTCTCTTTTTCCCGTTTCAAGCGCGTCTGGGTCAGACCCCGGTTGAGCGCATCCACCAGCTCGCTGGTGTCCAGCGGCTTTGCCAAATAATCCTGTACCCCCAGGCGGAACGCTTCCACCGCCACCTTTTCAGAGCCATGCCCGGTGATCATAATTGTCGGCACGCGGAATCCGTCCGCCACCAGCTTGCGCAGCACCTCCATGCCGTTCATATCCGGCAGCTCGAGGTCGAGCAGCATCAGCGCAATTTCTTTCGTCCGCACCAGCTCGATTGCGGATTGTCCGTCGTGGGCAGTCAGCGTGGGGTAGCCCAGGCGCGGCAGCAGGATGCGCACCAGGAAGTCCGCAACCAGGTAATCGTCGTCCACGACCAGGATGGTATCGTTGCTCATCAGGGCAGGCGCGAAGCCGCCTCCAGCATGAAATCTTGCATAGATTGGGATTTAGTCTAAACCATTCGCTCAACGGCGTCAATTCTTACAGCTTACAAAATTGCTTGGAAAGGGAGAATCTAAGGGAAGAGAAAGGGATGTGTTGATGCTCATCCTCCTTCTTGACATCCAGCCCCCTTACTCGTAAAATCTCCTCCATTCAGCGGGAATGCCGATAAATCTAACCTTCGTTCACAGATTTTCGCTTCAGGAGGCAGCATGCCAGAGCCAGCCAGCAAATCTAACCAGGAAAACGGGATGTACTACCCCTCCCCCGATATTGTCTCTACGGCTTATATTCGCGATTTCGACATCCTTTACGACCGCTCCATCTCCAACCCGCAGGAATTCTGGGCCGAGCGTGCTGAGGAGCTGGAATGGTTCCAGAAGTGGACCCAGGTCCTGGATGACTCGAATCCGCCCTTCTACAAATGGTTCGTCGGCGGGAAGACCAACATCGTCCACAATGCCATCGACCGCCACCTGAAAACCTACCGCAAGAACAAGCTGGCTCTCATCTGGGAGGGCGAGCCGGGTGATACGCGCACCTTCTCTTATTTCGCCCTGAACCGGGAGGTATGCAAGTTCGCCAACGTCCTGCGCAGCATGGGCGTGCACAAGGGGGACATCGTCACCATTTACCTGCCGCGCATTCCCGAGCAGGTCATCGCCATGCTGGCCTGCGCCAAGATCGGCGCTCCGCACAGCGTGGTCTATGGCGGTTTCAGCGTGGAAGCCCTGGCGGAGCGCATCGAGGATGCTAAAAGCCGCGTGCTGATCACCGCCGACGGCGGCTGGCTGCGGGGCAAGATCGTCCCGCTCAAGGAGATCGCCGACGAAGCTATCGCCCGCCAGCCCACCATCGAATCCTGCATCGTCGTCAAGCGCACCGGGCAAACGATTTACATGGAGCCGGACCGCGATTATTGGTACCACGACCTGATGAGCCTGCCCATCTCGAGCCCGATGTGCTATACCGAGCCGATGGACGCCGAAGACCCGCTCTTCATCCTTTACACATCCGGGACCACCGGGCGTCCCAAGGGCATCCTGCACACCCACGGCGGGTACATGGTTTACATTTACACCACCCTCAAATATGTCTTCGACATCCGCGATGAAGACCGCTGGTGGTGCGCTGCCGACCCCGGCTGGATCACCGGGCACTCTTACATCGTCTACGCCCCGCTGCTTAACGGTGCAACATCATTCATCTACGAAGGCGCCCCCACTCACCCCTACCCCAACCGCTGGTGGCGCATGGTCGAGAACTACGGTATCTCGATCCTGTACACCGCTCCCACTGCCATCCGTGGTCTGATGCGTTTCGGCGATGCCTGGGCCAACCGTCACGATCTTTCCAGCCTGCGCCTGTTGGGCAGTGTCGGTGAGCCGATTAACCCGGAAGCCTGGCGCTGGTACTACACGGTTATCGGCAAGGAGCGCTGCCCAATCATGGATACCTGGTGGCAGACCGAGACCGGCGGGTTTATGATCACGCCACTGCCAGTCACCCCGCTGAAACCGGGCTCGGCTACCAAGCCTTTCTTCGGCATCGAAGTGGATGTTGTTAATGAGGAGGGCAAGCCCGTGCAAACTGGCGAGGAAGGCTACCTGGTGGTTAAAAAGCCCTGGCCGGGCATGCTGCGCACCATCTACGGCGACCCGGAGCGCTTCGTCAGCCAATACTGGAGCAAATTCCCCGGCCTGTACCAGACCGGCAACTCAGCCCGCAAGGACAAAGACGGCTACGTCTGGATCATCGGGCGCATCGACGACGTCATCAAAGTCAGCGGCTACCGCCTGGGCACCGCTGAGGTGGAAAGCGCCCTGGTCAGCCACCCGGCGGTCGCCGAAGCCGCCGCCATCGGGCTGCCTCACGATCTGAAGGGCAATGCCATCCACGCCTACGTCATCCTGCGCACCGGCTTCGAGAAGAGCGACAAGCTGGCTGAAGAGCTGCGCAATCACGTAGCCCACGAGATGGGTCCTATCGCCAAACCGGAAGATATCACCTTTGTAGACAGCCTGCCCAAAACCCGTTCGGGGAAGATCATGCGCCGCCTGCTGCGCGCCCGGGCGATGGGTCAGCCGGAAGGGGATGTCAGCACCCTCGAAGAGTAACACCTAGGGGGTAAATTTCACGCACCATCAGGGATTTGCGCCGGGTCGCCTGGCGCAAATCCCTGATTTTTAGTATTTAGTTTCCTTACGAATGACACCTGACAAATTGAATAAAAATAGCTATATTTCCAGCATGAAAAAGCTTACCCGTCGCGAATTCATCCTTGCGGCTGCAGCCGGCTTGAGCACAGCCGCCCTGGATTCATTGCTGGTCGCCTGCGGGCAAAAACCGCTGGCTGAAACCAGCGGCCCAGTCGCCAGCGAAGCCGCCAGCGCAACCGCCAGCCTGCCCTTTGCGAGGACCTCTCAGCCTACCAATCCACCCCCACCCGAGGCAGGGTCAGCAACTGCGGAAGGGGTTGCCCCTCCCGCCGATACGGAACCGGCGCCCGGTGCAGCTCAGCCGGTCGCGGGCACACCCGACCTGGTCGTCGCGCGCGGCAGCGACCCGCAGGAGCTTGTGCGCCGGTCATTAGCCGCCATGGGCGGGATGGAAAAATTCGTGCCAAAAGGCGCGCGGGTGGTGATCAAGCCCAATATCTGCGTGGCATACCATACCTACGAGTATGCCGCCACGACAAACCCCTGGGTGGTGGGCGCATTGGTCAAGCTTGCCCTGGAAGCCGGTGCGGGCAGCGTGCAGGTGATGGATTATCCCTTTGGCGGCAGCCCAGAGCAGGCTTACACGATCAGCGGGATCGAAGAACAGGTCAAAGCCGCCGGTGGTGAAATGGTCTTCATGCCCGGGTTCAAATACAAATCCGCAGACATTCCCCGGGGAATCGACCTTAAGAAAACCAGGGTATTTCAAGACGCTCTGAATGCAGATGTACTGATCAACGTGCCGATTGCCAAGCACCACAGCCTGGCCCGCTTGACCCTGGGTATGAAGAACCAGATGGGTCTCATCCAGGACCGCGCCGCGATCCACCGCAACCTGGGGCAGCGCCTGGCTGACCTGACCAGCCTGTTCCACCCCACGCTGACCGTCGTGGACGCAGTACGGATTCTCATGAACAATGGCCCGACTGGCGGCGACCTGAATGACGTCAAGCAGCTGAATACCATCATCGTCAGTCCGGATATCGTCGCCGCGGACAGCTACGCCACGACCTTGTTCGGACTGCGCCCAGAGGACATCGCCTATATCCCCGCCGCAGCCGCCATGGGTTTAGGCAGCTCCGACTTAAGCAGCCTGAAAATCGAGGAAATAGCCGTCTGAGGCTTACAGGAAGCTGGCTTTCCGATGGGCAAAGCAGATACCGGTGCAATTAGCCCGCTAAGAAAGAAAGTCTGGAAAGGGCATCCTGCTGGGCGGTGGATTACCTCCCGCAAGATCGTCCAATACACTGCCCTGTATCGTTTTCATTGCCCTGTTCGTCGGATCGCGCTCGGGACGCTTGCCCGCCAGCCTGGTGAACCTCCCGATGCGCCTCGACCCGCTGCTCGTGCTGGCTAACCTGCTCGCCAGCCGTACATTTATTGCTGGCTCCGCCCTGGCATTAATCCTCGTCATCCTGACTCTGGTCTTCGGCCGCGCCTGGTGCGGCTGGCTGTGTCCCCTGGGTACCACCCTGGACCTGTTTTCCTTGAAACGCTGGCGGGGCAGCCGCCCTGCTCCCCCCGAGAGCTGGAGAGGGATCAAATATTTCCTGCTGCTGACCATCCTGGTCGCGGCATTATTCGGTAATCTCACCCTGCTGGTATTTGACCCGCTGGCGCTCCTGATGCGCAGCCTGGCAGCCAGTCTGTGGCCTGCAGTCGATCAAACCTTCAGCGCTGCCGAAGCCATCCTTTACAAGGTCCCTTTTATGGAAGCGCCAGTCTCAGCCCTGGACAGCTGGCTGCGCCCGATGGTTTTCCCCACCGAGCCGGTCTTCTACCGCAGCGCGGTTTTCTTCGCTGCATTTTTCCTCGGGGTGATCGCTCTTAATCTACTCGCGCAGCGCTTCTGGTGCCGCTACCTCTGCCCGTTGGGAGGCCTCCTCGGTATCTTGAGCAAGGTCTCTCTTTTCCGCCGCGAAGTAGGCGAGGCTTGCAAAGGCTGTACCCTGTGCACCGGCGTCTGTCCCACCGGGACGATCAACCCCGCCAAAGGCTACGCCAGCGATCCCAGTGAGTGTACGCTGTGCCTGGACTGCCTTGAGACCTGCCCGCGCAGCCATATTGTATTTAAGCCGCAGGTGTCCTTAGCAGGTTGGAACCATTACGACCCTGGTCGCAGGCAGGCGTTGCTGGCGATTGGCAGCGCGGTTGCCGGCGTGGCGCTATTTCACAGCAGCGCCCTGGCTAAACGCGAGCCTCCCTTCCTACTGCGCCCGCCCGGCGCGCGCGAGGCGAATGATGATATTCTGGATTTAACGAAGTGCGTCCGCTGCGCCGAGTGCATCCGCGCCTGCCCGACCAGCGGTCTTCAGCCGGCTGTTTTCGAAGCCGGCTTGCAAGGTTTCAGCACGCCGGTCCTGGTCCCGCGGCTGGGCTACTGCGATTACTCCTGCAACGCCTGCGGACAGGTTTGCCCGGTACAAGCCATCCCGCCAATGAGCCTCGAGGAGAAGCGCCAGGCGGTCATCGGGAAAGCCTATATCGATGAAAATCGCTGTATCGCCTGGTCAGACCATCAACCGTGCATCGTCTGTGAGGAGATGTGCCCGCTGCCCGATAAAGCTATCCAGCTCGAGCAGTCTCAGGTGTGGAGCCCAGATGGGGAGCTCATCTCATTGCAGCTGCCCCATGTTATCCGCGAGCGCTGCATTGGCTGTGGGATTTGCGAGTATAAATGCCCGGTGAACAGCGTAGCTGCCATCCGCGTTTACGTCCCTGACGCTGCGGTCCCGTTTTAACTGGGTCGGATCGAGGCGCGAATAAAAAAAACCGACAGTTGGGCGGCGCTGCCGCCCAACTGTCGGTTTTTTCGCATTTTTTCACTCTCAGCCACGTAAGGCTATAACGAGACGCCTTCCTGCAGGATCATACGCCCGTCCGCGGCAGGCAAAAAGGTGAGGGGACCCTGGGGAATCAGCTTGGTGATCTCCAGATAGCCAGCATCCATGTATTCCCAGATCAGCTGGAATGGAGCTTTGCCAGCCACCCATTTCTCGGTAATCATCACGCCGTGTCCGGGAAGCACGACGAAGGCAATCCGGCGAGGATCGTCGGGGTTATTGAGCGATGCGGAGCGCGAAAAAGCCGATTGGATCACGCGTGCCTGGGCATCCGATCCACATGAAACCGGGAAATGGTAATAGGGTGGGTCCAGGTAAACATTTTCAACATATACCGGGTTGTAGGCTTGCACCCCGCGGTGCCCGTGCAATTTGGAGCGGGTAACCGGGACTTCATCAGTAATCCCCCACTCCTCTCCTAACCGGATGCGCGGCAGGTTCCCATCCATCGCAATCATCTCGACAGCTTCAGACGATGGTGGGTCATTGCGTTTTCCTTCGACATGGCGCACCAGGGCGCCTTTCCCATCGGGTCGCACGCCGCTGATGACCGCCAGCTCATTGTCAGTCAGGTTGTATTTTTCTACCGGGCGGGCACTGCCGGTGACCGTTGAGATCAGCACCCCGATTTTCGGCTCCCAGGATGAAAAGCAGCCTTCGCTGTACTGGCTGGATACTGCGTCATTGATCGATGGGACATTTGCCAAATTTGCGATCCGCACCATCTCCGTGAAGAAGTGACGCTCGCCCAGCAGGTGACCGGCGCGGATCATAGCTGGCGGCGTGGTCAAACTCTGCCACACTGCCCAGGGGATCGGATCGCCGCTCTCCTCATGCTCAGTTACCTCACCTGAGCTTATCGAAGTGGCAATGCGCAGGGCAATATCGTCGTAAAATGAAAGTGGATCCTCGGCGGTAATCCGCGGATACGCGCCTACCAGATCGAAAATGTAAGCCTCCTCAGGATGGTTGTGCCCGACGACGAGGATCAGGCGGATGCATTTCGCCTGTGTTTGCAATATTCGCAGCAGTGCCAGGATCGGACCACCCCGGCATCCCTGCTCATAGAGAGTCAGGTACGCTTCACTTGCCAGACCAGGGAAGGGATAATCAGCGGGTTCAGGGTGAGACTTTTTCAGAACTCCTGCCAGGTAGTCCAACATCTCCTGCAATTTTTCGGGGGTGACCTCCAGTATGGTGACCACAGATGGAGTGTGTTCCAGGTGAAATTTCATCCGGGCGGTAAACATATAGCCTTGCCGCCAGCTGAGCGCCTCACCGAAAGGTGCAGTAGTAAATAAGATATCTATTCCAGGCTGGGGAGATGGCAAAATCTGGTGACCCAGCTCCCGGTAGCTCTCTAATAACCTGCCGGCAAATTCATCGAGCAGCGGCGAAGTGATACCTGGAGTGTAGGCGATCTTTAAACTGTGCAGCCAGGGATGTACGACCTTTGTAGAAGCCGAAGTGTATGTATCCGTCATCCGTCCTTTATCCTCAATTAGACCGAATTGCTTACATCATCTGGAAATAGCGGCAGGTGATCCGTAATTTTAGTGCCGGTATCCAAAACAATTATAGTGTACTTTGTGGCTGCTGGAATTAAAAGCAGATAGTAAAAATGCCTGCTCTTTCAAGCAGGCATCTCAACAGGCGGGGAGGGCGGGATTCGAACCCACGGTCGAGGCGTTCACCCCGACAACCACTTAGCAGGCGGTCCCATTCAGCCACTCTGGCACCTCCCCGGGCAAGGACCGGTATTGGCTCGCCGGGTAAACTGCTGCCCAGGCTCGCCAAATTAACCCACAGGCATTGTCCGGCAATATTAAGGCGGAGGGAGAGGGATTCGAACCCACGATGGATTTCTCCATACCTGTTTTCAAGACAGGCGCCTTAAGCCACTCGGCCATCCCTCCATTCCGGGTAAAAATTCCCTCCGGAGCGGAAGAATTCTACCACATCCAATGTTCAGGTGCAACGCGGCCTGGTGGGATTGCGGATCTGACCACTGCAGTTTCCGCAGATATCCGCCCACCCTCCGTGCTATACTTGTTTTGGAACGGCCTATCCTGGCTGCTTTACCTCGGTTTACCTGGAAAAATATGTCACGCCTCGCCCGCTCCACCTTAATTGTTGCCGTCTTCTTCGGCCTGGAAAAAATCCTCGGCTACATTCGCTATATTATCATCGCCCGCCAGTTCGGCTACTCTGCTCAATCCGACGCCTTTTACGTTGCAAACAACATCCCGGACTTGATCCTGGCATTGATATCCGGGGGAGCGCTGGCGGTTGCCTTCATCCCGGTATTGTCCGAATATCTGGAGAGAAGCGGCAGGCCGGCCTTGTGGGAAATCTTCTCCCGGGTAGCCAACCTCGTCTTCCTGGCAACAGCAACCCTGTCTGCCCTCGTCGCCATCTTCGCCGTCCCGCTGGTGCGCAATTGGATTGCACCCGGTTTTACCCCGGAAGAGCAGCTTCTGGCAGCCAATTTAATGCGCATCAACCTGCTGGCTACCTTCTTATTGTCCATCGGCGGGCTGATCATTGCCGGGTTGCAGGCCAACCAATATTTCTTCCTGCCTGCCCTTGCCCCAGCCATGTACGACCTGGGCGCGCTGTTCGGCGTCCTCATCCTCGCCCCAACCACCGGCTATCAGATCGGTCCGCTCCAGCTGCCCGCTGTTGGTTTGGGCATCTATGGGGTGATGATCGGTATCGTCCTCGGCGCCGCCCTGTTCATCCTCGTCCAAATTCCGGGGCTGATCCGCTACCAGTTCCACTGGCTGCCCGTTTTGTCCCTGCGAGATCCGGGAGTGATCAAAGTTCTGTCCTTGATGGGACCGCGTGTCCTGACCGCCGGTTTTATCTACCTGATCTTCATCGCCCAGGAGAACATCGCCTCGCGGTTGGCTACAGGCTCGGTATCATTTATTAACTATGGCTGGCTGTTCCAGCAGGTGCCCGAAACAATCATCGGCACTGCGATCGCTACCGCCCTGCTGCCGACAATATCGGAGCTGTTCACCCGCGGCGAGAAATCCGCCTTCCAGGACACTCTCAACCGCTCCCTGCGGGTGATCCTGGCGCTGACCATCCCGATTACCTGCCTCATTGCGATTGCCATTCCGCCTTTCGTTGGCATCCTGGGAGGTTCGGCTGCCGACCAATCAATCCTGGTTTGGGTCACGCGCGCCTTTATGATCGGTCTGGCTGGTCAGGCGCTGCTGGAAGTCGGCTCACGCGCTTTTTATTCCCAGCAAAAAGCTTTGGTTCCTCTGGCGACTTCGTTTATAACCCTGATCGTGTTTATAATCCTTGCCGTGATCCTGGGCTCCCGTCTGGCAGCCCCCGGCATAGCACTGGCTAACTCCCTCGCCTTTTCGCTCGAAGGTCTTCTCCTGTGGATACTATTGAACCGGGGGTTCCCGGGAATCTTGAAATCGGGGGGCACACTGGTCCGCGTCCTGCTCGGTTCCAGCCTGGCTGCCTTAATCGCCTACTTCATCTTCAACCTCACCTTTCTACCGTCCTTGCTCCTTGCCTTGCTCGCGATGGCGGTGGGCGCCATAATCGTACTGCCGTTCATCTGGCCCGAGCTTAAAATATTGGTAAAGCTGTGAGATTCGATCCGTTCCCGCTGCTAGATCGTATTGAACATACCCGGATCATCCATGCCTCCGAAGGAATAAAAAGGTAGCTGCCATGCATCGCCAAAGATCCCTCTTCGCTCTCCTTGGAATGATTGCTCTGCTGTTCTCTGGTTTCAAACCACAGGCAAACCAGCCGGTTCAGGATTGGCGTACCCGGGTCGATCCCTGGGTATTGACCTCCGCTGCCCAGGGGGACACAGAATTTCTCGTCTTCTTAAGCGAGCAGGCTGACCTCAGCAAAGCAGCCAGCTTGCCCACCAAGGCTGAGAAAGGCGCATACGTCTACCAGCAGCTGACGGTTGAAGCAGAACGCACCCAGGGACCTGTATTGCGTGAATTAGCAGCTGCAGGCGTTCCTTACCAGCCTTATTGGGTAGCCAATATGATCTGGGTGCGCGGTGGAATGGACCTCGTTTCCAGCCTTGCCTCCCGCCCCGATGTCGCCCACATCTATGCAAATCCCTTGGTGAAATTCGAGGAGCCTTCACAGGCTGCGGGGGATGAACACGCTCCTGGTACGCCGGATACGGTTGAATGGAACATTTCCCAGGTGCATGCCCCCCAGGTCTGGTCAGCCGGGTATACCGGTCAAGGCGCGGTGATTGGCGGGCAGGATACCGGCTATCAATGGAATCATCCGGCGCTGGTCAACCAGTACCGCGGCAACAGCGGGATTATCGTCAACCATAATTACAACTGGCACGATGCGATCCATTCCGGAGGGGGCTCCTGCGGATTCAATTCGCCATTTCCCTGCGACGACTACGGGCACGGCACCCATACCATGGGCACTATGGTCGGCGATGACGGCGGGACGAACCAGACCGGCATGGCGCCCGGGGCGCGCTGGATCGGCTGTCGCAATATGAATGTAGGTGTGGGCACTCCCGCTACCTACAGCGAATGCTACCAGTGGTTCATCGCCCCGACGGATTTGAGCAACCTGAACCCGCGGCCTGACCTGGCGCCGGACGTGATCAACAACTCCTGGGGCTGTCCCCCATCCGAGGGCTGCACCGATCCGAACGTGCTGCTCACCGTGGTCAATAACGTGCGCGCGGCCGGGATCGTCACCGCCCATTCGGCCGGAAATTCCGGGGCAAGCTTGCAGCACGGTCTCCGAGCCAGCGGCAATCTACGCAAACTCGTTTACCGTGGGAGCAACGGATAACACCGATACGATCGCCGGCTTCAGCAGCCGGGGTCCTGTGACCATCGATGGCAGCAGCCGCTTGAAGCCGAACGTCTCCGCTCCCGGCGTAAACGTCCGTTCGAGTGTGCCAGGAGGAAGCTATAGTAGCTTGAGTGGTACCAGCATGGCAGCCCCCCACGTTGCCGGGCTCGTGGCGCTGCTGATCTCCGCCCGCCCCAGCCTGGCTGGTCAGGTGGAAGAGATCGAGACCCTCATCGAACACTCGGCGCTGCCGCGTACGACGTCGCAGAACTGCGGCAGTGTGCCGGGTACTTCTATCCCCAACAATACCTATGGTTGGGGTCGGATCGATGCTTTAGCCGCCTACCAGGCTTTACGTCTTATCCTGAAGAAATCAGTCTCCACAGCATCCATCCTACCGGGCAGCATATTGACATATACCCTGGCAATTACCAATACCCAAAGCAGTCTTCCTCTTACCAACCTGGTCCTGACCGATATACTTCCTACAAGAACGAATTTCATTGGAGCGACCCCACCGTTCAATCTCAATGGGAATACTCTTCGCTGGGATTTTTCTCAGCTCACCGCTGGGACAGGTCAAACCGTCCATTTCTCCGTCCAAGTGCCCATTACTTCCACCGGGCAGGTTATTAACCACGATTATGGTGTGCACAGCGCCGAAGTTTCCCGTTCAGTCATAGGTCCCCCGGTTGCTACTACAATCCTTGCACCAGGCGTGGCGATCTCGCCACCATTCATTGTCGAGGTATTGCCTGGCACAACGATCACCCTGACCCATACCATCACCAATACTGGGAATGCCACCTCAACCTACACTTTGGCAGTTGCGGCTAATCCAAACTGGATTAATGGCAGCTCTCCTTCCAAATCTCACCCTGGGACCGGGTCAATCCGCGCAGATCGAGCTGCCGGTGCTTGTCCCACCTGCCACTCCCAGAGGTACTTCCGCCATGATTTCTTGGACTGCCGAAATGGTGGGCAACCCTGCTGTTCATGACAACGTAACTGACTCGATCTTCATCTTGTACGGCAGCTACCTGCCTTTTATCGCCTCCCCCTGAGATTTTATTCAGTTAGGACTTACGCAGTTCGCTGAGGAATTGCTATCAGTATTGGAGCAATAAAGGTGAATGGGATCAAGCCAAACATTGGGGACGCCCCAAATTTCGCTAATTCGTGTGGGAGCTGCCTGAGTCCTATACGAAAGAGGGACTTCGGTTTATTTCTGGTGGAGCAAGCGAGACGAGTTCGCCAGGATGCCCAGGTCCGGGATCGATTGAGCCGCGGCAGCAATCACCGGAGGCAGGAAACCTAACGCCGCCAGGGATAACCCGACCAGGTTATACAGCGCAGTGAAGCCGATATTCATCTTGACGACGCGCATCGTCCGCCGAGAGATGTCGATCGCCTCAGGGATCAGGCTCCAATCCTCGCGCATCAAGGCGATGTGAGCGGCCTCGATTGCCACGCTTTGCTGGGCTGAGCCAATGGCAATGCCTACGTCCGCCTGAGCCAGCGCAGGAGCATCATTAACCCCATCCCCGATCATCACGACGGTGTGCCCCTGCGCCTGGTATTCCCGGACGATCCGGATCTTATCTTCAGGCAGCAGTCCTGCCCGGTACGCTAGGTCGAGATGACCGGCAATGGCTGCCGCGGTTTGCTCGTGATCGCCGGTGAGCAATTCGATCTTTTCGAGGTTCCTCTGGCGCAGCGCGAGAATTGCGCCGGGTACTTCAGCCCGCAGGACATCCCCGGCGGCTAATACCCCCGCCAGGCTGCCGTCGATCCAAACATACAGCAGGGTCTGGCCGCGATCCTGCAGATCCGTTATCGCGGCAGGCAGCTCGAGATCATCGAGGACTTCCTGACCGGGCGCCATGCCCCCAGGTGGTAATTGACCCGGATGCGCCCGCCAATTGCCGATCTCCAACCAGCGTCCATCTACCCGGGCGCGCAGCCCAACCCCTGGCTGGGCAATAAACTCTTCTGGTTCCAACAGCTCCAAATCACGCTGGCGGGCTGCCCGGCGAACGGCCTCAGCCAGCGGGTGCTCCGAGTAGCGCTCGGCCGAGGCCGTCCAACGCAGCAGCTCAGCCTCTTGTGATTCCTTATCTGGCATGACGGAACCATCTTCCTGTAATTCTGCCTCAATCCACGCCGGTGCCGGAAAAATAGCGGTGATCTCCGGCTGACCCAGGGTTAGCGTCCCGGTTTTATCGATCAGCACCACATCTGCCTGAGCCAATAGCTCCAGGTAGCGCCCGCCTTTAATCATCAATCCGTGGCGCGCTGCCGCGCCGATCGAAGCAAGCATGGCAATCGGAGTCGCCAGGGCAAAGGAGCACGAGCAAGCCACCACCAGCACGGCGGCGGTTGCCAGGGGGTTTCGGCTGACTATGAAGGTCATCGCCGCGATCATCCCCACCACGGGCAGGTAGATCGCTGAAAACCGGTCGGCAACCCGTTGGACTTGCGCCTTACTTCCCTCCGCTTCTTCTACCAAATGGATGATCTGGCCATATGTGGAATCGTGACCGACCCGGCTGGCGCAGATGCGCAGGCTGCCGGCTTGCGCCAGGCTGGCAGCAAACACCTGGGCTCCAACGCCCACTTCGATGGGCATGGACTCGCCTGTAATCGAGGATTGGTCTACGGTCGCATGTCCGCCGAGTACCTCGCCGTCTACCGGGATCATCTCACCGGGCCGGACGATAACCAGATCACCCGGATGCACCTGCTCCACCGGCAGCTCAACTTCCCGCCCACCTTGCTCCAGCCGGGCGTGGCGGGGGGCTGAGTCGCTCAGGCTTTTGAGAGCGTGCCGCGCCCTGTCTGCGGTGAGGTGTTCTACGTAATCACCGACGCGCATAAAAAATACGATCAGCAGTGCGGTTGCCCATTCTCCCACGGCAATCGCCGCGAGCACCCCAAGAGACATCAAGGTGTGCGAGATCACCTGTTTGTGCAGCGCAGCCCGGATGACATTGAGAAAAACGGGATAGCCCGCCGCGATTACAATCGCCAGCCAGATCGGCCAGGGGATCAGCGCGGTAAGCTTGCCGAACAAGCCCAACCATTCCCCGACAACGACCGCAAAAGCGATTACGCTAAACAATATCCCGAAGAGGATCAACACGGGCCGGGTGAAATTCTGCGCAACTCCGCTCTCATCGACGGGGTTTTCCGGGTCGCCAACCGAATATCCTGCTTCAGCAACAGCGTCCT
This sequence comes from uncultured Chloroflexia bacterium, assembly GCA_963706515.1. Taxonomy (GTDB): domain Bacteria; phylum Chloroflexota; class Anaerolineae; order Anaerolineales; family UBA4823; genus CAVPMW01. The sequence continues at coordinate 71,560 of CAVPMW010000007.1, forward strand.
TAATGGTAGCAAGCTCGACCTGGTTTCGATCGAGCTGGATCACCGCTTTTTCGCTTACCAGGAATACGTCGACCGATCGAACCCCGGGCAGGGCGGCGATTGCTTTTTGCACGTGCATGGTGCATTCCTGGCAATCCATGCCCCGGATGGGGACTTCCATTACCGTCATCGTATCCATCGTAGTATTCTGGTCAACGCCTTAAATTGAAATCAAGAAAAATTGATCTTTGTCGCTGGAGCATCCCCTTTTACTTCGTAACGGGTGCACTCATAGACACCTTTGGCTACGTCCGCAAGCAGGTTATCTGCTACTTCGAGCAGCACGGCGACTTGGGGATCGCTAAGGCGGTAATACACGTAACGCCCGCGCGGTTCCCTCGCCACCAGCCCGCAATCGCTCAGGCAAGCCAGGTGGTTGGAAACGTTCGACTGGCTGAGGCCGGTCGCCAAAATGATCGCGGATACCGTAAGCGGACCATTCCTCAATGCATCGAGGATCGACAGCCTGGATGGGTCCGAAAAACCCCGGAACAGCTTGGCTTGCAGAGCGATGGATTGTTTACTGGCTGCAATTAGCATAGTTATTACTCCACATATATCATCATATCAGCATACGGTGATATTATATCACACTTGATCCTGATATATTTATAAAAAATATACGTAAAAGCAGGCAGGTGAGCGGGTCAATTGCCGCCTACCTGCCTGCTTTTAAGAGTGCTCCCCCGCAATCCCGGCGGGGATTTATTGTTTAACCGATGCTGCCGGCTTACTGCTTATCATATGGCTGACCGTCCGCAGCAGGCGGTACTGCACGACCCACCACCCCGGTCAGCACCACGATCGTCAGGATATATGGGAGCATCGCAGGCAGCTGCGAGGGAATATCGGGCCTGAAGATGCTCACAGTCGCCGTGAGACTTGTCCCCATGCCGAAAATCAACGCCCCCAGCAGGGCGCCAAATGGGTTCCATTTTCCAAAAATCATGGCTGCCAGCCCGATGAAGCCCAGCCCATTGGTCATCAAGGGATTGAACACATCCACGGCTTCCAGGGTAAACCAGGCTCCTCCCAACCCGGCGATCAAGCCACCGATCAGCACATTGATATAGCGCACCCGGAAGACGTTGATCCCCAATGTGTCCGCAGCCCGCGGATGCTCGCCAACGGAGCGTACCCGCAGTCCCCAGGGTGTAAAGAAGAGCACGTATTGCAGGACGAACACCAGGATATACATGATATAGACGAGGGGCTTTTGTTGAAAAAATATCGGACCAATGATCGGTATCTGGCTGAGCACCGGAATATTCCAAATCGGGAATGTTCCTGGACCCGCAGGAAGGTTCTCCGCAAGGAATTGCCGGTAGAAGTAACCGGTAATCCCGATTGCCAGGATATTGATTACCGTCCCACTGATGATCTGGTCAGCCTTGAATTTTATCGATACCACAGCGTGTAAGGCCTGCAATGCCAGCGCTGAGATGATGGCAGCTACTAATGCGACCCAGCGGCTTATGCTCCCTGCGGTAGTCGAGTCCATTCTGGTCAACAATACCTGATATAGAAACAGGTTCACTGCATAGGCTACCATCGCAGCCATCAGCATCTTCCCTTCGATGCCGATATCGACTACCCCGGAGCGTTCGCACATCACCCCACAGAAGGCTGCAAAGGCTATGGGAGTCGCTAGCCGGATCGTCTGCGATAAAGTCCCAACGACACAGGGCAAGCCACACTTTCCCCCGATTACCAGGTTCAGCAATCCCCACGCCGCAACCAATGCAATGATGGCAAATATGACAGTGATAAGCCTGCTCACCCACGAATTGGTACGTGTTTTCCCGAGCGTCTGTGTTCCGGTAGCCATGGATTAGCCTCCCCCCCAGCCTTTGGTCAGTTGAGTTTCTTCTTCCGGGCGGCGGGCTGCCTTGATATGGTATATCCAGCGGATTATTCCCGGAGCTGCAACAAATAAAAGCACCAGGGCTTGGATCAAAGAAATGATGTATTTCGATACTCCGGAGTTGAGCTCCATGAGGTCTGAACCGTTCCGCATGGCACCCCACAAAAATGAAGCGAGGATGATGCCAAACGGGTTATTTTTAGCAAGCAAGGCGATCGCGATGCTGTCGAAGCCATATCCGCTGGAAAAGAACAATGGCAGGCAGCGACAGGTCGAAACACCCAGCACCTCGATCGCCCCAGCAATGCCGGCGAGTGCGCCAGACAGGGACATCGTCAGTACGATGTTGCGGGTGATATTCATACCTGCATAGCGGGCTGCATTCGTGTTTGCCCCCACAGTCCGCAGCTCAAAACCAGTGATTGTCTTCCAGAGCAGCCACCACACGAAGACGGCTGCCATAAGAGCCAGGATAAACCCAATATGCAGCCGGTCGTATGGATCATTGAACGGCCACCAGATGCGCGTCAGAAGGGGTATGAGGAAAAAAGCGATGACACCGATAACCGCTCCAAACCCAAAGGTATAAATACGCCTGTGCCTTTGGATTCGCTCCCTTTTACGCCAGGCGGGTCGGTCAAACAGCCAGCGCGCGAATAATAACGCGACCAATGCCAGCACTAAAGCTACACCGAGGGCATTCAGGGGGTCTTTCAATCTTTCCGGTATCTCTGCCATCGCCCACAGCTGAGCCGGAGCGAGCAATTGTCGGTGTCTGTACAGCCGAGCTGTTTTTATCCTTGATCGGGCCGCTGATCAGGTACTCTACCAGCCGGAAAGCGATGTAGTTCATCATGATGGTGTTAATGACTTCATGCGCTCCGGTACGCGCTTTCAAGTATCCTGGAATTGCGGCCCAGCCTGCACCGCCCAACGCGCCGGCTAACAAAGCCAGTGGCAGGTGAATGATCGCGGGCAAGCCACGCAATGCATACCCCACAAAGGCTACGCAGACCGCTCCAATATAAAACTGTCCTTCGACGCCGATATTAAACAGGCCTGCTTTAAAGCCGAGGGCAACTGCCAGGCTGAGGAATATGTAGGGAGTCGTAGCAACGATTGTCTCAGAAAGACCGCGCTGTTTGACAAATGCGCCCCGGAACATACCTGAATACGCCTCGATGACCGTCTGGAAGCTGCCGCTGGTAATCCAGATAACGACCGCTCCAATCGCAAAGGCAGTAAACAACGCCAGCAAAGGCATCCACGCGGCATCCCAGACCTTTTGCAGCCAGGCACGTGCTCGCGAGGGCTTGGCTGGTTGGACCGGGGCCAGGCTCTGTTTTTCGACTGCGCTTGAAGGATAAACTGGTGGGTTATTCGACATTTTCCACCTCCCTGGATACACCCGCCATCAACAACCCCAGCAGCTCACGCGACGCCTCCTTAGCATCCAATGTATCTAGAATTTGGCCTTTGTACATGACCGCAATCCGATCAGATAAGCTCATAATCTCATCTAATTCCGCACTGATCAGGAGCACTGCCGCACCTTTGTCACGCGCTTCGACAATGCGCCTGTGGATGAATTCGATGCTTCCCACGTCCAGGCCGCGGGTTGGCTGGTTGACCAGAAGCAGTCTGAAGGGGCGGGATAGCTCACGGGCTACAATTACCTTTTGTTGGTTGCCGCCAGAAAGCGCGCCAGCATTGGTCTCAATGCTGGGGGTGCGGATATCGAATGTCTCTACGAGGTCCTCAGCCCGCCTCTCGATGACAGGCATAATAATCTCGATCCCGTTCGAATACGGCTTTTGATAATAAGTACATAAAACCAGGTTGTCCCGGACAGGGAAAGACAATACCAGACCGTGCTTATGCCGGTCTTCGGGCACATGTGAGGCGCCCACCTCGGCTATTACCCGGGGTGAAGCATTCGTAGTATCTTGACCAAGAATTTTTATGTGACCCTCGGTCGCATGACGCAGCCCGGTGAGCGCTTCCGCTAATTCTGTCTGACCATTACCTTGCACGCCGGCAATCCCCAGGATCTCCCCGTCACGGACTTCGAAAGAAACGCCGTCCACAGCCATATGCCGCCGGTCATCCTGTACATGCAAGTTCTCCACCTGAAGAATCACTTCCTTCGGATGGGCTTCGGCTTTGTCTACCTGGAGAAGCACTTCGCGCCCGACCATCATTTCTGCCAGTATCTGTTGGGTAGCCTCCGCTGGCTTAACCGTGCCGACCATTACACCAGCCCGCATTACACTGATGCGATTAGCCACGGCGAAAACTTCACGCAGCTTGTGGGTGATAAAAATGATCGACTTCCCTTGTTCAACTAATGAGTGCATAATTACAAAAAGCTCATCGGCTTCTTGCGGTGTAAGGACAGCGGTCGGCTCATCCAGGATCAGGATCTCGGCTTCCCGGTATAGCGCCTTGATAATCTCTACGCGCTGCTGCGCTCCGACCGGAAGATCCTGGATATAAGCATCCGGATCGACTGCCAGTGCGTACTTCTCACTCAGCTCCAGAATACGCCTGGCAACACTCCTTCGATCGAGCACAGAGAGCTTGCCCAACACCTTCGTAGATGAAACAACCGACTCCTGTCCGAGCATGATATTTTCTGTAACCGTTAAGTGGCGGCACCAACATAAAATGTTGGTGTACCATTCCTATCCCCTGGGCAATTGCGTCATGCGGGCTGGTGATTTGGGTAAGCTTGTCATTAATATAGATTCCCCCTTCATCTGGCTGGTAAAGCCCATAGAGAATATTCATCAGGGTTGACTTACCCGCCCCATTCTCACCCAGTAAAGCGTGGATTTCACCCTTCTCCAGGTCAAAGCTTACATTGTCATTCGCCAGTACGCCGGGGAACCGCTTGGTAATTCCTGTGGTTTGCAAAGCCAGGCTCATCGCTCTCTCCATTGGCTCAGTATTTAGGAATTTGGCGGCGGCTCTGCCGCCGCCAAATTACCCCACAATATTCAGCTTAGAAAAGAGGGCGCTGGATTTCTTTCACACAGCACCCTCTTTCGTATACAACTTGCGACTTACGGCGTGTAACCGGTTTTAATCGATCCGTCGATCAAGCCCTTAGCGGCTTCCTGGATCTTCGCCTTCAAGTCGGCTGGGATCTTGCTGTCCCAATCATGGAATGGGGCCAGTCCTACACCGCCGTTAGCGAGATTGGCTGTATCGACGCCAGCCTTTTCAGTGCCACCGTTAAAGCTCTTGAGGTATTCATAGACGGCGACATCGACGTTCTTTGCAGCGCTGCTCACCAATGCATCCTTCACCTCAGGATAGGTATTGTACTGGTCGACATCGACGCCGATCGCCATCAGACCTTTCTCTTTGGCTGCCAGCAGACCGCCATTGCCGGTATTACCGCCAACGCCGAAGACTACATCGCAACCCTGGTCGATCATGCTCTGACCGGTTTCCTTGCCCTTGGCGGGATCGGTGAAGGAGGGGATGTAGACGTTCAAGCGTGTTAGCATCCGGCTTGATCCACTTGGCGCCATTCTGGAAGCCAACCACGTAGCGCACTACCGGCGGGATTTCCATACCAGAAACGGTGCATACGGTGCCGGTCTTGGTCATACCACCGGCGAGGACGCCTGCCAGGAATCCGACCTGGTCTTCCTGGAACATCAGGCTGGTCACATTCTTCAACCCACCGTCATCATAGCAATCCTTGACGGTATCCGGGCAGGCTGCTGAGCCTGCGCTGGGGAAATAGGCGTTGTCGATGATCGCGAACTTGATGTTGGGATATTGCTTCGCCTTGGCAGCAGTTGCGTCACCCATCAAGAAGCCCACGGTAACGATTGCATCGTAGCCCTCGGTGGCGAATTGATCGATATTCTTTTCATAGTCGGTGGGCTGCTTGGATTCGATGAACTTGGCGTCTAATCCGAATTCCTGGGCAGCCTTCTGAACTCCAGCCCAGGCTGATTGGTTGAAGGACTTATCGTTTACACCGCCGGTATCGGTCACCAGGCCAATCTTGAGCTTGGGTGTGGCTGCCTCGGTTGGTTGCGGTGCCGTGGTTGCTTGGGGTGCCGTGGTTGGAGCGGCTGGAGTTGCACAGGCACTCAACACCATTGCAGCCAGAATGAGCAGAGCTAAAAAGGGGTAAACTTTTTTAGACATGGATTTCTCCTCCGTGGAAGATTTACTAGAAGTGTGAGTTAGTTGGTCATAGAAAATGGGGAGATTAAATTGGTGAATCCGTCGTATCGGCAGCCTCCTTACATTTGTTTTATGAGAGAACTACGATACTCTACACATTTATGCCTGGAAAACCATCATTCAGGCACTCCAGGCAGCTTATGAGCAAAGTATATTACCCTTTATCCGATTTTGCAAGCACAGCCTTCGCCTGTCTCTTGAGCAGGCTGTTTGATCAATTACAACCATTCCGCTCAGCGGGGCTCACCCGTGGTTGGATCGACGCCGGTATCCACATAACCCGACTGTAAATCAGCCATAAAGCTTTCCACCAGGCGCTGTTTACCTGCGCTGAACAGATCAGGATTTCTATTATCCATTACCAGCGGAGCCTCCAGGGTCGCCCCTCCCTGTCCGGCGAGCAGGTTTGGCAGCAGGGATTTAACCGCGGCTGATGTATCCGTTTTGATCGTCGCCACCCAATGCTCTTTAACACCGGCAGGGGGGTCGACGCTGGCAATGATATTCACTCCTTGGTCTGCAAGATACGCGAACAATTCATCGCTGCCAACCCCTGGAGCGACATAGGCTGTCAGAACCCCTTGCGCGATCAGCTCATCGGCGGCTGACTTTAATTCATCTGCGCTCGCCCCAGAAGATACCTCAGCTGTTACGGGATATTGAAAAAATGGGGGGTAAGGTGGTCGGCACAGCCCACAGAAATAAACTACCCCATTGAGGAACCCCTGAATGGCTCCTTTGCCTTGCGGGCTGCTGGCGTCGCCAATCACTCCCACCCGCCATCCTTCGCTCAAAGCTGCAGCGCTAAAACCTGCCAAATAGCCCTGCATATCGGTCCGGTCGGTTTGGTCTGAAATTGTTGTCAGGTTGGGCGCTGGTTGGGTGCCAGGTATTCCCAGCGCCAGGAACTGGGTATCTGGCGCAGCCGCAACCAGGTCTGTCAGCGCCTGGTTGGGCGGCAAGGCAATCACCAGGCGAAGCCCAGGGTTCAAATCCGAGGGGGATAAACTGGTCCGCATTTCATATGAATACCCGCTTGCCTGAATTAATTCTGAATAAAGCTGGACCATTTCCTGTGGCGTTCCTTCCGGAGCGAGCAGGATAATTTCAGCGGTACTGGATGTTGGGGTAGCTGAAGGTATCGCGGTCTGGGATGCCGTCGGGATTGCTGTCGAAACGACCGGGGTACTCGTTAAGGTTGCCTCCAGCGGGGCAGGTCCGGTTGTATTACAGGCAACGAGCACCGTCAGGAGGCAAATAAAGCTGAGAGCCGTTAGCGCCTTCGATAATCTTATGCAGCTACAATACAATTCGCCTGCTCCTGACTTTATTTACTCCCTGCCTTCTGCTCAGGCTTCTCGAGACAAACGCGCCTATTTTACTATAGGTTAGACCAGCCCTTTTGGTTAGTACAAACACCTCTCAAGGCACGCTGTCCTCAACCGCGTGGGTGATTATAATAGGAGTTACGCAGTTGAAAGGTAAAAGGCCGAAAATAGGGGTGATGGGTGGGGGGTCCCCCCCACCCATCACCCCTATTTTCGGCAATTCCTTTGGGAACTGCGTAAGTCCAATATGAGTCGATCCGATTCACTGCACAGCTCAGGTGAGCTGGCACAAATCTTGTATAATAACAAGTATGATCGAATTGAACATCCCCGGCAGAGAGCTGCTGCAGCTCGAACACCTGGTGTGTGATGTAAACGGAACCCTTGCCGTGGATGGACAGTTACTGGATGGCCTGGCGCGCAATCTTAACCGCTTGCGAGACCGCCTGAATCTACACCTGCTGACTGCGGATACCCACGGCAGGCAAGAAATTATCGACCACCAGTTAGGTATTCAGGCAGTATGCCTTCAACCGGGGGATGAGGCCGGTCAGAAAGCCCACTACGTGCGCCAGCTCGGCTCCGAGCGGGTGGTCGCCATCGGTCAAGGCGCTAACGATGTCGCGATGCTAGATCAAGCAGCTTTGAGCATTTGTGTTCTTGGCCAGGAAGGCACTGCAGTTGAAGCTCTCCTGGCGGCGGATATCGTTGTCCCAGATATATTCAGCGCTCTGGAATTGTTCGAAAAACCGGTCCGAATTGTCGCAACTTTACGCAAATGAACCTTTCCCAGCCAGAACAAACCTCTGATGACCCTGCCAGCCTTCCGCCTGCCCGCAGGCGGCGAGCAATGCGTTTACCGCTTCCAATGAATGCCAACGATCGGGCAGCTTTCCTCGACCAGATCGCAGAGTATGTCTATCCATCATTCGACTTTTATCTCTTATCAATACTTGCAGCAGTAATCATTGGAGCAGGCTTTTTATTAAGTGCTCCTGCCTTGCTGGTATTAGGGGCCGTCCTGGCGCCAATGATGATGCCCATGGTCGGGATCTCATTAGGCACAGTTATCGGATCCGGACGTTTCTTTGCACGCAGCTTGCTCGGCCTGCTCATCGCAGGTCTGCTGGTTGTCCTGGTTGGTACCCTGATGGGTTATTTGGCACGGCCTTCATTGCCTGCCGAGTTAGGCTTAGTTTATGTTTACACTCAGCTTAACTGGACGAATTTCCTGGTGCTGGCTGCCGGCGCTATCCTGACCTCTGCCGCGGTCGCCCGCAACCTGAATGGTCCCATGCTGACCAGCGTAGCTTTAGCTTACGAGCTGTTCCTGCCGTTGGTCGCTGCCGGGTTTGGGTTGGGCAGCGGCGTCCCGCATATGTGGCCGGACGGCCTGGTTGTATTCGTGGTGTATCTTGCCTGGGGAGCTTTGCTGGGCGCGATCACCCTGGCGGTGCTGGGGTTCCGTCCTATGACCCTCTTCGGTTATACACTGGGCGCAGCCCTCACCTTGATCGGCATCATATTGCTGATCGGTCTGAGCGTGGCCGGGGCTGCATTTGGCGCACAGGTTGCTTTACCCACCCAAATCCCCAGCTCGACCCCAACCATCACACCCACCGTGACCGTGACGCTTACCCCGGTTCCTCCCACCGCTACCCTTACCCCGACAGTGACACCCAGCCCCACATTAACTCCGACATTCACACCTACGCTTACTCCCACCCCGCTTATTGCTCTGGTGCGCTCGCGCGATGCCGTCGGTGCAATCCTCAGAGAGACCCCGGGAGGCCGTGTCATTGGCAGCTACCTGGATAATACTCTCATGCAGGTCTTACCGGAGGTCGTTGAAAGCCCGGAGGGGGTATGGGTGCACGTCGTCGGTCCGGATGGCAAAGCAGGCTGGATGCTGCAGGATTTGCTCTTGACCGCGACGCCTGCCCCAAACTGGTAGCTCTCTATCCCGCCGAATGGGTAAATCAATTTTCCCTCCCCGTTTTGGGCAGGCTGAAGTTGCCTCAGGCGATTTCGGGGGGGCTTGGGTTCAAATCTCGCGGCCCAAACGAGCTGGGAAGCAGCTCAGCGACGCTGGTTTGCTGCACGATCTCTCCATCTTCATTAGCAATCAGGACCTCGGTATCCAGCCCAAATTCGGCCATCACCTGGCGGCAAGCTCCGCACGGTGAGCCTGCATTTGAAGTGACTACCGCAATCGCGGGAAACTCCCTTTCACCTGCGGAGACCGCTTTAAATATTGCCACTCGCTCTGCGCAAATACTGGCTGGATAGGCTGCATTTTCTACGTTAACACCCGTATAAATAGTTCCAGAGGCAGCCATAACCGCAGCTCCAACCGGGTAATTAGAATAACGGGCATATGCGTGCCGGCGTGCTTCAACTGCTGCCTGGATCAAGCTGCGGCGTTTCTCATCCGCGATCATGTTGTTGCTCCTTCTCATAATTTTGTCCCGGCTCCGTCCTGTGAGCGCGCACCTTGACGATCCTCCGCTTGTTAACTTGCTCGACCGTCAAGAGCAGTCCCCCGGCTTCCACGCTCTCCCCAACCTGGGGCACTTTTCCCAGGCTATTGTAAATGAAACCGCCGATCGTATCTGTCTCGTCACTGCTCAGCTCACTGTGCATGACTTCGTTGAAATCATCCAGCGTCACTTTTCCAAGGAAAATAGTGTCGCCATCTTTTAGAGCCAGGTAAGGGGCTTCCTCTGCCTGATCGTACTCATCGCGTATTTCGCCGACGATCTCTTCTACGATGTCCTCCAGGGTAACCAGGCCAGCTACACCGCCGTACTCATCTACTACAATCGCCATGTGCACGCCTCGCACTTGCATCTCCGCCAGCAGCTCGTCCACCCGCATCGCTTCCGGAACGAAATAAGCCGGGCGCAGCAAATCGTGTAAAGACGAGTCCTGCTGGTCTTGATGCCACAAGCGCAGCAAATCCTTGGCATATACTACGCCCAGGGTTTGATCGACCGTCTCTTGAAAAACGGGTACCCGCGAATGGCCCGACTTGACAATCGCATCGACAGCATCTACGAGCGGCGTGCTGACATCGAGAGCAAGCATATCGATGCGGGGAACCATGATTTCACGCACCAGGGTCTCACCCAGCTGAAATACAGAATAGATCATCTGCCGCTCGCCCTGCTCTACTACACCTTCTTCCTCACCTGCATCCACCAGCGTCATCAGCTCATCTTCCGTCAGCCCGCTGGATGGCTCGTTGCTGATGAGCTCGCCTTCTTGCTTGCGTACAGGCCAGACGAAGATGAAAGCGATCGCGCGCACGACAAAACCGAGGCCGTTCAGCCGCAGCGCCCACAGCTCAGGACTTTGCAGGGCAGGTCGTTTTATGAGCCACTCCAGCCAGAAGGTGACAATGATCGCCAGCAAGATCGCCAGGATATTTGTATAAGGCGAATAATAGAAATTCAATTGCAAGGACCAGAAACCCACCAGGAGAGCGATGCCAAAGCGAGCGAGCATTTGCACCAGCTCGAAGCTTGCCAATAACTTGGGTAAATTATCCAATAGGCGCAGAGTACGCTCAACTGCCCGCTCATTTTCCTCGCGCATTGTCATCAAGCGGGCTGGATTTGCCCGCCCAAATGCAGCCCCTCCTGTCCCGAGAATACCGTCAAGGAGGAACAAACCCAGCAAGGCGAGAAGCTCCAGCAGGTTAAGATTCATTTTTTCAATCTACGGATTGCCCGTGCGGGCATCCCGACTGCCAGCGTGTCCGCGGGTATATCCTTGGTCACCACCGCACCAGCTCCAGTTCGGGCGTTCTCACCGATCGTGATCGGCGCGATAAGCATGGTGTCGCTCCCGATGAACGCACCCGCGCCAATCTCGGTATGGTTTTTCCGCTCGCCATCGAAATTACACGTAATTGTCCCTGCGCCGATGTTCACCTCTGCTCCGATCGTCGCATCCCCAATGTAGGAGAAATGCCCCATTTTTACGCCCGGTCCCAGGTAGGAGCTTTTTACCTCGCCAAAATTCCCCATATGGACCCCGCTCGCCAGGTGTGCGCCCTTGCGTAAATGCCCATATGGGCCGATACCGACGTCATCTTCCACGCTTGCGCTCTCGAGCACCGAGTCCAGGACGTGGCAGCGGTCTCCGAGCTGAGTATCCTGGATGATGGCATTCGGACCGATCACGCAGTCTCTGCCGATTAAAGTCTTTCCGCGCAGATAGGTGTTCGGCCAGATCACGAAGTCCTGCCCGATCACGACCTCCTCTTCGATGTAAGTCGCATCGGGATCGACCAGAGTTACCCCAGCCAGCATCCATGCCTGGTTGATCCGCCTGCGCAGCACTTTCTCGGCCTCCGCCAGCTGCACGCGCGTATTGATGCCGATCGCTTCTTGTGGATCGTCGCTGACCATCGCCAGCACCGAATTACCTGCCGAGACAGCGATTTCCACCAGGTCAGTCAGGTAGTATTCGCCTTTGGAAGAGAGCGAGACTTTTTTCAATGCCTCCCACAGCCAGTCCGCCGAGAAGCAGTACACGCTGGTGTTCAGCTCGAGGATTGCCAGCTGTTCTGCCGAAGCCTGGGCTTCTTCAACGACGCCCAGGACCTGGCTGCGCTCACCCCGAATCACTCGTCCGAATCCGCGCGCATCGTCTGAGATGACGGTGAGCATCGTCAACGGACCCGGATTTCCCTCTTGGGCTGTCACCAGCTGTCTTAATGTCTCCTCGCGGATGAGCGGCATATCGGCTGCTGTAACCAGGACCAGCTCGCTTTTCCCCTTAAGCAACCCCTCGGCTTGCATAACGGCATGGGCAGTGCCTAACTGCGGTTCCTGAAGGACATACTCTGCCCGGTCGCCGAGAACGCTGCTCACTTGCTCTCCCGCGTGACCGATTACGACTACCGGCGGGTTTCCGGTGACCTGTCTGGCTGCATTAACGGAGTAGGAGATCATCGGCCGGCCAAGGAGTGGATGGAGCACTTTGGGAACGGATGATTTCATCCGGGTCCCGAGCCCGGCAGCCAGAATCACTGCAGTCACATTCATGTTTTTCCTCCTGATAAAGGCGAAACTTGTACGTTTCGCTTGAAAATAACCGCTGTATGACGTAATTGATACACGAAGCTTTTTAAATAAAACAGGCGGGCACCGCGCCAAAGATTCAGCATGACGCTATATCCGCCTGGATAAACCGATCTGTGAATCGGCTTAGACTCTCAAATTCAACAAACCCTGGATCATCCACAGATGATAATTGACAAGCTGGGGCGCCCGGATTCGAACCAGGATAAACGGATCCAAAGTCCGCTGTGCTGCCGTTGCACAACGCCCCAAAGACAGTTCATTCATCGCCGGGGAAACGAGCGGTCTGAATTGTAACACAAGCGGAATAAGGGATGCAATAGCGCTGCAACAAGTATTGTTTATTTTCACTGTGAGGAAAAGTACTGCTTTATTCCTCTTTATTCCCTTCGATATCCAAACCCAGCAGCTGCGCTTGCTCGTAGGTAATACTGTCGCTCTTTAAGCGAAAATCTTGCGTTTCGCTCTCCGCCATTTTCTCCCAGAATGCGTCTACGTCTCCTGGTTCGAAGCGGGTGGTTTCAACCCGGTGGACGAGCTCATCCAGAGGTATATCCGGAGGCTCGGCTGTCGTTTCAATTGCCAGGATAATCTCTTCCTCAGCAGCTGATTCTTGAGCAGAGATCGCGACACCTGCATCTGGAGCAGGTGCGATTATCAGGGGTTCTGCCCTCACTTGAAACCGCTGGACAGCCTCCAGCACTTTCGCAACCTTGCTTGCCTGCAGCCCCGTGCGAACAGCAAATAAAAGCGCTGTTTGAGTGGTCAGATGAGAAATGAACAGGTCATATTCTTTGCCTTTGAACACTGACAGGCTTTGAAAAGTCTCATCGCTTGAAAGCGCAGGGAATTTATTCGCTGCGCGCCGCATCTCAATTACAGCCGCGATCATGTCTGCTGGTCGAGCTGGCAAAGACCACTCCCCCGCCTGAGCGATGATTTGTCCCTGTGCATCGAAGATCACTGCTCCAGCTGCCTCTACTTTTTTTGAGAACTCGCTCAATTCTCGCGGCAGCTCATCTTCTGGCTGAGCTGCCGGTGTTAATACAACTTCAGGCTGACCAGCAGGAGCAGGGATGGATTCCAGGCAAGCCCGAGATGCATCTAAAAACTCAGTGATCGAGATTGGCTTATAGAAATAAGCCGAAGCACCGGCTTCTGCCACCTGCCGCTGGATGTCCGGATCTGCCACCCCGGTAATCAAAATTAGTTTCGTCTCTGGGTTTCGCCGTGAAGCGTGTTTCTTGAGCTCCAGGCCAGACATCCCTGGCAGGCGTACATCCGCAACCAGCAAATCGATGGGTGTGTTAGAGAGCACCAGCATCGCCTCCTCTGCGGAGGGGACGTCGATAACTTCCAAATTTAAATTAAGCGTGGTCAGCCCGGCTCGTAATAAAAGGCGGGCATCGCGCTGATCATCTACAATAAGGGCTCGATACTGGGCCATACGCTTAGCCTGGTGGGCATCCAGGTCCATAATCAAATGACTCGATATTCCATAAGGTGCTATCCGCAGATCCGTCGAAAAGTACGCCGCACATATCTGGACGGGCAGCAATCACTTTCTGGCGTAAGTATAACGGAATTGCAGGTAATTCTTCGGCAAAAATAGCTTGCGCTTTTGCATGGACACCCTGGTAAGCCGGGAGATCGGGCAAGATGGAGCGGGCTTGCTGGCAGGCCTGGTCGTATTCCGGATTGCTGAACCCACTGGCATTCGCGCCTCCCCAGCCGTGGGGGTACTGAGGATATGGCCCGGGAATCTGATCGGTCACGTACAAGAAACAGGCCGGCTCGATGGAGCTTGCCCAGCTGAATTGTGCCATATCGAAGGTACGCCCAAAGATCGGTCCCTCCGGTCCGGAGGCAAACAGCTTTTCAGGAGCTTCACTCTGAATATTCACCTGGATTCCACAGCCTGCCAGGGAAGTGCGGATGATCTCAGCGGCTTTTCCTTGCTCTGGTCCGTCCGCCATTAAGTACGCAAAGGCGAACGGGGTTCCATCGGGAATTCCATCGATGCCTTGAGCCAGGCGCGGCGTCGCTGGATTCTGGTCGTCGTCGATCCAGCCTGATTCATCGAGAAGCCTGGCGCTCGCCTGCGGGTCGTAGGGGTATTTCCTGGCCTCCGCATTGTACAGAGGATGGTCGGGCTGAACATACGTATCTGGGACAGTCGATTGTCCGAAGAACAGCTCTTTCGCCAGCCGCTCCCGGTCAATGCACATGGCGATCGCCTGGCGCACCTCTTTTCGGCTGAAGAGCGAGGTGCGAGGGCTGCCATCGGGTGCCAGCGGTTGGATGCCAAAATCTGCATGCTCCCAGGCGGTCCCGTTTTTGAAAATAACCTGGGCTTTTTTCTCACTCTGCAGCTGTAACAATCTCTCGGTCTGGGTTTCCAGCCCGGCGGTCTCATCGATATAATCGCATTCGCCAGCCAGGAGGGCTGTCAGCGCTTCGTCGCCGTCCGGCAGGAAGCGATATACCAGACGGTCGAAATGAGGCAGACCTTCGCCAGCTCTGAAGTAATTCGGGTTGCGTGAAAGGCTGATGTGATCGCCGGAGGTCCATTCATCGATCTTGTAGGCTCCCCAGCCAATTGGAGCACGGTTGACGCTATCCGATGCTAGCAGCTGGTCGAGCGAGAACACACTCCATGCATGCCTCGGCAGCGGCGAGAAGAAGAACCCGGCGTAGCGCCCATCCCGGTAGCCAGGCACACCTCGCCACTCCACCGTTTGGGCATCTAGCGCCCGGTAGCTGTCGCTGTAGGCGAGCAGCTCCGGCTGGACGCGCGGGTAGAGCTGGCGAGCCAGCTCGAATGCATATTGGGAGTCATCCGCACTCAGCGGCGATCCGTCTGACCACATTAAGCCTGGGCGCAGATGAAAGCGCACGGACATCTGGTCGACCTGGATCGGATCCGACCCGGAATAGGTCTGCGCGCAGGAAGCCTCCTGGCAGCCCGCTGGCAGATAGGTCACTCCTTCGCTCAGGTTGA
Organism: uncultured Chloroflexia bacterium; assembly: GCA_963706515.1. Lineage (GTDB taxonomy): Bacteria > Chloroflexota > Anaerolineae > Anaerolineales > UBA4823 > CAVPMW01. The sequence goes on from CAVPMW010000007.1 coordinate 87,091, forward strand.
CCAGTTTTCCGGAAGAATCTACAATCAACGAGCCAGCTGTCGCCCCTACAGGCTCGAAGGTCACGTCGCCATTCTGCAAATCCGGCAGGCGTTCCAGGATTACCGGCTTCAAGGTGTAAGCTTGAATATCCGTCGGACCATCGTAAATTGCTTCGCGGATGTTGTTCGCCGCGGGAGAAGCATCATTATATTTAAACAGCGAGGTCGGTTCCTGTGTCTGGCAGATGGTCAGCACACGAGCTGGTATCACAGTTTGAGTGGGAACGACGCTCGGGTTATTCACCTGGGGAGCAGCCATCGTCCGGGTTGCGGGTTGGGCTGGCGGCGGAACCTGCTTGCAGCCTGCCAGGCCTGCCACCATCATTGCCAGCAGACCGATAAGCATCCAACCTTGGGTACCTGTCAAACCCAACAAAACCCCTTTCTCGCTCTCCCGATGGGGGAGGAAGAAAGGGGATTGTAGCCGATGGAAAAAATTATTTAGTATCTCGCGCCGCAAGATTGCCGGTCCACCTCTCCAGGAGATCTCAGGTCACCTGGCGGAAGGTTGTCGCCCGATGGAAAGCCCAGTAGGAGCCAGGGGAGAAGGGAGCCGTAATAACACCCCGCGAGTTCCACAGGCTCTCTTCCGAAAATGCGAATACGCGCTTGATCCTCTCTTGAAATGAAAGACTGCGTGGTTGGGAAACTGTAATAATTGCTGCACTCATCAGGCGCTGCCTGCCTCCGCTGGGTGGCTTTTGCCAGGCAGCCCAGTTTTTCAGGCTGGTGCTGAGTTGGCGATCGGTATAATCTTCCAGGTCAATATCACGAACCTTCATACGTCACATCCTGACGAGCATCATCCGTTAAGCCCATGCTGCGGCGCAAAGCCCGTCGCCCATAATGCAGCCGGGATTTCACAGTTCCGACCGGTACGTCCATTACGTCGGAGATTTCCTGCAAGGAAAGATCGTTCATATAATATAAAATCACCACAATTCTTTGGGGTAAAGGCAGCTCCAGCACCGCTTGCTGCACCTGCAGCCATTCGTCGTTCTTTTCCGTCAGCTCGTAAGGTGCATTCCGCCCACCTGCCATCAGCCAGTCGACCAGGTCCTCCAATGGCTGCACCCAGCGGCTGTGGCGTTTTACCCAGGTATAGGCAAGGTTCGCCGTCATGCGGTACAACCAGGGCTCTAAGGATCGTTGACCGTCGATCCGCTCCGCAAAGCGATACAGGCGCAAAAATACATCCTGCAGCAGGTCGTCCGCTGCCTCTTTATCGCCGGTGATCGCCAGGGCAGTCCGGTAGACCAGCTGGCGATAGCGATCATATAACACGCCGAGAGCATCCAGGCTGCCGCTTTGCAGGCTGAGCACCAGCTCCCGGTCGGTCAGTATCGAAATATCTTCTTGCGTTTCGATGTCCATATTATTCAACCATACATTTACCGATAAATTCATGCATAAATCTGGTAGACCGGGCGCACCCTCAGTACGAAATCTTCATCATCCCGGTTTTCCTGATATATATTTTACCAAGAAAAAGACCCCTGCGATCAACATCATCGCGACTACCCCCAACCAATACCAATTCTGGGAGATAAACTCGACAGCGGGTGGTGTCGGCGTCGGGGTCGGGGTTGGCTCGGGGCGCAGCCGGATCTGGGTAGCCGTGGTTTCATTCAGAGGTGTATTTCCAGGGTCTAACCCATTCAAGCGCAATACATAAGCAGTCAGCTGCCAGTATTGCTCCTCGGTGAGCGTGCCAGGCGCCTGCCAGGGCATTTTCTCGCGGATGTAATTATGCAGGTCAAGACCGGTCGCAAAGCGAGCCTTAATCAATGGGCCTGTGACCGCCGGAATGGTTTTAGGCAGCACGAAGCCTTCCGGAGGATGGTTGGCAGCATGGCATTTGCTCTGCCAGCAGCCATCTTTTTCATCCAGGTGCCAGGCATCGATCCATTCCTGGGTCAGCCCCTGCCCCCGGTCTCCATGGCAGGTCATGCAGACCAGGTAATAGGCCTGCGCTCCCAGGTCCGCCTGGCTGGGATTTGCCGGTAGGACCGGGCGCGCCAGCCGGTCCGGGGTCGCCATCATGCCAGAAGGAGGCTCCTCCGTTGGGGAAGGAGTAGCAGTAGCTGAAGGTGTTATGCCAGGCGGCACCGTTACAGACAGCAAATCGATAGCGTCTGTCTGAAAACCGTGTTCACCACCCATCCCCCCTGCCCCCCTTCCCTCTGGGAAGGGGGAAAATCGATAAAAATGGATAATTCGGTGCTTCGCACCGAATTATCCATTTTTATCGGAAATTCCTGAAAGAGCGCCGAATAGCTGAAACTCAGAAGGAAAGTCAGGCTCAGGGCGCTCCACCTGAGATTGAGCATAAAGGTCTAAATCCGGCCGCGCATCTTCGGATCGAGCACGTCCCGTAAGGCATCGCCGACCAGGTTCCAACCCAGGACGAACAGCACCAGGGCCATCCCCGGGAAGACGACGATGTACCAGTAAGCATACAGGTCGGGATCCAGGTGCGGGCGAAGGAAAGCAGCTGTCCCCAGTCGGCATAGCCGATATCGGTGCCGATGCCCAGGAAGCTCAGGGCGGCAAAGGTGAGCACCACTGCGCCGATATCCAGGGAAGCAAACACCATGGTGGGGAAGATGGCGTTGGGCATGATGTGCTTGAACAGGATGTGGCGGTCCTTGACCCCGATCACGCGCGCCGCCAGGATATAATCGCGCTCCTTGACCGACAGGATGTCGCCGCGGATCAGGCGGGCGTAGCCCATCCAGCCGAAGGCGATCAGGGCCATCACCGCCGGCATGATGCTCCTTCCTATGCGCGGCGTCAGCACGGCCGCAAGGATCAGAGCCGCCATGATGAAGGGCAGGGTCAGGAAGATATCCACCATGCGCATCAGGACGTTATCCACCATGCCGCCGTAATAGGCGGCAATCGAGCCGAACAGCACTCCGATGATCAAACAGGTAAAGACGATGATAAAACCGGTCTTGAAGGCAGTGCGCGTGCCCCAGATCACGCCGTAGAAGATATCCCACTGACCGGAGGCGGTGCCCATCAGATGCACCCACTGGTCGTTGCCGGTGATCAGTTTATACCAGACCGGCACCGGCGGCGGGTTGCGCTTCCACACTGTGCCAGGTGGTTGTGGGTTCGGGCTGAAACCATCGCGGGGGATCTTATACGGATCGCGTGGCTTTGGTGGGTGCGAGCACGGGTGCAAACACAGCAATCAGATAAAAAAGAAGCAAGCAGGATCAGGCCGGCGATCGAGGCCGGTGTGGTCAGCAGCCCCTTGACGATCCGGTAGTTTTCCGGGCCTAGGAACCGCTCCAGCCGGGCGATCTTGCGCGTGGAGAGGGTTTCAGGGAGCAGCTCGTGCTCGCCCGCAGCGTGTTCGGGAACAGCCGTTGTGGTCATATTTAGCACCTTTCTTCAAGACAGGCGGACGCGTGGATCCAACACCGCGTACATGACATCCACGACCAGGTTGGCCAGGATCAGGATCACACCGATGAACAGGGCAAAACCCAGCACGGTCACCACATCCAGCTGGGCAGCCGCGGCGGCCGCAGCGGAGCCGATCCCCGGGTAATTAAAGACCGTCTCGGTGATGACCACCCCCCCCAGCAGCACCGCCACCTGGAAGCCAGCCAGGGTGACCACCGGGATCAGGGCGTTGGGGCGGGCGTGCTTGTTGATCACATCCCGCTCGGCAACGCCCTTGGCGCGCGCCGTGGTCACGTATTCCTGGCGCAGGGTCTCCAGCATGGAGGAGCGCGTCACCCGCAGGAAGAGCGCCCAGTTGATGTAGGCCAGGGTCAGGATCGGCAGCACCAGGTGGCGCAGCGCATCCAGGAAGATATCGAAGCGCCCGTTCAACAGGGCATCGACCGTCATCAGGTGGGTGTACTGGGTGAACAACGCCGGGTTGTTGACGATCGCTGTTCGCCCAATCGGAGAGCCTGCCGGGCGGGAACCAGCCCAGGTTGGCGTAGAAGATCATCAGCACCAGCAGGCCGAAGACAAAGGTGGGGAAGGAGTAGCCGACGATGCTGAAGATGCGCGCCCCCTGGTCGAACGGCCTGTTATGGTGCACGGCTGCCTGCACGCCCAGCCAGATGCCGACCCCGATGATCGGGACGATCGCCCACAGGGCCAGCTCCAGCGTCGCCGGGAAGCGCTGCTTGATCAGGTCGACCACCGGCTGCGAGCCCACGCGCGAATAGCCAAAGTCGCCGCGCAACATACCACCGATGCGTTCGCCGGTGATCGGGTCGACCGTGCCCACCAGCCAGCGCCAGTACTGCACGGTAGAGGGCTCATCCAGCCCGTAGCGCTTGATGATCCCTGTCACTGCAGCATCGTTCTTGGGGATATCGCGCACGTACAGCGCCGAGCGCTCGACCGGGCTGAGGAACTGCAGCATGCCGAAGATGATCACCGTCACCCCAACCAGCAGCAGCGGCAAGAGCAGCAGACGGCGGATGATATATGCAGTCATAGTCTCTACTCCTTCACTAACTATCAGGCTACTGTTTCTCGGAGCACTGTCAAGCAGATCAGAAGTCTCAGTGCTAGCCTGCTTGGCCAGGCTCAGTGAACAGCGCTTGATCCAGATAATGAGAAGTCTTGCAGCGAGTTATCTATGCGAGCGAGGTGGGGAATCAGTTCCCCACCGTCGGTAGTTAACGGTAAGCAGCTTACTTCTTGGACAGCGGGTAGTAATAGTAATCCGGAGTAGATCGGGTTGTAGTAGTAACCCTGCACCCAGCGCTGCTCGTAGTGGCGGCCGGGTTGGCGATCGCCAGGATGATATCTGGGGCGTCATCGTAGACCAGCTGGTTGAGCTCGTTGTAGATCTCGGCGCGCTTGGCCGGATCGGTCTCCGCCACACCGGCGTTGATCAGCGGCTGCAGCCTGGTCGATGAACTCCGCGGGCAGGCTCTGGCGGCGCGCCGTAGGTGCCGATGATGTACGGCACGTACCAGTTGTGCGGGTCGTGGATGTCTTCCAGCCAGCCGCTGACGAAGATCGGCAGGGTCTTGGCGCGCTGGTGCCGCCAGGAAGGTCGGCCAGGGCAGGCCGATGACCTCGACCAGGAACTTCTCGTTGACCTGCGGCCAGGTTGGCCTCCAGGATCTCGGCCACCGTCTGGCGGGCGGTGTTGCCGGTGTTGTAAGCCGACCTGCAAGCGGAAGCCGGTGTCCCACAGCGCTCTTGCCATCCGGCGGATCTTCCAGGTCGGAAGCCTTGAACTCTTCCTCGCACTTGGCCGGGTCGTAGGTGTACTTCGGGCCGTTGGCGTCGTAGCCGGGCATGCCGGGCAGCGTGATGGCCGACCGACTGGATCGCCTCGCCAGCCAGGACATCCTTGATGTAGGTGTCCCAGTCGAAGCAGTAGTTGAAGCGCCTTGCGGACGTGCACGTCGCTGAAGAAGTCCGGCGGGATGCCGTTGCCGTCCAGCTTGCCGCAGCCGATGAAGGGGTTGCCGCCCTCAGGGTTGGCGATGTTGAAGTTGAAGAAGACATCCGTGCGGGTGATCAGGGGAGCGCCCTTGCACAGGCGCAGCGGCTGGTCGCGGGTCGTCGGCAGGCTTGCAGGCATCATAAGTCACCGGCTCGACTGTCGTATTCGCACTGCTCGCCCACCAGCGGGTCGACCTGGGCAGTAGGTCGTGCGAGTCGACCGGTTGCAAATCTGCATCGCCAGCCTGCAGCATGGCAAAGCGGGTGCCCCATCTCGTCCACTATCTTGATGACCACACGCTGCAGCTTGGCGGGCCCGGTCGGGCCGCCTTCCCAGGCGGGCTCGGTGCGCCAGTAGTCGTCGTTGCGCACCAGGACGATCTCCTGGCCCTTGGTCCAGTGCTCGAGCTTGAAGGGACCGGTGCCGTTGCGTGATGCTCGTGAATGGGATCAGTTATCTGCAGGTGATGCCGTAGAAGTTCTGCCAGGTGTCGCAGGAGCCGTCCCAGCCGCCGTTCTCGACCACCCACTTCTTCTCCATCACGGAGCCCCAGGTCTTGGCCAGGGTGGGCAGGAAGGGACCCCAGGGCTGCGCCAGGTTCATGGTCACGGTGCCGGCGGCATCGTCGGCGACGATCGCTGCCTTGACCTGCTCGCAGGCTGCCTTGAGCTTGGCCGGGTCGGACCTTGGCCAGGCCTTCGCGGTCATCGATCAGGGCGCCGGCATCGGATCGACCAGCTCGGTGACATCGTCGATGCCGGACGCCGAAGAAGGGCTCGGTCAGCAGCCACTGCGGGGAGGCGGTGCCGCCCTGCAGCAGGCCGCGCTGGAAGGAGTAGGCCACATCCGCGGGGGTCATCTCGCTGCCGTCGTGGAACTTGACGCCCGGGCGGATCTTGAAGGTGTAGGTCATGCCATCGGCCGAGATGCCGCCGTTCTCCATGGTCGGCACTTCGGTCGCCAGCTGCGGGACGAACTCGGTCGCGCTTTTCCTTGTTGTAGAAGACCAGGGTTTCATAGACGTTCTGGATGATCTCGCCGCCGGCGGTCTCGTAAGCCAGGGCCGGATCGAACGTCTCAGGCATCGCCGAAGGTAGCATAGACGAAGGTGGTTGGGATCCTTCGACGTGAACTCTGCGGGCGGGTGCTGCCGGCGGGGGGGTCGCCGTCACGATCTGGGTCGTCGACTCGCCGGGCACTTGCACTTCCACGGTCTTGACCACTTCGACGGTCTGCACCACGGTCTGCGGCGGTCGGGGTTGCGCAGGCTCCCAGGACCATGCTGGCCACGATCAGCAGCGAAGCAATGATAAACAATTTGTTACGCATGTTTTTCTCCTCCTTGAGAAAATGTGTTTGGAGTATATGGTTGATCTGTCTCACAACTACGTCTTATAGTTCCATTATTTATTTCGACTTGCTTACAGGCACCACCTCCTTCATCTGATTTCCGACAAGCTACAGTTTCATATCTATCGATCCATGTTACTTCGTACTCACGACGTCAGTCGTGCAGATCACCGTAATTACAACTGCCGCCTATACCAGATGGCAGGCCACCCAATGTCCGGGGACGAGCTCGCGCCAGTCGGGGACCTGTTCGGCGCAGATCTTCTCCGCCAGCGGGCAGCGGGTGCGGAAACGGCAGCCCGAGGGCGGGTTCACCGGGCTGGGCACATCTCCTTCCAGGATGATGCGCTGGCGCTTTTCTTCCAGCACCGGGTCCGGGACCGGCACAGCCGAGAGCAGCGCCTGGGTATACGGGTGCAGCGGGTGCGCGTATAGCTCTTCCTGCTCCGCCAGCTCCACCATAATTCCCAGGTACATCACCGCCACCCGGTCGCTGATGTGGCGCACCATCGACAGGTCGTGGGCGATGAACAGGTAGGTCAGGCCAAACTGCTCCTGCAGATCTTCCAGCAGGTTGATCACCTGCGCCTGGATGGAGACATCCAGGGCCGAGATTGGCTCGTCGCAGCACGATAAATTCCGGCTGCAAGGCCAGGGCGCGCGCAATCCCGATCCGCTGGCGCTGCCCGCCGGAAAATTCGTGCGGGTAGCGGGTAGCCAACGTCGGGGCTCAAGCGCACCATCTCCAGCAGCTCGTTGACCCGGTCCTTGATTTCCTGCCCGCTGCCGATGCCGTGCACCACCAGCGGCTCGCCGATGATCTCGCCGACGGTCATGCGCGGGTTCAGGCTGGCATACGGGTCCTGGAAGATCATCTGCATGTTCCGGCGCATCCGGCGCAGGTCTTCGCCTTTCATCTTGGCCAGATCGATGTCCTCAAAATACACGCTTCCAGCTGTCGGGCGGTAGAGCTGCAAGATGGTGCGCCCGGCGGTGGATTTACCGCAGCCCGATTCACCCACCAGACCAAAAGTCTCTCCGCTGTAGACGCCAAAAGTGATCCCATCCACCGCGTGCACCACACCCACCTGGCGCTGGAAGACCCCGCGCATGATCGGGAAGTGCTTGACCAGGTTATCCACCCTGAGCAAAGCATGGTTATTCTCAGACATTGCGCGGTTTCCCTTCTTTAACATTCCACCAGCAGGCAACTCGGTGGTTGACGTCCACATCCATCAATGGCGGGTTCTGAGTGCAGCGGTCGAACACATACGGGCAGCGCGGGGCAAACGGGCAGCCTACCGGCTCCTGGAAGAGCATGGGCGGCAAGCCCTGGATCGTCGTCAGATTTTGTGTGCTCTTTTTCGTCGAGCCGCGGCAGGCTGTCCAGCAAGCCCAAGGTATAAGGATGCAGTGGATTGGCATACAGCTCTTTGACCGGCGCTTCTTCAATAATATACCCGGCATACATGACGATCACCCGCTGCGCCAGACCGGCGACCATACCCAGATCGTGGGTGATCCAGATGATCGCCATGCCGAGCTCATCGCGCAGCCGCTTCACCAGCTCGACGATCTGCGCCTGGATGGTCACGTCCAGCGCGGTGGTCGGCTCGTCGGCGATCAGGATTTGCGGGTTGCAGGCCAGCGCCATGGCGATCATCACTCGCTGGCGCATCCCGCCCGAGAACTGGTGGGGATACTCGTCCAGGCGGTTTCTGCTTCAGGGATCCCGACCAAATGGAGCAGCTCGACCACCCGGTGGGTAGCCTCGGCTTTGTTCATCCCCAGATGCAGAGACAAGCGGCTCGGAAACCTGCTTGCCGATGGTCAACACCGGGTTGAGCGAGGTCATCGGGTCCTGGAAGATCATCCCGATCTGCGCTCCGCGCACCTGGCGGATTTCTTCGGGCGCCATCTGCAACAAATCGGTCTCATGGAACAACGCTTGCCCACGCTCGACCCTGCCGGGTGGGTTAGGGATCAGCTGCAGCACAGAGAGCATCGTTACGCTCTTCCCGCAACCACTTTCGCCAACTACTCCTAGGGTTTCCCCCTCGTAGAGCTCGAAGCTAACTCCATTCACCGCATGAACAATGCCCTCATAAGTCGTAAAACGGGTTACCAGATCATCTACCTGTAATATCGGTTGACGGCCGTTCTGAGATGTCATCTGGAACGCTTCTCCTCCCAAAACAGGTATTGGATTAATTTTTGGCTGGCTTGATCTTCAGGCTGAAGCATTACATCTCTGTACAATTCCGCAACGGATAAGTCTAAGTATCTATCCGAAAATGGATGGGAGAACCGATTTTGTGGTGTGTGCGGCTTCGCCGCACACACCACAAAATCGGAACCCCTCATATTTTCGAATAGGTTTAAATCACCTATGAGGGGATATTGGAAATACCCATTTATGTTTACTCGCGGAGAGATGCAAAGGTTCAATGGTTTTCCCCCCAAACCCACGCTTTGTGTTGATCAGAACAAATTGCATTTACCGAACAAACCAGGTCGGCGAATACGCTGGATTTGCGCGATTGTCTATACATTGAATGGCGATTCCTAAGTTGCTAGATTATATTGGTGAATAGACGCCCTGTCAACTATGCGCTTTGTCGTATTTAGATTTCTGCCCGATCAAGGTTTTTGAGAACGCAGTGTAGTTTATTTAGGACTTCCCCAGATCCCAAAGAAATTACCGAAAATAGGGGTGATGGGTGGGGGTCACCTCCACCCATCACCCCTATTGTTCGAGCCTTATTCGCCTTTCGAACTGCGTAAATCCTATTATTTTACTCCCCGAAACGCATGCGGATGTAAGAATTATATCTCTCCGGATGTAACTGACCCTGCTCCATTGCCTGGCGGACGGCGCAGCCGGGCTCGTGGACGTGGGTGCAGTCGCTAAAAGCGCATTGTGACACCAGGGCGCGCAGTTCCGGAAAATATCCGTCCAGCTCCTCAGGCTCGATATCCCATAGTGCCAGCGCCTTTAACCCTGGTGAATCGGCTACGTATCCATCTCCAGCCACAGGGAACAGCTCGCGAACTACCGTCGTATGCCTGCCTTTACCGGTCGCATGGCTGATCCCTTTGGCTGCCAATCCCAGGTCAGGTTGGATGATATTGAGTAATGTTGATTTCCCCACGCCTGAGGGTCCGCTAAAAAGGGTTATCTGCCCCGCCAGCTGCTCGCGCACGGCAGCGATCCCCATACCGGTACGGGTGGAGGTGTACAGTACCGGGTAGCCTACACTTTCATAATGCCCGAAGATAGCATGCGCTCCTGCCTCTCCTACCAGGTCGACCTTATTGGCGATAACCCGAGCTGGGATGTGCTGCCTCTCGGCGATGACCAGGTAGCGATCCAACATGCCCAGGTGCGGAGCTGGCTGAGCGCAGGCGAAAACAAAAAAGAGCTGATCTGGATTGGCAATAATGATCTGGCGATAATCACCCTGGGGGCGCGGATCTGTGCGGACAAATTCCCTCAGGCGTGGTTCGATCTCCTCAATAATGCCATTCTCCCCATCCAGTTCCGTGATCAGCACCCGGTCTCCCACCGCAACGAGATCTCCTGTGATAGGCCGCTTCTTTAAGCGGCCGCGCAGGCGGCAAACCCTGAGACCAGCCTTTGTCTGGACAGTATAAAATCCTGATTGAGTACGAAGGATGAGACCGCTCAGCATAAGCCAGTCTGATCGAGGAGGTATCTTGCCCCCTGAATGCATCGAATCCAAACTATGTGATTGGCTGAAAGTATTTTTACAATACGAATAATCATATTCAGCCAATCACTGAAGTTAGTCGCATAACTTAGTTTCCTTCAGGAGCGGGTGTTGCTTCTTCGATAGGAGTGGGTGTCCGGGTTACGTTGTACGTCGATTCCCAGGGGTAGACTTTGCCGGGGCTGCCGCGGAAATACAGCTCGATAATCCGCCGGACGATCGGCGCGGCGTAATCTGCCCCTTCACCGGTATTCTCAGCGATCACCGCCACGGCAATGTCGGGTTTATCCTCCCGCCCGGCAAGGGTATAGGCGGCGAACCAGGCGTGCGGGTCTCCTGAGCCTGATTCTGCGGTCCCTGTCTTGCCTGCAACCGGGATATCCAGGCCGCTGAACACCTGGTAGGCTGTTCCCCGCGGCTTAGAGCTGGATACGACACCGATCAGTGCATCCTGGAGAGTTTTAAGATTTTCCGGTTTTAGCGGCAGCTTGCCGACTACTTCTGGCTTGAATGTAAACACATCTGACCCGGTTGGCGGAGAGATTCGCTCGATTAATTGCGGTTTGTAGAGTGTTCCGCCATTCCCCACGGCAGCGATGAACCTGGCGACCTGCAGCGGGGAGACCAGCAGGTCGCCCTGCCCGATTGCAGCGTTTGTTGAGTCCAGCTCGCTCTCCGGGTTGATCACTTGGCCCGCCGCCTCATCCACACCTTCGATGCCAGTGGGCGCGCCCAGTCCAAACTTTCGCGCCATATCTGCCACGGCAGTCTTCAAGCCCTGGTTGAATAAGTCCAACCCGATGTGGTAGAAATATGGATCGCATGAGCGGATCAGTCCTTGTGGCAGGGTGAGCAAACCGCTGGCAGGCAGATCGAAGTCAACTGTCCAATCCTTCAAGCGCACCCCGGGCAGCTCCTCGAAGTAATGCCCGCAGGTGTAGGTTGTCTCGGGTGTATACAGTCCACTCTCCAGTGCAGCCGCCATGGTGATAATTTTGAATACCGACCCAAGGGGATACTGCCCCTGGGTAGCGCGGTTGTACATCGGTTGGTCTTTATCCGCCAGGTTGCTCAACAACGTGAAGCTGTTATAGTTAACCGGCTCGAATGCGTTGGGATCGAAACTCGGCGAGGAGGCCATAGCCAGGACCCTGCCAGTGTCCCGCTCTAACACGACCGCGGCTCCGCGGAAGTCGCCTAACGCTTGCTGGACAGCTTCCTGGAAATCCCGATCCAGGGTGGTGTAGATGGCGTCAGCCGGCTGGGCGGCAGATTCGGCCAGGCGAGTGACCGGCTGCCCCTGCTTGTTAAATACGTACAATGTACCGCCGCGCTTGCCTGAGAGGTACTGCTCTCCCCATTTTTCCAGCCCACTCCGTCCAACTCTCTCATCCTGGCGGTATCCCAGGCGCTTGTAGTAATCCACCTCATCCGGCTGGATTGCGCTGACGTATCCGACCACATGCGGCGCATCTCCATCGTTGTAATAATAACGGGCTTTGTAAGGGCTTAACACCAGGCCGCTGAATCCGGAGAGCGAATCATAGTTGCGGGCGATTGTATCTGCCGGCACTTCACCCAACGGCAGATACCAGCCTCCCCCCGCAGGAAAGTTGGCGTACATGCCCTGGATCGTATCGGGACGCAGGCCGGTAAGCCGGGTGAGCCAGCTGAACAATGCATCTGCCTGGTCCGGGTTGATATTATCCGGGTAAAGCCCGATCGCCGTAGCGTCTGTTTGAGCGACCAGTGCGTGACCGTTGCGGTCATAAATATTCGCGCGTGAAGGGATGTCCAGGTCCATACCCAGATAGTTCCCTCCGGAAAGCTCTGGCAGGATGAGGGTATCATCCCACATCACCCGCCACTGCCCATTCTCCAGGCGCAGGTTCATCAGGGTATCTCTGACCAGCTCACCGACGATCGAGCTGTCTAACTTGACGCGGTAGCCGACCTGGGAGGTCTCGGGGTCTTTCACCAGCGTCGAGAGTATTTCATAATCTATGCTGCTCAGAGCAGCTTCATTAACGACACTGTGATACAGCTTGATGAAATCATCTTCACTGATCGCATCCTTGCTCACGGTGGTCAGCATCTTATACATGCTGGAGTAGTCTTCAGCCTTCCATGCGTCCAGGAATGCCACAGCTGCGCTGTTTGCATTGGGCACGCTCGTCGTCTTTACCGCAACTGCGCCCAGAGTTTCCTTCGGTTGTAAGGTGGTCTGTGTACTGGGGAGCTGTACCTGGTTGCAGGACGATAGAAATACGACCAAAATTAAAACTAGAGTTAGCGCCTTGAATTTCATTTTCCGATCAAACTTCTCCTGCAGTAAGCATGCCGTCAGCAAGCATGCCGTGAATGCGAGACTGTCTCCTCAATCTGACAATCGATCCCGAGTGAAGCTCTGCAAGCCGCCACGATTGGACTAACAGGCTGAATGCCAAACTGGAGGAGGAGACCTGCCAGGCTGCACACAGGCAAACCCATCACGTTCGCATAACACCCATTGATCTGCTCTACAGGATGAAACCCTGTATGCTGGATGGCGTAGGCGCCGGCCTTATCCAGCGGATCACCGGAGCGAGCATACTCGACCAGCTCGTGTTCACTGTAATCCCGCATGGTTACCTCCGTGACCGTCACGTCACGGAGGATCATCCGGTCCGCAGCCCGGATGACCACGATCCCAGTATACACCTGATGGCTGCGGCCGCGCAAACTGCGCAGCATTGCGCACGCCTCATTTTGATCCTTTGGCTTGCCCAAAATAACCGCTTTCCGCAGACTGCCTTCTGCCTGCAGGCTGCCTTCGACCTGCTCCCAGTCCACCACCGCCGTATCCGCAGCCAGGATGAGTGCATCTTGAGGCGCTTTCTGTAAAATCGCCTGCGCCTTGCATTCTGCCACTCGCAGGACATATTCAGCAGGGTCTTCTCCTGGCAAGCAGCTTTCATCTACTTTTGCCGGGTAGATCACAGGATCCCAACCACACAGAGCCATCAATTCCTTGCGCCGGGGAGAATTTGAAGCCAGCCAGATAGACATTGTGAGGATTCTAACACACCCAACAGTCCCCCTCACTTTTATGTAATCCGACCTCATCGAACCCTAATCTGGTTAGAAGTCACCTGATGGGAAGGAGGTCGCTGCGTCCTCTATCCTGTTCAGCCATCAGGTTGTAAAATCAAATCTACCCAGTGCTCCGTTTCCGCCTATTTAATTCTAATAATCAGGTTTGACGGAACACTAGGGATCGGTCAGATGCTGAATTCGACGGAGGGATCGCAAATGAAAGAACTGCAGGAAAGGATTGAGCGAGAGGGGAGGAACCTGGGAAATGGTATCTTGAAGGTCGATGGATTTATCAACCACCAGGTCGATCCAGTGCTGATGGATAAATGTGGTCAGGAATTTGCGCACCGCTTTGCAAATATCGGCGCAACCAAAATCCTCACCGCAGAAATCTCTGGCATCGCGCCCGCCCTCACCACAGCTCTCCATTTGAAGCTGCCGGTCGTTTATGCGCGGAAGCACAAGCCCATTACGATGCCCGACCAGGTGTTCCTGACCCTGACGCCCTCCCACACCAAAGGGCGCACAGTTGAATTGATCATCTCTCCCGAATATCTTGCCGGAGGTGAGCGAGTGGTCATCATCGATGACTTCCTCGCTACTGGAGCGACGATCCTGGGATTGGTCCGCCTGGCAAATACTGCCGGAGCCAGGATCGTCGGCATCGGTGCATTGGTCGAGAAGATTTTTGAAGGCGGACGGGATGCCCTCAGCCATCTGGGCATACCGATCGAGGCATTGGTCCGCATCAGCTCAATGGATGGGGAACACATCAGCTTCGTTGACGATGCTTGACCGCTGATAATAACCAGCCCCATGCTCGAATCGATTGCAGTATTAGATTTTGGCTCACAATATTCCCAGCTAATCGCCCGCCGGGTGCGGGAGCTGCAGGTATATTGCGAGCTTTTTCCCTGGGATGCCCCGGCGGAACGTATCTTTGCCATCCATCCCGCCGGCTTTATTTTATCCGGGGGTCCGGCCTCCATTTATGAGGTTGGCGCACCGCAGTTACCGGATTACGTCCTCTCCAGCAAGCTGCCGGTCCTGGGGATCTGCTATGGGATGCAAGCCCTCACCCAGAGCCTGGGGGGTAAAGTGGCTGCCTCAACTTCACGCGAGTATGGTCTGGCAGAGCTCTCCGTGAGCGTCCCAAATTCCCTGCTCAATAGCGGAATTCAAAAGGTTTGGATGTCGCATGGTGACCGGATCGAACGCCTGCCAGCCGGGTTTACCATCCTTGGAGAAAGCCGGAACTCACCCGTGGCAGCCATGGGAGACCCAATTCGCAGCTATTATGGCTTGCAGTTCCACCCCGAGGTTCACCATACCCCGGGAGGCAAGGAGATCTTGCGCCGCTTCGTGCTGGAGATCTGTCAGGCGCAGTCCACCTGGACTGCCAATTCGATCATTGCTCAGAGTATCGAGCGCATCCAGAGCCAGGTTGGTAAGGAAATGGTCCTCTCCGCTGTCAGTGGAGGAGTTGATTCAACCGTTGCTGCAGCCCTGGTGCAGCGTGCCGTTGGCGACCAACTGGTCGCAGTTTTTGTCGATACAGGTCTCCTGCGCCAGGATGAAGCTCTCCAGGTGCAGGGAGCGCTGAGGGAATACTTAGGCATCGAATTGATCACTGTCGACGCCGTAGATCGGTACATGCAAGCCTTGCGCGGGATCATTGAGCCGGAGGAGAAGCGCAGGAAAATTGGGGAATTATTTATTCGGATCTTTGAGCAGCAAGCCCGCCAGCTCGGGGCGCCCCATTTTCTGGTTCAGGGGACAATTTATCCGGATGTGGTCGAATCGAGTGCGCCGGAAAGGGCTAAAGTCCAGCGCATCAAAACCCACCATAATGTCGGAGGGCTGCCTGAGAATATGGAATTCGAGCTGGTCGAGCCGCTCCGCTACCTGTTCAAGGACGAAGTCCGCCTGGTCGGTCAGGCGTTGGGCTTGCCTGCAGAGCTCGTCTGGCGCCAGCCATTTCCGGGACCCGGGCTGGCAGTCCGCTGTTTGGGGGAAGTCACCGCGGAGCGGTTGCAGCGTTTACGCCACGCCGACGCAATCCTGAGCGAAGAATTACAGGCGTCCACTCTGGTTGAGGCGAAGGGGATGGTAGGAGCCATGGCTGGGACTTCCCAGGCATTTGCGGTCTTGCTGCCGGTCCGCTCGGTCGGTGTGATGGGCGACCAGCGCACCTACCAGGAAGTGCTCGCCATTCGTGCGGTCACCACAGAGGATTTTATGACCGCCGACTGGGCGCGCTTACCGCACGACCTGCTTGCCCGGATTTCCAACAGGATCGTAAACGAGGTGGAGGGCATCAACCGGGTCGTTTATGACATCACCACCAAGCCTCCTGCAACCATCGAGTGGGAGTAGACATCGCTCGCGGAGAATGCCATGGATATTGGAGAAAT
This sequence comes from uncultured Chloroflexia bacterium, assembly GCA_963706515.1. Classification (GTDB taxonomy): domain Bacteria; phylum Chloroflexota; class Anaerolineae; order Anaerolineales; family UBA4823; genus CAVPMW01. The sequence goes on from CAVPMW010000007.1 coordinate 103,137, forward strand.
TCTATCTCGCGCCTGGAGGATCATCTGGAAGCACAAGGTCCTGTGGATCTTCGGTTTGCTGTCCGGCTGTGGGAGTTCAGGGAATTATTCACCGAACGTCCAATATACATTTCAAGCTTCTGATTTCGCTACAATTCCACCTTGGACTAATCGCTTTCAGGGCTGGCAATCAGCGGTACTCATCGCCGGCTTTCTCGCGCTTGTACTCGCCCTGATCCTGATCACAGCTTTCTTGATCACCATTGGCAGGATCGGAATGGTCCGCGGCACATTACAAGCAGACCGGGGCAGCCCCAGGCTGGCTTTCGGCGAGATACTTAGAGGCAGCTTGCCATATTTCTGGCGAATTTTCGGGTTGAATTTGCTCATCCTGCTGGGATTTGTGCTTTTGGTCTTGATTACAGTCGTTCCGCTTACCGTCTCGCTCATCGGGATTCCCTGCCTGATCCCGTTAATCTGCGTCTTCATCATTTTAGGATGGCTGGTCTCGATCTGGGTTGAGATGTCTGTGAATGCAGTCGTCGTGGAAGACCTGGGAATCACCGCAGGTTTGCAGCGAGGCTGGGAGGTATTCCGCGCGAACCTGGGAAGCATGATTTCTATCGGTTTAATCCTGGGAATCGGCATCGCCTTTATCGGTGGATTAATCATTGCATTGCCGTTTCTGGTCGCTGTATTCCCTACCTTATTGGGTGCACTTGCCGGTGCGCCGCGCGGTTTCCGAGGCGGATTTACCTTCACACTCTTGTGTTTAATTGCCTACTTGCCGGTTATGTTGGTCCTGTATAGCATCCTGCACAGCTACATTCGTTCTGCTTGGACGCTCACCTATTTGCGCCTTACTTCGCGTCGCGCCATCGACGAGCCAGTCTCCAGCCCGGTACAATAACCCACGCAGGGAAGTGTGCTAAAATTTTGCCATGTTTAAGCGCCTGACCAGCCTTTGCTGGTTGCTGTTGTGCTTCCTTCTGGTCCCCCTGAGGGCATCCGCCCAATCTTCCTCCAGTGCGATTTTATCCCCTCCCCAATTGGAGCAATTGCCTCTTGCCCAGACCTGCCTGGATATTCGCGACAGCAATGGTCATTTCGTACACGGTCTCCAGCCAGAGGATATAACTCTGCGGGAAGACAACCAGTCAATAACGGATCTATCGGTCGAAGAGGTACGCCATGGCACGCAGCTCGTGGTCGCCCTGAATCCTGGTCAGCCTTTTGCCATTCGCAATAGCAAGGGTCTTTCCCGCTATGATTATCTCCGCCTCGCCCTGGGAGAATGGGCAAATAACCGTCAGGGCAGCAATATCGATGATTGGAGTCTGGTCACCACGAGTGGAGTCGCCGCGAGCCATGTATCAGATTCGCAGGCATGGTGGGAGGCGCTTAAAGCTGATCAAACCGATCTGCGTGCCAGCCTGCCCAGCCTGGATACCCTTTCCAATGCAATCGATCTGGCTTCGGACCCTACCCCGCGCACAGGTATGAACCGGGCGGTGCTGCTGGTTACTGCCCCTCTGGCTGGAAACCTCACTCAGTCGATAACTGACATTTCCGATCGGGCGAACCAGATGGGCATCCGGATATATACCTGGTTGATCACTGGTACTGACGATTTATCCCTCACCCAGGATTTGGCCGATTTATCGCTCAAGACCGGCGGCGAGTTTATGGTCTACAATGGCAGCCAGGATTTTCCCAGTCCGGAGCTGTATTTTGAGCCATTGAGAAGCATTTATTGTATTAATTACACCTCAAAAATAAACCGCGGGGGAGCCCACCAATTAGTAGCTGATATTCAGACGCCGGAAGGTCTCGTCAGCACTGCAGTGCGTAATTTTGAGATAGCCCTGGAGCCGCCCAATCCGGCATTTATTTCACCTGTTTTAGAAGTCAGCCGCAAACCCTCCGCTGCGGAAGAACAAACCATCACAAAGGATGTCACGCCAGAATATTACCAGCCGGCAGTACAAAATCTTTCCCTGGTGATCGACTTCCCGGATGGGCGCGTCAGACCGTTGGTACGCACCTCCCTTTATGTTGATGGAAAGCTGGAATCCGAGAACCAAACGCTGCCATTCGACCGGTTTACCTGGGACTTACGCAAATATACAAAAAGTGCCTCCCATTCATTGAAGGTCGAGGCAGAAGATTCGCTCGGTCTGGTTGGAACGAGCATGGATACTCTCGTTCAGGTAAATGTAGCTCAGCCAGTGGTTCCACTCCTGCGGGTACTGTATAAACTCGCCCCTACATTGATCCCCCTGCTCCTGGTGTTGGTTGCTTCGGTCACAGTCTTGCTGCTGATACTGGGCGGTCAAATCACACCGCGGGTTTTTATCCATAATAAAAGGGTTCGTCCTGCGACTGAGCCGATCTCTTCGGAAGTGAACAACGAGCTAAGCCGGAAGCCTTCGCCGAGCCGCCTTCCGCGCTCTATCTGGCCCCAAAGGCGGATAAAATCCCAGGCCGACGCCTATTTGAACATTCTCCCAGGAGACGAAGAGGCCAGTAAGACGGTCCCCATCCCACTGACCGGCAGCGAAATTACCCTGGGCAGCGATCCACAAAAAGCAACCCTGGTTTTTCCAGACTTTTCGGTTGACGCCTTGCACGCCCGCTTGATCCGCACTCCGGACGGTTATTACCTGATTAGCGATGAAGGATCTGTCGCAGGTACCTGGCTCAACTTTACTCCAGTTTCAGCCAGCGGCTGCCGTTTGATCCATGGAGATCTCATCAATATTGGGATGGTGAGTTTACGGTTTTCAGAAAAGAATCCTTCGATACTCCGTAAACCGGTGATGGTTCCAATAGCCCAATCACCAGCTCCAGCTGCCCATAAAAAAGAATGAAATCTGCCGAGAGATCTCACCTTTTTGTTGCGGCAGCCAGCCATCCTGGCATAACGGGGAAGAATAACGAGGACCGCTATTCGGTATCCGCCTACCGGTTAGAGGATGGCGCCGACCAGCCCTCTTTGTTTGCAGTAGTCGCGGATGGGATTGGCGGGCATCGCGGAGGTAGAGGTCGCGGCAGAACTGGCGGTTGAGTTTATCAGTCGCACGATCGCAGGCAGCGATGGGGCTCATCCGGAGCAAACCATGCAAACCGCGATCATCGCGGCCAGTGAGAGTATTTTTCGCCAATCTGAGCAAGAAATAAACTTGCGTGGCATGGGTTCTACATGCGCCTGTGTCTGGGTAATTGCCGACCGGTTGTATATAGCCAATGTCGGTGATACGCGCATTTACCTGGTGCGCGGCGGGCTCATCCGGCAGTTGACTACTGACCATACCTGGATACAGGAAGCGATCGATCAGGGAATGCTCACTCCCGAGCAAGCAAAAAATCATCCGAACACGCACATCATCCGCCGTTATCTTGGCTCACGCTTACCGGTTGAGCCAAATTTACGCATTCGCCCTGAGATAAACGCTCAACTTAATCCCTTTCAGCGAGAGCGAGGCTTGCTCTTACAGCAGGGGGACCGCATCCTCCTCTGCAGCGATGGTTTGACCGATCTGGTGGAAGATAGCGAGATCTTGAACGCCTTTCAATCCCAACCAATACAGACTGCCCTGGAAGTGCTGGTACGCCTGGCCAATCAGCGCGGCGGGCATGACAATATCACCCTGGTAGCCCTGGAAGTACCGGATGGATATATCGCAGAGCCGCCGCTAAATGCCCGGAGGAGACGTATTCCTGTTGGTTATGCGGCTGCCGGGCTGCTCATCCTCCTGGGAATAATGTTGGTATCCAGCTTGATGTGCGGCTATGTATCCTTGCCTGCCTTTCTATACGCGGTGCATCCCCCGGCAACTGCAACGCTGCAGGAGCAGGGTGCACCCGGCTTAGCCACACCTGAGGCGACTGATAGAAGTGGTACCTCCCAGCCCATATTAAAAAATGCTCCGGGATCGGTAACCCCGGAGACAAATCTCTCAGAACCAGTTCTTAAACCCACCTTGACCCCCTGGCCTACGAATACCCCCATTCCTTAATTCGAATAATGAATTATCCTGCAACCGGGGGATCCTGTGCCCCCATCCCAACGGCTGAGCATTCATCCCCTTTCGCCGGGCTGACCTCAAGGCATAAAGCCGTAATAGACCTTGTCATTATCTGCCAGGAAAAGGATCCGTTCCAAGGGATTGATCGCGTAAGCGCTCGCTGTCCCGCCGCCTACCGGGTCCACTGGCTGAAACTGTCTCTGGAAGATCAAATTTCGCAAGCTGAACTGGATTACTGCCTGCTTTTGCGGGTCGAACATCAATAGAGAGGGGTCTGGCTGAGGTGCAGTATTGACCTGGGTGAATGTGTCAGGCCAGCTGAACGGCTCACCGTTCGGATTTTTGCGAGTGTCCATATAAGGCGAGGGATCGACACAGCGCGTGGGCGCGACATCCAGCGCGCTGTAAGTACACACCGTCATTTTTCCATCATTGTGCAGCAGGTACAATTCATCCTTCTGGACGGCAAGATCAACCACGTCTTTCATATTGGGCACCTGCTCAACGAAGTAAAATTGCGGCTCTTCGTCGAATTTACTGCTCCAATAAATCCATACTGCCTGGTTTTGCGGATCCAAAACGTAGGTGTCGCCATTATCCTGGGTGATTGCGGTCAGCGGTTCCTGGGCCATGCGGGCAGGCAGGGTAAGCTTGTTGACCTGCGGAGGGCGTCCGACGTAGCACGTGATGACGCCGCCATTCGCATCCATCCCCAGGATCACCGAGCCCGATTCAGCTGAGGGTGAAGCGGTGATATCGACGAGCTTTCCCAATGGAGAAGGCTTGGCAGCGTCTGGTCCACAGGCAAAGTTTCCGTCCAGCTCATAGCCGTTGCTGGTCACCAGGCCTCGTAAAACATTCCCCGAATTCTTATCGAGCATGTACAGGTCGTTATCCACAACCAGCATATGGGATATGGATACTCCACCCGGTAAGCCTCCGATGATTGCAGGCTTATAGGTCAGCCGGCGTACGCTGTCCATGTCGTCCAGAGCCTGCTGTACCAGTTCGCGGAGCGTGTTTGTCTCGTTGGTTTGACCGAAAATTTCAGCCTGGTTCAGGATAGTCAGGGTTTGTTCAAAACCCGACCTGCGTACCTGTGGATCGGTCTGGGCATCACTGAACCTGGCCTGCTCGACTGCCTGGTTGTACAGCCGCTGGAATTCAACCGAGCGGCCCAATTGGGCATAGACAAAGCTGGCAACGATAACAACAATAATCGGTATTGCAATAGCAATCAGCGCCATCACAGCTGGCGGTATATGGAATATTGACTCGTCCGGCAATACTCGAACTGCAGCTTTTTTAACCCCGCCGCCTGCCGATTTCAACCCGGCGTTGACCGGGCGTGTGAGAGTTGCCAGTCCGGCGGCCAATGGGGCAATCAGCGCCCGGCGCTTTACCGGCTGCTTTTTCTCCTGCTTTGGCGGGGTAGTTGGCTCGACCTGTACAGCAGCGGCAGGCATAGCTGCTTCGGCAGCTGTCGCTTCGGGGTCGGCTACGCCGGTGGCCTCCTGTCCCGTAAGTGCTTCTTCCCCGCCGGCCTGTTCGACGGCTTGTCCCGCGCCTTCTGCCGCGGCTTGTCCGGCGGCTGTCGCGGCTGCTGCCACGGCTGCAGCCGCAAGTACCGGTGACTCAACATTCGTTTCCTGAATAGGGTGAATTTGCTCTGTAATAGTTGCGGTGGCAGGCTCCTCGACGGGGGGTTCTGCCACTTTTTCGATCAATACAGGCTCGAGTGGAAGCTCAGCCAGTCCTGTCTCTGGTTGGGAGGCTAAGTTCAGCTCTTCCGTGGTCGGCAAGCTTCCTGCAGCGGGGATAATTTCGGGTGCAGCCTCCGCTGCTACAGCTTCAGCTGTTACAGCTCCTGCTGTAACAGCTCCTGCTGCGGCAGCTGGAGCAGCCGCAGACCGGCTTACCTGCCTGGTTTCCATGCGCTGGATACGACCCTTACCCGGTTTAGCTCGCAACAAGACTGCCTGCAAGTCACTCCCCGGTTGGGCTAACAGCTTCCTCTTCAGGCTCTCTGCGCCTTGAGCATACAGGCTGCCCAGCATCGCCTCACTCCAGGATGGGTCCGGATTTGCCGTAAACAGGAGTGAATCGTTCCCTTCGAGTGTTGCATGAAAATAACGCACTGAGGTCGTCCGGCTGAGACCCAGACCGCGTCCCGATATTTGAGGATCATAAATGTGCTCGGCGTGATCAGACTTGATCAGATAGGCGTGCACCGGGCCAGATTGACCGAGATAGAGGACGTCATTTTTCAGGACGATCTGCATGAGCATGCCGATCGCCTGCCTGCCGCTGCTGGCAGCTTTCAGATTGCGCTCGAGAAGATATTTATTAAGGTTTTCTGCCAGAGTCCGCATCGCTGAAGTGACAGACCCGGGCGTCTGGTAATATGCCTGTGCCAGCCTTACTAAAAGCTGATCCGCATGTGCAGGTGCGATGGGAAGGTTGCCGGCTGCAGATAAATACAGGACGAGCTTATCCTCGCTGCGAGGGCGCGCAGTGCGCCGTGGAGGGTTGCAAACGTATAATCCGTAAATATCCGCCTGCTCCTGCCCGCCGCTGCGTACTAATGGGATGACGCTATAATCTAACGGTGATGCCATTTGCCAACCTTTGCTTGACCTGCACCAATTGAAACTTTTAGATATTTCCGGGGACGCCGCCCGCAGAAACACCGAGTTTCACAAATTCTTTTGCCAGGTGACTCCATTATACTGGTAAAATCCGCCCGAGAGGATTGCGGATTGCTATACTCGGCAGGATTTATCTCCGCATTCTCTCTAGGCAGGGGCAGCTCAGGATGATTCATCTCTCTGTACTCAGAACCATGGAAGAATTTTCCCACCTGGCGACAGAATGGAATGATCTGCTTGATTCCAGTGCAAGTCACGTGCCATTTTTAAGACATGAATACCTGCTTAGCTGGTGGCAGAACCTGGGCGGTGGTGAATGGTCAGGCGGCGAGCTCTACCTCGTGATCGGCCGCGATCAAATTGGACGGCTGGTGGGGATCGCCCCATTATTTTATTCGACCAATCCGGATTGCGAGCCGGCGCTGTTACTGCTCGGCAGCCTTGAAATTTCGGATTACCTGGATTTCATCGTGCTGCCGCAGGAAATACCGGCTTTTTTCCAGGCGCTGCTGCCATACCTGGCAGGCGCCGAGTTCCCTGCCTGGCGCATTTTGGATTGTTATAACCTGCTGGAGGACTCACCCAGCCTGCCCGCCTTACAGGTCGCAGTCGGTGCCAACAACTGGCAGTACCAGCAGGAACGCACCTACCACTCCCCCTATATACCCTTACCCGGTGATTGGGAAGCTTATTTGGAAGGGTTGGACAAAAAACAGCGCCATGAGATCCGCCGGAAGATCCGCCGGCTTGAAAGCCAGGATCTGCCCATCCGCTGGTACTTTGCTGATGACCCGCAGAAGCTGGACCGCGAGATTGACGATCTATTCGACCTGATGGCGCAGGATGAGGAAAAAGACCGCTTCCTGACCGCTGCGATGCGCACCCAGCTGCGCTCCATTTGCTGGGCTGCATTCCGCTCTGGCTGGCTCCAGCTGGCCTTTATCGAGGTCGCCGGTCAGAAAGCCGCTGCATATCTTAATTTTGATTTCGGCAACCGCATCTGGGTGTATAACTCTGGCTTGAACTTCGCGCTCGAGTGCGCTCTCGCCCGGCTGGGTGCTGCTGAGCTATCTTCTCCGCTGGGCGAACGAAAATAAGCGCCTCTCGTTCGATTTCTTGCGGGGCAACGAGGAATATAAATACCGGTTTGGAGCGATCGACCGCTACCTGGTGCGCGCCACGATCCGGCGCTGACCCGCCTCAGCGGATGACCGGACGGGGCATGCCAATCCCGTCCCGGTTCACTCGTTCGGGCAGGTCCGTCCAGACGCCTGGGATTGCCTGCCCGCATTTAGGGCAGGCGCCTTTGTCCGTCAGGTAATATCCCTGGACGATATACCCGTACCGCTCGATCAGCAGTGCGCGGCAGTGGGGACAGTAGGTATTCTCATATTCCTTGACCCGCCCGGGTATATTGCCCGCGTAAACGTAGTTCAGCCCGGCTTCCTGACCGATCTCAGCCGCCCGGAGCAAGGTCTTCACCGGGGTGGGGTCGGGATCCAGCATCTTATAATCCGGGTGAAAGGCAGTTACATGCCAGGGGATATCGCGCGAGATCGAGCTGATATAGCGGGCGGCGTCCATCAGCTCCTCGGTGCTATCGTTGAAGCCCGGCACGACCAGGGTCACCACCTCCACCCATAAGCCCAGTTCGTGGACCAGACGAATGCCATCCAGCACGTTCTCCAGCACCCCGCCCAGCTTGCGGTACTGGCGGTCTTGCATGGTTTTCAGGTCGATCTTATACGCCGATAGGTACGGGCGCAGGTATTCCAACACCTCCTGGGTGGCATTGCCGTTCGAGATATAGACGCATTTCATCCCTGCCTCCTGGGCCTGCTTGAATACCTCAACTGCCCATTCCGAGGTGATCAGGGGCTCATTATATGAAGAGGCGACCACGCTCGCCCTGTTCTGCCTGCCGATCTGGACGAGCTGTTCGGCGGACAGCCGCCGTACCAGGGATAGCGCCACATCGGAAGCCGGGTCGCGCAACGCCTGGGAGGTCAGGTAATTCTGGCAGTAGTCGCAGTGGAAATCGCAGCCAAGCATCCCGAAGGTTAACGCTCGGCGCCCGGGTAGACATGGAAGAAAGGTTTCTTCTCGATCGGGTCGACTTGCAGGGCGGCTACGTATCCCTGCGGAACGCGCAGCTTCCCCCCGGTTGAACCGCACCTGGCAGATGCCGCGCCGTCCTTCGCGGATCAGACAGCGGTGCCCACAGGCAAAACAGCGTACCGAGTTGTCCGGCAGGCGCTCGTAGAGCTCCCCTTCTACAGTCATTCTATCCAGATTCTGGGTTAAAGTGCTCATATCTACACTCCATTTAGGGTCGCTACCATTTTAAATCAGATAAATGCGAGACCCTGAATCTATCTATTATAATCCTCACTATGCTCACAATTGTCATCCAGGCAGGGGGACAATCCCGCCGGATGGGTCAGGACAAAGCCCTGCTGCCCTTCTTGGGTCAGCCGCTGATCCAGCGCGTCATCGGGCGCGTCCGCCATCTGGCGGACGAGGTGCTGGTCACCACCAACCAGCCTGAAGGATACCAATTCTTAGAGCTTCCGCTCATCCCCGATCGCATCCCTGACCGGGGCGCGCTGGGCGGTCTGTACACCGCGCTGGATGCCGCCCATTTCCCGCTCGTGGCAGTCGTAGCCTGCGATATGCCCTTTGTCAGCCCGCAGCTGCTCTCGGCAGAAATCGACCGTCTGAGCGACCCAGACCTCGCGGCTGCCATCCCGCGGACTGCCGGCGGCACAGAGCCGTTCCATGCGGTGTACCGCCGCGAGACCTGCCTGCCTGCGGTCGAGGCTGCAATCCTGGCAGACCAGTGGCGGGTGGATGCTTGGTACCCGAGTGCACCCATTCATTTCCTGGATCCCGCAGAGACGCGCCACAGCGACCCGGAAGGGCGCGCCTTTTGGAACGTGAATACACCCGAAGAGTTCGCTGAAGCGGAAGGAATCGCCAGGGACCAGGAGGGTAAGCTCAGCCGGTAGCGCCAGTTCAACCATATCGCTCAAGCCTTTAATTCAGATCGGTGAAATAACCTCCGGCAGCCTGCCTTGCTCATAAGCTGGGCTTTTTCAATCCCCCACCTGAATGCACCCAACTAAGCAAACCGCTGAAATTATTTTATATTAATCGGTGCTCTATCTGGCGGTTTGCTGAAGTTAGGCGACTAACTTCGGTGATTGGCCGTCTTTGCGCTGAATTTTATTTAGTTACTTTCAGCCAATCGCATATTCCCATCTTTATCAATTCTTGACGCTCCTCTTCCAATCCTTGATGTTTTCTTGACGCCAATTAGGGTTTAATGCCCCTCTGAATTCGTAGGAGGACAAAAATATGGATCTTGTCTATCTCGGTGCAGTCATCCTTTTCTTTCTTCTCGCCTGGGGCTTGCTCAAGCTTTGCGAGGTACTGATGCGAGGCGCTTCATGAATATCACATACCTGATCGTCGGCCTGATTTCTTTGGGCCTGCTCGTCTACCTCTTCCTCGCCCTCCTTTTCCCGGAGAAATTCGAGTAATTATTTATTCCCCTATACAAGTAGGGATATTCACCGCGCCCGTGGGGTTGGTGCAAAAAGGGTAAGCTCATATGACCGTAAACGGCACTACTTCAAATCACGCTCTATTTCGTTGTTCTGATCTTGCTGGCGAAACCGCTGGGAAGCTATATGGCGCGGGTTTACCAGGGAGAGCGAACCTTCCTGGACCGCATCCTGGGTCCGCTCGAGCGGCTGATCTATCGAGTATCCGGCGTTCATCCCGAACAGGAGATGAACTGGATCACCTACACCATCGCCTTGCTGGTTTTCAGCGCTGTCAGTGTATTTTTCCTGTACTTCCTCCAGCGGCTGCAGGGGATACTGCCCCTCAACCCGCAAGGTCTGCCGGGGGTTTCTCCCGACCTGTCTTTTAACACCGCCACCAGTTTCGTCTCTAATACCAACTGGCAGAACTACGGCGGCGAGGTCATCATGAGTTATTTAACCCAGATGCTCGGTCTTACCGTGCAGAACTTCCTCTCGGCTGCCGCCGGTATGGCTGTCCTGGTCGCCTTGATCCGCGCCCTCGTCCGCCATTCTGCCCAAACGATCGGCAACTTCTGGGTGGATCTGACCCGCACGACGCTTTACATATTGATACCCCTATCCTTGATCTTGTCGCTGCTCCTCGTCTCGCAGGGGGTGGTGCAAACCTTCTCTCACTATGCAACAGGCACCTTGCTGCAAGCGACTGCAGATGCCGATGGCAATTCGGTGACTCAGCAGGTGCTTGCTCTGGGACCCGCCGCTTCGCAGATTGCCATCAAACAGCTGGGTACCAACGGCGGCGGTTTCTTTAACGTCAATTCATCCCATCCATACGAGAATCCCACCCCATTCTCAAACTTCCTGGAGGTGCTCTCCATCTTACTCATTCCGGCGGCGCTGTGTTACACCTTCGGGCGGATGGTCGGAGATACGCGCCAGGGTTGGGCGCTCCTGGCAACGATGACCATCGTTGTCCTCGCCTTCCTGGCATTAGCGGTCTGGGCTGAGCAGAAAGGCAACCCAACCCTGACCTCGCTCGGGGCCGATCAAGTGGCAAGCAATCTCCAACCCGGAGGCAATATGGAGGGCAAGGAGGCGCGCTTCGGCATCGCTAATTCCGCCCTGTGGGCGACGACCACCACAGCCGCCTCCAACGGGTCAGTGAACTCAATGCACGACTCGTACACTCCCTTGGGAGGCCTGGTGCCGATCTTGATGATGCAGTTGGGCGAGGTAATCTTCGGCGGAACTGGCTCGGGGTTGTATGGGATGCTCGCCTTCGTCATCGTCGCGGTTTTCGTCGCTGGCTTGATGGTCGGTCGCACGCCCGAATACCTGGGTAAGAAGATCGAATCCTTCGAGATGAAGATGGCTTCCCTGGTAATCTTGTTCATGCCGGTGATCGTCCTGGGTTTTACCGCATTGGCAGTGGTCACAGCTCCCGGTAGAGCGGCAGTCTATAACCCGGGCCCGCACGGCTTCAGTGAAATCCTGTATGCTTACACCTCGCAAGGGAACAACAACGGCAGCGCGTTTGCCGGGCTGGGGGGTAACAACCCGTACTATAACCTGACCGGCGGGCTCGCCATGCTCGGCGCTCGCTTTTTATTGGCGGTGCCAATCCTGGGGCTGGCTGGGGGGCTGGTGCGCAAGAAGAAGGTGCCTGCTGGGGCAGGTACCTTACCTACCCATACACCCTTATTTATCGTCTGGCTGATCGCCATCGTGCTGATCGTCGGCGCGCTCAACTTCCTGCCCGCCCTTGCCTTGGGCCCAATTGTGGAACATTTAATACTGTTTGGATGAGGTATGTGATCGGCTGAAATCGATATTTCGGATTGTAGGAATACTTTCAGCCAATCACATAATATTCGGAGATATCGATGACTACGCAACCTGTTGTCCCGCAACCCAAAAAGAGGTCTTCTGCATATCAGCGCGCGCTTTATAGCCGTGCTATTGTAGACGCCTTCAAGAAACTGAACCCGCGCGGCATGGTCCGCAACCCGGTCATGTTCGTGGTAGAGATCGGCAGCTTGCTGACCACCATTCTGTGGATTCAGGCATTAACCGGTCGTGGAGAAGCGCCGGCTGCATTTATCGCCGCGGTCTCGATCTGGTTATGGTTTACCGTTCTATTTGCCAACTTCTCGGAGGCGCTGGCTGAAGGCCGCGGCAAAGCCCAGGCCGAGGCGCTGCGCCGCGCCCGCCAGGAGATGCAGGCGAAGAAGCTGCGCCAGCCGAACCGGGATGCCGGGTTTGACCTGGTCAGCTCGACCGCTCTCCGCCAGGGTGACTATTACCTGGTCGAAGCTGGTGATCCTCTGCCGGCGGATGGCGAGGTTGCAGAGGGCATCGCTTCTGTAGATGAAAGCGCTGTGACCGGTGAAAGCGCGCCGGTGATCCGTGAATCGGGCGGCGACAGGAGCGCAGTCACCGGTGGGACGCATATCCTCTCTGACTGGCTGGTCGTGCGCGTCACAGCCAACCCAGGCGAGGGCTTTCTCGATCGGATGATCTCCCTGATCGAAGGCGCCAAGCGCCAGAAAACTCCGAATGAGATTGCCCTGAACATCTTGCTGGCTGCATTCACGATCATTTTCCTGGTCGTCTGTATCACCCTGCTCCCCTATTCGCTATACAGCGTAAATGTAGCTCAGCAAGGGACGCCGATTACCATCACGGTGCTGGTCGCCCTGCTGGTCTGCCTGATCCCCACAACGATCGGCGGGCTGCTTTCAGCCATCGGGATTGCCGGTATGGACCGCATGATCCAGCGCAATGTTATCGCCATGTCGGGTCGTGCCGTCGAAGCTGCCGGAGACGTGGACGTGCTGTTGCTGGATAAGACGGGCACGATCACCCTGGGCAACCGCCAGGCGGTGGAGTTCATCCCTGTGAAAGGCGTCAGCCCCGAGGACCTGGCTGAAGCAACCCAGCTCTCTTCACTGGCGGATGAGACGCCGGAAGGGCGCAGTATCGTTGTGCTGGCAAAAGAAAAATACGGTTTGCGCGGCCGCACTGTCGGCGGCGGAGATGGCGAGCAAGGCGGCATGACCTTCATCCCCTTCTCGGCGCAGACGCGCATGAGCGGCGTAGATTTCCCGGAGGATGGGCGGACGGTTAGCATCCGCAAGGGCGCTCCGGACGCGATGATGGAATTGATCACCAGCCTGGGTATGCCTGTTCCGCCTGAGCTGCGCTCGAGCGTGGAAGTTGTCGCTCGCGCCGGCGGTACACCCCTGGTCGTAGCCAAAGACGGAGTCGCCTTAGGGGTGATCCACCTGAAAGATATCGTCAAAGGCGGCATCAAGGAGCGCTTTACCCAGCTGCGCCGGATGGGGATCAAGACGGTGATGATCACCGGCGATAATCCCCTGACCGCAGCAGCGATCGCCGCGGAGGCCGGGGTAGATGACTTCCTGGCGCAAGCAACCCCGGAAGCCAAGCTTACTTTGATCCGTGAGTACCAGACCGGTGGTCGGCTGGTAGCCATGACCGGGGACGGCACGAACGATGCCCCTGCCCTGGCGCAGGCAGACGTGGCGGTAGCCATGAATACCGGCACCCAGCCCGCACGCGAGGCCGCCAACATGATCGACCTGGACAGCAATCCCACGAAATTAATTGAGATCGTGGAGATCGGCAAACAGCTGCTGATGACCCGCGGCTCGCTGACCACTTTCAGCATCTCGAATGATGTCGCCAAGTACTTTGCCATCATTCCCGCCGCCTTCGCCAGTACCTACCCCTCGCTGTCCGCGCTTAACTTCATGCACCTGGCTACACCCGAGAGCGCCATCCTGTCGGCAGTCATTTTCAATGCGCTGATCATCATTGCCCTGATCCCGCTGGCGTTGCGCGGCGTACCCTACCGCCCGGTGGGAGCGGCGCAGCTGCTGCGTGATAATCTGCTGATCTATGGGCTCGGTGGTATCGTAGCCCCATTCATTGGAATCAAGCTCATTGATATGTTGCTCGTTGCACTAAGGTTGGTTTAAAATGAAAGCACAAATTCGCCCCGCAATTTTATCCTTGCTCCTGTTAGGCCTGATCACCGGCTTGATCTATCCGTTGGTCGTGACCGGAATCGCACAGGTCCTTTTTCACCGGCAGGCTAACGGCAGCCTGATCGAGCAGAATGGGCAGGTGGTCGGATCCTCGTTAATCGGTCAGGCATTCGATGAACCGAAATATTTCTGGGGACGCCTGTCTGCCACTGGTCCATTTCCGTATAACGCAGCCGCCTCTTCCGGCTCGAACCTGGGACCGACCAATCCTGCGCTAACCGATGCAGTAAAAGCACGGATCGACGCCTTACACGCGGCTGACCCGGGCAATACACAGCTCATCCCGGTCGATCTGGTGACCGCCTCGGGCAGTGGATTGGACCCCCACATCAGCGTGGCTGCCGCGCTGTACCAGATCCCGCGCGTTGCCCGTGAGCGAAACCTGTCAGAAGATCAGGTACGCAGCCTGGTCGCTGCAAATACCCAAGGGCGCCAGTTCGGGTTCCTCGGAGAACCAACCGTAAATGTATTACAGCTCAATCTGGCACTCGATCAAATGAGGTAAACATGATGGCACTTCAGCAGGAAAATCGCCGCTTCACAATCTCTCTGCAGCGCATTGAACAGTATGCGTCGGCGGTGCTGGTGGTTGCCGCCTTAACCGGCGTCCTTTACCTGATTGGACGCTCTGAGCTCGGAGAAGGAGTGATTGCCTTACTATATCTGGTCCCAATCGGATGGAGTGCTGCCCGTTGGGGTCAGGGTCCCGGGTTGGCAGCGGCGGTTACTGCTGCTCTGGCTTTTGATTTCTTCTTCATCCCCCCATTCTATACATTCACCGTTGGCAGCCTGGAAGGCTGGTTGATCCTGATCATTTTTACCTTGGTAGCGATCGTCATCGTCGGTCGCATTCAGGCCGGCCTGTCTCAAGCTCAGAAAAAGGAACGCGAAGCGATATTCATGTACGAGCTGAGCGTGGCGCTGGCTAATGCACGCACGCCCGAGGCGGTCGCCAGCTCACTGGCAGAGAAGCTGCAGCAGCTCTACCTGGCTGAGCTTGTCCAGGTATCGATTGAGGCCAAGTCGCCCCCGTTGAGCTTTATAACCAGTGCTCCCTTAGAAAAGACAGCCGATACCCGCCCAGACCGGGTGCTGCCCATCGTCGCCCCGCAGGGTTTGCTGGGCGAGATCTGGCTGTGGAATGGTAGCATCCCCCTCCCCCCGGTGGATGACCCCTTGTTGAAGGGTTTTGCCGCCCAGGGAGCACACACCTTGCAGCGTGTTTTAGGCAATCACGGACCGTCGATCGAACCCGCAAACGCTCAATAAGTCAGAAATGGATTGGAAGTACAACTGTAAAAAGCTAATACATGGATCAGCCCAGATTTAATCTTCCCGTCTGGATCACGTTTGTGTATAGTAATTGTTCTCATCGCAATGGCTCCCTTCCCGCCGGAAAGGGGAAACAATTCCGAAAACGAGGTTCAGGTGGCGCTAAAGCGCCACCTGAACCTAGTTTTCGGAAATTTCCCTCCCGATTTTGGGGAGGGTGAAGTTGCCGATGGCAACTTCGGGTGGGGCTTATTTCATCATGACTAAGACCGAATATGAGATTCGGGGTGTGTTATGTTTGTAGTATTTCATCAGGCTTCCGTGAACTCCATTCGAGGTAGAATGAAAGCATGATCAACGAACGTCCCGACCCCGACAAGCTGCTAGCCCAGATTCAAAAGGAAGAAGAGCAATTAACTCGTGGTCACTTCAAAATATTCCTGGGTTATGCAGCTGGCGTAGGTAAAACCTTTGCCATGCTCGAAGCTGCCCACCAGCGCCAGGCTGAGGGGGTTGACGTCGTTGTGGGCATCGTCGAAACCCACGGGCGCGTGGAAACCGAAGCATTGCTCGCCGGTCTCGAAGTCGTCCCGCGCAAGTCGCTCGAATATCGCTTCATCCAGCTTACCGAGCTGGATGTGGACGCGGTGCTGGCGCGGCGCCCACAATTGGTGTTGATCGATGAGCTGGCCCATTCCAATGCCCCCGGATCGCGCCACCCGAAGCGCTATCTGGATGTAGCAGAATTACTGAGTGCCGGCATCGATGTCTACACCACCCTGAACATCCAGCACCTGGAGAGCCTGAATGATGTCGTTTCGCAAATTACCGGTGTGCTGATCCACGAAACGGTTCCCGACCGGGTCATTGACGAAGCGACCGAGATCGAGCTGGTCGATCTACCGCCGGACGAGCTGCTCAATCGCCTGGAGGATGGCAAGGTATATATTCCTGAGCAGGCTGCGCGCGCCATCCAGAAATTCTTCAGAAAAGGTAACCTGACTGCCCTGCGCGAGCTGAGCTTGCGCCGCGCTGCAGAGCGCGTGGATGACCAGATGACCGCCTACATGGAGACGCGTGCCATCCCCGGTCCGTGGCCCGCTGCAGAACACTTATTAGTTTGCATCAGCCCCAGCTCCCTGGGTGAGCGCCTGGTGCGTTCAACGCGGCGCCTGGCGGATGAGCTTAAAGCCGAATGGCTGGCAGTGTATGTCGAAACACCGGACCATATGCGGCTGCCTCAAGAAAAGCGCGAGCAGGTCTCACGCACGCTTCGCCTGGCAGAAGAATTAGGAGCGCGATCGATCATCCTGCCACTCAGCAGCAGCAGCCCGATCTGTCGCAGGAACTATCCTGGAATATGCCAGGCAGCACAACATCACCAAGGTGATTGCAGGGAAGCCTCTCCAGCCCTTGTGGAAAGACCTGCTGCGCGGCTCGATCGTCGATCAGCTCATCCGTAAAAGCGGAAAAATCGATGTTTATGTGATCTCGAGCGCCCCGCCGGAGGAGAAGTTAACTCCGGAAGAGATCGCCTGGCGGCCTCACCGTCCTTTGATCCGCTACCTGTATAGCTTGTTATTGGTGTTAGCGGCGACCGGCATAGGGGCATTGGTTGGCTCAGGAATTTCACCGGTCAACCTGGTGATGGTTTACTTGCTGGCAGTGGTAATTGCTGCATTATATCTGGGCCGCGGGCCAGCTATCCTCGCTTCAATCGCCAGCGTATTGGCTTTCGATTTCTTCTTTATCCCGCCTCAGCTTACTTTTTCGGTACGGGATACCGAATATGTGCTCACCTTCGCTGCATTCATGCTCGTGGGTCTGGTAATCAGTTATCTGGCGGTGCAGGCACGCGAGCAGGCCGAGTCTGCCCAGAAAAGGGCAGAGGATACTACAGCTCTATATGCATTGACCCGCGACTGGCTTCAGCGAACACCCTGGATGAAGTCCTTAAGGCGTTGATCATCAATCTTGAGGAGGCATTTGGACGAGATGCTCTCATCTACCTTCCCGAGGCGGATGACAGCCTGCACCCCTATAGTCGCGGTCCGGTTGTTCCTATGGATGAATCGGAGGTGGCAGTGGCTACCTGGGCTTACCAGCACGGTGAGCCGGCAGGCCGCGGCACCGATACGCTCCCAGCCGCGCACAGTTCGTTATATCCCTTTGAAGACTGCGGAGCATACGCTTGGCGTCCTGGGAGTGAAACCGAAGGACGAGATTACCCACCTGACCCCGGACCAGCGCCGGCTGCTGGAGGCATTCGCCAGCCAGGCGGCACTCGCGATCGAGCACGTCCAGCTAGCCGAACAGGCGCAAAATGCTGAGCTGCTGCAAGCCACGGAGAAACTGCAGACTGCCTTGTTGAACTCTATCTCGCACGATTTGCGCACCCCGCTGGTATCGATTACCGGTGCATTGACCAGCCTGCAGGATAGTAATGTTGTACTGCAGGATGATATCGTTATCAGCCTGATCGAAACCGCCCGTGAAGAGGCTGACCGGCTGAACCGCCTGGTCGGCAACCTGCTCTCGATGACCCGTTTGGAGGGCGGGGCGATGAATGTCGTCTTCTCGCCCGGCGACGTCCAGGATGCGATTGGTGCAGCCCTGGAGCAGCTCAAAGATCGCCTCAGCAACAGCCCAGGGAACCGCCAGGTAAAGATCACGGTTCCGGAGGATTTTCCGCTGGTGCCGATGGATTTTGCTCTGATCGTGCAGGTATTGGTTAACGTCATCGACAACGCGATTAAATACTCTCCGGCTGGCTCAACGATCGAAATTGGCGCCCAGGTCTCGGGCAGCTGGGCAAACATAACCGTCGCCGACCAGGGGATCGGTATCCCCGCTGACGACCTGACCCGGATATTTGATAAGTTCTATCGCGTCCAGCGCCCCGAAAGCGTGACCGGGACTGGTCTGGGTCTGGCAATCTGTAAGGGGATTGTGGATGCGCATCACGGACGGATCGCAGCCAGTAATCGCCGCTGCCGGTGGAGCGCTCATCACCATCTCTCTCCCCCTGGAAAGTCCCTCGTATCAGGTGACCAAATGAGTGGAACCGGTCAGCACGTGCTGGTTGTAGATGATGAATTTGCGATTCGCCGTTTCTTGCGCGTTGCATTGAACGCGCAGGGCTACGTGGTCGCTGAAGCGGGAAATGGCTGGGAGGCTTTGAATGCCGTTGTCGCGCAGCGTCCAGACATCATCATCCTGGACCTGGGTCTGCCGGATATGGATGGCGTTGAAGTCACTCGCCGCCTGCGCGAGTGGACGCAAGTCCCGGTAATTATCCTGTCTGTGCGTGAGCAGGAGAATGACAAGATTTCCGCCCTGGATGCCGGCGCGGATGACTACCTGACCAAGCCCTTCAGCAGCGGGGAATTAATGGCGCGCCTGCGCGTCGCCTTGCGCCGCTCTGCTATGCCGAGCGAAGAGCCAATTTTGCAGCTGGATGGTTTGCTTGTCGATTTTTCCCGGCGGATCGTGACGATCGACGGGCAGGAGGTGTCGCTCACTCCCACTGAATATGAGCTGCTGCGCCTGCTCGTGCAGAATGCAGGCAAGGTGCTTACCCACCGCCAGTTATTGCGGCAAGTTTGGGGGCCTGGCTACGAGCCCGACCAGCACCTTTTGCGAGTAAATATCAGCAACCTGCGCAGAAAGATAGAACCCGACCCGGCCCGTCCCCGCTATATAATCACTGAGCCCGGAGTCGGCTATCGTTTGCGCGTCTCGGTTTGAGGGGATACCGCGATTTTATTAGTTCCAAGATGCGAGGAAGCCCCATGACCTCTAAGACAATCGTCCTTATCCATGGAATGTATATGACCCCCTCCTGCTGGGAGGATTGGGTCGGGTACTTTCAAGAACATAGGTTATGCCTGCCTGGCGCCCGCCTGGCCCGGCAGAGACAGACCCGTCGAGGCGCTGCGCAAGGCGCACCCGGACCCACAGTTAGCCAGCCTCAACCTGACTGCCATCATCGAGGCGATGGCTGCCTTCTGTAAAAGCCTGGATGAAAAGCCAATCCTCATCGGGCACTCCATGGGCGGTCTGGTTGTGCAGCTCTTACTGCAGCGAGACGTCGCCCTCGCGGGCGTCGCCATCGACTCCGCTCCCCCATTGGGCGTGTTCACCGCCAGCTTGCCCTTCATCAAATCCAATTGGCCGCACATCAACCCGCTCGTCTCTAAAAGCCAGCCTATCGGGATGACCTTCGAGCGCTTTCAATATACGTTCGTGAACTCGCTGCCATTGGAGGTACAACGGGCTGCTTACGATCGCTACGTTGTCCCCGAATCGTCGGAGAGTGCCCGCAGAGTCGCTTACCTCCACCGCCCGGATTGATTTCAAGCGGGCGCACCCACCGCTGCTCTTGATCGCCGGGTCGAACGATCATCTCATCCCAGCTTCGCTCAACCGGAGCAATTTCAACAAATATAAGCAGTCCTCTTCCACAGTAGCCCTGAAGGAGTTCGCCGGTCGGACCCACTTTATTATCGGGCAAGAGAACTGGGAAGAAGTCGCCGGTTATATTTTGGATTGGTTGAATGTAAGTGTGGGTTGAATTTACTCCCGTTAAGTGACAAGTGCCCAAGCTTGCAGTAATCGGCGTCCCCTCGAGTGCTGGCGCACGCCAGCCGGGACAGGAACGAGCCCCCGCAGCGTTCCGCCGGGCGGGTCTTATCGAGCGGTTGAGTACCCCGGATTTGCATGTGCTCGATTTTGGCGACCTGCCGCTGGTATCCTTTCGTCCCGATTTAGCGCACCCGCACCAGCAAAATCTTCCTTTAGTGATCGAGGTAAGCAGGCGAGTGGCGGATGAGGTTGCCAGAGCTGTGCAGACTGGGGCGAAACCGGTTGTCCTGGGCGGCGACTGTACGATCACCCTCGGCGTGCTTTCCGGTCTGGTGCGCAGCTTCCCCGACCTGGGCATGGTTTACTTCGATGGCGACGTGGATTTGAACACCCCGGCTGAGACGAGCTCCGGGATATTCGACGGCATGGGCATGGCTCACATCATCGGCGAGGGCGTGGACGAGTTAACCCACTTGGGACCGCGTTATCCGCTCATGCCTCAATCCAATATCGTCTTATTCGGGTACAACCCGCAGGCGGGCTGGATCGACGAAGCTGAGGTAGGACGCCTGGAAAGCTGCTCGATGGCGCGCTACCCATGCTGAACAAATCCGGGGTAAAGCTATAGAGGCAGCTCGGGAGGCGCTTGAAACGACTTGGAGAGCAGGCAGAGCCAATCCTGGTTCATTTCGATGTCGATGTGATCGACTCCGCTGAATTCCCCGCGGCAGATGTCCTGCACGAGCACGGGCTCGCTTACCGCGATGCGTTCGACGCGCTGAGCGTATTTGTCTCCACTCCCAGCTTTGCCGGGCTGGTAGTCACGGAATTCAACCCCAATCGAGACCCGGATGGAGCGCTCGCCCGGCGGCTGGTGGATTCGATAGCGCAAGCCATACAGCCTGCATCCCAGCATTGGTTAGTGTGACTTTTGCCTGACAGGTAAAATTCGAAAAAATGGATGGATTGCGGGCGGATGCCCGCAATCCATCCATTTTTTCGATAAAAAACCCTCCCCCGATTTTTGGGGGAGGGGGAAGTTGCCTCCGGCAACTTCGGTGGGGGGCGATTTCCACAAGTTATCAAAAGGAATTCAGGGTGGGGGGCGATTTCCACAAGTTATCAAAAGGAATTAATGCAAAAGCAGATTGATGTTCAAAAATTATCTCTATCCCTTTACATAATTAGAATATTTGTGCTATAATTGAGCAATCCGCCAAAAGAAATTCTATGATCCTCTAGAAAGATTACGGCGAATTGCTCAGGTGAGTGTTGTGTTGAAATATTTGTTTGTCATTAGCTCACAATCCCGAACCGGATATTCCCCCATTCGTTCCTCTTCGTTTTTTCGCGGAACCAATACCCCAGGGATTGGAATACAGGTTGGGCATTTGCACCGCTTGACTGGGCAAATTTCCAATCGATTCTCTCGCCCTTCTTCACTCCTGCGCTTGTCCAGGTTCTGGTCTTAAACACGGCACGAAAATTGCATCCTCGCCTTCAGGAACATCTCGTGCGACGTGTCCCAGAATTGGGACTGTAGAGTCAAGCAACCTGCAGAAAAGTCATGGGTGAAACCCGCAATGGGAGGAGGCAAGCATGATCATCGCTCTCCTGGGAATAGTACTGCTGGTAATCCTGTTGCTGCCCCTTTACCGGGGGAGTAAGTTTAAAGAGATCGAGCGTTTGCAGACGATGCGGCGGGCAATGATGGTCCTGCAGGAGAAATACCGCCGCTATAACCCTTAACCCCTGACAGTGCGCAGCAGGGCTTCCCCGAACCTCTCGATCTCCTCTACAGTATTGTAGTGCGCCGGTCCTACGCGCACCATTCCGCCGCTCTCTTCCACCCCCAGCCTCTCGGTGACGGCTAAGGCGTAATAATTCCCATCCCAGACGTAAATATTGGCTTCGTCCAGCGCCTCGGCGATCCGTCGCGGGGACCAGCTTTTGTGGGTAAAGCTCACCGTAGGGGCGCGCTCTTCCAGCCGCCGGCGGTCAGTCAGACCGTAAACCGTCACGCCGGGGGTCTCCTCCAGCACGTCAAGCAGAGCACGAGACAGCTCGTACTCGTACGCACGGATCGCGCTCATCGCCTGCTTCAGGTGTAAACGCCGTCCGCCGAATCCCTCGCCGTAGCTCTCAGCATAGCTCTCGGCGTATTCCCCACCGAAGGTCTCCCCAAGCCAGTCTAAGTACTCGATCGCCCCAAGCACTCCGGCGATGCCTTCGTGGTTTTGGGTGCCTGTCTCGAACTTTCCCGGCGGGTCTCCCGGGGCAGGGCGTACTTTGTATGCGCTCAGCTCGTCCAACAGCGCGTACTTACCGTAGAGCACGCCGACGTGCGGTCCGAAAAACTTATACGCCGAGCAGACCAGGAAATCGCATCCCAATCCTTGCACATCGATCGGTCCATGAGGGGCGTAATGCACTGAATCGACATACACCAGCGCCCCTGCCTCGTGCGCCATGCGGGTTAATTGGCCTGCCGGGTTGATGGTCCCCAGTGCATTCGAGGCGTAACCAAACGCCACCAGGCGCGGCCGGCCTTCCAGGGCTTTCGGAAGCTCTCCAGGTCTAAGGTGCCATTTTCGGGATGAAAGTCCACCCAACGGACCGTACAGCCGCGGTCTTGCGCCGCCAGGACCCAGGGTGTGATGTTGGCGTCGTGGTCCAGCCGGGTGACGACGATCTCGTCGCCGGGCTTCCAGGTGCGGGCAATGGCGCGGCTGACCGAGAATGTCAGGCTGGTCATATTATTGCCGAAAACGATCTCCTCCGGTCGGGAGGCGTTTAAGAAATCGGCCAAAGCTGCTCGCGCCTCTGCAAGAATCGCATCCGAGTCGCGGCTGGTCGCGAAAGCGCCATCGTGGTTGGCATTGCACTCAACCAGGTACGACTGCAAGCGGTCGAGCGAAGCCTGGGCAATCTGGGTGCCTCCGGGGTTGTCGAAAAAGATCGCCGGACGGTTTAATGCCGGGAATTTGGCGCGGATCATGGGCAAGTCGAGGGGCATGGGAACACTCCGGGCTAAATTGTAGGATGTCGATCAGGACGATCTGGCGAGGAAATTATACGCCTATCTCTCCACCAGGGTCAAAAATAATTGGATGTCTGTCGGCATCACCGTCACGGTATCGACCATGGATGACGAAGCGATACCCCATTTCAAATAAAGTGTGACCGTGTACCAGGCATAATTGGTCATCCCCGGCAGCGTGTAGGAACGGGCCCCGAGAGGTATGAGATCGATCGGTGATGGTATATCCCCTGTTGGACCGGTATACTCAATCCTCCAGCCGGTAGCGAGATCCGGAAGAGGAGCGCTCACTGTCCAATTCAGGTGGATAGTGTGACTGCTCGGTGTCGCCTGCAGATGGACAGCACGGTTGTACTCGTCCGCTCCAATGTCCGGAGAGGCTGTTGGCAAGGCGCAACTCCCCGTCGATGTCATCGCTTACGTCCGCTTGAGAGGTACCCTGATCGATCGCGGAGGTCGCAGCGGGAAGGAGATGCAGATCACCCGAGGCGGCTGACACGAACCAGCTCGCCTGGGCGTTGCTGAGATTGCTGAGCAGCGTGCCGCTGGCTCCATCGCGCTCGTGCATCGGGAAATTAACCAGGTTGTCCGCGATTACGGGGTTCGCATTCGGAAAACGCCACTCAATCGAAGAAAACGAATCCGCTGCCTGGTTGGAATAAACCGAGTTATTCAGTACGCGTGCATTGCATGCGTTCCACAGGCAGATCCCGCAGTCGAAACCGGATCCCGAAGCGAACAAGGCGCTGCTGTTTGCAGAAACAAAGTTATTGCGGACGACGCCTCCGTAATGATCGATGTAGCCGCTCGCGCTCGGACAGGCATTATCCGAGTAAGTCCGCCCGGTCCCGCTGGTCACCAGCCCAAACCCGACGCCGCGGGCATTATTGATCAGCATGTTGCGCTCGACCAGCGTATCTCGACTGCCGGTCCAGGCGTGAATGGCATGCTCGGAAAGGCCTTGTGCGCACCAAAACCCTTCTATAAGGTTGTCGCGAATATCCCAGCCCCTGGACTGGTGAGCATCGACGCCGCCGGTATAACAGTTATCCCGGATCTGCGACCTCCCTGCGTCGGTTAGCTCGATATGCGAGCAGGCGACGATTCCGTTATCGGTGTAGTGACCGCCGGGGACCGGGTTGATCTTGATCGCCTGCTGTCCTGGGTCGATGATATGTACGTTATAGATGTAAGTGTTGAGTGTGTCGCTGCTATCAGAGCTCATCACATGGATGGGATGATTGTACGCCTTACGCAGTGTCAGGTTGGCAATCGTCACATGCGA
Source organism: uncultured Chloroflexia bacterium (assembly GCA_963706515.1). Taxonomy (GTDB): domain Bacteria; phylum Chloroflexota; class Anaerolineae; order Anaerolineales; family UBA4823; genus CAVPMW01. The sequence continues at coordinate 127,594 of CAVPMW010000007.1, forward strand.
GGCGACGATCTGGGCGATCTCGGTCGTGGCGTAATTGCCATCCAGAACCACGGCCTCCCGGTTCCCACTCGCAGATCGCAGGGTTACGTCTGGGACGTCAAACCGCAGGTACTCGCCATTGAGGTTATAGGTGCCATCGGCGACCAGGATCGTGGTGCCTTGCGTCGCAGTGTTTACCGCATCGACCAGCTGGTCTACGGTGGAAACATTTACGATATTGCCGCCGGGGGCGGAAGCGCGGGGCAGTTCACACCCGAATAGGAATCAACCCCCAAAGTGCTCCCGGACGGGCGTGACTCGCTGCCGCAGCCCCACCGGAATAGGGTATGCTCCCTGCAACGATTAATATTAGAGATAAAAACATTCCCGGGAAGATGATTTTCTTCATAGTAAATCTCCGCGTCGTCCTCCTGGGATGAAGAATCCATCCTGCCAGCCAGTGGCTCCAGGTCGGCTATTTAAGCAAACCGCTGATAATATGTTTAAATAATCGTCGCTCTACTTAGCGGTTTGCTCCAGTGATTGGCCGTATTTGCGCTGAATTTTATGAAGTTACTTTCGGCCAATCACATAGTTAGATCTTTCATTTCTATTATAGGACAGGCTCACCCCGGTTCATATCCCCCATTAGTCATGCGTCTGATTCAGACTGGCCAATACCCGTACGTGCACTCCAGGGCTGATCCGATTATAGTAAGGCGGCTTGAGTACAGGTGGAGTAACATCCACGTACGCGTGCGACATACCAGGAGCGCTGCGCGCGTAAACTCTCGGCAGGAGCATGCTGGCAAGGCAATCCTGGATTAATCAGGACCGCGTCGCCCGCTCAGCCAGGCGCATCCAAACGCGGGCCAGATAGCTTCTCAATTGCAACGAGGATGGTGCACAGGGTCAACCCGGCTGCCCCGGGAAAGTAGAAGCCGCCAATACTGAAACCTGAGATGAAGCTCGCCAGCAGCATTAATATCGAGAGGCCAGCCAGCAAAAGGAGATTTCCCCGCCATGCTGCGATTGCGCCAGTGACGAGAGCCGCAGAAAATGCCAGCATGATCGCTATGGAGATTGGCTCAGCATAGGAAACCCAGCTCTGCTCACCGGAATACTGCGTGCTGGTGGGAAGCTCTCCCTGGTTGGCAGATACGCTCACACCCTGGAAGGAGACCGTGGCAAAAAACAGGAAATATACAGCAACCAGGACTGCCCAAAGCGCGACTGCGATTGCCAGGATCCGGATGGAAATATGCAGTAATTTGGAGATATTCAGTAATTTCATATCCCTCAAAGTGCGTTATTCAATTTTACTCGTAGCGCAGCGCTTCTACCGGCTGCAAGCGGGCGGCGCGGGTCGCCGGGTAGATCCCAAAGAACAACCCGACAGCCATCGAGAACAGCGTAGCCAGCAGCACGCTATCCAAGCTGACGACAGGCGTAATCGCTGAGCCGCCCAGCTGCACCTGTCCTATCAGGCGTGCGATGGACCAGCCCACGATAATACCGATAATTCCACCTAATAAGCTGAGCACCATCGATTCAACCAGGAACTGAGTGAGGATATCTCTCCGTCGGGCGCCGATCGCTTTACGCAGCCCGATCTCCCGGGTGCGCTCGCTGACCGTCGTGAGCATGATGTTCATGATCCCGATGCCGCCTACCATCAGGGAAATCCCGGCGATACCTCCCAGGAACAGGGTTAAGGTATTCGTTACCGAGGTAGCAGCTCCCAGCGAATCCTGCTGGCTGATTACGGTAAAATCGTCCTGCCCGGGTGTGGTATTGTGCCTCTGTCGCAAGGTATCTGTCACGGCAGTGACCACGCTCGCCACCGCCCCAGAAGTGGCAGCCTTCACATTGATCTGGTTGATCACGTTCGCCCCGCGGAAGCGCCCTGCGCTCGCCAGGCGGGTCTGAGCAGTGGAAAGCGGCACGAGTACCTGGTCATCTTGATTTAAGAAACCGGTGCCGCCCTTGCTGGCGAGCACACCGACTACTCGATAAGGTTGGCCATTCACCCGCACGCTTTGCCCGACTGCGCCTGCAGTGTTGCCAAACAACGTTTCAGCCACCGCACTCCCCAGGACGATCACGGAAGAGCGGGCGACCTGGTTAGAATCGGAGATAAATTCTCCATCCGCCATGGTCATCGAATGTACAGTCTGGTAATCCGGGGTGACGCCGAGCAGGCGGGTATTGGTATTTTGACCCAAATAGGTGAGCTGGGCGCGCCCGTCTGCCTCGGGAGCCACGGCGACCACGTCGGGAAGCGAAGCCAGGGCGTTCGCGTCGTCAATGGTGAGCGTCGCTGCCTGACCCTGGGCGGTTCTCACGCCTCCCTCCTGGGTGCTTCCCGGGATGACGTACACCAGGTTCGTGCCGATACTTTCGATCTGGTTGGTAATCGAGGCCTGCGCCCCGCGACCGATCGAGAGCATGGCGATGACAGCCGCCACGCCGATCACGATGCCGAGCACGGTCAGTACGGAGCGCAGCTTATTCGCGCTCAGGCTTTCAAGCGCTTCGAGTAGATTTCGAGAAATGCTCATCGTCTCACCCGTTATCGATCAAACCATCGCGTAAGTGGATAATCCGCTGGGTATACGAGGCAATCGTTGGGTCGTGGGTAACGATAATTAACGTCAACCCGCGCGATTGGTTCAATCCCAGCAGCAAATTCATGATTTCCATCCCGGTATGCGAATCCAGGTTTCCGGTAGGCTCATCCGCCAGGATCAAGTCGGGCTCGTTGATCAGGGAACGGGCAATCGCCACGCGCTGCTGCTGGCCTCCGGAAAGCTCCGTTGGGCGGTGGTTCATCCGGTCCCCCAATCCCACCGCCTCGAGGATGGATTCAGCGTGCTCCTTGATTTCTTTTTGCGTTTTCTTACTGCCGTTTCCATTCCCATAGAACAATGGCATCTCGACGTTCCGGCGAATACTCGCCCGCGGCAGAAGGTTGAACTGCTGGAAGACGAAGCCGATCTTACGGTTGCGGATGGCAGCCAGCTCGTCATCGTTCAGCTCGGCCATATTTCTGCCATCGAACAGGTACTGCCCGCTGGTCGGTAAATCCAGACAGCCGAGGATATTCATAAGCGTGCTCTTGCCCGAACCCGACTGTCCCATAATGGAAATCGCTTCCCCACGTTCAATTTGGAAGGATATACCCTGCAGAGCGGGCACTTCCACGCTGCCCAGGTAATATATTTTAGTCAGGTCGATTACCTCGATCATTGCGGACATATCAGGGTGCCGGAGTCGGAGCTAGTGTTCGGTGGATTGAGATTGAGGATCATGATCTGCTCGGCAGTGATATTCCCATTCGAGTCGCGCTGACCGGTGACCAACACGCGTACTCCCGGCTGGAGATCAGCGAGCGTGCCGTCCGCGGACTTCTGGATCCGTGTGGCATCGCTGAGATTTACGGTAGTGACATCCTGCGCGGTGCTGATCGTCAAGGAATTATTTTCGACGGTCTTGATTTGACCGGTAACCCCACCGCCAAAGCCATTTCGTCTCTGCTGACCTGCGCTATTATTGCCTGCAGCATTGCCTGCATTTCCGGAACCTCCTCCGAAGAAGAACGTTCCGCCTGCATCGCCATTCGGCCCGCCATTCAATCCACGCGAGGCCAGGAACTGCGCCCGGACTGCATTCGCCTGGTTGCGTTGATATGCCATACCACCGGCGAAGCTGCCTGCGGCAATAACAAGGGCAAGAACGACAGCCCCTACGATAATCAAAATTTTCTTCATGTCTTCCTCCAAAATTCTGAAACTGTTTTATCTCTCGCCAGCCAAAGGCTGGAGCAAGTCAAAAAGCACCATTTAGATCCCTGGATTAGCGGACGAAAAATGCGCCGCCACCGAAGCCGCCACCCGGGCCGCGATTCGTATTCGTGGTTGCTGCAGATGCATTTATGAGCACCGTGTCGCCTTCCTGGAGCTGGCTGCCGGAGACCTCACTCATGGTCTCGTTGGTCAAGCCGACTGTAACCGGGACCTGGATTTGCTGACCTTCGAAGAGCACTGTGACCGTTCGTTGGCCCCCGGTCGCTCGGAGCGCCTGGTTTGGCACTGTCAATACATCCTGGTGCTCGGCGATCACGGTATTCACTGCGGCGGTCATCCCCGGCTTGAGATTGGCATCCGGGTTGGTAATCTTAAGCGTCACCGGGTAATTTACGACTCCCTGCGAGCTGGTCCCAACGACACCGATCTCTTCGACCTCAGCGTTGTAATCCTTATTCGGGACTGCATCGAAGGTGAGCTGTGCCTGTTGGCCTACCTTAAGGTTGTTGACATCGACCTCAGAAACTTGCACGTCCACCAACACAGATGACAGATCATCGATGCGGAATGCATTCGAATCCGAGCTAACCAGGTCACCGGGCAGGATATTCACATCGGTGATTGTCCCTGCGAACGGTGCGAGTATATGCACCTGTTCGAGAGTAGCCTTAGCAGCTTCCACGGCTGCCTGTGCCGCAGCGATATCATCCGGGTTGGGGCCATCCTTCACTTGCTCCCAGGCACGCTGGGCGTCTGCCAGCTTGGCTTCTGCCAGCATAATTTCTGGGGAGTCGGGCCCATTCTTCAAAGCATCGTAATTCGACTGCGCAGTCGCGAGGCTGGCCTGGGCTACAGCCAGGTCGCCATCAGCTTTGGCGATATCGATCGCGCTTGGGTTTTGGATGTACCAGTTATAGGTGGCATAAGCCGTATCCATTTTCTGTTTCGCCGTCAGCAGGTTCTTGAGGGCTTGCACGCGATCGGGACTCGTCAGGCGTTTTTGATCCACCTTATTGAAAGCCTGCAAGGCATCCTTATAATCATTCTTAGCCAGCAAATAATTCGTCTCAGCATTCTGCACGACCAGCGGATCGGTGGAATGAGCGTAATTCATTGCGTTCCGCTTGTTCTGGGCATCCTTGACCGCCTGCTGAGCATTCGCCACATCTAATTGTGCCTGGGCTGCTTGTGTTGCATTCGTCTGTTTTAGATCATCCAATGCTTTTTGTGCATCTGCCACGTCCTGAGATGCCTGGGCTTGAGCAACCTTGGAATTCTGCAGGTCGTCCAGAGTCTTCTGGGCATCGATCAGGGTCTGTTTGGCATTGATCATGCTCGATGACAATGAATTCGGGTCGAGCGTTGCCAGCTCTTGACCTGCCTGGACCTTATCCCCGGTTTTAACGTTAATTTTGTCTACCCTGCCCGAGGTTTGCCAGGTGAGATCCGCGCTTTGACCATAACGGATCGTTCCAGCCGAATTCAGGGTTGAGTCGATTGTCCCGCGCTGAACCGTTGCCGTCTGTAAATTCGGCGTATTGGTCTGGCGCCCACTGGCAAGCGCCCTGTAGGAGAGACCACCGGCAACCAGAATGACGACCACAATTGCAATAATCCACCAAAATCTTTTCATTTCTTCCTCCTAAGGAATTAGCTATGGAGTAGAGGCTGAAGGTATCACCGGAAGGGATACCTCAAAAGTTGAACCTATCCCCGGCTCGCTTTGAACCTGGATTTCCCCCCCATGCGCCTGAGCGATCCATTGGGCAATCGACAGGCCTAAGCCCGTTCCAGAGGGAATTTGGTCACCCTCGTCCTCATAATCACTTTCCTGGCGAGTTCGGGCCTTGTCCACCTGATAAAAGCGGTCAAATAAATGCGGGAGATATTCCGGGCTGATCCCTGGGCCATTATCGCTGATCGCGCGCCCAGGCCCACATTTGTTGGTTGGCATCCCGCATACCGGTCTCTACCAGCACACGTTTCTCGTCTGCAGCGGAATACTTGATCGCGTTTTCCACAAGGTTGGTGAGCATCTGGAAGAGATACTGCCGGTCACCAGATACCAGCAGCTCCGGCAGATCGCCGGTAGATATGCGCACCTGGTCCTTGGCAGCCAGTGGAGCCAGGCGCTCCACGACTTCTAAAGCCACATCGCTTAGATCTACTTCCTCTTTATGCAGCACTACCTGACCGGCATCCATACGAGCCAGAGTGAGCAGGTTATTGACCAGACGGATCATAAACTGGTTTTCGGAATAGATGATGGATAAAGCCCGTTCGTAATCGGCGGGCGAGTGCTGAGCAGCCAGCACCCGGCTGGCTTCCAGCTCAACGATGGTTAAAGGGGTCCTCAGCTCGTGACTGGCGTCGGCGGTGAACTGCCGCTGGCGTTCGAAAGCCGCCTGCAAGCGATCCAGCATGGCATCGAATGTATCCGCCAGCTCTCCAAGCTCATCCTTCTGTTCCAGGTGCAGGCGCATGCTGAGATCTGTTTCACCGATGGTCTGTGCGGTGTGGGTAATCGTTTTGACCGGTCGCATCGCGCGATCTGCCAGCCAAACCCCGCCAATCATCGCAATAGCCAGTGTGCTTAATACCCCCAATGTGAGTGAGACAAACAACCGGGGTAGCTGGTTATCCGGATCAATTGGGTCTGCCAAAAGAATAAAACCGCCCAGTTTGCCTTGAAGAGCTACCGGTGCCAGCAGCATAACGTATTTTGACTGTGATCCAACTGCGGAGGTGCTGACCAAGCGCGGCATGGGCGAGCCTTTTCCGTTCAAATCTTGCCCGTCAACGGTCTTTTGGAATAGCTGGCTGACGCCGTTCGCATCCATCGTTCCCCAATTTTGGACGACCTGACCGCCGGTGTCGACGAAAGCAAACACTTCTCCTTCCTGCGAGAGTACAGAGTTGCTATCTGGATCACCTGAGGGTGGCAAGGCTGACCGGTCAATGAAATTCGGTCCGGTAATATGGAGCAGCGCTTCCAACCGCCGGGTGCGGAAATCCAGCCGCCTGAACGCCGCCAATTCCAGCTCTTGTTTCTGACGGGTATAGATAAAAGCAGAGAAAGATACGACCACAACCCCCAGGATCAGCACGAACCACAAGGCGAGCCGAAAGCGAACGCTGCGTACGACTGTAAACAATCGATCGGGTAATTTTTTTGGCGTTCCGAGCATGCTAGATCCGTCTCATTCGACTGGCTTACGCATGCGGTAGCCAACCCCGCGCACAGTTTCGATCAGCTTGGGATCAAAGGGTTCGTCTATCTTACGGCGCAACCTGCGGATATAGACATCGACGATATTCGAGGCGCCATCGTAGTCGTAGCTCCAGACATGGTTCTCAGCCATCTCACGGGTGATCAGCCGGTTCGGGTTGCGCATCAAATACTCCATCAAGGCAAATTCTTTCGTGGTTAGGTCGATGGGCACGCCTCCCCTAAGGACCATGTGCGCGCTGATATCGAGAGTAAGATCGCCGATCGTCAATGCCCCGGTTTTATCCGATGACTCCCTGCGCAGTAAAGCCCGCAAGCGCGCCCGCAGCTCGCTGATCGCGAAGGGTTTCACCAAATAGTCATCCGCCCCGCTATCCAGGCCTCTCACCCGATCTTCAACGGTGTCGCGAGCGGTAAGCATCAAGATGGGGGTATTGATCCGCTGCCGGCGTAATTCTTTGCATACTTCCAACCCGTCCCTTCTCGGGAGCATGATATCGAGAATGATGACGTCATACTGCGTCATTTCAGCCAGCTCCTGACCTTCGATCCCATCATAGGCGACATCCACTGCATAGCCGTCGTCGACGAGGCTCAATTTCAGGGAATTACTCAAACGCCGGTTATCTTCCACCAGGAGAATTCGCATGATCGGATTATAGTCTTCCAAGATGACAAACTGATGAACAACGCCATAAGAGAATCTGGATGCTGGATGAGTTTTTATTAATTCATCCGGATGTCATCATCCCCTGGTAACCTTGTGAGTAATCCTGGCTGGAAAGGACAAATTAATTCCTGAGCTCAGATCGGACCAGCCGGAAACCCGTCATGAACAATATAGGGATATACCTTGAAAGGAGCAAATATGGCAAAAACCAAGATACTCTGGATCAGTATAGCTGCACTTAGCGTAATAGGCGTCCTAACCCTCGGTCTGACGCTGGCGTTAATCCCAGCAATCCGGACCTTCGCGCAGGCGCCAACTCCCCAACCCACTCCGGGCGTTTCCGTGAAAAACACATGGAGTGTTTACGAGGAAAGCTTCATGAGCGCCTTTGCCGCCCGTTTGGGAGTAACCGCAGATAAAGTCAAGGAAGCGTTTTCTGGAGCGTTCAGCGACACGCTCGACCAGGCTGTGAAGGATGGTCTGATCACCCAGGCAGAGGCGGATCAAATGAAAAGCGATTTCACAAATCGCTTCGATCAGGGAAGCTTGCCTGGGTTTCAACTCCCCTTTGGGTTTAAGCACGGTCCAGGATCTGGACCGATGGGATTTGGGCCTAAAGGCTTCAGCGAAGGATTCATGGATAAACGAGGCGGGTTCAATCTCGCATCCTTCGCCAAAGCGCTCAATATGACCGAAGCGGAGCTGCGCACCGAGCTGCAGAGCGGCAAGAGTATTGCCACAATTGCCACGGAAAAAAGTGTTGACCTGGCACAGGTCAAGACAAGCGTGCTGGCCGACTTTAAGTCCCAGCTCGATCAGGCCGTGGCAGCTGGCAAGCTCGTCCAGACGATGGCTGATCAAATCTACAACGAGTTCTCCACCAACTTCGATACCATCGTCAACCAGACCCAGCCAATGGGCCGCGGGTTCAACTGGATGCATTAGATCATCCAGCTAATGGGGTTGGTAGCTCGTGATTAATTTCATGGACTACCAACCTTTTTTATCTCCTTGAAAGTTTCCCAATTCATCGTATTGTCATCTTCTTAGGTTATATTCTCTGTCATTCTCGAATCCATTTCATGAGATTTTATGTAAGAGAGGTCAGCATGATGAAACACGCCACAGCATTGATCGCAGCATTCCTGATCACGATCGTAGTAGGTTTGGGTATGTTCGTGATCGGTGGAAATGCCGCTTTGAATAAGGATGGCAGTACGCCGCTCGACTCGCCTCAGCAATCAAGCTCAGCAGATCCGGTCGACAATAACCAATCCCGGATCGATCAGCTGCAGAGTCTGGTCACGCAGTACCAGCAGCGTGAGCAGCAGTATCAGAATGAGCTGAATACTGCTCAACAACAATTAGATCAAGCTAACACGACTATCGGGCAGTACCAGCAATTATTCCAGGCTTTGATCCAACGAGGTGTCATCCAGGTCGACCAGAGTGGCAGGGTATTGATCCGCTGAGCTTGCCCCGGTACATTTTCAACCCGAAATCTGAGTTTAGAAATGAGGAAGTGAGATATGAATATTTTTAAAAATGGGCTGCGAATATGGATTGCATTGAGCAGTGTGGCAGGTTTCCTGGGAGGCTGGGCGCTGTTAGCCCATGCGCCTAAACCAATCCAGGCCGCCGCCCAGGCTCCCGTCCAGGTAGATGAGGCGCCCTTGCCGACACTGGCTCCAATCCCTGGGCTGAGACAGGGTAGTAACAGCAGTTTACAGCAATTCCAGGTAATACCGCAATCCAATCGTTTCGGTTCCCGGCTGCGCACTGGCGGGTCCTGACGGTCAATCCGATGGAATATTACGAGTTTCGCGCCATGAATTCCGCAATCGTGATGGCTGCGGAAGGCACGCCGGATAGCTTAGAACGCGGCTTTCAGGCAGCGCGCAAAACCATCGAGAATTATGAGCGACGCTTTACCCGGTTTTCGGAGCAAAGTGAGCTGGCAGAGCTGAACCGCTCTGCCGGGAACTGGTTTTGCGCTTCCCCTGCAATGTTTGAACTGGTCAGCTTATCGAGGCAGTATTATCAGCTGACCGGTGGGCTTTTCGACCCGGCCATCCTCCCGGCCTTAAAACAGGCAGGCTACAACCAGAGTCTCGATGAAATTCGGATTCATGGCGCGAGCTCGATTACGTGCAGATAACATCGCCGGCGGACGGCCAGTTTTTACGATGCTGGAATTGGATGAGGATTCCGAAAGGATTTTTCTGCCAGCAGGAATGGAAATCGACCTGGGAGGGATCGCTAAAGGTTGGATCGCTGAGCAGGCAGCAAAAATACTTTCCCAATTTGCTCCGGCTTGTGCGGTCAATGCCGGTGGCGATATGTATCTCTGCGGCTTGCCTGCCAACCAGGTTGGATGGGAAGTCTCTCTGGAGGATCCATCTAACCCCGAGCAGGACCTCGCCCTTTTGAGAGTTGGCCCCGGGGCTGTGGCAACTTCCTCCATAACTAAAAGGAATTGGCTGTTGGACGGCAGGCTGAAGCACCATCTGATCGATCCACGCCGCGGCGAGCCTGCCGATACGGAATGGCTGAGCGTGACTGTAATCGCTCCGCAGGCGGCAGCCGCAGAGGTATTTGCTAAAGTTTTACTGATCGGCGGATCTGACCTGGCCATGGAGCTCGTTCCCGAAGATAGCGAGATCAGCTTCATCGCAGTCGATCGCGAGAAATCATTGTGGGCTTCAGCCAGGCAAACTGCCGAAAGCATCTTACCCATATCATAGATATTTTTTAGTTTGTTTCTCGGTAATTGGCCGGTAGACAAACCGGGCAAGAGGCGCTCCTTCCGGTCAATAACCCGAGATAGTAGAGGTGATTTATGCAAGCACGTGCCGTAAGTAATGTACCTAAGAAACGCAATCGACTGCGATCGGTGATCATCGCAACGATCATCATCATTGCGGGACTCATCTTCATTGGCATCGGCTCTCTTTTTGCGGATGCTTTCAGGCAGAGCAGCCCCGGGAGAATTCTCGCAAACGTAACCCAATGGCTGTTTGCCCTCAATCACGTCCAACTCTGGTGGTATGTCACCCGGTCTGCCGGGTCTGGTCGCTTATCTCCTGCTGTGGTTATCCACTGCCTGGGGGCTGGCGGTTTCGAGTAAGATCACCGACACTCTGTTGCATCGCGCCTATACTTACGATTTTCACCAATTTATTTCCCTGCTCGCGATCGGCTTCATGATTTTGCACTTTTCTGTACTGTACTTAGATCGTTATCTACCGTTCTCGGTCGTACAAGTCCTCGTCCCCTTTACATCTACCTACCGGCCTGTGTGGGTTGGCATCGGGATAATCTCCTTCTATATCATGCTGTTGGTTACTGTGACTTTTTACATGCGCCGCAGGATCGGGGTAAAAGCCTTCCGCAGCATTCATGTGCTCAGTTTGGTCGGCTACCTGGGCGCAACCTTACATGGGCTGTTTGCAGGAACAAACTCTCCGCTGGTCTCCATGCAGCTTTTATATAAAGGGTCTTTTCTCGTAATAATTTTCCTTACAGCCTACTGGCTGATGCTTGCAGCACAGAAGCGGTTCCCCTCTCCACAAAATACCTACCGGGCTTAATTGTCTGCTTAATCATAAATAAGATAAAATTAACCACAATACTCTGAAATACTTGTAAACTAATTCCTTCAAGATTAGAACCCCCAGCGGAGGAGATAGCGGGGTTCTCTTGATTGTCTATTCCTGGCTCAGGTCTATGGTCGAGTGATTCACGCTATATATAGATCAATGAAGCGACAACATCCGTTCATTTCATTATTTGGGCTGCTTATGACGGTTGTGCTGCTGGCTGGAATCGGTTTATCGATATGGTTTCGAGGTGGCATGGCGTTCAGTCCGGGGCGCTTGAGCGCCAAGCGCCTGCCGGGTGTCCAGCTGAGCGGGTTCGCCTCGCATGCTGATTTCGAGGCTACGTGCAGTTATTGCCACGCACCGGTGACCTCCCCCCAATATGTGCTCTGCGAAAACTGCCATACGGAGATCAAAGTGGAAATCTCCACACAGTCGGGAATCCATGGGAAGATCAGCACGATCCAGCAATGCGCAGATTGCCATCCTGAGCACCGCGGCAAGAATTTCGATCCAGGGCTGGTCGGATTGGAAAAATACGACCATTCATTGACCACTTTCAGCCTGATCCGCCACCAGGTCAACTACGATGCTACCGCGATGGAATGCTCTGCCTGCCATACGACCGATCATGGTTTTGCCACCCCTGAAGAAAAATGCACGCTCTGTCACGGGACTCATGATCAGGTTTTCATGATCCAGCACGTAAAAGATTTCGGTCCGAAGTGTCTGGATTGCCATGATGGTCAGGATCGCCTGGCCAAGTTTGACCACAGCCAAAGCCACCTTTCCCCTGGAAGGGAAACACGCCGACCTGAATTGTGTCCAGTGCCATACCAGGCCAACCCAGGCTTCTGTTCAATTTACTGCCTCAACCTTTGGTGAGGCGCCTCAAGATTGCGCCGGTTGCCACGCAGAGCCTGCCTCACACCTGGGTGTATTTGCCGCAGATTGTTCCCTCTGCCACAGCACGGATGCCTGGCTGCCCGCCAGGCTGGACGGGAAGCCGTTCGATCATTCGGTGGATACCGCTTTCAGCCTGACACTCCATTCCAAGGATTACAACGGCAATCCGATCTCCTGCAAAGGCTGTCACACGACGGATATCCACAAAATTGACGTGCAGACCTGTATCACCTGCCACGCCGGTGCGCTCGACCTGAAGAAGGACCCGAGCAAAGCAGAATTCATGCAGAAGCACACTGCCCAATATGGATCGAAGTGCATGGATTGCCACGACGGCGTCGACCGGATGAGCAATTTCAACCACGACCAGGTTTTCGCACTGAACGGCGCCCACAAGACGATTGCCTGCACCGACTGCCATAAGGATCGAACGTTCAAAGGTACTGCCAGGGAATGTTCTGCCTGCCACGCAGAGCCCAAGATCCACGCTGGTTTCTTCGGTCTGCAGTGCCAGGATTGCCACTCCGAGCAGGCGTGGACTCCAGCCAGGTTAGTGAAGCACGGTTTTCCGATCGATCACGGCGGAAATGGTGACGTTCCTTGTGCAACCTGCCATACAAAAACCTATACGGAATACACCTGCTACGGCTGCCACGATCACCAGCCGCAAGAGATTCAAGAGTCGCATCTCGATGCTGGGATTACACTCGAAGAGCTCCCGAACTGCACCAAATGCCATCTTGACGGACTTACTCATGAAAATTGAGGTTAATTTAATAAAAAGAGGATGAGCTCATTTTGCAAATTGAGAAACTGAGCAAACCGCTGAAAATATTTTTAATTAATCGGTGCTCTAGATAGTGGATTGCTCCAGTGATTGGCCTTCTTAGCGCTGAATTATATAAAGTTACTTTCGGCCAATCACATATTTACGATAAATCTGATAAGTTCAATCCAGAATAGATGAGAATACGATTAAATTTGATGAGAATCCCGTTATATTCGTCCTTAAGTATCGTCATAGTTGGTAAGGAGAATTGCGTGGGTTCCCGCGTGCTCTACACAAGCCATTGCATAAAAAAGCAGGCTCTTTGGGATACAGGCACGCGTATAAACCTGCTCTTAACTGCCTAAACATATGCCCCATATTCCTGATTCTGCCCGTATGCTCACTGCCAGACCTGTTGACTATCTTGCCTGAGGACCAAAGATGCTGCGTTTCTTGATCCTCGCCGGCTTGATCGCCATAATGGTCGTTTGCCTTGGAGTGGGCGCCAGCACTGCTCTGGCAGTGAACGGACCTATCCACCCAGGAAATGTTCTTTTCCCAATCCAGCATACAACCGAGCAGATTTATGCCCTGCGTTATCCGCAGCAAACTGACCGGGCGCAGTATTATCTGCGGTTAGTTGACCGGCGGATAGACGATGTGACGTTAGTGCCAGATGGCTCAGCGAAAATTCTGGCTCTCCATTTCATGGAGGAAAACCTAAACCAGGCTATCAGCCTGATTGATAAGGCGCAGGGAGAAGATAACGCTCATTTGCGCGGCCATCTGACCGTGCTGATGATCAAGCTGGATCACGCAATGCACACCCTAACGGAAGTACCGCCCGAATCGGCCGGTTTCCTGACCTCCCTCCAGGCTAAATTATTCGCTCTGCATTCGCTGCTTGGTATGAATCAACCCGATTCTAGCCAGGCGGATTCCTCTACCACTTCAACGACCAGCAGCACTTCCCCACCCCCTTCATTGTCGTCCGTCAACAGCACCTCAACGATAAGTAATACCGAAAGCACAACGACAATCGACCCAAGAATTGTAGCCTTTTTACAGGGCAGCCCCGGCGCCCAACATGACTTCTTCCCCCTCACCGGACAGCACGCGCCCCTCTCGTGTGATAGCTGCCATAAAAATGGGCAGTTTGCTGGCACGCCCACGCAATGTGCAGACTGTCACACCGACGTCAAACCTGCGAACCATTACGCCGGCGACTGTGCAGCCTGCCATACAACCAACTCCTGGCAAGATATCCACTTCGATCATAATTTAGTTGCGGCAACAAGCTGCAGCACCTGCCATACAAAAGACGAGCCAGCCAACCATTTCCCCGGTCAATGCTCGCTCTGTCACACCACGACTGCCTGGCAGCCCGCGCATTTCAGTCACACCGGGCAGACCGACTGCACTTCTTGCCACACCAAAGATAAGCCCGCCAACCATTTCCCCGGTCAGTGTTCGCAGTGCCACTCCACTACGGCGTGGCAGCCTGCTCATTTCAACCATGCCGGCTTTAACGACTGCACCTCCTGCCACACTAAGGACAAGCCGGCCAATCACTTCTCCGGGCAGTGCTCGCTGTGTCACAACACCACCGCCTGGGCGCAGGCGCACATGAACCATACCGGCTTAACTAACTGCACCTCCTGTCACACTAAAGACAAGCCAGCCAACCATTTCGCCGGACAGTGCTCGCTGTGTCACAATACCACCGCCTGGGCGCAAGCTCACATGAACCATACCGGGCTGACTGACTGCACTTCCTGTCACACCAAGGACAAGCCGGCCAATCACTTCGCCGGGCAGTGCTCGCTGTGTCACAATACCACTGCCTGGGCGCAGGCGCATATGAACCATACCGGCTTGACCGACTGCGTCTCCTGCCACACCAAGGACAAGCCAGCCAACCATTTCGCCGGGCAGTGCTCACAGTGTCACAGTACAACTACCTGGCAAGGCGCCCATTTCGACCACACCGGTCTGACCGACTGCGTCTCCTGCCACACCAATGACAAGCCTGCCAACCATTTCGCCGGGCAGTGCTCGAACTGCCACAGTACCACCACCTGGCAAGGCGCGCATTTCGACCACACCGGTCTGACTGACTGCGTCTCCTGCCACGCGCGCCCCGCCAACCATTTCCCCGGTCAGTGTTCGCAGTGTCACAACACCAATTCCTGGGGGCAGGTTAACTTCAGCCACCAGGGACTCACCGACTGCCAATCCTGCCACAACCGCCCTGCCAACCATTTCCCCGGGCAGTGTTCGAACTGCCACAACACCAATGCCTGGGGCCAGGCCAACTTCAGCCACCAGGGACTCACCGACTGCCAATCCTGCCACAACCGCCCGGCCAACCATTTCCCGGGGCAGTGCTCGAACTGCCACAACACCAGTGACTGGGGTCAGGCCAACTTCAGCCATCAAGGGCTCACCGACTGCCAGTCCTGCCACGACCGCCCGGCGAACCATTTCCCGGGGCAGTGCTCGAACTGCCACAACACCAGCTCCTTTAGCCAGGTCAACTTCAGCCACCAGGGACTCACCGACTGCCAGTCTTGCCACGACCGACCAGCAGGACACTTCAGCGGGCAGTGCTCCCTGTGCCACAACACCGATGCCTGGCAGCCCGCTAATTTCAACCATCAAGGTCAGACGAATTGCCAGTCCTGCCACGACCGACCAGCAGGACACTGGGCAGGACAGTGCTCGCAGTGCCATAACACCAATGCATGGTCCCCGGTAAGCGTTGACAATCATACCTTCCCGATGAACCATGGCGACGCCCATGGAAATTGCAGCAGCTGCCATAATGGCACTGACACTAATGTGAACTGCTATCGCTGCCACGACCAGCAGCGGACCGAACAGAATCACGCGGATCGAGGGATTACCGACATCGCCGGTCGCTGCATCGGTTGCCACCCACGAGGCGGCGATTGAGGTTATAATATTGGACAATTATGAGTGTATTTAGTCTTAAGGGTTTGCTCAAGCAAGAAACTACACGCCGCCAGGCGCTGGCTGCAGGCTATGTAGAGCCAGATCGTGCGCGCTGCATCCAGTGCGGGATCTGCTCGTACAACTGCCCAATTTCTATCGACGTGCGGCGTTATGCCCGGCAAGGCCTCCCGATCCATGACAGCCACTGCCTGACCTGTGGGGAATGTGTGGCGCGCTGCCCGCGCGGAGTGCTCACTTTCAAGCGCACCAATCTCCCTGACTGATCATTTTCGTTTATTATTACAGCCATGCGTCGCTACGCCATCATCGGCTTGGGTGCAGCCGGAGTTTCCGCTGCAGAATCCATCCGGAGCCACGATCCATCTGGTCTCATCACCTTGATCGGAGATGAACCCCAAGGGTATTATTCGCGCCCGGGGCTGGCTTACTACCTGACGGGCGAGATTCCCGAAAATCAGCTCTTTCCATATACCGACGCGGATTTTAAAGCATTAGATGTGAAGCGCCTGCACGCGAAAGTAACGCGTATCGATCCGCAGTACGCACCGGGTAGAGCTAAGTACAGGTGCGGCCTTGCCTTATGACCGCTTGCTCATCGCTACCGGCGCAACGGCAGTTCGACCAAATGTAGACGGCCTCCAGGCGCAGGGAGTCGTCAAGCTGGATAACATTGAAGACGCCCAGCGCATTTTAAAACTGGCACGTAAAGCCCATCACGCGGTAGTCGTTGGCGGTGGAATTACCGCTTTAGAAATAACCGAGGGATTAATCGCCAGAGGGGTGAAAGTCCATTACTTGCTGCGCGGGGATCGCTACTGGGGCAATGTCCTGGATGAAACAGAGTCCAAGATTATCGAGCACCGCTTGATTGATGAAGGCGTTCAGATCCATTACCACACCGAGCTCGATGAAATCGTGCAGCAAGGCGGTCGTGTTCAAGGAATCCGAACTCGGGACGGGCGGCAGATTAAATGTGAGATTTTTGCGTATGCAATTGGAGTCCAACCGCGAGCAGAGCTTGCTAAAGTCTCCGGGCTCCAGATCGATCGCGGCATCCTGGTGGATGAGTACTTGTGCAGCAGCCAGGCGGATATCTTCGCGGCAGGGGATGTCGCTCAGGTATATGATCCATTAGCTGGCAAATCCGTTGTAGATAGCCTCTGGAATCCTGCGTGCGAGCAGGGAGTAGTGGCTGGAATGAATATGACTGGGCGCACGCAAATTTATTGCAAGACTGTGGCGCTAAACGTAACCCGTCTGGCAGATTTGACCACAACCATTATCGGGCTGGTTGGCCATGGGGTTGATCCTGACCTGGTGGGCATCGTCCATGGCGACAGCGAAACCTTTCGCCAGCTGCCCGATGCGATCGCCGCCCAGGCAGATTTCGACGTCAACCGGCTGCGTTTGATGACCGGAGAAACATCCCTACTGGGTGCAATCGTGATGGGGGACCAGACCCTTTCCCATCCTATCCAATACCTCGTCGTTCACCAGGTCGATATCACCGCGATCCGCGACCAGCTTCTCGCCCCAGACGCACCAATCGCAGACATCATCGCTGATTTTTGGACGAAGTATAATTCCAATGGTGCGCGTAGAACACAGCAACCGTGAGCTCTGGGCGGCGTTTTTTGCCATAATCTTCATCACCATAATTTACCTGGGGGTGGTGTTGTTATTGAGCGGCATCCCTCCCGCCAGCGACATTTTCGGTCATGCACTGGGTATTTTCGGTTTCATCCTCATGCTCATGACCGAAATCCTATATTCTATCCGCAAACGCAGGCGGACTGCTCGCTGGGGGAGGCTGTCCAGCTGGCTCCGTTTCCACATCTTCACCGGTCTGGTTGGGCCATACATGGTGCTCTTGCATTCTTCCTGGAAGTTCAATGGCGAGGCAGGGCTCACCATGCTGTTAACGATCGTTATCGTTGCCAGTGGTTTTGTCGGTCGTTATATCTATACCTCCATCCCCCATACTCCGGACGGCGCTGAGCTGCAAACGGAAGAGCTCAATCAATATATTGCCTCTATGGAAGCAGACATCCAAATCAGAAAGGCTATCCAATCGCCCACCATCGAGCAGTCTAAACAATTAAAAAGGTTATATACAAGACAACGCAGGCTGCGCCGCCAGATCGCATCCCTGGCTGCCGCGCGGCGGATGTTCTCGGTCTGGCATACCCTGCATATTCCGATTGGCGTGGTTCTGTTCACTGCTGCATTTATCCACATCATCGCCACTATCTATCTCGTCACGCTCCCCCGCCTGCTGCATAATTGATTTCCACCCACAGACAATATTCAAAATAGAATACCCTTCAATTTTAGAATTCCCTCAAACGACCATTAAGGACAAATTGTATCCAGTATTGATGACATTAGTCGCTACGTGAAATAGTTGGATTTTGCTACAATGGACGCGTATGTCAGCGAAATCATCGCTTTACAAATTATTATTATTTAGTTTTGAAATTATCCGGCGATCAAGCGCCAAGCCCATATTCGCTTTCGAAACATACTAGCCTTACTGAATTACCAAAACCCCGATAAGGAGTCTGGCGCACTCTTATGGTAAACCTGTCCGTTAACGGTCGCAAAATCCAGACTGAAAGCGGCAAGACTATCCTGCAGGTGGCAGAAGACGCCGGCATCCACATACCTGTCCTGTGCCATCATCCGGCACTGCCTCCAGAAGGCGCCTGCCGTATCTGCCTGGTAGAGATCGAGAAGCAGCGTGCTCTCCAGCCAGCGTGTACCTTCCCTGCATCAGAAGGTCTGGTCGTCCATACTCATTCCCCTAAGGTGGTCGAGGCGCGCAAATTTGTCCTGGAGATGCTTCTCTCCGACCACCCTTTTGACTGCATGACCTGCGACGCAACCGGCGACTGCCTCCTGCAGGACCTGGTTTATGAATACGGGGTCCGGACCGAGGTTTACCCGGGGCTGCACCACGAGTATCCCATCGACGACCCCAACCCGTTTATCCAGGTCGATCGCAATAAATGTATTCTCTGCCGGCGCTGTGTCAGAGCCTGCAGCTATATCAACGGCGTCGAAGCGATCAATGTAGTCTACCGGGGATTCAATGCGCATATCGCCTTTGGCGCCGATTCAGTCATGGCGGAAAGCACCTGCGAGTTTTGTGGAAGCTGCGTGGCAGTCTGCCCTACGGCCGCGCTCTATCCAAAAATGTCGCTAGGCAAAGGGCGCGCCTGGCAGGTCAAGCGAGTGCAAACCGTCTGCTCTTACTGCGGAGTTGGCTGCCAGCTCGTGCTCGAAGTGAAAGACAACAAGATCGTCAAAGTTGAATCCGCCTGGGATGGCCCGGTAAACCACGGCTGGACCTGCGTCAAAGGGCGCTTCGGCTACGATTACGTCCACCACCCCGACCGCTTGAAGACCCCGAAGGTGCGTAAATATCTGCTGGAGGGTACACCACGCCGAGCGCGACCGCGGCGAATGGGTGGAAGTCGATTGGGACACCGCCCTGGATATCACTGCCCGAAAATTGCGCACTGCCAGGGACACGTATGGTTCCAACTCCATTGGCGTGCTGACCTCGGCCAAGTGCACCAACGAAGAAAACTACCTGATGAATAAGTTCGCCCGGCAGGTGATCGGGACGAATAATATCGACCATTGCGCCCGTCTCTGACACTCCAGCACCGTGGCCGGTCTGGCCACTTCGTTCGGCTCTGGCGCAATGTCCAATTCGATTGAAGATGTTGCCACCGAAGCCAGGGCATATTTCATCATCGGCTCGAACACCACCGAACAGCATCCGGTGATCGGGATGCGCATCCGCCAGGCGGTCAAGCAGCGCGGCGCGATCTTAATCGTCGCCGACCCGCGGCGCATTCGACATGACCGAGTTTGCCACCCTCCACTTGCAGCATAAACCCGGCACCGATATCGCTCTGGTCAACGGCTTGATGAATATCATCCTGGAAAAGGGATGGGAGGACGAGGCTTTCATCGCTGAGCGCAGCGAAGGGATTCGAAGAGCTCAGGACCCTGCTCCAGGAGTACACGCCCGAAAGGGTGGCTGAGATCACCGGGGTGCCGGTCGAGCAGCTCTATCAGGCTGCTGAGATTATGGGTACGACCAAACCGATGGCGGTCATGTGGGCGATGGGCATCACCCAGCATATCACCGGCGTGCACAATGTGATGAACCTGGCCAACCTGCAGATGCTGCTGGGCAACATGGGCATCCCCGGCGGCGGGGTGAACCCACTGCGCGGCCAGAATAACGTGCAGGGCGCCTGCGATATGGGTGGTCTGCCCAATGTTTACCCGGCATACCAGCCGGTGACATCGGAGGAGGCCCGGCAAGAAATTTGAGGCAGCCTGGGGAGTGCCGTTATCGAACAAAGTCGGTCTGACGGTGACCGAGATGATCCCGGGCATTCTGGAGGGGAAAATCAAGGCGCTGTATATCCTGGGCGAAGACCCGATCATGAGCGATCCGGATACCAACCACATCCGCCATTGCCTGGAGGAATGTGATTTCATCGTGCTGCAGGATATCTTCCCCACCGAAACTGCGCCCTATGCCGATGTGCTTTTACCTGGGGTATCCTTTGCCGAAAAAAGCGGCACGTTCACCAATACCGAACGGCGCATCCAGCTGGTGCGCAAAGCGATCGAGCCCGCAGGAGAAGCCTGGGAGGACTGGAGGATTACTGCCAGCCTGGCAAAACGAGTGCTCGCTGAAGGCGGAAGAAAGGTCGCAGAAGCAGCTTATGCGGGGTGGGATTATGCTGATCCAGCAGAGATAATGACCGAAATCGCCTCGTTAACCCCCAGCTATGCTGGGGTAAGCCATGCACGGCTGGAACGTGGGGAGACCTTCCAATGGCCGGTGAAAGACGCTTCCCATCCCGGGACGCCGATCCTGCACGTGGGGAAGTTCACCCGCGGCCTGGGTAAATTCACCCCAATTGAGTACATCCCTCCGGCAGAGCTGCCGGACCAAGAATATCCGATGGTGCTGAGCACCGGCCGCGTGCTTTACCACTGGCACGGTGGAGAGATGACTCGCCGCTCGCAGGGTCTTCTGGAGATCTACAGCAAGCCGCTCATCGAAGTCAATGATGAGGATGCACAAAGGTTGGGCCTCAATGGGAATAAACGGGTGCGCGTCTCCTCCCGCCGGGGAACCATCGAGGCCGATGCCCTGGTGACCGACCGGGTGCCGCCAGGGATGGTGTATGGCAATTTCCATTTCCCCGAGGCCTCCATTAATAACCTGACGATCGCCGCCCTGGATCCTGTCTCTAAGATCCCGGAGTACAAAGTGTGTGCGGTAAAAGTCGAGGCGGTCCAGGAAGGCTCGACACAAGCCTCCAGGTAACGATATGGTATCCACAACCGGTGCATATATCCCCAACCCAAAAGCGCGCGCCAGGCTGCTGGCCGCCCTGTATATGGCTCAGGAACAATATGGCTGGCTCAGCCCCGAGGCCATCCAGAGCGTCGCCGACCGGCTTCATCTGACCCCGGGGCAGGTCTATTCGACAGCGAGCTTCTATACTATGTTCAAGCTCGGACCTCAGGGCCAGTATCGGGTGCAGGTCTGCGAGGGATTATCCTGCTACCTGGTGGGCGGCGCCGAACCGATCATCGATTATATTAAGAGACGGCTTGGCATCACCTCCGGGGATACCTCTGCCGACGGCAAATTCACCCTGGAATTCGTCCAATGCCTCGCTGCCTGCGACCTGGCGCCTGCAATCAAAATCAACGACGAGCTGTACGGCCATATCACCGCCGAAACAATCGACAGCTTGATTGCCGATCTTTCGGTAAAAGCGTAGCCAATGTTCGAGCCAGTTCTCACCCAAAATATCTACCGCCCGGACTCTGAAAAGATATCCACATACCTGGCTTTCGGCGGGTACGAAGCCGCCCGCCTGGCGCTAACCGAATTTACACCTGACGAGCTTATAGAGATGATCAAGCGCTCAGGTTTGCGCGGCCGGGGAGGGGCAGGCTTTCCCGCTGGGGTCAAATGGGGCTTTTTGCCGAAGGAAGCCCACATCCCAAAGATCCTGGTGGTTAATGCAGATGAAGGCGAACCGGGTACGTTTAAAGACCGCCAGATCATCGAATGCGATCCACACCAAATTATCGAGGGCGTGATCATTTCTTCTTACGCCGTGGGAGCCCACCAGGCATACGTTTATATACGTGGAGAATTCTCCCTGGGATCCCAGCGCTTGATCACAGCCATTGCCGATGCATATGATCATGGCTTTTTGGGACAGGACCTTTTTGGCACAGGATTTCATTTGGATATGTCTGTCCACCGCGGTGCAGGCGCATATATCTGCGGTGAAGAGACAGCCATGCTCGAATTGCTGGAAGGTAAGCCCGGCAACCCCCGCCTGAAACCCCCCTACCCGGCACAGGTCGGCCTGTTCGGCTTGCCAACCCTGGTGCATAACATCGAGACTCTGGCGTGCATCAAGCATATCGTTCTGCGAGGCCCGGAGTGGTTTGCAAGCATTGGCACAACGGACAGCAAAGGACCAAAAATTTTCTCGGTAAGCGGGCACGTCGCCCGCCCTGGCAATTACGAGCTGCCCCTCGGAACCCCTTTGAGTGAAATTATCTATGAATATGCTGGAGGCGTCCCCGGCGGCAAGCAGATCAAAGCGGTCATCCCAGGAGGTACCTCTACCCCAATCCTTACCGCCGATCAGCTGGATACTCCGATGGCGTTTGAGACGCTCGAAAATGCAGGTACGCAATTGGGCACCGGCGCTATCATTGTGATGGACGAAACCACCTGTATGGTAGAGGTTGCGCGTCGTACCGCCAAATTCTATGCCCATGAG
Source organism: uncultured Chloroflexia bacterium (assembly GCA_963706515.1). Taxonomy (GTDB): domain Bacteria; phylum Chloroflexota; class Anaerolineae; order Anaerolineales; family UBA4823; genus CAVPMW01. Next base: position 150,376 of record CAVPMW010000007.1, read on the forward strand.
TTGTGTGGGCGCTGTACGCCCTGCCGGATCGGCTCATTTCGCCTGTATGAGACATTAGACCGCATTCAGAATGGGGATGGTTTAGACGACGACATCGAACGCGCCCTGTACTTATCCCAAAACATCGATGGGCGCACTTTCTGCCCGATGGGCGCAGCCCTGGTCAATCCTGCCCGCTCAACGATCCTCAAATTCAAAGAGGAATATGAATATCATATTCGCAACAAAGGCTGTTGGGTTGGAAAAAAATAGTGTTTTCTTAGTTTGAACGCTTTTTCTGACACGGCACATTTTTTCGGCAATTCGTCTCCGAACGTACAAACATAATTAAATTATCCGGCATCTGCTTGCGCCAAAGTATTGCTCTGGCGCGGTTCTACGCTATTTTCCGATCAGAAGCTAGTAAAATCTACCGGGGTACTTTACCGAGACAGCGCGAACCTGGCCCTCTTATGAAAAAAATGCGATCCGGCTGGATCATGGCCATCCTCTCCACTGCAGCACTGAGTATTACCTCGCCGGTCGGTCGTGCAGCGATTCAATCCGGGATGAATCCTACTACACTGATTGTCGGTCGCTTTCTGCTGGCAACCTTCCTTCTCGGGATCACCCTGTATCTGTCCTCCCCAAACCAGCTTGGGATTGAACGCAGGGGGCTGGTTTTCTGCATTTTAGCGGGATCGGTCAATGGGGTCGCCTCACTGGCATATATTTGGGCTATAAGCCGGATGAGCGCTTCGGTCACCGCGCTGATATTTTCAATTTACCCGCTGGTAGTCCTGATTCTGGTCGCATTCCGGGGTGAAAAATTCACCGCGCTCAGCATGGTCCGCTGCGGGCTGGGTTTCCTGGGCGTGTTTCTTCTCTTAGGTCCAGGGGGGACGGTAGACCGGATAGGCCTCGCGCTGACCCTGCTTGCCGCACTGGCCTTCTCGCTTTACCTCGTGATTAACCAATGGTACCTGTCGAGTTATCCTACTACGACAGTAACTTTTTACACCCTGGTTTCGCTGACCAGTTTCGTTACCGGATTTTGGCTGCTGCGGGGCGCGGAGTGGCATCCGCCTGGGCTATCAGGCTGGCTATCTATCGCAGTCCTGGCTTTTGTGGGCACTTACCTGGCGCGCCTGACGATGTTCGTGGCTGTGCGCAGCATTGGTAGTGCACAGTTCGCTCTGGTGGGTCCGTTGGAAACACTTTTGACCGTCGTCTGGTCGACTATATTCTTGAACGAGCGGCTGAGTCTTTCACAGTGGTTGGGCGGTGGATTGATCTTATTCAGCGTGCTCCTGGCGATTTATTACGTACGCAAGCCACAAGCGCCTTTTTCGACACTGCCCCGCCGTCCTGGCGAGCCGGTAAATTAACAGGGTGTTTCGCAGTCGAAGGTAATTCCTCTGCGAAATTGAGCAACCGAGAAGGCAAGCGTGCGCCTGTCTCGGTTGCTCTATTGAACAGCAAAATAAAGGCAGCTAATTAATGAATATATGGCCGCAACGCATCCCGCGAGATCAGGAAACCGCGCTTGACCAGCTCTTCCGTCTTTTCGAAGGCGCGATCCTCGTGCTCGATGCTGATGACGTAATCGTAGCCGACGCCGTATAGGGCGCTGATGAATGCCGGCCATTTGACATCCCCTAAGCCAGGCAGGCGAGGCACCTGCCAGCCCATCCCCAGGGAGGTCACCCCGCGCTGGTACAGCTGCTCGAAATCGATGCGCAGATCTTTGGCATGGACGTGAAAGATGCGTTCTCTGAATTCGTACACGACGCGCACATAATCGATGAACTGCCAGACCAGATGGGAAGGGTCGAGGTTCAGGCCAAAATTCTTATCCGGGATGATCTCCCACATTTTGCGCCACACTGCCGGTGAGACGGCCAGGTTGTCGCCGCCAGGCCACTCATCGTTCGAGAAAATCATCGGGCAGTTCTCTATGGCGATCTTAACCCCATGCTCGTTTGCGAATTTAACGATAGGCGGCCAGATTTTCTCGAACATCCCCCAGTTATCCTCCAGGGTTTTGGTTTTGTCCCGCCCAACAAATGTCCCCACGATGGGGACATTCAACCGCTCTGCGGCTGTAATTACTTTCTGCAGATGGTCTATCACCATCTTGCGGTGATCGGGGTCGGGATGCAAGGCGTTGGGATAGTAGCCTAAAGAGGATATTGCCAGCCCATTTTGATCCATCATCCCCAGGATTTTTTTGGCGGCGGGATCGTCCAAAATGGAAACGTCGATATGGGTGACGCCGGCGTAGCGCCGGTCGGCTTTCCCTACCGGCCAGCAGGCTAGCTCGAGCATTTCGAAACCGTTCTGGGCTGCCCAGGCAGCAACCTGCTCCAGGGATAACTGAGGGAAGGCAGCGCTCATTAAGCCTAGTTTCATTGTAAATTCTCCTCTATTTTGATGGTGTAAACCTTTGATGATCGTCCAGGACGTCTGCGTTAACTCCGCTGCGAGCAGCCCCCACACGGATCACCTCCAACAACGGATCGAAGGACCGCCTCGCCAGCAGCTCTCACCGGTTCGTGTGGATTAACACTGTCCCAGACAAATTTTATCACCTCGCCTCAGAAATCTCGGGGATGGATAAGTTCGTGGGTATAAATCTGCTTTTGCATTTCAGAATGGAGCAAATTCTCAGTATTGTAACCTCTCCCATCCGGTAGAATATTGACTCAATGCAAGGGATCTTTGATATAATTAATTCACAATATAAACCATCGGTTACCATAGTGAAACAGCCCTTGCCTACGACCTTAGCTGTACCCTCTAAGCCACACTCCAGGGGCGCCGGGATTCAATCCCTGGCGCGTGCACTCGACCTCCTGGAAGCATTTCTGGAATTTGGTCCGGAGATCGGCCTGACCAGCATCGCCAGTCACGCAAAAATCAATAAGGCGACAGCCTACCGCCTGCTGTCAACACTCGAGCAGCGCGGCTACGTGGAGCGCTCACCGCTGAACCGTAAGTACCGCCTGGGAGTACGGGTGCTCGAGTTGGGCACTTACTTTCAAAGTCAGCTGGACGTCCGCCGGATTTCCCTGGATTATTTGAACTCAATGGTAAATCAAACCAACGAAGCCGGGTTTCTGTGTATCCGCGAAGGCGATGAGGCGTTGTGCGTCGAGCGGATGGAAGCTGAGCAGCAGGTAAACATCTTCGCGCTGCGCGTCGGTGGTCGCCAGCCGCTCCATTGGGGCGGAGCGCCGCGTGCCTTGCTGGCTGGCCTGGACGATCGAGAAGCGAGCGAATATGCCCGCCGGACTGGTTTACCGGCGTCTACCCCATACACGATTACCAGCTTAAAGGCGTTGCTCGACGACATCCACCATACTCAGGAACGCGGCTATGTCGTCAGCATGAACGATGTCACTCTCGGCATTGCGGCGATCGGCGCGCCGGTTTACGATCACCTGGGCTGTGTAGCCGCTTCCATCAGCTTGAGCGGTCTGTCCAGCCGCTTCGCAGAACAACAAATACCGGACCTGGCGGAAATCGTCCTGGCTGCAGCAAAGAGCTTTTCGCACCAGCTGGGATTTCAAGTAAAGAATGAGCACCTCACAACCTGATCCTACTCGATTATAAAAAGGAGCTCCAAGATGACCACCTACAAAAGCAAGCTTCATCAAATGGAAATGACCACCCCTACCGACTTCTGGAACGATTCCTGTTCTGTCGAGGAATTAACCGATGCAATCGATAACGGTGCAGTCGGCGCGACCACTAACCCGACGATAGTCCATTATGTGCTCAAAAAAGAGATGGTGCTTTGGAAGGATCGCATCTATCAAATCATCGCTGAAAACCCGACCTGGAGTGAAGTAGAAATCACCTGGAAAGTTGTAGAGGAGCTGGCTGCAAACGGCGCCAGGCTGCTGCTGCCAGTATTTGAGCGCGAGCAGCACAAAAAAGGCAGGATCTCAATCCAAACCAATCCCCAGTTCTACCGCAACCCGCAAGCCATCCTCGATCAGGCATTTCATTTCAATTCCCTGGCCCCGAATATGCAGGTTAAAATGCCGGTAACCAAAGCAGGTATCGTCGCCATCGAGGAAGCAACTTACTGCGGCATCAACATCAATGCCACGGTGGCTTTCACCGTACCCCAGGCAATTGCTGTCGCCGAAGCTGTAGAGCGCGGGCTGCGCCGCAGGGAAGCGGAAGGTATGCCGACCGCAGATATGAGCCCAATCAGCACCTGTATGATCGGGCGGCTGGACGATTGGATGCAGGTAGTTGCTAAACGAGATAACATCGCCATCGATCCAGGCTACTTGAATTGGGCTGGCATCGCGGTGATCAAGCGCATTTACCAGATTTTCCAGGAAAGGGGCTACCGCTCCCGAATTCTCGGCGCGGCAATGCGCCACCACATGCACTGGTCAGAATTAATCGGCGGCGACCTTGCCATCACCATGCCATACGAATGGCAAAAGCTTTACAACAACTCGGATATCGAGGTGGTCGAGCGGATGCAGAATCCCGTGGACCCGAAAATCGTAGAGACGATGTATCGCTTGATCCCTGACTTCCGCAGGGCATACGACCCAGACGGGTTAAGTATCGAAGAGTTCGACATGTATGGACCCACAGCGCGCACGCTGCGTTCCTTTATCGGCTCGTATATCGACCTGGTCAATCTGATTCGCGATTTCATGATTCCTAACCCGGATCTCAAGAGCAAATAAGCGCCGACAGCAGAGGCGGAGTAACGGACATGCAACCGAACATCCTGTTGAATTATTGGAATGGCGCCTGGCAGGAGCAGGAAGGTAATGAGCTGCTCGAGGTGCTCAACCCGGCAACCCAGGACATTTTGGGACGGGTCCCCCTCTCGAATGCGGACGCCATCGAGCGTGCTGTTGAGTCAGCACAGCATGCATTAGCCGGCTGGCGGCGAGTACCTCCCGCGGACCGCGTTCAGTATTTGTATCGAATGAAGACCCTGTTAGAGGCACACCGCGAAGAACTTGCCCGGTTGATCACCCTGGAATGCGGCAAAACATTGGAAGAGTTGCGTGGGGAGATCCTGCGTGCCACTGAGAATGTAGAAGTCGCTTGCGGGATTCCCACCCTGATGCAGGGTTATATCTCCGAAGACATCGCCCCTGGGATCGACGAGATCATGCTGCGCCAGCCTGTCGGGGTGTGTGCAATCATTGCTCCTTTCAACTTTCCGGGGATGATCCCATTTTGGTTCCTGCCGTATGCTCTTGCCTGCGGAAACCCGGTCATTGTCAAGCCTTCCGAACGCGTCCCACTCACCATGCAGAGTGTATTCCAGATCTTTGAGGAGCTCAACCTGCCCAAAGGTGTCCTGAGCCTGGTGAACGGCAGCAAAGCAGCGGTCGATGCGATCCTGGACCACCCTGCAATCCGCGCGGTAAGCTTTGTTGGCTCGACCCAGGTTGCGCGCTACATATACAGCCGGGCAACTGCCAATGGCAAACGGGCGCAATGTCAGGGCGGAGCAAAAAACCCCATTGTGATTCTGCCTGACGCCGACCTGGAAACCTCCACGCGGATCGTTGCTGACAGCGCCTTTGGCTGTGCGGGCCAGCGCTGCCTGGCTGTCTCCACCACCATCACAGTCGGGGAAGCGACCGGCCCGTTCACCGAATTGATCGCTGAGGCTGCCAGCCGGCGCGTAGTCGGAAACGGATTGGAGGATGGCGTCCAGATGGGGCCGGTGATCAGCGCAGCCAGCAAAAACCGCATCGAAGGCTTGATCACCAGAGCTGCCAGCGATGGCGCCGAAATCCTCCTCGATGGCCGCGGGACGGTCATTCCTGGCTATGAGCAGGGCAACTTCATCCGCCCAACCATTTACAGCGACCTCCCTTTCCAAAGTGAAGTAGCCTCCACAGAAATTTTTGGACCGGTCTTAAGCCTGCTGCACGTAGATACCGTCGAGCAAGCCATCGAGCTGGTCAACACAGGCAGCTATGGCAACATGGCCAGCCTGTTCACCAGCAGCGGCTCGGCCGCGCGCAAGTTCCGTTACGAAGCCGACGCCGGCAATATCGGGATCAACATCGGAGTAGCCGCCCCGATAGCCTATTTCCCATTCAGTGGCTGGAAAGAAAGCTTTTTTGGCGATCTGCACGGGCAGAGCAGGGATGCAGTCGATTTCTTCACCCAGAAGAAAGTCGTCATCGAGCGTTGGCCGAAAGAATGGACGCGGAAGTTTTAAGTTTTGGAACTTGTCCAGCTGAACTAATAAATCCAAAAATTAGATAAACACGAATAAAACCAGGCGATCGTGTGCGAAAACTCACCGATCGCCTTGTTTTATTGCCAATTTTGCTATTTTGCCGATCCTTAATCATATTTTTATGTAATTTAATTGGATATTTATGATAAACTTGAAGCGATTTATATAATCCGCTTCCATAAATTCGCGTTCAAGCAATCGAATATATCTCTACCTAGGAGGTAATCCCATGCCCGTGACGCTTTCCTATCCTGGTGTGTACATCGAAGAAATCCCCAGTGGGGTGCGTACGATCACTGGTGTCGCGACCTCGATCACCGCGTTCATCGGCCGCTCCTTGCGCGGACCGACGGATGATCCCATCACCATCAACAGTTATGGCGATTTCGAACGCATTTTCGGAGGCCTATGGGTGGATAGCCCATTGACCTTCTCATTAAGGGATTTCTATTTGAACGGCGGCAGCCAGGCAATCATGGTCCGCCTGTACCATGCCGAATCGGGCGGCGGCGCAAAGCCAGCCAATGCTACGATCTCGTTGAGCAACATAGATTTAGAAGCTGCATACCCTGGAGCATGGGGAAATAAGCTGCGGGCGCGGGTAGATTATGACACCCGTCCCCCCAAGCCCGGCGAAGACGGCACCAAAATGTTCAATCTTTATATCCGCGACGATGGCACCGGGCAGATCGAGGAGTTCCGCAATGTTTCCGTGGAAACCGGACATCCTCGCCGAGTGGAAAAAGTGCTGGAAAATGAGTCTAATTTCGTCAGGGTTTCTGGCGCTGTGCCCACCTCGCGCCCCACTGACCACGGCGATACTCCGGATGCCGGTAAGACGATCTGGGATGACAATACCACCGCCACGAATACTGCCGTCCTTACCGCGGACCAGGCTTCCGACGGGGTTGCCCTCGACGTGAATGATTTTACCGGGACCGGTAAAGAGACGGATAAGGAAGGGCTTTTCGCCCTGGAAAAAGCGGATCTCTTTAATATACTGTGCATCCCCCCGTATCTCAGCACAGACGATGTAGATAGTGCTCTGGTCGGCTCAGCAGCCGCTTACTGTGAAAAGCGGCGTGCTTTTCTGCTGGTAGATCCTCCATCCGATTGGGACAGCAAGGACGATGCAAAGTCTGGTGTCTCCAGCGTAGGCACTTCGAGCAAAAACTCGGCAGTCTTCTTCCCGCGCTTGCGCCAGCCCAACCCGCTCAAAGAGAACCAAACCGAAGATTTCGTCCCATGTGGGGCAGTGGCGGGTGTATTCGCCCGCACCGACGCGCAGCGCGGCATCTGGAAAGCCCCCGCCGGGCTGGAAGCCTCACTGGTTGGCGTCCCCCAGTTGAGTGTTTCTCTGACCGATCCGGAGATCGGTGAGCTAAACCCTCTGGCAGTCAATTGTATGAAATTCACCCCTGGGGCAGGGCGCGTCATTTGGGGTTCGCGCACGCTGCAGGGCGATGATCGCCTGGCGTCTGAGTGGAAGTATATCCCGGTGCGGCGCACAGCGTTATATCTTGAGGAAAGCCTGTTCAGGGGCACTCAATGGGTCGTCTTCGAGCCCAACGATGAACCGCTTTGGGCGCAGATCCGGCTCAATGTCGGGGCATTCATGCAGAGCCTTTTCCGCCAGGGAGCATTCCAGGGAAGCACGCCGCGCGAAGCATATTTCGTCAAGTGCGATAAAGAAACGACCACTCAGGATGATATCAATCGCGGCATCGTCAATATTGTGGTCGGCTTTGCGCCGCTTAAACCCGCCGAGTTTGTGGTCATCCAGCTCCAGCAGATGGCTGGCCAAATCCAGGCTTAAAGCTGCCGCCATCTCAGGCAGGATGCCTTAAACCAGATGTCCATTACTGCGGACGAATTAATATCAGAACCGTGCCGGTGGTGAAGACCGTCGCGGGGTCGAACTCTGTCACAGGAGGCAATCATGGCTCAGTTCAGTGTCAATGCGTCGCGCTTCGACCCGTATAAGAACTTTAAGTTCCGGGTGAAATGGGATGGTAAATATGTTGCCGGCATCAGCAAAGTCGGCTCGCTCAAGCGCACCACCGAAGTGGTCAAGCATCGCGAAGGCGGGGACCCAAGCTCGAGCCGCAAGTCGCCAGGGCGCAGTGAATATGATGCAATTACCCTGGAGCGCGGGGTAACTCATGACAAAGAATTCGAACAATGGGCGAATAAGGTCTGGAACTTCGGGTCGGGGCTAGGCTCAGAGGTCTCCCTCAAGGATTTTCGCAAAGATATCATCATCGAGATGTATAACGAAGCCGGGCAGCTGGCGATCGCCTACAAAGTATTCCGCTGTTGGGTATCGGAATTTCAGGCATTGCCTGACCTGGATTCCAATGCCAATGCGGTCGCCATACAGCACATTAAGCTGGAGAATGAAGGCTGGGAACGTGACACAGAGGTGCCAGAGCCGTCAGAGCCCAGCTTCACCGAACCGCAGTAACGAGCATACTTTTTAGCAGATAGATGATTTATCTATCTCTAGAAAGGCTGACAAAGTGAGCCATCCCTTGTCTGCCTCCGATATCCTGCGTGTCTGGGAGCGCGGCCAACAGCTCCATCCTGTCGATCGAGCCCTGTTCCTGCTGGCAACCGCCCACCCCGCTGTGCCCTGGGAACAGCTCGCCCGCTTGCCGGTAGGACAGCGCAACGAGCAGCTGCTGTCTTTAAGAGAATCGATCTTCGGACCGCACCTGGCCAGCTTCGCTCAATGCTCGCGTTGCGGCGAGCGCCTGGAATTCGAGTTTGCCGCCAGCCGCATCCGCCTCCCGGCGGCAGTCGGCGAGGCCCGCGGCGAGATAGCCGCCAAAGCCATTGGCGAAGCCGGAGGTATGCTCACTCAGGAAGTGGCAGGTTATACTGTTCGCTTCCGTTTGCCGGACAGCTACGACCTGGCAGCGATTGCTAACAGTGCAGATGTGCAAGCTGCCCGCAACACCTTGCTGGATCGCTGCGTTCTCTCGATTGAACAAAACGGCGAGCCGGTCGAAAGATTGCCGCTTGAAGCTGAACAGCTGCTGAGCGAGCAAATCTCCAGGGTTGATCCACAAGCAGATGTACAGCTCAGCTTGCGCTGTCCGAACTGTGGGAATGAATGGCAGCTCAGTTTCGATATTGGCTCATTCTTTTGGACCGAAATTAACAGCCTGGCTAAACGGCTGCTCCGTGAAGTGCACACCTTGGGGCGGGCTTACGGCTGGCGGGAGGCTGAAATCCTGGCGTTGAGTGCAGCCAGGCGCCAGGCTTACCTGGAGCTGGTGCTGGGATGAGCGATTTCTTCACCCACCTGGCAGTACAAACCCTCGGCCTGGCGCCAGTTGTTGAGCCGGTGATTGCCCCAATGTACGCGCCGGGACCGAGTACGGATAGCGCATTTCTGGAGACGGAACAGCTGGTCGAGCCAGCGCAGTCCCCGCCGTACGAAATAAGCGATCTTTCCCCCCAGCCCCCAGGGTTGGTAAGGGCAGCTGAAATGACTGCCGTGGAGGAGCCACCCTTAACTTCTCCGATAACCCTGCCTCCTGTGCTGCCTGCAGACACTACAGTCCCCCAAGATCACCCGCGGATAAATGAGAGGGAAATAGAGGCAGAGCCAGAAATCGAAATTGCTCCTCCTTTGCTACCAGCTTCAGAAACACCTGCACGGCGGGACATGCCAGAAGCGCCTGGGGGGGTCATGCCAACCACGCATCCTGATAGGATGGAGTCACAGCCCCTGCTGGTGCCAGTACTCTACCAGCCGAATCGTTCTGAAGCCATTCCTGAGGAGGCGGGGCAAGCAGAACACCAGGAACTGCTCCAACCCGATTCCCTACCAGGGTTGGTTAGCGCCACGCGAGATCAGCAGGCGATAGCCGATGTTGCGATCCGGAGGAAAATTCCGGATCCATCCGGACGGATATGGAACCGCTCCTGCCCAGGCTGCAGACTGCCCCTCTTTCGTCTGGCGCAGAACAGGTGGCTGAGCCAAGCATCCAGCCGGTGATCCGGGTGACTATCGGCCGGGTGGAAGTACGCCTGAGCCAAACGGTTGTGCCTGCCCCCAGCCAACCTGCACCGCCGCATGCACCGGAGCTTTCGTTGGAAGAGTATCTCCGCCAGCGCAATGGGGGACAACGATGAGCAACCACCTGGCAATTGCCACGGTAACTGCCACGCTGGGATCTTTGCTCTCGCGAGCCACCAGTGTTGTCACCGGAGCCGAGGTTTCCAACTTGCGCCCGGGATCCATCTCTCCGCCTTTGCCTGGCGTTGGAATAAACCTGTACCTGTTCGAGGTCGCGCAGGACGCCGCCTGGCGCAACGCAGACCTGCCTGCGCGCGATTCCAGCGGGCGAGTCGTTCAAAGACCGACTGCCGCACTCGACCTGCACTACCTGCTCAGCTTCATCGGCGATGAAGGTGCGCTTGAACCCCAACGCTTGCTGGGGGCAGCCTCGGCAACTCTTCATGCGAACCCGGTGCTCAGTCCAGACCTCATTCGCCGGGTAATCGAAGCCGCCGTCCAGGTGAACCCCAGCAGCTACCTGGCAAAATCAAACCTGGCTGACCAGGTCGAGCCGGTGCGCCTGACCCCTATGAACTTAAACCTGGATGAGCTCTCCAAGTTGTGGTCAGTATTTTTCCAGACTCCTTACCTGCTGTCTGTAGCTTATCAAGCCTCGCTGGTGCTGATCGAAGAGGAGATCGCGACCCAGCCCAGCTTACCGGTTCGCACACGCGGCCTGCTATCGCTTCCGATTAACCAACCGGTGCTTGAGCGCGTCGTCGCACAAGCCGGTGATGATCTGCCCATCCTGGCTGGCAGCCCGGTCAGCCTCAAGGGGAAACGATTGAAGGGAGAGCTCACCCGTGTGCTTTTCGGAGATATCGAGTTGGCGCCTGCACTGGATGATATTACCGATACCGAAATCCGCCTCGCTTTACCCCCTGGTCTCAAAGCCGGCGTTTTGGGCGCTCAGGTCGCCCAACAGCTCTTGCTCGGTGACCCAGCCACAGCACACCGGGGAACAGTCTCAAACCTGGCTGCGTTCGTCTTGCATCCCCAAATTAAGAAGACAGGCAACGTATATAATCTCACATTCTCGAACCGCACTGTAGCCGGAGATGGAACGCTTTCCGGCACGCTGACAGCCAGGCTCGATCCGGATGTGGGTAAAAGCCAAAGGGTCACCCTGCTGCTGAACGAATTCCAACCCAGCGGCAGCCCGGCAGCTTACAGCTTTAGCGCGTCGCCGCGCACAGCAGACGGGGACACCGTCGAGTTTCCCATAAGCGGAGTGCAGGCGCATACCTACCTGGTCCGAATCCAGGTAGATGGCGCGGAGAGCGGAATGGATACGGATACAAACGAGATTAGCCCAACCTACCAAATGTACATCGCACCTGTAATCGCAATCGTGTGAGCTTGAATGACCGATTTACCCAACTCTGATTGGTTGACTGCCAACCAGCGCTACTTAAGTGCTGAGCTCCAGCGCGTGCTCGCGCTGCTCAATAAAGGAACCCCAGAGCTGAGCAGTCCTGCACCTGCATTTTTGGGCGGATCCAAAGAAGAGAGCAGCCGCGAAGCCCGTGGATTATTTCAGCTGGATCAGGTATGTGCTAACTTCAGATTATCCCCTTTCGAGCGAGATATCTTGCTGCTGTGTGCCGGGTTCGAGCTGGATTCGGCATTCCTGGAGGCAATCGCTCGTTCGGGGGGAGCCTATCCCACCTTCAGCCTTGCCCTGGCCTCCCTGCCGGATGCCCATTGGAGCGCCCTGAGTCCCGCAAGCTCGCTGCGCCGCTGGCACCTGATAGAAATTGGTGCTGGCGATTCGCTGACGACCAGCCCTTTGCGCATCGAGGAGCGCGTGCTGCATTTCCTGACCGGCATTACCTATATTGACCGCCAGTTAGAAGGGATTCTCGCTCCGGTTCCGCCGCCTGACGAGCTCTCACCTTCCTTCATGAACTGCGTCCAACAGGCAGTCGAAATCTGGTCAGCTCCTCAACAGCTATTACCTGTTATCTTCTTGTGCGGAGAGCACCTGAGCAGCCAGCTCGCCATAGCCGGCATGGCATGCAAGCAGCTCGGTGCCAGCCTATACCGGTTAAGCAGCCTGGATATTCCCGGCAGTGCCGCTGAGCGTGAGTACCTGGCTCGCTTGTGGGAGCGTGAAGCTGCGCTGAGCGACAGCGTGCTGCTCATCGACCTTATTGGCATGGAGAGCAGCCAAATGCGGACTGCCTCCGCATTCCTGGAGACGCTGGGGAGCCCGGTGTGGGTTGCCAGCACGGAGACGCTGCCGCTTGCCAACAAGGCTTTCGTCCGCCTGGAAATCCCGCAGCCCAGCTACGCCGAACAGCGCCAGATCTGGCAGGCTGTCCTGGGTCCGCTGGCAGACGAGATTGAGGGTGAGCTCGACCACCTGGTAGCGCAGTTCAAGCTGAGTCCGGCAGACATCGAGGCAGCTGTAACCGCGACCCGTACGCTGCGCGAACAGGACCTGCCGCAGTCACTCTGGGACGCCTGCCGGCGCCAGGCGCGGCCGCGCCTGGATGACCTGACCCAACGCATCGAAACAGCCGCAACCTGGGATGACCTGGTCCTCCCTGACGCGCAGCACCAAATATTAATCGATATTTCTGCCCAGGTCCGCCAGCGGACACAGGTTTATGAAACCTGGGGCATGGCTGAGCGCAACCGGCGCAGCCTGGGCATCAGCGCACTGTTTTCGGGACCCAGCGGCACCGGCAAGACCCTGGCGGCAGAAGTGCTGGCAAATGAGCTGCACCTGGACCTGTACCGGATCGATCTGGCGCTGGTGGTGAGCAAGTATATCGGGGAGACGGAGAAGAATTTACGCCGGGTGTTCGCCGCCGCCGAAGACAGCGGGGCGATCTTGCTCTTCGACGAAGCCGACGCTTTGTTTGGAAAGCGCAGCGAGGTTAAAGATAGCCACGATCGCTACGCCAACATCGAAGTAAGCTATCTGCTCCAACGCATGGAAGCCTACCGCGGTCTGGCAATATTAACCTCTAATCTAAAAAACGCACTCGATCCGGCGTTCTTGCGCCGCATCCGCTTCGTGGTCAACTTTCCATTCCCTGATCCTGCCCAACGGGCTGAGATCTGGCTGCGCATGTTCCCAGCCCAGGTGCCTTGCGAAAATCTCGATTGGCGCAAGCTGTCGAAGCTGAATATAGCGGGCGGCAATATCCGCAATATTGCCCTGAACGCGGCCTTCATTGCAGCCGATGCGGGTGAACCGGTGCGCATGGGTCATCTGCTGCGTGCTGCGCGCAGCGAGTATGCCAAGCTGGAAAAAACACTCAGCGAAGCTGAAATCTCTGGTTGGATTTAACGCGATGGACATCGAAATTCACATCGAAGAATTGGTCTTAGAAGGGTTCCCTCATGGATATACCCAAATGACCGGTATTCTCTTGCCGAGTCGCTCAGCGCTGAGCTGACTCGCCTGATCGCCGGACACAGCAGTACCCCCTTGATCGGCCATAGCTTGAATATCACATCCCTACGGACAGCGCCGATCCAGATCGCGCCTGGGGCACTCACGACGATGGGAGTTGGGGCACAAATTGCCGCTACGCTATACCAATCCTTGAACCAGCAGGGCGGGGAAGGGAAATAGGCTTGCTCATCCACGAAACAACCCTGCATCTCTAAGACTTCCGGCTTCCCGCTTCGAGCAGCTCCGGTGAGTACGGGCTCAAAGGCAGATATTGGGGAGGACCTGGAGCCAAACACCATCTGAGCGATTATTCCATCGGGTACGGGGGAGGCTTGGGTGGAAGCCCTTCAACTGTGCTTCCTACAGCCGGAATACCCGCGCCTGTACCCAGCTCCACCAATGCACCGGTTGTACAGAAAGCAACCACGAGCCATGCAGGTCTTTCCTGGAAGTATATGAAAAGTGCTCCAACCGATAACCTCTGGTGGTTCGGCGGAGAAACCCCGGCTGGTTTTTATACCGAGGCAATGTTACATGCATCTGGGTACAGAGATGACACTTTATTGACATGGCGGATTGTCCAGGGTGCAGACAAAGTGGATTTCACGGGTCCGCCTTCAAGCGCCGATGTGACTATAGGATCTATAAAGGGCAGTGATCATCCTGATGATATCCAGATCGAGGTGCGCGAAGGCAATGCGGCTGACGCCCCCAGCGGCAGCGGGACGCTCACCGTGCGCCAGCCCAGTTTGCTGAAACCAATTCTCCCTGAGGTGGATCACCCTGGCTGTCCACCCGATTCGCTCTGCCCGCTAGAGAGTGTCTCAGCGCGTTGGACGGATATCCAATACCAGGTTGTCAGCAATTTGGGTGAGATCATCGAGAATGTGCCCATCAACGAAAAATTCCCAGGACCCAGGACTAACGACGAGCCCAATGATTGGATCATCCCTTCTGGCTATGAGCAAACCATTTTTTGAAAATGTGAAAGGCTCCTTTACGGATCGGTGGGCTTATTGGTGCGGCCGTCCTCCTGCTCTGACCGATAATCCGACAGCATACATCGGTATCGAACCAAATCCCACACGAATTCTATGTTGGCAGCGAAAACACGGCCTGGGTGTACGCAGTCCAAAAGCACATTGCACATCGGTATTTGGGTTATACCCGCCATGAGAAAATCACCATCACCTGCCCCTTGAGGCCATATGGCTGAGCTAACCTTTGCCCAACTCGGTAAATCCCCGGTAGTCAAGCCGCCAGTACTCACGCACATACTCGGCCCAACCCTGCAGCGTCAGGAGTGTGAGGCGTGCGAGGATGAGCGGAGGAAAACGGGTAGCAAATTACAGCCATTCCCATCCTCATCAAATGGGAAGGCAGCAGATGATACAAGTATCCCCGCCATCGTTCACGAGGTATTGAACACGGCTGGGCAGCCATTAGATGCCTCGACGCGGTCAAAGCTTGAGCCGCATTTCGGCCACGATTTCAGCGTAGTGCGCGTACACACCGACGCTGATGCTGCCGAATCAGCCCGGGCGGTGAACGCCCTGGCGTATACAATAGGGAACCATGTGGTATTTGGAGCCAGCCAGTACGCTCCGCATACCCAGCAGGGACAGAAGCTTTTGGCGCACGAGCTGGTACATGTAGTCCAACAGGCAGCTGCACACTCAAGTCTCCAAAATTACCGCATCCCCGGGCAGGAGGGTGAATCTGCTGAACGGGAGGCAGACCAAGTCGCCAAATGGGTAGTCGATAGCCAGCAGGCACCAGCCATCGGAGCTGTTGTAAGGGTGCCCACGATTTAAAAAGCAGATGATCCTGCTGCTGGAGCCTCTCCCTCCACACCGGCGGCACCGGCGACAGTCTGCGGACCCGATGTTACCGCCCAGGTGACGGCAGCCGTGGTAAAGACAAAATCGAAATTCGGCGCCTGGAATCAAGCCAAAAGAGAGCAACAATGCGATGCGTTGGATTCCGTGAGTACTGGTGCCGTTGCCTGGGACATCGAGGAACTCCACGCGAATTCTTGGATTTTAGATTACCGGCCAACGTGTGCAACGCAAGGCGCTACACCGCACTGTGGCTCGTCGGTGCAGGTAGGCACGGATTGTTATTATGCCGGCTCGCCGAATTACGTGATATACGGGGTCATGTGCAAGCTGTGCTCCGACCATTACACAGCTATGGGGAATCAGGACGGCATCGACCGATTCACCCAGGCAAAAATGTTGTACTGGATCGACGTTTATAAGGGCACCGGCCTGACCGGTCTTGGGACGCCATCTGATAACTTTGGCCCTTCCAATGAATGGGCTATAGCTGGCTACAACGGGTGGCCCGGAGGGACTGCACCACCGGGTGACCGGAATAATTGCACCCCGACTTGCCCAACGCCTTATTCCGGTCGAGCGTTTCGCGTGAACTGGCTGCCGCAAGGATTTATTTGATGAGCGCAATATACCTAACTGCAAAACCTTTTGGACAGGCGCTCCAGTCGCTAGTCTTTACCTCTATCGCAACCCCGACCTTGCAGCGCCCGGAGGGCAGGTCGTCGAGGCAATGTATAGAAGTCTGGGTTTGGAGATCTGGCGGATACGGAGTGAATAACTATGATGGTTCATGAAACAACCAAGCATCCTAGAAGCACCGAACGGCAGATCAGCCCAATTAATAAACCAGCTGTACCCCAAGGGCGGACTATGACTGCGGCACGCGTGGGATCCGGCCCGGCTGTGGGGTATGATTTCAGCCAGGTCGCTATCGTTTACGGCGGAGATGAAGCACCTGTCACGGCACCCACCCCAGCCGAGACAACCACAGAGACAGCGACCACCACGCCTGAGACACCGGCAGCTCCAACTGATACCACCGAAACCACGCCAGCCACACCAAGCGAAACCCCAGCTCCGGCTGCAGAGCCAGCTGAAGCAGCGCCGGCCGCGCCAACGTTATCCTGGGAGTTCGTCAAGCGCCATAAGTGGGATGCGTTGTGGTGGTTCAATGGAGAACATCCATCAGGCTTCTCGATCACAGCGCGGCTGCGCGCGACGGGTTTTGGAGACGCTACCCTGCTGAACTGGTCAATCGTGCGCGGCTCCGATAAAGTCGCTTTCCAAGGGGCTGCCACCGGAGCTGAAGTGACCCTGGAGAGCAAGAAGGGCTCGGCGAGGCTGAACGATATCGACATATCCGTGCAAGAAGGCACCGCGGCTGGCGCACCCAGCTACACCGGGCAGTTTACCGTACGGGCGCCTAACCGCCTGATCCACCGGTCGGATACGGATCATGCAGCCTGCCCTCCCTGGGGAGGCTGTGGAGCAGCTTGCACTGCTTATTGGACGGAGATCGATTACCGCATCGTCGATAATGTCGGTGGGACGATCGTCGGAGCGACAGTAAATGAAAACTTCCCGGGCGCAAAGACCAACGACCAGGCTAATAACTGGCCTAATCCTGCCGCCTTTGCGACCGTGCCTTTCTGGGAAAATACCAACGGCACCTTTGTGGATAACTGGTTCGTCGCTTGCGGGAATCCAGCTCCGGTGGCGCCTACTGCAGCGAATGCCAACACTGGAGTCGACCAGCTCCCGCATGAATTCTACGTGGGCAGCAAGACGCCGGCTAAGGGGGTCCGCGTCCAAACCCACACCGCCCACCGCCGCCTTGGTTTTGCTCGCCATGAGGGCATCACTACCCCGGCGCCTTAATCGGCTGCCCTATCATGTCGAAATGCGAGATTGATAGGAGATTATGAGCACTTTTCCCGGCTCCCCCCGCCTGATCAAAGGCGCAATCATCGGAATCGATCCATCTTCAACCCGCTCGCCAGCGTGATCATTTTCCAATACAACCCCGACACGCTGACCCGCACCCTGCAGGCTCAGACCACCAGCGGGGAGAGCAGGTCGCTCTGAAGCCCTGCGCCTGAAAGGTCCTCCAATCGAGACGATCAAGCTGGATGTCGAGATCGACGCCACTGACCAGCTGGAAAAAGCCGACCCAATCGCCACAGGCATGGGCATCTACCCGCAGCTGTCTGCGCTCGAGATGCTGCTGTACCCGAAGAGCGCACTGGTGATTGCCAATACGATCCTGCTGGCGGCTGGCACAATCGAAGTGATCCCGCCGGAAGCGCCCTTTACACTGTTTATCTGGGGGCCAAAGCGCATCCTTCCCGTGCGCCTGACCGGCTTCACGATCACCGAGGAAGCCCACGATACCGGCTTGAACCCGATCCGGGCCAAGGTCTCCCTCGATCTGCGCGTGCTCAGCACCAGCGACTTTTCAATCACCCATCCGGGTTATGCCCTTTTCCTGGCTCACCAGGTGGTAAAAGAGACCATGGCAGTCATCGGCAGCGTCGGAAATATCGTTCCGAGCAGCTCAGGAGCGAGGTATATAGATGTTTGAACCGAATAGCCGCTACTACAACCTGGAAACAAGCACGTTTACCAATCAGTGAGGGCGAGCTCATCACCTATAAACGCCGCCGCTTCCTGCCGCAGGGCGAAGACCTGCCCCTGCTGACATCGATCGCTGTGTCCGAAGGCGACCGCCTGGATAACCTCACGGCACGCACACTCGGCGATCCAGAAGCCTTCTGGCGCGTTGCCGACGCCAACAATACCCTGAACCCTGAGGACCTGACTGCACGAGCCAGGCATGTCCATCCGGATTCCCATACCCACCGCTTGAGTTGCGCCATGCTGCTTGGCATCCATCTGACCCTGCTGATCGGACCTACGGTCGCCGTGCCTGCTCCTCCGCTGCTGCTGGAAGCATTGGAGGGAATTGAGGTCACGCACAGCGACCAGGGTCGCTCCGGATTCCAGCTCACCTTTCAAGCCGGGCGCTCCGGTCCTGCCGGGTTGTTCGACTACCCGCTGCTCAGCCTGCCGCTGCTCACCCCGAACAACCGGGTGATCGTGATCGTCACCTTCAACGTGATGCCCAGGGTCTTGATGGACGGCATCATCACTCACCAGCAGCTGAGTCCAGGCAACGAGCCAGGCAGCGGCACGTTAACGGTCACCGGTGAGGACGTCAGCGTGATGATGGACCGGGAGGAGAAAAACGTCGAGCATCCCGCTCAGGATGAGACGATCATTGCCTTGAAGATCATCGCCAGCTACGCCCAGTATGGCTTGATCCCCATGGTTATTCCCCCGTTGGTGATCGACCCACCGATCCCGATCGAGCGGATTCCGGTGCAGCGGGCTACCGACCTCGCTTACTTGAAGCAGATGGCTGAGCGCTATGGATATGTATTCTATATCTCTCCCGGACCTGCGCCGTTCACCAATCTCGCCTACTGGGGACCGCCGGTCCGGGCAGGGCTGCCGCAGCGAGCGCTCTCCTTCAACGTGGGCCCCGAAACCAACGTATCCAGGATCAGCTTCCAGAACGATTCCAATGCGCCCACCCTGGTTTCCGGCGAAGTCCAGGATCGCCAGACAGGCCAGACGATGCCGGTGCAGACCTTCGCTCAGCACCCGCCTCCCGCCGCTGGCTGCCCTGCCAGCCATCCTGGTAAACCAGCCCAACGTGCGCTCGACTCGCTTCGACAGCACCGGTTTGAATACCATGCAGGCTTTCGCCCGCGCCCAGGGTATGACGGATGCGTCTACTGACAATGTTGTCACTGTCACCGGCGAGCTGGATGCCGTACGTTATGGGGATCTGTTGACCGCGCGCGGGCTGGTAGGTTTGCGCGGCGCCGGTTACAGCTACGATGGGCTGTACTATGTAAAAAATGTGACGCACTCGATCCGCCGCGGAGAGTACAAGCAGCGCTTTACCATCACCCGCGAAGGATTGGGATCTACCACTCCGGTGGTCATACCGTGACCCGTCACAATTCCAACCAGGCTCAGGAATGATCCAGGATATCTGCCATGCCACCCTCACAATTTTTCGGTAAATATCGCGGCAAAGTGGAAAATAATATCGACCCAATGTTGATGGGCCGCGTGCAGGTCAGCGTGGCAGCCGTGCTCGGCGATGGTCGATCGAGCTGGGCAATGCCCTGCGCCCCTTATGCCGGGATCCGGGGTCGGTTTCTTCGCCGTGCCTCCGGTTGGAGCAAACGTCTGGGTGGAGTTCGAAGGCGGCGATCCGGATTATCCCATCTGGAGCGGCGGGTTCTGGGGATTCGGTGAAGCTCCGGCCAGTCCAGCAATCCCACAGATGAAAGTGTTCAAGACCGATGGGGTCACGATCACGATCAACGACCTGCCCGGCGCCGGAGGGCTGACGATCGAAGTCTCTCCACCGGTGGTCGCTCTGCCGCTCAAGATGGTATTCGACTCGACCGGCATCCAGATCGAATGTACGCCGGGGAGCATCAAGCTGACCCCAGCCAGCATCGAGCTGTCGAACGGCGCCGCCAGCGTCAAGCTCTCGCCGGCTTCGGTATCGATCAACAACGGTGCGCTGGAGGTGATTTAATGCCCGGATTCCTGCTTCACGTCGGTGCCACTGTGCTGTGCGCGCACGGCGGGCAGGCTCAGCCCACCGTCCCGTTCCCCAGGGTGACCGTCGGAGGCCAGCCGGTTGTGACCCAAACGGCTCCATACGTCGATTGCCGGATGTCCTTTCCGTCGCCCGTTTCGGCGTGGGCCGTGCGTAACTGCCCAATGGATTATCGGCGCAACAAGGGTGATAGCCGGCGGTGTGCCCGTGCTGCTCCAGGACAGCCAGGCGATCTGTGTTCCCACGGGCACACCTTTGAGTGTCGTGATGACCCAGTTCCGGGTCAAAGGGATGTAGAAGAGTCCAACCATGCAAATTGACTATCCATTCCACATCAATTCCCGCGGCCTGACAGCAACGACTGACACCGACGGCCATATCCGGGATCTGATCGAGCAGGTGTTATTCACCTCCCCTGGCGAGCGGGTCAACCGCCCGACCTTTGGCTGCGGGCTGAACCAGCTCGTCTTCGCGCCGAACAGCGATGAGCTGGCGGCCGCCACCCAGTTCCTGGTTCAGGGCGCGCTGCAGCAGTGGCTGGGCGATTTGATCCAGGTCGAAGCTGTACAGGTCGTCAGCGAGGAGGCAACCCTGGAGGTCAGCGTGCAGTACGTCGTCCGCAGCAGCCAGAGCCGGCAATCAGCTCAATTTCGGCGAGAGGCTTGAGATGGGCACGCAGTATTTCTGCAAAAATGAGCTGCGCAGGACGGTGGTGCGGGATGCCCGGGATAGCGGCGGCAACCCGATCCTGAACGGGATCGACTACCTGGAAGTCGACGCTTCAGATCAGAAAATCCTGATCGTGCATTTCATCCATCCCCTGCCCGGAGAGCCGAACGGATTCCCCGCCAGCCCGCTGCTGACCCGCCAGAATATTAGCGTTGAAGGCGGTGTGCGCGTCACCAATATCCACGTCCAGAGCATTACGGCGGCAGCCAACGAGCTGACGGTCAATGTCAACCAGGCTGGAGATTTTTCTACCTATCGCCTGCGCCTGACGGCATCCATCGCCAGTGAAACTCCCCCACCTGGGTTCGACCCGCAGCTCTCAGAAGTCGAATTCTCGTTCAAGGTGGATTGCCCATCGGACTTCGATTGCCAGCCGGAGGAGGACTGCCCTCCCGAAACGCTGCCTGAGCCGTCCCTGGATTACCTGGCAAAGGATTACGCCAGCTTCCGCCGGCTGATGCTCGACCGTCTGGCGACGATCCTGCCCGAGTGGCAGGAACGCAACCCGGCGGATGTCGGTGTAGCAATTGTCGAGACCCTGGCATACGCTGCCGACCAGCTCAGTTATTATCAGGATGCCGTAGCGACCGAGGCTTACCTGGGCACAGCCCGCAGGCGGGTGTCTGTGCGCCGGCACGCCCGCCTGCTCGATTACCCCATGCACGATGGCGTCAATGCCAGGCTTTGGGTTCAGGTGCAGGTCAACCAGGACAATGTGCTCTTGCCTGCCAGGACGCAGCTGCTCACCCGCGTCCCGGATCTGGAGAATGCGCCTCGTCCCCGACTTCGCGCGAGCACCAAGCCGCCCTCAACCAAAAACCCGAAGTATTCGAAACACTTCACCCCTTGCAGCTTTTCCAGGGTCATAACGAGATCCATTTCTATACCTGGGGCGACCTCGACTGCTGTCTGCCTAAAGGTGCGACGCGCGCCTCTCTGGCTGGCAATTATTCTTCCCTATCTCCAGGCGATGTTCTGGTCCTCGAGGAGGCGCGCAGCCCGCTCAGCGGGCTGGCAGCCGATGCCGACCCGGCTCACCGCCAGGCAGTCCGCCTGACTCAGGTCGCGCGTCACGAGCGACCCGCTAGGCGGGCAGTTCCTGGACCCGCCGGTCAATGCCCCGGTGGACGTCACCGAGATCGCCTGGCGGCTCGAAGACGCCCTTGGTTTCCCGTTATGCCTGTCGGCGAGCAGCGGAACGCAAGCTTTCAGTGATCTAAGCCTGCTGCGCGGCAACATCGTCCTGGCTGACCATGGACGGACGCTTAATAGATCAGGCGCTCAATCCTGAATATGTGCCATTCACAGGCAAGTATCGCCCTCGTCTCAGCCGGACGGATATCACCCAGCACGTGCTGTACGACCACCAGAGCGCAATAAAAGCCCCAGCTGCCACCCAGCTCTCACAAGACCCTCGGGCAGCCTTGCCCGATATCAAGCTTTTTCGAGGATCAGAGACCTGGCTGCCGCAGCGCGACCTGCTGGGCAGCGACCGTTTTGCCACCGAATTCGTCGTCGAGGTGGAGGATGACGGTACTGCATTCCTGCGCTTTGGCGATGACATACACGGTCGCATCCCTGCCGGCGGAATCCGCCTGCAAGCAACCTACCGGATTGGCAGCGGGAGCGCCGGCAATATCGGCGCAGACACGCTTTATCATATCGTCAGTCCTGACAGCCGGATCAGCGCGGTCCGCAATCCCTTGCCCGCCGTAGGAGGCACCGAAGCAGAACCAACAGACCAGGTGCGCCTCTTTGCCCCCCAGGCATTTCGCACCCAGGAGAGGGCCGTAACTGCAGAGGATTATGCCCTGCGGGCGCAACAGCACCCCGACGTGCAGAAAGCTGTTGCCACTTTGCGCTGGACAGGCTCGTGGAAGACGGTATTCATCACCGTGGATCGTAAAGGGGGTCGTCCGGTCAGCCCTGAGTTCGAGAGCGAGCTGCGCGTCGTACCTGGAACGTTACCGCCTGGCGGGTCACGACCTGGAGATCGACACCCCGCACTATGTGCCTTTGGACATCGCCCTGCTGGTATGCCTGAAAGCGGGGTATACCCGCTCTGCGGTCAAACAAGCCTTACTGGAAGCTTTCGGGAACGCGGATCTACCCGGCGGGCAGCGCGGTTTCTTCCATCCGGACAACATAACCTTCGGGCAAACGATCTATCTGAGCCAGCTGGTGGCAGCCGCGATGGCTGTCACCGGCGTGGATTGGGTCGACACCCAGCGCTTCCAGCGCTGGGGTGCGTCCGCCCATGGCGAGCTCACGGATGGATTTATCCAGCTCGGTCGCTTGGAGATCGCCCGCCTGGATAATGATCCCAGCCTGCCGGAAAACGGCAAGATCGAGTTCATTATGGAGGGAGGGTTGTAAGCCATGTCTGCAGAAACCATCCAACCTCTGGATACCTGCGGCTGCTGCGACCAGGAGATTCCCAGCGAAGCCCACGTCAACCGTCCCGGCTTGCCTGCTCTCTCGTACCGGATCGGCACCTACGGCAGCTTTTTACAGCGTATGCTGGCGCGCCTCCCCATGCAGAAGATTCCCGATGGACCCCTGGCAGGCGGGCGGCCTCTGCTCCCGCTGACCACTCGCGCGAGCAGCGACCCGGCAATTGCTTTGCTCGACGCCTGGGCATGTGTCTCGGATGTGCTGACCTTTTACCAGGAGCGGATCGCCAACGAAGGATTCTTGCGTACGGCGACCGAGCGGCTTTCGGTGTTGGAGCTGGCGCGTGCCATCGGTTACGAGCTGAAACCGGGCGTCGCGGCAGGCACAGACCTGGCATTTACGCTTGAAAGTGCTCCTGGAGCGCCGGGCAAGGCCACCATTGCTGTGGGCGTCAAGGTGCTCAGCATTCCGGCGCAGGGTCAAAAACCTCAAACTTTCGAGACCACCGAAGAGATCGAGGCCCAGATCGAATGGAACAGCTTACTCCCGCAGCAGACCCAGCTTCAGGACCTGGCTGCCGGAGCGCAGCAGCTCTACCTTAAGGGCATCAACACCGGCCTCCAGCCGGGAGACCCAGTTTTGCTCGTGGGTGATGAGCGCGATCGCGATCCGGGCAATGAGAACTGGGATTTCCGCTACGTCGAAACCATAACTACCGATACCAAGAACGACGTAACCCTGGTTACCTGGGTCAAAGGGTTAGGAGAACGCCCGGTCGTGCCCGCTGAGAATCCGCGCGTGTACGCATTCCGCCTGAGGGCGGCTTTATTCGGCTACAGCGCGGCTGAATGGACTAATCTACATCCGGATATCAAAGCCCTGTATTTGAATAATGGAGATCCTGGGCAGTGGCCGAACTTTAATATTTTGAACAACCAGATCGACCTGGACTCGAATTATCCGAAAGTCATCCCGGGAAGCTGGGTCACGCTGGTCCGTCCAAATTACACCGAGCTGTACAAAGCTAAAGATGTCGACTTCACCAGCCGCACCGGCTATGGACTGGTCTCCAAGGTCACCCGGATTACGCCCGATGGAACCGAAAACTTGAGCGACTTCGGGCTGCGAGAAACGACCGTATTCGCCCAGAGCGAGGAGCTTCCGCTGGCTGAAGAACCTCTCCCCCGCCCATTGAGCGGCGAGCTCATCCCGCTTGACCGCTGGATCCCCTCACTCCCAGACCGGTCGCAAGCTGATCTTCTCGGGGAAGCGGCTGCGCGCGCGTGCGGTGATCCGCCTGATCCTGCACTCACCCGATGGTCTGCGCAGCGCAACTATTCTGCCCGGAGACAGCCTGTTTATCACGGCTGTACCCGTCACCAATGAGGATGGCAGCGTGCGCTGGTTCCTGGAAGACCGCAACGGTTTTACCGGGTTTGTTGAGCTTCGCAGGGCATTTCTAAAGGTAGAGCCAGCACTCGAAAGCGACCCCATGGTCAGCGAGGTGGCTCTGCTTAAGTCAGCCTCGGATAGCGAAGAGCGATCCATCTTGACCCTGGAAGACCCGCTGGTCAACTACTTCGATCGCCCGACGGTGAAAATCTATGCCAATGTTGCCAGCGCAACCCATGGCGAGACTGCTATCGAAGTCCTGGGCAGCGGTAATGGCTCGCTGGCTAACCAGATATTCAGCCTTAAGAAACCTCCCCTCACGTACGTCTCTGCTGCCAACGCCAATGGCGCAGAAAGCACGCTCGATGTGCGGGTCAACGGGGTGAGTTGGGTGGAGGCGCCCAGCCTGTACGGGCTGGGTGCGCGTGACAAAACCTACATTGTCCGCCTGGAAGATGATGGCAGCACGACGATCACTTTCGGAGATGGCGTGAGTGGGTCACGCTTGCCCAGCGGGCAGGAGAATATTACTGCCACCTATAGGAGCGGCATCGGCCTGGTCGGCGAAGTCCCTGCAGACAGCCTCTCCCTGCTGCAAATTCGTCCTTTAGGGGTCCGGTCGGTGACGAACCCCCTGTCAGCTTCAGGGGCAGCCGATCCCGAAGCGCGCGATCAGGCCCGCAGCAACGCTCCTGTCACCGTGCTCACGCTCGAACGGATTGTCTCGCTGCAGGACTACGAGGATTTCACTCGCGCTTTCGCCGGGGTGGGCAAAGTCCAGGCGGCTGCTTTGTGGAATGGCGAGACCAACCTGGTCCACCTGACCGTGGCAACTGAAAAAGGCGAGCCGCTCGACCCAAATACGACTTTGTATACCAACTTGCGCACGGCGATTAACAATGCCCGCGATCCCAATCTGCCGGTGGTCCTCCAGGGTCATAACCTGGTGCGCTTTCGCCTGAGTGCCAAAATCCTGGTAGATAGCAACCAAAATGGGAGCGGCACTTCGAGCTTCCTCGCGGTAAAAAGTCTGGTAGAAAGCATGCTGCAAACTGCTTTCTCGTTCGAGAATCGCCAGTTCGGTGAATCGGTGACTGCGGCGAGCGTGATCACTGCCATCCAGCAGGTGCCCGGCGTCGTGGGAGTCGATCTGGATAGCCTCTACCGCGACGGGCAGCCAGCGAAGTCCTGAACCTGATTCTTCCGTCTGCCACGGCTGGCATCCAGGGGACGACCTATTATCCTGCCGAGCTGCTGCTGATCCATCCATATGGGGTTGAGCTGACGGAGATGATCCCATGACCTCCGACCACCTGTATAACCTTCTCCCATCGATTTATCGCCTGCAGGACGCCGCCCAGGGCGAGGCATTGCGCGCTTTGCTCGGTGTAATGGAGAGCGAGCTCGACGCCCTTGAAGACGGATATCGGCGGTCTGTACGACGACTGGTTCATCGAGACCGCGGCAGAATGGGTGCTGCCTTACATCGGCGATTTGCTCGGCGTGCGCGGCTTGCATTCGGAGAGCAGCAGTGCTTTCAGCCTGCGCGCATACGTCGCCAATACGCTGGCTTACCGCCGCCGTAAAGGCACCGCAACCATGCTCGAGCAGCTCGCCCACGATATCACCGGCTGGAATGCCAGGGTGGTAGAGTTCTTCGAGCTGCTGGGCACCACGCAGTATCTCAACCATCTGCGTCCCGAAAATTTGCGCACTCCAGACCTGCGCAATGCCAGCGCTCTGGAGCTCTTGCGATACCCCGTTCGATTCGGCTGCCCACACGGCGGATATCCGCCACATTTCCAACGCAGGCCTGCGACCTGCCCCAACCGGCAAATACAACATCCCCAACATTGGCATCTACCTTTGGCGTTTGCAAGCCTATGCTGTCGAGGCAGGGCGATGCTCGCCCTCAAGGGGGCGGGCGGAGAGTTTTTCACGATTAACCCCCTCGGATTAGACCAGCCAGTCTTCAACCTCCCCCAAACCGAGCAAAGCGATGATTCGATCTCGGCAATCTCACACCTGGCGGAAGAAATCAACGTCCCTGCAGCGCTTCGCCGCAGACCCCTGTTCACTGAATTGGAAGGGCTGCGCCAATCTCTGGCAGGCGGTCAGGATATCAGCTTACAATATTTCAACCCAGACCACCCGGTGCTCCAGGTATATATCGATAACAGCCCGACTCCTCTTCCCAGCGAGCAGGTGCTGATCTGCGATTTAAGCGCCTGGCGCAATCCACCTGCCACAATTGATTATCCCAAACCGGATGGGACTCTGCTCACCCTGCCGATCGGGGTTGCGGTTGACCCGCAGCTCGGGCGGCTGGCCTTCCCGTCCGGGTACAGCTCATGACCCGGTCCGGGTGAGCTATGCTTACGGATTCAGCGGCGACGTAGGGGGAGGACCTTACAACCGGACCGAGACGGTGAATGGAGCA
This sequence comes from uncultured Chloroflexia bacterium, assembly GCA_963706515.1. Classification (GTDB taxonomy): domain Bacteria; phylum Chloroflexota; class Anaerolineae; order Anaerolineales; family UBA4823; genus CAVPMW01. Next base: position 177,512 of record CAVPMW010000007.1, read on the forward strand.
CTGAAGGGATCCATTACCTGGCAGGCAGGCGTCACCCAGCGGATTGCAGCCATTCCGGGAGAAATATATAACACCCTGGCAGATGCCGTCACCGATTGGAACGCGCAGCCAGCCGGGACGATTGGCATGATTGCCATCATGGATAGCTGCACCTACACCGAAAACCTGACCGGAGGGAATGCCATCCATATCCCGTCAGGCAGCCAGCTCCTGCTCGCTCGCCGCTGATTGGCCTGCGCTCGAAGACCCGGTTAACCCGGGTGTATTCATCCGAACCATCGGTGAGCTCGCTGCCGATGAGCTGCGCCCGCATATCGATGGGAATATCTCCGTGCGTGGGACAGCTTCGACGAATTCCCCAAATCCTGGTGAGCTGGTCCTCGATGGATTGCTCGTTGAGGGCAGACTCAGCGTTTTGGCGGGTAATTTGGGCAGCTTGCAAGCCAATCACTGCACGCTTGTCCCTGGCCTGGGCGGATCGCCACCCGCGCTGGTCGTTAATTCCAGCGGGACGCCCGGATCGCAGAATGACCGCTTGAGCATCCAGATGATGCGTTCAATCTGCAACCAGGTGTCCTTACCGATCAGCGTGCCATTCTTTTCCGCGCGTGACAGCGTGCTTGACCAGGGAGCTGCCAGCATTGCCATCGATGCGCCCGGCTCAGATGTGTCGCTGCGCGAATGCACAGTATTTGGGACAAGCCAGATGCGCAGCCTGGAGGCGAGCAACTCCATATTTACCGGTGAGCTCAGCGTCGAGCGGCGGCAGGCTGGCTGTGTACGCTACAGCTTCGTCCCGGATGGCTCCAGCACTCCGCGCCGCTACCGCTGCCAGCCCGACCTTGCCCTGACAGAGCGAGCCGCCGAGCTTGGTCTCGAATTCCTCCAGCGATTTACCCACTGCCGAACGAGCATTGCTCCTCCAGCGCATAAAGCCCGGTTTCAGCTCACTCCATTATGGCGATCCAGATTATGCTCAGCTCAGCCGAGAGAGCGAGGCAGGCATCCTGACCGGTGCAGAGGACGGCTCCGAGATGGGCGTTTTCAGCTTTCTGAAGCAGCCACAGCGCGAGGCGAATTTACGCGTAAGCCTGAACGAATATCTGCGTTTTGGCTTAGAGGCCGGGATCTTTTTTGTAACATGAACTCATCCAACTATTTACACCGAAGGAGATTAGCATGAAGGGCGATTTCACACGCAATACCTTCAAACCTGAGGAACACTTCAGCAGTGTGCGCATGCAGCAGGGCCGTGTCCAGCTGGATGCGGACTGGAACGAACAGGCGGATATCGCGGACCACCACCTTAAAACCGGGACCGAAGACACTCTCGGCAGCTGCGCTGCTCCGCTGCACGACGCTGCCTTCGGGGTGATTACCAATCCGGCGGCACTCTCTGCTGACGAATCAGGCTTACCTCACTTCCCAGGGTTTGCTGCCCTTACAGGCTGGAGATTTCCTGCTCTCTGCCGGGCATTTTTATGCCTCTGGGATGCTGCTCGAGAACGAGCATGCTATTCCCTTCAGCGCCCAACCCGATCTGCCCGGTGCAGCCCCGCTTAGCACGGCAGGCTCCTACCTGGTATACCTGGATGTTTGGCAGCGCCACCTGACTGCCCTGGAAACCCCTACGATCCGTGAAGTCGCCTTGGGCGGTCCCGATACCGCCACCCGCACGCGCACGGTCTGGCAAGCCAGGTCGCACAGCGTCCCGGGGGGCACAACCTGCCTGACGGACCTTTCTGCCTGGGATGCCCTGCTGGCCGGGAGCACGGGCACCCTGATGGCGCGTGCCCAACCCGAGGTAACCAGCACCGACCCCTGCATCGTCCCAGCCTCGGCAGGTTTTCGCGGCCTGCAGAACCAGCTCTACAGGGTAGAGATCCACACGGCGGGGGGCCTGAATTCCGCCACATTCAAATGGTCGCGTGACAATGGCTCGGTGATCTTTGCGGTAGATGAGTTTTTAGGTGGCCAGCCGACGGACCGTGTGCGGATGCGCTCGCTTGGCCGGGACAACGAGCTGGCGATCCGCAAAGGGGACTGGGTGGAGGTGCTCGATGATAACAATGAGCTGACCTTCACTCCAGGGGCGCTGGTTCAGGTGGTCGATCTCGATACCGATGATCTGATCCTCACCCTCAGCGCGGCAGTATCGGGTTTCGATATGTCCCGCCACCCGAAAGTGCGCCGCTGGGACTCGACTGGCACGCCAACCGTCTCTATCCCGGGTACCAATGATGGGTTTATCGAGCTCGAGGACGGCGTCGAAGTAAAGTTTTCGGCCGGCGCTTATCAGAACGGAGATTATTGGCTCATTCCTGCCCGAACGATCCTGGGAAACCCGGCGCTCACCCAAACCGGCGGCATCGAGTGGCCCATGGACGCATCCAGCCAGCCAGTCGCCCAGACCCCGGAAGGCATCCAGCATTCCTACTGCCGCCTGGCGATCCTGGTGAGCGATGGGACTGCGATCACCCAGGTCAGCGACTGCCGCCCCATCTTCCCGCCAGCCACAGAGCTGGTCGAGCTTTTCTACCTGGGCGGTGATGGGCAGGAAGCTATGCCCGGAGAAGTGCTCGCCCACCCCCTGCGCGCAGGCGTGAGCAACGGTGAGTGGCCTGTGGCAGACGCCAGGGTCAGGTTTCAAATCCTGGAAGGCAGCGGCACCTTGAGCGGAGGCGGAGGTTCAGGAAACAATATCCTGGTGCTTACCGACGCAAGCGGCATCGCCAGCGTGACCTGGCAGCTGGACAGTACGACCCAAAACCAGCTGGTAGAGGCCAGATTGGAGGACGTCTCCGGCGACCCGCACCACCTGATGGTGCATTACAGCGCGAATTTGAGCGTAGCCAGCCAGGTTGCCTATACGCCCGGCTGCGAAGGACTGCAAGAAGCCGATACCGTGCAGGAAGCAATCGATGAGCTCTGCCGCAACGTAGCGCTTTACTACGTTGGCGGCGACGGCCAATCTGCTCCAGCAGGGGGTCAGCTGCCATTTCCTTTGGAGGTGCGCCTGGCTAACGGTCATTGGCCGCTTGCCGGTGAAAAAGTGATGTTTCAGGTGGTCCCACCGGGCAGCGGAACGCTGGTGGCTGGCGCCAGCAGCGGCGGGCAGGTGGAAGCGATCACCGATAACAATGGCCTGGCAGCCTGCACCTGGACGCTGGACAGCCTGAACCCGGCTCAGCAGGTGGTTGCATTTTGGGAGCGCCAACCGGACCTTTTCATCCATTTCAACGGGATAGTCGCTTCGCAGCAAAGCATCGAAGCCATCCACATCGTGGATTTGCTCATCGGAGGCAAGCCGCTCGAGCTTGATGCACTCTATCCGGTCGCGGCGCTCACTGGGGGCATCCTCATCCAGCTGGATCAAGCCATAGACCCCATCACGCTGCGCGACCGTCTCGCCTGCACGGTGACCGTCGATATGCCCTTCCCGATAGTTCCAGCCGATGTGCAGGTGTTTGGAAATACCTTGGCTGGTTTCCAGCCGCTGGTATTGGCTGCTACCCTTGAAGCGACCAGCGGGGGTGCTGCCATCCAATGGGGCATTGGTCAGCCTGTTGCAAACTTTTTATTCAGATTGCTCTCCCTGGTTCAAGGGGCTGGTTTTGGACGGGCTGTGGTGGCTCATCTCCATTTGAAAGGCAATTTTATCTACAGTATCAAAGATCCGGGAGTATACGTCGATAGCGACGCAGTTGCAGTCCGCCCGAATACAACCCCCACCGGGCTGCATCTTCCCAGCGGGGATGAGGTGCGCGGCGGCTTATTCGAGACCTGGTTCCGGATTGCAGAAGGATAGCGCCTCGTTAAAAATTTAGATAACCCCGGCTGAACGAAAAACAATCAAAAATAAGGCGAGGGTGGGCTTAGAGCCACTCTCGCCTTATTTTTAATTCATTAATGGGTATTGACTTTTTAATAATTTCAGGTACACTATTGTTAGTCCATTGAACTAACAAAGTCACCTGTCCCCTTCCCAAATAATGGCGTCCGATGCAAAAAGCTACCCGTCAGCAAACCAAAGAACATAACCGCAACCTGGTGCTGAAAACCATCTTCGAGCACGAGAGCATCAGCCGGGCTGAGATCGCGCGCATTACCAGTCTGACTCGCACCACCGTATCCGACATCGTTGCCGATATGCTCAGCGAGGGGTTGGTCGAGGAAATCGGTGTGGGTTCCTCGTTGGGTGGCAAATCCCCCATCCTGCTCAGCCTGGTGGAAGACTCTCGCTACCTGATCGGTCTCGACCTGGCGCACAACCAGTTTTACGGCGGGGTGGTCAACTTGCGCGGCAAGATCCAGTCCACAGTTTCCTTACCGGTCAATAATCGCAACGGTGACGAGGCATTAGAGCTGGTCTTCGAGATCATCGATCGCCTGGTAGGCGCCGATTATCAGCCTTTGATCGGCATCGGGGTGGGTACGCCTGGCCTGGTAAATACCCGAGATGGCTGCGTGGTAAACGCGGTCAACCTGGACTGGCAGGGATTATCCCTGGCTGAGCTCATCCACGCCCGCTATCCCCTGCCAGTATACATATTGAATGACAGCCAGGCAGCCGCAATGGGCGAATTTACTTTCGGCGAGAGCCGCTTCTCAGGAAACAGTCTGGTGGTCATCAATGCCGGGCATGGCATCGGAGCCGGGATCGTGATCAACGGGCAGCTTTTCCAGGGGGATGGTGGCGGCGCGGGTGAGATTGGCCACGTGGTTGTCGTACCCGAAGGCGGCTTGCTGTGCCGCTGTGGCAACCGCGGCTGCCTCGAGACAGTCGCCAGCGTCCAGGCAGTCGTGCAGCGCGCCCGAACATTGGCTCGCCAGGAACCCAATTCCAGTCTCGCCAGCGACCCTGAGGCGATTGGGCTTTCCACCCTGGTAGAGGCATTTAAAGCGGGCGACCCGCTGGCCTGCCAGGTCGTCCTGGAAGCGGGTTACTACATGGGATTGGCTGTCTCGAGCTTGATTGGCACTCTCAACATCCAAAAGATTGTCCTGACCGGTGAGATGACCTGGTTTGGCGCTCCCTGGTTGGAGGCGATCCGCCAGACCATGACAAAAACCTCATTCACCTGGCTTGCCCGCGATACCCAGGTAGAGATCGGCGAGTTAGGCGCTAACCGTGTCGTTTTGGGCGCCTCGGCTCTGTTGCTGAATGATTACTCGCTGCTATACATGCACTGAGCATCAACGGCTGACAATGGGAGCATATCTTTACCGGAAATGGCACGCATGGAAAGTTCTGAAGCTGGTTAAGCCGCGTTTCATTCCTCCGCTCGACGAGGAATTCAGGCCAGCAGTGCTGGCAAACCGGGCTTTTCAGGATGAAGCTGCCGGCTATCAGGTGCCGTTAGTGATCGGCCTGGAACGCAGCCATGGTGCGCTCTCCCGTTACGAAACGAACGTTTTCCCCGCAGACCATCCCCGCTCGATAGAAAATAACCGATACGTCGAACGGATTTTGAAATTCCTGCTGTGGCAGCGCGGTGGATATAAAGTCTTCATCGGCGGTCCAGCCAGCATTGGGAAATACATCCAGGACTGCTACGCCGCGGATGGCGAGCGCAAATTTGATTACCACTTCATGGGGGAGCAGGTTTACGAGCAGCCGTTCAGTGTCGTCTCCTGCGCTGCCGCTGCACGTACCGCCTGCGAACGAGATTGGCAAGCCGCTGGGTTATCACCTGGATGGCTGCCGGATCGGCTTTGACCTGGGCGCATCCGACCGCAAAGTGAGCGCTGTAATAGATGGAAAGGCGATCTACAGCGAAGAGGTAGTCTGGGAACCGCGCAAGCATGCGGATCCGGAGTACCACTATCGCGAGATCGTCACGGCTCTGCAGAGTGCAGCGAGCAAAATGCCGCGCGTGGATGCAGTCGGCGGCAGCTCAGCCGGAATCTACATCGATAATCGGCCGATGGTTGCCTCCCTTTTCCGCAGCATCCCCCCCGAGCGTTACGGCGAGATTAGAAACATCTTCTTCCGCATCCGGGATGAGATGAACGTGCCCCTGGAAGTGATTAATGATGGGGATGTCACTGCGCTGGCAGGCGCGATGTCCCTGGAGGATAACGGCGTCGTGGGGATTGCCATGGGTTCCAGCCAGGCCGCAGGCTACGTAGATATGAACGGTCACATCCTGGGCTGGTTGAATGAGCTAGCCTTTGCGCCGGTCGACTACAACCCGCACGCCTCTGAAGATGAGTGGTCGCACGATATCGGCTGCGGCTCAACATATTTTTCGCAGCAGTGTGTCTTCCGCCTTGCGCCGCGTGCCGGCATCCAGGTCCCGGATGGGATAAGCGATGCCGATCGCTTGAAGTGCGTCCAGGAAAAGCTGGAAGAGGGTCACCCAGGTGCGCTCCAAATCTGGCAGAGCATGGGAATTTACCTGGGCTATGCCTTAGCCCATTATGCCGATTTTTATGAAGCCAAACATGCATTGATCCTTGGGCGCTGCACTTCCGGCGCCGGTGGGAATCTTATCCTGGACGGAGCCAGGACGGTCTTGCAGGCGGAGTTTCCCGAGCTGGCAGCACGGCTGAACGTACAGCTCCCCGATGAGCGCAGCCGGCGAGTAGGGCAATCGATCGCTGCCGCCAGCCTGCCTGCGCTTCACTGATACGAGGTGATAGATGGCATTGCACTCAGCCACTGCAGAAATATTCGTTCCAGATGGGCTCGAGCCTGAGCAGGCGCTGAGGCGCACCACCCAGATGGCAATCAGCGCCCACCAGGACGATATCGAGATCATGGCAGCTGCGCCTATCCTGCAGTGCTTCCAGCAAGAAGATCAATGGTTCACCGGGGTAGTCGTCACCGATGGCCGCGGCTCCCCCCGGGACGACCTGTATAAGGATTACACCGACGAGCAAATGCGCATGGTTCGCCTCAAAGAGCAGAAAAAAGCCGCGCTCGTCGGTGAGTATGCCGCTCAGGTGCTGCTGGATTATCCGAGCCAGGCAATCAAAGACAGGAACAGCCGCCAGCCGGTGGAGGACATCGCCTGGCTCTTAGCGCGTTGCCCATCCCGATGCAGTATTTACCCATAACCTTGCCGACAAACACGATACTCACGTAGCGGTAGCTATGAAAGTGATCTCGGCTATACGCAGCCTTCCCGCAAGCGAGCGCCCTCATAAACTATACGGCTGCGAAGTCTGGCGCGATCTGGATTGGATGGTCGATAGCGACAAAGTGCCGTTCGATCTCTCCGCGCATGAGAACCTGCAAGCCGCCCTGTTAGGCGTATTCGACTCGCAAATTTGCGGCGGCAAACGCTACGATCTGGCAACCATCGGTCGCCGCCGGGCGAATGCCACTTATTACGCCTCCCACGGCGTCGATGTCTCCCGGGCAATGGCGTATGCCATGGACCTGACCCCCCTGATTGAAGTCCCCGAGCGTGAGATCTGGCTATTCGTCAGCGAACATCTCGAGCGCTTCGCCCAGGACGTCTCAGACCGGTTGAAAAGAGTCGCAGGGTGAAGTTGAACCGCCGTGGAGCTTATTCATAAAAAGACATGTCGAAAGTCGTTTTGTCTCGTGAAAGGAGGCATTTGATCACCCATCTTAAGGAAATCCCTACGCAACCGTATCCGACCGGATTATTCCGGACCAAACTAACCCATGCTTTTGGAGAACGAAGGAGAGACACGAAATGCGTACCAAATTAATAACGATTTTAGTTCTGCTGGGCGTCGTGCTCGGCGCTTGCGCTGCGCCGGCGACACCGATCATTCAAACCGTAGAAGTCCCCAAAGAGGTCGTGACTACGGTTGAAGTCGAGAAAGAAGTTGTAAAAACCGTAGAAGTCGAGAAAGTCGTCGAGGTTACCCCCACCCCCGGACCTAACCCGGAAGCCGTCATCCCGAACGTGGAAGATGGCGCTGAGATTACTTTCTGGACATACTACCTGTCACCGACGTTCGATGATTACATCAAGGACACCATCGCCCGCTTCGAGGAAGCTTATCCCGGCGTCAAAGTGAACTGGGCAGATCACCAGGCCACTTTCCGGGATGATTTGAACGCTGCCTTCGCCGGCCGGGAATGCTCCCGACGTGATCAACCTGTCCATTTCGGAAGGCTGGATCACCGACTACGCCTCCCACGGCTTATTGCTCCCCCTGGACGATACAGTTCCCGCGGCTGCCAAGGATGTGTACTTCCCGAACCTGTGGGACCAGCAGGTGGTGGACGGCAAGCACTACCAGTTCCCCTGGTACCAGGGCATCCAGGTCGACCTGGTCAACAAGCAGATCTACGACAAGACCGGCTTGAAGCTCGAGGATTTCCCCAAGACCATCGATGGGCTGCCCGCTTTGTGCAAGACCATCAAAGAGAAGACCGGCACCCTGTGCGACATCCGCCTGACCGTGAGCGACCTGCTGGCTCAAATGACCTACGAAGGCGGCGTTAAGGTGATCAGCGACGACGGCAAGACCTTCACCTTCGACTCGCCCGAAGCCGTCGCCTGGCTGCAGATGTACGTGGACATGGTCAAAGCCGGCACGGTTGACCGGACGGTGCTGGTGACCGATCAGGACCGCGTCGGGCTGGACCTCTTCACCTCGGGCAAAGCCGCCTTCTATAACACAGGTCCGAACCTGATCCGCGACGTGCGCGCCAACAACCCCGGCCTGTATGGCTACCTGGGCGTCGTGCCCGCGCCGGTAGGCAAGTCGGGCATTTCTGGCAAGGGCCTGATGGGCATGTCGGTGAAGAACGATACCAAGTATCCCAATGCCGCGATGGCCCTGGCGCAGTTCTTCACCAATCCGCAAAGCATGCTGGATTTCGCCAAGATCGTCTCCATCTACCCCTCCACCCCGGCTTCTTACGATGACCCGTTCTTCTCCGCACCGCCGGTCGCGATCGAGGATAGCGCCAAACCCGTCGCCAAGGATGCCGTCTCTAAATTGGCCGACATCGTTCCCACCGTCCCTCATAAGGCAGATGTTAACCAGATCGTGCTGGATGCGGTCCAGCAAGCGCTCTTCAACAACGTGGATCCGCAGAAGGCGCTCAGTGACGCTGTAGCCCAGGCAAATGCCCTGCAATAAGGAAACAGCCTAGAATCAATCCAGCCCTCCCTCAATCAACGGGAGGGCTGGACTCAGGAAACTGCCTACCATGACCCGCAAGACTCTCGGCTCACCCCTTACTTATTCCTGACACCGGCACTGCTCGTGATTGCAGTCTTTGTTGATCTACCCCATCTTTGCCGTCGTCTACTACAGTTTTACCGATTACAACATCGTAACCCCGCCGGTTTGGGTTGGGCTGGAAAACTACTAAATGGCTGGCAACCGACCCGATCTTCTGGCAGGCGCTGGTACATTCGTTTATTTACCTGCTCGTGACCCCCATCTTGATCTGCTCTGTCTACCATGCTCGCCATTGTCGTCAACCGCAAACTGCCCGGCATCACTGCCTTCCGGGCCCTGTTTTTTATCCCGGTCATCAGCGGCAGCATCGCCGTCGGCATTGCCTGGCGCTTGATGCTGGACACCAATGGGATTATTAACAGCCTTCTGCTCACTCTGGGGGCAATTAAACGAACCGATCCAGTGGCTGGCTGAGCCGGCTTACACCTTACCGATCGCCATGCTGCTGACCATCTGGCTGGGCCTGGGCTATTACATGATGATCTTCCTGGCCGGGCTGCAGAACATCCCGGAAGAGCTGTACGACGCGGCGTTGATCGATGGCTGTAATGGCTGGCAGAAACACTGGCACGTCAGCATCCCGGGGCTGCGCCCGCAGATCACGTTCGTCGCGGTCATCTCGAGCCTGGCGGCGCTGCAGGTGTTCAATGAAATCTTTACCCTGACCGGCGGGCTGGGCGGCATTCTGAACAGCGGGGTGACGATGGTGTTTTACCTGTGGCGGCAGGCTTTCCGCCTGAACCATGCCGGGCTGGCTTCGGCGATCGCCATGGTGCTGCTGGTCATCACGCTGGTCTTTTCGATCGTGAATATTCGCATGCTCGAACGCGGTACGGAGGCCGAATGATGCACCTCTGCCCACACCGCACAATACTCGGCAGAGCGGTCAAACCGCCGCCGGCGCCAGCACCTCGAAAATATGTTCTGGTACATCTTGTTCTGCCTGCTGGCCGTCGTGACGGTCTTCCCGTTTTTCTGGGTGTTCTTCACCTCCTTCAAGGGGCCCACCGACGCGATCTTTTCCGTACCGCCCCAGCTCATCCCGCACGATCCAACACTTGATAATTACGTGCGGGTGTGGAACCAGCTGCCGGTCTGGCGTTTTTATCTGAACAGTATCTTTGTCACCCTGTGCATGGTGGTCGTTCAATACCCTGTTCTCTTCCCTGGCAGCCTATCCGTTGGCCAAGATGAAGTTCCCAGGGCGCGACGTTAATTTTCTACCTGCTCCTGGCGACCTTCATCGTGCCGCCTGTGCTCACCTCCATCCCCGGCTTCGTCCTGGCCGTCAAGGTCTTTCACTATTACGACCAGCTCTCCTGCGGTGATCTTCCCCTATCTGGCGACCGTGTTCAACATCTTCCTGCTGCGGCAGGCATTCAGGAGCGTGCCTGACGATTTGATCGACGCCGGGCGCATCGATGGCGCCAACGAGTTGCGCATCTGGTGGAGCATCTTGCTGCCGGTCGTCCGCCCCTCGCTGGCTACCGTTGCCATCATCACCTTCGTCGAGCAGTGGAATAATTTCTTCTGGCCTTCGCTGATGCTGCATACCCGCACGAATATGACCCTGCAGGTCGGGCTGGTGGCGCTGCAAGGCGCTTTCGCCAGTGATTCGCGCGGCATCGCGGCCGGCGTCGTGATGACCGTCATCCCTATCCTGATTTTCTTCAGCCTGCTGCAGAAGCAGTTCGTCCAAGGTTTGACCGGCGCAGTTAAAGGTTAGACGTTAGAGCTCTTCCCCGCCGATTCGCCTAATTTACGTCCCTTGCCTCGCCCTCGACGACCACCGGATCGCTGGTCTTTTTTCCATCTCGCCTGAGCCTACCCCTGGCGGATTGGTACAGCCTCCCGCCGATATGGCGTCTACCTAAGAAATAACCAACGATCCCGGTTAGGATGAGCACTAAAATCAGCTGCATGGCGTATCTCCTGTATCGCGCAAGGATTCAAGTGAAATAGAAATCAAGGCATTCGCCTTTTTAAGAAGCAATTCTGGTTATATACGACCTGCACAATTTTACGCCTCTTTAGCTTCGCTAATTTCTAATATCCCGGATAATTTAGATCGACTTGCACGATTTCTCATCGAGGATTCATAATTTATTGTTCTCTTGGAGACCATTTTCCTGTAAAATAGATATTAGTCCACCTGATCCGGTGGGCACCCCACAATCAGCCATCACTGACCAACAAGCACCTCGAGAATAGCATAGCCCCGCTGGTCCGTCTAAAGCCTTTAGGGATAAGGGGATTATCGCTAGCATAAGGAGGGCATATAAATTCAGTCTGAGCTCAATCGGTTTTCATCAACAGTATTTGGATGCTTTGGAGAGGAGCTCCACCCATGAAAAAATCCATAATTTTATTGCTGGTTTTGATCGCAACCCTGGTGCTCGGGGTTTTACCCGCGTTCGCGCAAACCGAGACGGATCTAATTGGATTCAACCTCATCAACAATACTGACAGCTCGATCTGGGTCGCTATTTCCGGACAGGGCAAGTACTATTATCTGGCTGTCTCACCCGGTAAGTCCCGCCTGTTCACTGTCCAGCGCGGCGATTACGACCATGTAACTGGCGCCTGTGGAATGACGGTCGAAGGCACGGTGGATTTGTCCAGCAACGTCCAGCTGCGCTTCATGCCGTGCACTGGATTGCTCGGCAATCACGGCGCTCCAACTCTGGAAAAGGTCAACTTGCTGATAGCGCCGCCGCTCAAGTGGAGATACCAGTTTAAGCCAGGATGATGGTCTGAAGGATAATCCTGCTTAGCTGAGCAGCGTCACATTCAATTGAAACTCGCCTGATTTACACCCTTATTGCACCCTTTTGGTGCTTCAAGGATGTAGTTTATTGTTGGTAAAATCGATTAAAATATGAAGTGATCCTTGACCGTATTTATATATATCACCAGCCCTCAGGCTTACAGGAATCACTATAGGCTATTTTTCTCCCAGGAGAAATAGGATAAATTTCAATAATAATGGACGCTGAGAATCTATATCCGATGCATTTCCATATATTTGAAAAGGAGAGATAGTATGGCTGAAGAAAGTAAATCCGCAATCTACCATATCGTCATGTTCGCTTTTGCCGGGCAGAAGACAGCCGACGGGGTGGTAAAGCAGATCCATGACCAGCAAAAACTGGGCGGTTATAAGCTCCTGGCCCAGGGCGTAGCGGAAAAAGACGAAAAAGGTAAGGTCCATTTCCACGAGCCTGGCAAGGGCGGCAAGGGCACAACCGTCGGTTTGATCGCTGGCGGTCTGCTCGGGCTGATCGGTGGACCGGTCGGGCTCTTGGCCTGGAGTGTAGCCGGTGGCGTGGTCGGCGGCGTGATCGGGAAATATGGATTTCGCCCCATCGATCCGGATGATCTGAAGGCAATGGGGGATGCCCTGCCGTTGAACAGCTCTGCTTTCCTGGTGTTGGTTGAAGATACCGAAACCGAGGGCGTCATCGACAGCATGAAGGGTTACCAGGCCAACGTGATTACCATGACCGTTGGCGACGAGATGTCGGGCGAGATCGCCCAGGCGGTAGAAGCCGATATTAAAGTACCCGCACAAGGCGGAAGCGAACTGCCAGCTGCCACCGGTAGCTAGCCAGCCGAATCCACTACAACGGACAGCTCGAAGGCGTAAGCTTCCTGAGTAGAATTACGCTCTAACAGAAGGAGAAAAACAATGACCTACGGCCCAGTCGACTTCGTTGCACTTGAATTCAAGGGCAATAAATTCAGAGGCGAGATCATGGCAGCTCTGGACGAGCTCATCCGCAATAAAATTGTGCGCGTCATCGATTTTGTCGTCGTGATGAAGGACGCAAATGGCAATGTCACGGCGCGCGAGCTGCAGCAGACGAATCCAGAGATCGTGCAAATGTTCAACCCACTGGTCACGGAAATCAGCGGGATGATCCAAGAACAGGATATTGAAGCGATCGGCGAGCAGCTGGAGAACAACACCACCGCAGCCCTGCTGCTCTTCGAGAACTCGTGGGCGGTTAAATTCGTAGAAGCCGTCCTGAACGCAGGTGGACGGGTTGTGCTGCAGCACCGCATCCCGCGTGAGGATGTGGAAGAAGCCCTGGCAATATTTGCTGCTGCAGAAAAAGGCGCAGCTTAAGCCGTTCAGATATTAGCAGATAATTTAGGTTAAGGAGGTCGAAATGATGATGCGAAGACGAATGGTAGGAAGAAGTGTGGCACGGGTAGCAGTGGGTACAGCGGTGGTTGCTGGTACCGCGGGAGCTGTTCACCACCATCAGGATCAAAAATACGCGAACCAGCGGACCAACAGCAAGGAGCTGGCCAGGACCAACAGCAGGCAGCCTACGAGCAGGGTGTCGCCGACGCGCAGGCCCAGCAGCAAGCCGCGCCGCCCCCTGCCCCGGCGCCGCAGGCAGCCCCAGCCGGTACTGATCTTACCTCGCAGCTCAATCAGCTCTCCCAGCTGCATAACGCGGGCGTGCTCAGCGACGAGGAGTTCGCCCAGGCAAAGCAGAAGCTGCTTTCCGGCGGGTAAGCCTACGGCGCCCCTCACCTCACATGGTAATTACTAAAGGTGGGGAGTGGGGTGGTATGGTTTGTCTATCCTTAAACTGGCGGCAAATGCCGCCAGTTTTTTTATCTCCTCCCCAGGCCTCTGGCGACTGTAATAATTGCACCCCTGTTGCACCATTTTGGTGCTTTTATTGGAGTGAATTCGCGGGTATTCTATAAGATGAGAGATATTCAGTCAGGTTTGAGTAAGTTGCGACCATCTAGTGTTCCGTCGAAACCTGATTATTTAGAAAGAATCGATAGAAACGGAACACTTTAAGCTTTGTCCAGGCTATTGGAAATCAGACCTCAAATTCAACTTTGAGCCTGGACAAAGCACTAAATTCACGATCCAACGTAAATTTATAAGGAGGACGCTATGACTGCAGCTGCTGTTCCGGCAAAACCTGCCGGCGGAGCCGCCTCGGTCGATACGGGTGTTCCCGCCAAAGCGGGAATCATCCTGGGCACCTTGATCATCGTGGCAGCGGTGGCTAACCTGCCGCTGGCGATGGCCAATGTTGCCCTGCCGACGATTGGCGATTATTTCGACGCCACGCAAATCCAGCTCGATCTGGTGGCGGTGGGTTATTCGCTCGGCCTGGCCTGTTCGGTGCTGTGGCTGGGCGCGCTGGGCGATCGCTACGGGCGCAAGCAAATGGCGCTGCTCGGCGTTACCCTGGCTATCCCAGCCGCTCTGATTTCTGGCTTTGCTCCCACCATCAATGTCCTGTTTTTCGGGAGGCTTTTCGGTGGGTTTGCCGCCGGCATGGCTTACCCGACCACCCTTTCCTTGATAGCTGCCTTGTGGGGACCCGGACCGGCGCGCACCCGCTCGATTGCTCTGTGGGCGGCTATCGGCGGCGCCATCTCTGTCTCCGGACCCCTGCTTTCAGGGATCCTGCTCCAGTTCTTCAGCTGGCCGTCCGTCTTTTTAATCGTCATCCCGTTGGCAGTCCTGGCGATCTTCATGGCGTTGCGCAACATCCCGGCGCATATCCACGAGGCAACTGATCCAGTGGATAACCTTGGCGGCATCCTCTCGGTGGTGATGATCGGTACTTTAGTCTTGGCGCTGAACTTCCTGCCTGACGCATCTACCCAGACCATGGCCATTGAGCTGTTGGTCATCACCCTGATTGCCCTGGTGCTGTTCGTCATTCGCCAGCGGCGGACGAAGGACCCACTCTATGATCTGCAAGTTGCCAAACGGGCAACTTTCTGGGTTGCAGCACTTAGCGGGGCATCATCGTCTTCGGCTCGTTGATGGGCGCCATGTTCATCGGACAGCAGTTCCTGCAGGATGTCTTAGGCTACAGTACCGTCGCTGCTGGTGCAGCAGTGCTGCCAGCCGGTTTTTGTATGATCATCGCCGCCCCGATTTCCGCAATCCTGGTTGAAAGAAACGGCTCTCGCCGTACTTTGCTGACCGGTTATGTTTTCATCCTGTTAGGCTTTTTGACCATGCTTCTGCTGTGGGGTGAGAGTATCTCTTATTGGATCGTTGGGCTGGCTTATGCCCTGGTCGGCATCGGCATCGGGCTGGCTGGCACACCCGCCTCGCGCTCGCTGACGGCTTCCGTGCCCGTGAAACGCGTGGGTATGGCATCCGGAACGGCTGACCTGCAGCGCGACCTGGGGGGAGCGATTTTCAACTCCCTGTTTGGGGCGCTGCTCGCCGTCGGTTACGCCTCAGCCATGGCAGCCGCCATCGCCGCCGCCCCACAAGGCGCACAGATCCCCAGCGACGTTACCAATCAGCTCGAAATGTCCTATGCCGGCGCACAGGCAGTGGCGACGCAGTACCCGCAGTACTCTACCCAAATTCTGACGGCTGCGAAAAATGCCTTCTTAGCTGGCGACCAGTACGCCTACCTGGCTGGCATTATCGCGGTCTTGATCGGCGCCGTCCTGGTGTTCTTCGTCTTCCCCAAGCGGGAGAAAGAACGCATGCTGCTCGTGGAGTATCACGAGGAGGATTTGGAAAAAAAGGAAGTAGCTGCCGGAACGCCTCCTCAAGCTAAACCTGCCCCAGCCGGTCCGACCGGCTCTTCCGACTGGCAGTAAGTGGAACGAAGGAGGCAGATAGCGCTTTGAACGTACTGAGCGTAAGTAAAGACCATGAAGTCAAACACACAACATCGCATTGTTGGTGCGATCATCCGACTCGCACCCAGGTGAAGTCAGAAGGCTCACTTAATTTATATTAGAAGGAGTAAAACCATGGCCAATCAACCTGATAAGCTTCCCCGCTCGATCCTACCCATGCCCGATTTGGTCCAGCATGGCCTGACCACTTACGACGCCAAGGATCCGGATACGAACTTTCCACCGATTCGCGAGCTGCGTCCGCCCGAAGGCGCGCCGAACGTCCTGATCATCCTGCTCGACGATCGTCGGCTTTGGCGCTTCGAGCGCCTTCGGCGGTCCGTGCGACACGCCGAACTTCGAGAAGCTGGCGGCAGGCGGCCTGCGCTACAACCGCTTCCACACCACCGCCCTGTGCGCCCCGACGCGTGCGGCGCTGCTCACCGGGCGCAACCACCATTCGGTCGGCATGGGCACGGTGACCGAGATCGCAACCTCGGCGCCGGGATACACCTCGCTGCGACCGAACAATAAGGCGCCGCTCGCCGAGACGCTCAAGCTGAACGGCTACTCGACCGCGCAGTTTGGCAAGTGCCACGAGGTGCCGGTGTTCCAGAACAGCCCGATCGGTCCGTTCGACATGTGGCCGACCGGCTCGGGCTTTGAATACTTCTACGGCTTTATCGGCGGCGAGGACAACCAGTGGTACCCATCGCTGTACGAAGGCACCACGCCCATCGAGGTGTACAAGACCCCCGAGCAGGGCTATCACCTGACCGAGGACCTGGCCGACCACGCCATCAGCTGGATGCGCACGCAGAAGTCCATCGCCCCGGACAAGCCGTTCTTCGTCTACTTTGCCCCCGGCGCGACCCATGCGCCGCACCATGTACCCAAAGAGTGGATCGAGAAGTACAAGGGCAAGTTCGCCCACGGCTGGGACAAGCAGCGCGAGATCACCTTCGCCAAACAAAAGGAGCTGGGCGTCATCCCCGCCGACGCCGAGCTGACCACGCGCCACGCCGAGATCCCCGCCTGGGATGAGATGCCCGCAGCGCTCAAACCGGTGCTCGAGCGGCAGATGGAGACCTACGCCGGGTTCCTGTCGCACACCGACCACCACATCGGGCGCATTATCGACGCCATCGACCGAGCTCGGCGATCATGGACAATACGCTGATCTATGTCATCATCGGCGACAACGGCGCCTCAGCCGAAGGCACGCTCAAGGGCACGCTTCAACGAGATGATGGTGTTCAACGGCATGGCCGACATCCTCGAGACGCCCGAGTACCTGGCAGCGCGCCTCGAGAAGTGGGGCGGACCCGAAGTGGTATCCCCACTATGCGGTGGGCTGGGCGTGGGCGATGGACACGCCGTACCAGTGGACCAAGCAGGTCGCGTCGCACTGGGGCGGCACCCGCAACGGCACGATCGTGCACTGGCCCAAGGGCATCCAGGAGAAGGGCGGGCATGCGCTTCCAGTTCAGCCATGTGATCGACGTCGCGCCGACCGTGCTCGAGGCCGCCGGTATCCCCGAGCCGATCCAGGTGCACGGCGTGACGCAAAGCCCGTACGAAGGGACGAGCATGGTTTATAGCTTTAACGATGCCAGCGCGCCCGAGCGGCACGAGGTGCAGTACTTTGAGATGTTCGGCAATCGCGGCGTCTATTACAAGGGCTGGAGCGCGGTCACCAAGCACCGCACACCGTGGAAGCTCGGGGCGGGCGTCAAGACTGCCTGCGTTCGACGACGATGTCTGGGAGCTGTACGACGGCAGCAAGGACTATACCCAGGCGCACGATCTGTCCGAAGGAAATGCCGGACATGCTGCACAAGCTGCAGCGCGTGTTCCTCATCGAAGCCACCAAGTACAATGTCCTCCCGCTCGACGACCGCGGCATCGAACGGTTCAATGCCGAGTTGGTCGGACGCCCGCAGACGATCAAGGGCAAGAAGCAGGTCTTCTTCCCGGGCATGAAGCGCATCTCGGAATCCAGCGTCCTCAACATCAAGAACAAGTCGTTCCAGGTCACCGCGCAGGTGGTCATTCCCACGGAAGGCGGGCAGGGAACGATTATTGCCCAGGGCGGCGCCGCTGGCGGCTGGGGTCTCATGATGGAAGAAGGCGCTCTGCGCTTTGCCTACAACCTGTTGGGCGTCAATGTCTTCGTCACCGATGCTGAACAGCCTGTGGCTCCAGGCGAGCACCAGGTCCGCGTCGAGTTCGCCTACGCCGGCGGAGGTCTCGCCAAAGGCGGCGACGGTCACGCTGTATTACGACGGGCAGAAAGCGGGCGAAGGCAAGGTCCTGGTCACGCAGCCGATGATCTTTTCGGCGACAGAAGGGTGTCGAGATCGGCCGTGAGCTGGGCACCACCGTGCTGCCCAAGTCGAATCCGGAAGCCACCGTGTTCAACGGCGAGATCAAGTGGGTGGAGCTGAGCATCGGCGACGACGATCACAGCCATATGATCGATCCGGAAGACTTTATGCACATGATCATGAGCAGACAGTAGATAAGCTCGTCAACGAATATTAAATCGAGGCAGGAAGTAGGAGCTGTTCAAGCTCTTACCCCTGCCCTCCTGAATAGGGTTTGGAGGCACAATGAGTAAAGACGCGAAGAAAGATGAGAAGGAAAAAGAGACCCTGGTCATGATCGCTGGATACCTGAACAGGGAGCCCGCCTTGCTCGATTACGAGGCTGTGCTCAAATCCGGCGCCAAGTTCGAAGGGGTTGTTTGTATGAACTCGGGACCTGGAGGGCAAAATGACCATCGAGGAAACCGATCACCTCAAGAAGGGTGGCGCAAAAGCCCTGGGCGCAGCCGGTTTCGTCGTAGGTTTATTCGCCCCGCCGCTGCTGCTCGCAACCGCCCTGGGTGCAGCGATCGGCGCCGGGCTGGGCGGTCTGGTACACAAGGGGATCAAATCAAGCTCGAGATGCAGGCCGAGCAAACCATCCCTTGGGGTGGAGCAGGGGTGATTGTTGCCTACACCGGCGAGTCAGCGGAGGCGATCGACAAGGCAGTTAGCCACGCGTTGAAGAAGACTGTCGGCGAGGCTGAAGGCTCCAACGTAAAAGCCCTCAAGGCAGCGCTGGACGATGCCCAGAAAAAGTCGGCGCCGTAGAGCAATACCTCCGCCGGGTGAGGCACAGGGCAGTAGGCCTCGTTTTGGAATAAGAGTCAGGCCAGCGGGCACCACTGTGCCAATTAGCGGCGATCAGGAACTGAAGCATGTGTCTAAAATGAACATTTGACTCACTAATGAACCACCCATTTGAACAGGTAGGACATACATTCACACGGATTAGGAGGAGCAAATGACTTCATCTACCGTACAAAAAAAACCGCAGCGCAATCTGCCCATCCTGCAGGGCATTACTGCCGATTGATAACTCGCGGATATCCATCGATATCATCGCCGGCATCACCCTGGCTTTCCTGGCAATACCCGAGGTGATGGGCTACACCAAGATCGCTGGTATGCCTGTGATCACAGGTCTGTATACCATCCTGATCCCGTTGGCTTTATTTGCGCTCTTTGGCTCGTCCCGCCACCTGGTAGTGGGCGCTGATTCAGCCACCGCCGCGATCATGGCTGCCGGCTTGGCCGGGTTGGCCACCGCCGGCTCGCCAGAGTACGTGGCTTACGCCGGGATCCTGGCGTTGATGGCGGCCGCGCTGCTGATCCTTGCCCGCCTGATCAAGCTGGGGTTCTTAGCCGATTTTCTTTCCCGCACGGTGCTGATCGGCTTCCTGACCGGCGTCGGCATCCAGGTGGCAATCGGGCAGATTTCAGGCATGCTGGGCATCCCTGGTGGAGGGGCTGGCCCGGTCCAGCAACTCATTACAGACTTCCAGCAGCTCCCCCAAACCAACATCTATACGCTGGCGGTATCGATCGGCGTAATAGCGACAATCCTTATATGCAAAAGGATTAATAAAAGGATTCCGGGCGGTTTGATTGCCGTCATCGGCGCTATCCTGATCAGCTACTTTTTTAATCTTTCAGCGTATGGCGTGGCGCTGCTGGGACCCGTCCCAAGCGGTCTGCCGACGCTCGGCTTCCCCACCGGTGAGACCATGAACCCGGCCATCTTCGGACAGCTCTTGGGAGTTGCTATCTCGATGTTCATCGTCATCCTGGCGCAGAGCGCAGCCACCTCGCGGGCCTACGCAACGCGCTATAATGATAAATTCAGCGAGAATGTCGATCTGGTCGGGTCTGGGGTTAGCGAATATCGGCGCGGGCTTGAGCGGCACTTTCGTGGTGTAACGGCAGCCCGACCAAGACCCAGATGCTGGCAAGCAACGGCGGTCGCAGCCAGATTATCCTCGCTCGCCACTGTCGCTGTCGTAGCTATCGTCCTGCTCTTCCTGACCGTGCCGTTGTCCTACATGCCGGAAGCCGTACTCTCATCGGTCGTTTTCTTGATCGGTGTTGAGCTGGTCGACGCACTAGGGATGCGCCAGATCTTTGCCCAGCGCCCGGCTGAGTTTTGGGTGGCATTGATCACCGCCTTGGTGGTAATCTTTGTCGGCGTCGAGCAGGGCATTTTACTGGCAATCGTGCTTTCCATCCTGTTCCATACCCGCCACGGTTACAAGCCGAAAAACGAATTGCTGGAAGTGGATCCGGCAGGTAGACCGCATTTGGCTCCGGTGAGCAGCCATGCCCAGGCCATCCCCGGCTTAATCATATATCGCTTCCACCACAGCATGTACTACGCCAACTCAGAACACTTTTCGGAAGAGGTGCTCGAGCTGGTGAATACCGCTCAACCCCCTGTATCCTGGTTCTGCATCGATGCCACCTCCGTCGATGATATCGACTTTTCCGCGGCCGCCACTCTGCCGCGAAACCTACAACACGCTAAAGGAGAAAGGAGTCCGGCTGGTGATGGCAGAGGTCGAAGAAGACATCCGCAACGAGCTGGACCGCTCTGAGTTAACCAGTCTGATCGGGAAAGATGCCTTCTTTGAGACGATCAGCGATGTAGAAGCCGCGTATCGCGCAACAATCGCTGATAATAAATCATAACCCAGCAATATTGGGGTGGGTGGGGTGTGCGGCGTCACCCACCCCAATCAGGTTTACATAGCCATGAAAAATAAGCAAGAGGAAACAGCCTCAATGACCGGCTCAGCGGACAACTCGCCAAGCGCGCCAAAAGAAAACAGCCCGGTCCACCATCACACGCCTAAAGAGAGGGCGGAAATGGGTAAAGCAGCCCGCTCGAAAACCCCGCGGGAAGTGCATGCCGCCTGGGACCCGCCTTCCGATCGACCGGATCCAATCAGTTTGCTGGATGCACAGGCTGTGACGCGCATCCCCGAACTCGTGCCAATCCGTTACGGTCGCATGCTGGCTTCACCCTTCGCTTTTTACCGTGGCGCAGCGGCGATCATGGCGTCCGACCTGGCGAGGATTCCGAACACGGGACTGCATGTGCAGCTGTGCGGCGATGCTCACCTGGCGAACTTTGGCGGGTTCGCCTCGCCGGAGCGGGAGCTGATCCTCGGTATCAATGATTTTGATGAGACGCTCCCCGGACCCTGGGAATGGGACGTCAAGCGCCTCGTGACCAGTGTTGAGATTGCAGCGCGGGAACGCGGCTTTGCTGCAACGACGCGTCGCAAACTGGTCGTCGCAGCTGCCGGGGAATACCGTCGCGCCATGCGGGAATTCGCGGAGGCGAAAAACCTCAACATCTGGTACCTGCACCTGACCCCGGAGGGGATGCAAACGCGCTGGGGAATGTCTACAAAACCCAAGGCGATGAAAGCGTTAGAGGCGGACTTAGCTCATGCCTACCACCGGGACAATCAAAGAGCCTTTGAAAAACTCACCCGGATGGTGAATGGTCAGCTGCAGATCGCCGCTTACCCGCCGCTGATCGTGCCAATTGAAGACCTCTTGCCAGAGGCTGAGCAAGAAAGGTTCATGGAAGAAATACGCAATGGCATCCGCCGCTACCGGTCAACCCTGCAGCATGATCGCCGTCACCTGCTGGAAACTTTCCAGTTTGTACATATCGCCAGAAAAGTTGTCGGTGTCGGCAGCGTGGGAACCCGCACCTGGATCATGCTCATGCTGGGCAGCGACGAGAACGACCCTCTGTTCCTCCAGGTCAAAGAGGCTCAGGCTTCCGTACTGGAACCTTATTTGACCAAGAGCGCATATCCGAATCACGGTCAGCGTGTGGTCGAAGGGCAGAGGATGATGCAGGCAGCGAGCGATATCTTCCTGGGCTGGGATAGGATCCAGACCGGTCTTGACGGCTCAATCCTCATGATTTTTACATCCGGCAGCTATGGGACTGGAAGATCTCGGCCGATATTGAGACGATGAAGCCCGCCGAGCTGGAGATTTACGGGAAAATGTGCGCCTGGACGCTCGCCCGCGCCCACGCCCGCTCCGGTGACCGCATTCAGATTGCCGCATATCTCGGGCAAGAATGACGCCTTCGATCAAGCGCTGGGAGAGTTTGCCATCGCTTATGCTGATCAAAATGAGCGCGATTACCAGGCACTCGTCGATGCGGTAAAAATCAGCCGGATTAAAGCTGAGACTGGTATATGAAAGAACGATTGCTCATGAACACAGACGGCACAATCTTAATGAAACAGGGTGATAGCAGTCTGTATTTTATTTAGATATTCAGCCGAATGGAGTCCATTATGTCTGAAGAAAGCCTTCCAAAATTAACCAAAGCCTTAATCCCACTGCAGACCACCCATACCCTTCGGGTAGAAGAACGTCTCACCAAAGGCAAGTCATTACGAGATGTCGCAGCTCGCAAATCCCAAATGGAATGGAATC
This sequence comes from uncultured Chloroflexia bacterium, assembly GCA_963706515.1. GTDB lineage: Bacteria > Chloroflexota > Anaerolineae > Anaerolineales > UBA4823 > CAVPMW01. The sequence goes on from CAVPMW010000007.1 coordinate 200,158, forward strand.
CACCCGCCAACCGCCTCGATCCAACCGATCTTTTGATCGAAAACAGCAAAGGTCGCCTGGAAGAGCTGATTCCGATCCGCTACGGCAGGATGATGGTAAGCCCATTTGCTTTCTACCGCGGCGCAGCGGCGGTGATGGCGTATGACCTCTCGCACACTCCTTCCACCGGTCTGACCCTGTTAGCGGATGGCGACTGTCACCTTTTGAACTTTGGTGGTTTCGCCACGGCAGAGCGGAAGCTCATCTTTGATATTAATGACTTCGACGAAGTAATGATCGCTCCCTGGGAATGGGACATTAAACGTCTGTGTGCCAGCTTCGTCATTGCCGGACGCTCGAACGGTTTCGACCCGGCTGGCTGCCAGGAAGCCGCCTGGCTGGCAGCGCAGGGTTATCGCCAGCGTATTGCAGAATATTCCCAGATGTCGCTACTGGAAGTTTGGAATGACAGCTTCGATCTTGGCTCGATATTTGAGAACATGGCCGATAAAGAATTGAAGCGCTTTTACACCAAAAAAATGACCAGCGCCACCGAGCAAAGTGCTCATGAAAAAGAGTTTGCCAAGCTTACTTTCACTGCGGGTGACACACCGCGTATCGTCGACCATCCACCGCTGATCTTCCACTATAGTGACCAGCGCGCTGAAGAATTCTTCAAGGTTGCCAATGCAACCCTGAATGGATATAAGAAAAACATCAACCTGGGAGTGAAGTTACTGCTTGATCGCTTTGCGGTTGTGGATGTTGCCTTAAAGGTGGTGGGCGTGGGCAGTGTGGGAACTGTCTGCGGGATCATCTTGATGATGTCTGGCAACGGAGAGTCATTGTTCCTACAGTTCAAGCAGGCGCGCCAGTCCGTGTTAGAGCCGTATTGTGGAGCCAGCCCGATTCGGCATGCTGGGCAGCGTGTGGTGGTGGGCCAGCGCACTGTACAGGCAGCAGGTGATATGTTCCTGGGATGGACTACCGGTACAGGCGAGAGTAAAAGGCATTTTTACATTCGCCAGCTCAGTGATGCCAAGATCAAACCCGTTATTGAACTTATGAAACCAATGGTTCTCAATAATTATGCTGGCTTGTGTGGCAGGGTACTGGCACGGGCACATGCTCGCAGCGCTGATCCAGTGGTATTGACCGGTTACTTGGGCAAGAGCACGGCTTTTGAAGATGCAATCGCTGATTTCAGCGTTGCCTACGCGGATCAGAATGAGCGTGATCACCAGTCGCTCCTGGACGCTATAAAAAATGGGCGCATCCAGGCGGAGACTGGAGTATAACCACCTCCACGGCACCAGCAGCGCTTGCCAGGAGCGTAAGATGCTGGTGGAATACTACCAGACAGACATGGCGCTTGACAGCGGCTACGACGAACTATCTGAGACGGTTTCTGCTCCGATCGGCGATTAACCCGGCAAATTTTTATTGAGATATCTATGTAAGATTTGTTCAACTTAACTTATTCTGCTCCATTACGAGGTGTTCTATGGATTTGCAATCCTACATCGCATATTGGGTTTCGTTTTTCACGGTGGGCAACTTTGTTATCATCGATCTGATCGCAGCCACAACCAATGCCCTCAACGGTGCGCTACTCTCCCAGCGGCCTGACTACTACCGCGGCCGGCAGTGGACTATCATTGGGATCATTCTTTTGGCGATATTCGGCGGCATAGGAGGTGGCACAATTCGCGACATCATTGCTGGCAAGCTGCCACCATCCTCGTGGACGAATCCGTGGTATCTGTTCTTATGCGTCCTGGCTGGAATTGTAGGTTTGTTCACTGCCTATGGCTCTGGGCAAAAATTTCGTGAGACCTATTTTCAGTTTATGACGGCTTTCTCCCTTCCCTGGTATGCGGCAGCTGGGGTACACACAGGGATACAAGCGGGTCTTCCCGCTATCGCCTGCATAGCGTTAGGTGTTGTAGGACCGACTGCCGGTCGCTTCCTGATCGATGTGACTGCCGGCAAATCGGCGAAACAGTTTATCCGCAGCGAGTGGTTTGTGGGTACAGCCGTGCTTGACGTCGACGTGTATCTAATTTGCTACCAAGTATCTAAGGCTGGAAATCTGGCCAGCGACGCTCATCTCGTTTGGGATTGGCTTTTCCTTCCGCGTTGTCTGCGCTCTGGTTTGCCTGGGAAGAGCCGATGCCGAAACGCATCTCGGCTCATGTGATGGGCGTCGTCCGGCGACGGGAAACCTTGAAGGAGAAAATGGCGCCTGGCTGGGAGGAGCCAGATATTTAGATTGGTCAGCTATTGAGGGAAGCAGGAAGATACTGATAGACGCAAATTGTTCGATGAGAATATGCTACAAGACTGAGAGCCGATATATCACGATTTGGAAGGTTGTAGACAGAAAGGAGATTTAGATGATCAACCCTGGTTATGTCCTTGCTAGTTGCGGGTATTCTGGCAGCCGTGCTGTGGAAAGTCCTGCTGGGAAGGCGAGCAGATCCGCTGCCAGTCTCAGCTCAGTCGCGAAAATTGTAATCTGCGCGATCAAGTTCAATCAGTTGGTTTTGAACAATCTAAAGGTCTTACAGAAAAGGAGAACATTCAATGGATCCGAAAGATAAGAACGTTCAATCGGTTGTCGAGGCTCCGGAGATCGAGGCACTGTTCGTCCAGACCGCGCACAGCATGAGCTATGCAGATGGCCGGCTCACCCTGCACACGCTGGCGCCCACCACCCTGTTCTTTTCCGACCGTCCCGACCGGGTCACCGGTCACATCACCTCGCAGGAGTTTGTGGATACGTGGGATAAAGGCCCGGATAACTTCGCCTCCAATCCGCCCAACGCGGTGCTGTCCGTCTTCCACCCCGACAAGGTCAGCGACATCGTTGTAGAGCTGACCGAGCCGGTGCTTTCTGGCAGCAAGCTGACTTACACGGTCGGCATCCTGGATGGCGAGATGCCCGCCAGCGGCGGACCCAGCGCATTGTTCATCGACATCATCGGCCGGCCGCTCTCACCGGTTTCGGTGGCGGGTATGCACCGGCGGGATCGCCGGCGGAGATAGACGCTGATTTTAGCATCGAGAAAAGCCATGCTCTGACCGAGGCGAGGGGTGAAGGCGTGGATTGCCTTTCGACGCTGAAACCCCTCGCAAGGCTGACAAACTTACCAACCGAGAACTCAGAATATAAAAGGAGCAAAACTATGCCGAATCAATTTGACGAAAGCGCACGCTTCATCCTTCCCATCCCGGATCAAGCGCAGCACGGCCTGACCACGTACGATGCCAAAGACCCGGACACCAAGTTCCCGCCGATCGAGCCGCTGCGCCCGCCGGCCGGCGCGCCCAATGTGCTGATCGTCCTGCTCGACGATGTGGGCTTTGGCGCATCCAGCGCCTTCGGCGGGCCGTGCCACACGCCCACCTTCGAGAAGCTGGCCGCCGGAGGGCTGAAATACAATCGGTTTCACACCTGCGCCCTGTGCGCGCCCACCCGCCAGGCGTTGATGACGGGCCGCAATCATCACTCGGTCGGCATGGGCAACATCACCGAGACCGCCACCGCGGCTCCCGGCCAAAGCTCGCTGCGGCCCAACACCAAAGCGCCGGTCGCCTTGACCCTGAAGCTGAACGGCTATTCCACGGCCATGTTCGGCAAGTGCCACGAAGTGCCGGTGTGGGAGTCCAGCCCGATGGGACCGTTCGAGCACTGGCCCGCGGGCGGCGGCGGCTTCGAGTATTTCTACGGCTTCATCGGCGGCGAGAACAACCAGTGGGATCCGGCGCTGTATGAGGGCCTGACCCCGATCGAGCCGCCGGCGACCCCGGAGGAAGGCTATCACCTGACCGAAGACCTGGCCGACCATGCGGTCAACTGGATTCGCCAGCAGAAGGCGTTGATGCCCGACAAGCCGTTCTTCGTGTACTTTTCGACCGGGCGCGACCCACGCCCCGCACCATGTGCCCAAGGAATGGGCCGACAAGTACAAGGGCCAGTTCGCGCACGGCTGGGACAAGCAGCGCGAGATCACGTTTGCGAAGCAGAAGGAGTTGGGCGTCATTCCGCCCGATTGCGAGCTGACCAAACGCCACGCCGAGATTCCCGCCTGGGATGACATGCCCGCCGAGCTCAAGCCCGTGCTGGAGCGCGAGATGGAAGTGTATGCCGGGTTCATGGAGCACACCGACTATCACGTGGGCCGCGTGATCGACGCGATCGAAGACCTGGGCATCATGGACGACACGCTGATCTACTGCATCATCGGCGACAACGGCGCATCGGCCGAAGGCACGTTGAACGGCGCGTTCAACGAGATGGCCAACTTCAACGGCATGGCCGCGCTGGAGACGCCGGAGTTCATGCTGTCCAAGATGGATGAGTTCGGCTCGCCCGAGTCGTACAACCACTACGCCGTGGGCTGGGCGTGGGCGATGGACACCCCGTATCAGTGGACCAAGCAGGTGGCCTCGCACTGGGGCGGCACGCGCAACGGCACGATCGTGCACTGGCCCAAGGGCATCCAGGAGAAGGGCGGCCTGCGCACGCAGTTCAGCCACGTGATCGACGTCGCGCCCGACCATCCTGGAAGCGGCCGGCCTGCCCGAGCCGATCGCGGTCAACGGTGTGACCCAATCGCCGATGGAAGGCACCAGCATGCTGTACAGCTTCAACGAAGGCGCAGCGCCCGAACGGCACGACGTGCAGTACTTCGAGATGTTCGGCAACCGCGGCATCTACTACAAGGGCTGGAGCGCCGTCACCAAGCACCGCACACCGTGGCAGATGGTCGGACAGAAGATGGTGGCCTTCGACGATGATATCTGGGAGCTGTACGACGGCAGCAAGGACTGGTCGCAGGCGCACGACCTGTCGAAGGAGATGCCCGACATGCTGCACAAGCTGCAGCGGCAGTTCCTGATCGAGGCGACCAAGTACAACGTCCTGCCGCTGGATGATCGTCAGGTGGAACGTATTCTTCCTGAAACTGGCCGGACGGCCGACGCTGATCCAGGGCAATTCGCAGCAGTTCTTCCCCGGCATGGGACGCCTGTCCGAGAACAGCGTGGTCAGCATCAAGAACAAGTCGTTCTCGATCACGGCCGAGATCGAGGTGGGCAGCAAACCCGCCAACGGCGTCATCATCGCGCAGGGCGGCAGGTTCGGCGGCTGGAGCGTGTATGCCAAGGACGGCAAGCTCAAGTTCACCTACAACGTGCTGGGCATTCACGAATTCCCGACCGAGGCGACGGAGCCGATTCCGCAGGGCAAGCATCAGGTGCGCATGGAGTTTGCCTACGATGGCGGCGGCCTGGCCAAGGGCGGCAACGTCACGCTGTACTACGACGGCAAGGAAGTGGGCAAGGGCCGCGTTGCTGCCACGCATCCGATGATCTTCTCGGCCGATGAGACGACGGACATCGGCTACGAGTCCGGCACGCCGGTCAGCCCCGATTACACGACCGAGGACAGCAAGTTCACCGGCAAGATCCACTGGGTGCAGCTCGACGTGGGCAAGGACGATCACGACCACTTCATCGATCCCGAGGAGCGCCTGCGCGTCGCGATGGCGCGGCAGTAGCTTCAACTGCCCGCCTGCACACGGCTGAGATTGCCGAGCAGATGGGCATCCGAGGCAGGACCAATATGGACACGAGCTAACTTTTGGGTTTGACCCAACCGCAATTCACGAACGCGCCGCTCCAAACCGAAGGATGGATTCGCTTTACCGATCCACCCGAGAAAGTATTTGCGCGTGCTCGCAAACCACGAAGGGCATGACCGAATGGCTGCCTCTGCTCAAAAAGGTCACGGTCACCCATCCGCGAGACGCTTCCGCCGCGGCGAGAGCACCATCGGCACAATCGCGTGACGCTTACTTTTCCAGGGCGGATTACGCTGGTCGAGACAGGTGGTGTACTGGAATGCGCCGTTGTGTTACGCGTATGACACGCCAGGGCAAAATATTCCCTTTGCAGAACTACATCGGACTGATGGGTGTGGAACCGGCAGAGAATGGCGGCGGCACATTTATCTTTCGCGAATACTTTGACCTGTCAGGGCGCATCGAACAAGCCGTGATCCCGCACGGCGTCGTGCCCCCGATGCGACAGGCGCTCCACAAGCTGAGCCAATTGATTGGCGGAACAGAGTACGATGTCAAGCATGTCAAAGCGGCGGAGTGAGAGTACGTTACGCAGATGACGGCGGCAGCATGAACGTAAGCCTGCATAATTGACAGGCGCCAGAACGCCTGCATCGCAGGGACCATCGCCGCTGTGACAGGCGGCGATGTTAGTTTCGGAAAAAATCATTAAGGAGCAAATAGATGAACCGGATTCTACTCACCATCGGTTTGTGCGTAGGGCTGATTTTCCTGGCAGCCTGCACGAGCTCAGCTAAATCCACCCAAACCGCTTCGATTACGGGCATCCTCTGGCAGTGGACGAGCGTAACCAACCAGACCACAAAAGAGACGACCACCGTCCCCAGCCCAGAAAACTACACGATTACCTTCAACGATGATGGCACACTCGATGGCAAAGCCGATTGCAATACCTTCACCGGTAAATACTCCCAAGAAAATGGCTTTTCCATTACACTGGGCGCAACCACGATGATGTACTGCGGCGATGCCTCGTTAGACCAGCAATATCTGCAGCTGCTGGGCAGCGTGGCCGCCGGCGGGCCGGATGGCGCCGGAAACCTGGCATTGGAGACGGCCGGAGGCGAGCAGCGCATGCTTTTCAAAAATGGAGGAACATCCAAGAAATAAGAGAGTAAGTCATTCACAATCCGAATCAACTCAGCCAACATGGCTAACTCGAAACTAACCTGCGTTTCGTTAAGGAGATATAAATTATGGCTACAAAACCTTTCAAAGGCGTCATCAACATCGACATCAAAGACTCCACCCCAGATTGGGAGCCTTATACCCAACCGGCAGCGCCGGAGGGTGCACCGAGTGTTCTGTACATCGTGCTCGACGATGTCGGCTTTTCGGCAATGGAGCCGTGGGGCGGGCTGATCGAGACGCCCAATATCAACCGCATTGCCGCGAACGGATTGACCTACACCAACTTCCATACTACGGCGTTGTGTTCACCGACGCGCTCATGTTTGCTTACCGGACGCAATCACACCACAAACGGCATGGCGTGCATCACCGAAGGCAGCAGCGGTTTCCCTGGCTCGAACGGGCACATCCCCTTCGAGTGCGCCACCATCGCCGAAGTGCTTGGCGAGCGCGGCTGGAACACGTATGCGCTGGGCAAATGGCACCTGACCCCTGTAGACGAGCTCAACATGGCAGCCTCCAAGCGCACCTGGCCCCTGGGGCGCGGCTTCGAGCGCTTCTACGGGTTCCTGGGAGCTGAGACCAACCAGTGGTACCCGGACCTCACCTACGACAACCACCCCGTCGACCAGCCGAAGGGACCCGAGGAGGGCTATCACCTCACCGAAGACCTGACCGACAAGGCCATCGAGTTCATCCGCGACGCTAAGGTGATCGCACCAGACAGGCCATTCTTTATGTACTTTTGTCCCGGTGCATGCCACGCCCCGCACCACGCTCCCAAGGAGTGGATTGAAAAGTACAAGGGCAAGTTCGATATGGGCTACGACAAATATCGCGAGCTCGTCTTCGAGCGGCAGAAGAAGATGGGCATTATGCCCACGGACGCCGAGCTCACGCCCGCCAACCCGTATGTCAATGAGAAGAGTGTGGATGGCAAGGTTTGGAATCCGCTGGATGCAACCCGCCCATGGGACTCGCTAAACGCCGACGAGAAGAAATTGTTCACCCGGATGGCAGAAGTGTATGCCGGCTTCCTTTCCCACGCTGACCATCACATCGGGCGGCTTCTGGATTACCTCGAAGCATCCGGCCAGCTCGAAAACACGATCATCGTGCTGGTCTCGGACAACGGCGCCAGCGGCGAGGGTGGTCCGAACGGCTCGGTCAATGAGAACAAGTTTTTCAACGGCATTCCCGACACGCTCGAAGAGAATATGAAGTACCTGGACGTGCTGGGCAGCCCAGAAACCTACAACCACTACCCGACCGGCTGGGCATGGGCGTTCAATACCCCGTTCAAGATGTGGAAGCGCTACAACTTCGAAGGCGGTGTTGCCGACCCGCTGCTGGTCTCCTGGTCCAAGGGGATCCAGGCGAAAGGCGGCGTGCGCCACCAGTTCAACCACGCCATCGACATTGTGCCCACGATCTACGAATGCCTGGGTGTGGAAATGCCGGATGTCGTCAAGGGCTTTACCCAGAATCCACTCGAGGGCACCAGCTTTAAGTATTCCTTCGAAGAGGCAGGCGCCCCTAACCAAAAGGAATCCCAGTTCTTCGTGATGCTGGGCTCGCGCGCCATCTGGCACAAGGGTTGGAAAGCCGTAACGGTTCACCCGACGATCTTTGGCTGGGATCACTACGCCGCGGATCGCTGGGAGCTTTACAATACCCAGGAAGATGTGACCGAAAGCCACGACCTGGCGGCGCAGTACCCGGAAAAGCTCCAGGAGCTGATCGACCTGTGGTTCTACCAAGCGGGCAAATATAACGGCTTCCCGCTCGAGGATCGCACGCCGGTCGAGATCATCCTATCCCCACGTCCGCAGATGACCAAGCCGCACGACCGCTACGTCTACTACCCAGATTGCGCGGATGTTCCAGAAGTCAGCCGCGGCCAACATCCGCAACCGCTCGTACACGATTGTCGCCGAAGTGGACATCGAGACGCCGGAAGCGGAAGGTGTGCTGCTCGCGCACGGTGCCAGGTTCGGCGGGCACTCACTGTACGTCAAAGACGGCACCCTCAAATACGTCTACAACTTTGCGGGCATCGTCGAGCAGATGGTCGTTGCGGCGGAGAAGGTGCCGACCGGGAAATGCCAGCTCTCGGCGGCGTTTGTGCGCGAAGGCACCGACATGCCCACGCATGGCACGCTGACGCTGTATATCAATGATAAAGCGGTTGGCTCAGCCCAGATCAGGACCCAGCCCGGCTACTTCGCACTGGATGGCGAGGGCTTATGCATCGGACGCGATAGCGCCGATCCGGTTACAAAGGACTATCCCGGCGAGCGCCCCTGGGAGTTCACGGGCGGCACGATCAGGCAGGTAATGGTCGATGTGAGCGGCGATCCTTTTATCAATGTTGAGCACGAAGCGGCTATGTCGCTCATACGGGACTGACATTAGTCATAGCGCCTATAGCAGAATGAATCAGGTGGAGGGCACCCGCCTGCGCCCTCCACCTCATCACCCAAACTGTGGTTGAGACTCATTCCTCTGGAGCAACTGGAGCGTAACTCCCCGCCACCAGAGGGGTTTATACGAGTGACCTGCCCTTTTCAGCCTGGTCTGATTCAATGGGCATAAAAACAATCTAAAAGTGAAGGAGAATTAAGAATGACCGCTACAACCGCACCAACCGAAGTTTCTGCAACATCCATGAAGAACAACCCGCGCCCCTGGGGGTTGATGTTGGTCCAGGGCATCCTGCTCGTCCTCGTTGGAGGCGTCCTGCTCTGGTCGCCGCTAAAGACCCAGGTGAATGCCTACCTGCTCCTGGTACAGCTACTGGGGTTGTGGTGGCTCATCGAGGGCTTCCTGGACCTGGTGCACATGTTCCAGGACCATAGCGCCTGGGGCTGGAAGCTCTTCATGGGCGTGGTCAGCATCATCGCCGGCAGCTACATCCTGATGTACCCGATCGCCGCGGGTATCGCCCTGCCAAAGATCTTCGTACTGGTGCTGGGCATCTGGGGCTTGTGCTATGGCATTATCCTGCTGATCATGGCCTTCCAGGGCGGCGGCTGGGGTGCAGGCATCCTGGGCGTCCTGGGGATCATCCTGGGCATCTCACTGATCGGAAGTTATTACCTCCTTGGGATGGGCCTGGCGATGATTTGGACTGCGGCTGTCTTTGCCGTGATTGGCGGCATCGTCCTGATCATACGCGCTTTCCAATCGCGGTAGACAGGTTTTTCGTAACTTATTGAATTATCGGTTCCAAATAAACCCGTTCAGGTGGTCATTGTTGTCCTGGATCACCTGAGCAGTGCGTTGCCGTAAAAAATGGGTGTAGGGCTGGCAAAGCCAGCCCTACACCCATTTTTTACGTATCATTATCCTTTCGAGTGAGGCGACGTCCAATTCCTTCACGGGCGGTCCTTGGGCTTGCATGGGTCTAACATCGGGCATACAAGGCGTTCGAGCTCCCAATTCACCCTATTTGCACCAAAATAGTGCTATACTCGCCTCCTCGATGGGTGTAAAGTGTGCCTACGCCAGAAACACATGAGCTCGGACACAAGAGATTCAAGGGAAGAAGGTCCCAGCCAGTCCATGATGAATGGCGAAGCCGCCGACCCCAGGAAGAAGGAGCAGAGTATGCTCTGCAAAAATTCGGTTAAGCGTTCGGACCTCCGGAAGATAAAGTCCAGAAAGGAGTAAGACACTATGTTTAAGAAAAGCGCATGGATTGTTTTAACATTACTGGTTGCAACATTGGTAGCCTGTTCGTCTGCAGCCAAGAACTCCCGCGGCGGTGACCTCCAGCGAGCTTGTGAACATCGTCTGGCAGTGGTCGGATATGAGCGAGACTCAGCCCGCCAGCCAATCGGTGGTGCCCGACCCGCAAAACTACACCATTACTTTTAATACCGATGGGACGGTCGCCATCAAAGCGGACTGCAATAACGTTTCTGGCACTTACAAACTCGACGGCAGCGCGCTGACCATTACGCTCGGCGCTTCGACCATGGCGTTCTGCGGTGAAGCTTCGCAGGATGCGATCTACCTGGCCTCGTTATCCAAAGTGAATGCTGCCACAGTGGAAAATAACCGGCTGATCTTGCTCTTCGCCAACGATGCCGGCAGGATGGGCTTCAACAACGGCGGGGCAGCTTCTTAGAGACCCTTCCATTGGGATATATAGATCCGGAATAACCAGAATAACCTGATAGAGAATCATCGGGCAAGCCTGCGGGCTTGCCCGATGATTTTTTGATTTCCGACCAGATATGAGTGTGCCCGGTACTATCATTTTGGATGACCATCCTGGATAATCTGTAGAATCTGGATTTATTTTATTAACAAGACGTTAAAATTAGTTTTATAATTCAATACAATTTTCTGCTATAATTTTTGCTCCGGTTATGGTCGACGCTTATCCAGTTCAGCCCCTCTTGCGCACCAAAACCTACCGGCCTCCGGTCACTGACGATTATATTCCGAGGCCGCAATTATTCGCGCTGCTCAATCGGATCCAGGCCAGGCCGATCACGGTGCTCATTGCTCCTGCCGGTTACGGAAAGACCACTCTTTTGAGCGCCTGGCTGGAAACAAATGAGCTCCCCAGCGCCTGGGTGACCCTGGATGAGAATGATAACGACCTGGCTGTGTTCCTGACTTATTTTACAGTCGCTGTTGACAGCTTGTTCCCTGACGCATGTGCACAAACTGTGGCGCTGCTTAGCTCCACAGAGGTCCCTCCCCTGGCGGAAGTTACCACCCATCTGAGTAATGAGATCGACGAGATCCAAAAGGAATTCATCCTGGTTCTGGACGATTACCATGCCATTACGGAGCCAAATATCCATACATTGCTCGGCGATCTGATCCGCCGTCCGCAGCGTAGCCTGCACCTGGTGCTGGCTACTCGCCACGACCCACCTTTACCCCTGGTGACCTTGCGCGCCCACAACCAGCTCAGTGAGCTTCGTTCCCAGCAGCTGCGCTTCTCTAAGGAAGAGGTCGCCATGTTTATGAGCGGGGCTCTGAGTGTTGCTTTAGATGAGTCTACACTCGCCCTCCTGCAGGAAAAAACGGAGGGCTGGGCAGCCGGCTTGCGTCTGGCGGCAATCTCTTTGGCGCAAAGGCGCGACTTGAGCAAGGCATTGGCTGATATCCACGGCGACAACCGCTATATCATGGAATACCTGGTCGGTGAAGTACTCAACCATTTAAATCCTGTTGAGCTTCAATTTCTCTTAAAAACCAGCATCCTCGACCGGCTGTGCGCTCCCCTTAGCCAGGCTGTAACCGGGTCAGATCACCTGGAAACGAACGCCCAGGCAATCTTGAAGGCGCTCGAAGCGCGGAACCTGTTCATCGAGCCGTTGGATGACCGCGATCAGTGGCACCGTTATCATCCCTTGTTCCGGGAGTTTTTACACACCCGGCTGCTGCGCCAGTATAGCCCAGAAGAAATCGCTGCTTTGCACAGCCGTGCCGGACATTGGTTTGCTGAACATGGTTATATCGAAGAGGCAATCGATGAAGCCCTGGCTGCAGGTGATATTCGCACTGCCATGCGCGTGCTGGTCGAGCACCAATATCAAATTATGGATCAGGAGGATTGGCAGCGCCTGGAGCGGCTTTATAAAAAATTTCCAGTCTCTGTATGTACGAGTGAACCGGACCTGCTCTTGCTTCAGGCTTGGATCCAGGTCGGTCAATGGAAATTGGAGAAAGCCTGGCCTATCCTGGAACGCTTAAGTAGTAAGCTCAAAGAGCTGCCTCCGGAAGAAGCAAAAAGATTGCAAAGTTCCGCCGACATCCTCTCCTGCATCCGCGCCGACCTGGCTGGCGACCCTCGCCAGGCGATCTATTGCGCCGAGCGGGCGCTCAGCAATTCACCTGCCGAATGGCACATGGTGCGCCAATATGCCTGGTTGCACCTGGCTGTTGCCTACCAACAAATTGGAAATCTAAAGCAGTCATATTCCGTTCTGGAGAAAGGATATGCAGATCTTTTTTCTGAAACGGATCGGATCTACTTGCGACTGGGGACCTCCGGCTGTTTCGTCTATTGGATGGCCGGTGACTTGCCCAGCATTAAGCTAAAGGCCAGCTATGTGATCGACTCGGCAACAAGATTCAGTCAGGATGAAGATATAAGCTGGAGCTATTATTTCCTCGCCATCTACCACTATCAATGTAACCAGCTCTCACTGGCCGAGCGTTATTTTACTTCTGTCATGGACAAGCCTCACCAGGCGCATCCGCATTGCTTTATATTCAGCTGCCTGGGCATGGCTCTCACCTCTCTGGCGCTTGGTTTACCAGATAAGGCTCAGCAGGCCCTTAATTCTGCAGAAGAGTACTGCATGTTTACAGGTCATGAAGGGTTATTTGGCGTATTGCGTGCGTTCCAGGCTGAATTGGCCCTGCTGGAAAGCCGCCAGGAGGATGCCTATAGTTGGGCGCTGCGGTCGCACGAGGACTCTGATGTATCCCTGATGCCTTACTTTTTCACCTACCAACTGTCCTTGCCCAAAATCTTGCTCGCCCTAAACACTCCAGAAAGCCGGCAAAAGGCAGCTGAGATATTGTCGCAACTCTTTGAATTCGCAACGAATGCGCATAACATCCACGTCCAGATCGAAGTGCTCGCCTTGCAGGCTCTGCTCCACGACGCCGAACGGGACCAGGCGCAGGCAGATGAGTTATTAAACCAGGCGATTAAGCTCGCCCAGCCGGGTGGATTTATCCGCTTATTCGTCGATTTGGGACCCCAGATGGCCGTCCTCCTGCGCCGGCTGAGCAGGCAGGGGAGCTATCCAGCGTACATTAAACAGATCCTTGGAGCATTCCAACCCCTGGCTTCGCCTCGTGCCCTATCTGATGATGAAGAAATGGTCGAACCCTTAAGCCCACGTGAGGTCGAAATATTATCCTTATTGGCGCAGCGCTTAAGCAATAAAGAGATTGCTGACCAGCTGTATATCTCACCGATCACCGTCAAGCGCCATACGATAAATATCTACCAAAAGCTCAATGTAAAGAATCGACGGGAGGCCGCCGATCGAGCGGCTGAGCTAGGCCTTATTCCCTGGCACGCAGTGAACCCAAGCGGCCTGTAATGCTTTCAGGTACAAACTGAAACGCAATATTGCACCCCCCTTTGCACCTTTTTGGTGCTTTTATTCTCACCCATTTTCATATAAACTTATAGCGCAGTAAGTGATTTACCGGTTTTATATTCAAATGGAAATGCTTATATTCGGAAAGATCTAAAGAGATATTCCCAGATAAACGGATGACATATGGCGGATGAAGATACGCCTCATATTGATAAACCGGGGTATTATCATATCTGCGTGAACGGCTACCTGGACAAGAGCTGGTCGAGCTGTCTGAGCGGGTTGTCTATAACCTGCACCAATATCCTCGATGGCTCGAAAAGCACAGAGCTTTCCGGCCTGCTGGCAGACCAGGCAGCGCTCATCGGGGTTTTGAACACCCTGTATAACCTGGGGTTTACGCTGCTAAAAGTAGAACGACTAACCAGAGGCGAGAATTCATCCTGATATTTGACAGCTAAATCTGCTAAAATTGCCGTATCCAACCCTGGAACTAGATCCATAAAACTCAGCAATAACTGTCCTCATGGATAGTTAAAATATAATCAGGTCATATACCTTAAGGAGTGTACAGATGGCAGTGAAAACCACTAAACCCAAGTCCAAGCGTGTCACAGTCAGCAGGCGCAAATTGGCCGCCCAGGCTCACGAGATTGAAGTCGATGCCGCCTTGACTGAGCTCGAGGGCGAAGAAGAAGTTGCTGAAGGCGCTGAAGAGCTTGCTGCGGCAGGCGACATGGCGAAGATCAGCGCAGCTGCCCTGGCAGCTGGCGCCAGCGACCTGACCCGGGCTGTAGACGCAGAAGTAGTCGCTGACCGGATGGCAACGCTCAGCGAGGCAGTGGCAGTAGCCGGCGTGGTGGATGTGGCTGAAGGCGCCGATATGTTGGCTGCTTCGGATGACGTCGATGTCATGAGTGCTCTGGTCGGGTTAATGAGCATGGGCGACATCGATCACGGCCTGGAGCTGGCCCGCCTGGCTGGCGAGTTCGCGGCGGTCAGTGCAGTGGTCGACGGGCTGCAGATGCCCATCCTTTCGATCTTCCTGGAAGAACGCGGCGGGCGCATGCAGGCGATGGCTGTCGAACAGATCCGCCTGGCAGCCAGCACACGCGCTCTGGCGCGCGCGATGGCGGCTGCCAGTCAGAAGCTCGCAGAAATGGGCGAGCAGGAAGTTGCCGAAGGCGTCGTGCGCATGGCAGTCTCTGAGGGGATGGCAGAGCGCAGTGCGGAGCTGGCTATGGGCGGCGCGATGCTCGCTGAAAGAGGTTCGGAAGAAGTTGCCGCTGCCGTGGTCACCGGCAAAGTCGCTAAAGAGATGGCTGCTGAAGGGGCTGCAGATATCGCGGCCGGGTCAGCTGCAATCGGCGGAGGCGAGGCGATGGAGGACTTCTCCGCCGCGCTGGGCGACAAAGCCCGCCACTAAACTAAAATTATCCGAAACACTTTACGCGAAGCGGGGATGGCTGCCTGAGGGCAGTTCATTCCCGCTTCGGCGCGCCTTCTTCCTATGTAAGGATATTTCCCTTCAATTCCATTATTTTTTCAAGTCAGATGCCAGACCGCAGGTAGTAAAAATATCAGGATAGCCAGGATCAATATCGTTAAGGGTATCCCAATTTTGGCGTAATCTCGCAGGTGGTATCCACCCGGACCCATCACCAGGATGTTCACGGGATGCCCAAATGGGGTGATGAATGCGAGTGAAGTCGCCAGGGCGACCCCCATCACCAATGCTCTCGGATTGGCTCCCAGGTGGATGGCTGCCCCGATTGCCACGGGCACCAGCATGACCGATGCAGCCGCTCCGTTCATCACCTGCGCCAGAAGCATGGTCAGTAGGACCAGGCCGGCGAGCAGGACCTGCACCCCATAAGCGCCCAGCCCTTGAGACAGCCAGCTGCCAAGATTTTCAGCTATGCCGGTTTTAGAGATTGCGATTCCCAGGGGGAACATCCCGGCAATTAGAAAGATCGCTTTCCAATCTACAGCCGCATAAGCCTTATCCATCGAAATTATCCTGGTCATGATCATTAAGGCTGCGCCAGCCAGCATGACGATGCCCGTCGGAAACTGGCTCAGGCTGGCGGCCAGCACACTGCCAACCAATATTGCCAGGGCTAGCCAGCGCTTCCAGGAGTGGACGGGGGCGCTTTGTTCGCTTTCGCTCAGGATGACCAGGTCCGGGACTGAGCGAAGCAAAGGCAGGCTGGAGCGCGGTCCAAGCAATAGAAGTGCATCACCAAACTCAAGAGGAATATCTGACAGGTTAGTCCGGAAGGGACGTCCACCCCGCCAGATAGCAATGACGTTCAGGTTATATTTCTCGCGAAAGTGCGCCTGGCGCAGGGAATGACCGAGAAGCTGCGAGTGGCGGGCGAGCACTGTCTCTACCAGTACCATCTGGCTCGATTCGAAGCCAGCCTCCCGCGTTTTCCTCCGGGGTGAGCAAGGTGAGGTTAGCCTGGAGGGTCTGCGCCGATAAATTCTCAGGGCGACCTGCGAGGAGCAGGATATCTCCTTGCTTGAGCACCGTGTCCGGGGCAGGTGAAAGGGTTAGTTTTCCATACCGCTCGATGCCGATAGCATTGAGGCTGAAAGTCTCGCGCAATCCGCTCTGGTAAATCTGTTTGCCTACCAGAAATGATCCTGGGGGTAGAATAGCGCGCACCAGGCGATCTTTTAACTGGTAAATATTGGCGAGGTCGTTATTTTCGGGGACGCTGTCCATCCTGTTTTGGAGGGCTGGGCGTTCGGGCAGCAATCGCCTTCCGATCAAGGTGATGAAACCAACTCCAGCAACGACGATCGGGATGCCCAGGGGGGCAAAGTCCAGGACGCCGAAGCCGGTGTAGCCCTGCGCGCGCAGGAGGCCGCTGGCGATAATATTCGTCGTAGTAAATAAAGTCGCCATCCCTCCCAAGATTGTACCGAATGCCAGGGGAATCAAAAGGCGGGAAGGGTTTACCCGGCTTTTTCGGGCAGCGCCCATAACAGCCGGCAACAACACTGCTGCAGCAGCAATGTTATTCATAAACAAGGACAATAACGCGCCTCCGGCTGTCACTGCAATGATCAGCCGGGTCTCATTATTCCCAGCCAGCTTGAGCAGCCAATTCCCGAGCTGGTCAGTCAGACCGCTGACACGCAGACCTTCTGCCAGGATGAAAACTGCCAGGATAGTAATTACCGCTGACCGGCTGAAGCCAGAAAGGGCCTCCTCCGGAGTCAAAACCCCGCTGATTCCCAGGGAAAGCAGCACCAATATTGCCACCAGATCGGGGCGAATGCGATCACTGAGCAAAAGCAGGATCGCCACCCCAATGATGATTAGCGTGATAATCTCGGGCGAGATCATTTTTTAAATTTTCCCCCTTACGGATCTAACGCCGCGCCCATCTGGCGGGGCACGATCATCGGATCATCTTTACTGGCCAGGATCAAAGCTGAGACCAGGGTTCGCTCGTCGGTAGGTTCGACCGGATACTCCTCTTCGCCGCTCATTACCGAAAGGCGGACCTGACCCCGCTCTCCTATTGCCAGCTCAACGCTATACACCTCACAGCGATATCGATCGTAGGGTGGGATGTCGCGTTCGATCCACCAAATCACCCGGTCAGCTTGCGCTCGCTTTCTCAGGCGATAGCTGTGTAAACCTAACCGTCTCAGCAGCCCCTTTTCAGGCCAGACTGCTCTGGCGAACGCGCTTAACTCACGGCGAACCGGCCGTGTCCCAATATTTTGCCAGCTTAAGCAAATCATCGGAGCGGGATTTCTCCAGCGTCAGGTAATTGTCATTATTCGCGTATAAATTCATAGCCTGGGACCTCCACATCCACGCATTAAATCGTATCAGCATCTCCCTATTTAGTCTCTAAGCGAGGTTTAACGAAATCTTAAACGTTAATTAAACAGGCCCAGCCTGGGGCTTTCAATCAACCTGTCCTTTTTTTCTCTCCACTAAACCAATGTAGCTGGACAAGCCATATTCCGGTGGTTATACTTGTGATTGGCCGAATGTATTTTTACAAAAATTGACACCCAGACGGCCAATCACTGGGGCAAACCGCCATTTTATGTTCCTATGTACTTAAAATACTTATGGCGGTTTGCTACTGCATGCACATAATTTCACTGAATCTGATTGCAGCCGGTTGATTAAATGACCAAACATATTCTGCTGGTCGACGATGATGCTTTGATGCGCCGCAGCCTGGCTTTCGGACTCACTCAAGCCGGTTACCGGATGAGCAGTGCGGCGAACGCGGAAGATGCCCTTACCCTCTCTCAACGCGACCCGCCTGATTTGGTGCTGTTGGATATTGGCTTACCCGGGATGGATGGCCTGGATGCACTGCGCTACTTCAAAGCCCAAATAGGAGCGCCGGTGATTTTCCTGACCGCCCGGCGGAGTGAAACCGATGAAATCCTGGGGTTGGAGCTCGGAGCAGATGATTACCTGACCAAGCCGGTTAACCTGAGCCGCCTGCTTGCCCATGTAAAAGCTGTTTTGCGCCGGTCTGAGGCGGATAAGAACATCGAAGCAGAGCGACCCCCTATCATCTTGGGGGACTTGATCGTCGATCCCGGCGCGCATACCGTGATGGTAGCCGGTCGTACGGTCGATTTGAGGCCAGCGCGAGTTCGATCTGCTGCACGCCCTTGCCCTCCAGCCCAATCGGGTTATCTCCACAGAGGAGTTGCTGGCAAGTGTTTGGGGAGCCGAGTTCAGCGGGGAACCCCAGGTAGTATATGTCCACATCCGCTGGCTGCGCCTGCGTATCGAAGAAGATGCGGACCATCCGCGCCGGATCATCACCGTGCACGGGGTTGGCTATAAGCTCGTTCCGCGAGGCGGGTGATGCTGAACTCTTTGCGCAACCGGCTGATTCTCAGCCACATATTGCCTCTGCTGATCATCATCCCGCTGATGGGTATTGCGCTGTTATACGCACTGGAAACCCAGTATGTGCTGCCTAACCTGGCGAATGAATTAAGTGGAGATGCGAAAATCCTGGCTGAAATTACCAGCCAGCAATCCGGAATATGGCAAGATCCGCTCGTTGCCCGGACCGCCCTTCAAAAATCGCGCACCAGTCAGGAGAAACGGATTATGTTTATACGTCCTGACGGACGCCTCCTGGCTTCCAGTGACCCTGCCGACGAGGAGCGCATCGATCAGCCCATCCTCGCGGTCGGGCTGGACGAGGCGAAAAAAGGCGAGCTGGTCAAACGCATCAACCTGAGCCAGGGCTTACACGGGGAGGTAGTGGATGTTTTTGCGCCGGTATTTGGTTCGGATCAGAACCTGACCGGAATCGTCCGGGTTTCCTACCGCTATGCAACTTTGAGGGAGGAGCTCGTCCAATTTCGGTTTCTAATCATTGGCATCCTCATCCTGGGATTATTGTCCGGCGCTGTTTTGGGAGTCCTGCTCGCGGTGAACATCGACCGCCCGATCCAACAGGCAACAGACGCGATCGATGATCTGGCAATAAGAGGCAAGCGGGATCCTTTGTACGTTCAAGGACCGGATGAGATCCAGCATCTGCTGCAGTCGGTAAATTTTCTGGTTGAACGCTTACACAATCTGGAGAAAGCCCGCCAGCAGCTGCTGGACAACCTGGTCCATGAGCTGGGAAGACCCCTGGGTGGAATCCGCATGGCAATCCAGGTCTCCCGTGAAGGTGCAAAGCGCGATCCGGTTCTGCTGGATGAGCTCCTCGAGGGAATGGATGAGGAGAGCGAGAGGCTGGAACATTTACTGGACGACCTGGCTCGCCTGCAAGATCAGGTTGTAGGGGGGTTGGAATTAAATCTGAAGCCGGTCGCCCTGGCGGAATGGCTGCCTAAAGTGTTGCTCACCTGGCGAGAGGCTGCCGAGGTCAAAAATCTGAAGTGGGAAGAAAGCCTCGCCGCAAACCTGCCCGTCCTGAATATCGATCGGGATCGGATTGCCCAGGTATTAGGCAACCTGATCAGCAACGCCATCAAGTTTACTCCCAGCGGGGGAGCTGTAGCTGTCACGGCGGGCACGGCGGAAAATAAGGTTTGGATCCAGGTGCGCGATACGGGTCCGGGCATTCCTGCTTATGAGCAGGAGCAGGTGTTCACACCCTTCTTTCAAGGAGAGCAAGGTCGCAGGATCAAGCGGGGTATGGGGTTGGGCTTGAGCATCGCGCGCGACCTTGCCGAAGCACATTTTGGCAAGATCGAGCTGACCAGCGAGCCAGGCTCAGGCAGCAGCTTTACCCTCTGGCTTCCGGTTAGTGCAGCGGTTTAGGGGGTTTTTGAACTTGCTTGACGGAAACTTCTATTAGAATTATAATCCTGTAATTACAGGATTACATTGTGCTCGCTTGTCTAATCGAGCATCGTTGGAATGTAGCAATCCACGAATGGGAGTATCTATGTCAGAACTTGTCAGCGTCTGTCTGGTGGGAGCCGGCCGCGCCGGAAAAGTCCATGCCAATTCCCTGGTAAATCACATCCCTGAAGCAAAGCTCGCGGCTATCGTCGACAGCAGTCCTGAAGCATTAAATTCCACTGCCGCACAGTTCGACATCCCAGGTCGCTTCTCTACTCTCGAGGAGGCTCTGGAAAGCGCGCAATTCGCTGCGGTGGTCATTACCACCCCAACCTTCTCGCACCCCTCCCTGGCGATCACCGCCGCGAGCGCAGGCAAACACGTCTTCCTGGAAAAGCCCATGGCTTTAACCCTGGCGGACTGCGATGACATCATCGCCCAGGCTCGCCAGCACCAGGTGCTGCTCCAGCTGGGTTTCATGCGCCGCTTTGATCCTGATTTCCAGGCAGCTGCTGAGCGGATCGCGGCTGGCGAAATCGGCCAGCCCATGCTGATTAAATCACTTACCCACGGACCAGGCCTGCCCCCGCCCTGGGCGCGCGATTTGAAGACTTCCAACGGCAACCTGGCGGAAGTCAACAGCCATGATTGGGATTGTGTGCGCTGGCTGATGGGCTCGAACATTCAGAGGGTATATGTTGAAGTTGCCAACTTTAAAGGAAAGTCCCTGGGTGTAGATTCGCAAAACTTCTACGACAATGCCCTGGTCAATCTGCGCTTCGAAAATGGCGGTCTGGGAAGCATCTCCAGCGTCTGCCCGTGCGATTATGGCTATGACGCGCGGGTGGAGATTGTCGGCGAAAAGGGGATCATGCAGATCGGCGAGCTGCAAGGCCAGTCAATCGTTGTCTGCACTGACCGGGACCAGGGGCTGATCTCACCCATCAACCGCACCTGGCCGCAGCGCTTCGCCTGGGGATACATCGGAGAGATGAGGCATTTTATCTCCTGCATCCGCACGGGAGCGCAACCAAAGGTCGGCGGGGAGGAAGGTCGCTGGGCAGTCGCGGGCGTTCTGGCAGCCACCAAATCCCTCCTGGAGGAACGCCCGGTTTACCTCAGCGAGGTAATGTAATGAAGGCACTAGATGGGTAATTCGATGATTGCCGTCGTCTATCATGGCCCGGAAGACCTGCGCGTCGAAGAGCGACCGATTCCGACAATCGCTGACGATGAAGTGCTGCTCAAGGTGCTCAGCACGGGCATCTGCGGCACCGACATCCGCATCCTGCATGGGGCGCATCGCATGTACCCCGCTGGAACCATCCGCATCCCTGGGCATGAAGTGGTCGGGGAGATTGTCGAGTCCGGCAGCCAGCTAAACGACCTGCACGCCGGCATGCGCGTCTTTGTGGCGCCTAATATGGGTTGCGGACACTGCCGCCAGTGTATTTCTGGGAACAACAACCGCTGTGCGCAATATGCAGCCATCGGGGTCACGCTGGACGGCTCGTTTGCCGAGTATATGCGCGTCCCTGCCAGTGCAATCGCCCAGGGGAACCTGATCCCTGTGGATAATTCGATCGATCCGGCGGCTGCCGCCTTGATCGAGCCTTTTGCCTGTGTCCTGCGCGGCCAGGAAGCGCTGCACATCCAGCCTGGCGAGATCGGTGCTGGTCATCGGGGCAGGTCCAATCGGGATCATGCACGCCCTGCTGGCGCAGTTCCGTGGAGCGGGTAAGATTTTTATCAGCGAGCTGAACCCGCTGCGCAGCGCACAGGCAGAAGCATTTGGGATTGGGCAGGTAATCCAGCCCGCGCAGGGCGACCTGGTCGAAATTATTAAATCGGAGACCGGGGGTGAAGGGGTTGACGTGGTAATCATCGCCGCGCCTGCCGCTTCTGCCCAGGAAGTCTCGCTCGAGCTGGCTGCCCTGGGCGGGAGGATCAACTTTTTCGGCGGGCTGCCCAAGGAGAGGTCCAAAATCCTTTTCGACTCTAACCTGGTGCACTATAAAGAGCTGACTGTCACCGGCACTACTGCGTGCAGCACGGACAACTGCCGCCAGGCTGCAGTTATCGCCAGCTCAGGGAGGTTAGACCTGGGCAGGATCGTCGGTGCACGTTTCCCATTGGAGGCTGCAGCACAGGCATTCCAGGCTGCTGAAGATGGGACGACCCTTAAGGTGGTCATGGAGCCGTGATCAGCCACCGATCCCTCCCTCCGCTTAATGCTGCTAGCTATCGGAGGCTGTATACGGTCGCCGGGCCGCTGGACCCTGCGCTGGCTGGCATCACCGACGCGCACAACCACGTGTGGATAGCAAAAGTGCCAGGCGCCGACCCCGCTGCACCTGTGTTGGATGACCAGACTGCGATCGCGGCTGAGCTGCGCGACTACCGCCAGGCCGGGGGCGGGACCATCATCGATTGCCAGCCACCTGGCTGTGGGCGAGATGGCAGCAAGCTGCGTGAACTGGCTATCGCCAGCGGCGTGAATATCGTCGCCTGCACCGGCTTTCACCTGCAAAAATATTATCCTCCAGGCTTCTGGCTGTTCCGGGCATCCATACAGGCCGCACAAGAGTATTTCATTAACGAGTTGAGCCAGGCATTGTGGGAAACCCGGCATAGTGAGAACGTCGTGCTTGCCGGCTTTATCAAGATCGCCTGCACAGCCTCGCTGGCTCAATCGCCGCTGCATCTCGTGGAAGCCGCGGTAGGCGCCAGTTTGGAATGCGAGGCGGCGATCGAAGTGCATACCGAAAAAGGTTTGGATGCGGAAGAGATCGTCAGGACGCTCGTTGATTTTGGTCTGCCGCCCGAGCGGCTGGTCTTATGCCACATGGATAAGCGCCCGGATTTCAACCTGCACGCCAGCCTGGCGCAGCAGGGCATCCTGTTGGAATATGACACATTCTACCGGCCGAAATATGAGCCGGATATCAACCTGTGGTCGCTTCTCGATCAGATGGTCGCTGCCGGATTGGAGAGCCAGGTCGCCATCGCTACCGATATGGCTGAGGCTCGGCTGTGGACCAGGCTGGGCGGCGCTCCCGGCTTGAGCGGCTTGATCACAATCATCATCCCCAGACTCGTTGAGTCAGGTTTCAGCCAACCGACCATCCGCAGGCTGACCGGAGAAAATATTGCCGGTCGCCTGGCACGGCCCGGATCATAAATGCCATTTGTAAACCAAGGATTTCACTTATGACTGACACGCCTCTATCCATCGATATCATCCAGGCTGAAAAAATCCTGCTCAGCCAGTACGATCACCACATCGTCCGCCGTCTCTCTGATCTTAAGGATCAGTTCCACGATCAGCAAAGCTATGCCGCAACGCTGGCTTCCGGAGATCCCATCCTGTACGAAGTGTACGACCTGCAGCGCCCGGAGCTTGCCGGTGAGCTTCTCTATGGAATTTCGATCGTCCACCCTGGCAAGGTGGGCGATGAATATTTCATGACCAAAGGCCACTTCCACAACGTCCTCGAGACTGCCGAGGTCTACTACTGCTTGCGCGGGCAGGGTTATATGGTGATGGAAACTCCCCAGGGAGAGTGGTCCGTCGAGGCGCTTCAACCAGGGCGGGTTTTATACGTACCGCCGTGCTGGGCGCACCGCTCGGTGAATACCGCAGCGAACGAGGACCTGGTCACGTTCTTCGTCTACCCGGGGAACGCCGGGCACGATTACGGCAGCATCGAAAAGCAGGGCTTTCGCAAGCTGGTCGTTGCTGATTGATGCTCCCCGGATAATCGATAACCCGCGCTGGCTGTCCCCTGAATTGCGGTGAAGGATGAACAAAAAAGATACGCTGGATAAAATCAAAGACCTGGGCTTGCTGGCAGTCATCCGCGGCCCTTCCGCTGAGCTAACGGTAAGAATGGTGGAAGCCCTGGTCGCAGGAGGGGTGCTTGGGATCGAGATCACCTATTCCACCCCGGGCGCGGCGGGAGTGGTAAGGACCCTCGCCGGAAAATTTGGGGACGAGATTCTGCTCGGCATGGGCACACTTACCGAGATCGAGCAGGTGGCTGAGGCGCAAGACGCCGGGGCGCGCTTTATCGTCAGCCCGCACTGTGAAGAAGCCCTGGGCGGAGCAATGGTTGCCTCGCAGCTTGGGGTCATGATCGGGGCGCTGACTCCCAGCGAAGTCATGCAAGCTTATCGCCTGGGCGCGGACGTGGTCAAGATCTTCCCCGGATCGCTCGGCGGGCCGGCGTATCTAAAAGCCTTGCACGGGCCTTTCCCTCACATTCCAATGATGCCCACCGGCGGTGTAAATGCCGAAAACCTGGGTGACTGGTTCGCCGCCGGCGCATTCGCCGTCGGCGCAGGCAGCGAGCTCTGCCCGCCAGCCTGGGCGAAAGAAGGACGCTTCAGCGATATTACCGTCCGGGCTGCCGAATTTGTCAAAGCGTTAGAAAAAGCCAGGCGGACGGGATAAGCGAAATACAAACGGAGTAAAACAAAATATGAATCAAACGTCTCCTTACCCAATCAAGACCAGGACAATCCCCACCGTGTATTTTATTGGGGTCACCACTGAAAAATCCTCGATTATGAAGGTATTTCCGCGCTGGATGAATGCCATCGGGCGACCCGAGGTAGTCATCGTGGGGATCGACCATGCCATCCACGATGCCCCCGAGGCCTACCGCCGCAGCGTAGCGCAGATCAAGTACGACCCCCTCTCCCTCGGAGCGCTGGTCACTACCCATAAAATTGATTTGCTCACAGCGGCGCGGGATATGTTCGACGTGTTGCACACATCGGCGCTCCTGACCGGTGAAGTCTCCAGCATTTCCAAGCGCGGCGACCAATTATGGGGTCATGCCAAAGACCCGCTGACCTCCGGGCTTTCGCTGGATGCCTTCCTCCCCGAAGGCTATTTTGGCAGCACAGGCGGTGATTTTTTATGCTTCGGCGCAGGCGGATCAGGCAAAGCCATGGCACTGCACCTGATCGATAAGCAGGATCCCGCTGACCGGCCGAAGCGGTTCGTCGTTGTGAACCGCTCCCTTGGGCGCCTGGTCGATATGCGAGCGATGGTGGAGAGCCTGGAAACGGATATCGAATTTGAGTTTATCCAGAATGTCGACCCTGAGGTAAACGATGAGATCATGGAGCGCATGCCAGACGGGACGGTGGTGGTCAACGCTACAGGCATGGGTAAAGACAGCCCCGGCTCTCCGGTTACGGATAACGGCCTTTTTCCGCGCAACGGTGTTGCCTGGGAGATCAACTACCGGGGCGAGCTGGATTTCTGGCACCAGTCGATGGCGCAGAAAGACTCCCGCAATATTTTGGTTGAAGACGGCTGGCTGTATTTCGTGCACGGGTGGACACAGGTGATCGCTGAAGTCCTGCATCTCGACATCAGCGGCCCGCTCTTTGATCAGCTGGAGGAGATCGCCGCCGAGCTGCGCCCTCCACTGGTGTACAAACCCCGCCTGCAAACTCCTGTCCAGGGTTGAGCCGGGCCTCAGCCATGTCCACTACCTATCTCCTCGGAGTCGATTTAGGGACGAGCAGCACCAAAGCCGCCTTATACACCACATCTGGCACCCTGGTTGCCGATGTCACTGTCGAGGTGCCGATCTACTATCCTCGACCGGGCGTGGTGGAGCAAGAAAATGACGACTTCTACCGCACGGCAGGCGCTGACCGTCCGCCGCTGCATCCAGCAGAGCGGGATCGAGCCCCGCCAGGTGCTTGCCATCGCGTTCGACAGCCAGATGGCTGGCATAGGCACCGTCGACGAGGATTTCAATCCGGCCACGCGTTTCGATTCATGGCTGGATATGCGCTGCCAGCCATACATCGAATACCTGGAGAAGAACTATGGCGATCGGGTCACCCAGCTGACCGGCTGCCCCCCCACCTGCGACCACGGCTCCAAGATCCTGTGGTGGAAAGAAGAGCAGCCGGATGCATACCGGCGCATCGCAAAATTTGTCACCCCGGCAGGCTACGTGGCAGGTAAGATGGCAGGATTGAAGGGTGGAGACGCCTTCATGGACTATACCTTCATCCACTTCTCCGCCCTGAGCGACGCTCGCAATGGATGCTGGTCGGATGAGCTGTGCGGACTGCTCGGCGTCGAAATGGATAAATTAGCGCGGATCGTCGCTCCCTGGGAGATCATCGGCGAAGTAACTCCGCAGGCCGCGGCTGATTTTGGCCTGTCCCCTGGCACGCTCATCGCCGCCGGCTGCGGCGATACCGCTGCCGGCGCCCTGGGTGGGGGGATTGTGCGCTCCGGCATGCTCTTTGACGTGGCGGGCACCGCGGCTGTCCTGGCGGGCTGCACGGATCGCTTCGTCGCCGATGTCGAGAACCGGGCATTGCTCACGATGCGCTCGGTCATCCCCGGTTTGTGGAACCCGTTGGCTTATATAGCGGGTGGAGGGATCGCCTTAAGATGGTTCCGCGACGAGTTCTTCAACGCCCGGAAAGGCATGGCGGTTGAGCCGGAGGCGGATAGTTATGACCAGCTCACCCGCCTGGCAGGCAGCATCCCACCGGGCTCTGATGGCCTGTTCTTCTCCCCCCATCTGGGCGGCAGGATCTGCCCGGCTGCTCCGGAGATGCGCGGCGCCTGGTTGGGTTTCTCCTGGGGGCATACCCAGGCTCATTTTGCCCGCTCGGTTCTGGAGAGCGTTGCCTATGAGTATGCTTACTATCTGTCTATATTGCAGATATTGATCCCAGACCTGGAATTATCTGAGGCCAGGGTGGTCGGCGGCGGGCGCGCGCAGCGCCGTCTGGAACCAGATCAAAGCAGACGTCCTCGGCTTACCCTACCAGCCCCTGCAAGGGAGCGAGTTCGGCTCGTGGGGCAGCGCAATGATTGCCGGGAAAGCAGCAGGAATCATTGATGACCTGGCCTCTTTCGCCGAAGAGCATGCTCTGCGCGCCGGCACAGCGTTCGTACCCGACACGCAAAACCACTCGCTTTATCAGCCGCTGGTCTCCAGGCATATCCAGTGGCAGAAAATTTTAAATGAGGCGTACAAAGCATTGGAATAAACGGGCTGCCTTATGAAGGTAATTTCCGAAAACGAGGTACGGGTGGTGCCAATGCGCCACCCGTACCTCGTTTTCGGAATAGATCTCACTTCTGGAGAAATCTTGGTAATTAAAAATCGAAGTTATCCGGATCAGCTCCGAACCTGCGGTTTTCATCCAAGCCATCGATACGCTGCATATCCTCAGCATCCAATTCGAAATCAAAAACTTTAGCATTTTCAGCGATCCGGCTGGGCTTGCTCGACTTGGGGATGGAAACAATTCCTTTTTGTAAATCCCAGCGGATCAGCACCTGCGCCGGCGTTCTGCCGTGCTTCCGGGCAATCTCGACAATTGTCGGAATCTTCAAGGATTGACCCTGCCCGAGTGGCGCCCAGGCTTCCAGCTGGATGTGATTTTCATGACAGAATCCCTGCAGCTCCGGCTGGCTGAGCTCAGGATGGAGCTCAACCTGGTCCAGCGCAGGCGGGATGGTGCAGACTGCCAATATGTCTTGAATTTGATGGACCAGGAAATTACTCAACCCAATCGCCCGGGTAACGCCATCACGATACAGCTTCTCCAGCGCTCGCCAGGTATCGACATAGCGGCCTTTCACCGGCCAGTGGATCAGGTACAGGTCGATATACTCGAGTCCCAGCTTCTTACGGCTCACCTCGAAGGCTTTCAAAGTGCTTTCGTATCCCTGGTCTGAATTCCACAGCTTGGTTGTGATAAATAATTCCTCGCGGGGGATGCCGCTGCTCTGGATGGCTTTTCCGGCGTCGCTCTCGTTCTCGTAAATCATAGCCGTATCGATGCTGCGATAGCCTGCCTGGAGCGCGGCGCGGACGGCATTTACGGTTTCAGCGCCTGGTTCCATCAAGAATAAGCCGAATCCAAGCCAGGGCATTTTGACCTGGTTGTTAAGCACCGTACAATCCAAAATACTATTGACCATTTCTATCTCCTATCGGGTTTATCCGTAACGAGCTACTATTAATTGGGTCAGGCTGGCGCCAGCGAGGCCTCAACCTGTCTCAGGTAGCGAATGCTTTCCTCTGCGTAAACGTCTTTCTGCTGCTGGTAAGCTGGCATCTTGAGTCGCCATGCCTGGGTCCGAGCCAGGTGGTACAGGCTCCAGCACCATGGTTCCCGCAAAGCCGACTTCGTGCAGCGCTGCCAGAATTGCCTTGAAATCGGTGTGACCCCTCCCGGGAGGTAAGCGGTTGCTGTCGGCTACGTGCATGTGAGCAAGCTGGTCCCCGGCTTTACGGATCGCCTCCGCCGGGTCAGCCTCATCGATATTCATGTGGAAAGCATCCAGGTTGAGCTTAACATTCTGCTCGCCGACATCGGCAAGGAAGCGCAAGCCATCCTCGACAGTGCGGATCTGGTACGTCTCGTAGCGATTGATCGGCTCCACAGCCAGGAGCACTCCCTGCCTGGACGCATATACAGCTGCCTTACGCACTGAGTCGACTGCATTGCTCCCATTCTATTTTGGAGGCTTGCAGCCAGCCTGCCACAGTATCCGGATTCCCCAACGGGTGCTGTTCTGCCCGCCGGAAAGGGCAGGACGATGAGAACCGGCGCAGCGAGCGCCGCAGCGAAATCGATGCATGCCTGCCCATAACGGAGTGCAGCAGCCCGCTCAGCCTCGTCCGGGCTGGAGAGGTCCCGCCCGGGGATGCCCCAGATGCACCAGCCCAGGATCGAGCTTACTGCCAGGTTAAATTCCCGGCTGAGAGCCCGGATTTCATCTACGGAATACAGCTCCGGCTCTCCTTTTAGCTCGACGCCGTAATATCCGAACCGCGCCAGGCGTGAAAAAGTCTCCCGCAATGGTTCGTCAGCGTACACCCAGTTGTTGATTGCATATCTCATTTGGATTCTCCGGCCTGGAAGGTCAGGCGATGTCAATGAAAACCTTCATGGTCTTATCGCGCTGCTGGTCGATGAACCGGTAGGCCTCCAGGTAATCGTCCATGGTGAAGTGTTTGGACATCAGCGGCTCGGTCACGAATTGACCGGTGTCGATCAGCTCGACCGCGCGCAGGTAGTCCTCGCGCTTGTACATCAGGGTACCGCGCAGGTTAAGCTCGCGATCCTGGACGAACCCCATGTCGACGCGCGGTTTTTCACCGAATACGCCTACGACCACGATCGTGCCGCCTTTCTGGATCGTTTCGATGGCAGCGGTCATGGTCGGCTCGACCCCGACGCATTCGAAGGCGACCTCGAAGCCATCCGCGCCGAAGATGCGTCCAGAGGCTTCCTTGAGGCTTTCCAGAGCCGGGTTGGAAGTATTCGGCAAGCCGCAGCGCCGGGCGATCTCCAGGCGATAATCACTCAGGTCGGTGACCAGCACAGCTGCCCCGGAAGCGCGGGCGACCTGGGCGACCAGGTTGCCGATCGGGCCTGCACCCAGCACAGCCACCCGCCGGCCTTTCAGGTTACCTGCCCGTGAGACGGCATGCACTGCGACCGAGACCGGCTCGACCAATGCTCCCTGTTCGAAGGAAAAAGTCTCCGGCAGGGGGATGATCGTCGCCGCACTGGTCACCCACAATTCCTGCGCGCAGCCCGGCGCCTGGAAGCCCTGCACCCTGAGCTTATCGCAGATGTGGTAGTCGCCGCGCCGGCAAGGCGCGCATTCCCCGCACACGATCTGCGGCATCGAGGTCACTTTGCTGCCCGGCTCCAGGCCGGTTACCCCCGTCCCCAGCCCTTCCAGGGTGGCCGAAAATTCGTGTCCCTGCACGACCGGATAACTGGTATAGGGATGCTTGCCGTGGTAGACGTGCACATCCGAGCCGCACACGCCGATCCGCTGGATGCGCAGCAGCACTTCGCCCGGACCGGGGGCGGGGATCTCAGCTTCCCGGATCTCGATCTCGCCGGGTGATGTCATAACAGCCTGTTTCATGTTAAATCTCCTCAATCCTTGTTTCGAACAGGTTTCAGGCGACCACCTTCAGCCAGCCGCCGTCCACATAGTACGTCGAGCCCACGCAGTACTGAAGCGCGGGGGAGCACAGGAAGACAAAGAAATGGGCCAGCTCTTCCGGCGAGGCGAAGCGACCGATCGGGGCATTATCTCGGGCAATCTGATCCAGGTGATCCTCCCAGGTGCGCTCGGTGCCTTCGGTCAGCTGCCGTGGCGGTTTTCACCCAGTCGGGGGTCAGGATCAGGCCGGGGTTGATGCAGTTCACCCGGATGTTATCCGCGATCAGCTCGTCGGAGAAATTCTTGGAGAACATCATCAGCGCGGCCTTGGTGACGTTGTAGATCGGCTCGTAGCCCAGCGGCTGCTTGGCGCAGATCGAGGCATTGTTAAGGATCACCCCGCCCCCTCGCTCGCGCATGAAAGGCACCAGGCCCCGCGAGAAGCGCACCGCCGCCATGACGTGCAGGTCCCAGTAGTACTGCCACTTCTCGTCCGGTGCAGTCATGATCTTCTCGTTGCTGCCGGTGCCGGCGTTGTTGATCAGGATATCTGCGCCGCCAAATTCCCGCTTCACTTTGGCGATAAATGCCTCGATTTCATCTGCGCGGGTAACATCCACCCTGGCTGCAATCACCTGTACGCCGTATTTTTCTCCGACCTCTCTGGCATTCGCAGCCAGCCGTTCTTCATTGCGGGCGCACAATGCCAGGTGGACGCCTTCTTGAGCTAACCCTTCGGCTACAGCCAGACCGATGCCCACGCTGCCGCCGCTGATCACGGCCACCTTATCTTTTAGGTCCAGGTCCATTTCCTTCTATCTCCTTCCTGAGGATGATTCGGATTCAGCTTTCTGCTAACGCAGTATACAACGGGAGAAACGCTTCATAACATTGGTTAAAGAGCTTATACAGGCGGTCGTAGACCGGTTTAAATTCCGGGTTTGGCAGGACCTTGTCCACGATTGGGGTGAGCTCTTCGGCAACGCTAAAATCAGGAAATAACCCTACCCCTACGCCGCCCGCAATTGCCGCGCCCATCGATGTAGCTTCCTCCAATAAGGCGGGGCGCAGTATCGGCAGCCCATAAATATCTGCCATGATCTGGCGCCAGATAGCCCCGCGGGCGCCCCCTCCGATCACCCGCACGGCTTCGATGTTGGCACCCTGCTTCTGAAAAGCCTCCAGGATAACCCGCAGGTTCAAGGTGATGCCTTCCAGCGTCGCCCGGATGATGTCCGCCCGGGTGTGCTTCATCGTCAGCCCAAAATATGCGCCGCGCGCATTCGGGTTCCAGCGGGGAGAGCGTTCCCCCAGCAGGTAGGGTAAGAACAGCAAATCGTTGGCGCCTGCGGGCGAATTTGCGGCTTGCAAGTTCATCAGCTCGTAGGGGCTTAGCTTCAGGTTTGAGGCGGATTGCACCTCCAGGTCACAGAAAACATCGCGCAGCCACTGGTACGATCCGCCCGCGGCCTGCATCGAGCCAGTGGGGGTAAACATGTGCGGAATGAGATGGGCGAAAGTGACCGTTTGTTGGTCTGGATCAAGACTGGGCTGGCGGGTGGCAATCCCTATCCAGGAAGAAGAGCCGATATAGTTGTAGGCGCTGCCTTCGCGCACCACGCCTGCCCCGACTGCCGCACAGGGGCCGTCGCCCCCGCCGGCAACTACCGGTGTACCCGCGGCAAGGCCTACCTCATCTGCTACCTGGGGCAGCACCTCTCCGACAACGTCGGTAGAAGCATGCAGCTCGGGCAATTGCCGCCGGTCGAGATCAGCCGCCTCGAGCATCCGATCCGACCAATCCCATGCCTTAAGCTCGTACAGGTTCGTCCCCGAAGCATCCGAATAATCCGTAACGAACCGCCCCGTCAGACGCGCCAGGATGAAGTCTTTGGGCTGCAGGAATTTGTAAACGTCGGCATAGATCTCAGGCTGGTGGTCCCGCACCCACATCATCTTTGCCGCCGAATACGATGAGCTGGCCCGGTGGCCGGTGATCTGATAGATCCCCTCACTCCCAACTCGCTCGATGAGCCGGTCAGCCTGCTGCACCGCGCGCTGGTCAGCCCAGATAATGGCGCTGCGCAGCGGGCGCACCTGGTTGTCCACTGCCACACAGCCCATCATCTGTCCGCTGAAGACGATACAGGCAATCTCAGTGGGTGATACCTTTGCCTGGCTTATTATCCGGTGGTTCGAGGTGCAGACCGCTTTCCACCAGTCCAGCGGATTTTGCTCTGCCCAGGTAACGTGCGGATAAGCCGTGTCATATCCGCTGAACGAGCTTGCCAGGACACGACCCTCACGGTCAATTAGTGAGGCTTTATCGCCCGTAGTTCCCAGATCATGGGAGAGGATGTATATTCTGCTCATCGCAAGCAGCCAGCAGGATAAATCAGAGATCCTGTAATCATGTAATTACATCATGATCGATTATACAATCCATAAAATCCATTGTCAAGCAGCCTTGCGCGACTGCCCAGCGAACTAAGAATTGACCTGTTTAGGCGGGTATAATATAATTGTAATCACATAATTACAGGCATAAGGTTTGTGCTCTGCTCCCGCAGGAGATGCAGCGATCATGTCCACTGAAACCAATTCTATCAACTTTGACAGCTACATACCTTACTATATCCAGTTGATTGAAGCCCTCAAAGCCAAAATCAGCAGCGGAGAATGGAAACCCGGGGATAAGATCCCCAGCGAGCCTGAGCTCTGCATCTACTACGGCGTCAGCCGGACGGTGGTCCGCCAGGCGTTGCGTGAGATCGAGCTGGACGGACTCATCCTGCGTAAGAAGGGCAAAGGCACTTTCATCGCCGAACCTAAAATCAATGAAAGCCTGGTCGAAAAACTTACCGGCTTCTACCAGGATATGCTGGAGCGCGGTCACCATACCGTCACCGAGGTATTAAAGAATGAAATCGAGCCGTGCACGGCAAAAATCGCCGGCCATCTACACATCGCGCCGGGCACGTCGGTTTTTTGTATCGAGCGATTGCGCTTCGTGGATGGCGTGCCGATTGTCCTGGTAACGACGTACATCCCGGTAAGCCTCTGCCCGCAGCTTGCCGATCAAGACCTGAGCAGCCAATCCCTCTACCAGATCCTGGAACGTTTCGGGCTGGTGATCATGCGTGCCCACCGCTCGATCGAAGCCATATCCGCCACCGAGCGCGAGGCCAGACTGCTGGCAGTGGATGAATACGATCCACTTTTGCACCTGGACAGCATCTCCTACCTTGAGGATGGAACGCCCTTGGAGTATTATCATGCCATCCATCGCGGGGATCGCTCCCGTTTTGAGGTCGATCTGGTGCGCTTGCCCGACCAGCACAATGTGATCACCAAAATCGAAACCGGCACAACCGAACCAGCCGAAACAAGCTAGGGAATATGCAGCCCATCGAACTTGCCCGACGATACCTGGAATCTGCTGAGGGTACGGCCTACCTCGCCAGGCTGTATGGAGATTCAGCGGAAGAATTGTCCGCCCAGCGCGAGCGCTACCAGAAGACGCTCCACGAGTTCGCCATTATTTTCCCAGAGGATAGCGAGGTTGATTTTATCAGCGCGCCGGGTCGCACAGAAATTTGCGGCAACCACACCGATCATAATGGCGGGCGCATCCTGGCGGCCGCGGTCAACCAGGATATCCTGGCTGTCGTTGCCCCCAACCCATCCGGCCTGATCCGCGTCCGTTCAGAAGGCTATTCACCCGTCAATCTGAGCCTCGCTGAATTAGCGGCAGTGGACAGCGAAAAAATGACTTCCACAGCCTTGATCCGGGGGGTGGCAGCTCGCTACCAACAGCTGGGCCTGAATTGCGGGGGGTTCGACGCCGTGGTAACCAGCGCCGTCCCCAAAGGCTCGGGGTTGAGCTCCTCCGCCGCATTCGAGGTGCTCATTGGAGCCATTCTCAACTACCTGTACAACCAGGGCAGCCTGGATGCGCTGCTGGTCAGTCAAATCGGTCAATATTCAGAGAACCATTATTTTGGCAAGCCGTGCGGGTTGATGGACCAGACAACCAGCGCGGTCGGCGGTTTTGTCACGATCGATTTCAAGGATTTCGCTCGCCCCTTGGTAAAAAAGGTGGAATATGACTTCTCTACCAGTGGGTACGAGCTGGTAATAGTAGATACCGGTGGGGACCACGCATCACTAACCGAGGAATATGCTGCAATCGAGCATGAGATGAAGGCTGTCGCGGGTGTCCTGGGAGGCCAGGTTTTGCGCCAGTTCTCTGAAGAGAATCCTCATGGAGAATCTGGCGTTCCTGCGCACTCAGGTGAGCGACCGCGCCATCCTCAGGGCGATCCATTTCTACCAGGAAGACCAGCGGGTCTGCCAGGAAGTGCAGGCGCTCGAGCAAAGGGAATTCACCCGCTTCTTGCAGCTGGTTATCGCCTCCGGGGAA
Organism: uncultured Chloroflexia bacterium; assembly: GCA_963706515.1. Taxonomy (GTDB): domain Bacteria; phylum Chloroflexota; class Anaerolineae; order Anaerolineales; family UBA4823; genus CAVPMW01. The sequence goes on from CAVPMW010000007.1 coordinate 234,698, forward strand.
AGCTCCTGGATGCTCAATCAGAATGTCTTCGCGCCAAATAACTTCGCCGAGCAGGGAATTTCGATCGCGTTGGTGGCGAGCAAGGCGGCGCTCGATGGACTCGGCGCGTGGCGGATGCAGGGCGGCGGCTTTGCCGGCACCATCCAGGCTTTTGTCCCTGAGAGCATGCTTTCCCAGTACATTGGAAAAATCGAAGGAATCTTTGGACCGGGGGCGTGCCATCCCATCCGGATTCGCCCGGTCGGGTTTTCACGGATGCCCATCTAAATTCTTCCTCGAGTAAATTTTACAAATGCACAAAGCGCCTTCTTCTCCCTGGTTCCTGGGCATCGATATCGGGACAGGCAGCTGCAAATCTCTGGTAGTAGACGAACATGCCCGCCCTCTGGGGTTGGGCGCCAGCGATTACACCTCCAAGAGCAGCCAAACGCGCTGGAAAGAGCAAGACCCCGCTGCGGTGTTCGCGGGCATGCTCAGCGCTGTACGCAAATCCATCCTTGAGGCAGGCGTGCAGCCAGGGGCCTGCGCAGGCGCCAGCCTAAGCACACCCTTGCATACTCTTCTGGCGGTGGATAAAACGGGCAAACCCCTGACCGGAGTGATCACCTGGGCGGATGATCGCGCTGCGCGGCAAGCGCAGGCCGCACGCGAGTCACCTCTATTCCAGCCGCTGTACGGAATAACAGGCTGCCCGATCCACTGGCTGTTCCCGCTGTACAAAATCCTCTGGATGAAACAAAACACGCCCGCGGAATTCCAGCGGACTGCCCGGTTTATTACTCTAAAAGAATATATACTCCAGCGGCTGACCGGTGAATACGCAGTCGACTACTGCCTGGCGGCTGGCTCGGGATTGTTGAACACATTTTCCCTGGATTGGGAGGATTCGATCCTCGCTCTGGCAGGGGTAAGCCGAGATCAGCTCACGCTACCCGGGGACCCGCTGGAGCGTTTACCCAGAATCCGGCCGCGCTGGGCTGAGAGGCTGGGACTTACCAGCACAACCCCGCTCTTCCTTGGGTCTGCGGATGCGACCAATTCCAGCCTGGGGGCGGGTGCGCCTCATCCCTGGCAGGCTACCTGCATGGTCGGGACCAGCGCCGCCCTGCGCCTGATCTCCGACCAGCCTGTCCTGGATCCGCAGAGGCGGTCCTGGTGCTACGCCATCGACCGGGGTCACTGGCTGGTCGGCGGGGCGATTAACAACGGCGGCCTGGCGGTTGCCTGGCTGCGAGATATGCTCAACAGCGCCATGCACAAAGGCGCTTCGAGTGATGAGCTGTCTTTCGAAGAGCTGATTTCTCTTGGCGCAGACGTCGAACCCGGCGCGGGTGGTCTGCTCTGCCTGCCGTTTTTCGCCGGAGAACGCAGCCCAGGCTGGAATCTGGACGCACGGGGGGCATTTTTCGGCCTGACCCTGCAGCACGATTCCGCGGCACCTGGCCCGCGCCCTGTTGGAAGGGGTCGCCTTTCGCCTGCGCAGCCTGGCTGATGTGCTGAGCGAGGTCGCCTCACCGGTAACGGAAATTCGCGCTTCCGGCGGCTTTACCCAGTCGCCGTTGTGGGTTCAAATCGTGTCCAGCGTTCTGAAGCGCGAGCTTGCCATAACTGAGGTGGGTGAAGCATCCAGCCTGGGGGCAGCTTTTTGGGCGATGCGCGCGGCTGGAGCGATCCCGTCATTCGATGTACTTGAGAAGCTGGTGCCGGTCGTCAGGGTGTATGCACCGCAAGCAGGACCATCCCAGGTTTACGACCGCCTGTATCCCCTCTACCAGCAGCTTTACCAGGCAACCCTTCCATTTTTCACTGCCCTGGCTGCAGTGGAGCGCGCAATAAACTCGGGCGACACCCGGGAGCCCAGCATATAACCCCATGCCAACCATTTTTTACGCCTTAATCCCCGTCTTTGCCTGGGGCACCTGGCTGGCTCCGTCGCAGAACGTCCGGTTTAATAACCAGCAGATCAAGACTTTTTACGTCGGGGTCGCCAACCTGGGGCTGGCTTTTCTGGTCGCCTGGCTGGCGCGCTCCGGTCAGATCGCCGCTACAGGATTCTGGCCTCCCTTCATCGGCGGACTGGTCTGGGCGGTCAGCGCTTTTTGCGCGTTCACCGCTACCAATAAAATCGGCATAGCCAAGGCATTCGGGATTTGGGCGCCGCTCAACATCATTGTGAGCATGATCTGGGGCGGGCTGCTCTTCGGCGAGTTCGTTAACACCGGGCCATTGGGAATCCTCCTGTTGGTCCTGTCAATCGGCGTCATCATTGGCGGGGTATTGATGATCATCTTCGCCCGAGGCGGGGGTGAGAAAACCCAGGACCGCCGGAGCTTCCTCATTGGCGTGTTGGGCGCGGTCGCCGCCGGGATTCTGTGGGGATCGTATTTCATCCCAATCAAGCTCAGCGGTGAGTCTATGTGGGTCGCAGCATTCCCGATGGCCATTGGGATTTTCGTGGGCAGCACCTTCCTGGCGATTCTCCCGCGCCAATCCTTCCGGCTGGAGAAAAGCACCGATTATCTGAGGGTGTTCCTTACAGGGATTTTGTGGGCGGTTGGCAATTATGGGTCGCTGCTCTTGATCGATCTTCTTGGGGCGGGGAAGGGATTCACCATCTCCCAGCTATCGATCGTCGTGAACGCTCTGGTCGGCATATATATATTGAAGGATCCCCTGCCAGGCACCCGCGTCGCCAGGCTGACCCTGGCGGGATGCATCGTCGCCATGGTCGGGGGCATCCTCTTAGTGAACCTGCCATAACCGGCGATGGGTGCAAAACTCTCTCCATACGTCATTCTGGAAATCACCGGTATATGATCATCTGATAATTCCTGTTTGACCCAGCTTAAGAAATTAAACAATATTTCAAAATTCCCTAAAAAGGGACGAATCCAAGCCGTCCGTGCAATCTGGTCCCAGGTTGTAGTGTCTGATTATTAGCCAATCTGAAAAAAAACGTTATCGAGCGTAACTTACCCTCGCATTCGGTAGAAGCTAATCTTCTCTACCAGTTCGTCGTTAAATTGGACCATGCTCGACTGACCGCAGGTGACGGAGATGACATCCTGTTATCGAACACTTGTGACATTTGTCACTTTTCAGGAATCCCTTATTTTGCTAAACTATATTCAAACAATCGAATGTTTGAATACAGATAACTATGAAAACTACACAGACTACTAACTATTTACTAACTGAATTGTTCGACGCTTTGGCGCATCCCTCCCGCCTGGAAATACTGGACCTGCTGCGAGACGGCGAAGCATGCGTTTGCCACATCCAGGCTATGCTCGACCAACGCCAATCCTACGTTTCGCAACACCTTAATGTACTGCGCCATGCCGGACTTGTGTCCAGCCGTAAAGATGGTCTGCGAGTGTATTACCAGGTCAGCGACGCTCAGCTTTTTGAAATCATCGATGGAATGAAAACTTTTTTACAGCTAACCGGCAAATGGCAGCCTGAAGATGCGAAGAACAACAACCCAAGGCAGCACTGCACCTGCCCGCAGTGTGCTGAAAAGCAACCACAAATCCATATAGAGGCCAGCCATGCCTGATTACCTAGAATTGACCGTTGATAAGTTTACTTTCCGAGTGGCCACAGACCTTTTTTATTCTCCAGAGGGGGTTTGGGCAAAACCGGAAGGCAGGTACGTCTCGCATTGGTCTGTCAGATTATTTGCAGCAGCGCAGCGGCGATATCGCCTTCGTAGAAATCATGCCGGTGGGCACCGAGCTGGCATTTGGCGACGAAGTCGCGGTCATTGAGACCATTAAAGTCAATATCAGCCTGGGCTCCCCGGTAAGCGGCAAGGTTGCTGAGGTCAATCCAGATATGGAAATGGCGCCCGAAGTGATCAACCAGGACCCTTATGGTAAGGGTTGGATCGCAATCGTCGAAGCCAGTAACTGGGAGATCGGATCGAATGCGCCTGTTGGATGCTCCGGCATATTTCGCCAAAATTAAGACTGAAAGTGAAAATGAGGTCAAAAAAGGATGACAGACGAAAGCGCCCCAATCCAGGTAGTGATTGTCCCGTGCAGCGGCATCGGCAAGACCTATGGCACCGTCAGCCGGGAGGCGGCTTACATAGTGACCGAAGACATGCGTCCGGAAGAGTACCCAGCTCGTTGCACTTTCCAGGCTGGTATTGGGCGACGAGGCAGCTCGCGCGTCTGTTGCTGCTCATCCCGCGATCACCATCGACGGCTGCAAGCTGGCCTGCGCCACCAAAATGGTAGAGGAAAGCGGCGGCACGGTGGCTCAGGACTTCGCTGTGCTGGACGTTTACCGCCGCAATAAGCAGTTCAAGCCCCAGGGAATTTCCGAGCTGAACCAGGGCGGGCTCCAGCTCGCCCAGGCATTAGCGCAAGAGATCGCCATTGTCATCGATACCCTCAACACTGATAAAACGGATGGAGGCCAGGATGGTTGACCTGCCGAAGAAAAAAGTCGGCATCGTTGCCTGCTCGGGTGAAGAGCTGCCGGAAGGCACTGTCACGCGCCTGGCCGCGCTGCAAGTCTTAGAACGCCTCAGACCCGAAGATACGGTGACGATCTGCCTGCCGCTATTCCTGGCTGGCGGTGAAGGCGACCGGGCATTTGCCCGCTTCTACCCGACGATTGCCGTGGATGGCTGTGAAATCCGTTGTGCGGCCCGAGCGACGGAAATGTATTCCGGAAAACCGGCAGCCGGGGTTCTCGTCACCGAGGTGGCTGCTAATAATGGATTGGAAAAGCCCCAGGGAGCTCGCCGGCTTAATGAAGCTGGACTAAAAGCAGTTGACCTGACCGCAGAGCGCGTCGCGCAGCTGGTTGATGAGCTGCTTGAAAAAAGATGGAGCCGGCGTACTGGTGAATTTACTGAAGTCGCGAGGGGAATTCCTGTTCAAAGCGTTGAGCCTCAGGAACCAGTTGAAGCCACCTGCTCCTGCGGATCAGGCATCCCGGTCCGCAAGCTAATAATCGATGGTCAGCAGGTTACAGTCGTTGCGCTGCCGCTCATCTTCGAGCAATTCCGGGCGGCTGGTAAGCAGCCATCGGATGGAACAGCCCAGGAGCTGCTGGAAACAGTAAAGATCTATAACCCCATCCCAGTTGGAGCGGAAGATACCTACCGCGAGACGCTCTTGAGCGAATATGCTGCTTACTGGGCTGAAAAGGAGCCAGTCGGATGAGCCGCACTGCCATCTACCACACCGAGGTGTCCTGGAAGGGCGAACACTGGGGGCACATCGCAATGGGCAACGGACCGGAGATGGACTTCTCCGCACCACCCGATGCCCAGGGTCATCCCGGGGTGTTCACCCCGGAAGATGCCTTCGTTGCCGCCGCTAATACTTGCATCATGATGATGTTCATCTGGGCAGCAGAGCGTTTCAAGCTGAGCCTGTTATCTTACGAGTGCCGGGCAGAAGGCACCAAACTCATCGAGCTGGACCGAACAGAGATTTTCACTCACCTGCGCTTCTGGCCGGTCATCCGGATTAAAGCTGCCGATGAAACCCTGGCAGCTGTCGAAGGCCGGGCACGGCGCGCCCTGCAGGCTGCCCAGAAATACAGCCTGGTTGCCAATTCGGTGAAATCTGAGATCCTGATCGAGCCGACGATCGAAGTGGTCGTTTGAGGCGTTGACCAGAATTGAATGCGAACGATTTATTTTTCTGACAATTGATCGATATTCAACATCCAAAGGAGATCCTATGTTAACCATTAAAGTCCTTGGTCCCGGTTGTGAAAACTGCCAGAAAGTTGAGTCCACGGTCAAGCATGCTGTGGCTGCCATGGGATTTCAGGCTCAAGTGGAAAAAATCACTGCCTGGGATGAAATTAAAAAATATCCTATCTTGGCCACCCCGGGTTTAGTTATTAATGAAAAACTGGTCTGCGCTGGGCGCATCCCCAATGAAGCCGAAGTGACCACCTGGCTGGTAAACGCTGAGATGGAGGCTGTATAACATGGCTACAGCAAATTCAACATCAATACCCCAAACAGCAACCCCAGTTGCACGTAAGCTCTCCCTCCTCGATCGCTACCTGACTCTGTGGATCTTCCTGGCGATGGCAGTCGGGGTGGGGATCGGTTTCCTCATCCCGGCAGGCGTACAGGCGTTCAACACTGCTGTGTCGGTGGGCACAACCAATATCCCTATCGCAATTGGCCTGATCTTGATGATGTACCCGCCTCTCGCCAAGGTTCACTATGAAGAGTTGGGGGATGTGTTTCGCAACGTGAAGGTCTTGGGATTATCCCTGTTGCAAAACTGGGTCATTGGCCCGATCTTGATGTTTATTTTGGCAGTGATCTTCCTGCACAATTACCCCGAATTAATGGCTGGGCTTATCTTGATCGGTCTGGCGCGCTGCATCGCCATGGTCATCGTGTGGAATGAGCTGGCTAAAGGCGATACTGAGTATGCTGCCGGATTGGTTGCATTCAACAGCGTCTTCCAGGTGCTGTTCTACAGCGTTTATGCTTATGTGTTTATCACCGTCCTGCCGAGCAGGCTGGGGATGCAGGGCGCTATAGTAGATATCACGATCGGTGAAATCGCCAAAAGTGTTTTCATCTACCTGGGCATCCCATTTATTGCCGGTTTCACCAGTCGCATGGTATTGGTGCGAACAAAGGGTAAAGAATGGTACGAGACAGTATTTGTGCCGCGCATCAGCCCTTTGACTTTGATTGCGCTGCTGTTCACCATCGTAGTCATGTTCAGCCTGAAAGGCGAGCTGATTATTACGATCCCCAAAGTTGTGGTCCTGGTTGCGATCCCGCTGATCATCTATTTTGTGATCATGTTCCTGGTAAGCTTTTGGATGGGGCGCAAGATCGGCGCAGATTATTCCAAGACGACAACCATCGCTTTTACGGCTGCCAGCAACAACTTCGAGCTGGCTATTGCGGTAGCAGTGGCTGTGTTTGGCATCAACTCAGGCCAGGCGTTCGCTGCCGTGATTGGCCCGCTGATCGAGGTGCCGGTGATGATCGGATTGGTCAATGTCGCCTTTGCCCTGCAAAAGCGTTATTTCAAAGGTGAGATCGTCGCTGTGCCGGCAATGGCAGCTGCAGCGGCTGAGGCCTGTCCGCCGCCAGAAACCGTGTTGAAAAAATAGGTGAAGTGAAATTCGATGAAAAAATCCGTAACGATCATCCTTGACGATCAGGATTTGATTGAATTGATGCGCATTCTAGTTGATGAGGATGCTGAGGGTTCCTTGATCTTCCTGAAAACCCACCTGAAAGGAATGGCGCGCGAATTGCTCGAAGGTGGTTGAAAGGTGATGATCGAAGTACCCGGTGCGGGTATTGCTAAGGTCCGCGGAGATCTCCTGAAGCCATGACCTATATGCATTCGATTGTGCTTGTCAAAACGCTATCATGCTTGGCTGAGCCAGGCAAGATCATCGTCATTGGTAAGCCAGATCTGTCGCTGGCAAAGGTGATCCCCTACCTGGCAACATTGCCCGGCGTTATCGCTTACAACCCCGAGACCCTAACGCTCACCTTTCGACGCCAGCGCGGTTTCCTTACGATCTATTCGGACAAAGTTTACATCACCCAAGTTGCTGACAGCCAGGAGGGTATCGATTTGCTCCATGCACTGGCGGATGCAGTGAATGTTACCTGGGAAAAACGGGCAGAACTGGTTGCAGCCACCATTGCCCGCCGGGCACCCCGCTGGTTAGACTTATGGGAATTGTTACCTCAGACAAATTGCAAACAGTGCGGTGAGATGACGTGTACGGCTTTCGCCGCGGCGCTATCACAACAGAAAAGAATATTGAATGAGTGCCTCCCGCTCTTTTCCGACCCTGCTTTTAGCGACCGACGGGCAACGTTGGAGGCAATGATATGATCCTGATACCCTTGACATATAGATAAACGTCTATTAGAATAAAGTCATATTGAAGGTTATCTATATGTCTGAAGCATCCGATCCGGTCACTTTTGCTAAAGCCCTGGCAGACGACACCCGCCAGAAGATCATGAGCCTGTGCTGCTGCTGCTGGCTGAATGTCGGGGAGATTGTCGCCGCCATCAACGTCTCTCAACCCACCGTCTCGCACCACCTCAGCATCCTGCGTTCCGCCGGACTGGTGAATGTGCGCCGGGAAGGCAAGCAGGTCTATTACACGCTCAACCAGTCCCGTATGGCTGCCGGATGCTGCACCCTTGCCGAGACCTTTGCACCTGACCACGAGCTGACCCTCACCGCCAGCGACGCATAATTTTTTTGGGATCAAACATAGAAATATGTCAATATATCAATAATAAGAAGGGAAACAATCATGTCTGCACCCACCTCCTCCGAAGATATCCGCCCGTACGTGCGCGAGCATTACGGCAAAATCGCGGAGAGCTTCACACCAGATAGCTCCACCAGCTGCTGCTCCTCCTCCGCTTCAAGCTGCTGCAATTCAGAGAGCCAGCTCATCCAGCTCTACGATACCCCCGATGCTTTACAGCTTCCCAGCGAAGTCACCGGCCTCTCCCTCGGCTGCGGCGATCCGGTCACCCTGGCAGAGCTCCTACCAGGGCAGACCGTTCTCGACCTGGGCTCGGGCGGCGGGATCGACTGCTTCCTCGCAGCCCGCCAGGTCGGACCCACGGGCCGGGTGATTGGCGTGGATATGACCCCCGCCATGCTGGAAAAAGCTCGCCTCAATAAAGACAAGCTGGACGCTGATAACGTAGAGTTCCGTCTGGGCGAGATCGAGCACCTCCCTGTCGCTGACGCCAGTGTAGATGTCATCATCTCCAACTGCGTGATCAACCTCAGTCCCGACAAGTCCCAGGTGATGCGCGAAGCCTACCGGGTGTTGAAGCCCGGCGGCAGGCTGGCGGTCAGCGACATGGTCACCGACGGGCCGCTCCCAGATGAGGTCAAAACCAGCCTGAGCGAATGGGCTGGTTGTGTAGCCGGAGCACCGGACCGGCAGGAGTATATTAAATTCATCCAGGAGGCTGGCTTTAATGATGTCAAGCTTACGGCTACCTACTTCCCGCAGGAGACGGTGGACGAAGCCTTAGAGTCGCTGGATGAGAGCTTGCGCGTTCAGGTCGCTGGCGACGAAAGCCTTTACAAGGCGGTATTCAGCGCTCGCATCACTGCTCGTAAGCCTGATTAAAAAACCAATCCCCGACGATGCAGTAAATCGTCGCCCCTTCCCGCCGGAAGGGGGAATCAATTCCAAAACCGAGGCTCAGGTGGCGCTAAGCGCCACCTGGGTCTCGTTTTCGGAAATTTTCCCTGGGCCGTCGTTTATCTTAGGTAGACAGCTTGCTCTTATGTTATAAATACCCCATCTGGCTCTAGTACTTGAAGTGGCTTAAGCTCAGCCCGGTCCTCTCTCTCAGGAGGCCGGTTGAAGCCGCTAAGTACAGTCAAATAAATTCTGTTGGATGTTCAAGGATTTTCCAAGGCTAATAATCGAAGCGCCATCGCTCATAAGTTTTGTGACTGTACTTAGAAAGATTGGTGGAACCCGTATGGAAAACCTTCCCTATTCGATTGTGATCTTCGGCGCGACGGGCGACCTCACCCACCGCAAACTGATCCCAGCCCTGTACAATTTGTACCGGAAAAACCGCCTGCCATCGACATTCCATATTGTTGGCTTTGCCCGCCGGCCTTATACCGATGAGATATTTCGCGAGAAGATGCTCGATGGTATCCACGAGTTCAGCCCGCAGACTTTCGAGCCGGAACTATGGGAGAAATTCTCCTGCAATTTATATTACTCCCAGGGCAATCTGGACGTCCTGGAAGACTACGAAAAATTGCAGGCATTTCTATGGAAGCTGGAAGGCGGCGCCGCAAATCGCCTGTATTATGCTGCCACTGCGCCGGAGTTTTTCCCTGCAATCGTCCGCTCCCTGGGAGATACCGGCATGGCTTCAGCAGGTGTGAGCCAGCGCAATATCGTTATCGAAAAGCCTTTTGGTGACGATCTTGCCAGCGCACGCGAGCTCAACCAGATCATCCATACAGTGTTTAACGAAAACCAGGTCTACCGGATCGACCATTATTTAGGTAAGGAAACAGCACAGAATATCCTGTTCTTCCGCTTTGCCAATACCATCTTCGAGCCGGTGTGGAACCGCAATTACGTTGCGGACATCCAAATTACCGTTGCTGAAGATTTGGATGTTGGTCACCGGGCAGACTATTACGACACCTCAGGGGTCTGGCGGGATATGTTCCAGAATCATTTGATGCAGCTCTTCACCCTGGTGGCGATGGAACCGCCCATCTCGTTTCAGGCGGATGAGCTGCGCGATGAAAAAGTGAAAGTACTCCGCGCCGTCCAGCCGCTCACCAGAGCGAATACCGCCTGCGGACAGTACGAGGGTTATTGTAATACTACCGGTGTGGCTCCCGGCTCGCAAACAGCTACGTACGGAGCATTGAAGCTTTTCGTCGATAACTGGCGCTGGCAAGGGGTGCCGTTCTACCTCCGCTCGGGCAAAGCCCTGGCAGGAAAATGCACCGAGATCGTCATCGAGTTCAAATCCCCACCCCACCTGATGTTCCACCTCAATTCGAGTTCTATGTTTACCCCAAATATGATCTCTATGTGCATCCAGCCGGACGAAGGCATCCATCTAAACTTTGAGACGAAGCTGCCAGACTCGCTCCAGGATTTCCGAGCGGTGGATATGGAGTTCCATTATCGCAGCTCATTCGGCGACGGGGTCATCCCCGAAGCCTACGAGCGTTTACTGATGGATGCTCTAAAAAGCGACGCCTCTTTGTTTGCAAGGCACGACGAGATTGAGCTGGCCTGGCAGCTGATGGACCCGCTCATCCAATCCGGTTGTTACGCGGAGTTTGGCGACCTTCCCAGCTACCCTAAAGGCAGCTGGGGACCGCAGGAGGCTGAAGAGCTGCTGTCCCGCGACGGTCACGTCTGGCGCCTGGGCTGCATCGATCATCCGGAAGAATAGACTGTCCCTTTTCAAAGGGCTCGCCCCTCTATGAAAGTGGCGTCTCGGCTGCGGTGCTCAGACCGGCGTGCCCCCTTTTTTTATAATGGATGGTCGAACACTGGCGCAGGCGTTCGGCCGCTTGCTCGGCAGTCAGGTCGCGCTGGGCTTCCGCCAACAGCTCATACCCCACCATGAACTTTTTGACGGTGGCTGAGCGCAGCAAGGGTGGGTAAAAATGAGCGTGGAGCTGCCAACCTGGATAGTCGTGTCCATCCGTCGGAGCTCCATGCCAGCCCATCGAATAGGGGAACGAGGTCTCAAACAAATTATCGTAGCGGGTGAGCAAGTTTTTCAGGATCTCAGCCAGCGCACCTCGTTCGGAGCTATCCAAATCTGCCAGCCGTTGGACCGGGCGGTGCGGTAAAAGCATCGTTTCGAAGGGCCAGATCGCCCAAAAGGGAACCAGGGCTGACCAACTCTCGTTATTTTCTACCAGCCGCTCTCCGCTTTGCATTTCGGCAGCCAGGTAGTCGCTTAACAATGGGCGGCTGTGCTCGTCAAAATATGCTTCCTGGCGGAGCAGCTCCTTGGCTGGCTCGTTTGGGAGCTGGTCGCTGGCCCATACCTGCCCGTGGGGGTGTGGGTTCGAACAGCCCATGATCGCCCCTTTATTCTCGAATATCTGCACCCAACGGTACTTCTCCCCCAGCTCAGCCAGCTGCCTGGTCCACACCTCGACCACTTCCAGGATACTCTCGCGGCTCATCTCAGGCAGGGTCAAGTCGTGGCGCGGCGAGAAACAGATCACCCGGCAGGTGCCATGCACGGGTTGAGCTTCCAGCAGATCTCCCCTTGACTCATGAAGCATCGGCGAATCGGGAAGCAGGGCGGAGAAATCGTTGGTGAATACAAATGTGGAAGAATACTGCGGGTTGCGCGCCCCGCCGGCTCGCTCGTTCCCCGGGCACAAATAGCAGCTGGGATCGTAGGCAGGCAGGTCTTCAGCGGGCAGCCGTTCTACCTGACCTTGCCAGGGTCGCCGCGCCCGGTGAGGCGAGACCAGCACCCATTCGCCGGTCAGCTGGTTCAATCTTCGGTGCGGGAAATCCGCACGATCACCAGTAGTGGTGGACATGCTCGCGGATCATAGAGTTATAGATCGTATTAACCGCGGCCATGGTCTGCGGGGTAAGCGGCGGCAGATCGGCTGCCAGGACATTCTCCTGCACCTGCTCCGGTCGTTTTGCGCCTGGAATGGGACAGCTTACCGCCTCGAACATCAGAATCCAGCGCAGGGCAAACTGGGCCATCGTCCACCCGGGTGGGACGAGCGGGCGCAGCTGCTCAACCGCACTCAATCCCAGCGCGTAATCGACCCCAGAAAAGGTTTCGCCACGGTCAAATGACTCCCCCTTGCGATTGTAAGTGCGATGATCGCTGGCTTCGAATTGCGAATCGGCTTTCATCTTTCCAGCCAGCATGCCGGAGGAAAGAGGCACACGGGCCAGGACGGCGACCTGCTTTTGCTGTGCCTGGGGGAAGAACAGCTCGCTCGGGCGCTGCCGGAATATATTAAAGATGATCTGCACCGACTGCACACCGGGGAATTCAATCGCTTTCAAGGCTTCTTCGACCCGTTCCACGCTCACCCCGTAGAAGTGGATCTTTCCTGCCGCTGCCAGATCATCCAGGACAGCGAAAACTTCCGGCATGTAATATACCTCCGTCGGCGGACAATGCAGCTGCAGCAGATCGATCGTCTCCACTTTCAGGTTGAGCAGGCTGCGTTCGATGAATGCCGTCAGGTTTTTCCGGTTATATCCTGCAGCAGTATGCGGATCCAACCTGCGCCCGGCTTTCGTGAGGACATAGAAATGCTCGCTGCGCTCTTTACGCAGCTGAGCAAGGAGCCGCTCGCTGGACCCGTCCCCGTAAACGTCAGCAGTGTCGAACAGGTTTACCCCCAGGTCCACCGCTTTATGCAGCGCCCGCAAAGAATCGCGATCGTCGACTTCTCCCCAGGCACCGCCAATAGCCCATGCACCAAAGCTGACCGCAGATACCTGCCAGCCCGTCCTACCAAACGCTCGATATTCCATCAGGTCATCTCCTTCCAAAAATATTATATTCCAGTAGCGTCAATCGATCAGTGCTGTAATGGCCTGGGCGGCTTCCTGATCCTTTTTATGGTTCCATCAATTGGAACAACGCTGATCGAGCCATCTGTCTCCAGCACGGCAAGCTCGACATTCTTAATCTCTAATATTCCGTGTTCACGGAGCGCAGCTTGCAGGGTCTGATCGTCTATCCCTTCGCTCCTTAAGTGTTTCGGAATCGTCTCTCCGTGCTGGATGAGCACTGTGGGTGAACCCTCCACTAATCCCCTCAGGAACGGCCAGCGCAGGCGGAGCCTGGCTACGATGAAATTCAGCCCGATGAGGGTAATCGCCGCCAGAAGACCACCGATTAATGAGGTGTCCGGACCCACCATGGCATTCTGCACGGCATTTGCTACCAATAACAAGACTACCAGGTCAAAGAGCGTCAGCTGGCCGATCTCGCGTTTACCCGCCAGACGCATAAACAGCAGCACAAAAACGTAGATGACTGCTGTTCGTAATATGATTTCAAATGCCTGTGTACCCAGTGTAAACATTTCCCCTCCATTACTTACTCAGCGGATAGGATCGCAAGAAGTCTGGTCAAGAAGCCGGATATGCGACCACCGATTTTATCGTGACCTGGGCGCGCAGCTTTTCAGCCGCCTGGCTTGCCCGGTACTCCTGGAACGTGCTTAACTGCGCACTCGCTATTACGATGAGTAAAATAATTCCGGCGTCGAGCCAATCCTGGACAATCCCCGAAACGATGGTGGCAACCAACAATATAATGATGATCGGGTTTTTAAATTGCCGGATAAAAATTCCGAATGCTGTGGATCGTTCTTTGGTCTTTAACAGGTTTGGACCGTAACGCGCCAGGCGGGCTGCTGCCTCAGCCGGTGAGAGCCCTCTGTCTGAGCTCTCAAGATCTTCGAGCAGTTCTGCTTGAGGAATGCTCCAATACTTGTCTATGTGAGGTGATGCCTGATCCATAACTCTGCTGGGCGAGGCCGGGATAGGATTGTTCGGTAAAACTAAATTAGAACTTATCCGAAAATACGAGGGGTTCCGATTTTGTGGTGTGTGCGGCTTCGCCGCACACACCACAAAATCGGTTCTCCCGTCCATTTTCGGATAGATACTTAATAGATCAAATCGTCCACCATTTTACATGATTTTTCCTTTGCGCGCCTTTTATTTGCTCAGCAGATCTAATCCCCTGGCTAGCTGAGTATCATCGGCGATCTTCCATGCATCGACTGTCATATTCTGCTCTGCAGTGGGAAGTAGCGCAGTGGTGTTCTCTCCCAGGCTGGCAGTAATATCCGGGACAATCCCCTGGTGCCAGATGACCCGTCCTTTGGGCGTCAGCCATTCTTCGGTAGCCAATAACACAGCAGATTTGTCGGAAAGGGAGAACTCGTTCAATACTGTACCGGTTCCAAAAGTCGTCTCGCCTACCAGCTTTGCCCGACCAGCATCCTGCAGCGCTCCGGAGACAATCTCTGATGCACTGGCGGAGCCATTGTTGATCAGGACCACCATTGGCAGATCAGTAGCCAGACCACCTTTCTGCACAGGAACATTCGTCACTTTTCCATTGGAGTCCTTCTCTTGCAGTACAATCCCATCCTTCAAGAACTGGCTGGTAACCGAAACTGCTTCGCCCAATAACCCACCAGGATTGTTCCGCAGGTCTAAAATAATCCCTGCAGCGCCTGCCTTGCGGATATCTTTCAACGCTGTTTTAAGCTCGTCCGCTATGCCGCCCCGAAAAGCCGCAATACGCAAGTGAGCTACTTTGGTCCCCGGGATCATTGCCCAGCTGACAGAATTCAGGCGGATTCGAGCGCGGGTAATCGTCAAATCTATCTTTTTACCCGTCGCCGGGTCTTGGAATTGAATGCGCACCTGTGTCCCTGCGGGTCCCATGATGCGCCCGACAACATCGCCGAGCGGCAGCCCGGTGACGTCTTCCCCGTCCACCTTTAAAATGATATAACCTGGTTTTACCCCGGCTTTGAGTGCAGGTGAGCCATCCATGGGAGCTACAATGACCACATGCCCGTCCTTAGGTTCAACCTCCGCCCCAATCCCTTCAAATTCGCCCTTGTTGAAATCATGCTCGGACTGCACTACTTCCGGCGGCATAAAGCGGCTGTGCCCTGTGTCTCCCAAAGCATCTACCATCCCGCTGATCGCTCCGTAAACCAATTTTTGGGGGTCCAGCCCGGCGCGTTCAACATAATGCTGCTGGATGACGTTCCAGGCTTCGGCTACCAGCTTCAGCTGCTCGCTTACATTCTGTTGGTCAGTCAGACTTTGAGCGCGCGCAGTTAATACACCGCGATCGAGCAAAATTCCCCCCGCCAGACCCACGCTCAAGACCAGAACCAGCATAAACCCATATAAAAGGACTTTAAGGCGATTACTCATTAATCCTCTTCCTCTTTTTCGTCTACCATAATAGCTTGTGGCGCTGCAGGAGCTGCAGGGGCGGGCGTATTCTCTTGATCAACTTCGTCATCCCCTTTTAATCCTTCACGAAACTCGTGGATGCCCGAGCCCAATTCTCTGCTGAGTTTTACCAGTCTGCCAGGACCGAAGATCAGCACGACGATGAACAGCACAATTAATAATTCCGGAAGTCCGATATCCATTCTTGCCTCCCAAAATTAACGGGGCTGGATCGACCCAGCTCGGATATTACCGGACTAGGTCGATCCAATTTTACGCCAACACTCACATCTCGGGGGAATTCCCCGGGGTTATGGCAGATTCGCCGGTCGCTCGGCGAGGGTGAGCTCAGCCTGTACCTGCTCGCCATTTCGCAGAACGGAAAGGGTAACCTTATCTCCAGGATTGTGCTGCTGGATGGCGCTCAACAGCTCTTCAATCGACGTCACCGGCTGCCCATCGAACTCAGTAATCACGTCACCGCCCACCAGGGTGGATTGTCCATTCAACGTAGCGGGAGTGCTGCTACCCTGCAAGCCAGCCTGTTCGGCCGGGCTGCCAGGCTCTACCTGGGCAATCATGACACCCTGCTGACCGCTGGGCAGGTTCATCGCCTGGGCGATCTCGGGAGTCAGGGTACCCGCGTTGATTCCCATCCACGCACGATTTGTGGAAGGTTGCTCCTGCTGGGGTGATTGAGGCAGCTGAGGCTGCTGTGGTAGCTGGGGGAGCTGCCCTGCATCGGCAGACTGAGGAGCCTCAGCCGGACGTTTTCCCAGAGTCACAACTACGGTTGTTTCCTTACCATCCCGCAGGATCGTCAGGGTCACTTTCTGACCTACGGTAGTGTTATTGCTCAGGTAAGTGATCAGGTCGTCCATCGCCTTGACGGGTTGACCGTCGATCGCAGTGATCACATCCCCACCTACAGCCACGTCCTGCCCATCGATCTGGGTCTGGTTCGTGCTGGCATGTAAGCCGGCTGTGTCGGCAGGTCCACCTGGGACGACAGTTTCTACCAGGGCGCCGCGCTGCGTGGACTTAAGACCCATCGCAGTTGCCAGGCTTGAAGTAAGCTCGGTGCCGCTTATTCCCAGGTAGGCATGCTCAAAGCCGCCGGTCTGGATTAATGAGGGAACCACACGATTAACGATAGCTGAGGGGATGGCAAAACCGACCCCAGAATTGGCGCGTACTGGCGATTCGATTGCAGCGGTGACACCGATAACTTCGCCGCTCGCATTCAGCAGCACGCCGCCTGAGTTCCCTGGGTTGATTGCCGCATCGGTCTGGATCACATCCGGGATTGAGTAGGATTGACCGTTGGTGGCGGTCTCGCTGGCAGGCAGCAAACGACCCACTGAAGAGACGATCCCAGCAGTCAGAGTGCCTTCCAGACCGAAGGGGTTCCCGATAGCGATTGCGACCTCGCCAACCTTTACCTGGCTCGAATCAGCCAGTTTCACCGGCTGCAGGTTCTCGCCGGCCGCGTCCACTTTGACAACCGCCAGATCGCTGGAAGGATCATTGCCAACCAGGGTTGCTGGAAAAGAGTTGCCATCGCTGAAAGTTACTTCGATTTTATCGGCACCATCCACGACATGGTTATTGGTGACGATATGGCCCTGAGTGTCCCAAACGAAACCGGAGCCGAGCGCCTGGCTGACCTGAGGAGCTTGCTGATCGGGGTTATTTGGGTCCTGGGGCAGGTTAAAAGGCGACTGGCCACTATCGAGAGTCAGCCCGCTCACCTGCGACACCACCCGGATGTTGACCACCGATGGGTTAACCTGGGCATAAATGTCGGACAGCATGCCTTCGTACGCAGCAACCAGCTCGGGATGAGCGGTCGCGCTGCTTGCTGCCTGGGCCGCTATAAGAGGCTTGGCAGCTTCCTTGGCTACCGTGCTGACCTGGTTGGCGGTCCCATTGGCGATTGAATCAAGCTGGTTGAGCGCCTGGTTGGGCAATGCTGACATTAACCCGCAGGCTGAGAGCAAAATGGCTGCTACTACGCCTATGCTCAGGATTGTGATCGATTGCTTTTTCATCTTACCTCCGAATGTTGAAACGATTTAATTGATCTCCGGACAAGATTCATCCGGGTTCTGACAGGTTGTTGTTTACAATGACGCCAGGGGTGAGCATTTCTTTCGCCTGCTCGTCCCACTGGCGTGCGCCTAAGACGCGATTGATCATTTCACGGTCAATAGTCTCTTCGCGCATAATCACTTCGGCTAACCGGTCCAGCTGGTTACGATTGGCAATCAGCAGATTGCAGGCTGCATGGTGGTACTCCTCCAGCAGCTGGCGAACTTCCTGGTCAGCCAGCGCCAGGGTCCCTTCGGACCATCTCTGAAATGAGCTTTCACTGCCGGCTGAAGCATGCTCGTCGGCTTCCAGGACGACCGGGCCGATGCTCCCCATTCCCCAGTGCAGCACAATTTGGCGAGCCAGGCGGGTTGCTTGTTGAAGATCGGACTCGGCCAGGTTGGTCGCTTCCCCCAGAGTCACTTCTTCCGCCGCTCGTCCAGCCAGCAATACGGCAAGATCAGCTAACAGCTCGGACCGGCTTCGAACGCCGCTTTCCAGCGGTGCATGCAGGGCACATGCCGGCCCGTTCCAGCTAGCCGGCAGGATCGATACTTCAGAAAGAGGCTGCGAGCCCGGCACCAACCAGGCGACCAGGGCATGTCCGGCAGCATGATAGACGACCATCCGGCGGAGCTCATCGCTCATTAAAAATGCCGAGGGCACATCCACCAGGATGCGTTCCAGGGCTGCTTCGAAATCAACCATCTGAACCTGTTCCCGACTCTTTAGCGATGCATTGAATGCAGCTCTGCGGCAAAGGTTTGCCAGGTCTGCGTCGCGCAGCCCGGTTGTCGTGCTGGCAAGCAGTCCCAGGTTGACGTCCAGGCCGAGGCTCATTGAGCGGGTGCAGATCCGCAGGATTGCTTCGCGCTGCCGGTGTTTTGGCAGATCCAATGCGCTCTTGCGGGAGAAGAAGCCGACCAGCGATGCTGGCAGATGATTAAATTCCACACTCAGCCCAATCACGAATACCCGGTTCTCCGTGAGCCGTTTGAGATCGGTCAAAAGCTGCACTAAAACCTGCTCATCGCCTGCGGGTTGTGGGGTGTGTGGCAGCTCTAAGCTCTCGAAGCCCTCAATTAATACGATTGCTGGAGCCTGCCGCTGTACCCACTGCATCTGCTTATGCACGGATTCGGGGTCGATGCCAGGCACCAGCCAGTCTGCAATCTGTAGGCGCAGTAAAGGTACCTTAGCCTGACCCGCTAACCCTTGCACGACAATGGGCACGCCCGCCGTATTCAGTCCGGTGAGCAGGAGTGAGCGCTCTGGCGTGGCGTCACTGGGGCCAGCCATTTTTGGGCTCTGTAGGAAATGGGACGCATCCTGCAGAATTGCCTTCAGCCGCGGATCACATTCTGTTTCGTCCAATTTAACGGTAGGGCGTTCTACCCCCAGGGCAGCTGCCTGGACAGAGCGGTTCTTCTGGGTGCCTGCTTGTTTGAAAAAGCGGTATACGTACCAGATGGTGAGTGCCATTGAAAATACTAATGGCACTCCCACCATCAGGAAACCATCCAACCTACCATTAAACATCCCAAACTCCACAGAAACCACCCTGCGCTCTAAGAGAGAACCAGGTCATCATGGCAATATCATACAGGGTTTATTTGTGCGTGTCTTTATCCGCGCTATATGGCAACCTTAAGCTTACCTTATGGCGGAGTACTCGTGTTCAGGCTTTGGAGCTCGGAATTCAAATTCAACATCAAGCCTGGACAAAGCACGAAGTACAGTCACATAAAATCTGTTCGATATTCAGGTATTATTCAAGCCTGATTATCGAAGCGTCACCGTTCAAAAGTTTTGTGACTGTTTTTGGAGTTTTTGTCAAATAAAATGGAGACTCGCAGAATTTCAGCCTGGGACCTGATCTTGAGTAATGACTTTCCTAGACAGTGACAGGTATCCAGACCGTAAATTGGCTCCCCAGACCCGGCGTCGATTCGAGCTCGATCCGTCCGCCATGCGCCTGGATCAGCTCGCGAGCGATGCTTAGCCCTAACCCCATACCCTGCTTGATGCGCCGGTCTTGCCGTCCGCGGTAAAAAGGAGTGAAGATCAATTCCTGCTCGTCGGGAGGGATTCCGGGCCCGGTGTCGGCTACCCGAATCCAGACTTGAGCTTGCTGCGCGCCCGCCGACACCGAAACCGAGCGACCGCCAGGCGTATACTTGACGGCATTGCTCAACAAGTTGCCAATCACCTGGGCCAGCCGGGTTGGGTCGCCGCTCACCAGAGGCAAGCCGGGGGCAAGCTCCACCTGCCAGTGCAGGTTTTTTTCCTGAGCAGCTTCCTGCCACGGGCTCATGACTTTAGGCAGCCATTCATTCAAGTTGATGGGTTCACAGGCAAGCTCGAGCGAGCCTAATACCTGCTCGTGCAGGTGAGCCAGGTCTTCGAGGATGTGCTGCAAACGCGCCGCTTCCTCGTCCATTCCCTGGGTCAGCTCTGCCAGGAGCTGCGGGTCTTGCCAGGCTCCTTTGGATAACGCCTGGATGGCTGATCGCAGCGCTCCCAGCGGCCTGCCCAGCTCGTGCACCAGGTTCGCCAGGAGCTGACGCCGGCTCTCTTCCAGCGAATGCAGCCGTTCAACCAGATAATTGACCGCGCGCACCTGGTTGCGCATTTCTTCAGGTCCCTGCTCCAGCAGCGATTCGCTGCCTTGACCGTTCGCCAGGTCATAGATTACCTCAGTCACCCGTTGGACGGGTTTGCCGATGTTAACCGCCAGCGCCGACCCCAGGATCCCTCCGAGGAGCAGACCCAACAGCAGAACGACAGCAATCAATAAGCGGAACTGTGAGAACACCTGATAGATTGAATCCAACCGGTATGTAACCCGCACGATGCCGGTTACCCCCTGGAAAGGGCTGGTGACCGGCGTCAGGACATCGATCAGAACATCGTTAAGGCGTAGTGGAGAATAGTTGGTCAGGATTGCATCTTTTCCTGCCTTGGCAGTTGTCAGACCAGGCGAGGAGATGACTGCTCCCAGCCGGTTGCTGTCGGCGGGATCACTGGAATAGAGCAGCTCGCCCCCCGGGGCGAGGAACATTACTCGAACCGAGGGATCGAGCTGGACCCGCCCCATCATTCCTTGAACCAGGACAGGATTCCCCCACAGCTCAAACTCACTCCGGCTGATCTCGCTCAGCATCCGGGCATCTTTCAGCAGGTCAGAAGCCAGGCGCGGGAGCACAAACTGGGTTTCGAGGATATATGCCAGGGCGATGCCCATAATCGGTATGGTAATCAGTAATGGCAGCAGGTGGCTAAGGATCAAGCGGTTGCGTAATGAGCGCAGCATCAAGCCTCGACGCTTTCCAGCTTATATCCCACCCCGCGCACGGTCAGGATGCGTCCAGGCCGGTTCGGGTCAGCCTCAAGCTTTTCGCGCAGCCAGCGAATATGGACATATACAACCTGCGGCTGTCCTACGAATTCCGCACCCCAGACCCTGGCAAGCAAATCATCCACAGATAATACCCTGCCCGGCTCCTGGGCAAGGGCGGACAGCAGGTCAAACTCTCGCGGCGTCAGGCTCACCGGTCGGTTGCTGACCGTTACGGTATGGGCAACCGGATCGACCATCATATCGCCGATAACCAGGGCGGTTGGCAGCTCGTGAGGGCGTGCGGGAGTCGTTACCCTGCGCAGGACGGCTTTGATGTGGGCGAGCAAGACGTCTACATCAAAGGGCTTGGTCAGGTAATCATCGGCTCCCAGCTCCAACCCCACCACTTCATCCAGATTCCTGCGGCGGGCGGTCAAGAAGATCACCGGCAGAACGAGCTGCTCTTTGAACAGGCGCAGGGCGTCCAGACCGTCCATACCCGGCAAGCCGATATCCAACAGCACCAGATCAGGCCGCTCACGGCGCGCCAAGGCCAGGGCGTCTTCCGCATTTCCAGCCGTGTTCGTCAGGTAGCCGGCTTGTTCCAGGTTGAACGCCAGGCTGCGCCGTAAAAGAACGTCATCATCGATGACCAGGATTCGTTTTGCCATTACTGCCTCGGAAAGTTGTCCCCAGGGCAAAGTATACTACGAGGTAAATGAATTCCGAAAACGATGTACAGGTGGCGCCAAAGCGCCACCTGTACCTCGTTTTCGGAAATTTCCCTCCCGATTTTGGGGAGGGGAAGGGGTGGGGCTTATTTCAGGCGAGTGAAAAGTTATCCGCCTGGCTCGGCGCCTGATTTTCAATGTCGAGTGAGTTAAGATCTTCCTCGTCAAAAGCTGCCAGCAGGCTTTCAGTCGCGGAATAAGGAGCTGGCTGGTACGCACGTGAGGCAACCCCCAATTGGGCCATCTCGCAAACCTGCCAGTCCTGGCGGTTAGTCATATCCCAGAAGCGCACGGCATCGTCGGGATCAAATCCAGGGTTGTCAGCTGCATCCGGGGCAAACAACCACTCGCAGATAATGTGCGTCTCGCCAGGATTTAACGGCCATAAAGTATGGACCATGACGAAATCCGGGTGCAGGCTGAGCAGCATGGTCGGAAAGATCGAGTAATAGTACACGCGCTCGTAATCATCGTCCGCCAACGCGCCGACTGGCGTTGCGCAAACCCTGCCGCTCATGGTCATGCTTTCTATTTCATCATTTAGCTGCATGAACCCACCCAGGAACGGGCCCCTGAACAGGTCGTTTTGCCCGCTGCGGTAAGGAGTCCGCCGCACCAGGTCCGGATGGATCAGCGGGCAGTGGTAGCACTCCGAATAATTCTGGATGATCAGCTTCCAGTTCGCCTTTACCGTGTACTCGATCCGCCGTTGGCTGCGCAGCTCCGGCAGGTTCCAGCGGGTAAATTTTCCAATGAAGGGGGCAAATGATGCCTCGAACGGCTCAGGCTGGGGAGCCAGGTTTACGAACAGGAACCCTTCCCATTCTGCGACCTCGATAGGCTGCAGGGGATAGTCCACCTTGCGAAATCCCTCGATCTCATCCATCAGCGGAGCACCGATCAGCTCCCCGCGCAGGTTGTAGGTCCAGGCATGGTAGGAGCATTGGATCGAGGCGGCAAATTTTCCTTTCTCCTCGAGGCAGATGCGCGTGCCGCGATGGCGGCAGACATTGAAGAAAGCGTTGACCTGTCCTTCCTGGTCGCGCACTAAAATAAGGCTCTCCCGCCCAACAATGCGCATCAAGTAATCGCCTGGCTGGGGAATCTCCTGCGACCTGCCCATGCACAGCCAGCGCTGATAAAATATGCGCTCCTGCTCCAGGGTATAGATCTCAGGGGCATAGTAGTATCGCCCAGAGAGCGTCCTGGCGCCGGGTTTCAAAGTCTGAGCGGTCTTATAAAAAGTTGTCATTTCTAAGCTCCTCGCCAGTGCTTCAGGATCGTGCGCGCTGCATTCCGTCCGGGCGCTCCAGTCAACCCCCCTCCCGGATGAGCGCCGGAGCCGCACAGGTACAGGCCTTCCAGCGGGGTGAGATAGCCAGCTAAGCCTGGCACCGGGCGCATGATGAAGAGCTGGTCCAGGGACATTTCTCCATGATAGATGGAGCCTTCCGCCAGCCCGTAATCGCGTTCCAAATCAAGCGGGGTAATGACCTGCCTGCCGGCAATCAAGGATTCAATATCCGGAGCGTACTCTGCCAGCAGCTCGACCACCCGGTCTCCTAGCGCTTCCCGCCGCTCATCCCAGCTCGCGCCCTGGAGGTGGTAAGGGGGATATTGGACGTTGATCTGCATGAGGTGCATCCCGGGTGGCGCCAGTAAGGGGTCAGCCAGGCTTGGGATTGCCGCATCGAGCACCAGGCGTTGAGGGAATCGCTTATATTTGGCCTCATCGTAGGCGCGCTCCATGTATTCCATGTCCGGGCAAAACAGGATGTGCCCACTCAAATGCTCTTTTGCATGGACGCCGTCCGCGGTCCCGCTGAAGGTGGGCAGACCGCGCAGGGCCAGGTTGACGCGCGCCAGGCTGCCGCGGTAGCGGATATTGCGCACCTCACGCACGAACCGCACCTCGAGATTCGGCGCCCCGACCAGATCGAAGAAAGTGTGCCGCGGGTTAGCATTAGACAGGACTGCCCGCGCCTCCACCAGCTCACCGCTCTCCAACAGTACGCCCGTTGCGCGACCGTTCTCAGCGATGATTTGCTTGACCCCCAGACCAGCACAAATTTCTGCCCCGTAAAGCCTGGCGGCAGCTGCCAGGGCATCGATCAGGCTGCCCACCCCGCCCTGGACAAAATGGCTGGCGCGGAACCCTGCTTCCCCTGCGTTCACTGCCTGATAAAGCAGCATGAAGGCCGTCCCCGATGATTTAGGACCCAGGGTGTTCCCAAATACCCCGGCTGCAGCTAACGCGGTTTTTAATGAATCGCTCCGGAACCACTCCTCCAGAAAGTCGGAAACCGACATGGGCAGCACCCGCAGCAGCTCCATCAGATCTTTCTTCCCCAGCCGGCGGGTTTTGTAGGCTACTGGCAACCAGGCACGCAAATCTCCAGGCGTGAGCCGGGTAACCTGAGGCGGGGACAGCAAGAGGACAGAGCGCAGCGCGGCTCCTACCTTTCCCAGCCAGGTGATGTAGTCAAGATATTTACCTGCATCTTCCGGGGAGAAGCGGGCAATCTCCTCTGCTGCCCGCTGCGGATCGCGCCAGAGGGTAAAAGAGCTGCCATCTGGTTGGAAGGCGTGGACTATTGCCGGGTTGGAAATAAAGCGTAAGCCATGTGCTTCCAGATTGAGCTCGGTTGCAATCTCGGGTAAAAACAGACCCGCGTCGAACGCTCCGCTATCCACCCGGAATCCGGGGAAGATCGGCTCGCTGGATGCTGCGCCGCCCAGCACTTCCCGCCGCTCCAGGACGAGCACCTTCAATCCGGCCTGAGCCAGGTATGCTGCGGAGACCAGTCCATTATGCCCGGCACCGATCACGATCGCGTCGTAGCTCTTCGCTGATAGATCCATAACCCTCCAGCTGCAACAAAAACCCGAACCGTCCGCTCAGCAGGCGGAGCCTGTTCCTATTCCCAGACTGAGCCGTTTTGATCTAAGAAATTGTCCGAAAATACGAGGGGTTCCGATTTTGTGGTGTGTGCGGCTTCGCCGCACACACCACAAAATCGGTTCTCCCATCCATTTTCGAATAGATACTGAACTCATCTCTCTATGAGCTCCAGTTTTTTAATATTTCTAAAGCTGCCAGACGTCCTGGCGCACCGGAAATCCCGCCGCCTGGGTGGGTTCCCGAGCCGCACAGGAAATAGTTCCGGACGGGTGTACGATAACGCGCATAACCGACTGCCGGGCGCAGGAAAAACAGCTGTGAAAGGTTGAGCTCCCCCTGGAAGATGTTGCCCTGAGTCAGCCCGGTGGTTTGCTCAATATCCCAGGGAGACAGAACCTGGCGATGGAGGATGATATTTTTCAGGTTGGGAAAATATTCACTCAGCGTGTCTACGACCGTATCCCCGAATTCCTCCCGGCGCTGCTCCCAGGTACCCTCGCGCAGCTCGTAAGGCGCGTACTGGACAAAGCAAGACATGACATGTTTGCCGGGCGGAGCCATATCCGGGTCGATCATCGAAGGGAGGATAATATCGATGTAAGGCTTGCGCGAGAAGTCTCCGTACTTGGCGTCGTCGTAGGCTTGTTCGATGTAGTCAACGCTGGGGCTGATGGAGATCGCCCCGCTCAGATGGCGTCCAGCTCCGGGCTTGCATGCCAGCTCTGGTGCGGCGTCCAGCGCCAGGTTGACTTTGCCCGACGATCCCTGAAAGCGGTATTTGCGCACCGCTTCGACCAGCTCAGCGGGAAGGTCCTGCGGGTTGAGCAGGTCGAGGAAAGAGCGCCTCGGGTCGAGGCTGGAAACGACGACGTCCGCGTAGATCTCGTCGCCATTCTCCAGAGCCACGCCCTGGGCTTTACCGTCACGGACGATTACCTGACCGACCCGCGTCTCGGTCCGAATCTCGGCACCGAGAGCCTGCGCCGCCCGGGCGATTGCCTCGGCAATGCCCCCGGTGCCGCCCTTGACGAAACCCCAGGCGCGGAACGAGCCATCGATTTCACCCATGTAATGATGGAGCAGCACGTAGGCAGTCCCAGGGGAGCGTGGACCCAGGAAGGTACCGATGATCCCGCTGGCAGACATCGTTCCCTTGAGCGGCTCAGACTCAAACCAGCGTTCCAGGAAATCCGCCGAGCTCATCGTCATCAGCCTCACCAGGGTGTACAGGTGCTCGCCCTCCAACCCCAGGTACTTGCGCGCCAGCTGCAGCAGGCGGTTGAGCTCAGCCGGGTTCAGGCTGGTCGGGTCGGGTGGCACGAGGCCGAGTATCGGTTGAACAGCCTTTGCCATAAAATACATGGCGTGGCTGTAATCCTCGTAGGCATCCGCATCCCGGGGAGAGAACCGGCTGATCGCGTCCATGGTGCGGTAGTGATCGGCATCCCGATACAGGTAATTTCCGTCCTGCAGGGGTGTGAGCGTGCTCTCCAGGGGAAGGATCGTCAAACCAAATTGGGTAAGCTTCAGGTCGCGGATGATCTCCGGGCGGAGCAGGCTGACCACGTATGAAAACACAGTAAATTTAAAACCTGGGTAGATTTCCTCCGTGACGCTGGCGCCGCCCAGCACGTGCCGGCTTTCCAGCACCAGGACCTTCTTACCGGCCCGCGCCAGATATCCGGCGTTCACCAGACCGTTATGGCCTCCTCCGATGACGATCGCGTCGTATTTTTCAGGCAAGGCTCAGGCTCGCTTTCTGGGTGGATCGAAGAAGGGAGGTTTGACGATGACGGCTTCCGCTTTCTGCCGGACGTGCTCGACCGTAAATTCAAGCTCTACCGCTTTCCCATATTCGGCATATTGGGTTTCAACCGTCCCAATTGCAATGTATTTCTTCAGGATCGGTGAAAACGTATGGCTGGTCATCTGACCGACATGGCGGTCTTTCAAATATACCGGTGCTGAGGCACGGGAAGCGCGCCCGGCAAGCTGCGGCGTGAGACCGACTTCTGTGTAAAGCGCTTCGAGCGGATCCCAATTCACTTCCAGACCGACATATTTCCAGCGCGAACCTGCCTTCTTCTCTGCCAGCAAAGCTCTCTTACCGACGAAATCTGTTTTCTCGAGGCTCACCGCCCACCCCAGCCCGATCTCGAAAGGGGAGGACTTTTGCTCGGGGATCAGGGACTTGCGTGAAGAGATGTAATCGACCTGGAGCATGATCAACCCCGCCTCGATGCGGGCAATGTCCAGCGCCATGATCCCAGCTGGCAGCAAGCCAAAGCCTGCCCCCGCTTCCGTCACCGCGTCCCAAACCTGACCGGCAGCCTCCGGCGGCAGCCAAAGCTCATATCCCAGATCGCCGGTATAGCCCGTCCGGGAGATTGTGAGCGGAATCCCGCCGAGGTTAAAATCGGCAAGGTGGTAATATTTCAGGCTGGCAAGACTGCCGGCGCCCAGGATTTTCTCCAGGATGCGCCGCGCGTTCGGTCCCTGGATCGCCAGGGTTGCCAGCTCTCTGGATACATCCGCCACCTGAGCGTCAAGGCCGATGCAGCAATCCTGGAACCAGGCCAGGTTCGCTTCGGCAGAGGTGAGGCGGAATCGGTTTTCCTCCAAATACGCCAGCGTGCCATCGTCGATCACCTTACCGTCATCGTCGCACCAGGCGGAGTACATTACCTGCCCGATGCTGCAGCGCCGCACGTCCCGGGTCATAATCCGGTCTACTGCGGCAAGTGCATCCAGCCCTTGTATCTCATATTTGTACAATGGGGAAACGTCGATCAGCGCGGCTGAGTTGCGGATCGCATAATACTCGCGTTCATGGGTGGGCTCGTAAAGCGCAGCTGCCAGGTAGCCAGCCCAGTTGCGCCATTCGTGACTTTCACATAAACCAGCAGTACGGGTATAAAAAGGAGTTGGGATGGGCATATTCTATCCGTGTGGAAAATTCCCCTAATTCTAGCAGTTTTCTCTAAAAATGCACGCCCATCTTCACCGTTTAGAAAAATCCGGAAAATGCGGTGATCGCCTTAATCTCTAATCGCTTAACTTTCTGATCATAAGAATAGTACCTGTGCGCTATTGAACTCAGGCTGCATATCGCGTACAATATTTATTGAGGAAATCAGATAACATGAAAACTATTAATCTCATTACCTGGACATTCATCTTCCTATTCACATTGGGAACTGGCAATCTGGTAGCCCATCCAACCGCGAGCCAACCCAATGGCAATACCTATTGGGTAGATAACGCCAACCCGCTGGCTAACGATGCCAATCCGGGGTCGGAGGCGCTTCCCTGGAAGACGATCGGACACGCAGCCAGCATTGCAATCGCCGGGGATACGGTGAATGTCAAAACGGGGACCTATCCCGAGCGGGTGCATCCCGCCCACTCTGGCAGCCCAGTAGGGAGGATTACGTTTCAGGCTTTTCCCCGACGCACAGTTACGATGTGGGGGTTTTATACCTACGGTTCGGATTACCTCACCATCTCCGGGTTTAATATCACCACCGATCCCTCACTGACAGGCTGGACTGACCAGTATGGAGTTTTCATTTATAGCAACGACGTCCAGGTTATTGATAACTACCTATATAACCTTAAATCTACAGCGATCACTGGATACTGGCACGATCCTTATCCGTACCGGGCGTATGTAGCGCACAACCAGATCTACCATTCTCAAATGGGCATAGGTGTCACCGGCTACGATTGGATCGTGGAATACAATGAAGTCTCACGCCTGTACAATTACAGCAGCCCCAATGGTGACAGCGACTATTCCCGCTTCTTCGGTGATAACCACCTCATCCGCTGGAACCATTTCCACGGCTCATTGGACAGCGAAATCGGGACGGCGCACGTCGATTGCTTTCAAACCTTCGATAACAATGGAGAATTCGGTCACAATGTCGTCTTCGACGGCAACCTGTGCAGCGAGTTCCATCAAGGGTTTATGGGCGAAGCACATTATTACCATAATATCGACCATATCACCTTTAAAAATAACGTATTTGTCCACGGTTGGGCCTGGGGATTGTGCGTCCAGGATATAGCCTACCTGACCGCCAGTCAACAATACTTTCGTAGATATCGCCTACCATGGCATCGGACTGGGCGGCAACTCACACCACGGGGTGGTTAAGAACAACATTTTCGCCGATATGGAAACCAGCTACTGGTTCGAGGACACCTCCAGCATCGATGGCGACAATAACCTGATCTACCACGCACAATCGCCCGGAGTACCTGGGCTGCACGACAAAATTGGCGTTGACCCGCATTTTGTCAATCCAGCTGTAGACGATTACCATTTGCAGCCCGGTTCCCCTGCGATCGATGCCGGGTGGGCGACCTCCCTGGTAACCCAGGACTTCGACCAGGTCCTGCGCCCGCAGCTCGGCGGATGGGACATCGGGGCTTTCGAATTCCAGCCCAACCTGGTATTAACCGGGACGCCAGGAGATCACACCATCCACCTGACCTGGCAGGTCAATATCAGCCTGCCGGCTTCCGCTACCTGGCAGATCGACTACCTCCCTGGCAACGGCTCACCACCCTCGCCGGTGACCGGGATTGCCAATGCTGCCCGCGATTATCAGCTCTCAGGGCTGACCAACTATACGGCGTACACGCTGACCCTGACCGCGTTCGATGGGGGCAGCCCGCTGGTGACCGATACGATACAGGTAACCCCCAGCAATCACCTGGTCAGCCTGCCGCTCGTGTTTGGAAGATAAGTATTACGTTACCTGGCAGAGAGTGGCAGGTAAAGCGCAACCCCATTTGCAATGAAGCTCGCCTGGCGCTGCAGGACTCCGCCTGAGCCATCTTCTATCAGGGCGGTGTTGGTTACCAGCTGCGGGCTGGTCACCTGGGCGTCCAGGGCGACGTCGAAGGTAACTGTAACCTGGCTCGCCTGGGTGACATCCCCCACCCAGGAGACTGTTCCGTTGGAAAAGCTTGCATTCCCCGCGGAGGCCGTCAGGTTCCCCAGGTAATTTACTTCGTCCGGCAGCGTGTCGGTCATGTGAATGCCCACCGCCGGACTTCCGGCATTGCGCAGAACGATCGTATACGTCAGTGTCTGCCCGGGCGTCGCCAGCGGCAGGCTGACCCCTTTGCTGGACAGTCTGAGGTCAGGCGTCAAGAGGCGCGGTCCGTACTCTGGCAAGGGCTGTCCAAATTCGAAGGCGCCCAGGTCAGGGTGACCATCGCTGACGAAAGGATCATTCAGATTGGGCAGGATTGCCCCGCCATCGATCTCCGGCACACCGGCCTTAAGGCGGAGATCGCGGCTGCCAGGCGGGACGTCCACGTCCCAGGCTGAAGGAAGCGCTGCGTTCAGCAGCTGCCCGAACTGCGCTTCAACGCCATGCGTCTCTACGCCGATGGCCTGCAGGTCCGGCAGGCGGGAGTAGCGCACGTTTTCCCACTTGAAATACGGCGCGCTGGCGCCTCCAATAGCCCGCGTAGTTCCCCAGGCATCGTAATCGAAGTCGCGGAAACCTTCGTCCCGCACGGTCGTAAACTCGAAAGCATACGCCGTTCCCAGGAACAGGTTGTTGCGGAAGATTGCATTGCGCCACATGCGCGCCGTCATCGCTCTGCCCGTTCCCGTTCATTGCGCTGCTGTTGTGTGCCACCCAATAACCGGTGGTGTCGTTATGCATCTTGATCGGGTCGCTTTCCAGGTTGAAGAACTCATTGCGAAAAATATAAGCCGGCCCGCCGCGGATCGGCTGCACGCTGACCCCCATGCGCGAGTTCATCACCCGGTTGCGCCAGGTGCGCACATTGGCCTGGTTGTAGTCGATCTCGATGCCGTCGTCGACGCAGTAGGCAACATCGTTCCCAACGACGTCATTCCCATAGGAAGGAAAATCGGATGAAGGGTTGACTGAAATACAGTCGCTAAAATAGCGCACGCGGTTGTAGGCAACCACGTTGCCGCTGCCGCGCAGGTCGATGCCCTCCGGCTCAGGGATGCCGGTGCCGGGCCAGGGAGTCCGTCCCTGGATGATATTGTCGGAGATCGTCTGGTTGTACTCCTGGTTGTTCCCGCGGCGGTTGAGGACACCATTATCCACATCCGTTATGGTGTTTCGGCTGAGCAGGAGGTCATGGCTGTTCTGTGCATCCACGCCCCAGGCGCCGTTCTGGATGGTCAGGCGCTCGACGATCACGTATCCGATGGTCTGGTTGTATTCGCCCAGGGTAACGATGCCCCGGTCAGTGCCCGCGCCGTCCACGATGGCGCCTCCAGTCTCTGGACCGCTGAAGACGATCGGGTGCCCCACGCTGCCGCTGACCAGGAGCTGGAAGGGCTGGTACGTGCCGGCGGCAAGATGAAAGATATCGCCGGGCTGGGCGGCGTCCGCTGCGGTTTGTAAGCCCTTGAACGGATTGCCCGCGCTGCCCGTCCCGCCGCCGGTCCCTGGGACCACGTAAAGCTGTCGTCCAGCCGGATCCGGCCTGATTGGCGAGCGGGTTGCTGCGGTGGTCGTCTGGACAGCCCCACCCCCATCGGGATCGGTCAGGGTGAGGCGCAGCTCGTAGGTCTGCTCCGGCTGCAGGAACATGGCGCTGGCTGCCCAATAATTCAAACCTAACGGGCTCCCGTCGACAATAATTGTAGGATAAGCGCGCATCGCGGGTGCGCCTGGGTGCCAGGCGCTCTCGCCGAGCTTGCGAAATTCGAGCGTCATGGCACTGTCGTGGTCGTCATCCCCGCTGATCGACCAAAGCACCCCGATATGCTCGAACGTGGCATCGGCGCGGATCCCTCCCGGCGCGATGGCATCCTGGCGCGGCTCGCCCGGAGCAGCGGAGGATGGCAAGCTGGAAGAAAAGAGCGCCAGGGTCAGGATGAGCGCCAAAGCAAGCAAATGTAACCAGGAGGACCAGGCGGGGTTAGTTCTCTTCATCGCACCACTCTATAAGCTATCCTTGTAAGCTAATTTCAGCGCCATGAGAAATTTATTGGCGATTGCGAAACATTTATGGGATTGATCGGAAGTATTTTTACAACTGGTCTCTAATAACCCACAGGATAATCGCTATTATACAATTATAATCGTAGATCCAATAAAATTATAAAAATATATTGTATTTTCGGACCAGTATTTCGTTAAGGAAATGTTTTCTTTAACTCTCTATAAAAAAATGATAAGTCGAAGAGCAGGGTGGCTGTTTGGCGTCCCGCCGCTCGCCGCCCTGCTCTTCGGCACTCTATCAAATAGCAAATCGCCTACGTGGTTTTCTTCGGATATGCGGATAATTCAGGATATGCCACGGGATCCTTGCGTTTGCCGATTTTGGAGGCCATGATCTTCGCCATGCCGCGGATACCGATGGTATGCATCAGGTTGGCTGGCCTGCTGAATTCCTGGAAGGATATTGTGCCAGTGAGCACGCCCAGGAACTGGCTGATCATCTCGGGCTTGCCGGGGAGTGAGGAAAATAACACGCGCTGCTCAATAACCGGAGGCGCTAAGGAAGCCACCTGAGCGGTGAATTCATACATCTCTTTGGAGGCGGCATTCCGTGCGTTTTCGTAGCCAGCCAGCGCAGCCTCGAGCGGCTCCTTTCCGGAAAAGCCGGCATCGATCGCGTCCGTCAGTAGATCGGCGTCACGGAAAGCGTCGCTGATCCCCTGGGCAGTAACCGGGTCCTTGACGTAGCCGGCATCACCCACCAACGCCCAGCCGGGGCCAAACGGCTTGCGGTAAAAGTTGGGCGTATCCGCAGTGCCATAGATGCGCTCCTCGAGTCTGCCGGCACGGGCGCGTCCTGCCAGCTCAGGCACCCGGTCGATCGTGTGCAGATAGTTGCCCTCAACGTCCGCCCGGAAGTCGTTGAACTGCTGGATT
Organism: uncultured Chloroflexia bacterium; assembly: GCA_963706515.1. Classification (GTDB taxonomy): domain Bacteria; phylum Chloroflexota; class Anaerolineae; order Anaerolineales; family UBA4823; genus CAVPMW01. The sequence continues at coordinate 267,143 of CAVPMW010000007.1, forward strand.
GGCAGTGCAACGAAGATCAACACCAAACCATCATTGGTCGGCCAAGCTCCAATCGAGCATTGATCCAGGTTGTGGATCTCGCCAGCTTCCTGGTGTATGCCGCTGAAGTACGCGTAATAGCCGCAGGTCAGAGCGGGTTTCTCGTCGTAGATAGGGGCTTTTACAGCCTGGGCAAGCCGGGAATGTCTTCCCATCTGCCCCGATCGTAATCGTTGCATTTTCAATACTTGCTGCCCCGTTTTTAGAATGTCCCTTGATTCCGCTCACCTGACTACCAGCGAACAGCACTTCGTCCACCACGTAGTCTTCGCGCACCTCCGCTCCGGCTTCCCGGGCAGCATCCACCAGGATCTTGTCCAGGTAGGTGCGTCGGGGGCTGTAGATTGCCTTTATCCCCTCGAATTCTGGATAATCTCCCTCGAAAGCAGCAAACCCTGCGTCAAAACGGACATGGCTTGTCGCCGGGGCATGGGTAGCAATGACCTTATCCAGCAATCCCCAGCGTTTGAGCCGGGCGATTCCGGGGATCTGCACCTGGTGGGTGGAAATAGTGTCGCTGGGGAATTCTGCCCGGTCGACCACCAGTACCTGGTAGCCTTTACGCGCCAGCAGCATCCCGGTCGGCGAGCCAGCCACGCGCGCTCCAATCACGATTGCATCGTACATTTCACACCTCCATGCTCGCTGTCGAGCAAATACGGATAAACCAATCTGCCAATAATTTACTTTACATGGTGTCAATTGACATAATGTAAAGTATATGCTAAACTTTACAGCATGTCAAGTACTGAATCTGAGACCCGCACGCGAAATTTTGCGAGAGACGATGCGTCTCATGGAACAGCAACGGGGCCAGGGCGTGCGCGTCAGCGACATTGCCCAGGCGGCTGGAGTCTCCCGCCAGGCTGTCTATCTGCACTTCAGCAACCGCACAGATCTTTTGGTGGCAACTGTCCGCTTTGCGGACGAGCTGTATGGGGTCAACCAGCGCTTAGCGCCGATCCTTGCCGCTACCTCCGGCGTCGACGCGCTGCGCGGATTGATCGATTTCTGGGGAAATTACATTCCCATGATTTATGGTCTGGCACGCGCCTTATTGGATACACGCGCTACCGACACAGCCGCAGCCTCTGCATGGGAGGACCGCATGCAGGCATTGCGCTCTGGATGCCAGGCGACTATCGATTGCTTACGGAAGTGTGGGGAGTTACGATCTGATCTCGACCCAGGCGAAGCTGTCGACCTGTTATGGAGCTTGCTTGGGATTGGAATCTGGGAGAACCTGACGGTGGACTGCGGCTGGTCGAACGAGCACTATATCCGTGCGCTCCAGGATCTCGTCTTGCAGACTTTTGTCCGCAGATGAATAGCCGGAAAAAGAGGTGCAGGGCGGGCCTTGCCCGCCCTGCACCTCTTTTTCCGGACTATTTTTTATTTCCTCCTATTCGTAGCGTAAAGCTTCTACGGGCTGCAAGCGAGCAGCACGGGTTGCCGGATAGATGCCGAAGAAAAGCCCGACTGCCATCGAGAACAGCGTCGCCAGGAGCACGCTGTCCAGACTTACCACCGGGGTGATGGTGCTGCCGCCAAACTGGACCTGCCCCATCAGGCGGGCTGCCCCCCAACCAATAGCAACTCCGATCAATCCGCCTAACAGGCTGAGCACCATCGACTTCGACCAGGAACTGGAGCAGGATATCTCTACGCTTGGCTCCGACCGCTTTGCGCAGCCCAATCTCGTGCGTGCGCTCGGTGACAGTGGTCAGCATGATGTTCATGATGCCAATCCCGCCGACTGCCAACGATATGGCGGCGATACCGCCCAGGAAGATCGTCAGGGTATCCGACACCTCGGTGGCAGCCGCCAGGGTAGCTTCCTGGCTGGTGACCGTGAAATCATCTGCCCCCTCAACCGTCTCATGCCGTGCGCGCATCGTCTCGGTCACCGAGCTGACCACCTGGTCGACGACCTTCGCACTGGCAGCTTTGACCGTGATCTGGCTGATCACGCTGGAGCCCCGGAAGCGCGTCCCGCCCACCAGGCGGTAAAGGCTGTTGAAAGCGGGATAAATACCTGGTCGTCCTGGTTCATAAACCCGGTCGCAGCCTTTGCTGGCGAGTACGCCGATCACCTTGTATGGCTGCCCGTTCAAGCGCACCTTCTGCCCAACAACCCCGCTGGTGCCGCCAAACAGGTCTTCCGCCACCGAGCTGCCCAGCACGACCACCAGGGAACGCGCTGATTGGTCAGAATCCGAGATGAAAACACCATCTTCCAGGGTCAGCGAGCTGACCGTTTCGTATCCGGGGGTGACTCCCATCAGGCGCGTGTTCGTATTCTGCCCCTGGTAAACCACCTGGACGAAGCTGTTCGTCACCGAAGCAACTGCCACCACATCGGGCAGCTGTGCCAGGGCATCGGCGTCATCCAGGGTCAGGGTGCCGGCTGATCCGGCCGCGCTGCGCACGCCGCTCTCGTTGGTGCTGCCAGGGCTGACATACACCAGGTTGGTGCCGATGCTTTCGATGCGCGAGGTAATCGATGCCTCAGCGCCGCGCCCGATGGAGAGCATGGCAATCACCGCGGCCACGCCGATCACGATTCCCAGCACGGTCAGCATCGAGCGCAGTTTGTTGGCGCTCAAGCTTTCCAGCGCTTCAATAAAAAGTCGGTATAGTTTCATAGGTTTTTCCGCCTTATTCGTTTTCTATCAGCCCATCCCGCAGGTGGATCACCCGCTGGGATTGAGCCGCGATGGTTGGGTCATGGGTGACGATTACCAGGGTCAGCCCGTGCTCCTTGTTCAGCCCCAGCAGCAAATTCATGATCTCTGCCCCGGTGTGTGAATCCAGGTTGCCGGTTGGCTCGTCAGCCAGGATCAAGGCTGGCTCGTTGATCAGTGCCCGGGCGATCGCCACGCGCTGCTGCTGGCCCCCGGAAAGCTCCGTGGGGCGGTGGTCCATGCGATCGCCCAGTCCTACTGCTTCCAGGATCGCTTCGGCGCGTTGTTGGATTTCTTTCTGCGGTTTCCCGCCGTTGTACATCAGCGGCAGCTCTGCATTTCTTCGCACCGTCACCCGCGGGAGCAGGTTGAACTGCTGGAAAACAAATCCTATTTTCTGGTTGCGGATGTCAGCCAATTCGTCTTCGTTCATCCCGGCGATATTCTTGCCATCCAGGCAATACTGACCGCTGGTCGGCAGGTCCAGGCAGCCCAGGACATTCATCAAGGTGCTTTTGCCCGAGCCGGATTGGCCCATAATCGCTACTACTTCTCCGCGCTCGATGCTGAACGATACTCCCCGCAGCGCCGGCACTTCCACGCTTCCCAGGCGATACGTTTTGGTCAGGTCTTGGATTTCGATCATATGGTGGCTCCATTCTCATCTGTGTGGTTTGGGTGTCCGGACGGGTGCTTTTAAGCTTGGGTCATTCAATTCACAGGATAATCGTCGTGACACCCAATGACTCTCTATTCACCTTACGGCAATCCCGCTGGCGGTACGCCTAAATCTCCGGGAGGACCACCGCCAAAGGTTGCATTATTCTGCTGGCTGGATGAGGTGGTGGATGCCGTGGTAGTGCCGCTGATCAGCACCACATCGCCTTCCTGCAGCTGGTCGCTGGTCACTTCGCTCGTCGAGTCGTTGGTCAGGCCGACCGTCACCGGCAGGGTGATCTGCTGCCCTTCGAACAGGACCGTAACTGTTTTTTGACCGTTGCTGGTGTGGATCGCCTTATTTGGGACGAGCAGGACATCATTGGCCTGGTCGGTGATGATGGTCACCGAGGCGGTCATTCCGGGTCGGATATTCTCGTCCGCATTCGTGACGCGCACGGTTACCGGGTAGTTGACCACGCCTTGCGAGACACTGCCGATCATGCCAATCTCGGTTACCTCACCTTGGTAGGTATTATCAGGGATTGCGTCGAACTCGAGGGTAGCCTGCTGGCCGACTTTCAAGCTGGCCAGGTCCACTTCGGAGATCTGCAGGTCGACATAGATCGAGGCCAGGTCATCGATGCGGAAAGCGCTCTCGCCCGAGCTGACCAGGTCGCCGGTCTTGATATCGACTTCGGTGATCGTCCCACTGAAGGGCGCCAGGAGCTGAGCATGGTCTAATGAGGCCTGAGCCGCATCCACTGCGGCCTGGGCTGCGGCGATGTCCTCCGCGTTGGGTCCATCTTTCACCCGCTCCCAGGCGCGTTGTGCATCGGTCAGGTTGGCTTCCGCCAGAGCGATTGCAGCCGAGCTGCTGCCGTTTTTCAACGTATCCCAATCCACCTGAGCTTTTTCCAGGTTCGCCTGGGCTACAGCCACCGCGGCTTCTGCCTGAGCAATCTCGGTATCTGTATAGTTGAGCTGGTACCAGTTGTAGGTTGCGAACGTCGAATCCATTTTTTGCTTGGCTGTCAGCAGGCTGCTGAGTGCGCGGACGCGATCAGGGTTGGTTAATTTTTTCTGATCGACCTTTTGATATTCCTGGAGCGCCTCTTTATAGGCTTGTTTCGCCAGCAAGTAATCTGTCTGCGCTTTTTCGATGACCAGCTTATCGCTCGAATGTGGATAATTCATCGCATTGCGGGTGCTCTGCGCGTCCTCCAGTGCAGCCTGTGCGTCCGCCAGGGCTAACTGCGCCTGGCTGCTGTTTTCAGCAGCGGTCTGCTTCAGGCTGTCCAGGGCGGTCTGCGCCTCTTCTACGGCTTGCAGAGCCTGCGCCTGTTCCAGTTTTGAGTTCAACAGGTTATCCAGAGTTTGCTGGGCATCGATCAGGTCTTGCTTGGCCTTGATCATCTCCGAGGACAGGGTATTTGGATCCAATGCAGCCAGCTCCTGATCTTCCTGGACGAGATCTCCTGGGGCAAGCGTAACCTCCCCAACCTTTCCGGAGGTCTGCCAGACGATGGTTGCGCTCTGTCCGGAGCGAGTGTTTCCCGACGAGCTCAAATCAGACGTCAGCGAGCCGCGCTCGACCGTTGCGGTTTGTGTATCGGTTGCAGTCGATGCCCGGCTGCTTGCCAGCGCCCGGTATGCCAGGCTGCCCGCAGCCAGGAAAACGACCAGTACTCCAGTGATTATCCAAACTTTCTTTTTCAACTTACACCTCCTTCAACCTATTCTTGGAAATAAAAAACTATTTAGCGTTCTGGTAATTCCTGATCAGTATAGCGAGCGCATGTTTAAAAATGGTTTAGACGCTATTTGAATCTCATTCAGATTTTTTCATCTACGGTTGAATGTTTTGAGGATTTTCCTGCGAGCTCCGGCTACGATACATTAAAAACAGAGAGCCGGGCAGCGCACGCCCGGCTCTTTGCCAGAGAGATAAGAAAACTTGCGGGGGAGCATTATTGCGAAATAAACACCTTTCTTTCCACAGTTTGTGCCTCTAGTTATTCAGCAGTCAAAGCCGGGTGATAGTAGGTGGCTGTCAGGACCAGCACCGCTGCAGCAGCCAGGATTGTAGGCGCCAGCAGAGGGTTTGCTCCACCCAGCCCGGTGGTGATGAGCTGTGCAAAGCTTGCGCTCGGGTTGATCTCCATTTGAAAAGCTATATTATTGGTTATATGCTCTTATTCAGATTGTACTGAAATTTTATATGGATTTTGGATCGACAGGAAATAAAAGCTGAATGGATGTCCCTTCACCAAGGTTGGATTCGGCCGAAGTGGACCCGCCTTGGGCTTCCACAAGCGCCTTCACAATTGCCAGCCCCAATCCTGTTTCTCCCGATTCATTGTGGCGGGATTTGTCTGCGCGGTGGAAACGATCGAATATGTATGGAAGCTCCTCCGCCGCGATCCCTTCCCCGGTATCCTGGACAGAAATCGCTAACCTGTCCCCGGATCGCTGCGCGGATAAGCTAATTCTGCCTTCAGCCGGCGTGTAGCGCAAGGAATTACTGACCAGGTTGCCCAGCACCTGCATCATCCGCGCCTCATCCACCCGGATGTCAGGTAAATCATCGCTGGCTTGAACCTCGATCGCCACATTCTGCCCTTCCGCCTGGTGCCGGAACAAGTCTGCCGCATGCTCCAACAGCACCTTCGGTGAGATGCTCTGGGGGTTTAAGGATAATTCTCCTGCGTCTGCCAGGGACAGCATCCGCAGATCTTCGACCAGTTTCTCCAGCAGCTCAATCTCAGAATAGATCAGCTCCAGACGCTCTGGCGTCGGCTTCAGCACACCATCGCGCATGGATTCGATGTAACCGGAGATAACCGTCAGGGGAGTGCGTAAATCATGGGCAATATCGGCTGTCATTTTTCGCCGCAGCAGGTTGACCCGCGCCACTTCCTGGCTCATTAGATTGAAGGCAGCAGCAAGCTGGCCAACTTCATCGTTCGTTTTTACCTTCACCTGCTGCTCAAGCTGTCCCTCGGTGATGCTTTGCGCAGCCCGAGTCAGCGCCTGTAAAGGACCGGTCAATGTCCGCGCCAGGAGGATCCCCATCACCAGGGCAACGAGCAACGCACCGAGGATGGCAAAGACGAGCGCCTGGTTGATGCGCTGCAAAAATTGCGCTTCCTGCTGATTGAGCCCGGGCGGCTCACGTGCGGTAAGGATCGTACCAACCGGATTCCCGCTCACCAAAACCGGCGTGCCTTTGTTCAAGACATCTACGGGTAGTTTCGAGCCAGCCGGATAATTCGGATCGACAGAAACAAGCACAATTCCCTGTGCATCGGCGAGACCCAAGAAATTTCTCCCGCCCTCGTTATTCTGGAGAGCGGTTATCCTGAGGAGGATGGCCCGGCAGCGAGCTTGCCGGCGTGGGCAGGACCAGGGATTGAATTTGCTGCCAGTTCTCCTCTACCCCCGACCACGAACCGTTCATAGAATAATATATGCTGAGCGCCTGTCCCAGCCGGCTGCGCTGCTGCTCGATGATGAACTGCATTAACCGGTCTGCGCTGGTCAGGCGGACAAACAGCGCGACCAGACCAGCAGTGGTGACTGCTACCAGCATGAAGGCGAGGGCAAATTTCCAATACAGCGATTTAAGCATGGAGGTCGGGTTACATTTTATGGAAGCGGTAGCCGATGCCGAAAACTGTCTCGATATAAAGGGGGTTTGTCGGATCCTGCTCAATTTTCAAGCGAAGGTTGCGGATATGGACGTTCAATGTGCTATCTAACCCGGTAAAATTGCTTTCTGCTAAGAAGTCGACCAGCTCAGCCCGGGTAAACACCCGTCCGGGAGAGCGCATCAGGATTACCAGCAGGGCAAATTCGATCGGGGTCAATGAGACTGGCACTCCTTGCACGGTAACTGAATGCGTCATCTCGTCCAGCAGGATATCCCCCCCGCGAAGTACCTCGAACTTTTTGGCTGCTTCCTGGTTTCTGCGCAAGACCGCCTGGATCCTGGCAACCAGCTCGCGCATGCGGAAAGGTTTGACAATATAATCATCTGCGCCCAGCTCCAATCCCAGGACGGCATCCGTTTCCTCCTCACGAGCGGTAATGATGATGATCGGGGTCTGGCGCTCCAGGCGATACTGCCGCAAGAACTGGTAGCCGTCCATCTTCGGCATCATAATATCGAGCAGGATCAGATCGGGCGTTTCGTGACGGGCTGCATAGATTGCATTTTGACCATCGGTCGCGGTGACAACCCGGAAACCTTGCTCGCTCAGGTATTCTTGCAGCAGCTGCCGTACGCTGGATTGATCGTCAACCACAAGTATTGTGTTTGTCATGGAATAAGCGAGGTCCTTATAACTGCCGGGTCAGGCCAAAGCTGGATGCCGGCTCAATTTTGATTAAATCGGCTGATCGCCTCTGCAAATATTAATATCATAAACTAATTTAGATTTTATTTAGGGAGAGCTTAATTCCAATTTACTCTGACCATCCGCTGGGGGATGGAATTCACCATACTATCTTGTTCGCAATGGAGATGCAAGCCCCAAAAAAGGGCAGATGGGCAGATCGAAGTGCGGGCGCGTCAGGCTGTGACCGCCGGCTCAGTGAGCCGGCGGTCACCAAAATCAAATCAGCTGGCGAGCCTCAAATTATATAGTTCAAGTTTTCGGTGGCTCCACAAGGATCAGGTGGTTGCCTTCCGAGTCCTCGATAGTAGCATAGGTGCCCCAAGGTTGTGGGTCGGGCTCTTGCACGAATTTAACACCCTTGGCTTTGAGGTCAGCGTACAGTGCCATCATATCTGAGACGTTGAAGGTCACCGCTTGAGATTTACCCACGACCTGTTGGTAGTGCTCCCAATTCTCATCCGGAAGATACAGGACCACCTCTGTTTTGGCAGCTTTAGGCGCCACTGCCACCCAGCGGGCGCTCGCGCCGGGATAGAGTGGAGCGTCCTCACGCAGCTCGAAGCCCAGAACGTCCGTGTAGAATGCCTTTGCCCGATCCTGGTCTGCAACAAACACACATACGGTACCGACATAATCGATCATCGCAAGCTCCTTTCAGCTCAACCCGCAGGATTCAAATATTTAGGAGTTACGCAGTTGAAGGAAAAATAGTCCGGAAACAGGGGTGTAGGGCGGACGCCCGCCCAACACCCCTGTTTCCGGCAATTCCTCACCGAGCTACGTAAGTCCCAATATTAACATAAAAGGTCTAAATTGCCCATTGAGAAGGCAGTTGAATTATAGTACAATTGTTCTGATAATGGAGATTGATTTTGCGGCTGGAGGTAAGCAGTGTCCCGCCTGGGAGGTTACCTGGCGGGCTTCAATAAATTTGGACAATTAATGGTATAATCTTCTTGCAACTAATTGCAATAGAGAGTATTCGCAATGCCCCACTGCCATATCTACCTCCAAACACTGCGTGACCTCGGCTACCGGATTACTCCCCAGCGGGAGATGATCATCGAAGCGTTCGTCCACGGCCCGCAGCACGTCACTGCCGAGGAAATTTATGACCAGGTGCGGAAACGCACCCGGGCGGTAAATATTGCCACCGTCTACCGCACTCTCGACCTGCTGGTGGAAAGAGGCATGGCAAACCGCGCCGGTCTGCAAGATGAGCGAATCGTGTATGCCACATCCCAGCACGGCCCCCACCTGCACCTGGTATGCCGCGCCTGCGGCAGCGTGACCAATGCTGAGGACGGCCTTTTTATCTCGTTGGATAGTCAACTAAGAGAAAAATACCAGTTTTCGGCTGATCTGACCCACATGACCATCCGTGGATTATGTGCGGATTGCCAGTCCAAGGCCTCTAACGCTCAGCCGACCATACGCTCCGCCGATTAGTTCGCTCCTGTCATTACGCCAACCTGGCATCTCGCAGAGACACGATCCAATAACGATCTCGCTCCAGGTTTGGAAAAAAATCCGGAAGGAGGTTAATCCCCATGTTTTTCAAACAATCCCCCTTTTCGAATAAATGGATGATCGGTTACTACGCGGTTTTGCTGGCGTGGCTCAGCACTACTGCCATGCATATTCCCGACGGATACCTCAGCCCAATTACCTCCCTGATTATGTTTTTACTGGTCTTGCCCTTCTGGATGATCGGCATCCGCAAGGTCCGCCAGACGATGAATTCGCGGAGCGTGCCGCTCATCGCCCTGTTAGCTGCCTTCTCCTTTGTAATTATGATGTTCAACGTTCCGCTCCCCGGCGGAACTACCGGGCATGCGGTTGGAGCAGCCCTCGCAGCGATTATTTTAGGGCCCGAGATTGCCACGATCGCAATATCCATCGCCCTGATGATCCAGGCTTTATTCTTTGGCGACGGCGGAGTCCTGGCGATCGGAGCGAATTGTTTCAATATGGCCGTGGTAATTCCGTATGTGAGCTACGCCGTTTACCAGGCATTCTCGCGAGGCACCCCCGTAACTTCCTCCCGCCGGTTAGCGGGCGCGGCAGTTGGCGGTTGGGTGGGCGTTACCACAGCGGCTTTCTTAGCCGGCGTGGAATTTGGCATCCAGCCATTGCTCTTCAAGACTGCAGACGGAGCGCCTTTATATGCTCCCTACCCCCTATCGGTAGCAATCCCGGCGATGGTCATCCCCCATATGCTGGTAGCCTCGGTCGTTGAAGGCGGCTTGACCGCGCTGGTCGTGGCCTTCCTGCAGCGCACCAATCCTGCAATCCTAGAGGCGGCGGATAAGCCGGAGGAAATCTCTGCAGGCAGCAGCTTCCAAAAATTGCGCTGGCTGTGGATCGGAGTAGGCATAATGGTGATCGCCTCACCGCTGGGTCTGCTCGCCCCGGGGACTGCCTGGGGAGAGTGGGGAACGGAGGAGCTGGCGAAGATGGGTCTGGCTGGTATTCCGAGCGGTTTGGAGCGCTTGTCCGGATTGTGGGGCGCACCGCTCGCCGGATATGATCTGCCAGCCCTCGGGAACGCCAACCTGGGTTACGTCCTTTCTGCCGCCTTAGGAATACTTGTGATCGCCTGGTGGTTTGGTTGTTCACCCGGCTCCTGACAGTGCGTTCCCCTGCACCAAAGCAGCAGCAATGAGCCAAACCAATTTTTTCAGCTCTGAGGTCGTCAAGGACCGGTCTCCATACTCTACTGGATTAAGAGTCGCAGAATCTTGATGGAATCTTCATCCGCGAGCAAGCATACCCACAGGCGGGGAGGCGTCCTGGAACATACGCTGCAGGGGATCAGTGAAACCCTGGAAAGAGGTCTATTCGCAGAGGAAATCAGCGGCAGGGCAGGCTTCTTCCAATCGCTGGATGCACGGGTGAAAATCATCTCAATCCTGGCGCTTTTAATAGGAATAAACCTTTCCCGCAGCTTATGGGTGATCGCCGCAGTGTACCTGCTGGCGCTGCTGCTCGCCTGGCGCTCGGCGATCCCTGCCGATTTCTTCATCAAACGTGTCTGGCTGGCGCTTCCGTTTTTTACCGGATTGATCATCCTGCCGGCGCTGTTTATCACTCCCGGACCCGCACTGGTGCAGCTGCCGCTGGGACTGGAAATTACCCGAACTGGAGTGACAACTGCGCTTTTCCTGCTCCTCCGGGTAAGCACTTCGGTTTCGCTGACCTTGCTGCTCATCCTGACTACCCCCTGGAATGGAGTGCTGAGCGCTCTCAGCGTTTTGCACGTCCCGGATGTTTTCATCCTCATCCTGGGCATGACCTATCGTTATATTTATCTGTTCCTGCACACTGCCAACGATATGTTTCTTTCCCGCAGAAGCCGCGTGGTTGGTCGTCTGTCCAGCTCCGAAGAGCGGCGCATGCTGGCTGCTACCAGCGGGACCTTGCTGGGCAAATCACTCAACCTGAGCAGCGAGGTCTATCTGGCGATGCAAAGCCGAGGTTTCAGGGGCACAGTGGTTACACTGAAACCCTTCCGGATGCTGCCCCGGGATTGGCTGTGGCTGATTGTTTTCCTGGCTATTTCGTCGCTGGTCATCTATTTTGGACGCTGATTGAGTCTGCGCAGCCTGTGCCCCTACCAACAGTCCATATATTCTGTTCATGAGGCGAGATCACTTTTGAGTACCGACCCCGTTTTTGAAGTTCAGCAAGTATCATTTACCTACGAAGGCAAACAACTTGCCCTCGAGGATATTGACTTGCTGGTGCCCGCGGGGGAATGCCTGGTGATCCTGGGAGCCAATGGGTGCGGAAAAAGCACGCTGCTTAAAATCCTGGATGGGTTATATTTCCCCACGCAGGGAACTGTTACAGCTTTCGGCAGACCGCTGACAGAAGAGGCATTGCGCGACGAGACCTATAATTTCACTTTTCGCCGGCGAGTAGGGCTGGTGTTTCAAGATTCGGACGTGCAGCTGTTCTCACCTTCCGTGTTAGACGAAGTTGCTTTTGCTCCCCTTCAATTAGGACTGCCGCGTGCGGAAGTATCGCAGAGAGTAGACGAAGCTCTCCAGGCGCTGCGCATCGATAAGCTGCGTGACCGGGCGCCTCACCGGCTCTCCGGCGGTGAAAAACGCCGCGTCGCGCTCGCCTCTTTGCTCAGCCTGCGGCCTGATGTCTGGCTGCTCGACGAACCCACGGCTGGCCTCGACCCGCGCAGCCAATCCTGGTTGATTGAGTTCATTCTAGATCAGCGCGCGGAAGGCAAAACCGTGATCACTGCCACTCACGATCTTAACATCGCGGAGCAGATTGCGACCAGTATCTGCGTATTCAGCGAAGATCATCGTATCGTCGCTTCAGGTCCGCCGGATTCAATCTTATGCGACCACGATCTGCTTCACCGGTGCAACCTGACGCATTACCATCTCGAGCGGACAAGAGCCATGAATTCCAGAGGCTGACAATTCCCTCGGATCGGTATATATTCCGCGGGCATCCCAAGTGGGGGAAATTTCATGGATGTGACTGCGATTCGAAAATCGATTTAAGCGTTTCTCCGAATCTATAAAAGACTTAAGCTTTCCCCACAAAAGCTATCGAAAAATGGGGTTGGGTTGACCCTCGCTTATCGGCCAGTCCAATGAGCCTCCTGAAGTGCCGGGGGTAAACCAGCCACGAATGTGTAAGGTTGATAGCATAAGTGGAGTGCTAAAATCCGGTACAGATGCCCAAAACCCCAATTAAGATCCAGTTAAGTTCACCGATGAATGTGACTCAAATCCCCGACCAGTTACGTTAAGAATATCAGAAAGGTAATCAGAGCAACCAAGAATGCTGGAAACCATCACCCCCGAGGCCATCGCCCGTGCTCAAACTGGAGATCCTGCAGTCATCGGCGATATATACGATTACTACCGGCTTGGCGTCTATCGCTACCTGTACTACCGTGTGGGCGATCCACATACCGCTGAAGACCTGACCTCGGAGGTTTTCCTGCGCATGATCCGTTCTTTGAACGGCTACCATCCCCAAAATGTTGCTTTCGATGCCTGGATATTTCAGATCGCGCGCAACCTGTCTATTGACCACTACCGGAAATCTGGCAGCAGGGAACATTTAAGTCTCGAGGAAGACATGATCGCTGATCATACGGATGACCCAGATCGCAACCTCGAAAATAATTTGACCAGTGATGTGTTGTTGAAGGCATTGGCAAAATTGAGCGAAACCCAACGCGATGTGATCGTTCTCCGCTTCGTCAATGGGCTGCCTATCGCGCAGGTCGCTCAGACCCTGCATAAGAGCGAAAATGCAGTCAAAGCCATGCAGCGCCGTTCCCTGGCTAAATTGCGCACGACTCTGATCGAATGGGAGGTCACATATGCCTGAGCTAGATGATTTATTTCAAGAACAATTGGAAGCTCTGGAAGGGGGGAAGCCTGTGGAAGCTCTCCTGGCTGAATTATCCCCGGAAGCCGATGACCTGAGACAGCTCTTGAAGCTGGCGGCAGATATCCGGGCTCTCCCCCACCCTCAACCCGCCCATGCCCTGGAGCGCGTAAAATTGGAGGCGATCGCTGCCCGAGAGAAAACACGCCCGCTGACGCTGCCGTACTCGCAGCCGCATTCTGCGCGCACGAATCATCGCGCCCCATCCTTTCGCCTGCCTGTATTTACCGTCGGCCTGGTGGCGGCAGCTGCGGCAATCGTATTGTTAGCGCTGTTTGCTTTTACTGCCCTATTCGGCATTATTTACCAGCGGGCACAAACTGCCTCCCTCAAAGATGTCACAGGGATTGCGATGGTTGCCTCAACTGGTGCATCTGAGGATTGGAAGCCCGTTGAAAATGGCACCCGTGTGCACGCCGGAGAGCGCCTGGTCACGGGACCAGATTCTGGATTGACCCTGGTTTTCGCCGAAGGCAGCCGCATGGTTATGGACCCGAACAGCGACATTACCCTGGACGAGCTCAGCGTAAGCTGGGGGAAGTCGCTTCATATGGTGGCTTCTCAGCGAACCGGGATGACCTCGCACAGTGTGGTTCCTTTGCGCGGCGCGCAAAGTGCATATCAAGTAATCACCCCCGTGGGGGTCGCCAGTGTCCACGGCACGCACTTCAGCGTGCTGGTCGGCAAGAACGGGCTGGCGCGTTTTGCCGTGGATACTGGCAAGGTGGTGGTCACCGGTCAAAATACCGAGCTTGCTCTCGAAGCCGGTCAGGCTGCTTCCACCAAACCCGGTCTGCTCCCTCAGGCACCCGACTACCAGTTTAATCTCACCGGGGAGGTGACCAGCATTGACGGTGAGATATGGACTGTTGCCGGTGTCTCCTTTATCGTGAACGGTGACACTCAATTGGCTGGAAACCCGCAGGAAGGCTCTAAAGTATTCGTCGAAGGACGGATCACCGCTGCGGGGGAGCGCCTGGCGGATAGCGTCACTGTCTTGAACGACGATGTTGAGAAGACGGAATCCACCTTCACCGGGATCCTCCAATCCAGGCAGGATGATACCTGGCTGGTGGACGGGATCGCTATCCATCTCACCGAGGATACAGAAATCGGAGCGGGCATAGCCCTAGGTATGCCAGTAAAAGTCAGGTTCTACGTCGATAGCGGTGGGCGCTGGGTCGCGACGAAGATTGAAGCGCTGATCGAGGACACTGAAGAACCCACACCGACCGCTACGCCACAGATCTCAGCCACTCCTACACCCACCGGCGAGGTCCCTCCGACCGAAATTCCTACGCCGACGCCCTTCACGAATTGTACCGGGGCAAACCCGCAGCCCAAGGGCGCCCAGCTCGCCGCACAATACGGTGTGCCCTACGAAGAGATCATGGGATGGTTCTGCCAGCACTTCGGCTTCGGCGAAATCGATTTGGCCTATGGCTTGAGCAGACAATACAACCTCTCTGTCGTACAGATCTTTGACTTGCGCCGCAGCGGATTGGGCTGGGGGCAGATCAAGCAAATGCTCGCCAAGGGATTGATCACTCCAACCCCGGTGGTCACAGCGACTCTTACAGCGACTCTCACCCCTACTGTTACAGGCACCATCACGGTGACCGAAACTCCTACGGGCACACCGGCGACGCCTACACCATTGCCGGTCAAGAACGACCGGAACTGCCCGCAGCAAGCTAACCCAACTGCACGATCGCTGGCTGCACGCTACGCCGTGACGGTCGAGGAGATTATGGGCTGGTTCTGCCGGGGCTTTGGCTTCGGAGAAATCGACCGGGCCTATAGCTGGGGCATACAATACAATCTCCCCCCTGCGGAAATCTTCGCCATGCGCACCCAGGGGCTCGGGTGGGGGCAGATCAGGCAGCGCCTAGAGGCTTCCTACCTGGCGGGAACCCCGCAGCCAGGCGGCCCGGGTAACGGCAATCCCGGAAATAATCCTCCCGGACACGACAAAACTCCCAAGCCCAAGAAACCTTAGACCGGAAGCTCATCTTAGCTCAGTCCCTCTGTCCTTGGGGAGATAGGGGGACTGATTTTATTAATTGATGAAGCGCGGTAGAGAATTTTAGGATTTATCCGGCATAGCCAGTCGCCCGATGATTATCAACCGGTGAGAGAGGGATGCCTTACTGAACGAGTCACCCCAGAATTGCCTCCCGCAGCAAGGCGGAAGCATCCATCGAATCCCCGGAGGCGATCACAGCCGCGAAGCGCTCCCGACCGACCTTGTCCAGAAGATTATGCAGGCCTTGTAGCCAGCGGATGCTCTCCTGGGCGGCACGCATCCCATTTTCGCGGTAAGGGAAGATGTCCAACGCATACCAGCCCGTGTAGCTCATCCGGTCGAGCCAGTACAGCAGCTCGAGCATTTCAATCGTGTGGACAGAGCCGACGGTCATGTCATCGTCCCACATGCGCCAGTTGTCATTGAAGTGCATATAGAAGAGCTTATTACCGAAATATTGGAGCAAGGCAGCCAACTCGGCAGTATTCTCGTATGCCATCAGCGCGTGCCCTACGTCGATCATCGCGCCGACATTCGGACGATTGACTTTGTCAATCAGCAGCAAGGTCTTGCCGACTGTCGCAATGTAGCAGTGAGTCCTGGGCTCCTTGGGCTTGTACTCCAGAACGATCTTGACTTCAGGCAGGTACTCCGCGCACTCCAGCACACCCTCGATGAGCAGGTCCCATGCCTGGAGGTAATTGCCTTGAAATGGATAATCGTAGCCATCCTGACCGAACCACAGATCGATCACTTCGCAGTTCAACTGCTTCGCCCACAGCATCGACTTCTTGACTTCCTGGATAGCTTCCTTGCGGATGGTGGGATCGATGGAGGCGAATGACCCGCGTCCCCACTTAGCGGACGCCCAGATATCGGGAGTCACGCAGGTCACCACCAATCCAGCGTCGCTAACCTGCCGGCGGATTTGTTCCACGTTGTTATCATTGACATGCCAGAGGCCGACCAGCTCAACCCCGGTCAAGCCTTCTACCTGGGTCGCCATTTTGATCAGCTCTTCCGTGGAATATCGCTCTCCATATCCAGAGAGAACATAGCGATCAGCGCCTGCATTGAAAGTGTTGATATTTGCTGAAAATCGAGGTTTAATTGTCATCGGATCGCTCTCCTAGGAATCATATCTCGCCTGCCTGGCTGACTCATGCCAGGTAGATTTTCCCTGGCAGGTCACATGCCAAACCCGCAGCTTAGATGAACGCGCAAATCATACCGGTCGCCTCGCCAGATGGCCTCCAGGTATTCAACCGGTCGATCGTATTGATCGTAGGTGGTGCGGCAGAAGTCAAAAACAGGGGTACCTTCGCGCGTCTCTAATAGATCTGCTTCCTCAGCAGTGGTAAGCCGCGTGCGGATGATCTGGTCAGCCGCCTGCAAGTCGATGCCATACGCATTTTTTAAGATATAGTAGAGCGAGCCGTTTAGATCCTTGCGATCTAATCTCGGCGTAATATTTTCCGGGATGTAGGACCACTGCAAGCTGATTGGCTCGTCGTTCGCCAGGCGCAGCCGGAATATTTCCCAGACCAGCATACCATCCGGAAGAGATAGGCTGTGCGCGATGTGCGCCCGTGGGGGTACACATTTCACACTGATGATCTGAGAGCCGGGAACCCAACCCCGCAGTTTCAGGTCTTCCGTGGTTGAGCACAGCTGGGTCAGGTCGAGCTCCAACCGCCGCCGCTTGAGGAAGGTGCCTCTGCCTTTTTCCCGGTAGATTAATCCCTCCCTCTCGAGCACATCCAGTGCATGGCGGACAGTTCCCCGGTTAACCTGGAAGAATTCACCCAGCTCACTTTCGGAAGGGAAAGCCGTCTCCGAGGCTTGAGAGGTGCTGGTGAAATCCTGAATCGCTTCTCGCAATATTTGCGCCATCTGGTAGTAAAAGGGCACAGGAAGCTCTTTATTGATCTTCCTTACCGTGAGTAAACCGTCGAGGAGCATACCTTCCATCTTTTTCCTCACTGAAATTTCTATATGTATATACAAGTATACTGGAAATGATTTTAATCAATCTCACCGGCAGTGTCAAGCCTTAAATAACCGCTAATCTTGACAGTGGTTTCAAATCGTGCTATAGTTTTCCTGTACGTACAAGTAGCCATGTAAATAAAATATATTGCTCATTATCAAGAAATTTACAAACCAGCCTTGGAATGGAGATCTAATTCATGAAACCCTTGTTCGACCCGCAAATGTTCAACTATACCTGGGAAAGTATCGACCACGATCGTTACGTGGTCGGAACGTACTATATCGAAGATGTAGTAGAAGATTCTGAGTTCATCGATCATTTCGCCCAGGTGCAGCGCCTCGCCCTCGAAGGTTCTACCTCAAGCTGGCAAGAGGTTTCTGAAGATACCCAGGAGCTGCGCGAGCGCTTGAGCAGCAAGATCCTTGGCTACTTCGAAATCCCTGCGCCCAAGGGAACCAAGAAAGCCATCATCCAGCTGGGCTTTCCCATCGGCAACTGGGAGGTCCCGGTGAATGTGCCCATGCTGCTGCTGTCGATCGCCGGGAACTACAGTGCTTTCCCGACCCGGATGCGCTTGCTCGACCTGTACATTCCGGAGAAAGTCGCCAGGGAATTCCAGGGGCCGAAATTTGGGGTCGAAGGCATTCGCGAAAAACTGGGGGTGTATGGTCGCCCATTGATTTTGCATATTATCAAGCCCAAGATGGGGATGACGCCAGAGCAAACCGCGGCGCAGGTCTACGAAACGGCTATCGGCGGCGCAGACCTGTGCAAGGACGATGAGATGTTAACCGAGCTCTCCAACTGCCGCTGGGAGGACCGCCTCGAAGCTGTATTAAAGGCGTTGGATAAAGCGGAAAAAGAGACGGGGCATAAAACGCTCTACATGCTCAGCATCACGGATGAGGTAGATAAAGTTGCAGCCAAAGCGCGCCGGGCAGTCGAGATGGGGGCTACCGGCTTGCTGCTGGCGTACTCCGCTGGTCCTTCAACTCTCCGCGTTCTGGCCGAGGACCCCTTGGTCAATGCGCCGATCCTGCTGCACGTGTCTCATATGATCCACCAGCTAGATCACATCAGCTTCCCCGTCTTTTCCAAGATTTGCCGCCTTTGCGGCGCAGACATGATGCTCTCCCCCACCATCTGGTCAAGCATACCGGTCGCTTCAGCGGAAGAATGTTACCGCAACGGTCAGGTCATGCTGGCGCCGTTCTATCACCTTAAACGGACCTGGCCTATGCCTGCCGCAGGGATGTACCCGGGTACAGCCGAAGTCGTTTTAGCGGAATATGGGCCGGATATTATCATCCCTGCAGGCGGCGGCATGTTGGGTCATCCTTTAGGATATCGAGCTGGGGCGATGGCCTGGCGCCAGGCGGTCGAGGCCGTAATGGCAGATATCCCGCTGGCGGAAGCCGCCAGGGATAAGCCTGAGCTGATGGCTGCCTTGCAAAAATGGGGCTTGCGCACCCGACCGGTCACTCGCTGGGGTTATTCTGGAAAAGATTACCACCCATTCTTTGCGGATAAGAATATTGCCGATGAATAGGAAAATTCGGGAGGAGAGTCCTTCCACATCTCAGCCGGATCAGGCGCAGCAACTGGCGATGTACCGGACCATGTTCCTGATCCGCCGGTTCGAGGAGACCGTGAACGAGCTGTACATGCAGGGCCGGATTCCATCTACGCTGCATCTGTACATCGGGCAGGAGGCGGTTGCGACAGGGGTTTGCGCCAATTTGCGCGACGGCGACTATGTGCTCAGCACACACCGCCCTCACGGTCATTCCCTGGCGAATGGGGTTGCACCGCGGGAGATCATGGCTGAGCTGTTTGGCAAGGCAACCGGCTGCTGTAAAGGGAAAGGCGGCTCCATGCATGTAGGCGACATCCGGAAAGGTGTGCTGCCAGCAATCGCGATCGTCGGAGCAAATGTGCCCATAGCTGCCGGGACCGCCCTGGCAGCCAAAATGCAAAAAACCGGCGGGGTCAGCGTGTGTTTCTTCGGCGACGGGGCTGCCAATGAAGGCGCCTGGCACGAAGGGTTGAATGCAGCTGCCGTTTGGGATCTCCCGGTTATATTCGTCTGCGAGAATAACCTGTATGCTGCCTCTACCCCTTTCTCAGCAGCTTATAAGATCCAACACATAGCAGACCGGAAATCTGCCTACGGGATCCCCGGTGCTGTGGTGGATGGCAATGATGTCCTGGCGGTATACCAGATTGCAGGTGACGCCATCGAACGGGCGCGCCGGGGCGGTGGTCCTACCCTTATCGAATGCATGACTTACCGCCAATGCGGTCATTCTCGCTCTGACCCACGCACCTACCGAGGCCGAGATGAAGAGGATGAATGGAAGCTCCATGATCCGATCCCTTCATTTAAGGATTGTCTTATAAAGAATGGGCAGGGAGACCAGGGAACACTGAGCGACCTTGAGCAAGAGGTAGAGCAAATGATCCAGGACGCAATCGACTTTGCCGAGGCAAGTCCTGAGCCTGATCCGCAGGACGTCTACCTGGACGTCTTCAAGGAGTGAGCCATGACGCGGATGACTATCGCGGAAGCCATACGTCAAGGGATTCGAGAAGAGATGCAGCGGGATGAGCGTGTATTTTGTATCGGTGAAGACATCGGTATCGAAGGCGGCTTTGGAGGAGCTTTTACAGTAACCCTCGGGTTGGCGCAGGAATTTGGCCACGAGCGCATTCTGGACACGCCTATTTCTGAGACAGCCATCGCCGGGCTGGCTATCGGAGCAGCGGTCGCCGGGATGCGCCCGATCGCTGATGTCCAGTATGGTGACTTCTTGTTTTGCATGATGGATCAGCTCGCAAACCAGGCTGCCAAGCTGCGCTATATGTCGGGAGGCGCCTTGAGCGTCCCTTTGGTGATGCGCGCCCCGGTTGGGGCAACCGCCAGGGGAGCGCAGCATGCCCAAAGCCTGGAGGCTTTTTTCACCCACGTACCAGGGCTGAAAGTCGTCTGTCCGGCAACAGCTTATGATGCCAAGGGCTTGTTGAAGAGCGCCGTGCGTGACGATAATCCGGTCCTTATTTTCGAGCACAAGCTGCTTTATGGTTCTAAGGGCGCCCGTTCGGAAAAAGGCGCTATCAGTCCGGTCGGCGAAGTACCCGAAGAAGACTACCTGGTGCCCTTCGGGAAGGGAGAAATCCGTCGCACCGGTAAGCACGTCAGCATTGTCGCAAACTTGCTGATGCTCTACCGGGCGCTCAATGCTGCAGAAACACTCTCACTCCAGGGGATTGAGGGCGGAGGTGATTGACCCGCGCACATTGGTTCCTCTGGATAAAGAGCTGATCCTGGGTTCCGTCCGCAAGACTGGTCGTTTGGTCATCGTGGAAGAAGATAACCGAACCAACGGCTGGGGGGCAGAGATCGCCGCCATAGTCGCCGATGAAGCCTTCATCTGGCTGGATGCGCCGATCAAGCGCGTGTGCGCCCCCGATGTACCCCCACCCTTTGCCCCGCCTCTGGAACGAGAATACGTGCCAAGTGAGCAAAGGATCGTCGACGCAGTCCTGAGTCTGCTCTAGGCACGAGGCTTATTATGTCAGTAGAGATTGTTGTCCCGCCTCTCAGTCAGACGATGGATTTCGCTGGTGATCCTCGAATGGTTCAAGAAGATCGGCGACCCTGTTGCTAAAGGCGAGACCCTATTTACGGTGGAAACTGACAAAGCCACCCTCGAAGTTGAATCGCCGGCGAGCGGTATCTTGAAATCCATCCTGGCCCAGGCCGGCGAAGAGGTTAAGGTTCGTTCAATCATTGGCTCGATTGCCGAGCCCGGGGAAGTCCTGGATGAGATCGCTGATCCAGAAATTGTTTCGTCACCACAGTCAAGCCAGCCAGCAACGCGACCCTTAGATGTCCCCCGACCACAAATCGTAGCCTCGGGACCAGCCGGCGAAACACTATCCCCTGAGAGGCTAAACCGCCTCTTTTCCAGCCCTCGCGCCCGCCAGCGCGCCTGGCTCGAGGGAATATCGCTGGAAGAATTACGGGGACGCGGCACCGGTCCCGAGCATTCGATCGTAGAGCGGGATGTTGAGAACTACCTCGAGAGCAAAAAATCTTTGCCCAGGGCTACCCCACTGGCGCGGCGGATGGCGGAGGCGAATGGAGTGAACCTGACCCAGCTTATCCCTGAAGGAGCTGGTAGAACCATCAAAAAAGCGGACGTTGAGATGGCAATCAGCAGCAAAGTGGATGGTGCCACGACCTCTCCAGCAGCAACGACGCCTGCGCCTGGCACGCAGGTGGGAGACGCGTCTGCCCAGCCGGTAGTTCTCACCCCCACACGCAAAACCATCGCCCGCCGTATGCTTGCCAGCCATCAAACCACCGCGCCGGGTTACTTACCTGGTTGAAGCAGATGCAACCAGGCTGGTCAAGCTGCGCAAGCGCATATTGAAATATCTCCCGGAAGGGGCTATTCGTCCCTCCTATACCGATTTTCTGATTTTTATGACCTGCTGCGCCCTGAGGCGGCATCCGGCTTTGAATGCCACCTACGAGAACGATCTTTATCAGTTACATTCAGCGATCCATATCGCGTTAGCCGTGGATACTGAGCGGGGCTTGATCGTCCCGGTGCTGCGCGACGCACACAGCAAGGGTATCGAGGAAATTGCCCGTTTGCGCAGTGACCTGGTCCGGCGAGTAATGGCAGAAAGAGTCAGCCCGCAGGAGCTAAGCGGGGGTACCTTCACGATCTCCAATCTCGGACAGCTGGGAATTGATTACTTTACACCTTTGATCAACCCGCCTCAAGTGGCTGTCCTGGGTATAGGCCGCATCCGCAAAGTTCCACTCGTCCATAAGGGGAAAATCCGAACCCGGTCGGTCTTAGGACTGGTACTGACCTGTGATCATCGGGTGATCGATGGAGCGCCTGCCGCGCGCTTTTTGGCAGAAATCAGCCAGCTCGTTGAGCGTCCGGAAATGATCTGGTTGGAGTCCATAACAATACCCCAAGGGTCAGCATATTCCACAGGCTGCACAAGTCCTTAAAATATCCGAAGTTTTGATTGCGCTAACCAGCCGCGGACAGGCTTGACAAACGCCTGCATTCCGTTATACTTACTGGGGACCGCAAACGTTTGCGGCGATCAAAATTCAATGACCAATCATTGCTGCCGGAACCTTCATCCACGCTGCAAGCCACGTATGGCCTACCCTCCCGAGCTCCTCTCCACTTTGCGCCGCACGGCGAACCAGATTCGCCAGGAATCGATCCGCATGATCGCCAACGCTGGAACCGGACATCCCGGCGGAGCACTTTCGGAGGCGGATATCCTCGCCGCCCTTTATTTCCACGCCTTAAACATTGACCCACATAACCCCCAATGGCCCGAGCGTGACCGGTTTATCCTCTCGAAAGGCCATGCCTGCGCCGGGCTGTATGCCGCCCTGGCGCTGCGCGGTTATTTTCCCATGGAAACCCTGAGCACGTTTCGCCAGTTTGGCAGCCTCCTCCAGGGGCACCCCGACATGACCAAGACCCCCGGAGTGGATATGACCGCCGGCCCGTTGGGCAACGGCCTGGGCGCTGGGGCCGGTATGGCCTGGGTGCGCGCATCCTTGGGCTGAAGTTTCGGGTGTTCGTTCTCATTGGAGATGGGGACTACCCAGGAAGGCTGCACCTGGGAAGCCGCCATGCTGGCTGGCTTTCAACAGCTCTCCAACCTGATCTGCATATACGACTGCAATCGCTCCCAGGTGGATGGTCCAACCAGCGAAATACTTTCGCTGGACCCTGTAGCGGAAAAATGGCAGTCGTTCAATTGGGTAGCGCGCACGATCGACGGGCACGATATGACCCAAATCCTGGATGGGTTGTCGTGGGCAGCCGAGCCGCGGGACCAACCGGCTATCATCCTGGCGAACACTATCAAGGGGAAGGGTGTCTCCTTCATGGAAAACCAATCCGCCTGGCACGGCAAAGCACCCAATAAGGAACAGGCAGAGCAGGCGCTGAGCGAGCTGAGGCAGGCAGAGATCTCATGAGTGATCGCCCGAAAATGATGCAGCGGCAGGCCTTCGGGGCTGCCTGGTTGAGCTTGGGGAGCAAAATCCATCCATCGTCGTTTTGGATGCGGATATCTCTTCTTCGCTGTACACATTTCACTTCGCCAGGCGGTTCCCGGAGCGCCATATCAATTTCGGCGTCGCAGAACAGAATATGCTGATCGGTGCAGCCGGGCTGGCGACCACCGGGCTGATCCCGATTGCCTGCACCTACGCTACATTCGCCACGCTGCGTGCCTGCGAGCAAATTCGCAGTTTTATCTGCTATGCAAACCTCAATGTGAAAATCGCCTGCTCGCACGGCGGCGATCGAAGTGGGCTGGGATGGTCCTACCCACCACGGGACTGAAGATGTAGCCATCATGCGCTCGATGCCGAATATGAGCGTCGTCGTCGCCGGCGGATGCGACTGCAACGCACTGCCCTCATCCGCCAGGTTGTCGAGCGGACCGGCCCGGTTTATTTCCGCATGGGGCGCAACCCGGTCCCTCTGATTTACGCTGCAGACCAGCAGTTTACGATCGGCAAAGCCATCAGCTCATGGAAGGGAACGACGTCACCCTGGCGGCGATGGGGGTGATGGTTTCCGTGGCGCTGGATGCCGCTGAGATCCTCTCGCAGCAGGGGATTCAAGCGCGGGTGCTGGACGTTCATACCATTAAACCGCTAGACGGGGAAGCGATCGTAGCCGCTGCCCGGAGTACGCACCTGATCGTCACCCTGGAAGACCACAATGTGATCGGAGGTCTGGGTTCGGCGGTGGCCGAATATTTATCCGGGTCACTGCCCCAGTCCCGTGCTCCGCATCGGGGTGCCGGATGTCTTCACCGAGTTCAGGCGATCCGGCCCTATTGTTCCAGAAATACGGTATGGATGCCGCTCCGTGGCAGCCAGGGTGACGGCAGCGCTTGCGAGAATTGAATTATCCTAGCGAGGATAGCCTATGCCAGAATTGTTATATCTGCAGATGTACCGGAAGATGCTGTTGATCCGCTTGTTTGAAGAACAGGCGCGCGACCTGTTCATGAAGAACATGATGCGCGGCGCCACCACATGTATATCGGCGAGGAGGCTATTGCCGTAGGGGTGTGTCAGCGCTTGATCAAAGCGATACCATCACCAGCACCCATCGCGGTCATGGACACTGCCTGGCAAAAGGCGGCGATCCGGATCTGATGATGGCTGAGTTGTTGGGCCGTGCGACGGGTTACTGCAAAGGCAAAGGCGGCTCAATGCACATCGCCGACCTCGACTTGGGAATCCTGGGCGCTAATGGCATCGTCGGCGGCGGGGTTGGCCTGGCAGCCGGGGCAGCCTTTGCTGCCAGGTATCGCAACGATAAAAGCGTTTGCGCCTGTTTTTTTGGCGACGGCGCCATCAACCAGGGAAATTTTTACGAGACAGCCAATATGGCTGGACTGTGGAAGCTGCCTTTGATTTACGTCTGCGAGCGCAATCTGTTTGCTGAGTTCAGCTATGCTAACAGCTTCTTTGCAGACCAGGATCTGACCAAACGGTCCATCCCGTTTGGGTTTCCGGGGATAGAAGTGGATGGTAATGATGTCCTGGCAGTTCACAAGGCTGCCAAAGAGGCGGTCAATCGGGCCCGCCGCGGCGATGGACCTACATTAATCGTGGCAAATTCTTACCGCATCATGGGACATACCATCGGCGATCCCTTGAGCTACCGGGCAAAAGGGGAAGCGGAAGATTGGCAAACCCTTGCCCATGATCCCATCTTGCGCTTCAAGAAATATCTGCTCGAGGAGCAGGCGATCAGTGAAAGCCAGCTTACTGCCATTGACGGAGAAGGTACGCGGCAGGAGGTCGAAGCGGCTGTACAGTTCGCCCTGGACAGCCCTGAGCCGGAGCTGCAGACCCTGTGGGAAGACGTATACGCGGAGGGTTGATAAAAGGAAATGACCGAGCGCATCATCGAATATCGTGAAGCATTGAACGAAGCCCTGCACGAGGAAATGGAACGGGACCCAGATGTGTTCATCATGGGCATCGACGTGGGCCAGTACGGCGGGGTGTTGAAAGTCTCGAAGGGATTATATGAGCGCTTCGGGCGCGAGCGCGCCGTGGATACACCCATCAGCGAGGAGGGTTTTACCGGTCTGGGGGTAGGCGCAGCCCTGGCCGGCTTGCGCCCGGTGGTCGAGATCATGTACATCGATTTTTCCTGCCTGGCGATGGAGCCTATTATCAACCAGGCTGCCAAAGCACGCTATTCATTCGGCGGAAAAGCGAAAGTACCGATCGTGATCCGCACCCAGGGCGGGGGTGGGAGGGGCAACGCCGCCCAGCACTCT
Source organism: uncultured Chloroflexia bacterium (assembly GCA_963706515.1). GTDB lineage: Bacteria > Chloroflexota > Anaerolineae > Anaerolineales > UBA4823 > CAVPMW01. The sequence continues at coordinate 292,739 of CAVPMW010000007.1, forward strand.
CAAAGCCTGGAAGCAGTCTACGCCCACATCCCCGGGTTGATCGTCGTCCAGCCGGCTACGCCCAAGGATGCCAAGGGGCTATTGAAATCCGCCATTCGCAACGATAACCCGGTTATTTTCATCGAGCACAAACTGCTCTACAACACCAAAGGCCCGGTCCCCGAAGGTGAATATCTAGTCCCCATAGGGGTAGCGGAGATCAAGCGCCCAGGGAGTCAGGTGACGATCGTCGCCTCCTCACGCATGGTGCTGTTCTCGCTCAGCGCATCCGAGAAGCTGGCAGATGAGGGGATCGATGTTGAAGTCGTCGATATGCGCACATTAAAGCCCCTGGATATGGAGACGATCGGTGACTCAGTGCGCAAGACCCACCGGCTGCTGATCGTCAACGAAGGCGTCCACTCGGGGGGCTTCGCCGCCGAAGTGATGGCGCGCACTTACGAAGAAGTCTTCGATTACCTGGACGCACCGATCGTCCGGGTCACTGCTGAGGATGTGCCCATCCCTTATAACGAAAAGCTGGAGCTGGCTGCCCTCCCCAGCGAGCAAAAGATTATGGATGCAGTCCGTGGTTTCTTTCAATAGCAACCATGCCCGTTACCATTAAAGAAATTGCCGCGCGGTTGGGTTAAATCCATCCACGGTATCGCGTGCCCTGGCAGGAAAACCGGATGTCTCCCCGGCTACCCGCCAGCGGGTCATCGATATGGCGACCCAGCTAAATTACACACCAAACCTATGGGCGCAAAACCTGGTGGGGACGAGCTCGAACTGGATCGGCTGCCTGGTGCTCGACCTATCCAATCCGTTTTACGTACCCCTGGTGCGTGCCATGGAGGATATTGCCGGGCAGAACGGCTATCTGATTTTCCTGGGCGAATCCCGGCGATCTCTGGACAGCGAAAGGGCAATGGTTGAGCGGTTCAGGAGGATTAAAGCCGCCGGGGTAGTAATCTCCCCGGTACTTGCCGATCTCGATCACCTGCGGCTTCTTCAGGAGGAAAACGTCCCAGTTGTAATCGTCGGGCGCAGCGTGCCCGGATTTCGAACTTCGTGAATGTGCATAACCTGCGTTCCGGCTATCTCGTCGGACAGTATCTTCTCCGTTTGGGTCACCGTTCTATCGGGTACGTGTATAGCGGCGACCCCTATAACACGCCGGAGGTCGAGCGCCTGACGCGGTCTCCGGGCCGCACTTATGGAGAGAGGCGCAAAACCGGTCTAGCGAGTTCATCGTTGGGAATAACGAGATCACGGGTGGAGAGACCGGCGCACAGGCGTGGCTGGAGAATCCCCATCAGCCCAGTGCGGTGTTCTGCTCGAACGATATGCTGGCGATGGGCTTCATCACGGAGATTTACCGGTCAGGCGCCTCAGTGCCTGGGGATGTCTCCGTTGTAGGGCATGACGATGTCCCCTTTGCCGGGATGTTTAAAGTCCCCCTGACCACAGTCGGGTTTTCCACCGCTCAAATGGGCCAGAAGGCAATGGAGATCTTGCTGGCTCGACTGCGTCGTAATAATTGCTGTGATAGTCCGCAGGAAATCTTGCTCGAGCCGGAGATGATCGTGCGCAGCTCGTGCATTTCACTGGAATAAGATTTTAGGAGAGCGTCTGAAGCAGCGAGCACACTGAGCTTCAATCAATGTACCATACCAGTCTGGTAGAGCAGGCCTACCTGACCCCCTCCTCCGGGCGGATATTATCCACCTGCCCGTAAAAGAAAATAATATCCAGGTGACCTCCGGGTCTCCAACGAAAAACATGCCATTCCATGGGTGGTATATGCAGGGTCAATCCGGCCTCTAAAGGGTGTGGCTCACCCAATTGGTCCGGCCCGATCGCCTCTTTCCACCCAACAAGCCTCTGCGCTGAATACAAAGCAGATCTCTTCGGCATGTTGGTGGGGCTCCATGGGACCACTGGCATCGGAGTAATGCGCGAATCCCATCGTCATTTTCGTACTCGGAGAAAAGGCGCCTTTTCCAATGAGTGTCTGGAACTTCTCCGCCCCGGAAGCTCGACAGCTGCTATTTGTTCTCGCCTGATGATTTGCATTTCAATAACCTATCTTTCCACCCGGATGCCTTTCGAGGACTCGCGGGTCGTACATCGGCAGGAGAATATCCGCTTCTCGGCCTATGCGCGCATACGCTTCGAGGGCTTCGTACATATTTTCATTGATGCCCAGCAAACGCCCTTCGGTGACATGTTCGTAACGAAACATGCAATCTGAAAAGATGACCACCCCGGCCTTGGTCTGGATTTTGACGGCAAGTGAGCTGCGGTGGTGGACGCCTGTCCAGAAGACATCGATTCCCGGCAGGATATTCTGCTCGTTTTTGAGCATGTTCATGCGTTCCCAGGCTTCCCCAAATACGTAATTCACCAGGCGGGGTGGAATGCAAGCCGGCAGATAATCGTGAGGGTGCGGTTTGTAACGCGGAGCAAATAAGTCAGCCCAGCCTTCACGATTTACGTAGATCTGCGCTTTTGGGAATTTGTCCAACCCGCCCAGCGCGTACGGCTGCAATGGGGTGACGATCAAATGCTGAACCTCATCCGGCTTCACCCCCGCAGCAGCCAAACGATTCTCGATATAATCCTCTTCGTTAACTACAAGCTGGTGGCGGTAATTCGTCCCTGCCCCCCAGCGCTTATTCAGCCAGGGCAGGTAGTCGAGCGGAACGCCGCAGTTCACCAATAGAATGTGGCTCCCGCTGCGGACCAGCAGGGCATAAACGTTTAAGGTTTCCCACTGGTCGTCGCCGAAATTCGACATCCAGTAGATCTCAGCTCCGGGAGTCTTCGGGAAATTGTCCTACCTTTAGAACATCCAGTGTATATTCCATCGATCAATCCTCTTCCATACCTGAAGGCTCCCTGCTTCTATATTTCACTTCAACAGGGCTTCCGGCGCATCTAAGACAGACCGGAGATCTTTCAGGAACAGCGCCCCTGCCAGCCCATCTGCGATCCGATGGTCCACAGCCAGAGTCGCACGCAGAGTCGGGCGAACTACAACTTGTCCCCCTACCCCGGCTGGGCGCTCGACGATGGCTCCAGCTGCCAGGATTGCGCTCTGCCCAGGATTGATGATGGGTGAGAAATTGTCAATCCCGTACATCCCCAGATTGGTGAAGGTAAAGGTTCCACCAGAGATGTCCTGAGGCGAAAGCTTACGCTGCTGGGCTTTGCTTACCAGGGAATGGCACGCCTGGGCAATTTCCCCCAGGGTCATCCGGTCGGCACGCCGGACAACCCCTGCCACCAGACCCCATTCTCCGGAAATAGCTACACCTAAATTGATTTCCTCGTACAGCTTGATATCTGTATCACTGTGGTAGGCTGCGTTTAATAAGGGATGCCCAGGCAAGGTAAGCGCCAGCGCTTTGAGCAGAAAATCGGTATAGGTCAGGCGCAGGCCAAATTTACCATCGTAATCTTCGAGCAGTCTTGCACGAAGCTCTACCAGGGCGGCGACGTCCAGCTCCACGTTCAAATAAAAATGGGGGATCGTCCGAAAGCTTTCGCTCATCCGCACGGCGACTACCCTGCGTCCCGAGCTGAGGGTCTGCAGCTTGTAAGGCACGTCGCTCTGGGAGACTGCGGGCTGAGACCCTTGATTGCGTGCTTCCAAAGCCGCCAGAATATCTGCTTCAACGATGCGCCCCTGGGGTCCGCTGCCCTGGACGGTGGAGACCTCTATGCCCTTCTCCTCTGCGAGCTTTCTGGCGAGCGGAGAGATTTTTATGATGCCGGTGGGATTCACTGCGCGAGGGAACCGTTCTTAATACTCGCATCCATCGATTCCGGCGAGGTGGGTGCCGGGGGAGTTTTTGTTTTCTGCGGGATTGCCTCCCCAGGGCTGCCTATGTAAGCGATCACCTCTCCCAGGGGTACAGTAGCTCCTACAGGGACAACAATTTTTAGAAGGGTGCCGTCAGCAGGGGCATCCACATCGATAGCGACCTTGTCAGTCTCGATAGAGAGCAAGGTTTCCCCAGCCCGGACAGCCTCCCCTTCGCCTTTCATCCAGTCGAGGATGGTGCCTTCCTCCATGGTCAGCCCCAGTTTGGGCATAATGATTTCAGTTATCATCCAAAACGCCTCATCAAATCTAGCACTGATGCAAACTTTTTACTTATGCAATGAACAAACCACCATTTAGATTGATCGTTGCCCCAGTAATAAAGCCAGCAGCATCTGATGCCAGGAACAAAGCCAGGCTGGCGATATCCTGTGGAGTCGCCAGCCTACCCATTGGGATCTGCTGGATCAAGGACTGGCGGGTCTCCTCTCCCCATGCCTGGGTCAAGGCGGTATCCGCCGTCCCCGGGGAAATATTATTGGCAGTAGCTCTTGCTGGAGCCAGAATCCGGGCGAGTGTCCTGGTCAAGACCAGCAGACCACCCTTTGAAGCAGCATAATGTGCTCCTACAGCAATCCCCCCCGTTTGTCCGGCAAGTGAACCAATATTGATGATCCGTCCTTTATTACCTGCCTGGCGCAAATGAGCTAGGGCTGCCTGGCTGAACAGAAAAGGTCCGGTCAGGTTGACCGCAATCACCCAATTCCACTCTTCCAGGCTGATCTGTTCAAACTCTCGCAGCGGGGAGATGCCCGCATTGTTTACCAGAATGTGCAGAGCCTGGTAGTGATCTATAGCCGCCTGTACGGCTTGCTGTACCTGGAGAGGGTCGGTTACGTCACACTTCACGGGCAATGCACTGACCGCCCTCGGCAGCAATCTCGCTGGCGGCACGTTCAGCGCTCCCGAGGTCGATGTCCACCAGAACGACCATTGCGCCGTTTTGTGCAAATTTGCGGGCGATTTCTTTACCGATCCCTGCGCCTGCACCCGTGACCAGCCCAACGCGGCCCTCGAGGCTTCCGCTCATTGGAAGTTGACCACGATTCCGCCATCCACCACCAGTCGTGCGCCGGTGCAGTAGCCAGCCTCTTCGGAAGCGAAAAATAGAACCGGTCCAACCACATCTTCCGGATCTCCGATCCCTTTAATGGGTGTACGCTGGCGGAAGTATTCCCGCTTTTCAGGAGTCAGGTCTTCGCGGTTGATATCGGTCGCAATCGGGCCGGGACAGTACGGCATTGCAAGTAATGCCGTAGGCTCCCAAGGAGATTGCCATGGAAGCGATCAGCAGGTTGATGCCTGCTTTGCTGGCACAGTAATGGGCTTGCTGGGCACCTCCAACCATAGAGGATATCGAACCCACGCTGATGATCCGCCCATGGACGCCCCCTGGCGACCATGACTTTGGCAACCGCTTGCGAGCAAAGGAAGTTCCCCTTTAGGTTCACAGCCAACACCCGCTCCATAATTCCTCCGGCATGGTCAGAAAATCGTGGAAGGGGCAAATCCCGGCGTTGTTGACCAGCACGTCAACTGTGCCAAATTGCAGCCAAAGTCTGCTGGACCATCGCGTCTACTTCGGCTTTGCGGGAGACGTCTACATATATGTATTTACCTTTTCCCCTGCCGCATCGACCATTTGTGCGGTTTGCAGACCCCTGCTCTTCACGGATATCAGCGATCAACTACGTGGGCGCCTTCCTGCCAAACCCCACAGCGATCGCCCGACCAATTCCGCCAGCTGAGCCGGTCACAATGACAACTTTTTCCTTAAATCGCATGCCCTAACCTCCCACCAGGCGAATCGATCAGTAATTGTTCAGCGTCTTCAAGCGCAGCATTGCATGCCTACCTGTTGAGTTAATCCTGATCCTGTACCGAGCTGCTAAACCCGCCCGGATAAGACTTTCTCTTCATAAGTGCGTATCTCGTTCAGGTAGGCAATCCCCACAGGCACCCCTTTTTGCCAGCAGTAATAGTCCCATACTGCCCCAAAGGGCATCCCTTTTAGCTCTTCCAGCAGGCCAGCCGGGCGGTGTAATCCCCTTTAATTTCCATCTTCCGCAGCTGCTCAACCGGCTCCAGCAGCGCCAGCAGCAGCGCGCGCAGCATGTTGCGCGCGCCGATCACCCAGGCGGCGATGCGGTTGATGCTGGCGTCGAAGTAGTCCAGCCCGATGTGGACGCGGTCCAGGTAGTCGCCGCGCACGAGCTCCTGGGCAATGGCTGCAGGTCGTCGATCAGGATGACCACGTGATCGCTGTCCCAGCGCACGCCGCCGGCTGACGTGCAGCAGCACCTCGTCCACAAAGCTCAGCACCGCGGAGAGCTTGTCGGCGATGGCTTCGGTCGGGTGATAGTGGCCGGCATCCAGGGAGAGCAGACTTCTGCGGGTGACGGCGTAGCCCAGGTAGAACTCGTGCGAGCCGACCACGTAGCTTTCGGAGCCGATGCCGAACAGCTTGCCCTCGACCGCATCCAGGTTGTAGCTGCGGATCGACCTTCTCGGCGAAGATCGCGTCCAGCGATCTCTGAGCAAGCAGCTGCGCGGGGTCTTGCGATCGACGGCGATGTCCTTGAAGCCGTCGGGGATCCAGACGTTGGTGACGCAGGGGTGCCCAGCTGCTCGCCCAACGACTTCGCCGATCTTGCGGCAGGCGATGCAGTGCTCGATCCAGAACTTGCGGATGCCCGCGTCGTAGCTGGCCAGGGTGAAGCCGTCGGCGGCCTTGGGGTGCGAGAAGAAGGTCGGGTTGAAGTCCAGCCCGTGCCGCTTGGCCTTCGCCCACTCGATCCAGCCGGCGAAATGCTCGGGCTGCGATCGCGTCGCGCTCGACGGCTTGCCGCCGGTCTCCGCGTAGATGGCGTGCAGGTTCAGGCGGTGCTTGCCCGGGATCAGGCTGTAGGCCATGTCCAGGTCGCTGCGCAGCTCGTCGGCGGTGCGGGCCTTGCCGGGATAGTTGCCGGTGGCGCGCTAGGCCGCCGCCCAGCGCCTCGCCCGGTCGCCTCGAAGCCGCCCACGTCATCGCCCTGCCAGCAGTGCAGGCTTAGTGGTATTTTAGCCAGGGTATCCAATCCTCGGTCGCAATCGACGCCCAATCCGGCATACTGTTCCCTGGCTAACGCGTATCCTTCACTTATTTTTTTATCAGAGGGTCCGCTTGTCATTGATACTCCTCGCAAACATCTGGAGCGGATAAGGTTATCGGCGAGTATGGTTTACTCGCCGATAACCTGGGTTAGTTCGAAAATCTCACATCGAACGGTCGGTCAGCGGTGGATCAGGCGAAATACCCAATTCCCGCTGGTCTAAATCCCAGAGTCTTACGGGTTAACCGCTTTATCGATGTTGTCCTTGTTGTAGATGGTGAACGGCCCCATCAGGACGCGCAGGCCGGCGTCGCGGGTCGGGTCCTTCGTGATGGTGTAGGTGCCCATCCGCCCGGCTTCGAACTGCTCGCCTTCCACGCCCTTGATGGCGCCGGTGGCGATCAGGTAGGTGAGGTAGTAGGTCAGGTAGCCCAGGTCGACGAAGCTCCACAGGGCGAACTCCGGCGCGCAGCCGTTCATGGTGTACGAGACCATCTCGGCGGGCAGGCCCAGCCCGCTGACCTTGACCTTGTCGCACAGCTCCTCGTCCTGCATCGCCTTGGCCGCCGCCGCAATGCCTACCGTCGTCGGCGCCATGATCAGCTTCATGTCCGGATACTTGTCCACCAGCGCCAGCGCCTGCTTGTAGCTGTCTTCCGACTGGTCGTTGCCGTACACGATGTCCACCAGCTCCAGCTTCGCAGTACTTCGGGTCCTTGCAGCGCTTCCTTCATCGCCGCGATCCAGGCGTTCTGGTTGGCCGCATCCGGCGAGGCCGACAGCACGGCAAACTTGCCGCCATCCGCGCCCAGGATGTCCAGCGCCATGTCCGCCATCACCGTGCCGGTCTCCTTGAAGTCCACCTGCGCGACGAACACCTGCTCGCCCTCCGCCGACGGAATCGGCGAGTCCCAGGTCACGACGGTGATGCCCTTGTCGCGGGCTGCCTTGCGCCGCCGGCGCGATCTGGTCGCCGGCGTTGTTCGAGATCATGATGGCGTTCACGCCCTGGGTCGTGGCGTTGGTCACGATCTCGATCTGCCCGGCCACGCTGTTCTCCGGCGTCGGCCCGAGGTAATTGCAGCTTGCTCGGTGTTGCCCAGTTCCTTGGCTGCTTCTTCTGCGCCCTCGTGCGCCTGATCGAACACCGCGTTGCCCAGGAACTTGGGCAGCAGGACCATGTTCAGCGCTTTGGCCCGGCGTCGCGCTTTGCACCGGCGTAGCCGGCTGCGGGCAGCGTCGCGCCCGCCGACTGCCTTGTCGATGTTGTCCTTGTTGTAGATGCTGAACGGGCCCATCAGGACCCGCAGGCCTGCGTCGCGGGTCGGGTCTTTCGTGATGGTGTAGTCGCCCATCCGGCCGGCATCGAACTGCTCGCCTTCCTCGCCCTTCATGTGCGCCGGTGGCGATCAGGTAGGTGAGGTAGTAGGTCAGGTAGCCCAGGTCGATGAAGCTCCACAGCGCGAACTCCGGCGCACAGCCGTTCTTGGCGTACGACGACCATCTCGGACGGCAGGCCCAGCCCGCGTGACCTTGACCTTGTCGCACAACTTCTCGTCCTGCATCGCCTTCGCCGCCGCCGCAATACCGACCGTCGTCGGCGCCATGATCAGCTTCATGTCCGGGTACTTGTCCACCAGCGCCAGCGCCTGCTTGTAGCTCTCTTCCGACTGGTCGTTGCCGTACACCATGTCCAGCAGCTCCAGCTTGGCGTACTTGGGATCCTTCAGCGCTTCCTTCATCGCCGCGATCCAGGCGTTCTGGTTGGCCGCATCCGGCGAGGCCGACAGCACGGCAAACTTGCCGCCGTCTGCGCCCAGGATGTCCAGCGCCATGTCCGCCATCACCGTGCCGGTCTCCTTGAAGTCCACCTGCGCTACGAACACCTGCTCGCCTTCCGCCGACGGAATCGGCGAGTCCCAGGTCACGACGGTGATGCCCTTTATCGCGGGCGGCCTTGCGCCGCCGGCGCAATCTGGTCGCCGGCGTTGTTGGAGATCATGATGGCGTTCACGCCCTGGGTCGTGGCGTTGGTCACGATCTCGATCTGCCCGGCCACGCTGTTCTCCGGCGTCGGGCCGAGGAATTGCAGCTTGCTCGGGTTGCTCCAGCTCCTGCGGCTTCTCCGCGCCCTGCGTGCGCCTGATCAAACACTGCATTGCCCAGGAATTTCGGCAGCAGCACCATGTTCAATGCTTTGCCGGGAGTGGCCTTAACTACTTCTCCCGAGGGGGCAGCAGCCTGCGTAGGCTCCGCCGGGGCTACGGTCGGTTGTGCAGGAGCCGATGTCGGCTGTGCGGGGGCTGAAGTCGGTGCAGGCGCTTGTGTTGGGGCAGCCTGCGGTGCACACGCCGAGAGCACGATCATCACTATTATCGAAAGTACAAGGATCTTTTTGAACATCTCTGTTCTCCTTCTTGCAGATATACGTTATGCAAACACTCATACGGTTATTTTTCGAACAATTATTTATCGGCTAACCTCCTTCCTGTTCTTCTCCTTCTCGAACGATTTGCAGACGACGCCGGCGGTTCCATGCACCTCGAACCTCCCTGGCAATGTTGGGCACCAGCACAGACAGGATTAACAGAGCTCCGATCACACCTGTCTGAGTCTCACCAGTAATATTTAGCAGGCCCATACCATTGCGCACGTTCAGGATAATCAGGATCGCCAGAAGCACCCCATATAGCGGTCCCTGTCCCGCCGAAAATGCTGACCCCACCCAGTAAAACCATGGTAATCGCATCCAATTCCGTACCCTGGGCGGTATCACCACGCATCGAGCCGAGCCGCGTGGCTAAGAGCAAACCAGCCATCGCGGCAATGGCACCGGAGCAGATAAACAGCACCATCTTTAACCCGCCGTACATTCACACCGGAATAGCGGGCTACCTCGCGGTTATTACCAATTACATAAATATGACGACCCGAGCCAGACCACTGGAGGATGATGAGCGCAATCACGAATAATATTACAAAGATGACCATCGAAAGCGGAAATGGCCCGATCAAAGGTTCCTGGCCCAACCGGTCAAACCAGGCAGGGAAATTTCCCACAGAGCGGTTTTCCAGGAGGACATGTGCCAGGCCTCGGAAACCAATCAATCCGGCAAGGGTTACCACCAGGGAGGACAATCCCACGTAGGAAACCATGAACCCGTTGAAGATACCTGTTAACACGCCCGTGAACAACCCGGCTAAGACGCACATCCCAAATGGGAAATGTCTTTCCCACAACAATGCCATCACACAACCCGCTAAACCCATCACGGAACCGACCGAGAGGTCGATCTCAGCATTGATGATGATAAAAGCCATCATCAGTGCAACAATGATTTTTTCGATATGCAGCTCGAACAGGTTTATCTGGTTTTCAAGCAGAAGATAATGAGGCGTGGAGAAGGAGTTGAAAGCTATGACAGCGATCAAGATCAGCAGCAAAAAGCCTTCCCAGCTTTTGAGCCTTTGGACGATTTTATGGAACATGGCTTTCGCTCTCCTTAACTTTCCATTCCTCATCTGTTGGCCTGATCTCCAGCCCACTACGCGTCCAGATATTACGCAAGCGGTTTACAACCACTGTGTCGATGGTGACTGCCAGCAGGATCAGCATGCCCAACAAGGCACTCACCCAAAAATCGCTGATCGCCGCCCAGCGCAGCAAGCTTTGTTGAAGGAGGTTGATCATTAACCGCACCCAGCAATGCGCCAATCATCGTGCCAGTACCCCCATTCGTGCTCACTCCTCCAACGACCGCGGCGGCAATAACTTGTATCTCCAAACCCTGGGCGCCAGTGACAGTGAGATCGCCATACCTCACCATGAACATAAATCCAGCCAGGCCAGCCATCGCTCCACAAACGATATAAGCGGTCATCACAATCCGCTGGGATGGTAAGCCGCCAATCCGTGCCGCCTCGGGGTTCGAGCCAATCGCATATAACCGCCTACCCCAGGGGAGGTAAACAGTTGTAAGCTGAAAAAAGACAAATATGATCAACCCGGCGGCGATCACCGGCCTGATATTGAACCCCCCTATGGTAAACAAGTTCATCTGCCCCAGATTAATCACCCATGGCGGTAGGTCATTGGTCACCACAATTTTATTGCCTGGATAGGAGACCAAAATCGAGCGGAAAATTGCCAGGGTTCCTAAGGTGACAATGATCGAAGGCACCCGTCCGTACGAGACCAGTGTCCCATTGATCAAGCCTAAAAACGCACCCAGACCGATCGCGATCCCCAGAGCGAGCAAAGGAGCCATATCCGGATAAAAAGTAAGCTGTTTACCGACCAGGAAAGCGCTCAAGCCAACCACCGAACCGACCGAAAGATCATAATTGCGCGTGAGCAGGACCAGGGTTTCGCCGAGAGCGACAACAGCTACGATGGCTACATCGCTCGTTACCCGATTAAAGATCCGCGGGCTGAAATATCCCGGAATGATCGAGCCGAAGAACATCAAGATGAGTACGATCAGGAAGACCAGACTAAGCTCGCGGAGCTGTTCCGGGCGAAAGTAGCGTCTAATGGTTTCCATTACGTACCCTCCGTTACTATTTCACTTTGTCCCATGGCGGCATTCAATATGATCTCTTGAGTTGCCTCTTCGCGGCTAAAAATGCCCATCTGCCGTCCCTCGCGCATCACCAGGATCCGATCGCTCATCGCCATGATCTCGGGCATATCCGATGAAATCAGAATAATGCCCAATCCTTGCGCAGCGAGATCGTTAATGATGTGGTGTACCTCTACCTTTGCTCCCACGTCAATCCCTCGGGTAGGTTCGTCCAGGATCAATAGCTGCGGATGGGTATTCAGCCACTTGCTCAACATTACTTTTTGCTGGTTCCCCCCGGAAAGCATGCCGACCGGATGGTTTATGCTTGGCGTCCGGATAGCAAGACGTTCTCGGTATTGCTCAGCAACCTTGTCTTCAGCACCTCGATTTATTATGCCTATGCCAGACAGGTATTGGTGCAGCATCGGTAAGGTGATATTGCTCGTGATGGACATAGGCATCGTCAGCCCAATCTGGCGGCGATCTTCGGTCATATATGCGATCCCGGCTGCAAGCCCCTCAGCTGGTGATTGGATTTTTAGCGGCTTACCGTCCTGGATGATCTCCCCTGAGTCAGCGGGTTCAACGCCGAATAACGCCATGCCTACGTCTGTGCGCCGGGAGCCGACCAAACCAGCAAAACCCAGCACTTCACCTCGGAACACATCAAAATTGATACCTGTAAATACATTTTCTTTTTCGAAGCCCCGAACTGACATCAACAGCTCACCGCGCGATCTTTTGGTCAGCGCAAAAAATTCCTCGATCTTCCGTCCAACCATATCCCGAATAGCACCCTCACGCGTTACTTCGCTGCGCGGCCGTGTAGAAATCCATTTGCCGTCCCGAAAAATGGTGACCCGATCAGCTATGTCAAATACCTCTTCCATGCGGTGGCTGATAAACAGAATAGAGACTCCCTGATCGCGCAGGGATCGGGCTAATTTGAACAGCTGGCTGACCTCGTGAGCAGAGAGCGAGGCGGTTGGCTCATCCATAATCAATACCCGCACATTCAGCGAAATGGCTTTGGCGATTTCAATCGTTTGCTGTGCAGCGAGCGTCAGGCCGCGTGCCTGCATGCGCACATCGAGTCGTACATCCAGCTTGGCGAGGATGTTTTCTGCGTCCTTGTACATTTTCCCCCAATTCACAAAAAAGCCGCGATTCCGATGGGTGATGAAGATATTCTCGGCGACGTTTAAATCCGGGTAGACCATCGGTTCCTGGTAAATCGCGGCAATCCCATACGCTTGAGCTTCTACGGAGTTTGTTATCCGGATCGGACTGCCATCCAGGACCATTTCGCCGCTATCCGTCTGGTAAACACCCGTCATAATCTTAATCAGGGTAGATTTGCCGGCACCGTTCTCACCCATCAGAGCATGGATCTCACCCGGGAATAAATCAAGCGACACGTCGTCCAATGCCTGTGTGGTATCAAAACGCTTGGAGATGTGCTTGATCTGCAGAACCGGGGTTTTGGTTTCCACAGTTGTCGGAATGTCTTTATCCATTCGCACTTTTCATCCTTCTACCAGGTTGAGGAACCGCTGGTATGCTTCATCCCATTGGGAATGATTGCGCGGCTCATAAGTCTCTAAATTAAACGAATGCGTTACAACCTGTCTGCCCTCAGCCAGCGAATTGATCTCGCCCAGCGCAATCGCCTGCATCAATATGTTGCCGATTGCCGTCGCTTCGCTGGGTCCCGCGATGACCTGGCGTCCGGTGGCATCGGCGGTGAGCTGGTTTAACAGGCGGTTCTTGCTGCCTCCGCCAACGATGTGCAGGGGTTGGAGCCTCGTACCAACCATGCTCTCAAGCTGCTCGAGCACCAGGCGATATTTGAGCGCCAGGCTCTCCAACGCGCAGCGAACAATCTCCCCTTTACTGGCGGGAACAGACTGGCCCCTCTGTTTACAATATGCCTGCAACCGTGACGGCATATCGCCCGGCTTGGAAAACTCGCTGTAATCCGGATCGACGAGAGCGAAAAATGGGGCTGCCTGTGAAGCCATCTGGGTCAGCTCATCGTAAGAAAATTCTTCACCCTGGACAGCCCAGGTATGGCGGCACGCTTGCACCAGCCACAACCCGGCGATGTTCTTACTGAAACGGATGGTGCCATTCACGCCGCCCTCGTTCGTAAAGTTGTATTTCAGGCTCAGAGGATTGATAATTGGGTAAGGCGATTCGATTCCCAGGATGGACCACGTACCGGAGCTGATCCAGGCAAAATTCTTCTCTTCGGCAGGCACGGCAGCGACCGCTGAGCCTGTGTCATGGCAGGCTGGAGCGATTACCGGGACAGCTAGAGCGCCTGTCTCATCAGCCAGCTTATGCCGCAAGGGACCGATGACGGTTCCCGGCTGAATGATCTCGGGGAAGATATGGCGCGGTATGCCCATCGCATTCAGCAGAGGCTCTGACCACGCGCATTGGCGCGGATCGTAGCATTGGGTGGTCGTGGCAATGCTGAACTCGCAAACCTTTTCCCCGGTTAACCAGTAGTTAAGCATGTCGGGCATTGTTAAAAAGGTTTCAGCAATCTCCAGCGCTGGATCCCCTTTAACGACCATGGCAAGCAGTTGGTAAACCGAGTTAATCGGCATAAATTGGATGCCCGTACGCTCAAAAATCTCTTCCCGAGGCATTCGGCGGAAGGCCTCTTCCAAAATTCCATCCGTCCGGTTATCGCGATAATGGTACGGGTTGGAAATCAATGCGCCACGCCGGTCGAGCAAACCGAAATCTACTCCCCATGTGTCTAGGCCAAGGCTGGCAAGCTGCTTCCCTTGATTGCGCACAACCTGGCCAATGCTGTTCTCAATTTCGGTCAGCAAACGGAGAATATTCCAATGGCGTCCATCGGGCAGCTGCACCGGGGTATTTGGAAAACGATGCACTTCGGCTAATCTCAAATGACTGCCGTCGAATTCACCCAGGATCGCACGCCCGCTTTCCGCGCCCAGGTCTATCGCTAAATAATTCGATCCAGGTGTCATCTTCCGCTCCGCAGGGTAAATAATACCAGCGAGAATATCATCTTCAATCGAGGTGGAACACTTCTTCCAGCTCTACCATACTCTCATCGGGGTGCTGACCACCCAGGTTTTCAAAATATGGGGACATCACCTCCTGCCATTTTTGATTGATTGCTTCTTTACTCATGCCTGCCAGCGCGGCCTGAAAACTCTCAGGGGTTTCAAAGTAGCCGAAGAGCAATCCATCCTCGCGGCTAAAAATCGAATAATTGTGCCAGCCTGTTCGGCGGAGGGCAGCGAGCATCTCAGGCCAAACTTCGTTATGGCGCTCCTTATACTCCTGCAGTATATCCTGGCGCACTTTCAATAAAAAACCCACGCGTTTCACTTTGACTCACCTCCGCCTGTACGCTCCAGAAAATGCTAGGCATATTCTCCATATTTCTTCGCGGCCGAAAGGAACTGCTCAATCTTCTCTATCGAGGTATCCGATTGGACGATATGCGCCGGCGAGCACATGTAGCCTCCGTTAGCGCCAAGGATGCGCATCTTCTCTGCGACATCTTGATCGATTTCCTCCCGGGTACCCATGGGCAGCAGATACTGCTGGTCAATCGCTCCCCAAAAGGAAAGCCGGTCTCCGAAGCGGGATTTTAGGGCTTTGGGGTCATGCCCGGGCACGTTTGGCTGGACTGGGTTGAATACTTCCAACCCAATTTCAATCAGGTCATCCAGGATCGGCGCAATAGCACCGTCACAGTGATACATCACCAGGACGCCCGGGTTGACCGCTTTAAGCTCGCGGAAAACCTCGGCAAAACGCGGCTTGAAGATACTGCGCCACATCCTGGGAGAAATAAGCATGCCATTTTGGGCGCCGAAATCATCGCCGGTCCAAATCCCGTCCACCCCGAGGGCAACGAGCTGTTTGCCGATACCGATGCTGAATTCCTTGCACTTATCGAGTAAAGCACCAATATACGCTTCACCTTGCGCCATATCGATCATAAACTTTTCCAACCCGACCATATGCCATGCCATCTCGAACATGGTCAGCTCGACGTCGCCGATGATGAAATAATCATCCCTGTATTTTTCAATATACCTTTTGGCATCTTCGAATCGACCGGCTGCATAAGGATCAGGGAATGAGAACCGGTTGACTTCCTCGACCGTTGCAACATTTGCGAATGGGCATTCGACAGTTTCCATGTAGAGCGGACCCTGGCGCATCTTCATCCCAAATTCATTGATGATGCAGCCATCCGCAGTCTTGGGATGAGTGTAACCAGCCGGTAAGCCGCCTCCCACGAGCACACAATCGCTGCCTAACGCGATGCGCAGCTCATTACCAGAGATGCGATACATTAGATCTTCGTAATAAGAAGGGCTGTAATGGACCGGGATGTTCAGCTTTTGACCAAAACCATCCAGAAGAGGGCGGCACAGATCAAACTGAACCGGTACCCGGTCGGGTACTCCATTCCGTTGCAAGGCTTTGTAGACTCGCTCTTTAGAATTCAATCTTTAATCTCCACGCTTGTTTCTCTTACGGCAGGAATGAACACATGGTCAATGTATACGGCAGGCGGAACCGGCTCCCCATGCAGGATTTTTTGGGCCAGGGAAATAAGTTTTTCGCCATAGAGTTCGGGCTCGTAAGCTGTGGAACCGATGATGGGACAGCCTGGCTTGCGCATTTCTTCGCGCACGCGCCGGTCTGCACCTTGCCCGACGATGACCACATCCTTCTCCCGCCCCAATTTTTGCACGGCGAGCAGCGCGCCATAGGCAGCATCATCGTTAAAACAGATCACCGCGATGCGGTGCGCCTCAGGCATCTGTTTGAGGGCCATCGTCATCTCGTTCTCGCTGACCTCACACGTATTTCCACTATTCAGGGTCAGCCGTTTATCGCTGGGTACGCTGCCGATCACTGATTGGAGCTTATCCAGCTGACCCTGGATTCGCGCGGCGACCAAAGAGCCGGCTCTGGTCTCTTCGAGGATGACCAACCGGTCCAGGGAGCCGCCCCAATTCTCCACGACCCAATCACCTAGCGCCAGTCCTGCCATGTGCCCCGCCCGGTAGTTATTCACCCCAAAGAAGGTGGCTCCGACGATGGGAATATCCACGGCGATCACCGGGATGCCTGCCTGGCGGAATTTATCCATGATTTGGTTGCCGATTTGTTCGTCGATCTGATATTCGATGACCAGGTCCAAATTTTGGGAGGCAAACCGTTCGGCAACAGCCAGGGCGGCTTCACTATCCAGGCGGTTATCTGCCAGGACGAGGTCAATATTCCCGGCAGCTTGAGCAGCTCGCTCGATGCTGCGACGCACATCGATCGCAAAAGGCATGCTTTCGCCTAGGTTCGCAAACCCGATCCGGAAATGGCGGATTTCTTTGACGCACGGGTTGTAATCAACGCTGCCGTTCTCATCACACACGGTGAAGATAATGCAGCCGCTCTGCATTTGTTCGATCCAGCGCGGGTTAAGCTTGCTGTCGGTATATATCCGCGAGATTTGGTCTGCACGGGCAAATGGAACCAGGTCCACCCTGCCAAATTTGCTCGAGTTCGATCAGAGCGACGACAGCCTCAGCATCATCGATCATCCGTGTCTTGATCTGCGCTTCCAGGATATCGCGATCGGTCAAGCCAGCCTCAGGAGAGAAGCCGCTGCACGATACGAATGCTGTTTTGATGTGCAGTTCTTTCAGGAATTGATCGCTTGCCAGATTTGTGACTGGGATACCGTCCGGATTTAACATTCCCCCCAGAAGCAGAACGGAATTTGCCGGGTTCTGAGCCAATTTCAAGCCAACCGGGATCCCATTTGTGATGACCGTGAGCCTGCGATGGTTGTTCAGAAATGAGGCCATCCTGAACACCGTCGTACTCGCATCGAGCAGGATCGTATCCCCATCCTCAATTAACTCAGCCGCCCAGCGCGCGATAAGCTGTTTTTCCGCTTCTTGAATCCGCAGCCGGTTGGTGAACGCCAGGTTGTAAATAGGATGCTCGTCGGTCGGGATTCCCCCTCCGCGCACGCGTTCCAGGCGACCTTCGCCTGCCAGGGCGTTCAGGTCGTTGCGGATCGTGCCTTCACTGGCTTGCAGGATTTGAGCGATCTCTGCCACGCGAATACCTGGACGATCGTAAAGAAGCCTGAGCAGGCGATTCCTCCGATCGAACGTGGTAGAGGCTTTAGTCATATCGGCTAAATATCGAATTTATGCAAGTTGTTTTTGATGATTTTTGGTGATTACCGTCAAAATTCATTATAGATATTTTTTGATAAATGTCAATAACCACTTTTATCGCTCATCCAGATAAAAAACATGACATATCCCGAATCTCATATTCAGCCTTAGTCATTGTGAAATAAGCCCCGCCCTCCACACCCTGCGGCATATGCGGCGGTAGGGGAAAATTCGGAAAAAAGGATGGGTTGCGGGCGGATGCCCGCAACCCATCCTTTTTTCCGATAAAAAACCCTCCCCCGATTTTTGGGGGAGGGCAGGGTGGGGCGATTTCCACGAATCGTGAAAAGAAATTTCTGAATCGCTATGAAAGATTAAATCTGAGGTGATTCATATTTACAATTCAGGCGGTGATTTCTGCCTGAGCATTATTTATTCGTCAGCATGCGGCGGCGGTAGTGCTCATCCAGGCGCCTGTCGATCCGCTCGGCTTCTTCTGCTGATAAATAATTCGGTCCGCCCAATGCATACGCGCCGTGCAAGACGCGTGCAAATTTATCCCCCATTAAAGATATATTCAGCACCTCTTGTGAGGTTTTCCCCAGGGCAACCAGACCGTGGTTGCCCATCAAGATCATCTTGGGGGTATGACCATACCGATCCTGGTACCGCTGCAGCTCTGCGCGCAGCACGCCAGCCAGCGCAAGTCCAGGGTCAACATACGGCAGCACTGCCGGGGCAATCCCGCACACCACGATCTCATCCGGAAATAGATGCTGCATGAAAGGTTCCGCGCCGAGCCTGCTGCACAGGATCTGCAGCACTGCAACCGGGTGGGTATGACCGATCCAATTGACATCCGGCTGCATCAAGCACAGCGCATGGAGGAAGGTTTCAACTGAAGGTTTTCGCTGAGACTTATCTACCAGCACCTCCATCAACCCTGCTTCAACCTGTTCTTCCGTCAATGGACCAGAGTTGATCAAGGCATTCAACGCGTCCATGCGAACCCGGCTGAAACCGCGCTCGTCAATATTTTTTAGATGGCTCCCCGAAGCTTTAATCCAGAAGGTGCCATCCTCGCATTTCGCGCTCGTGTTCCCCTCGCCCAGGATGACCAGCTGGTTGGATTCCCTGGCTAATTCATGGGAAAGACTGATGAGTTCGTTTAGAATAGTGTTTGGGTCCATGGATGTCCTTTTCACAATACTTTTATTATTTATTGCTTTGTGATTGGCCGAATGTAACTTTATAAAATTCAGCGCAAAAACGGCCAATCACTTGAGCAAACCGCCAGCTGGAGCACCGATTTATTAAAAATATTTTCAGCGGTTTGCTTAATTATAACCTCCCGCGATTTTCACTCTGCGGCTCGGAATGGATCCACTCCGCAGGTGATTAGAGAGTGGATTCTGGGCGAATGGTGGTATAAATCCAAATTGCACTTTACGATCAATGCGAATTGGTCGTCATTTCTAAAGGAGGCAGGCCATGATTGAAGCTCCCTACCCCGAGCTGGATGAGCTGCTCAACCTGATCGGAGCGGCAGGTCATCGTCTTTCTGAGATCGACGCCAGCGAAGGCGCCGCCGGGAACATTTCAGTGTACGCCGGCTGGAGCATCGATCCCCGGCGCAAGTTCCCGCTCGTGGAGAAGATCGATCTGCCTCTGGTCGTACCGGAATTGGCTGGCTCGACTTTCCTCGTCACCGGGTCAGGGCGGCGCTTGCGCGAGATCATCCAGGACCCAGCCGCAAACCTGGGCTGCGTGGTGGTCGACGCTGGTGGAAAAACTGGCGATTTATTCACCTCGCCCCTGCGCCTGTTCGAACACCTTACCAGCGAATTCAATTCGCACCTGGCCGTGCATTATGATCAGGTGCGCACCTCGGGCACGAACTTCCATGCTGTAATCCATGCCCAACCCCCATTCTTGACCTACCTGAGCCACATCCCACGTTACCAGGACAGCACTTATCTAAACCGGCATATTTTACGCTGGCAGCCGGAGCTGATCGTCCAACTGCCTGAAGGGATCGGTTTTGTACCCTTCCTGATGCCAGGAAGCCCCCAATTGATGGAAGCAACTGTGGCGGAGCTGCGCAAGCATCGCATAATCGTCTGGGGAAAACACGGCGTGGTAGCCCGCTCGGACGTCTCGGTGAAGCGCGCCGCCGACCGCATCGAGTATGCGGAGACCGGAGCACGCTACGAGCAGATGAATCTGATGACAGATGAGCTTGGCGAGGGGTTAGCGCCGGAAGAGATACGAGCGATCGCCCAGGCACTTAATCTTCAGCAAACTATTTTCTAATGGCCTCTCCAGCGGAAGTCGAAAAATTGGAGGCTGCCCTCAACAGCTACTCCGACGCCGTCCGCGCCCAGGCGCTGAGCGAGCTGGATAAGCTTGCTTGCCAGGGTGAAGTGGAGCTTGAGCCGCAGGGCGAGATCGCCAACATGCACTGCCACACATTCTTCTCCTTCAACGCTTACGGCTATTCTCCCAGCGGATTGGCCTGGCTGGCAAAGCGGCGCGGCATCAAGCTATTGGGGATCGTGGATTTCGATGTGTTGGATGGCGTGGAGGAATTTCTGCAGGCATGTGAGCTCATCGGTCTACGCGGCAGCGCAGGCATGGAAACGCGGGTGTACCTCCCCGAATTTGCCGCGCGCGAGATTAACTCTCCTGGTGAGCCAGGAGTGTTTTACTCCATGGGCATCGGGTTCACCTCCAGCAGTGTACCTGCCGTCGTAGCGGACCTGCTTGCTGACCTGCGTCGCCGCGCTGAAGGGCGCAACCGGTCAATGGTGGGGAGCATCAACGATTACCTCTCGCCTGTGACGGTGGATTATGATCTTGACATCTTGCCGCTCACCCCGCGCGGAAACGCCACCGAAAGACATATCCTTGCCGCCTACCTCAAATCTGCCGCGAGCCGCTACGCCGACCCCATCCCCTTCTGGGCGGAAAAGCTGCAGCTGCCTGCCGGGCAGGTTGCTGCTCAGATTAACGATTTTCCCGGCTTCCAGAATACGGTGCGCACCAAGTTGATGAAGCGCGGCGGGGTAGGCTATGTCCAGCCAGGACCCGGCACTTTTCCCTCTGTAGAAGAGGTCAACCGGTTGGTAGCAGCCTGCGGCGCCTTACCCTGCGCGACCTGGCTGGATGGCACCTCCTCCGGCGAGACTGCAATTGAAGAGCTGCTTTCCCTCTTAATCCAAAAAGGAGCGGTGGCGCTTAATATTATTCCCGATCGCAACTGGAACCTCGCCGACCCGGCAGCTCGCCGCCTGAAGGTCGAAAAACTATACCAGGTAGTAGAATTGGCTCAAGAATTAGATCTACCCTTGAATATTGGGACGGAGATGAACGCCTACGGGCAGAGGTTGGTGGACGATTTCAACGCTCCTGAGCTGAAGCCTCTGCGCCAGGCTTTCCTGGACGGCGCATACTTCATTTACGGTCACACGATGATGCAGCGCGCCCTGGGGCTGGGCTACCAGAGCGAGTGGGCAATGCACCACCTGCCCGCCCGGCAGGCGCGCAACGAATTTTACAACCGGATTGGAAAGAAAACATCCCCGGGTAATGGCGGAGTAACCCGGCTAAGACGCCTGACTTCTGCCAATTCACCCGCTGATTTTACAGATTTGACTTGAATGAGTGGAGCTCGTTAGGAGATCGTTATGGGCGATAAACTGACTGCTTATCGAGAGGCACAGCAAACCTTGCCAGAGCGCTACCGCTTGTGGCCGTTGTACGGGGCAGGCTTGGAGAATATGGGCAAAAATGGCCAGCCGATCGAGGTTGCATTACCCGAATTGAAACCGGATGAGCTGCTGATCCGCCATGATGCTTGCGGATTGTGTTTTTCGGACATTAAGGTGATCGCCCAGGGACAGAGCCATCCGCGCATTTTTCGGGATATGAAAACCGAGCCGGTGGTCCTCGGTCATGAAGTCACCATGACCATCGTGGGCGTGGGCAAGAACTTACGCGACCAGTATAAGGTGGGGGATCGGCTGACCCTGGAGACAGATATTTTTATTAACGGCAAACCGCTGGCTTACGGCTACTGGTACCAGGGAGGTCTCTCGCAGTATTCTGTGATCGGTAAGGAGATCTATGCCAGCGACCTGGGCAACAATCTCATCAAGGTTAACCCTGATAAAGGCTATGCTGAGATTGCCCTGACGGAGCCGTGGGCGTGCGTCGTAGCAGCCTATGCCTTACAATATCGCGCCGGCATAAAGCCAGAAGGTACACTGTGGGTGATCGGCGCAGGTGAGGAGAGACCTTACACCATCAGCGCCGGGTTTGACCACGCCTCTCACCCCAGCCGTTTGCTGCTGACGGCGGTTCCTGCGCTCGTTCGCAGATTGGCTGAGAGCGCGTGCAAAAGAGTTTTCCATCGAGGTCAGCGAAGTTCCGGATGTGGCGGCGCCCCCGTTGGACTTCGTGGATGACATTATCCTGCTAGGTGCAGACGCCGATCTTATTGAAAAGGTCAGCCCTCATCTTGCCCAATTCGGTGTCCTCGCTATCATCGCCTCCACTCCGCTGAAGCGGAGGGTAAATGTGGACGTCGGACGGATCCACTATCAGCGCTGGTTATATGTAGGGTCCACTTCCAACGATATTACCCGGGCATATCAGGATAGACCGGTAATAGCCAACCTCAAGCCGGGTGGGCGGACCTGGTTTGTAGGCGCGGGCGGTCCCATGGGCCGCATGCACGTCCAGCGAGCCATCGAGTTCTCCGATCCGCCGGCGACGATCGTATGCACCGACATCAGCGATATGCGCCTGCAAGAGCTGTGCGATTCATTCGGCTCGGAGAGTCAGCAGAAAGGGATCGAGTTTATCTGCCTCAACCCGGCGAGTGAGGCGGATGAGGAGCTCAAAAAGGCAGCGTTCGAGCATGCCGGTTTCGACAACATCGTCGTATTAGCGCCCGTTCCCTCCGTAATTGCCGAAGCCGCTTCCCACCTGGCAGTAAACGGAGTGATGAACGTCTTCGCAGGAGTCGCGCGCGGGACAATGGTCTCTTTAGATATGAGCGATACCTATCTGAAAAATACGCGGGTGATCGGCCACTCAGCTTCGCTCATGAGCGATTTCGAACTGGTGCTGGATAAGACGGAGAGCGGAGAGCTCTCGCCCAACCGTTCGGTAGCGGCTATCGGCTCGCTGAGCGCAGCCCTGTCAGGTTTGCAGGCTGTCAAAGACGCAGCCCTCGCCGGTAAGGTCGTGATCTACCCCAATATCAAAGAGATGCCGCTTACCCCGCTTAGAGACCTCGAGGTGAAGATGCCCAGCGTTTATGCGAAATTGAACGAGCTCGGAGAGTGGACCAACGCAGCCGAAGAAGAGTTTCTACGTCTGATGCTCCCATGACAGAACAGAAGCTGTTGCTGGATCGAATTGCCCTGGTAACCGGCGGCGCTCAAGGCCTGGGGCGGGCGCTCTCCACGCGCCTGGCTCAGGAAGGGTGCAACGTCGCAGTAGCAGACCTGAATTATGAGCTGGCGGCTCAGACCGCGGAAGAGATCGCCTCCTCGACAGGCCGGAGCACGCTCGCGATCCGTGTCGATGTTAGCGACGAGGCGCAGGTCGAATCCATGGTCCAACGCACACTCCAGGAATTCGGTCGCCTGGATATCCTGGTCGCCAATGCAGGGATCCTCATCGCCGAGGAAATCAGCGAATTCCCGGCAGAGAAGTGGCGGGCGGTGATGAACGTAAACCTGTTCGGCTACTTCTTGTGCGCCAAGCACGCCGCACGGGCAATGAAGCCCCACAAGAGCGGGGTGATTATTGAAATTAATTCAAAATCAGGTAAGAAAGGCAGCTACAAAAACTCGGCTTACGCTGCCTCCAAGTTCGGCGGCATTGGCCTGACCCAGAGCATTGCTCTCGACCTCGCTGATTTTAATATCCGCGTCAACGCGGTCTGCCCGGGCAATCTGCTCGATTCCCCTCTTTGGACAGAAGGACCCAATTCCCTTTTCAAGCAATATGCCCGAAAATGGGGGATTACTGAGGAGGAGGTCCGCAACAAATACATCGACCAGGTGCCTTTGAAACGAGGCTGCACCTACGATGACGTTTGCAACGTGGTCACATTTCTGGCATCGGACCAGGCCAGCTACATGACCGGTCAGGCGATCAACGTAACCGGCGGACAGGAGATGCGCTGAGCTGGCTCCGGCTATTCAACTTCTAAATCGATTGAGCCCACCCCGGCCTGGATGCGCAGGGAGAGTGTATTCGGCGATTTGCCGTACGCATCGTTGACGTATACATCGCCATTCTTCACCAGGCCATTCGCATTTACTCCGCCGATCCCGGTCTGTACCTCGACTTGCACACCGATATCGGCTGGTAATTTCACCGTCAGCTGTCCTACTCCGCCTTCGATCGTACCGCTGACATCGTGATCCCAGTCTCCACTCAGGTCGATCGTACTGGAACCAGCCCCGGAGTGAACCCTTAGGGCGCTCAGATCCAGGTCGCTCAAGTTTAGATCGCTCGTGCCGGCGCCTGTCTGGATGTCCAGGTCAATTGGTATGTCGCCATTCAGCTGCAGATCCCAGTCGTTAATGGTGTTGCGGCTGACCATCGGCGCTTTGATATCCGGTTGGATGACTGAAAGATCCCCTTGGGTGCCGGTGACTGTGTAATTTACTTCCGGCTTCCAACTGTCTACGTTATAGCGAAAGGTTGCCTGCAGGAGACTATCTGCACCGCCGGCAACTTTCAGCTCGCCGACTCCCTGTTGAATGCGAACTTGAGCCGATTCGGCAGATCCTTTATCGACTGACTGTGTTTCGGTTTTCGTCGGACCCGCAGCCGCCATGCTCAGAGCGGCGCAGCTAACAGTAACCAACCACAGAACGACAAGTGCACTGAGCAATCGAAAGGGGGGTGTTTTCTGTTCCATCGGGATTCTCCTAAGCTTCCGAATATGCGATTGCGATGACGGAATTTCAGAACATCGCTTAAGATAAGGCTTTTATTGGCAGTTCAATGCCCTCCGGTTCGCTCTTCTGTCGGAGCGCGAGGATTGCCAACAGGGTTCTCACAATGCTCCATACCAATGCAATCGTACCGCTGATCAGCAACAGGTAGCCGAAGTCAGGTGCTATATACAAGAAGAATGAAAGTGGATAACCGAATAGGCCCGGAAGCACCACCAGCAGGAGCAACCCCCAGGCTATATTCAAAATACACGGCAAGCCTATATGCCACAATAATGACCAGAAGCCGTGCGGGCGGCGCTGAGGGTCTACTCGCCAGCGATTAATTACCCGGGTCGCGTGGATTATCCCAGCCAGCTGGAGGCAGATGATCAACACAAGCACCCCAGCTATCACGAGCGGGACCTTACTTGCCGGGAATATCTGCGGCTTTTGTCCAGCCAGCAGGCTGGCTGCACCGATGGCAATCCCCGGAATGCGCGTGTCGCCCAGAAAACTGGCCCAAATGCTGTTAGCATTGATCAGCATGACAAGACCCCACTTACCGTCCGGAATGAGGATTAACTGGGATTTGTAATTAGCGAGGTCCCCGCCCTTAGCGAGGATCTGCATCCCATTAATTTTCATTACTCCCCAATCCATTGCATAAAACTCGTCGCTTTGCCCCTTCGGCGCGACCGGTCGTTGAATTTCGGCCATTCCTTGCGCAGAGAGCAGCTGCCTGTCTCCATAGCGACCGCCGCTCAATTCGGCTATCAGGAAGTGCGCCATATCCTCCACACTCGAGCTTGTCGCTCCGCTGCCTGAAGGCACTCCGCCAAGATCGGGAGGGAGATTGGCAGGCAGCGGAAAGCCCAGCCAGTAGCGGTAGCCGCTGGCAAGCCCGTGCTCCTGGGCCTGCTTCAGTGAGGCATAGGTACTGTTCATCTCCAGAGGGGAGAATACATGCTCTTGCATGTAGTCAGCATAGGGCTGACCGGAGACCTGCTCGATCAGCAGGCCGAGCACTTGATAACCCAGGTTAGAATATTCGTAGGTCGTACCCACCGGGTGTGCCAGCTTTACCTGGCTTAACCCGCGGACGTGTTGTTCCAGAGCATCCGGACGATCATCGCCGTGCAGAGCATACTCGGCGCCCAAAGGAGTAGGTAACCCGCTCGTATGGTAGAGCAATTCGCGAACGGTGATTTGCGCTGACGCCTGGGCATCCGCCACCCGGAACCAGGGAATATAGCGTTGGACCGGGGCATCGAGATCGATCTTGCCCTGTTCGACCAGCTGCATGACTGCCAGTGCAGTCAGGGGTTTCATCGTCGATCCAATTTGGACCGGAGTTTGCGGGGTCACAGCCTTTCCACCAGAACCCGTAACGCCATAGCCTTTGAGATAGACAAGCTGATCGCCCTGCACGATGCCGACCGCCAGACCCGGTATGCGCAAGTCTTTCATCTGAGCTTCGATATATTGGTCAATTGCGGCAAATGTATCGTCCTGTGCCCCTGACGCACCGTTGACAGAATAAATACTGCTCACGCCGATGACCAGAGCGATGAAAAGTCCTAACCACAAGCAGCGCAGGGAAAAACCCTTTTTCCCAACACTAAATCTGTAGTTATCCATTACGACCTCCTCAAAATGAGCTGCTTTTGCATGCGTCCGAGGCCTGACAGATCTTACATACCGGGAATCACTCCGAGCTGTTGGAGCAAACCTAAATCATCGCGGACAACCCAGTGCTCAACAATTTTGCCATCTTTGAGGGCGTCAATAGCGATCCCTGATTCGCTCAACTTCTTACCACTGGGAGGGATTCCCATGAAATCTCCGAGGTGAGTCCCTTGATAGGTTAGGCGTGCGACAACCTTATCCCCTTCAGCAATCAAATCCTCAATCTGGATGTGTAAGTCAGGAAAAGCCCTCCGGAAAAGCATCACCGACTGCTTGAGGCTCCCCAGCCCGGGTGGAAATCCGGGTGGGGCGCTGTGGTCCACATAATCAGCAGAGAAAATCTCCTCGACGACAGACACGTCCCCCTGGTTGAATATTTCGTCGAACACTCGAAGCACGACCGCCTTATTCGATTCCGTACCCATTGAGCCTCCTTCAGGATTGGGCGCAGGTTTTGATAAAAGGTTCTCGAGTTACATTCGGCTAGCCTGTCGAACGTGAGATTCCCCATGGATCTTTAGGATTCTTCAAAAGAGACCTTTCCAATGCCGCTTTCCAGGACGATATCCAGAGCAATTGGAGATTTTCCCCAGGCGGCATTGACGTATGCTTCGCCGTCCCAGGTCAGGCCGTGCGGGTGGGTGCTGCCCATGCTGACTGTCGGATGGACGCGTACGCCCACATTACCCGGCAGGTGCAGGACGGCATCGCCGATTCCGGTCTTGATGAAGGCATTCAGGTTCTTCTGCCACTCGCCGCTGAGATCTACAGTTAATGCTCCCACGCCGCTCTCGACACGCAGTCCCGATAGCGCCAGTCCGCCCAGCTTGAGATCTGCCTTCCCTGCACCGACCTTTACGTTCAGATCGAGAGGCAAGCCCTTGCTTAATTGAATATTCCACTGGTTTTGACCTTGATGAGCTGTAGGTCGCCCGGTGGACTGCTGTTCAATGGACAGATTACCCATGCCGGTTGGGTCGACGGCATAATTAACCAACGGCGGCTTCCAATCTGCATCGTCATAGACAAAGCTGGCATCCATAACCTTCGCCGCACCGCCTGCCACCCGTAGAATCCCTTCGGTCATATGAATTCTGGCGCTCAGCGAGCTGGCTCCTCCGGCTTCCACCTGCCGGGTTTCGTTTTTAAGCTCGCCGGTGACGTTTGTTGTAGGATTAAAGTTGAACGGACCAGCCTCTTTGACAACGCCTCGATAGACGACGCCGGCAACAATAACTCCAACTGCCATAAGGAGCAAGATCAAGATTCCTAACCAGGCCCAGAGTGGCAGCGAGTTCCCATTGACCACTGCCTGGTAGATCGCCCAGGCCAAGGCCAGCAGGAATATTCCTGTGATCACCCAGGACACAAGCTGCAAGGCTTTCGTGATACGCTGGTTGCTGCCCATTGCAGGCACTGGCTGGTTTTCTGATTGGGTAGACGAGGTAGTTGTACTCATCTGAATCTCCTCATTTCGGATTTCTATGCAGTATATGAACTACGAGTGGATGATTCAATCTGCAATCACTGAAATATCGTTCTAGAAGTTCGGGAGAATGATGTCAGTTGAGGTGGGAGTGGTAGACTGGCGTGCTAAACTGCAGTGGATTAATAATAATTCGCGTTCAAACTACGTTTTGCAGCGCTGCTCTTCAGTGATGAATTGGTACGAGAATTTAATTCGGATCGCTAATATCCAAATTATACACTTTTTTTTCGTTTTTATCGATTAATTGTATGCTTAATACCCTTTTCAACCCTCTGAGTACAGTCACACAAATTCTGTTCGGTAATCAATTGCGTTTCGAGCTCGGAATCCTGTAAATGACCTGGCAAAACTTATTCGAGTGAATTTCTCATTCCTGATATGGATAAGACCAGCGATATCTGCCTGATCCGACCTCAACCGGACCGGTATCTCTACCAGGCAGGGACACGCTGGCGGAAGTATTGGGTGGAACCTCAACTTCCAGCGTAATGAGGCCTGCCTCGATCTTCCACGAGCACTCTGCCATTCCATAGGGGGTTAAATGCCGTGCGCGGGCATAGGTCAGGCCGCCACCCGGATGCGGCTGGATAACTAAACGCTTATATCCTGGCGCACCAGGCGCCAGACCGCCGACCGTGCGGTGCAGCCAATCAGCCACTGCCCCCAGCGAATAGTGATTAAACGATGTCATCTCACCAGGATTAACCGATCCGTCTGGGAGCAGGCTATCCCAGCGCTCCCAGATAGTAGTGGCTCCCATGGTTACCGGGTAGAGCCAGGAAGGACATTCACGTTGCATGAGCAGGCGGTACGCGGCCGCATACTCCCCAACACTGCAAAGGGCGTCACAAATCAACGGCGTACCTAAAAATCCGGTGCCGATGTGATAACCACTGCTGCGCACCAGGTCTACCAGGCGTTCTCCTGCATGTTGGCGCTGGGCAGCACCTGGGAGAAGTGCGAATTGCAATGCCAGAGCATAAGCGGTCATGGAGTCGCCGAGTAATTCTCCGGCAGGCGTGACGTACTTGGCTGCAAAGGCGTCCCTTACTTCATTCGCGAGAGCAAGATAATGGACTTCGTCAGCGACTCGACCGAGCACGCCTGCTATCTTACCCATAAGCTCAGCCGAGTGGGCGAAGTAGGCAGTAGCCACCAAATACGGTGGTGTGCGCGCGGCTCCCGGCTTATCCGGCGGTGCATTCGGGTCGAGCCAATCTCCGAACTGAAACCCCTTTTCCCACAACCTGTCTTCTCCGGTAATACCGGCAATCAGGTCGACCCATGAGCCGCATACTCTCGTACTGATCAGCCAAAATACTTGCATCTCCGTAGCGCTGGTAAATTACCCACGGGACGATCACTGCAGCATCACCCCAGCCTGCCGCCGGTGTAGGTGCTGTGGGCATTACATTGGGAACGAAGAAGGGTACAATGCCGCCTGCAGCAGCCTGCTCGGCAGCCAGGTCGGCCAGCCAGGAGGACAAAAACCCGGCCGTGTCATAGAGAAAGCAAGCGGTCGGGCGCGAACACCTGGATGTCGCCAGTCCAGCCCAGGCGCTCATCGCGCTGAGGGCAGTCAGTAGGTACGTCGAGAAAGTTACCGCGCATGCTCCAAACCACGTTCTCATGCAGCCGGTTGATAAGCGGGTCTGAACATTCGAACCAGCCGCTCCGCTCCATATCGGAGTGACAGACCACAGCAGAGATGTTCTCTGCCCGCAGAGCGCCGGGCCAACCCTCGATCTCCGCATAGCGGAAGCCGTGGAACGTGAAGCGCGGTTCCCAGGTTTCGACCTCATCCCCGCGCAAAGTATAGCGGTCGGTGGCCTGTGCGAAGCGTAGAGGTCGTGTGCACAGCTCGCCGTTTTCCAGAACTTCGGCGTGACGCAGGGTGATCGTTTGGCCTGCCTCGCCGCGCACGGTGATCCGCAGCCTTCCGACCAGGTTCTGGCCAAAGTCGACGATTGTGCGACCGGACGGTGAGGTTGTTATGGCAACCGGCTGTAATAGCTCGGTGCGGCGTACGGGAGGCCCAGACGGTGCGACCAATGTGGCGAGATCCCAATCCAGCAGGCGTACCCCTGCCCATTCACGATCATCAAAATCCGGCGTCGACCATCCCTGCTTTTCAAGGCGGGCATCGTATGTCTCACCGTCATAAATATCGCTGGTCAGGATTGGGCCAGTTGCAGCACGCCAGCTCTCATCACTGGTTATTCGATCCGTCGCTGCCATCCGAGTATTCAATCTCCAATTGAACCAGCAGCGCCAGCCGGTCGCCGTAGATGTTGCGCCGCCCGCCATGGTAACCCAGCCGGCCGCGGAACCAACCGTCGCCCAGTATGGCGCCGATTGCGTTGCGACCCTCGTGCAGCAGCTCCGTCACGTCAAAAGTCTGGTAGCGCAGGCGATGGTGATAGCTGGTCCAGCCAGGCGCCAGGACATGGTCGCCGACGATTGCGCCGTTGAGCTGGGCTTCATAGACGCCCAGGGCAGTCACGTACAGCCGCGCCGAAATAACGCCGGGACGGATTTCGAATTCATGCCGCAGCAGCGGACAGGGCTGCGAGGCTGGTGGTATCTTCATCCCAATCCGGGGTAATGAACCGGGCAGTCCAATCACTGGCATTCAAAAGCCCTGTCTCGATTGGCGTAACCGCGCTCCATTCCGAAGGCTGCCCATCCGCACCCCACACTCGCAGGCGTACCTTCAAGCTCTGGCGGGAGATGAGCGGCGAAAACGGCCAGGGTAGGAGCACTGATTCAGCGGATTCGATCCGCCCTGTCCCTCCAAAGAGCTGCCCATCTGGCTTATATGCTTCGATCTCATAATGCGCTCTGCTGCCACCCGGTTAAATTCAGTTTCTACGATCCAGGAAAGCCGCGGTTCAGCCGTCCCTATACCGAAGGCGTCCTTCAGGTGCTCGAAAGTGAGTTGGTTAATCCGGATGCCAACTGTGTCTTTGACCGGCTTTGCTTCTGGGTTTATAGTTTCTTGTGATGTCATACCGTTTCCTTAATGTGAAGATGACCTTTCAATCTCTTACTAATACAGGGATGCAGTGCCACCAATCTCAGCCTTTGATCGCACCAGCTGTCATCCCCGAAACGATCTGCCGCTGAAAGAACATGAACATGATCAGAGGCGGAATCGTGATGACGACCACATCCGCGAAGAGCAGGTTCCACTGTGAGCTGAACTGACTTATGAAGCTGTACAACGTCAGCTGCACGGTGACGTTCTGCGCTCCTGGCAGGAAGTAGAGCGGTCCGGCGAAGTCGTTGTAGATGGCAACCGACGAGGTGACGATCACCGTAATAATCGCCGGTCGCAGGAGCGGCAGAATGATGAAGAAGAATAAGCGCAATGGAGAGGCGCCATCCATAATTGCAGCCTCATCGATTTCACTTGGGATGGAGGCAACAAATGCACGTAAGATCAGGGTCGCAAAGGGCAAGGTGAATGCGACTTCAACCATGATCAGACCGGGGAGGGTTTTGTAGAGACCAATCCACTGCAAAAGGAAGATGGTCGGCACGACTGCTGGAGGGATGATAAGCCCCGCGAGCATGACCGAGCTGACAATCGCCGCCACCCGATCACGGCGGCGCTGCATCACGAATGCAACGAGTGCAGCGAGCAAGACAATCAGCGTAATCGAGCAAACGGTCAGGAGCGTGCTGTTCCACAAGGCCAGGAACATTCGATTATTGCCAAACGCCATGACGTCCCGGAGGTTCTCGATCAGCTGGAACTTGCTCGGCCAGCTAAACCCGAAGAGGGCCGCCTCCTGGCGCGTCTTGGCAGCAGTCAGCAAGATAAACACAAACGGCACGACAAAGACAATGCCGAAGATAACAAGACCGACAGCATCTATCCAACCGTTCGCAATGAACTTCCGGACCCTCATAGCTCAACCTCGAAACGATTGAAGAACCGCATCAGAGGATACACGATGATCGTGACGAGAATGAAAAGTACGACATTGCCAGCGGTCGACAAGCCATAAAACCCCGCCTGATACTCCTTGTAGATCACCGAAGTGAGCACGTCCGATGCAAAGCCAGGACCGCCATGGGTCATGGTCCAGATCAGGTCGAATGATGCGCAGCCCACCGATAAACGATAGCAGGATGACCGTGAACGTAGCGTTGCGCGCCAGTGGGAGGATAACGTAACGGAACTTCACCCAAGTACCGCCCTCGAGGCGCGCTGTGTCGAAGTAATCAATCGGGATCGACAAAATACCCGCGATGAATATCACCGTCGCTATGCCGACGCCCTTCCAGACATCGACCAGCGCCACCGAGTATAGAGCCATGCTGGGATTCCCCAGCCAGTCCGGCTGCGGCAGCCCGAGGAATCCGAGGGCGGTGTTGATGAGCCCCACAGACGGCTGCATGAGCGTGGCAAATGTGATCCCGACTGCGACGGTGCTTACCAATACCGGGAAGAAAATGAGGCCCCGGAATAGCCCCTTGAGCCGGATGCTCGAGGTGAGCAGCACGGCCAGCGGCAGCGAGATGATGACTTTGAGCCCGCTCGTGAGCACGGCATAGATGAGCGTGTTGCGCAGCCCAGACATGAGCTGGGGATCACCCAGGAATGTAGCGTAGTTGTCGAGTCCAATGAACGTGGCATTGAACAGCGTCCAGCGGGTCAGGCTGAAGTAGAACGCGAGCGCAGTCGGCACAGCGAAGAACACAGCGAACACGAGCGCTGCCGGAAGATAGAACCAGTAGGGATACATCCGCAGGACTGCCCGCGGCCTCCGCGCATGGATGGTCATAGAACCTCGCTGTCATTCAAGCCCTTTAGGATCTGAGGGCCGGAGGTAGCCCACCGGCCCTCAGAAGAATCGGAGTAACAAACCTCAAGACAAGCTGATTACCAACCCGGAAGACCGAGCTGCTGCGCTGCCTTCTCAACATCCTTGTCGTAGGCTGCTGCTGCAGCGTCAGGCGCCGTCTGGCCGGTTCCGGTGGCGACGCAGATCTGCTCAAGCGAAGGACCCTTCACCGGAGAGAGGAACTCCAGCGCAGGTCCGGATTTCCCACTATCAATGTACGCGGCGACATCTTTCACGGCCGGGAGAACACTGTCGGGGAGCGTCGCGCCCTTGATGACGTATGGACCGGTGGGAGCGACGGCTGCATTGAGCGCGTCAACGCCGGCAGTCGAGGCGATAAAGCCCAGGAAGTCCTTGGCCACATCCAGGTTCGAGGTCGTCTTGGGGATGTAGGTGGCGGCAGGCATCCAGATTGTCGCGCCATTCTTCGCTGCAGTCCGTCCCGGGCACGGCAAAGAAGCCGATGTCGTTTACCTCATCGGGCGAGTTGGTCGCAATCGTTGACAGCGCGAAGGTCAGCATCGGGTAGTGAGCGCCTTTACCGTCAGCGAGCAGCTTTAATCCTTGTTCGAATTTCGTGGTCGCGTAGTCCTTCTGCCACCAGTCCTGCTTAAAGCCCTCCTGCAAGTAGTTGAAGCCCGCCATCGCTGCGGGAGTCGTCGCGTACTTAGCTTTGTTGGCAGTGTAGTCCGCCGCGAAGGACGGGTTAGCCTGCTCGACGTTGAAGTAGTCGGCAAGCACGAACAGTTGG
Source organism: uncultured Chloroflexia bacterium (assembly GCA_963706515.1). Classification (GTDB taxonomy): domain Bacteria; phylum Chloroflexota; class Anaerolineae; order Anaerolineales; family UBA4823; genus CAVPMW01. The sequence continues at coordinate 326,205 of CAVPMW010000007.1, forward strand.
GAAGTCCAGGTGTCACCGAACGTAGCAATGACCGGCGGGATACCGGCCGCCTTGATCTTCTCGTTGTTCGCTTCGAACTCAGCCCAGGTCGTGGGCACGCTCAGCCCGAGGTCAGCGTAGATCTTCTTGTTGTAGAGGATACCGCCGCCCATTGCCGTCTGGCTCGGCACGCCAAAGATTTCCCCATTCTGGGACACGGTGGGGAGAAACGACTCGACGATGTTGGCAATGAACGGCTCCTTCGAGAGGTCTACGAGCGTGTCGGACGGATTCAGAGCCTGAAGCAGCGAGCCGGAGTTATACCAAAAGATGTCGGTCATGTCGCCTGTTGCAAGGCGCGTCTTGACGATGTTGTCGCCTTCAGTGCCCCCCGGTCGGCTCTCGATGTTGATGGTTACGTCGGGATGTAGCGCCATGTAGGCATCGGCAAGCGCTTTGGCCGTAGCCTGGTTGGCCTCGCTATCGTCAACGAGGTAGGTCAGTGTGACAGGAGCGGCAGCGGGTGCATTCGTGGCGGCTGGAGCCGTCGGTAGGGGCAGCGGTTGCCGCTGGGGGCTGGGTTGCGGCGGGGGCTGGGTTGCGGCAGATGGCTGAGTTGGAGCGGGAGCCTGCGTGGCGGCAGGCGCGCAAGCCGTCAGCAGCATCAGCCACAATTACGATCAAACCAAAAATCTTAAACGAGCTTTTCATCTTGTTCTCCTTCGATTATATTGAAAAACATAGAACAAACGAAAGGAATTCGTGAACTTCTAATCCTTGCCAGTTCATTAGAAATCCACTATGATACAGTATGGCGAAGAGCCGCCTGGTGGGAAAACCCCATCCAGAAGGATCTCATTGCCGCCTGAAGGAGATGCCGCAGTCCACCAAGATCGCAGGTGTCTCCTTCCGTGTTTGATTGAATGGATTCCATTATGTATCGTTTCTTATTTCTTCTCCCTTCTAAAATTGCCCAAAATCCGTAGGTTTACGACACAACCATCAAAGCAACGCTGGTTGACTCGCGAATCACCACGCGCGCATTGATATCAACCCGCCTGGGAGGCAGGTTGGGGTCTTGAATCCGCTCGACAACCAATCGCACGGCTTCGCGACCCATTCTCGCCGCGTCTTTCGATACGGTAGTCAGCCGCGGAACGAGGTACCTGGCTTCGGGTATATCATCAAAACCGACCAGGGACAGGTCTGCGGGTATCCGCAATCCCAGGTCGCCTGCAGCCCGGAGGACGCCAATCGCCAATAGATCGTTGATCGCGAGGATTGCCGTAGGTCGAGTGGCAAGCTGCAATAGCTGCAAACCCGCCTGATACCCTTCCTCAATCGTCGGACCGCAGTAAACTATCAGGTCTGGATCAAAAGCCCCGCCAGCGGTTTGCAGACTATCCTGGTAGGGTTTCAGGCGGTCCAGGCCAAGTTCGTATCCCGCTACACCGTAGACCATGCCAATTCGCCGGTGATGCAGCGAAAGTAAATGAGACATCACCTCCGTTGTAGCAGCAGCATAATTCGAAACAACACAATCCAGATTGCGATCCAGATTCACGCGGTCGGTGATTTCAACGATGGGTAGCTGTTGCTTGAGGAGCCGCCCCAGCCTCCTTTTTGCTTCGACGGATTGGTCTATGAAGGCTCCCTCCAGAATTAAGCCATCGATGCGCCGCCCAGAGAGATCTTTAAAAATATCTACCCCATATTCGGTGCTTAGGTCCTCGCTGGACAGGAGAAGGTGATAACCGAAGACACGAGCCTCGCGCTCAATGCTGTCGGCGTTTTCTATAAAATGGGGATTACGCATATCGGGGATTATTAAACCGATGGTTTTTGTATCCCCAGATCGTAAAGATTGAGCGCGAGTATCTGGCTCATAACCAAGAACTTCGACAGCATGTAAGACACGTCGCCGGGTCTCCGCGGAAATTGTGACCCGCTCATCGGCGCGGCCATTGATGACATATGAAACAGTTGCCCTTGAGACACCGGCTTTACGAGCTACATCGAGTTGGGTAGGCTGTTTCAATTCGACTGCCTGTCGCTAGCGTGCCTGTTGCTTCGAATAATTGAGATAGTGTAGAGATTAATTCTTCAAAAGGTCACTTATACGTGTAATCTTACACGTGTAAGTCGAATATAGCATATATTTATTAGGGAGTCAATTCTTGATTGTGAAATTGCTGTCCCTTGAGCGATTAATTTAATAGTCTGGCTCTTAGAGTGATGGTCTCCCTCCAGAACAAGCCGGATTTATTCAGGCTTTATCTTCGTTTTATGTTATAATAAAAGCAATCGAAAGCAAACGCAAGGCACAGAAATCGAATGGACGAAAATGCAGGTTGACCTCTACCCCACCGAGCGCCAGCAAAAAATCATTACCCTGCTCAGCCAGACCAGCCGGGTGAGCGTAGCCGAGCTCAGCCAGATGTTCGGCGTGTCCGAAGTCACCATCCGCCTCGATCTGCAAACCCTGGCCGAGCAAGATCTGCTGGTACGCACCCATGGAGGTGCGGTGCTCTTACCGCGCACCCCTGAGCTTTCCCTGAACCTGCGCCGCCGCCAGCAGGTAGCAGCCAAGGAGCGCATCGGCGTTGAGGCTGCAAAACTGGTCTCCAACGGTGATGCGATCTTCCTGGATGCCTCCAGCACAGCTCTGGCAATCGCCAGTCAGCTCTCTGCCCGTGACCTTACCGTCTTGACCCATAGCCTGGCTGTCGCCCAAACCTTACTGGACAGCCCTGGCGTGACAGTGGTGGTCCTCGGGGGCGTTCTGCAGCGCGATACCGTTTCATTGATGGGACTCGAGGGGCTGGGATTGCTGCGGAAATACAATATCAGCACCGGTTTCTTCGGCGCACATGGCTTGAGCTTTCCGGAAGGGTTAACCGATGTAAGCGCAGGTGAAGCGGACATAAAACGAGAGGTCGTGGGGATGTGCCGCAAGGTGATCGCGGTGATCGACGCCACCAAGTGGGGTCGGGTCGGCCCGGCTTCCTTCGCTCGTCCCCAGGATTTGCACAGTATTATTACCGACCAACAAGCCCCCGCGGACCTGGTCCACCAGGCGCGTGACTCGGGAATCCAGGTAGTTCAAGTGCCTTAATTTAAAATTCCAATAAAATTGTTTTATACAGGAGCATCCCTTATGGCTATCATGACAAAATCAGACCAACCCACCCTTTCCCTTATGGAATCCGTATCTGCGATGATCGAGGAGCAAGGCCTGACCAAAGAGGAGCTGATCGGTTACCTGCGCCAGGTGATGGAAATCCGCGCGCTGGAAAACAACATCGCCAACCTGCTGAGCAAAGCCGTGCTCAAGGGCGCCTCGCACCTGTATGCCGGGCAGGAAGCCGTGGCGGTCGGCGCGGTGGCTGCCCTGCGCGATGACGACCTGATCACCAGCACCCACCGCGGCCACGGTCATGCCCACGCCCACGGCGATAAAGCTGCCAAGACCCCCGAAGCCAAGCAGGAACACTACAACAAGATGATGGCCGAAGTGCTGGGCAAATCCGGCGGCTACTGCAAAGGCAAGGGCGGCTCGATGCACATCGCCGATGTGGAGCACGGCAACCTGGGCGCTACCGGCATCGTCGGCGGCAATATCCCGGTGGCAGTCGGCGCGGCGCTGGCTCAAAAGCTGCATGGGGACCGACCGGGTGGTGCTGTGCTTCTTTGGCGATGGCGCTTCCAACACCGGCAACTTCCACGAATCGCTGAACATGGCCAGCCTGTGGGATCTGCCGGTGATCTTCGTTGTGCGAGAACAACCTGTATGCCATGTCGGTGCCGTGGGCCAAGGCCAGCAAGCTGCCGGATATCGCCACCCGCGCCTGCGCCTACGGCATCCCCGGCGAGGTGGTGGATGGCATGGATGTGCTGGCTGTGCGCGGCGCAGTGGCCAAAGCGGCCGAACGCGCCCGCAGCGGCGAAGGCCCCACCCTGATCGAAGCCAAGACCTACCGCTGGTACGGGCATTCGCATTCCGACCCGCGCGCCTACCGCACCCGCGAGGAAGAAGCCGAATGGAAGAAGCGCGACCCGATCACGGTGATGAAGGAAAATCTCGAAGCGGTCAGAATGCTGACCGAGGCCGAGTTCGAGACAGCTGGAAGCAGCCGTGGATGCCAAGCTGGACAAGGCCATGGAGTTCAGCGAAGCCTCCCCCGAGCCGAATGCCGGAAGAAGCTGGATACCGATGTCTTCGCCCCGTCCAAGTTCACCGCCGGCCGATGTCGAAACCGACCGCCAGCTGCGGCGAGCGAGTCCGCCAGGGACAGGTCAGATGCGCCAGATCTCCTATGCCCAGGCGCTGGTCGAAGCCGATGCGCGAGGAGATGCAGCGCGACCCGAGCGTGTCTTCATCATGGGCGAGGACGTGGGCCTGTACGGCGGCGCTTACGGCGCAACCCGCGACCTGTTCAAGGAATTCGGCGAGTGGCGCGTGCTCGATACCCCCATCTCCGAAGCCACCATCGGCGGCGCGGCGGTCGGCGCGGCCATGGCCGGCATGCGCCCGATCGCCGAGATCATGTACGTGGATTTCACCCCCCTGGCGATGGATCAGATTGCCAACCAGGGCGCCAAGAACCGCTACATGTTCGGCGGCAAGACCACGCGTGCCGATGGTGATCCGCACCGAAGGCGGCGCCGGGCGCGCCATTGCCGCCCACCACTCGCAAAGCCTGGAATCGCTGTGGACGCACTTCCCCGGCATCTATGTGGTCATGCCCTCCACTCCCTACGACGCCAAAGGGCTTGCTCAAAGCCGCCATCCGCGACGATAACCCGGTGATGTTCATCGAGCACAAGATGCTCTACAAAGAAAAAGGCCCTGTGCCGGAAGAAGAATACATCATCCCGTTCGGCGTGGCCGATATCAAGCGCCCCGGCAAGGATGTCACCCTGGTCACCTACTCGCGCATGGTGCTGCGCGCCCTGGAAGCCGCCGAGAAACTGGCCAAGGAAGGCATCGACGTGGAAGTGATCGACCTGCGCACGCTCAAGCCGCTGGATATCGACACGATCGTCGACTTCGGTCAAGAAGACCGGGCGGCTGGTGGGCGTCACCGAAGCCTACGAAAACACCAGCTTCATCAACGAAGTGATGGCGCAGGTGAACGAGCAGGCCTTCGACTGTCTGGATGCGCCGATGGTGCGCGTCGCGCGGCCAACGTGCCGGTGCCGCGCGCCGAAATCCTGGAAGACCATGGCAATCCCGAACGTGAGCCGCATCATGGCGGCCTGCCGAAAGGTGGTGAGCTGATGGCTGAAGAGTTTTTCATCCCCAAGCTGGGACAGACCGTCGAAGAAGTCACCCTGGTCAACTGGCTGGTCGAAGATGGCGCGCAAGGTCAGCCAGGGCCAGGCTGTGCTGGAGGTGGAGACGGATAAAGCTGTCTTCCCGGTCGAAGCCAACGCCAAAGGGTACATCCATCTCGGACCCTACAAAGAAGGCGAAGTGCTGCCGGTGCTGACCGTGGTCGCCATCATCGGCAAGGCAGAAGACCGCTTTGAGCTCGTGGGGACCGATTCCGCCTCATCTGCAGCCCCTCTTACAACAGAGGCTACTGAGGATCGGAGACAACCGTCACTGCCCGCGGTTGCACCCCGGGCGGGAGATGGCGGCAAAATTTTCGCCTCGCCGCGGGCGCGCCGGCTGGCGGGCGAGAAAAACGTCGATCTAACCCAGGTGATCCCCAGCGGGTATGGCGGGGTGCGGGTTGCCGAGCGCGATGTCGTATCCTATCTCAGCCAGATGCCCAAGATCACTCCCGTAGCCCAGCGGATGGCTGCTGAAACCGGGGTAGACCTGCGCAGCGTGGCTGGCACGGGTCCCGGCGGGAGGATTGTCAAAGATGACATCGCCGGCGTCGTAACATCGGCATCCGTCCCTCCCGCCGCGGTACCAACGGCACCCCCTGCACCTTTGCCCGCTGCTGAAGTAACCGAACGCATCCCGCTCAAAGGCGTGCGCAGTATCATCGCCGAGCGCATGGGAACCAGCGTGCACACCACCGCTCGGGTTACCCTGCTGATGGAAGTGGATGCCACCGAGTTTGTGGCTGCCCGTGAGCGGCTTAAAACAAAAGTGGCTGAAGAATGGGGATTTGCGCCGGCTTATAACGACCTGCTGGCGAAGATTGTAGCGTTAGGGTTGCGCAAATTCCCTTACATGAACGCGCGCCTTGCTGCAGACGCAATCGAAATTCTCGGCCAGATCAATATCGGCATGGCCGTCGATACCGAGCGCGGCCTGCTCGTCCCGGTAGTGCGCGACGTCGATCGGAAGAGCCTGCGCGAGTTCGGCGCGGAAGTCCGCCAGTTGGTCGAGCGCGCCCGCAGCGGGCGCTCACTGCCCGACGACCTGAGCGGCGGCACGTTTACGATTACCAATCTGGGCATGTACGATGTGGATGCCTTCACACCCATCATCAACCTGCCCGAAGCGGCGATCCTGGGGGTTGGCCGGATTGCGCCGAAGGTCGTGCCGCGTGGAGGCGAGATCGTCATCCGCCAGATGTGGACATTGTGCCTGGTGTTCGATCATCGCCTGGTCGACGGCGCTCCGGCAGCGCGGTTCTTACAATACCTCAAGCAGGTTATCGAAGAGCCCTATTTGCTTCTGACGGAGTGATTCGGCAGGCAGGTAGTCGAACTCAGCTTTTCAATAATCAACTCGAGTTGTATATCATCGGGGCTGCCTCAATCGCAGGCAGCCCGTTCGCGTAGCTTTCCGCAATCGCGGGTCGTATCTTGAATTTGCTCCCGGCTACAAGCGCCCGGCGGGAATACTTCCTTCCTTCAAGGCAGCCGTCTGTTCGGTGTTAAAGGGCGCTTCCAGCATATCCGGAGATATCTCGTAGCAGCGGAACATATCCGTGATGAAATGCAGGCGGTCAGGCAAGTCCCCCCAATACTCTGCTCCCGATTCGCGCGTGCTGTCCGGCGTAGGGTCGATCTGCGCCAGCAGGTTGAGCAGATCAGGATTCGATATGCTGCTGCAAAGCAGGCGGGAAACCAGCGGTCAGGTCTTCGCCCAGGCGCAGCTGCTGCTGGCAAGGCATCTCGATCGTCATCATCGTCTCGGTGATGATGTGTTGCGCCTGGCGGCGGGCAGCTGCAGCGTATGCCTCGACTGCAGACATCGAAACCCACCAGCTTGCTGAAGAGGCGCAAGACCAGCCAGATGAGCTGAGCCAGCCCGCCTTGACCAGGGAGCAGGGCGTTGAGCAGATTTTGCGTGAACTCCTGCGGCGAGATGACCGGCGCGGCAAGCGCCTCATTGATCTCAGGCTGCAGGCGAGTTTGTTCGTGAAAACCGATCTCGAGGTTGGCTAACAGCAGCAGCTCAATGCGCGCTTTTTCATCCTCTTCGAAGAGCGCCTGATAGTAAGCTTGAAAAGCCTGGCGCAGGTAGCGCTGCCCGTCGGGCGGCTCGCCAGGCAGCAGCTGGTCGCAGTAGAGGGCGATCTTCTCAGCTTGATAAGTCGTCTTGTCCAGGCAGGCAGCGTAGAAACGGGCAAACTCGCGGCCTATCTCGGCAAAGACTTTGCGGTTCCCCCGGGCAACCGCGTCGCTGGAGCGGGTGAAGGCAGATTCAGGGTCCATGACTTTCCAGCTTAAGTCCAGGATCTCTTCAACCCCCAGTTTAGATCCTATCCGGCGAGCGGCGACCACCAGGTCTTGAGAGGCGTTCTTTCGCCTCTGCCTCCGTGAGCATCGCCTTTTCGAGCATGCGGGTGAGATCTTCTTTGCGGATGCTCTGACCAGCTTGCTTCGACGCCCAGGTAGCGAACGCGCACCAATTTGCATTCCCGCCGGTGCGTTCCATCAGCGGCAGCGCCAGCTCGTGATAGCACTGTGTGATTTGCAGGTTGCGCAGCACCGGGTCAGACAGCTCGGCGATGCGCTCGACATCAGAGGTTGTGGGAATCGTCGTATGGCTGGCATTGTCAGGATGCAGCCTGCAGGAGAATTATCTTACTGCCGCCAGGGCCGATCCTGCGCGCAGCGGTATGCGGTACGGCAGAGGGGGAATTTCGCTAATATTGTCTGCTTCTGGATCGCTGCCTTACGCCTCATTCCCCGGTGGGCACCCAGATATTCTTGACTTGAATGGCATGGTGGAGGAACTCGTCTCCAGCGCCTTGCTCGGGGCTCGACCAATCGCGCCCGATGCCATAATTCACCCAGGTCCGTTTGACATTCACGGCAGATTCGTATTCGACATGGTAGCTGCCTTCAGCCGTGCCGAAATACCAGATTCCATCCACGTCTTCATGCTGGACGAGGGTTTTCGTCAGGTGGTCGCGCGCGCCGGTGACTATGTTAACCACACCCGGGGGCACGTCCGAAGTATCGAGCACCTGGTAAAAATCAGTGGCGCTGAGCGGGTATTTTTCGCTGGGGATCATGACCACTGTATTGCCACGCGCAATCGCCGGAGCCATCAACGACACGAACGCCAGGAGCGGAGATTCGTCCGGGCAGGCAATGCCGATGACGCCGACCGGTTCATTCACACCTACGGTGATCCCGCGCAGGGTGGTCTCCTGCACAGTGCCGCCATACTTATCTGCCCAGGCGGCATACGTGAACAGGCGTCCGACCGAAGTTTCCACCTCAGCCCGGGCTGCCTGGAGGGAATGAGCGGTCATTGCCGCAATGCGCCGGGCGAATTCTTCTGCGCGCGCGTCCAGGTTCTCGGCGATGAAGTAAAGGATCTGCGAGCGGTTGTAGCCGTGCCGCATCGCCCAGCCCGGCTTGGCTGTGTGAGCTGCGTGGGCAGCTTCGACGGCCTCGCGAATATCCTTGCGGTTGCCGTCGCCTACCTGCCCGACCAGCTCCTTCTTCGGGCTGATGATCGCCCGAGTATAGAACCCATCCGGGCGGACCTGCTTGCCGCCGATGTACATTTTTGGCGTGCGGTCAACCGACAAAGCTCGCTTTCCATTGGTCGAGGCGTCGCCGGGCTGGATCGGGCGATCGGGGGTATGCTCGCCCCAGCTGGACTTGCCTGGCTCCTTCTCGGACAGGGCAAAAGCTGGGCGAGGCCGGTCCTGCCAGGCAGGGCGCAAATATTCGAACAACCCTTCTCTGCCTCCCTCCCGTCCGAAGCCGGACTCGCGGTAACCGCCAAAGCCGGAAGCTGCGTCGAAGAGGTTGGTCGAATTGACCCATACCGAGCCGGCTTTAAGCTTGCTGGCAGCGTCCAGGGCGAGGTTTATGTTATCGCTCCACACACTGGCAGCCAGACCGTAGCGGGTGTTATTTGCCAGCTCGATTGCCTCAGCCGGGGTGCGAAAAGTCAGCGAGACCAGTACCGGTCCAAAAATCTCTTCCTGCACCGTCTCAGCTGCCGGGTCGAGATCGGTGATCAGCGTGGGTGGGTAGAAGCAGCCTTTCGCCGGCATCTCGATCTCCGGCTGGAACAGGCTGCCGCCTTCACGCACGCCGGTCTGGACCCATTGATCGATGGTATCCCACTGAGTCTGGTCGACGATCGCTCCAATGTCGATGCTTTTATCCAGCGGGTCGCCAACGCGCAAATGTCCCATGCGCACCTTAAGCTTTTCGATGAAACGCGTGGCAACGTTTTCCTGCACCAGCAATCTCGATCCCGCACAGCACACCTGGCCCTGGTTAAACCAGATGGCGTCTACAATGCCTTCGATGGCAGAATCGAGATCGGCGTCTTCGAAGACGATGAAAGGAGATTTGCCTCCCAATTCGAGGGACAATTTTTTACCCGAGCCAGCCGTCTGCTGGCGCAGAATGCGCCCTACGTCGGTAGAGCCGGTGAAAGCAACTTTATCGATGTCAGGATGGGTCACGATCATCGTCCCGGCCTTGCTGCTGCCGGTCACGATGTTCACCACGCCCGGCGGAAGCCCGGCTTCGGCAACGATCTCGGCGAATAGCAGGGCAGATAGGCGGGTGTAGGAGGCGGGCTTGAGCACCACGGTATTCCCCATCGAGATTGCTGGAGCGATTTTCCAGCCGAGCATCAGCAATGGGAAATTCCAGGGAATGATCTGACCGACGACACCCACGGGCTGGTAATCGCTTAGCTCGGTCTCCATCAGCTGCGCCCACCCGGCGTGATAGTAGAAGTGGCGCGCCAGGAGAGGCACATCAATGTCGCGCGATTCGCGGATGGGCTTGCCGTTATCCAGCGATTCGAGCACCGCCAGCAGGCGGTGATGTTTTTGGATATTGCGGGCGACAGCATACAGGTGGCGCGCCCGCACCGAGCCAGGGAGACGGCTCCAGCTCTGGAATGCCTCGCGTGCGGCTGCTACAGCCTGGTCCACATCTTGCTGACCCGCCTGCACCGTTTCAGCCAGCTTTTCGCCGCTGGCTGGATTGTAGCTGGCAAGGTAGGCAGCCTCTTTCGGGTAATTCCAGGAGTTATTGATAAACAGTCCGAACTTGCGCTGGTGCTCATCCAGCCAGGCATAGGCAGCGGCTGGCGATTCGGGCGCAGGACCATACTGCATGGTTTTGAACACCTCTAAAAGGTCCATGTTTCCTCCAATTCCGTCACTTCAGGAATTAACCCATCGGCATGTGGTGCCGGGCAGCATAGCGACCGGTGATGTAGTGGTAGAGCTGTCGCTCCAGATCGGTGATCAGGCTGCTGGCGCCGATGCGGAACAGGTTTGGCATCAGCCAATCATCGCCGAGCTCTTCTTTCATTAACGCCTGCCAGGCTAATGCCTGCTTGGCTTTATTGATGCCGCCTGCCGGCTTGAAACCAACCTTATAGCCGAAGCGCTGCTCGTATTCGCGGATGGCGCGCACCATGACCAGCCCAGAATCGAGGGTGGCGTTGACGACCTCTTTGCCGGTTGAAGTCTTGATAAAATCCGAGCCCGCCATCATTGCCACCAAACTGGCCTGGTAGATTTGCTTGAGCGTCCCCAGGTCACCCACTGCCAGGATCGTCTTCATGTGAGCGGATTTCCCGCAGGTCTGGCGAAACTGCTTGATCTCATCGTACAGCGAGCGCCAGTCGCCGGTCAAGACGTGGGTGCGGGTGATGACGATATCGATCTCGCGCGCCCCGGCTTCGATCGCCTGCTCGATTTCCGCGATGCGCTGCGGGAGCGGTGTTTGCCCGGCTGGAAACCCTGCGGCTACCGAAGCCACGGGAATATCGCTGCCCTGCAGCGCTTCAACCGCATCCCTGACCCGGCTGGGATAGACACATACCGCCCCTACGGTTATTTTCTGGTCGCCCACCCCTAAAGCTTGCAGCATATCCGGGCGCACAGGCTGCCTGGCTTTCGCGCACAGGCGCTTTACCCTCCCAGGGGTATCGTCTCCAGCCAGGGTGGTGAGGTCAATACAGGTGATTGCGCGCAGCAGCCATGCCGCCTGCCATTCTTTCTTTACGGTTCGCCGTGCGGGGAGAGTTGCGATGCGCCGCTCGACCGCGCTGCGGTTCAGGCGGGCTTCCATTACCCAGTCCAGGTCTAAGGGCGTTCCCGGGTTATACTCCTGTTTGGAAACCATATTTCAATCCTTTTTTCAGCCGGCTTGTTATTTCTATTTTACCAACATAACCCTGCCTGGGGCTCCCAGTTCGCCTTTTCGCCATCAATTCGCGAGATCGCTAAGTTAGGGACTACTCAGTGATTGGCCGAATTTAACATTTCGGAATGTAAAAATACTTACTCCTGCTCCAATGTAAAGCTTAGGAAATCCCTGCAAGCGGGAAGTGAAATGTGCCCGGTGAATGCGCCGCTGCGCCTCGGATCTCGGCAGGGTCTGGACGTAGGCAGAGTTATTTATATGCGCCGTGTACATTACCTGCACCGCCCGCGGCCCGGATAATAAAAAGATCTGCCTGAGCACGATGACCACGAAATCCATCGGGGTCACAGGGTCGTTGTAGATGATCACCCGGTACGGGGGCTCTTCGGTTGTCTGCTGTCTCTGTTGGGCGCCTTCAAGGATCTCTGGCATTACGCTAAGCATATGCCGTTCCTTATTCCGCCAGCAATGCCTCTTTGGCTTTTTTCGTCTGCTTGCCGCGCTCTTCGGTATTCAGGATGCGCTTGCGGATGCGGTAGCTGAGCGGGGTAACTTCCAGCAGCTCATCTTCTGCCAGGTATTCGATCGCTTCATCCAGGCTCATCTGGCGCGGCGGGCTTAAGCGGATTTCTATGTCCCGGTTGGACGAGCGCATATTGGTCAGGTGCTTTTTCTTGCAGACGTTGACCGTCAGGTCGCCTGGACGCTGGTGCTCGCCGATCACCATGCCTTCGTACACTTCCACCCCGGCTCCATAAAAAAGCGTCCCGCGCTCCTCGGCGTTCTTCAGACCAAAGGTGGTGGTTTCGCCTGCCTCCCAGGAGACCAGCGAGCCGGTCAGGCGTCCGCCCATCGCTCCCGCCCAGGGGCAGGTAGTCGTGGAACAGGGTGTGCATGACACCCATGCCGCGCGTGGCGGTCAGGAACTGGTAGCGAAAACCAAGCAGGCCGCGGGTAGGCACCAGGTAGGCCAGCCGCACGCTGCCATCCCCGGTGTCCGTGCATATCGATCATCTGCCCGCGCCGCTCCCCGAGCATCTCTACCACCACGCCGACCGTCTCGGAGCTGGTATCGATGTGGACTTCTTCGAACGGCTCCAGCATCTCGCCTGCCTCGCCCTGGCGGAGGATTACTTCCGGTCGCGAGACCTGGAATTCGTATCCTTCCCGGCGCATGGTCTCGATCAGGATTGCCAGGTGCAGCTCGCCCCGCCCGGAGACCAGGAATGTATCGGCGCTGTCGGTTTCGGCAACCCGCAGAGCGACATTCTGGCGCAGCTCTTCAAACAGGCGCTCGCGCAGCTTGCGCGAAGTGCCCCAGCGACCTTCCCGGCCGGCCATCGGCGAGGTATTGACCCCAAAGGTCATGCGCACCGTCGGTTCTTCGACCCGGATCGGTTCCAGGGCAACCGGGTTCTCCGGATCGGCCAGCGTCTCACCGATGGCAATGCCCTCCAATCCGGCCAATGCCACAATCTCACCCGCTTCAGCCTGCTCGACTTCGACGCGCTCCAGGCCCTGGTGGACGTATAAGTAGCGCGCCCGTCTCGGGCAAGACCTCGCCGGTCGAGGGTCATGCGCGCCAGCGGCGCGCCCAAATGCACCCTGCCGGCGAAGATGCGCCCTACCGCAGTCACGCCGCGGTAATCGTCGTAACCCAGGGTGGTGACCAGTATCTGCAGCGGCGCCTCCGGGTCCACGTGCGGCGGCGGGATGTGCCGCAGGATGGTCTGGAAGAGCGGCTGCAGGTCCGGTCCCAGCTCGGGTGTAAACCCGGCCTGCCCGGTGATCGCATTGGCATACACCACCGGAAAATCAGCCTGGTCGTCGCTGGCGCCCAGCTCGATGAACAGGTCAAAGGTCTGGTTGAGCGCGTCGAGCGGATCGGCATCCTTGCGATCGACTTTATTGATCACCACGATCGCCTGGTGGCCCCGCTCCAGGGCTTTTTTCAGCACAAAGCGGGTCTGCGGCATGGGACCTTCAGCCGCATCCACCAGCAGCAGCACCCCATCCACCATGTTCATCACCCGCTCCACCTCGCCGCCAAAATCGGCGTGACCGGGTGTATCCACGATGTTGATCTTGACCTGCTGGGCGGTGCTTGCGTCCCAGATCTGGATGGCGGTATTCTTGGCCAGGATGGTGATGCCGCGCTCGCGCTCCAGAGTCATTCGAATCCATCACCCGCTCGGCTACCTGCTGGTTCTCGCGAAAAACCCGCGCCTGCTTGAGCAGCCCATCCACCAGGGTGGTCTTGCCGTGGTCGACGTGGGCGATGATGGCGATATTGCGTAAATCGGTACGTTCTATGATCATACTCTTTCCATTCACGAAAAAAGCCGCGCGTTGCGGCCGGAGTAGCTAACAAGATATAGCTGAACCAGGGTAGAAATTATACCTTAAAGAACCGGCTGGCGCGAAGGATTTACCTAAGTACAGTCACAAAACATTTGAGCGATGGCGCTTCAATTATTAGCCTTGGAATATACCTTAACATCCAACAGAATTTATGTGACTGTACTTAAAAGCGCGACCGGTACTATTTACACTTGACATAACCTGCCTGCAATTCTAAAATGGATTGAATCATCTATTTAGGGTAAACAAATGGGGATTAATGTGCTCTTCAGTCTCAAGCGGGGGCGGTAATTCCGCTACATATAACGCGATTGGCTATCGATCGATTATTACTGGCGGCAGACAGCCATCCACAGCTTCTTAGGCTTAGATTTTGTGGAGCGCTGGCTGCCGTTGAGTCTCTCAGCAGTTCTAGAGTGAATGAATACGGAGAAATTGACCATGAAATCCCTGATCCTGTCACCTTCAGACTGCGGAGCGAGTTTACGAGGATATCTTACAAACGATTGGCAAAACGCCGCTTGTACGATTAGCCCGCCTGGGACGAGACCTGCCCTGCCCGCTCTACGCCAAGGTTGAATTCTTCAATCCCGGTGGCTCCGTCAAGGATCGCATCGCAGTCAATATCATCGAGGAAGCCGAGCGCAGCGGGCAGCTCAAGCCGGGCGGTACGGTGGTAGAAGCCACCTCAGGCAACACCGGCGTCGGTCTGGCAATCGTGTGCGCGAAGAAGGGCTATAAGTCCATCTTCGTGATGCCCGATAAAATGAGCCAGGAAAAAATCCAGGTCCTGCGCGCGTTTGGCTCAAAAGTCGTAATCACCCCTACCGCGGTCACACCTGAGGATCCGCGCTCCTATTATTCGGTTGCCAACCGCATCGTGGCAGATACACCCAACGCGATCCTCGCCAACCAGTACCACAATCCCGAGAACCCGCACAGCCACTACCTTACCACCGGTCCCGAAATCTGGCAGCAAACCCAGGGGCGGGTAACCGATGTCGTGATTGGCATGGGCACCGGCGGGACCATCAGCGGCGTCGGTCGCTACCTCAAAGAACAAAATCCGGACGTCCGTATCATCGGCGTGGACCCAGTCGGCTCGCTTTTGCTGGAAACCTGGCAGCAGGGTCACATTCCGGATGAAGTAAAACCCAAGACCTACAAAGTAGAAGGGATCGGCGAAGACTTTTTACCTTCCACCCTGGACCTGGGGATCATTGACGACGTGATCCAGGTTGGCGACAAAGATTCCTTCCTGTGGGCGCGCCGCCTGGTCAAAGAGGAGGGCATTTTCTGTGGAGGCTCTTCCGGCACCGCTCTTGCCGCAGCCATGCGCTACGCGCGCAACCTGACTGCTGACCACCTGGTGGTGGTCCTCCTGCCCGATTCGGGCTCTCGCTACCTTTCCAAGTTTTACGACGACAAATGGATGAAAGAGAACAGCTTCCTGGAAACCGAATGGAGCGAGACTCCCCTGAGCAATGTCCTGGCTGTCAAACCCGTTCAGGACCTGATCACCGTTCATCTGGACGACCGGATGACCGATGTAATCGCCTTATTAAAAGCGCACGACATCTCCCAGGTCCCCGTGTTATATCCGGACGAAACGCTGGCGGGTTTGGTAACAGAAGTCGACCTGCTCAAACACATGCTGGAGAGCGGTCACGTCCATTCGGCGAACGAGCCGGTCGCGGAGATCGTGTCCCCGATGCAGGCAATCTTTCCTTCGGATGCCTCCCTGGATTTGGCGCTCCCGGCAATCATGGAGGGGCAGGTAGCCCTGGTTACCGAAGAGAATCGACCGGTCGGCATCCTGACCAAAATTGATCTCCTGGACTATTTCGCCCAGACGATCTAATCTGCTCTGGAGGAGCATCTCCCCATGGAATTCGAGACATTGTGCATTCACGCCGGTCAAACCGCCGACTCAGCCACGGGAGCTGTGATGACCCCAATCTATCAGTCGGCTACCTTCGAGCAAGATGGGGTCGGCAAGCCGCGCGGCTATGAGTATTCACGGACGAGCAACCCGACGCGCGCTGCACTTGAAGCATGCCTGGCAGAACTGGAGGGGGGTCAATTCGGGCTGGCGTTTGCTTCGGGCATGGCGGCAACGGATACGGTGTTGCGCCTGCTGGCGCCCGGAGACCACATCTTAGCTGGAAATGATGTGTATGGCGGCACATTCCGCCTGTTTGACCGCGTGCTCCGTCCCTATGGGCTGGACTTTTCGTACGTGGACACAACCGACCTGGACCAGGTGAAATCTGGGCTGCGAGCGAATACTCGCATGGTTTGGCTCGAGACGCCTTCTAACCCCCTCTTGAACGTCAGCGATATTTCTGCCATCGCAGAGATCGCAGATGGACATCCGCATTCGCCGTTGGTCGTAGTCGACAATACTTTTGCCACTCCTTATCTGCAGCGCCCACTGGAGCTGGGAGCGGACCTGGTGGTTCATTCCACCACAAAATACCTGGGAGGCCATTCGGACGTGGTCGGCGGCGCGGTTGTGGGGCGGGATATTTCCCTGCGCGAGCCTCTGGCATTCCTGCAAAATGCCGTCGGGGCAGTCCCCGGGCCAATGGATTGTTTCCTGGTTCTAAGAGGGATAAAGACCTTGAGCTTGCGTTTGGACCGCCACTCGGAAAATGCTGCTGCAGTGGCTGATTTTCTGGCTGGGCATCCCAGGGTGGCATCTGTGATCTATCCTTTCCATCCGACTCATCCCCAGGCGGAGAAAGCCCGCCAGCAAATGCGCGCGGGTGGGGGCATGGTCTCATTCATCCTGAAGGGCGGCGCTGAGGCAGCGCGGCGAGTTGCCGAAAGCACCCGCCTTTTTACCCTGGCTGAGTCGCTGGGTGGAGTGGAATCTTTAATCGAAATACCTGCGGTTATGACGCATGCCTCAACCGCAAATTCTCCTCTGGCAATCGACCCCGCCCTGGTGCGCCTCTCCGTAGGCATCGAGAACGTGGGCGATCTTATCGCTGATTTGGAAAGAGCATTGGGTCAAGAAAATTGATTGTGGGATGTGGTGCTTTGTCCAGGCTCAAAGTTAAATTGGAAGTCTGAGCTCCAATGCCTGGACAAAGCTTAAAGTGTTCCGTTTCTACCGATTTTTCTAAATAATCAGGTTTGACGGAACACTAGGGCGAAGCCTATGGTTTATTATTCTCCACAAACGAATTTTGTGAACCGCATTGGAAAGAACTTACTTTTGAATTACGACGGCAGTTCCAACGCCAGCCCAACGGTACAGCTTCTTCATATCATTTGGCATCAGGACGACGCAGCCATAGGTAACTGGCGTGCCGATCTTGTTCCCCCATATTTTGGTTCCATTCGGTAAAACCGGGAGTGAATGGAATCCGTTTTGTAGATTGTACCCGGCGTAATATATTCCCATCCAATTAGGCATCCAAAATCCCCACGGGGCGCTGTAAGCATTTGGAATTTTATTCAATATTTTATAATGCCCTGGTCGGGTCAAATGATTCCGCCCGGTTGAAGCAATGAAATTGAAAACAAGCTTTCCCCCGTTATAGGCGTACACCCGTTGGTCCGAAAGATCTACAAGGATTGTTTTTCCAGCAAAAGGTACCTGGGTTGGAACGGGAGTTGGAGTGGGAATTCCCGAATACGCGATAGCCGGAAAGTAGATATGGATAGGTATTGAAGATTGAGAAGTCTGAGAAGGATATGTAGGTTGCGGAGTCGCCGTTTTTAGCGGTATTATCGTGGCAGTTGCAAGCAATGAACTGGTTGAGGTTGGTGTGTACGTTCCCTCGGCAGTGGTCATTGTCTGAGTTTTAATATCCCTTGGGATCAGTGCGACGGCATTTCTGAAACTGCCAGCGCAGGATAAACAAGCCATGACTAACAATGAAACAACTGCCAGCAGGCGGGGTAATTTTCCATTTGCAAACGTCCCGCGTTGTCTGCTGGATTTTTCCATCTGCACATCATCTTCGGATGGATTAGTCTGTTCGACCCTTCCCCGGGCAGTCCGCCGGTTACCATCCTCGAGGGCTTTTTGGATTTCACTTATTGCTCGCAAAGCAGCAGCATGATCGCTTATCATAATATTCTCACAAAGGCGTGAATTGACTTCTCATTGGTATTTTATTCAAATTTCTTCTGATTAAGTACGATATTACAAGATTGATACCAGATATCGTTCTGGGTAAAGGACAGGGCCATGAACACGCTTCTCCCATCTAAGTGTCTTGCCATTTTCGCCCGAGTCCGATGGACATGGATAAGGTAAGTACATTGAAGGGAAAGCGATTTCGCTTGACGGAGGTCAGGTTGGATAGTATAGTCAAGAAAAATTAAACAGGAGAAGATTTCAATGAATTCGAAAGAGCGTATGCTGGCTGCCCTCGATGGTAAAAACGGCGATCATATCCCCTGTTCCTTTATGCTCTTTTTTAACTTATATGACAATTGCACATCTGAACTGGAATATATTACTAAGGAGATTGAACTTGGGATTGATCCTTACGTCCACGTTGGGCACCTCAATCACACGATGCATCTGACCGGGACTCTGCATCCAGATGCAAAATACAGCGAATGGATCGAAGTCAAAGATGGCGTGAAGTATTTTTGCAGGAAGATAGATACGCCGAAGGGGCCTTTGACCGGCCGGGTTAAGCAGTGGGATGGCTGGCCAACTGAAGGCGATTTTCCAATTTTCAAGGATTGGATTGTCCCGCGTTCCCAGGAATTTCTGGTTAAACCGGAACAGGACCTGGAAAAGATTAAGTACCTCTTCGGTCCTTTTAAAGACGCTGACATCGAACAGCTGAAGGAAGAAGCTCACTCTAGCGAAATCTATCGCGGAGCAATTCGGCCTGCTTCAGGTAGGGGGCTGGAAAGGGAATGTCAACCCTGCTCTACAAGTGGATCCGGGGGTCATGGGCTGCGATGCCATGTCCTGGCTCTCAGGGTACGTGAATGTTATGGAGCTTTCTCTCACTCAGCCTGACCTTATTAAGGAGTACGCTGAAATTATCCATGAATGGAATATGCGGCAGATCCAGATTTACCTCGACGTTACTGCCTCTGACCTAATCATCCGCCGCGCTTGGTATGAAACCACCGAATTCTGGACTCCGAAGGCTTATCGGACAATTATCGCACCGACTTTGAAAAAAGAAGCAGAACTGGTACACCAGGCAGGGAAGAAATACGGATATATCATCACCAGCGCTTTCATGCCCATTTTAGATGATATCCTCGAGGCTGGCATCGATGTTTTGATTGGACTAGACCCCAAAGAGGGCAAGGGAACCGATTTGCTCTCGGTGAAAGAAAAATTTAAGGCAAAAAATAAATGCATTTGGGGAGGCGTGAGCGGTCCATTGACAGTTGAGCAAGGCACAGAGCAAGATACTGAAGAAGCGGTGATCCACGCAATGCAGACTCTGGGGAAGGGTGGTGGATTCATCCTCTCACCGGTGGATAATGTCAGGGATGACACACCCAATGCCTGGAAAAATACTTATAAGTTTATCCAAACCTGGAAGGAACACAGGCAGGGTTACATCTAAAAATGAGCGCAATCGCACCCCAAGAACTGTACGCCTGGTGTAAAATTCCTGTCGCCCAATTAGAAAACCATTCTCAATTGAAAATCCCTTTCCGATTGTGTCGCGACTCCGTTGAGATGGGCGAGCTGATGGCGCGTGAATTGGTCGATGAAATCCTATACCATAACCGGCGCCAGGAAAGCACAAGGGCGATCATCCCTTGCGGACCCAGCTGCTGGTACAAACCCTTCACCGACCTGGTTACACGGGAAAAAGTGAGCTTAAAAAATCTGATCGTCTTTCATATGGATGAATGCCTTGATTGGCAAGGCAGGGAATTGCCTCGAAACCATCCTTATAGCTTTAGAGGATTCATGGAGAGGTTTTTCTACGCGCCAATCGAACCGGATCTGTCCATCCCACTTGAAAATCGTAATTGGCTTACTGCCAACAACATCGAGGAGATCAAAGAGAAAATCTGGGCAGCCCCGATCGACATCACTTACGGCGGCTGGGGTCAAGATGGTCACATCGCCTACAACCAGACCCGGCGGAATCCTTACAGCCAAATTTCCCTCAACGAGCTACGAAACTCAACCGTTCGAATCCAGGAAAACAATCTGGATACGATCCTCGCCTTAGCCCAGCGTACTTTTGGGGCTGCTTATCAATTCGTTCCCCCCATGTCGGTTACACTGGGAGTCAAGGAGTGCCTCTCGGCAAAGAAAGTACGGCTGTTTAGCGATACAGGTGCCTGGAAACAAACCTCCCTGCGTGTGGCTCTCTTCAGTCCAATGACCGCTGAATACCCAATCACCTTGCTGCAGGAACATCCTGATGCCCTGATCACCGCAACGGTGGAGACTGCCACGCATCCGATAAGCCTACACCCCGAATGGGACTTGGGATTGTCATTAGACTGAGGCATTGCTGCATGGTATCTCTGAATGTCAACATTTCTGCATGTCGATACCGGGTCATGTTGGGCGTTGGTGGGATTGGCACAGGTGTCTTCTTTTCGCTTAACGGGAATCACACCTTAGGTCGCGAGGAGAGTCGTACCGGCCATTTCATAGACTGCCGGGATTATTGCAAGTTGCACATCATCACGCATTACGTGCAGACCCTGCTTGGGGCTGAATTTGTCACACTACCCATCGGTAGAATCGGGGCAGACGAAGCCGGAAAGCGCCTGCTGTATGAAATGGGCGCGGTCGGCATTGACCTTCGCTACGTGCAACCTATTACCGGATCGCAGACACTAAGTTCGTTCTGCTTCATCTACCCGGATGGCAGCGGCGGGAATCTAACGATGGATAATTCAGCCTGCGACCAGTTAAAGCCTGAGGATGTGACTCTGGCCGAAGACGATTTTTCCCGCTTTCAGGCACAGGGGATCGCCCTGGCTGTTCCTGAGGTTTCGCTGGCTGCTCGCCGGAAGTTACTGGACTTGGGCACGCGCTATCATTTCCTGCGGGTGGCATCCTTCAACAGTGCCGAAATCTTACCCGCGATCGAGATGCAGATGCTCACCCTCACGGACCTCCTTGCATTAAACCAGGACGAGGCCGCTGTCGTCGCTGGAATCAAACCGGAAAACGTGTCTCCTCTGTCAATCGTGGAGGCAGCCTTATCCAAGCTCCGAGCGATCAACCCTGCCCTGCAAGTGACTATGACAGCCGGAAAGGAAGGCAGCTGGAGCTGGGACGGGAAAAGCCTCAGCTTTCTACCCGCTTTTCCGTCCCGCATGGTCAGCACGGCCGGCGCAGGAGATGCATTCCTGGCTGGGGTGATCACCGGCCTGGTGGCAGACCTGCCACTCCCTCAGGCGCAGGAGCTTGGCACCCTGGTGGCCGCCCTCTCTGTGACCTCCCCCCACACGATCAACCCTGAAATCGACCGCCTGTCTTTACTATCGTTTTCTTCCGAATTCTCACTCACACTTTCTGATCCAGTAAAGCAGCTGCTTCAAAATTGATCATAAAAGGGAAACTAACAAAACCAGCTTTCATCAGCCAATTGATTTCAACCTCCAGAACCCGTGAGCAAATGCCATGACCATTACTCTCAACATCGACCACAACGAGATTGAACGCCGCAAACACGTCTACCGGCGCATTTTCGACTACCAGCCGGTCGATCACCTGCCCGTCTTCATCTGGGTACAGGGTTCCACCTCTGCGGAGCACACCGTTCAATGGGAGCTGGAGAGCAGCGAAAACCAGCTCGCCGCTAATCTGGCCTGGATCGAGCGCTCCCTGCGCTTGCTGCCCGACGACTACATCCCCGTGGTGCGCATCACACAGGGCTACCTGACCGTGGCGACGATGTTCGGTTGCCAGGTTCACTGGAGCGATGACCCGAACCAACCTCCAGGCGTGATGGAGCATCCCATTAAAGATCTGAGCCAGGTTTACGGCCTGGTGCATCCAAGCCTGGACGCTGGGTGGATGCCGGAGAACCTGCGCCGAATGCGCTTATTTGCCGAGAGCTTACCGCCGGACGTATATTTGACCGGGGTCGATATTGGCGGACCGCTCAACAACATGAAAGACCTGATCGATACCAACTTATTCTATACCGCTTTCTACGACAACCCCCGTGCCGTCCACCACCTGCTCGACCTGCTCACCAGTGTTCAGCTAGAGGTGATGCAGGCATTGGTGACTGTTGCCGGAGGCGACCAAGGGCGTTTTGGCAGCCTGGATTTCGACCCGATCTGGCATCCCACGAAGTACCTCAGTTTCTGCAGCGATGATGTATGCGCCACACTCGGGCCGAAGACATTCGAGGAGTTTAGCCTCCCTTATAACGATCGGATATATGCGCCGTGGGGCAGTGGGGGTCTCCACAATTGTGGTCCGCACCCCTGCAAGGTCATGTATACCCGCCACCAGCGACCGGTGAAGTATCTCAACTGCTCCCACCACTACAGCCAAAATGATTACCCTGCCCTGAGGGAGATCTTCGCCGGATGGGGAGTGATCGAACCGATGTTTGATATGGGAGAGGGCGCAGAAGAGATGCTGGCTGGCTTCCGCCAGATGATGGAAAACCTGGTCCCCGATACACTCGCCATCCCGATTTGCATTGTGGATAGCAGCTGGAGCGACAGCGACATCACAGATCTCTACCAAGAAATGCGCAAGATAAGCGAAGAGTATGCCCACAACATGCGCTGGGTGAGATAGAAAGACCCTGGATGGCAGAGGAATTACCGAAAAATGGGGTGGTAGGCGGGCGTTAGCGCCCGCCTACCACCCCATTTTTCGGACTTTTCTCCTTCACCTGCGAACTCCTGATCATTTAACGGCTCCGGCGACAAGGCCTTCAACAAACAATCTTGAGCCAAAGAGATAAAGCAGGATCATTGGAATGGTGGCGATCAGTGTGCCGGCCATGATCAGCGGTTCGTTGACTGTGAAATGTCCTTTAAATAGTGTCAGACCGGGCATAAGGGTCTTGTGGCTTTGGTCTTGGAGAAATACAAGGGCGATCAATAGTTCGTTCCAAACGAACAACGCATTGACCAAAATGAGCGTAACCAATGCAGGTGTGGATAACGGCAAGGAAATGCGCCAGAAGATATCCAAATTGTTGCAGCCGTCGATAGATGCGGCGTCGAACAGCTCGGATGGCAAGGTGCGAAAGAAACTGACCAACAGAAAGACTGAAAAAGGAATCAGCAGACCGCTGTAGATGATAATCACAGAGGGCAGCTTGTTGACCAGGTTGATGTTCACCATCAAGACGAACAGAGGCAGGATCAAAACCGCCGGGGGAATGACCATCAGTGCGATCATCATATTGAAGTAGAATGTCCGGCCGGGGAAACGGAAACGGGCTATAGCGTAAGCTGCGAGTGCCGATACACTCGTCGTGACGACCAGACTGGCGACCGTGACGATGAGGCTATTCCCAAACCATAAAGGGATTTGTCCCTTGATGAGTGCATCCGTTATATTCTGGAGCGTGAACGGATTGGGCAGCCCAAACTGGTTATTCAGCCAGTCCGGACGAGTTTTAAAGGCCGTGACAGCCATATAATAAACCGGGAAAATGGAAAGAATACTGAAGATAATCAGGATGAACTGCTTGGGGAAGGATGCCAGCAGACTTCTAATAGACAAGCGACTCTTGGCTGTTTTCATAGCGCTCTCTTCCAGGGAACGACGGCGAAGTCGCAGCTGCAAAACAATAAACACTGTGGTGACCGTCAATAGAACAACAGCCAGCGCAGAAGCTATGCCCGGCGATCGAAAGGCAAAGGCGTGCCTCCATATATATAATTCCATGACCGTCGATGCAAATCCCGGTCCCCCACCGGTCATCGTAAATACGTAAGCAAACACCCAGGATAGCATGGTGATCAATTCCACAACGATAAAGAATTCAATTACCCCTGATAGTTGGGGTATGGTCACGTAGATATGTTTTTGCCAGAAGTTAGCTCCATCGATCTCCGCCGCCTCCAGGATCTCCTTTTCCAGCGACATCAAGCGCGCCAGGAATAGGACCACGCCAAAACCCATCTCGCGGTAGATGATCACAACACTCAAGGATGGTAGAACCCATTTGATACTCCCAAGCCAGTCCTGGGCCAGGAATGGCAACCCTATATCCCTTAACAAGGTATTGATGATCCCATTCAGCCCAAGCAGATACACAAACGTCAGGCCGACCACTGGAATAGCCAGGACATAGGGCAGGAAAATAATACCGCGATAGACTGCCCAGCCACGCACATGCTCGAACAACAGGATCGCGATTAATAAGGATAAGACGGTCAGGATCGGTACGCTCAATAACAGCTTACCATTGTTGCCGAGGGCTTGCCAGAAGACCGGGTCTTGGAAAACTAAACGATAATTCGTAATCCCAATCGTTTTGATGCCGTTGGGATTATTTTGCAAAAGGCTTGTGCGGATGATATCAATGATTGGATAAAGAAAAATGAGAACGATCAGAATCGTGGCAGGGGCAAGATAGAGAAACGGTTCGATCTTGCGGAAAGTAAGTCCGGATCTAGTCGACATTATATTTATAAATCATGTACTTCCCATCATTGGAAAATCGGAGGCTCTCCCGTATTGGCCGGGAGAGCCTCGAATACAATACTTTATTGCTGCCAGTTTGTCCAGTTGGTTAATTCATCCGGATGCTGGTTGCGCCAGGTTTCGGCGGCTCGCTGCCAAAGGGCAGCTGCATCGGCGGGAGTACCACTCTGGGAGAAGATCATCTGGCCGGCGGGCAGGTCGGCATCGCTGTCAATCTGACCGGGCAGGAAGTTCTCCAGCCAGACCTGAGGACCGGTTGTTTCCCACTCCACCATCTGCTTGAGCACGGGGTCGGTGACCACGCTGCGGTCGAAACGCGAATCTGCAGCGATGACTCCCGTATGCTTGTACCACGAGCTGAGTCGGTCAGGAGTATGCAGGAAGGCGAGAAAATCTGCGGCTTGCTGAGGATGGTGGCTCCACTTGGTGAGGAAGAAGGAGATGGACTGGGTTGCATTGCCGGTGTCAGCCATTTTTCCGGTTCCATACGAGGGTGTGCGCATCACGCCAACCTTATCCGCACCCAGGTCAGTCAGGGCTTGTTTGATCATGCCGTCGGTTCCCCAAGACATAGCACCCTTGCCTTGAGAGAAGGCTTGTGCACCCTGGGAGAGGTCCAGCGACATCACATCCTGGTTGAAGTACCCTTTCTTGACCATGTCATCCAACGCACTATACCAGCCGGTATAATGCGGATCGGTGAAATCTGCCTTCCCGATGATCGCCTGGCGCAGGTCGTCGGTCGAGTCGAGCCCCTGCATCCCAACATGGGAAAACCACCAGGCGCCATTGTAGCCGTCCTTGTCGCCGGCGACGAAGGGGGTGAGGCCTGCCGCCTTGAGTTTTTCGCAAGCGGCCATGAATTCGTCCCACGTCCAGCGTCCATTGGCAGGAGGGGTCACTCCAGCCTGGGCGAACATGTCCTTGTTATACATGATCTCGATGCCGATCAGGTACTGGGGGGCTGCCCAAACTTTTCCGTTGTACGTGTTCTCATTAGTATTCAACCAGTTCTTCATTTCATCGGCCGACACATAATCGCTGATCGGGGCGAGGGCGTCCTGCCAGACAAAGCCCAGGACCGGGCCGGTGGCCCACTGCGAGGCGATATCGGGTCCGCTCTTGGCAGTCACCGCTGACTGGAAGGCGCTGATCAAGGTGTCCGTCGACTGTGGAACAACATTGATCGTGACATTGGGATTGATCTTTTTATAGGCTTCCACCGATTCTGTCATCCAGGCATCCGCGCCGGGTGCGTCCGACTCAGCCCAGTACCAGAAGGTCAGATCGACCTTTTCGTTCGAACCACTGGGCGCCTGGGTAGCATTGGCGCTACTGGGCGCCTGAGTAGCATTGGCACCACACGCCACAAGGACGATGGATAGGATCATCAATACACTTAAAACACGAAGGCTAATTTTCATTTCAGGTTCTCCTCTATTGCAATGTTGGTTTTGAAAAACAAATTATTTACTGAAGCTGAGAAATTCAGGTAGGCTCACCTCCTTCTGATTCATCGGGCTTGACCCAGTTTATAAAAATTGTTAGGGTTGTCAAAAAGAATTTGCTCGATCAGCAATAGTGCATCTTCGCGGGAAAAATAACCTTCAGCAATTTTTTCTGCAAGGGCAGTAGCCAGCACATGCCGGAAAGCCAGCAGCGAAGCATAACTTTCTTCAGGCGTCCACGTGTCGCAGCCCCAGAATAGTCGCCCGGCTGTGGAACGCTCGATTAACTCGTGCAGCATGGCGATGCCCGCCCGGGTAGAGATGATCGGGAGCATGCTAAAGTCGGGCGAGACGTTAGGGAACTTGTCGACCAGCATGCTTATGTCCTGGACCCAGGGATAGCTGCAGTGGAGCAGGACGAATCGCGTGTGGGGGGACTTCTGAATGGCTTCCTGGAGCTGACCTGCGTTCGTCCGGTACGCCTGCCCCATGCCAGTATGAATCTGGACAGGCAGCTGCTCCTCAGCCGCAATCCGGCAGATTTGGAAAAACAGGTAATCCTGAAATGTTTTTACATCCTGTGCATCGTTCCTTGGAAGCGATTTATTCGAGTACGGATCCGGAGCATTGGACGGGAGCACCTTCTGCTTCCCTGGCTGCATGATCATAGCCGGCTCTCCGGCGGATGCGGATACCAGATTGGAAAAAGACTTTCTGGCTTGATCCAAGCTTACCTCACAAAAGTCCAGACCCCGGTCATAGGCGATCGGGATTTTCAGCCCCACGCAGCCTGAGGCTTTGTGAATCAGAATGGAATCCCTCACCCAGGCAACATACTCATCCAGGTCGAGGATGAAAGGGCGCGGGTAGAGTTTATAGGGATTGTTTCCGTCGTGATCGTTAGCCTGGGGAGAATAGCCGAAGAAGAAGGAGTTGACGCGGAAGATGGGCACAAAGAGATCCGGGAAACCATTGTCGCTGCCAGGGTCCCAGTAAGCGTCCAACACCATGCGCTGATACATGCAGTGTCTGGTCAAGATAACCCACGGATGGGATGGGTCCTGGTAGGCAGCCTGGATCCGGTCATTCCATTCTTGCCAGGTTGCACCGGAAAGCCGCTGAGGAGTGCCATAGAGCTGCTGCAGGCTCTTCTGCAGCCAGACAAAAAACGAGTTGAAACGCACCTTTTCGAGCAGGTTATGGCGCGATTGAGCTGAACCATCCCAGGGCACGCCGCACCAGTTCACATAAGTGTTCCGCAGCAAGGTTTCGAGGTCGAATCCCTGGTACTCCTTCGCTGGAAGCTGGTGGCAGTGAGTGCTGATCTTCAGACGGCTCTCGATAAACGCTCCCAACTCAAAATAAAGATCCTGGGGAGAACTGGTCGTTGAAGCCCGAGCCACTTTATTCAGTTTGACCCCCATCAGCGACCATGTACACACAGCCCCCTCCATATTATTGAAATGATATACCCATATGAGGCTGCCAGGTCGTTTATTAACATGCACCATCCGCCTGCAAGAAACGCACTACGTTCTGTCATGTAAATTCTGGTGGATATTTAAGTATTTATCGGGTTTGATTATCAAGGCGCTACTATTCAAATATTTTGTAACTGTACTTAGA
The DNA here is from genome assembly GCA_963706515.1 of uncultured Chloroflexia bacterium. Taxonomy (GTDB): domain Bacteria; phylum Chloroflexota; class Anaerolineae; order Anaerolineales; family UBA4823; genus CAVPMW01. The sequence goes on from CAVPMW010000007.1 coordinate 353,772, forward strand.
TCTACCTCTCGATTACATAGTTTTCTGGAGTAATAAATTTGAGGCATCTAATTTATTTGATTACAGAGAATTATAAGTTAGATTAACGCTCAGGTCAATTTTTAGAGACTTTGATATCATAGAATAAAATGATGATCATCAGGTTGAACCAGACAAAACGGATCTACGCTGGGTGACGATTGATCGGCCGAACGAATTTTTACAATGTAAATCGCTAAATCGCTCACGTCACTGAAATATCCTGCGAGTGCAATCGCTAGAAACGGGAGCTAACGATCGGAGATCAATGATGGATAAACGAACTGCGGTGAAAATGGCGTTGGAGTGGAAAACGCCCCCTTATGTGCCCTGGAATATTAACTTTACTATCCCATCTACTGAGAAACTTCAACAGCATTATTTCGGAAAAGACCTGGAAGAAGTCGTCCAAAATCACTTTGTGAATGTCGGTTACGACACTTACTTCTCTCACGATATCGGAAATGACTGTGTCCAAGATTCCTTTGGCGTGGTCTGGGACCGCAGCATCGATAAAGATATCGGCGTGGTCAAGGGTCAGGTCCTGACACAACCTACTCTACGGGTTATACATTTCCCGACCCAGTGGCGCCGTTTATTTTTGAGCAAATCGACGATACCATTTACAAATTTAGGGACAGATTTCGAATATTTGGAATCGGCTTCTCGCTATACGAGCGCGCCTGGACGATGCGCGGCCTGCAAACTCTGCTGATGGATTTTTATGACAACCCGGAATTCGTTCATATACTCTTAAATTCGATCGCCGATTACAACATCACCCAGATCAAAGAAGCCTTGAAATACGATATCGATGGCGTCATGTTTGGCGACGATTGGGGTCAGCAGCATGGACTGCAAATGGGACCAAAATTGTGGCATGAATTCATCTACCCGGTGTTGAAGAGGATGTACAGCGTGGTGACCGCCGCAGGCAAGAAAGTAATCATCCATTCCTGCGGGGATGTAGACGAGCTGTTCGATGACCTGGTCAGCATCGGGTTGAACTGCTTCAACCCCTTCCAGCCCGAGGTGATGGATGTGGCGAGCCTGATCCCTCAATACCGCGGCCGCCTGGCTTTCTACGGTGGTATGTCCACCCAGAATACGCTTCCCTACGGGACGGTCGATGACGTGTGTCGGGAAACTCTAAAGTTGCTTGAGTTGGGCAGGGAAGGCGGCTACGTATTCTCTCCAGCCCACGATGTTCCCAAGGATGTCCCGTTGGAGAATATGCTTGCCATGCTCGACCTTGTGCAGCACCAACCTGGATATATCAACCAATCTTGAACGAAATCGAAAAATAAAACAATCTACGAAAAGGAGAATTCAATGGTAAAACCTAAAATTGGATTTATCGTTTACGGTGTTCACAAGGATGGCCTCCAGGATCCGATGGGGCAACCCTTCATCGACGACGCCGTGGTTGCCAAAGCTAAAATGGCTTTGCAGGCTGCTGGAGCCGAGCTGGTCGTTGAGGACCTGGTCATCGCTTCGAAAAGTGAGGCTCGAACCTGCTTCGCCAGGTTTAAAAAGATGGATGACCTGGACGCCCTGGTGCTCTTTTCTGGCACCTGGGTCTGGGCAGCCCATCTCCTCCCGCGCTGCGTGATTTTTCCAATTCCGGAAAGGGCATCGTGCTTTGGACCATTCCCGGCTCTCAAGGCTGGCGACCGGTAGGCGGGCTGGTCATGCATGGCGGGCTTAAGGAAGTGGGTATCCCGCACCGTTTCGTTTACGGCGGTTACGATGATCCACAGGCGCTTGAACGGATCATGTCCTACTGCCGGGCGAGCCACGAGAAAAATATCCTGAATATGAGCACGGCAGGTGTGTTCGGTGGGCGCGGTATGGGTCAAACCTGCGGTGCAGCCGATCCCTCTCAATGGTTAAAGGTCTTTGGCGTGGATATCGATTCGCGCGATACCACCGACTTGTTGGAGATAGCCAGGCAGATTACATTGGACGAGCTGTTGGCAGCACGCAAGGAAATCCAACCGCTATTCTCCGTGCCCATTCCGGAAGGGCGAGATGGCGGACCGGTCCATCCGCCTATACCTGGCGATCCAAAAAGAGATTGTCAAAGAGGGATGGGATTTCTATACCATACAGTCCTTTCCCGGCCTGGGTGACGACTATAGCTGCCACCTGTTTTGCCCAAAGTCTGATGCTCGACCGCCGCGTGGGGACCTCAACCCTGAGCGACTTTAATACCCTGATGACCGTCAAACTGTTGACCGACCTGAGCGATGAGCCGGTCTATTACGGCGACCTGCAGCACATCGACAAAAACAACAACGAAATCAAGATTATCGGTGATGGAGCCTGCCCGCCCTCGCTGGCTGGCAAGATCGGTCCAGCCAGATTCGCCGAGCATGGGATTCCAACCGAGGGGAAAGCCGGTGGACTCTCAGTCGACCTGATCTGCAAACCCGGCGAGGGCGTGCTTGCCCGCCTGGGACGCAACAACGGTGAATTCGAAATGGTCATTGTGCGCTGTACGGTTTTCGAACCATCTGCTGACCAATTGGAAGAGCGCCGTCTGGAATGCGGCATCCCACGCTGGCCACATGCCTTCGTCACTGCCCACTGTGATATTGAAAAGCTGCTCGAATGCTGGACTAACGAATATGCTGTCCTGGGCTACGGGGCACACCTGTACGAGGAGCTGCTGGCTTTCTGTGAGCTGACCGGCATCAAAGCACTGGCGCTCTAAACCGATCAGACCGAGCTGGAAGGACTCGAACCTTCAACCCTTAGCTTAAAAGGACGAGACCTCTATAACCGTTTCTCGTATCCAAGACCCACTAGATTCGCCCCAGTCTACACTGGACTATTGGTGATAGAAGTCTCTTGGATTTTTTATTAAGGGTCTATCAACGCGAAAGCAACCGATGCATTCGCTTCACACTTGAATATTTCGATAATTACTTTAACACCGGCTGATAAATAAACAGCAATATTACGACATTTTATTCCCGAAGCAATAGTATCCCTTTACGGTCCGATATACGTGCCCCGGCTAGAGGCAAATTGGTCGAAATATTCGATCCCAGAAATCCCCGCGCCGATATTTTGCGGGCCAAATTGGACACTTTCCAGACGGTAGCTTCCATTCGATAGGTTGCTGCGAACTTCTTTCTGCACGCCATCCAACCACAAGGTGAGTGTTCCATCCGTTCCATTCTGTGTGGCGGCGGCACTCCAGGCAATCTCGACGGATTGTGGAACATTGTTGAGTGGGTACCAGCCAGTGGAGAAAGTCCGGTTGCCGGCGGTCAAGACCAATCCACGCATCTGGTAACCGCCGGAGACACCCTGGATCTGGAGCCGAAAGACGGCCATCCCCGTGGCATTGGTCCCAGCAAACAAATCGTGTACCATCCCTTTAGGAATACTTACACTGTTCGGTGAGAAGTAAAATCTTGCATGATAGGTATTTTCCGCCGTGGGCGAGTTATCCACCGCATAGATCGGGTTTGTGCTGCTGATGAGAGCGCCCATCCCTTGAGAGCCCGATAAGGGCTGCCTGCGGAGATACACTTAACCGTCCGCCATCCGTAACTGCGGATGACCAGGCGTTGAGGTTGCCTGAACTCGAACCCATCCCCGAACAAGATAGCGAAACCCGGCGTTGCTGAAGGCTGAGGCGGCGGTGTGGCGCTCGGAAGCGAGGTCGGCGTTGCAGACGGCAGAGCTGTGGGTGTGGAGGTGGACATAGAAGTTGGTGTTGGTGAGGGCAGCGGAGTCGCAGTCGAAGTGGACAGGGCAGTGGGTGTTGGCGAAGGCAGCGGAGTCGCAGTCGAGGTGGGCAAAGCAGTAGCCGTCGCTGAGGGTACCAGCGTCGCCGTAGCGCTGGGCAGGGAGGTAGGCGTTGCAGATGGCAGAGAAGTGGGGGTCAATGTTGGATTAGGCAAGGAGGTGGCTGTGGCAGACGGAACCAGCGTGGCTGTCGGAGGAATCTGGCCACCTCCTGCCAGCCAGTTATATGCTCCCAGAACGTCCAGACGACCGTACCCGAAGCTGTTATCCGGACCAGCCGCTCCCAGGTCAACTGCGCTGTTGAGTAAAGCTGCCGCTTGCGCATCGGCTGTGAGACCCGGAAAAGCGCTCAACAGTAAAGCCAGCGCGCCTGCCACCTGCGGAGCAGATAATGACGTACCGCTGGCTGTAGTATACAGACCGTAACGATCTGTCGTTTTGATACTGACCGCAGGAGCGACCAGTTCCGGGTAGGTCGTCGCAGGTTCCCCACAAGCAGAAGGTCCGCGGCTGCTGCCCGAGAAGATCAGGTTATTGTTATTGATTCCGCCGACAGCAAAAGCCTCGGGGTAGTTACCCGGGCTGACGCTGGTAGCTGCACCAGGTCCGTAGTTTCCTGCGGCAAATACCGGCAGGATACCTGCAGCGCGGCAAAGTGCGCAGGTCGTTCTGAAAATCAAGGCGACAGCCGGGACCCCCATAGGACCAGGAATTGTTGACCACTTGAGGGGCATCGGCAGTAGTTGGGTTTTGATCGGGATCCACCAGCCATTGAAACCCCTGGTGAATGGCTGTAGCTGTACCTGCACCTGAATCATTGAAAATCTTAACTGCAATCCATTGAGCCTGGGGAGCCACACCGACCGATGTGCCACTGGCATCCCCCGCCACCATCACGCCCATCGTCCAGGTGCCATGTCCGCTGATGTCGACCGGGGTCGCGGGATGCTGGCCATACGGGTCGAACCAACTGTTGCTCCCGCCCCGCCAGCGAGCCGCAAGCTCAGGGTGGCTGATATCTACGCCTGTGTCCATATTAGCAACAACCACTCCCTGACCTGAATACCCCAGCCCCCACAAGGCAGGCGCGTTGATCAACGCGAGGTTGGGTTCTGCAGATGCCGCCGTTAATGGTGCAGCTGGCTGCAAATCGATCTCATCCGGCGCAAGGCTGGCCACATCGTCGCGGGCAGCCAGCTCGAGAATAGTATCTTTCGTCGCCGTAACGGATAGCCCATTGAACACCCAAAAAGGGACCACTCTGGCAACTTGTCCCTGGTCACGACGCACGTCCAATATCGCCGAGATCGCACGTTGCGAGGCGTGTGCCCGCGCCTGGACTGTCTGTAGCACCACCTGTTGGCGGTCCGGACGATTCTGCAAGCCCAGGACGGACAAGTTGGTCTGGTCACTTAGAGTGACAATCACAGTGACTACCTCGCCGGGTTGCATGGCATTTAGCCGGGCAAGCAGCTCGGGGGTAATCTTGCTTGCCGGATCGCTGCTCAAACCGCTGGCAGCCACTGAAGACCCTTGAAACAAGAAAGGGAATATGAGTGCAAAAATGATGAGAGCAACGAAGTATTTACGCATAATCAAATTTCAATTCTTTGATCAACGGACGCATCCACAGTCTGAGAACAAGATCATTGGGCACTGAGCGGACCTAACTTCATGTCGCCGAATACCAGGTTTACCGGGGTTCCGCTGTGAATTGCATTCTTCACGTTAGGGAAAAACATATTGAAGACCCCGCCATCATTTAACATTAATTGATGGCGAGTTAAGTGCACTGGTTGGATGATCATATTCTCATCGTTCTCGACGATCAGGACAAGTTTTTTGGTAGGGTCATCTAACAAACGCGCAGCTTTATTGGCGTCCAGAACTTTAAAACGCGCATCGATAAACGTATCCATCATCGTGACGCCTATCAGTGAGACCTGCAAGCCATATTCTTGTGCAAGGTATTGAGAGGTAATCTGCACCACATTGTTCATTCGTGGATCACTGCGCTGGCTGTACAACTGAAAAATTGTGAGGAAACCAATGGAGAGGAGCAACACCCCGGTCATAATCCCTACCAGAGACCTGCCAGAAAACCGCGAGCCCAGCAGGGTGGTCCTCCGGCTCAAGATCAATACCAAAGCAATGAATATTACCTCGAGAGACAAGGACAGAATCCCAAACGGTTGGAACCATTCTGCGGCTTGCATGCCGGGCAGACCCAGAGACCTGCTCCAGATGTAGCCGGCGGCGGAACCGACACTGATCAGAACTCCCAGCACCCACCCCCAGGTTTTCCCGCGCAGAATCCCCAGCGCGGCGAGCATCGCCGCCAGCGAGTAAAAACCAAACAAGACACCCAGGTAAGGAGCCAGCTCGTATACTACCGGAGCCATAAGGAAATGGATGATTCCTAGGACAAGGATTAATGCAAGGCCGAGCCATTGGAGTGATTTATATTTCACCGCTTTGCTCCTTATTTCGCGATGATTGGTTCAAGGCTTATATCCCCGAACCTGACCATTACCGGAGACCCCGGTTTGAGCGCATTGCCGGCATTCGGAAATAAGAGAAAGAGGTTGCCATCATTTTCCAGTTTCATTTCTTGTGACTGGCTATCTTCAGAGGTATTTAAAATTATTCCGCTGTCTGCAACCACTAACTGAGGAAGGTTTTTGCTATCCTTGAGCAGCAGTTTTGCTTTTTCTGCATCCAGGACCTTAAAGCGAAGGTCCACCAGCCCCCCTGCGGCAGTCACACCGATCAGGTCAACCCGCAAACCGTAGTTCTTTTCCAAAGTGCTCAGGGATATCTGGGTCGTTTGAGGTAAAGCAGACGCCGTACGCATCTGTAAATTGATATACGTGAACAAGCCACCCAGGACCAAAACGATCAAGATAATTGCTATGATTGCAAATTTGTTCAAGCGTGGCTGAGCAGTAGTTAGTGTTGCTTTCATCATCCTGGATATACTCCTGGTGAGTGGGAAGCCCTCAGTAAGCTGAAGGCTTCCCAGTAGATCATTAAAGCTCGCTGGCTGGAAGCTCAGGGAGATCTTGCGACCAACCTGAGCCACCAGCCATTTTTTGAGATATACCTTACGGCCCGATCAGCGGAGAAACTGATCGTTTGGCGGCAAAAGCATCGAAGTACTCGAGGGTTGCACTGCCCCCATTGGTGACTGAGCCCAAACGGAACGAAGCCACTGAACCGGTCCCGGCAGTCAATGTCTGTGAGAGAGCTCCATCAACATATAACTGCAAGGTGGTACCAGATTGCCAAACCACCTCAATCCTGTGGCTTGGTTGGTGATATTGACCCAGGATGCGTTCGCAGTACTGCCAACCTGGATTTGAACCTGCGGTTGACCTGCATTCAGTCGGTAGCGGACATGGAACAGCAGCCCGGAGGCAAAGGTTGCAGTCGATCGTTCCTGACGAGGCTGCAAAGATATCCTGGCCAGTAGCGACGCATTGCCGTTGGGATTGAAGTAGAACCGTGCGTCAAAAGTTGAGGTCGCCGGGTTCGCCGCTGTGCCAAAGATATACTGGACGTAGTTGGTATTGTTCCCCTGTGCCTGCATGCCCAGGCTTCCCACCAGGGCGGCAGTGGCGGTTACGTTCAGGCGTGTGGTATTCGCCGTGGAAGGATTAGACCAGGAGCTGAGGTTCCCTGAACTCAAAGCCGTCCGAGAAGATGGCGTCAGGCGGGGCGCCGGTGACGGTCAGGGTAGCGCTGCGGAAGCCGCCCGTTGCCGTATACCAGTTGCCGGCTGCGTCGCGGATGCGGGCGCGGACGGTGTACGTGCCGGCTGTCAGCGAGCCGGTTGGGATGCTGGCTGTCAGCCCGGTAAAGGCAGTTCCGCCGCCCGGCGCTGGATTGGTGGTGCCGAACCAGTACTCACCGCCGACTACGCCGCTGCCACCCGCGCCATCGCTGGCGCCATTCACGGTCAGGTTGACCGAGGCAGTGCCTTGTGGGATAGAGTTCGGCGTAAGCGTAATGCTGGTGAAGGTGGGTGGGGTGCGATCAATCAGCAGTATTCCGCTCGCAGTCGTACCCCAGTTGCCGGCCACATCTCTGGCACGTACATATACCGTATGGTTGCCAGCAGTAAGCGCAGCGATTGTAGCCGGTGGGATCGTGGCGTTGATCGTTGTACTTGGTGCGGCCGCGGCGGGCGTCATTGCCGCACCGGTGCCAGCCGCGCCAGCCGTATCGATGAAATACTCTCCACCAGCGATGTTACTGTTACCGGTAGCAACATCGGTGGCAGTTGCACTGACCACGACTGCGGTATTGTTCGATGCCGGAGGCGTTAATGTGACACCGCTTACCGTTGGCGGGAGTTTATCAATCACAAGTGTTGTGGTTGACATTGCGCCCCAGTTACCAGCGGCATCCTTGGCATGAACGTAGATGGTATGGTTACCTTGAGTGAGAGCACCAACCACAGCTAACGGGATATCAGAGTAGCCTGTTTCAGCCGGGCTGTTGAAGGTCCCATCGGTGGCGATGAACACAAATCCCGTGCCCGTTGCGCTTACCGTGTCGATGAATCCCTCCGCCGCGGCGATGTTTGAATTACCTGTCGCCACATCGCTGAAGCTGGCGGTGACCCTTACTGCTGGCACGCTGGTATTGAAAGGCAATGTGCCATTGTTCGGGTTGGGTGAGGCGCTGACACCGCTGGTTGTGGGAGCCGCGGTATCACCCACCTGCAGGTTGATCGTAGCTGCTGCACCCCAATTCCCAAATGAGTCCTGGCTGCGCACTGACACGACATGGGTGCCCATGCTCAAGCCAGCGGGGATCGTAGCCGTAAAGTTGCTGCTGGGGGAGGCTGTTCCCAATAGAGTCATTGCTGTATGAGCCCCTGAATCCACCCAATATTCCGCAGCGGTCACATTGCTGTTACCAGTAGCAGTATCATTGCCCGTGGCGCTAAGCGCCACGCTTTCTGCGCCACTGCTTGGGTTGGGTGACAGTGCCAGGCCTGAGGTAGCCGGCCCGGTCTTATCCAGGTTGAGGGTAAGGGGTAAGAAAGGTCCCCAATTACCGCCAACAGTATCCGGTGAATTATCTCGACCGCGTATATAGATGGTATGAGTTCCTGAAGCCAAGCCCGCCAGCGTTGCTGCTGGGATATTCCCCGAAACAGTTACTGTTGGCGAACCGAAGGCACCCGTCATCGCGGTCGGGCTTCCTGCTGTGCTGTCGATGTAGAACTCTGCTTGGATAACATTATGAATTGCCGGTGGAGGCATCGCTAACCGTCGCGCTCACACTAACATCGACAGAGCCATTGGTCGGGTTCGGAGAAAGGCTTCCCGAACTGACCGCCGGGCCGGTTGTGTCGCCGGTTGGAGGCGTGGTAGCGCTGGCAGTGAGGAAGGTCAGCATGCCACCGAACCCGCTTGCAGTGCTGTTGCGCAACATCAGGTTGGCATCATACACAGCAAACCTGGTTCCATCTGGCGCTGCTGCAGGGATAGTCACGAGGGCATCCAAAGTTTGACCCGTGGCGATCGTCTCGCCGACCATGGAATGGGGATGAGCCAAGGCATGTCCATCCACGGCAATGGCTTTCTGGGCGATGCCCAGCGTGCTCATGGCATGGCTTTGCAAACCTGCGTTCACATAGCGCAATAAAACCGTATTACCCGCGGTGACCGGAATAGTCTCCTGCAAATGGAGAGGCATACGCTTTTCCGTTGATCAGGAAATACCTGGGCGCGTAGTTGCGCATTTCGAAGCTGGCAGGATTTACAGCGAGTACAGTGTCAAATTCACTGAGTACCAGCAACGTTTCCTCATTGAAGGCTGTCGCGCTCGTGCCGTAGGCGGTCCCATCGGAGGGCTTCACCACCAGTGCGCCATACATTCCCATGGCCACTTGATGCTGTTTGCCAGGGATTAAGCCGGCTTCGTAGAGAAACGTGCCGGGGTTCGTGGCAGTGAATGTATATATTTTTGTTCCACCCGCTGCAACACCGGTTAGATCCGGCACCATTGCCTGTCCCTGGAAGATCAGGGCTGTGGGCTCCGAAAGGTTGTTGTGCAGGTTCACAGTCACGGTATCGCCCTGATTGACGATCAATACAGGACCGGGCAGGGTGGCTGGCCTGTTGCACCGGTGGCAGAGTAGCCCCAGATAGTGACAGTAGTGGAGCCAAACAGGGTGGTGGTTCCCGTCATGGCATACAAATCACAGGTAGTGGCAGCCCGGCACCGGTACACGGCGATGGCGGCAGCGAGGCGGCAGAGGCAATGCCTGCGCTGCCCAACAAGGCATTGCCACCAGTAGGAGCATGATGGATAATTTGAGTCGTATTACGCATTAATGTTTGCATGTTATTCTCCTTAGCCCTTATGGACAATTGTTGGGCTGAGGCGGATCGACCCTCAGGTAGGTGATCGGACCGGACATGGTCTGCCCAAACGCATCCAGCTGGAAGAGGGCATGGTTGTGCGAGATGATGTAATACTCGCCGCACTGGTTGAGCGTGTTATGCCGGGAGGCAGGGTTTCCATCTTGCCCAGATAAGGACTGCCGCTGTAGAACATGCCGAGCATCAGGTTGACCAGATCGGGAGACGTCACCGGGACAGGATTGGTATCCGGGTTATAGCCTTCAGCGTCATACCATTTGAAGATCACATCCCAGGTCTGGCCGGGTCCGATGTTGAACGGCGAACTTCTCCATGGAAAGATCCTGACCGCCGTCCTTCCAGCGGATACCCATCCCGGCCGATCACCAGGCCGTTATTGGCCATGCGGGTGGAAGGGATATTCCTCGGTGCCCACATTGATGAAGCGCTCCACGCCGGGTAGGGATGGGTGGTCGCATCATATGGATAGATGCGGGCCAGTGCGCCGTAAGGCTGGCTGGGCAGCCAGGAAGCATAGTTATCGGCGATGCTATCCGGGAAGCCGCGGCCGTTGATCAGCCAGTAGCGGGCGCGATAGTTGTTCATATTGAAGACTCTGTTCCCTTCCACTGCCTGATGCTGGTAGGGATCGATCTCGGAAAGCAGGGCCAAGAAACTCTTCGTGGGTGTGAACTGGCTGTCAGCCCGGTTATAAACATAATCCGCACCCATGGTGGGCGCACGATCAACGCGCCGAACAAACCCATGCGAGACCTGCATCTTGGTATCGGTGCCGCTCTCGTAGATGAAGGTGCCGGGGCGGTTGGCAACGAAACTATAGGTGATACTGCCGCCCGGGAGCAATGCTGTTGGTGAGCGAGTTATTCGCCAGGTCGGGCTGGGCAGGAGCGCCATTTGCCATGAACATTCTCCTGCCCGGGGAAGATGATCGAAGTTCGCACCGGTACACTCCGGTAATTGGGGATTTGATTCAGCAAGGTGACCGTCACCGTATCGCCCTGGTTGACGCACAGGACTGGGCCGGGGTGTTGGAAGGCTGCCGCCCGCCAGAGCATAGCTCCACATATACATGGTGTTCATATCCGGCATTTGGATGTAACCCAGCTGGCAATCAGGCTGAAGGTGGGATTGGGGCTGGCGCCAGTTGTGCAGGCGATCCCCACCGCGGGTGAACCAGAGCCTTTGCCGCATTAGATCCAGGCCTGGTCAATGGGCTGAGATGCCAGCAAGAGCCATCAGCAGCACCAGCACCAACCGCATCCATTTGAATTTTGAAGGTATGCATTTTTATACTCCTTATAGTGATTGGCCGGTATAAGGCTAAATCCCATACCGCGTCTGTTGGGGTCTTGAGCAGGGACAGTTCCGGCAGGGTAGACACGCACTTCGGTGCGCTGACCCTGCGTGCCTGCAGATCATCATCCTGGGTGTAGCGGCGGTTGTAGAGCACATAAGTGTCGTAGGCGCCAGGTCCCGTGATAGGCCGGGGCGGTGAAGATGGCATCGTAGCTTTCGCCGGCGCCCATCAAAAGCGTGTCGGTTTCGTAGCTGGTATCGGTGCCATCGCGCCCCTTCATCGGGGTTGCATCGCGTCCGACCACTTTCACTGGGATGACCCGCCAAGGTCATGGCGGCTTCGCGGAAGCCCAGGTTGGCAAAGCGCAGCAGCACCCGTTCACCTGCATTGCAGTTCACCAGGGCGGAGTGCGGCTGGTATTGCAGTTCGGGACGTCCCGGTGGGGGGATCAAATCGCCAGTCAGTCTGAATCGCACGACCACCGCCTGCCGGGAGCGAGCGTATCCGGATAGACGCGCCCGTTCAGCAGGCTGAAATCCGCCTTGAACAGGCTCCAATCCGACTCCTGGATGTGCGCATCGTTCCAGTGACCCTCGAGCCCAGATCTCGCTCAGGAACATCGGAAATTCGCGATCGTAGGCAGTTGATCGGGATCACCCAGCGCGACGCCATCGTTGTAGGCATACCCCAGTGGGGCACCCGCTGCGTCGCCATTGGTACGAGCCACCGGCGCTCCGGCGCTATTGCCGTACTTATTCTGCAACGGGCGGACAAAAACGATGCCGGTCATGCCCATGGTCACGTGTTCGATATCTTCCACGTGGCAGTGATACATGTAGGTGCCCGGATCGTGCGGCCGGTAGACGTAGGTGAAGAATCGGCCGACCGGCACTGAGACGGAACCGGTCGGTTCGCCGTCGAAGAAGGGGATCACATTGCGGAAGCCGTGCCAGTGCAGGGTGTGCGCGTCGGTCAGGTCCGGGCGCAGCTGCCAGTCCCAGGTTGGTCAGTTGCACTTTGAAATCCTTGGGATCGGCGGGATCGACCTGATCCACCCAGAAGAAGGGCGCATTGTGCTGTGCCTTGTTTTTCTGGCTGGCGATGATATCCGTATCAACGGCCGGATCCAGGCCGGTCACGTTGCGGAAGCCGAAGATATAGGTCGTAAATGGAGCTTCGGAGCATACGTATCCGGGTGATACGGCGCAATGCGAACCGGGCAGGTACATCCAGCCATCGGTGCCGGCGAAGAACAGATCAGGAGCGGCGCTCTGCGCCTGGACCACCTGCTCAGGCATTAGCGTCTTGCGCAGGAATTGAGGCAGGAGAGCTGGCCCCGGCTACGGTAAGCGTACCGCGCCGCCTGCCAGCTTGAGAAAATCTCGTCGGCTGATGGATTTGCGAGATAGTAGATTATTCATAATAAATCTCCTTTTCATACCTTGGTGACTGGGGAGGCGGTCATTCGATCGCCCTCCCCAATCCTGGATAGTGAGTTAGGGTAAAGTCCCACCGCTGAAGTTATCAACTCTCGAGCTTCCAATGAGCTGCATGCCGATCCTTCCGCCAGCCGGTTCCCGGCGCCCAGGAACCTGCTCCGCTGGTGGGAATGGTCACGCTACCGACGAGCGTAGTGATGGCGCCGGAGGTCTTGTACACATATACAGTCCCATCACCATAAGCCAATACCCTGAGCGTATCGCCAGATGCAAAGGTTGCACTCGCCCCGCTAAACGTCGCCCGTGTTGTAAAGGTGGCGCCATTGGTCGTCGTAGAGACGATCACCTGGCTGGTCGGAGTAGTTTGGTAAACGACACGGATGAAACTGGTTGGCGAGTTAGCAGTACCGCCAGTAGCTTTGAGCATCAGAGCCGATCCACTGACGATATTGACCATAGTAAAGCCGGCTCCTTGATTTGCGCCGAAGCCCGCGGTCGGGTTGTTCCAGATCGCCTGACCAGCTAGGTTCGCAAACGCCTGATTAGTGTTCACCCGGAGAGCACTGGTCGGGGCGCCCGCCTGACTCCAGCTCACCCCGGCAGGTGCGCCTGTATTGAGGTTGGTTGCATTTGCACGGTTGAAATCATCGAGCACGGACAGGTTGGGAGCAGTGTATGTCTCATCCGCACCGCTATCGAAACCACTCATTGCCGGGCGTGCCTGGTTGTCGATATCGAACGTTGGCGCTGCCACAGATGCCGGTGGCTGCTGGTATGCTGGCATTGCCTTCGATGACGCGCCCAGGTTGTACGCCGGTGAGCCCGTGCCGCTCAAGTGGTAATTGCTCAGCAGGCTGCGGGGGCAGATCGGCCGTCACCATGATGGCGCCGATGAAGTTGATATTCGTGCGCCAGGAGGTGAAGGTCAGCGGGATATCGAGGGTCGAGACGACCAGCCGGATCTGCGTCAACGCTGTTGGTAGGGCTTGGCGCTGACACCGGGTGAGTGCATCTGACTGAAGGACCGAATTGGTCGGTGAAAGCAGATCGGCACGCGCCAAACACGCCCATATCCCAATGTTGATCGGAGCATCACCTGCGGCGCCGATCCCGGTCACCGTATTGATGCCCTTGGTGCCCGCCCGGTTGTCCCAGAAGATGTTGTTGAAGAGCAGCGGGTTGCTGAAGACCGGCGATCCGCCAGGCAGGGTGGCCTGCAGCTGAGCGCTGTTGGCGCCGGTGGAAAGACCGGCCGGAGCAGGTTGGCCATTGCTGGTGATCGCCGTGGCGGTGGTGATGTTCTTCATGACCGTGTTGTTGTAGAAGCGCACATTGGGGGCATCGTCGAGGGCGACACCGCCGCCTTCGTGCGTGGAGATGTTGTTGACGATCATGTTGTTGTAGACGTTCATCGGGAAGTTGCCCGCCATCAGGAAGCGCAGACCGCCGCCATCGTCGTCAGCCAGGTTGGCCTGGATCAGGTTGTTGTAGATATTCACCGCTCCGGAGCCTTGCGGGCCGTTGGGCGTGCCGTAGTTGGCAGTTGGGATCGGCGGGCAGTTCGCCGGCGATCATGATGCCGGCGCCTTCATCGTAGGAACGGTTGAAGTAGATGCGGTTGTCGTGGATCGTGCCGTTCGGGCTCAAGCCGAAGTGGCTGATGCGCGCCGCCGTACTCCGCCGAGAAGTTGCCGCACAGATCGTTGTGGCGACCTCATAGTTCTCGGAGCCGTTGAACAGGCCGATCGCGCCGGCCAGGTTGGTGCCGCCGTTGGCGAGGATGCGGTTGTTGGCGATGCGCAGGTTGTCGTTTTGCTGATCGGTATCCGGGGCCGGCAGGTTGGGCGTGCCGATGCGGATCGCGCCATAGGAGCCGCCATTGCTCTCGATCACGTTGTTGGTGATCTGCAGATTACGGGCATAGGCATTGGCGAAGATCGCGCCGCCCTGGGTTTCAACGTTGACCGCTTCACCGGGTCCGGGGAAGCCGCCGAAGATGGCATTCAGGTTGCCGGGGAAGCCCTCTGGTCGCCGCCGCGGATATCCAGGCCGTCGATGGCGGCCTGTGTAGGTGGAGCTGAACTGGCCATGATTTGCGGCAGGACGTAGATGACCTGACCTTCAGAGACATTCTGATTGCCATCCCAGGTGAGCCGCTGACGAGTGTGCGCCAGTCAGTCGGCCAGGTTGGTATCACCGCCAAAGGCGATGCCATCGATGATCGAGCCTTGCACAGGCGTGCCATCGGGATACACACCGCCGGGGCCAACGCCCTGCAGCTTGACCGGCGAGTGAATGATCGAGGTTTTCGTAGTAGGCGCCGCGCCCGTTGTAACGCGGGTTGGTAGATCGGGCTGGTCGGATAGCTACTGACCAGGGCTTGGCCAGGATAGACCACAACCAGGTGCCTTGGCCGCGTCCTGCAAGGCGGCTTCGAACCGCGCTCTGGATGGTGAGCTGATAGGGCTCTGCCCACCCCGACTTCGAAGACGGTCGGGTTGTAAGCGCCGCGCTCCGCCGCCGCCGCCTGGAACTATGACATGGAAGGTCAAGCCGTTGACCGTGCTTTGCCGGTTGCTGGCTGTGATCTTCAAGCTGGTGCGGACCGGCGCTGAAGGAGCAGCCGGCCGGGCACGGTGAATCGTGATGCTGGCGATCGCTCCAGGAAGTGATCGTCATGCCAATGCCGTCCAGCGTCACCGTCCCAGTGCCCTGCGTCGCGCCAAAGCCCAGACCCGGTGAGCGTAAAGGTCGGTCGGCCAGTACTCGAGTTGGTGTACATATAGGGCTTGCTGATGGCAAAGAACTGCGGGCGTGGCGGCATGTCCAGAGCGTGCAGGAGACCGGCGTCAGGGTTTGCGTGCCGGGGATCTGAACCGCCACGGCCACCTGGGTGGGCGCCAGGTCAGCCGGGATGGTCAGACCGGGGAAGGCTTCGAACTCGGCCGAGATCGTGCGGTACTGCGGGTTGTAGTTCGGATTCCAATGCCCGGGAGTGCCAGGGTCATTGCCGACAAAACGATACAGGTTGGCGCACACACCGGAAGGCGTGGGGCAGCTGATGCGGTTGGTCGAGGGCAGGAGCACATCGAACAGGCCGTTGTAGTCGGACTCGACGGTGTAGATCAACCGGTTGGTGTAATCGTAAATACCAACCGGGGCGAAGGGAAGCCGGCATTTTCTCGCCATAAGCCAGAGACTTGGGATTGCTGGAGAAGTTGAGATCGTCCACGAGTCAGGCCCCAGAAGCGGCCAGGCAGCGGGACATCGGTGAACAGGTTGAATCCCGGGGCGATCGACTTGCGGTCGCTGAGGCGCACCAGCTTCGTATCGCACAAGGGCTTCGGTTGTCCTTCGTAGACTGATCCGCCAATATCAACAAAGGTGGGGTTGTCGGTCGGCGTGGAGGCGGGACAGTCGATGACACCCGGAGACTTGACGATCAGCCATGTCCGACCGGCCATAATTATCGGTGCCAGAACCTGCCACATCCACCGTGTGCAAAGCACCGGCGCAGGCGGGCGGCGGAACCTGCGGGACGAAGGAATCGCCGTTGGCGATGTTGATGTCTTCTTCGCGGGTCACCTTATACATCGGGCGGCCCAGCAAGACATCGTTCGGGATTTCCACTTTGACGAGGTAATCCAGGTTGGAGGGCAGCGACGTTGGATCAGCTGCCATCGGCGCATCGGCGCCGGCTGGATCGGTGTCGAATCCACCCGGTGCCAGAAACAACCATCGCCGAAGCCATAGTTGCCGTCCACGGTGGCGCCGAAGTTTTCATCCGGCGTGCCAACGTCGCCGGCCATGGGTCCAAACTGCACGCCCATCATGGGCGCTTCGAGACAGGGCGCATTCGGGCTGCGAGCGGCAAGACATTTTCATCCACGCCGTGCACCAGCGGATTGCCATCCACATTGCGAGCCACACAGCCGGAGGGTCGTTCCCAGGTCTCCGAGACGTACTGGTTGAGCAGATGTGCCCAGTGCATAGGAACCATCCGGATCCAATTGATAGAATCCAGTTCACATCGCACGGTGCATTGGGTTGCCGTATCGGCATCAAGGACAATCCACCGGCGCATACAGATCAACGGTCAGGCCCGAAATGCTGGGCTGCCAGTCTTCGATCGCCGCGTAGGCGGGATCCAATTCGTTGCGGGTGGTGTCGTAACTGACCGTGCCCACGATGCCGCCGTTCGTGCCGGGGGCGTAGGCTTTCACGCCCCAGTCGAGGCGGCCGCCCAGACCAATCACCGGGTGGACGTTCACATCCACGCCCGCACCGAGAACGGTGGTTTCGTGGGCTGGTTATCGGCCTGGTAGGTGATGCCGGTCGTCTGGAAGCCATCGGCATAGGCTTCTTCCACCAGCCATTGGGTCATCGGGTAGGCGCTTTCCATCCAGTAGTAGCCGTTGGCATCGGTGGTAACGCCGGTCGTGCCGCGGTCCATGATGGAATTCTCACGCGTCCTCATCACGATGGGGAAGTTGGGAATGCCCGGCTCACCGGGGTCCATCTTGCCGTTCTCGTTGAGATCGTTGAAAACGTGGCCTTCGATGGTGGTCCACCAGCCGAGCATGGATAATGAACCCAGATCGACAAGTCTCGCCATTTTGCACGCAGACATTTTGTTCATGGAAGATGTAATCCTGGGGTTCATCCCACACGCCGATGACGTAATCGCCATCCGGAACATTCGGGATCTTGAAGTCGAATCGGGCATCCAGCCAGCGGCTACATTACAGTCGAAATGTCCCAACAAAAACGGTCTGGTCGCCGTTGTTGAGATCGGACAGGGAAACGAACAAGCTGTGGATCGGATTCTTGTCCTTCGGTTTTGCGCCAAGCAAGCCTGTCTCACCGGTAATGCCACCCACTGGAGGAATATAGGCGCTGACTGCCAGCGCATTGCCCTTGATCGTCGCCCGCTGCCGGCCGACCCATCGTATTGGTTGGCTGGACATAACCGAAGAAGGTGGCCGGGAATGGTTCACCCGCCACGACAAATTCGGTGTCGAGACCGGTGGCGCCTTCCATCACCCAGGCATCCCAATCGTGGTTGCCTTCGAGGGTGGTGGTCTGAATCCAGCCGGATTGTTCGGGGGAACAACCGAAAGGGCGTAGCGGTTCGGTCCGAGGTTCGGGAATGATTACTTTGCCTTCGATCACTGCGTTGGCAGGAATGGCGCCATGGGTATCGACCGTGGTTGCGTTTGCGGGAAGCTCATCGCCGTGAAGCAATCGGGCAGCGTCCAGCAGCATCGACTGGGTCGACCGTGCCCGTATCGATGCCGCCATCGACCACATAGCATTTACTGACGCAGTGACTGTTGCCGCACAGCGGATCGCCGTAGACAGTCGGTGGTCACTTCGTCGATGTAGTCCGTTGATGTGGCCCACAAAACCAGCCAGCCCGCGTTCGGCGGGCACATCCGGGGCGCTGTTGGTGGGCGCCATATCTTCGAAGACTTCCGCCTGGATGGTCGCATCCGGCAGGTCGTAGGGCTGCATCTCAACGGTGACATCGACATTCCCTGAAACCGGCACTGTGAAATGAGCGCCGTCAATCTTGTAGTTATCGGCCAGGACCGAGATCAGATACCGGCCTGTAGGTAAAATGACAGCATTTCCATTAATGGTAAATACACCACCGGGGAAATCATCCTGGTTGCCCTGGGTATAGATCGGGCTGGAGCTTGCTGTACTGGCAATGGAGACCCAATTACAGGTGTCTGGGTATCCAGCATCTTGGGGAGAACAACCAGTGCCAGGAGCCGGACTGCGCTGTTCTGTGGTGCCGGTATTATCAATGTTGATAATGTACTTGAAGGATGTAATCGCATCACCCTTAGTAATTCCATAATTGCCACTATCTGCTGCGCTGATGACGCTCAGGTGGAGGGTGCTATCAGCAAGCACAGGGGTCACCTGGCTTACGGCCGGGACCAGCCCTGCCGTAAAAACCAACACCATTAATATTCGAAAGAACCGATACATCAGATTATTTTTCATTAGGGTCTCTCCTGTTCAATGTGTAAGAAAAAGAATAGCCAGCCGGCTGCGGAATTAGCCTCGGCTGGGATAATTTCATAGATGTGCAGTGATCCATGACACCTCCTCAGAAATTAATCATGACCAACAGCAGGATGGATGGGGAGCCTGCCTCCATTGCACTTCACGTGTACAGGTCTGTTCATTAAAGGACAGATCGAATTGTTCGTTCAATACCTTTCTTAATTCCTGGACTTCATCCAATAATTTAATCTCCGCCTGATCTGAGCGATCAATTACACCGAGTAAATATTCGATATCGATGGCGGTCTGTACCAGCATCGCCTTCCATCCCTCCTCGGGTTCGAGCCATAATTGTCTGGCTGATTTACGGCTGTAATGCTGGTACCAATGCGGAAGAGTGAGCTGGCGCAGCCAGTCCGGGGAGGTGAGCGCCAGAGTTTCCAACACCTGGTACATCGCCTCAAATACCCGCTCCATGCGCTTGCCGGCGCAAATCACTTCGATAACCTGGAGAGTATCTGATGCTTCCCCATCTTGCATTTTCATCAGCCCAAATTCTGTAGGACGGTCTAATAGCCTTTGGAACGATTCCTGGCGCTCCCCATCCATAGTGAGCCCCTGTTGGAATTTGCACAAAGCCTGGGCGGGGATACAGGGATAACCGAGCGGTAAATGCAAAGCGTATTTCATCTCCACCAGGTTCGATAGCGCTTCCATCATCTGTATGTCCGTTATCCCCTTCGTATATTAAAAAACCGTCAGCATTGCATGTGTAAAATATATTTCCCCGGATCTTTGTCCGTAAAGCTCCGAATGTGGCGAAATCAGCTCAGAATAAAATCCCTCGATCTCTTCCCCCATTCACAAATAGATATTCCCTTTCCCAAAAAGCGCCCTTGCAACCCGGGCCGTATTTTCCGGGATAGATGGAAACACATTCGGGAATAAAGGCATGAAGATTTCCGCCCTTATAATTGCTCTTAACCCATTCTTTACTTCGGTTAATATATCGATAATTTAGAACGGGGGTAAGCGTAATAATTGGGTATTTTTATGTATAAACAGATCAGGAATTATTACGCGGAATATCAGTGGAATATACGCGTTTTAGCCCGCCAGACCGCGTAAAATATACCGCGGTCTGGCGGGCTAAAAGGTTTCCGATTTACGTTCTGTCGCTTAATGTAGGGGCAAGGACGAAACCATTTCTAAATAACGGGACTTACACAGTTCACCACAAAAATTAACTGTCTTTTTTCGATTCGAACAAGCCAAAATCCTCGGCATAGTTCATCAATTCCACCCGGCTGCTGACACCCAGCTTGCTCACCAGGTTGGAGCGATGACCCTCAACCGTACGTGAGCTGATATTTAATTCCTGAGCGATCTGGCGATTGGTATATCCCCTGGCCAGTAAGCGGAGCACGTCAATCTCACGCGCCGTGAGCGTCACCCGGTCGAGACTCATTCGCGGCAGCATGAGGCGATATACTTTAAATAATGCCTGGGTCAGCGCTGGATGGACGTACATATACCCCTGACTGACCACCCGGATGGCATTGATCAGCTCGGATTCGGCTGCTCGCTTGATGATATATCCAAACGCTCCGGCACGCATCATCTCGCGTAACATGTCTTCGTCCTCGTGCACTGTCATCGCCAGTACCCGCGTTTCTGGTGAGATCTCGCTCAGCCTGCGAGTGGCTTCAATTCCATTCATCCCGGGCATACTGATATCCATCAACACGATTTCCGGGTGCAATTCAGCCGTCATTCTCAGTACTTCGAGTCCATCCGCAGCTTCCCCAACCACCAGGATATCTGTGACGTCTTTGAGCAACGCACTCAAACCCGCCCGGATAAGGCCGTGATCGTCAGCGATTAAGATTGATACTGGCATATGGGACCTCTACCACAATCGTTGTTCCTTCCCCAGGACTGCTTTCGATAGTCAGCGTGCCTCCAGCCATCTGAGCCCTTTCTTGCATGCCTAAGATACCCAGGTGACCACTTTTCGGTATGGATTCTGCATCGAAGCCGATACCATCATCTTCTATCATTACGATCAGACTTCCGTCCCGACGCTCCAAGATTACATCAACATTATTCGCATTTGCATAGCGCACGGTATTCGTCAGTGCTTCCTGGGCAATCCGGAACAATGCCGTCTCAATCTCCTCCGGAAAGCGATTTTCTTCTGCAAAACCTACTGCCTTAAAATGTGAATTCAAGCTGTACCGCGCCCCAACATCCTTTACAAGTTGGGTTAGTGCTGGCACGAGACCCAATTGATCGAGGCTAACCGGACGAAGGTTAATTGCCAGGTGATGTAAATTCTCCAATACATTCTGGACGACTTGCTTCAATTCAACCAAACGGGGTAAAAGATTTTCAGGATGATCGACCTCTTGTTCCAGCAACCGCAGGCCGAAAATAATCGAGGTCAGCGCCTGGCTGGTTTCGTCATGCAATTCCCGGGCGATGTAACGCCGCTCACTTTCCTGGACTTCTACCAAACGGTGGGATAATGACTGGAACCGCTCATGGGCAGCGCGCACTTGCTCAAACAGCCAGGCATTTTGAATCGCTACCGAGGCTTGTGCAGCGATTGCTTCTGCCAGATAGATGTGCTCGCGGGTGAAAAAACCTGGGATTGGTTTGAACCAATGTCAGAAGGCCGATGGCTCTGCCGCCAACTACCAGGGGGATTCCTAACCAATTACGCACAGCCTCCATGTCCAGATATGCCGCCCACTCGGGGTCTTCCTGGGTGTCAGGAATTAACAAACTCTCTTTATTGAGCATGACTTTCTTGAGATACGGGATATTCCAGGTGTCCACCGCTGCATGCAAAGTACCTAATGGGATAACTTCAAGATTATAGCTGTGTATCGCCCTCACACTCAGGCGTGATTCATCCTCCGAAAGGAGGACGTAAGCGCCATCGTAGGCTACTAACCGGTGCACATTGTCCAGGAGGGTGTTGACAACCGTTTCCAGGTCGAGAGTCTGGGTGAGCGCCAGGCTTTCTGCACTGATCGTCTCCGCGACCTCACGGGCGTGCAGTTCCGCCATATACAGGCGGGCATTCTGTACAGCAACCGCAGCAGAGGCGGCAAATGCCACCAACCGCTCGGACATGTCCTGGGTATAATATCCCGCCCGGTCGCCATATAAAATGATGCAGCCAGTGACCGTTCCCCCAACGGCGAGTGGGGCGGCGAGACAAGATCGCGCCCATTCTTCTCCTCGCACCGCCATCTGATTATCATTCACATTCGTGTCGCTGATTAACACCGGCTGTTGTGACTGGTATACCGTCTCCAATATCGGCAAGCTTTCGATGCGCGACCTATGCTTGAGCGTTTCGCTGCCTGCTTGTTTATCGTCATATCCCCAATGTTGGGCGGTGTAATAAGTCCCATCTTCTATCAGAAGAATATCCGCTGCGGTAAAAGGAATTGCCCGTTGGACAGAGAATAATATGCGATCGAGTACCTTTTCCAGGTCCAGGCTGGCGTTCACCGCACTCGAAGCCTCAAAGAGCGCTTCGGCGAATTGGCGTTGCTTGCGCTCGGCATTGCTCAAAACCTGTAATTCCCTATTTTGACGCTCGAGCTGCTCTTCAGCTCGCTTGATCATAGTAATATCTTCGTTAACACTTATTGCGCCCTGAAAAGTTTGATGCTCATCTAAGAGCGGTATTGCCGAATTTAGGATAAATTTGTGCGCTCCATCAAAGCTCTCGATCTCGATCTCTTCATTGACAGACGTCTCCCCTTTCTTGATCGCGCGGGCGATTGCCCATTCTTGCGCCTCAACAGGCTTGCCACTGTCCACCCACCAACCTTTATACCCCTCATATTCCTCAATCCCCACAAATCTTGCTCCTCCCCAAATTTGTTGACCGGCAGGATTGCCATGCATGACCTCACCGCTCGGATCAGCGATCCAGACGCCGACAGGCAGGCTCTCGAGCACCTTGCTAAGCAACGATTCGCTTCTCTTTCGCTCATTAATCTGTTCTAGTAGGATACGGAATGAGAAAAAATAGATGAATGGGAAAATTACTGCAATCATAATCAGTTCATCGACCAGCATGATTTCC
Organism: uncultured Chloroflexia bacterium; assembly: GCA_963706515.1. Lineage (GTDB taxonomy): Bacteria > Chloroflexota > Anaerolineae > Anaerolineales > UBA4823 > CAVPMW01. The sequence continues at coordinate 376,812 of CAVPMW010000007.1, forward strand.
AAATCAGATTGGAGATTTAAACCATGAACGATTAATTCTTCAAGGATTTCAGCAATAAATACTCCTACAATAATCATAACCAGGACGCCGCGAGGAGTGGTAAATTTTGGAATAATCCATTTTTTATTAGCCGAAGCATGATTGTTCTGGGAATACATTACCGGCCTCCCTATAATATGTACTCTTATATAATCGCTACCCCAAATCTTACACCATTCCAAGCTAATTTTTCAATTCTCACAAAAAGTCCCCCCTTTTGTCAAACTATACGGTGGGTGGAATTGGCAAGATAATGAGAAGGTAATATTGACCTGCCCCCGAAACCGGGTCCAGTTTATAAGTTGGATCAGGTTTCCGGGGGGCAGATGAAACTGGAATTAGTATTTTTTGCCAAAATTACACTTCTTTGAAAATGTGCCAAAGTGGGGGATTAAACGCAAAAACCTGCTATATAGCAGGTCTTGGTGGGAGAATTATAACGGTTCTATGGGGGTTTACCCCCACTTTAGCCTGTTTTTATGAGCGTGGAAGGACTCGAACCTTCAACCAATGGCTTAAAAGGCCACTGCTCTGCCATTGAGCTACACGCCCGTTGCGCCGAAGTCTGCTCCGGCGAAATGCATTCTATCATGCTCCCCCACGAGCGTCAATTGAAGTAATTCTCTCGCCTCCCAAACGAAATGCTTGACTTTTCCTGCCGACTCTATTAATATGTCACCAGCAAACCATTCGCGAAGGGAAGCCAGCCATGTCAGATGTCCCATACGTTTCCACAGATAGCTTCAAGCTGGATGTTCTGGAGAACCAGCAGCCCGTCCTGGTCGATTTCACTGCGGTATGGTGCGTTCCTTGCAAGATGCTTGACCCCGTGGTGAACCAGCTCGCCAATGATTGGGATGGGAAAGCTAAAATCGTTAAGTTGGACGTGGACAATAACCCTGAATTGGCGATGCAGTATCAGGTTATGGGTGTGCCCACCTTAATGCTGTTTGTCAAAGGACGACCCGTCGAGCGTGTTACCGGCTACCAGCCAAAAGACCGGCTGGAGAAGAAGTTCAAATCCCTAATTTAATCCTCTGAGTGAATGATTTAACGAAAATCAGGGTGATGGGCGAACGTTCGCCCATCACCCTGATTTTCGGCTTATTCCTCTGTATCTGCGTAACTGTTAAGATATATAAAACTGATCAATCCGCGGATGCGCTCACTGCCTCGAGACCGGCAGCCGCGCGCAGCACCTCGACCTTATCTGTGTGCTCCCAGGGCAAGTCCAGGTCGTCGCGGCCGAAGTGCCCGTAGGTTGCCGTCTGCCGGTAGATCGGCCGGCGCAAATCCAGGTCACGGATAATCGCCGCAGGTCGCAGGTCAAAATTCTCCGTAATTAATTGGGCAATCGTTTCATCCGAAACGACGCCCGTCCCGAAGGTCTCAACATTAATGCTCAAGGGATGCGCCACCCCGATGGCATAAGCTACCTGTATCTCGCAGCGTTCCGCCAGGCCGGCAGCGACGATATTCTTCGCCGCCCAACGGGCTGCGTATGCTGCCGAGCGATCGACCTTGGTCGGATCTTTCCCGCTGAACGCCCCCCCGCCATGGCGGCCCATACCCCCATAGGTATCCACAATAATCTTACGTCCGGTGACGCCGGCGTCTCCTTGCGGACCGCCGATCACAAACCGCCCGGTCGGGTTCACGAAATACTGGATATCGTCGTCTACCAGCGCCTCCGGCAGAACCGGCAGGATTACGACTTCTTTGACCGCCTGCTTGATCTCGTCTTGAGAGATTTCCGGTGCATGCTGGGTGCTGACCAGCACCGTGTGCACGCGTGCCGGGCGACCGTAATGGTACTCGACAGTGACCTGCGCCTTGCCATCCGGTCTCAGCCAGGGTAGGAGGCCGTTCTTACGTACCTCGCTCAAGCGGCGAGTGATACGGTGCGCCAGGTAGATGGGCATGGGCATAAATTGAGGCGTCTCATTACAGGCGTACCCGAACATCATCCCCTGGTCGCCGGCGCCTACCTGATCGAACTCATCGCTGCTCAGTTTGCCCGTCTTGGACTCCAGCGCATGATTCACACCCATGGCGATATCCCCCGATTGCTGGGCAATTGCCACTAATACCCCGCACGTATTCCCATCCAACCCTTTTTCGCTGCTGTCGTAACCGATATCAGCGAGCACCCGGCGGACCAGCTCATCGTAATTAATCTGCGCCCGGGTCGTAATCTCACCCAGCAAGAGCACGAAACCCGTCTTGGCAGTTGTCTCACATGCCACGCGCGAAGACGGGTCCTGTTCCAGGCAGGCATCCAGGACCGAATCGGCAATCTGATCGCAGATTTTATCCGGGTGGCCTTCGGTCACCGACTCGGAGGTAAAAAGCATCTTCGCGGAATTCATGAATGACGTTTGCATCCTAACCTCTCCTAAATAATAGCTTCATTAAATGACGTCTCAGATCTTTGAGCTGCTGGTCGAACCCGAAATGGGGTGGTCCTGGGTGAACTCAACAGGCTTGCAACAATAAAAAATCCCTTTCAGGATATGAAAGGGCAATATAGACATTACAAACACGGCTGCCCTCTCATCTTCCAGATCGTCTATCTGCCGGAGTTGGCACCGTCTAGCGGCTGTTCGCCGGAAGGGGTTGCCGAGGCTTCGCAGGGCCGGTCCCTCCGCCTCTCTGGATAAGAGTACCGTCAGGGTTATTCAACTGACGGCTGCGATAATACCATGAAAGGAAGGGGATGTCAATTCAACAGGCTGACGGATACGATCAAATAATAACCGATCACTCCAGCCCACAGCCAGGTATCGATGCGATCGAAAACACCTCCATGCCCAGGGATGAGATGGCCAGAGTCTTTAACCCCAACCTGGCGCTTGATCATGCTTTTACCCAGGTCGCCGAGTGGGGTGACCAGGCTCAAAACGAACCCCAGGACGGCTCCCATAAGAGGTGTAACCAGAGTACCCGCGCTCCAGTGCTGGTAAATCCAGGCCAGCAAGCAGGTCCCCAGGGTGCCTGCGATCACCCCACCCCAATATCCCTCCCAGGTCTTGCCTGGGCTCAGGCGCGGGCTTAATTTGTGCCGCCCAAAGCGCCTGCCAACGAAATAAGCCGCCGAATCTGCGAGCCACACCGCCGGCAGGACAAGCAGCACCCACCACATCCCATCCGGCAAGTCGCGCAGCGAGATCAGGTAAGCCCCGATCCAGCCCAGGTATAACGCACCCGTTGCAGTAATTGCAAAATCCGTCCCCGCCTGCTCCCGGCCGCGTTCGTACGCGATCAGGTGATCAGCCATCGCTGCCAGCAAGACCAGGCTGACCAGTAATGGGCCGCTCTGGAAACCGTCTATTGCTCTGAACGCCGCCAGTAAAGCGGCGCCGGCTACCACCAATATAATCGATGGTCGGAAGCCGCCTGTAATGTACAAACGGGCATATTCGTAGGCAGCCAGGGACAGAATTAAGGTGATGAGTCCGGAATAAATATATCCACCAACATACACAACCGCCAGGCCGATTGGCAAGCCGATAGCGGCGACCAATACCCGCTTACCCAGCATTCAGATCGCTTTCCCCCTTGTTTGCGGAGATCCTTCCGTAACGCCGCTCTCTGCGGCTGAATTCTTCCAGAGCCAGGCGTAAGTTCTCTTTATCGAAATCCGGCCAGTAGGTCGGGGTGAAATACCACTCGCAATAGGCGCCCTGCCAGATTAAGAAGTTGCTGCCACGCAGCTCTCCGGAGGTACGGATGATCAGGTCTGGATCCGGCACACCAGCCGTGAACAGGTAGTGGCTCACCAGCTCATCGGTAACCGCTTCCGGCTGGACTCCATCCTGGATGATCCGCTGGATGGCGCACACAATCTCATCGCGACCGCCGTAATTGAATGCTACGTTGAGCACCAGGCGGTTATTTTCGCGGGTATATTCGACGGCGTGGAGCACTTTTTCCCGCAGGGAAGGCTCTAACCCGTCCAGGCGCCCGATATGGTGCAGCTGCACCCCCTGGTCGTGCAGCTCCTGCAGCTCCCTATCGATCACATCTTCAAGGATCTGCATCAATCCCTGAACTTCTTCAGTGGGGCGTCCCCAATTCTCGGTTGAAAATGCATAAATCGTCAGGTAGTGGATGCCGAACTCGATGCAAGCTTCGATCACCTTCCGCAGATTCTCCGTCCCCGCGCGGTGCCCTGCCAGGCGCGGCAGGCCGCGTGAGATCGCCCAACGTCCATTGCCATCCATGATAATGGCGACGTGGGTCGGGATGCGGTCAACCGGTTCCATATCCTCTTCCAATCTGGTTCCCTTCTCTTCTAAAAGAGGTTTATTCACCGGCACGGGTGCCCTTTTCGCTGGTTTTTCCAGAACAGTCATACCTGACTCTACCTATACTTCCAGGATTTCTTTCTCTTTTCGCTGACCGACGGCATTCACCTCTTCTATATAGCGGTCGGTAATTTTCTGCAGCTCCTCTTCGCCTTCTTCGAGCTCATCTTCAGAGATCATCTTCTCTTCCTCGAACTCGCGCAAGTCCTTGATGTTATCCCGGCGGATATTGCGGATAGCGACGCGCAATTCCTCCACCCGGTTATGGACGACTTTTACCAGGTCTCGCCGGCGTTCTTCAGTCAGGGGAGGCAGGTTTAAGCGGATCGTCTTACCATCATTGTTGGGAGTTAGCCCCAGGTCAGAAGTCAACAATGCCCGCTCGATAGCCTTCAGGGTGGAAGCATCGAATGGGCGGATCATCAGCGTCCGCGGCTCAGGGACGTTGATCGTCGCCAGCTGGATTAAGGGAGTCGGCATGCCGTAGTAATCGATGTTCAGCCGCTCAACCAGAGCCGGGCTGGCCCGCCCAGTGCGTATACCTGCCAGGTCCTCCTCGAGGGCCTGGACGGTGCTTTTCATGCGTGCTTCGGTTTCCTTATAGACATCCTTCAACATGGACGCCTCCCAATTACAAGTGCCGTGGAGCGCGAAATATCACTGCTCGCGAAGTGCGCTTCTATAAGGATACCCGAAAAACTGAAGAGCGGATAGGGATAAATTGGTCGGTACAGCTAACAGATCAGTGTGCCAACTTGCGCTCCAAAGAGCGCGCGGCGCAGTGAATCGGAGCTCCACAAGTTAAATACGAGGATCGGCAGATGGTTATCCATACACAGTGAGATCGCGGTGCTGTCCATGACGCCGAGCTGGCGGTTGATAAATTCCATATAGGATAGTTGTTCGAAACGCCGGGCGGATGGATTGATCATTGGGTCCGACTCGTAAACTCCATCCACTTTGGTAGCTTTGATCACCACGTCTGCGCCGATCTCCATCGCGCGCAAGGCTGCCGCGGTGTCGGTGGAGAAATAAGGGTTGCCCGTTCCGCCCCCAAAAATGACTACCCGGCCTTTCTCTAAATGGCGGATGGCGCGGCGGCGAATATACGGTTCCGCGACCGCGTGCATCTCTACGGCTGACTGCACGCGTGTGATCAGCTGAATCCGTTCCATCGAATCCATCAGAGCCAGGGCGTTCATCACGGTGGCGAGCATTCCCATGTAGTCCGCCGTAGCCCGGTCCATGCCGCGTTCGAGGCCGATGCGCCCGCGCCACAGGTTGCCTGCCCCGATCACGATCGCCACATCCACTCCTAGCTCGTGGACTTCCTTAATCCGGCGGGCGATATCATCGGCGCGTGCCGGGTCAATCCCAAATTTTCCCTCCCCCGCCATCGATTCCCCGCTCAGTTTGAGTAAAATCCTCCGGTACTTTAATTCCTCCGGTGCCATGCACTCTTCCTTTCGCCAACAGGTTGAAATTGCGTAAAAACATGACGCATCCCGAATCTCATATTCGGCTTATATCATGGTGAAATAAACCCTACCCGAAGTTGCCTGCGGCAACTTCACCCTCCCCAATATGGGGAGGGGATATTTCCGAAAACGAGGTGCAGGTGGCGCCAAAGCGCCACCTGCACCTCGTTTTCGGAATTGATTCCCCCTTCCGGTGGAAGGGGGCAAGGGGGATGGGAATTATTGCGATATACAAACATGGTCCATACGAATAGAATAAATTTTGGAGTGAGTTATGTTTCCTGATCAATTTGCCTTGCTGTCCCCCAGCTCCCAGCGCACGAAGCGCCGGATGACAACATTTTCACCCAGGGAGGCGATATTCTGCAGGAGCAGCTGCTCCACCCGCAGGTTTTCATCCCGGATGTATGGCTGCTCCAGGAGCACCGCAGCCTCCACAAACTTCTCCAGGCGACCGTCAACAATTTTTTCGACGGTTGCTTCAGGCTTGCCCTCTTCACGGGCGTTATTGGCGGCTTCCTCGCGCTGTTGAGCGAGCACCTCGGCAGGTATATCCTCGCTGCGAATATATTGGGGCGCGTTCGCCGCGATCTGCAGGGCAATCTCGTGGGCAAAGGTGCGGAAGGTCTCCGAGCGAGCAACGAAATCCGTCTCGCAGTTCACTTCGACCATCACGCCGATCCTGCCGGCGCCGTGCGAATAAAGCTCGACCACGCCTTCAGAAGCTTCCCGTTCGGCGCGCTTGGCAGCGGTTGCCATCCCCTTCTCGCGGAGGATTTCGAGAGCTTTATCGACATCGCCGTCAGCCTGTTCCAGGGCTTTGCGGCAGTCCATGATCCCGACGCCGGTTGCTTCGCGCAGTTGCTTGATCTGATCGATGCTGACAGCCATGATTACTCCCCCGCCTCTTCGTCTTCCGCCTCTAGTTCAGCTTCGAGCTCTTCCTCAGCTTCGAGCTCATCCTCAAGCTGTACTTCAGCTTCAAGCTGTACTTCAGCTTCTGGCTCTAATTCAGCTTCTGGCTCTAATTCAGCTTCTGGCTCTAGTTCAGCTTCCGGCGCTAGTTCAGCTTCTGCCTCTAGTTCAGCTTCTGGCTCTAATTCAGCTTCTGGCTCTAGTTCAGCCTCTGGCTCTTCCGTCTCTGCCTCGATAGTATCGACGGCCTCATCTTCGCCTTCGGTAACATCGACGCCCAGCTCACCTGCCAGGTCGGCAAGCCCCAGGCCCAGGTCTTCTTCTTCGGCAGCCAGGGTGATCGTGCGCGGCGTAATCTTAGCCAGGGTGGCTTCACCCAGCAGCTCTTCGTCGGAAAGCTCGGGCTCTTCGAGAGTTGCCGCAGTGTAGCGGTCGACTTCGGTCGTCAGCTCTGCCTCGGCAGTCTCCTTGCGCATGGCTTTCCCTTCGACCACTGCATCGGCGATCTTACCGACCAGCAGCTTGATTGCCCGGATGGCGTCATCATTCGAAGGGATGACGTAATCGACGTTCGCCGGATCGCAGTTCGTGTCCACCAGAGCGACGACCGGGATATTCAGCAGGTTGGCCTCGTGGATGGCAGTGGCTTCCCGGCGGACATCGACGACGAACAGCAGGTCGGGTAAGCGGGCCATCTGGCGGATGCCCCCCAGCAGCATTTCCAGGCGCTCGATCTCGCGGCTGAGGATCAGTCCTTCTTTTTTCGTCAGTCGCTCGAACTCGCCCCGGTCGCGCATCCGCTCCAGCCGCTCCAGCTCGTTGATGCGGGCGCGGATGGTGCGCCAGTTGGTGAGCATGCCGCCCAGCCAGCGAATGGTGACGTACGGCATTCCTGCGCGCTGCGCTTCGAGCTGGATGGTCTCCTGCGCCTGGCGCTTGGTGCCCACGAAGAGCACCGTGTTGCCTTCGGCTACACTGTCGCGCACCAGGTTGTATGCCTGTTCCAGGGATTTCACCGTTTTCTGCAGGTCAATGATGTGGATACCATTGCGCTCGGTGAAGATATAGGGTTTCATTCCAGGGTGCCATTTATGAGTCCTGTGCCCGAAGTGCACCCCGCTCTCGAGCAAAGCCTTCATTGGGACGACGGCCATGATCAATTACTCCTTTGCGTTTTTCGATCGCCTCCCTCATCCTTACCTCTCACCGCGGCTGGCGGCACGCAAGGCAAGTCAGGAGACGTGGAAGATGAGTGCCGGTGGATACGGCACAATTTCTCCCGCCAGGGCGGGAGCGGACGCAAGTATATCACAGGCTCGAACGAATCCGTCCAGGCTGGATTCTATTTAATAATTAGGGATAGACTGCTCTGACCTACTGCCCCTTCACCCAATGATGGAGTCGGCAAAGAATCCGGTTTCTGGTCACGGGTAAGGTGGGGGATATCCTGGCGGGGTAATGGTCGCCTCCAGCGGGATGACTTCAATCCCAGATTGTAGGCGGGAAGGTCGGGATAACCGGCGTAGGCACAAAGGTGAGCGTCGGCCCGTTATAGGTTGGGAGTGGTCCTTCGGTATATGGGATCGCAGTGCCAGGCAAATATGCTTTGCCACCTTCGTGCGTCATATATATTCCGATACTATCACTCGCACGTAGGTTTGGAGTAGCAACTTGGGCAACTATGGAAAAAACACCCTCCTCGCGGGGTAAAAATATCGTTCTTGTGAAAGTATGGGGTTTATTCGCTGAGATTGAAGCTTTCCAGCTTACACCGCCTTTAAAAAGATCTGCAGATGTAAAATCCTTTTCCCAATTCTGAGGGTCATCCACGCGAATAGCTGCATCAGGATACAATGACACCCCTATATCTGGGACGTCGTTATCTGAACTCACCGTGATCGTCAAAACCACCGGCTCTCCGTAGCGAATCGGATCGAGCGCCCCCAGCTCGATGCATACAATGCCTTCCTTGCCTTTGTCACAATTGTGTTTACCGGGAGCAAATCCGCCCGTGCAAGCCGCCAGGACTATTGCCAAAAGAATTACCATTACCCCATGTTTCATCTTTGCCTCCTCCGATCCCGATGAAAAGATTGAGGCTGATCACTCGATTATAACCGGATGGCATTTGTCACGTCTGCGCTTTCAAAGTTATCAATCCAGAAGAGAGGTTCTCATCCCATTAGTGCGGTAAAATCTCCCTGATGGACCCCCAAAAATTGGTGGAAGATCTCGCCGGGCTGCCGCTCGGTCCTCTGCGCTATTACTCGCAGTGCGGATCGACCAACGATGAAGCGAGGCGCTGGCTGGAAGGTGGCGGCCCCGACCTGGCGCTGGTCATCGCCGAGACGCAGACCGCCGGCAGGGGCCGCCTGGACCGGCGCTGGTATACCCCGCCGGAATCGGCGCTGGCATTCAGCTTGGTTTTGCGCCCTGGCAAGACGTCGCCTGGCCTCGATCCAGACCTGCCCCCCGAGGGGACGGTGCACCTGACCGCGCTGGGCGCATTGGCGGTATGCCAGGCGCTCGAGGAGCAATACCGGCTGGACGCTCAAATCAAATGGCCGAATGACGTACTGGTTGGAGGGCGCAAGCTGGCGGGAATCCTGGCCGAATCCCACTGGCAAGGCAGCGAATTAACCGGGACGATGTTGGGCATCGGGATCAATGTAACCCGGTCAGCCATTCCACCGGCGACCGAGCTGTCGTTTCCGGCTACCTCCATCGAGGCCTGCCTGGACGGCGCCGGCACACCACCCGACCGCTATCGATTGCTGCGCATGGTTCTGGAACGAATCCTGCAATGGCGTTATCAGATCCCCAGCCCGAGCTTCATCCAGGCCTGGCAGAGCGCACCTGGCCTACCTGAATGAGTGGGTTTGGATCCTGCCGGTCGTAGAAGGCGCAGCCGGCAGCCCGTCCACTGGAGAGGCCTGCCAGGTGCTCGGGCTCGAAACGGATGGGCGGTTACGCCTGCGGGATCAGGCTGGCAATATCTTGAAGATTTCTTCGGGCGAGATCCACTTGCGACCGCACAGTTCCATTTGAGTTGTATGCGCCAGCAGTGGAAGGACTAACCGAATACCAGGAAGGTAAACCATGATCGATGACCTGCGTTCACAAGCTGACACCACTTTCGAAGACGACGACCTGCCGCCCCCGGAAGAGCCCGAGATCCATACCCGGCGCGACCTCCTGGGGATGTCCCCGCTGCAGCGCTTCATCATCGCCGTGCTGCTGTTGGTGATCGTCCTGCTGCTGAGCTCATTCTGCCTGCTGATCACCGGTAAAATCGTCCTGCCGGTCTGATCGTCCAGGACCTGCAGCCGGTCCGCGCCGGCAGCGGCGGAGCGCTCAATCGCCCGCCTCCACCTGGCGTAGATCAGCCCTGGCGATGCGCGCCAGGGAGGCGACCGTATCGCCTGTCTGCAGCTCCATCACCCGCACCCCGCGCGTTGCTCGCCCCGACCGGGCGATATCGCTCACCTTTAATCGCAGTACAACCCCGCCCACCGAGATAATCGTCAGATCGTCTTCATCACTTACCACACGCGCCGCGGTCACCGCTCCAATCCTGGATAACGCGTCCTTATCGATCGATTGGACTCCGCCGGTCGCCCGGCCTTTCGCCGGGTATTCCCCTAGCGGAGTGCGTTTGCCAAAACCTCCCTGGGTAACCAGCAGCAAATCCGCCCCCGGCTCGATCACTTCCATGCTGGTCACCAGGTCGCCTTCCCTCAGCCAGATGGCGGTGACGCCCGCCGCTGTGCGCCCCATCGGGCGCACTTCCTGCTCGGCGTAGCGCAGTGCCTGACCCTGCTCAGTCACCAGGATGATTTCGTTATTCCCATCGGTCAGGTGCGCCCAGCCCAGCTCATCGCCGGCCTCCAGGGTGATCGCAATGATCCCCGAAGGGCGCACTGCTTCCAGCTCTGAAAGCGAGATGCGCTTGATCCTGCCTTTGCGCGTCGCCATCGTGCAGAAATGGGCGCTGTCAAATTCGGGCGCTGCCACCGCAGCAGTAATCGTCTCGCCCGAAGCCAGGGACAATATGTTAACCGCCGGGACGCCTTTCCCGGTCCGGTCAGCTTCTGGGATCTGGTGCGCTTTGGCAGAGTAGACTTTGCCCCGGTCGCTGAAGAAAAGCACGGTATTCAGCGTGCGCGCCGGGAAGAGAAACAGGATCTCGTCTTCGTCTTTGGTCTGGTGACCTGTGACCCCGCGCCCGCCGCGCGCCTGCGCGCGGAATGCTTCCGCGGGCAGCCGTTTGATATAGCCGCGCTGGGTGATGCTGACCAGGACTGCTTCGTCCCGGATCAGGTCCTCCTCGTCAAAGGCCTCATTCGCATCGTGGGCGATCTGCGTGCGGCGATCGTCGCCATATTTTTCAGCCAGCTCGACCAGATCCGTTTTAATCAGCTCCAGAATCTTTTTCGGGCTGGCAAGCAGGTCTTCCAGGAAGGCAATCCGCTCGAGCGTCTGGCGCTGCTCATCCTCGATTTTTTGGCGCTCCAGGGCAGCCAGACGGCGCAGCTGCATATCCAGAATGGCTTGAGCCTGCATTTCGCTCAGGTGAAAGCGCTCCATCAAGCGTTCTTTGGCAGTCTCGGCATCCGGGGATTGGCGGATGGTCTGGATGACATCGTCAAGGTTCGCCAGGGCAATGAGCAAGCCAGCCAGGATGTGCGACCGCTCGCGGGCGCGCGCCAGCTCGAACTCAGAGCGCCTTACGATTACAGTGCTGCGATGCTCGATAAAGATTTGCAGCATTCGTTTGAGGGAGAGCAAGCGCGGCTCATTATCAACCAGCGCCAGGAGCTGCACTCCGAACGTGGATTGCAGCGGGGTATATTTATACAATTGGTTCAAGACCTTCTTCGCCTGGGCGCTGCGGCGCAGCTCGATGACGATGCTCATGCCGCGCCTGTCGGACTCATCGCGCAGGTCCGAGATGTCATCCAGCCTGCCCCCGCGCGCCAGCTCGGCAATCCGTTCGATCAAGGTCGTTTTATTTACCTGGTACGGGATCTGCGTGATGACGATGCGGTTGCGGTCGTGGCCCATTTCTTCGATGTGCGCCGACCCGCGCAGTACGATCCGTCCCCGCCCGGTGCTGTAAGCATGCAGGATCCCTTCTGTCCCGACGATCACCCCGCCCGTAGGAAAATCGGGACCGGGAATAAATCTCAGGAGCTCCTCGACGCTCACTTCATCCGCGCGGTCGTAGTGCTCGATCAGGAAAGCAATCGCTCCGCTTAATTCGCGCAGGTTATGCGGCGGAATATTGGTCGCCATGCCCACTGCGATCCCTGACGAGCCGTTCAGCAGCAGGTTTGGCAGGCGGGCTGGCAGGACCTGCGGCTCTTGCAATGATCCATCGAAGTTGTCATTGAAAGCGACGGTGTCCTTATCGATATCTACCAGCAGCTCCTCCGCAACTCGTGAGAGGCGCGCTTCGGTGTAGCGCATGGCTGCCGGGGCATCGCCGTCGATCGAGCCAAAGTTGCCTTGCCCGTCAACCAATAAATAGCGCATCGAGAAATCCTGGGCGAGGCGCGCCATGGCATCGTAAACGGCAGCATCGCCATGCGGGTGATATTTGCCCAGCACATCTCCCACGATGCGCGCCGATTTCTTATAGGATGTATTGGAACGCACGCCCATATCGTACATGCCGTAAAGAATTCGCCGGTGGACTGGTTTCAGCCCGTCGCGAGCGTCTGGCAGCGCGCGGGCTACGATCACCGACATGGCATAGTCAAGGTAGGCAGCCCGCATCTGGCTATCGATGCTGACCGGCTGGACTGTACCGATTTCCATAAAATTATCCTCAGAATAGAATAAGCGACATAAAAAATGCGCCCTGTGGACGCAGCGGTCTGTATTATACCGCCGAAATATTCCCTGGCACGTTGGTGAGTCCTGGAGTAAATGAGTGGGCAACCCGGAATGGGTTGCCCACTGCAGCGAGAGGAGATAAAGGAGAGAGTGTCGCCTAATTTTTCAGCAAATATTCGTTAATTGCAGCAGCCGAGCGCCGTCCTGCAGCCATGGCGGTAACTACCAGGTCAGGCCCGGTGACGCCATCGCCGCCAGCATACACGCCTGGTCGAGAGGTCGCCCCAGTCGCTTTGTCTGCAACGATCAAGCCGTACTTTTGGGTCTTTAGATCGGGCGTCGAATCACCGATCAGGGGATCTGGCCAGTACCCCAAGGCGAGGATCGCCGTATCTGCTTCGACGATGAAGTTGGTGCCTTCGATTGGCACGGGTCTCCGCCGTCCCTTGGCATCCGGTTCGCCGAGCTCATTGCGGACGCATTCAATCTGTGCCAGCCGGCCATCTTCCCCGGCGATGAAACGCACTGGCTGGACAAGGAATTGGTATTTAGCGCCCTCTTCGCGCGCCAGAGTGCGGTCTTTACGACCACCGGGCATTTCTTTTTCGGTGCGGCGGTAGAGGGCAAAACACTTCATCCGCTTTCAAGCGCACGGCTGTGCGCAGGCAGTCCGAAGCCGTATCACCGCCGCCGATCACCGCAATCTTGCGCCCGATATCAGGCAGGGATTTCATTTCCGGAGGCAGGAATTCGGGGTCGACGTTCGCCCGGATCAGGAATTCGGTGGCTTTGTAAACGCCAGGCAGGTCTTCGCCAGGCGCTTCCATGGGCGCATCGATTTCCGAGCCTACCCCGACGAACACAGCTTCATAACCTTCGGCGAACAGGTCATCGATCTTCTTCTCTTTTCCGATCCAGGTATTCATCTGGAATTCGACGCCGGCTTCCTTCAGGTCGCACAGCCGGGCAAGCACGACCTCCTTGGGAATCTTGAAGTTCGGTATGCCGTACAGCAGCAATCCACCGGGAGCCGGGCGACCTTCAAAGATGGTCACAGAGTGCCCCATCTGGACGAGCTGCTCCGCGCAAGCCATGCCTGCCGGGCCGGCGCCGACGATCGCAACTCGCCTGCCGGTTGGCTCTCCGACTGGGATCTTCACCCCGCTGGTCTGCCTTTCATAATCGCAGGCGAAAGCTTCAAGCTCCCCGGTGAGCACCGGCTCATGCTGCTTGCTGTGTACGCACGAGCCCTGGCAAAGCTGCTCGTGCGGGCAAACCCGCCCGCATATTTCTGGCAGCGAGCTGGTCTGCCGGTACAGCCGGGCGGCTTCCAGGAACTGACCTTGCTCGATCAGCCACATGGCAGACGGGATATCGTTATGCACGGGACAGGCCAGCATGCAGGGCGCTGGATCGGGACAATGGATGCAGCGTGAAGCTTCCAACATGGCGCGTTCAGCATCCATGGCGATCACTACGTCATTAAAATCACAAATCCTTACAAACACCGGACGGCGGTCTACGTCAAGTGAAGGGATAACCGCTCGTGCTTTACGATCGATTGCAAGAAATTCACTGGGGATAGCCTGCATAGAATCCTCCAATAACAATGTTGCGCAGTCGATATGATAATATCGGTAAAAGAGGTTCACTTTCAGTCCCAAAAGTCACGTCTCTGCCTGACACTTGTCACTTGTTCTTTTTGTAACAATGGAAAAACCCCGGCAAATCAAAATCAGATTAATATAAAATAATAAAAGTCAATTATTGATATGGGAATAATTGACATATCAATTATTTAGGGTATAATTCACTGCATTGCGTGGACGATCAGTCCAGGCGGTTGGTACCGTCATTAAGTATTCTGGATTCACCTATAACTGGCAGCCATCCAGGCAGGATCGACCGTTATCAATCTGGCATAGGAGCAGATAAATGGAAAAGAAGCAAGACCAGCTAAACAGCCCGGCAGAGTCCATTGAGGCGATGGTTCCCCAGATCCGCCAGACGATTTCGGCAATTAAGTCAGTAATGGGACAATATATCGGAGTATCTATGGTTCGGGTTAGCCTCTTCGAGCAGATGAACGCTTTAGAAGAGATCAGTCAGGCAGAAATCCAACGCAAGATCCGTGTAGGCGGTGCAGTTATCACCCGCATTCTTAAACAAATGGAAGCAGAACGACTGATCACCCGGCGTCCCGACCCCTCGGACAATCGCTATACCCTGGTACGGTTGACCGTCTTGGGGAGCCAGCGCAAAGAAGATGTAATCCGAAAGACCCGTAAGATAGAGTTGACGTTACTGCAAGGTTTGGACGTAGAGGAGCTCAAATGCTTGCATGACTACTCTGGCGCACATCCGTAGGAACGCAGAAGGCCTGATCCTCAAAAGCAGCGCCAGGGATACGCCCGGCGATACGCCCGGCGATACGCCGAGGGATGCTCCCATTAAAGAATTGTCTAATTGACAGAAAGCTCGCTTGATCGATGAAGAAATCATATCTAATCCCTATTCTCGCCCTCCTATCGGTAGCGGGAATCTTGGGAGCAGCCTATTTTTTATCCCAACGCGCCAAGGCGGCAGGGGATTTTGAAACCGAGCCCATCCAGCGAGGGAACCTGCTGGAGGTCGTCGGGGCAGATGGCACGGTGCGCTCGCAGCAGTCCGCCATTTTGTCCTGGAAAACCTCCGGTACTGTAGCGCCTTTCCTCACCCAGACCGGGGAGCAAGTCGCTGCCGGGCAAGTGCTGGCGCGGCTCGATCCAGGTTCATTGGCTCCCAACGTGATCCTGGCCCAAGCGGACCTCGTTTCTGCCCAGCGCGCTTTGGATAACCTGCAGCAGTCCCAGGACCAGCAAGCGCACGCGCAGCAGGCAGTAGAGCAAGCCAGGAATGCCCTGGAGGACGCCCGCGACCCGCAAGTCGCCCAGGCAGCCGCTCAGACCAACCTGGCGGCTGCACAGAAGACTGCCGACGATGCCCGCCTGCAATACGAGCTGCTTACCACTCCGCCCTCCGCTGCGGCAATCAATCAGGCACGCTCCTCTTTGCTCCTGGCGGAAAATATACTCAAACAGACCCAGGATAACATCGACAAGATCAATAAAAGGCTGACCAAGCCGGACTCGAAGTATAAGTTTTACGAGAGCCGGGATGTGTACGAGAACATCCTGGACAGCCTGGAGAAGAAGAAAGTCAACGACCAGCGGACTTACGACAAGGTGCTGGCAAGATACAACAATTTACTGGCACCGCCTGATCCGGATGACCTCTCACTAGCTCAGACGGCTCTGGCAGCCGCGGAAGCGCAGCTCGCCCAGGCGCAGACCGAGTGGGAACGTGTCAAAGACGGCCCCGATCCGGCGAATACTAGCCTTATTGCAGGCTCGCCTGGCTGATGCGGAGCGCGAACAATCCCGGCTGCTAAAAGGACCGGATCCAGCCGATGTGCTCGCTGCTCAGGCACGCGTGGCTGCTGCCCAGGCTGTCTTGAGCCAGGAGCAAATCTCAGCCCCCTTCGCCGGAGTGATCACAAAAGAGCAGGTCAAGCCTGGTGACCAGGTTAAGCCCGGCAGCCCGGCTTTTCGGCTGGACGATCTCTCCCGGATCCTGGTCGATGGGCTGGTCTCCGAGATCGACATCAATAAAATCCTGGTCGGGCAGCCGGTAACGCTGACCCTGGAATCGATCCCAGTCCAGGTTGCCGCTCCGGCGGCGGATGGAGCGCAGGTCGGGCAGCTGCTCAAAAAATCCTACCAGGGCGAGGTCCTTGAAAAACAGCAGGTTGGGCAAACCGTCGATGGAGTTACCCAATACCAGGTGACCATTGCTCTTACCGATCCTGACGGGCTGATTAAGCCCGGTATGTCAGCTCATGCGCACATCTTTGTAAATGATCTTAAAGATGTTCTCCTTGTCCCCAATAAAGCAATCCGCTACCGGGATGGACAGAAGGTCGTATATATTCAAAAAGGCGACCAGCTCGTCCCCATCGTGATCACCACCGGAACTGCCTCCGATTCATTGAGTGAGGTTCTTTCCGGAGAGCTGCAGGAAGGCGACCTGGTAGTCACAAATCCACCCAGCCTTCAGGCGGGTATATCAAATTAATAATCTCTCGGTCTGAAATGTCTCCGACCGGGTGTTTTGGAGGTACGAATGAAAAAATGGATCATCATAGCAGTCATCGCCCTGGCAGTTGTAGCTGGCGTTATTTATCTGGTAGGACCCGTGCGCGCCCAACGCAGCGCAGCGGCTCAATCCAAGCTCCAGACCGAACCAGCCAGCCTGGGGAACCTGACTGCTACAATTGGCGCAACCGGCATTGTGCGGGCCAACCAATCCGCTCAGCTCCTCTGGCAAACCTCCGGGACAGTGGGGGAGGTCAGGGTAAAGCTGGGCGATCGCATAGAAGCCAACCAGCTCCTGGCAGTCTTAGAGCAAACCTCGCTGCCCCAACAGGTGATCCTGGCCCAGGCAGATCTGGTCGGTGCCCAAAAGGCGTTGGACGACCTTTTGAATTCAAAGCTGCAGCAAGCACAGGCGTTACAGGCAGTTGACGATGCTCAGCAGGCTCTGGAAGATGGTCAGAACCCGGCTGTAGTCCAGGCAAATGCTCTGGAAGCCATTGCCACTGCCCAGAAAGCTGTTGAGAACGCTCAAAATCAGCTGAATTGGGCAAAATCCAGTGCCAGTAAAAGCGTCCTTGACGAAGCCAACGCCCAGGTACAGCTGGCTAAAGACGAGCTGGATACAGCCAAAGAAGACTTTGACCCGTATGCCAACAGGCCCGACGATAACCTTACCAAGGCAAATTTGCAGCTAAAGCTTTCCGCCGCGCAGCAGAAATATGATGCAGCCGTCAGGCGCTGGAACAGCATGCAGGGGACCGCCAGCCAGACCGACCAGGCGGTCGCCGAAGCGAACTTACAGACTGCACAGGCACAGCTTGCTCAAGCGCAGCGTGATTATGAGCGAGTAAAGGACGGCGCTAACCCGGCAGATATCTCAGTCCTTAAAGCCCAGCTGGACGACGCTCAGCGAGAATATGACCGGGTCAAGAACGGTCCCAGCCCGGAGGACTTGCAAGCTGCCCAGGCGCGCGTGGCTGCCGCCCAGGCAACCCTTAACCAGGCGCGCCTCACAGCTCCCTTCGCCGGATCAGTGACTACCGTCAACAGCAAGCCCGGAGACCAGGTCTCGCCTGGCGCAACCGCTATCCGGCTGGACGACCTCTCCCACCTGCTGATCGACGTGAGCGTATCGGAGGTAGATATCAACAACATCCAGCCCGGACAGCCGGTGAAGCTGACCTTCGATGCCATCCCCGGCAAGGAATACAACGGGATCGTCGACCAGGTCGATCCAGTAGGGACCTCCGACCAGGGTACGGTCGACTTCACAGTTACCGTTGAGCTGACCGACGCTGATGAAGCCGTTAAAACCGGGATGACGGCTGCAGTCAACGTCATCGTGAATCAATTGCAGGATGTTCTGCTGGTGCCCAACCGCGCGGTGCGCAATAAGGATGGTAAACGAGTGGTTTACGTGATGCGCAGCGGTCAATCTCAGCCCGTTGAGATTACACTGGGAGCTTCGTCCGATACTGAGAGCCAGCTGGTGGCTGGTGACATTAAAGAAGGTGACCTTATCGTCCTGAACCCTCCCTTGGAGTTCTCCCAAAACGGACCTCCACCATTTGCCAGAGGCAACCAATGAGCGAGTGGGTTATTGAAGCCGAGAATTTGACCAAGGTCTACACCATGGGTGAGGTGCAGGTCTATGCGTTGTGCGGTCTGAGCCTGAAAATCGCGCCGGGAGAAGTGGTCGCCATCATGGGTCCTTCTGGCTCGGGAAAATCCACCTTGATGAACATCATTGGCTGCCTGGACCGGCCAACCTCCGGTGAATATACCCTGGACGGAGAGAAAGTCTCCGACCTCAAAGGCGACCAGCTCGCCCTGATCCGCAACCGGAAGGTCGGTTTTATTTTCCAGAGCTTCAACTTACTGCCGCGCGCTTCAGCTCTTGCCAACGTAGAGCTGCCCATGCGTTACGCTGGAGCAAACCGCGGGCGCAAAGAGCGCGCCCGCGCCTCCCTCGAACTGGTCGGCCTGGGAGACCGTATAAACCACCGGCCTAATGAGCTCTCCGGGGGGCAGCAGCAGCGGGTTGCAATCGCGCGCGCCCTGGTAAACGATCCGGCGATCTTACTCGCCGATGAGCCTACCGGGAACCTGGACACCAAATCCGGAATCGAGATCATCCACCTGCTGCTCAAGCTGAACCAGGAAAGCGGCACGACCCTGATCGTGGTTACCCATGACCCCGGGGTCGCTGCTCAAACTCAAAGAATTATCCACATTCGCGATGGCATGGTTGAGGATTTACAATGAACGTCTTACAGTCAATTGTCGAAGCGCTGGAAAGCCTATCTGCAAACAAGCTGCGCTCAAGTTTAACCGTCTTGGGCATCGTTATCGGTGTGGCTGCGGTGATCGCCATGCTCTCTATCGGCCGAGGCGCTCAAAACACCATCACTGGTTCTATCCAGGGCATTGGCACCAACCTGATCTTCGTCTTCCAGGGCGGCTCTGAAGATGTACGCAACCCGAAACCCATCACGCTGGGCGATGCGGCTGCGATCGGTGACCCCTATCAAGCTCCCTCGGTAGCGCAAGCCCTGCCCCTGCTCCAGGATACCGGTCAGTTTACTTATGGCGGCGAGAGTGCTACGAGCATGTTGGACGCAGTTACCCCGGCGTACGGTGAAGCGCGCAATATTCAGCTGGCAGAAGGCGAATTCATCCAGGAGGAACACATGCTGGGACATGCTTCGGTGGTCGTCCTGGGACCGGATCTGGCCAAGAAGCTTTTTGGGCGGACGGAAGGCGTAACCGGGGAGACCATTCGCATCGAGGGGCAGCCCTTCCGCGTGATCGGCGTAACCAAGTCGAAAGGCGGGTCGGGCTTTTCCAATGAGGATAATATGGCCCTGGTGCCGCTGACCACCGCGCAACAGCGCTTGATCCGGCGTTCCAGCACAGACCGGGTGGATATGCTGCTGGTCCAGGCAGTCAGCGCCCAGGCAGTGCCGCTTGCCAGGGACGAAATAACCCAGATCTTGAGCACTCGTCACCGTACCGAGATCGGTGCGGATGATTTCACTGTGTTCACGCAGCAGGATTTTCTAACCACTGCTTCCACCATAACCGGCGTCTTGACCATCTTCCTGGGCGGCATCGCCGCCATTTCTCTACTGGTTGGCGGTATCGGGATTATGAATATCATGCTGGTATCGGTTACCGAGCGGACGCGTGAGATCGGCTTGCGCAAAGCGCTCGGCGCCCGGCGGATTGACATCATGGTGCAGTTCCTGACCGAGTCATCTGTGCTCAGCCTGGTAGGAGGCATCATCGGAATTATGCTGGGCTGGCTGATCTCGTACGCTGTAGGGCGCATCGCCGCAGCGAACAATGCTCAATTAAACCCCAGCATGGGCTTAGATGTGGTCCTGCTTGCCACGCTCTTCTCGACCGCAGTTGGCCTGTTCTTCGGTATTTACCCCGCAAACCGGGCCGCCAGCCTGGAGCCCGTCGAGGCTCTCCGCTACGAATAAGAACCTGTCCAAAAATGCGAGGGTTCGATTTGTGGTGGTCGCACCCACAAAATCGGTTCTCCTGTCCATTTTCGGATAGATACTAACTGGTCAGCGGGTTGACTCTTATCCAGCCTAGATACTCTGCAGAGCCTACCAGGATGGGCAGCGCAATAACCTCCGGAAGCTGGTATGGATGGCGGGCTTTTACAGCCGGCAGCAGCTGGTTTTCAAATAGGTCCTGGCGGGTTTTGACCAGGAGCAAGATCTCTTCATCTTTATGGAGATCACCTTCCCAGGAATAAATTGACTGGACCGAGCTGATCAAATTCACGCAAGCTGCCAGCCGTTTCTTCACAAGGTCAGTCGCAATTTCTTGGGCGGTTTCCTGGTCAGGCGCGGTAATTAACACCACGATCTCTCCATCGGCATTCATAGCTGTCCTCCTTGACTCGAAATTTCTATCCGGCAGGGTTCCTTGCTTAGGATTATAAACAGGACGGCTGGTCTCCGTGGAGGGATTATGAGGTTTCCGGTCAAGATTTCCGCATTCTGCAGTCGTAAGCCATCAGTCTGAGCTTGGTCAAAACTGCGGTAAAATCTGAGCGGGGTGAGCATCGCTATCAGGTGCAGCGTAATTTTTCACGGTGGAGTATTTACATGCCGGAATGGAACATCCTGCTGACAGACGGTTTGGAAGATGAAGGTCAAACCATCTTGCGCAGGGCAGCGCGGGTTGATGACCGTAAAGGGATCACAGCAGAAGAGCTGGCCCTTGCCATCAGCTCTTATCACGCCTTGATCGTGCGCGGCCGCACGAAAGTCAGCGCGCAGCTGCTTCAACCAGCCAGCCAGCTCAGAGTAGTGGGCAGAGCGGGTGTAGGTGTAGATAACATCGACCTGGCGGCTGCCAAGGCGCAGGGGGTGATCGTTGTCAACACTCCCCAGGCAACCACCCTGGCTGTTGCAGAATTAACCCTGGCCCTGCTCCTGGCGCTGGCGCGGCTCATCCCCCAGGCCGATGCAGCTATGAAGAGCGGGAAGTGGCTAAAAAACCAGCTGGTTGGGATCGAGCTGAATGGCAAGGTGCTCGGTCTGATCGGTATGGGCAATATCGGCGGGGCGGTGGCCCAGCGCGCGGCTGCAATGGGAATGTCAGTATTAGGTTACGATCCGTACCTTTCGGTTGAAGAAATCTCCCGGCGCGGGGCACAACCTGTACCCTTGAATGAGCTGTTCGCACGCGCCGACTTCATCAGCCTGCACGTCCCGCTCTCGCCGGAAACACGCAACATCCTCAATGGACAGGCGCTGGCGCAGATGAAGCGCGGCGTGCGTTTGATATGCACTGCACGCGGTGGATTAATCGATGAGACTGCCCTGCTCGGCGCCCTGGAATCTGGGCAGGTTGCCGGCGCGGCCCTGGACGTATTCACTCACGAACCTCCCGGTCTCACCGCCCTCGTCTCCCATCAAAATGTGATCGCCACCCCACATACTGGCGCTCAAACTGCTGAGGCGCAGCAAAGAGCCGCAGTTGATATCGCTGTCGAGGTCCTGGCAGCTCTCAACGGCAAGCCGCTGCGCTGGCAAGTGGTCTGAGGGAGACCCTTGATTTCGGGAGCCCCCTGGCAGATTGCGTTAGACATTTAGCTCTAAACATTCCTGAACGATTGGCATACTTAAGGAGAAAGATGGAGAACAAACTGGACCAGCTCAAAATAATCCTGGGAGAGGTGGCAGATCTGTACGCGGTTGCCAACCTTCTCGAATGGGACCAGCACGTATATATGCCCCCGGGTGGAGCGAAAGACCGCGGCAGCCAGCTGGCGATCATTCAAAAATTGGCGCACACGAAATTTACCAGCCCTGAAGTAGGCCAGCTGCTGGAGGACTTAAGCTCCACGAATGCTGGCCTGGAACCGGCCTCGGACGAGGCTCGCCTGCTAACAGTAACCCGACGCGATTATCTAAAAGCGGCGAAGGTTCCAACGGAATGGGTGGCCGAATTTGCCCGGGTCACCGCAGCCGCCCTGCCTGCCTGGCAGGCAGCCCGCGTCTCGAATGATTTCTCGCTTTTCCTCCCCCATCTGGAGAGGATCGTCCAGCTGCGCCGTGAGTACGCGCAGATCTTCCAGCCTTACGACCATATCTACGATCCACTCCTGGATGATAATGACCCCGGTTTGAAAACCGCCGACGTCCAGGCCATCTTCGCCGAATTGCGCCCACACCAGGTCGAGCTGATCCAGGCGATTGCGGCCCGACCGCAGGTAAACGATCGCTTCCTCCACCAGGAATTCGACCAGCAGAAGCAGTGGGAGTTCGGAGTTATGGTGGTAACTCGCATGGGATACGACTGGCAGCGTGGCCGGCAGGACCTCACTATCCACCCCTTCTGTACGAGCTTTGGCCTCGATGATGTGCGCATTACTACCAGGTTCATTCCCAACTACTTCCCCGATGCCTTAGCGGGCTCGATTCACGAGACAGGCCATGCCCTCTACGAGCAGGGCATCGATCACAAGCTGGCGCGCACTCCTCTCGCCTCGATTAAGTCAATGTCGCTCCACGAGTCCCAGTCCCGCATGTGGGAGCACCTGGTTGGCAGCTCGCTGCCGTTCTGGGAGTATTTCTACCCCAGACTGCAGGGCGTGTACCCCAGCCAGCTCGGCTCAGTCAGTCTGGAAGATTTTTATAAAGGCTATAACCTGGTGCAGCCCTCCTTTATCCGCATAGAAGCCGATGAAGCGACCTATAACCTGCACGTTATGCTCCGCCTCGAGCTTGAGATTGCATTGATGGAAGGCAGCCTGCTGGTCAAGGAGCTGCCCGATGCCTGGCGGGCGCGCATGCAAGAATACCTGGGCATTACGCCGCCGGATGACGTGCGCGGGGTGCTGCAGGATATCCATTGGGCAGGCGGCTCATTCGGTTATTTCCCGACCTACGCCCTGGGCAACCTGATCTCCGTGCAGCTTTGGGAGCGCATCCAAAAGGACATCCCCGATTTGGACGACCAGTTCCGCCGGGGCGATTTCGCAGCGCTGTTGGGCTGGCTGCGGGAGAAGGTCCACCGGCATGGCGGTAAGTTCGAGGTCCAGGAGCTGGTGCAGCAAGTTACCGGGAAGAAGATCGACCCCGCTCCGTATATACGCTACCTGCGTAGAAAATTCGGCCAGATCTATGGAGTGTAGCTCGCCCTCCTGGCAGCGGTCGCCGGTTTCAACACGTGCGCCGGTATGAGGGATTATCCCTGACAACTTGATAATACGATCATCCCTGCCCGCCCTATGGTGGGTCTGCGTGGTAGAATCTTTCTGGGGAGGGCTTTCTCCGAGCTCAGGCGGATGGCGCGGATACTATTTGTTGACGACGATCCCTATACTTTGGAGACTTTGACCAAAGCCGTCGAGCTGTTTGGTCACCAGGCTGTACTGGCGAGCAGTGGAGCGGAAGCGCTCAAACTGGCTGCAGCCGAGACTCCCGACCTCGTTTTTATTGACTTGATGCTGCCCGACATGAACGGCCTGGAAGTGGTCAGCCAGCTCAGCCAGCAGCCCGCCTATGCTGACGTCCCGATCTACATCCTATCTGCGGCGCCAGAAAAAGAAAATTGGGAACATGCCAGGTCGGTCGGCGCCCGCGCCTACATCAATAAGCCGATGCGGCTGCAAACTTTGCTGGACTTCGTACAAGAGATGCCGGGCTAGCTGGCGCATTACTTCCCATCAATCCTGGAGAACCGATAATGCTCTTGCGCAGCGCTCCGGCGATCTTCATGTTTTGCCTCGCTTTGAGCGGGTGCAGCCTGCCGCCAGCTGTTGCACCTGCTACTCCCCTGCCTGCCGAATACTTGCCCACCGCGGTTTTCGAGACCCTTCAAGCCAGCCAGCCCTCGGGCGAGCCCGTAGAGCAGCCCGCCGCTCAAGCGACCCCAGCTATTCAAGAAGTCCCTGCCAGCTCACCCGAATCCCCAACGGGTCAAGCCTCACCCGCTCCAGAAATGCCGACCCCGACCGGAGAGATCACGCTGGCTGCGACCCTTGCACCGCTGCCCACCGCTACCCCTCCGCCCGATCATCCAATCGCCGACATCCAGATATTCAAGCCAGGCGACCGCTCGCGCGTCGTCTCCCCCATTCCAATTAACGCTTATCTGCGACCGGGCGGGAAGGGACGCGTCAGCTTAGAATTATTCGGTGAGGATGGCCGCCTGCTGGTGCGCGAGATTAAAGCGTTCGATACTCCTCCCAATGCGCGTGTCAATCTGCTGGCTGACCTGGAATTTGGTATCTCTGCAGCCGCGGAAGTAGGCCGGCTGGTTATCAGCACCATTGACGAATTTGGACGGCCGAGCGCCCTCAACTCGGTGGATATAATCCTGCTCTCCCTTGGAGAGGAGGATATCAATCCCTCCAGCGCCGAATTCCAGGCAATCAGCATAGAGCAGCCAGCTCCCAAATCTCTGATCCAGGGCGGAACGGTGCTGGTCTCGGGGCGAGCGCGCACGGATCCCGACCAGCCGCTATTCCTGGAATTGATCGATGAGGCGGGTAAGGTGATCGGCGAGCGCCAGGCCAGGCTGGCAGACGTCGACGCAAACGGTTATGGCTCTTTTGCGGCTGAGGTGCCATATTCTGCTGCTGGTTTCACCCCGGTCAGGTTGGTTGTTTATGAAAAAGGCGGGTCCGCCTCCCCTATCCGCCATCTTACCAGCGTCGAGTTCAATCTCAGCCATTGAGGCTCGCCAGCGAATCCGTCTGTAATTAGGGCGATTTATGCGTAAAATACGAGTATGAACGAATTCAAGGAGCTGGTCAATACAGCCGGCATGCGAACAATTATCGTTGATCAATAGTCCTGATGAGAGGTAAAAATGACTAATCGTCCGTTTCTTTCCAAACGTGCACCCTACTACGCTGACATCCCTGACGACAAATGGAACAACTGGCGCTGGCAGCTGAGCAATCGCATCAACACCGTGGAGGAGTTCACCCGGGTCCTGCCTCTCACCGATAGCGAACGTAAAGCGCTTTCCTCTGCCAACCTGTTTCGCGTCGATATCACCCCCTATTTCATTTCACTCATCGATCCCGACGATCCGGATGATCCGATCCGCCGGCAGGTCGTCCCAACCGCCTCTGAGCTGGTCCCATTTACCGCGATGATGGAAGACTCCCTCGCCGAAGACCGCCACTCACCGGTCCCCGGTCTCGTCCATCGCTATCCGGACAGGGTGCTGATGCTGGTAACCACGCAATGCGCTTCCTACTGCCGTTACTGCACTCGCTCACGCATCGTTGGCGATCCGTCTGCTACCTTCTCTCGCTCTGAGTTTGAAATGCAGATCGACTATCTCAAGCGAACGCCTCAAGTGCGTGACGTGCTGCTTTCAGGAGGCGATCCGCTGGTCCTGGCTCCCAAGATCCTGGAGGAAATCCTGCAGCGACTGCGCGAGATCCCCCATATCGAGATCGTCCGCATCGGCTCGCGCGTGCCGGTCTTTCTGCCCATGCGCATCACCGAAGAGCTGACCGATATGCTGCAGAAATACCATCCATTATGGATGAATATCCATGTCAACCATCCTAATGAGATCTCGCAGGAGCTTGCCGAGGCCGCCGACCGGCTGACCCGCGCCGGCATTCCCCTGGGCAACCAGTCAGTGCTGCTCGCCGGGGTGAATGACAACGTCCACATCCAGCGCCAGCTCGTGCAGGAGCTGGTACGCATCCGCGTTCGCCCCTACTACCTGTACCAATGCGACCTGGTGGAAGGCGCCGGGCATTTCCGCACTGCGATCGCCAAAGGCATCGAGATCATGGAGGGGCTACGCGGGCATACCTCGGGCTACGCCGTCCCCCAGTACATCATTGATGCCCCCGGCGGCGGCGGTAAGATCCCGGTCAGCCCAAACTACATGCTGAGCATGTCGGATCACCGAATTGTGCTGCGCAATTACGAAGGCTACATCACTACTTACGAAGAGCCGGCTGATTACCACCCCTCGGATGCAGCCCGCTTCAGCGGCGAGAAGCGCTCCGAGCCCGGGCAGGAAGGGATCACGGGTTTATTGGATGGAGAAGGCCATGTTCATCAAGCCGGAGGGCTTCGATGTACTGCACGACCGCAGCGGCATCCAGCACCGGCTGAAGGATGAGCGCAAGTGGATCCCCCTGGGGATCGGCGACGGAAAGACCCAGCCACCGGAAGATCCCGGCTCAGCGCAGGCATGACCCAGAAGACCCTCGGGTATGTCGAGCTTGAATGGACCTGCCCGAAGTGTGGCACTCGTAACAAGGGCACCGTAAGGAGCTGTACCGCCTGCGGTGCCCCACAGCCCGACGAAGTCCAGTTCGAGCAAAGCCAGCAGCAGACGCTGATCACCGATACGGCAAAAATCGAGGCCGCTGCTGGAGGCGCGGACGTCCACTGCCCGTTCTGCGGGACGCGTAATCCTGCCAACGCCAAACTATGCAGCCAATGCGGAGGCGATTTGAGCGGTGGGGAAAAACGCATCAGTGGAACGGTCGTAGGCGCGTACCAGCCCGGGAGCGCTCCGCGCAATCCGGTTATCTGCCCAAACTGTGGAGCGTCCAACCCGCCGGATACCACTGCATGCTCGGCGTGCGGAGCCAGCCTGACTGCCGCGCAGGCTGCGCCTTTCCAGCCTGGCGCCAGTCTGAAGCCGGCTGCGCGTCCCGCCTTGCGCTGGCCGTTGATCGTTGGCGCCGTCCTGTTAGGCATATGCTTGTTAGCGGTAGTTTCCTTCCTGGCTTTTTCACTGCTTAAACGCGATAACCTGACCGGACGGGTGGCGGAAGTCAATTGGGTACGCAGTCTGGGAATCGAAGAGTTCGGCGCGGTGGACCGCGAGGGATGGAAGGACGCAATCCCGGCTGGCGCCAGCATCCAGAATTGCTCACAGCGCTATCACCATACCCAGGCAGATCCGGGGCCAAATTCCCGTGAGGTGTGCGGCACCCCCTATACCAGGGATACCGGCAGCGGCATGGGGCAGGTCGTCCAGGATTGCCAGTACGAAGTGTATTTGGATTATTGCACTTATACCGTTCAAGACTGGCATCCGGGCAATTCAGTGGAGCTGCAGGGGAACGACTTGAATCCGAGCTGGCCTGCCGCCGATTTGGGCTCCAACCAGCGGGTTGGAGGGCAGCAGGAAGATTATACGGTCGTCTTTAGAACCGATGACGGCGAGTATGCGTACCACACTCCAGATTTGCAGGAATTTCAGCAGTTCACGCCCGGCAGCGAATGGGTGCTGACTGTTAACGGTCTGGGTCAGCTGGTGAGCGTCCAGGCAAAATAAGCTACGGTCTGCCTCTTGACAATTCCAGCAGGAGGTCTATAATATTTACCAACTTACTCATAATAATCCGATTTGGAGCTCAATATAATGATCAATTGCATGTGTCTGGGGCGGGGTTAGTAACCACCGCCTCGTCACAGCCCAGGTTAATGTAAATTACCCACCGGCTATCTCCTGGCCAACAGACTGACGAAGGGTGGTTGCGACCCCGCTAGCGATCGTATCGTTTAGCGAGATAGCGTTTTATTGCGCTGCGCACCGCCCTTTTGATTTGTCTGTTGGCTGTTTTATTTGTAGGAACAAAGAGATAATATATGGAAATTGCAGCATTAACCGATGTTCAGCTGGCAACTCTGCCAGCCAGCGGGCTCGATACCGCAGTTGGGAACACCCCTCTGCTGCCGCTCCAGCACATCACTGCACATCTTCCCAACCAGGTCCAAATCTACGCCAAAGCAGAATGGTTCAATCTCAGTGGATCCGTGAAGGACCGCCCGGCGTTGAGCATCCTGCGCAGCGCCATGAACAGCGGTCAGCTTGCGCACGGCAAACGACTGCTCGATTCAACCTCGGGCAATATGGGCATCGCCTACGCCACCCTCGGTGCAAGCCTGGGCATCCCCGTGACGCTGACTCTGCCGGCGAACGCCAGCGTGGAGCGCATCGCAATCTTGCGCGCCCTCGGCGTGGAGCTGATCCTGACCGATCCCCTGGAGGGATCAGATGGCGCAATCCGCGCTGCCCGAAAGCTGGCTGCCGAACATCCTGAGCGTTATTTCTATGCTAACCAGTACGATAATCCCGCGAACTGGCAGGCGCACTACTTCACTACCGGACCCGAAATCGTCCAGCAGACTGCTGGCAAGGTTTCCCACTTTGTGGCTGGACTGGGGACTTCCGGTACCCTAACCGGGGTCTCGCGTTACCTGCGCCAGGTTAATCCGGAAATCGAGATGATTGCTGTCCAACCCGACGCGCCGTTCCACGGATTAGAAGGTCTCAAGCATATGAACAGTGCGATCAAGCCGGGAATTTACGACCCAAGCCTGCCGGACCGGATCCTCGAGGTCCAGACCGAGGCTGCTTATGCGATGGTCCGCCGCCTCGTTCGAGAAGAAGGACTTTTCGTCGGGATATCTTCGGGCGCGGCTGCAGTAGCCGCCTTGCAGGTCGCGGCAGAGCTGGAGCAGGGCACAATCGTCACCGTTTTTCCCGACTCCGGTCATAAATACCTGAGCGATCAGAAGCTGTGGGATCTGCCCGAAACCTTACCGGATCTAAAAGGGGAATAAGCGTATGGGATTGCAGATCCAGGAGTCAGTCCTGCAGCTGATCTATGAGCACGGCAAGCAAGCCTACCCGGAGGAAGGTGCCGGATTGCTCCTGGGCAGCGATGACGGCGATATTCGCAAAATCTCAGCGATTTTGCCGCTGGAAAATTCCAGAGAGGAAAATGCCCGCAGCAACCGTTATCTGATCACGCCCCAGGAAATCATGCAGGGTGAAGACTATGCCTTCAGCCTGGGGTTGGATATCGTTGGCATCTTCCACTCCCATCCTGACCATCCCAACCGGCCATCAGAGTATGACCGCGAGTGGGCGCTGCCCTGGTACTCTTACCTGATCACCAGCATTAACCAGGGAGAAGCAGTCGGCAGCCGCTCATGGCGGCTCCTGGATGACCGTTCACAATTTATAGAAGAAGAGCTGGTCGTGTTTGATCAGCGCTAAACCAGTTTATATGATTTTTTGGAGGTAACCCATGTCACTCTATTTTGTACAGCACAAGCATTCAGCTGAGACTTGCCCGGCAAAAGACCCAACCGCTGGCAATATGCTCCTGACCCATATCAGCCCGCGCAACGCGCGCGCTTTCGGGGTAAATATCCTTGGCGACGCAGTGCTCGACGGTCAGCATACTTTCGTGCTTATCGTAGATGCAGAAAGCCGGGCCAAGGTAGAAAGCTTCATGCAGCCTTTCCAGATGGCGGGACCGGTCGAGATCACGCCGGCTTCCACCTGTGAGACCGTTGTAGAACGCGCCGGCTGTTGAATTAGCTATATGGCAACCCTGCGAATACCCTCTCCACTCAGATCTTATACTGGCGGTCAGGCGGAGATTAACGTCCAGGGAGATAACGTGGCGGCAGCTATGGGTGAGCTCGTCGGACGTTATCCCTCCCTGCGCCAGCACCTGTACTCTGAGGATGGCAAGCTGCGCCCATTTGTAAACCTGTATTTGAACCAGGAAGATATCCGCCACCTTCAAGGTGTGGATACCCCCCTCCATGCAGATGACCGGCTGATGATCATTCCCAGCATCGCTGGAGGCTGAAAGCTTAGGAACCTTATGCTACCGATGTTATCTCACGAAGAAATCTTGCGCTACTCCCGCCACCTTCTGATACCTGAAGTGGGACTGGACGGTCAGCGCAAGCTGAAAGAGTCCTCAGTCCTGGTAATTGGGACCGGGGGACTGGGTTCACCCGTAGCGCTCTATCTGGCTGCTGCAGGAGTAGGGCGGATCGGGCTGGTCGACTACGACGTGGTCAATTCATCCAACCTGCAGCGCCAGGTAATCCACGGCACGGCAGGTATCGGCAGCCTGAAGGTCGAATCGGCGCGCAAGCGTATGCTCGACCTGAACCCGGATATCGAGGTGGAGGTCTACAATGAGCCATTCACCTCCGACAATGCGCTGCGCATCGCCCAGGACTATGACGTCCTGGTCGATGGGACGGACAATTTCCCCACCCGCTACCTGACCAATGATGTATGCGTATTTTTGGGTAAACCCAACGTCTATGGGTCGATTTTCCGCTTCGATGGACAGGTGAGCGTCTTTGATGCAACCCGCGGTCCCTGCTACCGCTGCCTGTTCCCTGAGCCGCCACCCCCGGGCCTGGTCCCTTCCTGTGCTGAAGGCGGCGTGTTAGGTGTGCTGCCGGGAACCATTGGCACGCTGCAAGCTACCGAAGCGCTCAAATTGCTCCTGGGAATCGGCGAGCCGCTCATTGGCAGGCTGCTGCTGTATAACGCCCTGGATCTGTCCTTCGAGTTCGTAAAGCTGCGCAAGAACCCAAAATGCAAAGTATGTGGCACTGAGCCCGAAATCACCGAGCTGATCGATTACGAGGCTTTCTGCGGCGTACCCGGGCACGATCACGAAGAAGGTACGGTCGGAGGCGGTTGGGATATTACTGTCCAGGAGCTCTCCGAGCGGATGCAGCAGGGCAACCACCTGCGCCTGCTGGACGTGCGCGAGCCGCACGAGCTGGAGATCTCACGCCTGGAAGGCGCCACGCTGATCCCGCTGGGGCAGCTTGCCAGCCGTCTTTCCGAGCTTAACAGCGCTGAGGAAATGGTCGTTTTCTGTAAATCAGGGACTCGCTCTGCGCGGGCGCTCGACTTGCTGCTCAGCGCCGGGTTTCGAAAAATAAAGAACCTGAAGGGCGGGATTAACGCCTGGGCGCGCGAGGTCGATCCGCGACTGCCGATCTATTAAACAATTCGAACGTATTGCCCATTACAAGTCTGAAGAGCCCGCCTCTTATTCTCCGGTCGGTCCAGCCTTGCGCCGCCCGTGATGAGAGCGGCGGGCTTTTTTCTGCGCGGCCTCTTCTGTCGCCAGGATGGTCACGATCTCAGCCGGCGCCCGGTTCTGACGGAGCAGGTCAGACATGATGCGCATCGGGCGGTCGACGTGGTGGAAAAAAAGCTTATAGCCAGCGCATAGATAATTTAGACCCGGCTCGCCTTCCGGAGTAGCGATAAAGCGGTCCTTCGGACAGCCGCCATGACAGGCAAAACGGACATCGCATTCCAGGCAGTAGCGCGGCAATTTGTCGAATTTATCCTCTCCGAACTTGCGCTGCTGGGCGGATGCTACCAGCTCGGACATCGGAGTCTGGCGGATATTGCCCAGGAGATACCCCGGCTCGACGAAGTGATCGCAGGAATACATATCCCCATTATGTTCCATCGCCAGTGCTAAACCGCAGGTCTTGGAATGCACGCACAGGGAGGGCGGCTCCCCGTACCAATTCGCCAGGGCTACATCGAACATCTGCACGAAGACCTCGCCTACGTCGTGATGCACCCACTCATCAAAAACTCCGTTTAAGAAAAGACCATACTGCTCGGCAGTCACCGAGCGCCCGGTCACCTGATCGCCGCTTTGGGTATACAGCGGGCGCTTCTGCCAGGAGCGGTGAGTCTCAGGCTCACTTTCGATCTGGATCGCTTCTAATGGGATCAGCTCCGAGCTGTTGATGCGCTCGATAATCGGTATGAACTGCATGAATTGCGATCTGCACTCGTCGCGCAAAAAGCGGTAAACCGCCACCGGGTGGTCAGCATTGGCGTGGTGCAGGGTGGTCAGCGTGTTGTACTCCACTCCATATTTTTGCAGGTAGCTCAGCCCGCGCATCACCCGGTCGAAGGTCGGCGCGCCCCCTTTATCCACCCGGTAGGCGTCGTGCATCGGCGCGTGGCCCGTCGATGCTGATCCCAACCAGGAAATTATTTTCCTTAAAGAAGGCGGCAAATTCGTCGTCGATCAGCGTCCCGTTAGTCTGGATCGTGTTTAGGATGCTCATTCCTGGTCGGCGGTACTTCTTCTGGTACTCGATCGAACGCCGGAAAAATTCCACCCCCATTAAAGTAGGCTCTCCCCCTTGCCAGGCGACGTTCACCTCCGGGACACGGTGGGCTTCAATTAGCTGGCGGATATATTCCTCGAGCATCTCGTCCGCCATGCGAAACCGGCTGCCCGGGTAGAGCATTTCCTTCGATAAGAAAAAGCAGTACGTGCAGTCAAGGTTGCAGGTCGCACCGGTGGGTTTGGCGAGCAGGTGAAAAGCAGGGGGAGGCGAATTTTGCGTCGAAGTCAGCATCTCATTCCTATCATCTGGCAGTAGTATATTTCAAAATTATGCTTGCAGCATTTTGCTGGCAGTATTAGCTTACCGATTATATCCGAATTTAGCCTACCCATTCCACTCCCCTAGCGAATTCCATGCTAGTATAATTTGCACGGGTTATGAATTTGGATAAAAAAGTCCGAAATTATTTTCGGCAATTTCTCTGCAATCCGCTCAGGGCTTTCAATGGATAATTTCGACCGGGTTGAGGTATTCAAATCCTTACAGTCGAACGAATAAGTCATCCTGGAGGAACAATGACATTCTTAATCCTGAAATGGCTGCATATTTTGGCAGCGATCGTCGCAGTTGGGTCGAACATCACCTACAGCATCTGGATTGCACGCGCCTCCCGCGACCCGGAAGTTTTGCCTTTCACACTGCGGGGCATCAAGACGATAGACGACCGCCTGGCTAACCCCGGCTACGGAGTGCTGCTCCTTACCGGGCTGCTCATGGTGTTCACCGTCAAGCTGCCGCTGACCACCCCCTGGCTGCTCACAGCCTTGATCCTGTATGTTCTGGTAGTGTTGTTAGGTCTGGTAGGTTACACTCCCACCCTGCGCCGGCAGATCCAAACGCTGGACAGTGATGGTTTCCAGTCCGCCGAATATCAAGCCCTGGCGCGACGGGGCAGAATTTTCGGAATGATACTGGGTGTTCTGGTGATCATCATTATTTATTTAATGGTAGTGAAGCCGGGTTTATGGGCTTGAACCCAAAGGCTGCCTGATCTGAGAGAATTGGCGAAATGATATACCCTCGTTAATAAGTGACAAAAGTCACTTACCAGAATCCGGCAAGATGATACCATCGGGTAAATTAGAGCCAGATTAATTTATCGACCAAAAAAAACGGTTCCGAACATTATCCGTATGGCAAAAATAGCTCTCATCGTCGCCTCGCTCGCCATCCTGGCTGTCGTCGGGACGGGATTTTACGTCACCGACTTCACCTCTTACCTGGGCAACAACCCCACCACCTGCAATAACTGTCACGTGATGGACTACGTCTACGAGGGCTGGTTTCACGGCGCTCATAAGAATTGGGCTACCTGCAATGACTGCCACACACCTCATGCTCTCATCCCAAAATATTGGGTCAAGGCGAAATCCGGCTACCATCACGTAACCGCCTTCCTTTTCGGACCTATTCCGGACGCGATCCGCGCCAAGCAGGCTTCCGACGAAGTTATCCAGGAGAACTGCAAACGCTGCCATGCTGAAACGGTGGCAAATATCACTCTAACTCAAATGCCCGGATCCTCGGAAGAGCGCTTCTGCTTCGAGTGCCACCGCAGCGTAGCCCACGGCGAGAGAGGCATATCATTATTACCGTACCAGGATAAATAAACGAGGAGGTATAGCCAATCTATGAAAAGAACACCACTTATCCTGATCCTGACGGGGATCATCGTCGTCCTGGCAGTCTCTCTGATCGGCGTCTTGCTGCTCGTGAAGCAACAGCCTCAAGCCGCACGCGGCATCCCGCCGCTGACCGAGATCCCTGCCATGGAACCCGATTCAGCAAAATGGGGCGTCAACTTCCCCAACCAGTACACCAGCCTGCTGAAAACCAAGGAAAATAACACCCGCACAACCTACGGCGGTTCGCTGAAATATTCTAAGCTTGACGCCGACCCGCGCCTGAAAGCTCTCTTTGCCGGTTACAGCTTCAGCAAAGACTATAACGAAGAGCGCGGGCACTTAAACAGCCTGACCGACGTGCGCGAAACAAAACGAGTTAATGAAACTACCCCCGGAACCTGCTATTCGTGTAAGAGCGCTAACAACCCCGGGATATGGGCAGAGATGGGGATGGCAGCGTACGACCATACGCCATTCAGCGAGCTCGGCAAGCAGATCGACCAGCCCATCGGCTGTGCTAACTGCCATGAAGCTGGCACGATGCGCCTGATCGTCACCAATCCAGCGCTTGACGAAGCCTTGAAGGCGCAAGGGAAGGACTGGCACACGTTCACTCGCCAGGAAATGCGCACCGTGGTGTGCGCCAACTGTCACGTCGAATATTATTTCAAGGGCGATGGGAAGTATCTAACTTTTCCATGGGCAGACGGCACCCGGATCGAAAACATTGCCAGCTATTACCAGGATTCGGCTTTCAAAGATTGGGATCACGCTGACTCAGGCGCCCCGATGATAAAAATGCAGCACCCTGAATTCGAGATGTACACGGCTGACAGCACCCATTACAAGGCAGGCGTAGCCTGCGCCGACTGCCACATGCCATACACCCGGGATGGCGCGGCGAAATATTCCACCCACAACGTCCAGAGCCCATTATTGAATGCTGAAACTGCCTGCGGCGCCTGCCACACGAATGTCGAATACGTGGTGGGACGTGTGACTGAGATCCAAAACCAGGTCCGCCAGACTATGGATAGCAGCGAGGATGCCCTGGTGGCTGCGATCGACGCGATTAAAGCTGCCACGGCTACCCCCAATGCTGACGAGGAGCTGCTCAATGAGGCCCGGAATCTGCACCGCGAAGCGCAGCTCCGTTGGGATTTTGTCGCAGCCGAGAACAGTATGGGCTTCCACAACCCTGAGGAAGCGTTGCGCATCCTGGCTGTCTCTACTGATCTGGCCCGCCAGGCTGAGCTGAAGGCAGTCCAGGCAGCCGGCACTCCGGCGGTCATCCAGACCAGCCAATAGTCTCAAGAACACTCCGAGTATTCTCTTGATTTTGGAGGGTCAGGGATCTTTTCCCCGGCCCTCTTCTAATTATCGGTGAGCCAGCCGGTGAGCACTTCCCAATTAATCACCTGGATCTCACCCCGCCGCACCTGGATCGCTCCGCTCCGTTCAAGCTCTTTGAGGGAGCGGGCTGCCACTTCCCTGACCGTCCCCAGGCGAGCCGCAAGCAGGTTTTGAGTGATCTGCACGCTGGCACCTTTGCACCCGGTCTGCTCGTTTAGCAGCGCGTAGATCAGTCGCGCCATGCGGTTCGTTACCTGATAAAAGGTCAGCTCTTCGACCATGCCGACCATCCCGCGCAAATTGGATGCCAGCGATAAGTTGAACGCTTCCATGACTTCAGGATACTGCAGCAATCTCCGCAGTATCAATCCGTTCTCCAAAACCCAGACGGAGCTGTTTTCCAAAGCGGCGGCGCTGACCACATTGGTTCCATGATCGAAACAAGGGACCTCATTGAAAGTCTCGCCGCTCGATAGAATCCGCACAATTAATTCTCGCCCACTGGCTGAGAGCCTGAAAAGCTTGACGCTCCCAGATTTGAGGATGAATAACCCGGCACATGGCTCATCTTGCCAGAATATCATTTCACCTGTCTTATAACCGCGCAGGTCCAGCTCCTGCGCCATATTCGCCAAAGTGATCTCACTCAATTCGTGGAAGTATTTGCAGGAAGATAAGGATTGCATCCGTTCTTCTTGGTTGGAGGTCAACGGCTTCATGCTGTCATTATAATTGAGACCCGCGCCCGAAGCAGGTAAATTCAGCTATCATTGCCCGAAATTCTAAAAGGAAATGCAAAGATAAACGGTTGAAGAATTAAATTGGTGTAAAATAGTATCCCTCCTATCAGACTTGCATCTGTTTAATAGCGCGGTAGGCGCACCGGCCGGGAGACTCTAATGAGTGAGATGGTTGAACAGGAATCCGTCCAAAAAGAAATTCAACTCGAATTATCTGACCCCAAACTGTATATCAACCGCGAAATGAGCCTGCTCGAATTCCAGCACCGAGTGCTGGAAGAAGCTCAGGATAATACCAATCCTTTACTCGAGCGAGTGAAATTTCTGGCGATCGTTGGCTCGAATATGGACGAATTTTATATGGTCCGGGTAGCTGGGTTGAAACGGCAGGTTGACGCAGGCGTCATCGAAGCCTCACCGGACGGCATCCCCCCGGTGGAGCAGCTGGCAGAGATCCGCAAAATCTCCTGGAAGCTGATGAGTGAAGCGCAAGCCTACCTGCTGGAACCGCTGTTGCCCGAGCTGGAAGCCAACGGGATCCACATCCTGGACTATATGGACCTGTCGAAGACCCAAAAAGATTACGTCGATCATTATTTCGAGGAAGTGGTCTTTCCAGTCCTCACGCCCCTGGCGCTCGACCCAGCCCACCCGTTCCCGCATATCTCCAACCTGAGCATGAACCTGGCAATCACCCTGGAGGACCAGTTCGGGCAGGAACGCTTTGCCCGCCTGAAAGTACCCGGCACGCTTCCCCGCCTGCTGCCCATCAAACGCTCTTCCGGAAGTGTGCGTAAAGACGGGACTGTCCCCTACCACCACTATTTTGTCTGGCTGGAGCAAGTCATCGCCGCCAACCTGGATAAGCTTTTCCCGGGATTGGAGTTACGCGAGATTTTTCCTTTCCGGGTTATTCGCGATGCAGACCAGATTATCCAGGAGCTGGAAGCCGACGACCTCCTGGAGACCACGGAGCAAACCGTGCGCCAGCGCCGCTTTGGCACCGTGGTAAACCTGACCGTCCCTGAGGCGATGCCTGCTCAGCTGCGCAATATCCTGGTTGAAAATCTGGAGGTGGATCCGAAAGACGTCTATACCCTGAACGGACCGTTAGGGTTGAGCAATATCCTGAGCTTGCACAACATCGACCGCTACGATCTGAAAGATCCGACGTTCAAGCCCACGGTCCCGGTGCGCCTCAGTGAGGCTGGTCACGACAGCAATATATTCACAGCGCTTCGCCGCGGCGATATCACGCTCCACCATCCCTACCAATCGTTCACTCCGGTCATCGAATTCCTCACGGCTGCTGCGCGAATCCGGACGTCTTAGCCATTAAGCAAACATTGTACAGGGTCGGTCAAAATTCGCCGGTATTGGATGCTCTGTTGGAAGCGCGCGAGCACGGGAAGCAGGTGGCTGTGCTGGTCGAGCTGAAAGCGCGTTTCGACGAGGAGAGCAATATCAACTGGGCCCGCAAGCTGGAAGGCGACGGCGTGCATGTAGTTTATGGTCTGCTTGGCTTAAGACTCATTCCAAGATCGCCCTGGTTGTTCGCCGGGAAGGCGATAATATCCGCCGCTATATCCATCTCTCTACCGGCAACTACAACCACGTTACCGCCCATCTTTATGAAGATATCGGCATGTTCACCTGCGACCAGGAAATCGGCGCGGACGCAACCGACCTGTTCAACTACCTGACCGGATATTCCGCAAAACAGGATTACCGCAAGCTGCTGGTGGCTCCGGTCAACCTGCGCCAGCGCCTGGAAGCGCTCATCTTACGTGAAATTGAGCACCAGAAGAAAGGCCGCCCGGCGCACCTGATCTTCAAGATCAATGCGCTGGTGGATCCGCCCATTATTCGACTCCTGTACGAAGCCTCTCAGGCTGGAGTGCGGATCGACCTGGTCGTGCGCGGTATTTGCTGCTTGCGCCCAAACGTCCCTGGGATCAGCGATAATATCCGGGTGGTCAGCGTCGTTGGACGCTTCCTTGAACACAGCCGGATCTTTTACTTCTTGAACGGCGGGCAGGAGCAAATCCTGCTGGGCAGCGCCGACCTGATGCCGCGCAACATCAACCGGCGCGTAGAAGTGCTCTTCCCGGTCCAGGATATGCGCCTGATCCGTTACCTGCGCGACGATGTTCTGGAAACATACTTGAAGGATAATGTCAAATCCCGGGTTATGAGGAAGGACGGCACCTATAGCCGCCTGCATCCCAGGAGCGGTGAGCCGGGTATCAACTCGCAAGAGTGGCTTTTGCGTTTCTACCAGAATTCCGACCAATCCACACAGTGACGCCCGAACTGGTCCTGTCTGCTGATGAGAAAGCCCGGCTGCAGCGCCTCCTGGCTGCTGACGTTCCCGCCGAGATTCGCGCGCGGGCATTTATCTTGCTCCTGAGCAGCGAAGGGGCTTCCAGCCGTGCCATTGCCCAGAAGGTGGGCATGACTCCCAGCGGCGTGCGCTACTGGCGGGGACGGTATCGCGCCGAAGGCGAAGCAATTTTTTCAGGCTTTGACCAGGATGCTGCTCTGGACTTTCTCGCTGCCAGCCAGCCCGAGGCACCAGCGCCGGACGTTCGCCAGCCGGAAGCGCAGGCTGAATCCCACTCCCAGCCGGCGGTCGTCGAGCCAGATCCGCACACGGAATATGCGCACAGACTCGCCCTGGTGCTTTTCGATGGTTTTCAGCAGTTTCATTGGCTCAATCCGAATGCCCGGGACTTGCTCGATAAGGCTATCCAGCTCGCCGCTGCCCAACCTGCCAAAGCCGTACGCAAGAGCCGCCGCGCTTATCATGCCTGGTTGCTCAGCTCACTTGCGGGTGACAGCTTCAGTGGGGCAGATCTTGCCAGGCTGGAGGCGCTGCTTAATCTTTACCTGGGCAAGATTAAGCGTGCTGGATTGGACCGCCTGGGATTCTCGCCAGACGAGCAGAAGGAACTCCTGGACCTCCTGGCGATTATGCGCACATCAGATGCGTTGGATACCTCACGCAGCCAGCAAACCGCTATCCAGGCGATTGAACCGGTGCCTGGAGGCTTGCGAATTATCCTCGCCGGCCCTTCCGTGGAGATGGATTGCGCTGCTGCCCAGGAGACCTTGGCTTTGTGGAAACAAGCGGGCGGGGCGAGACTGGAGATATTGAAGGCAGACGAAGCTGAACTCTGGCACAGCGCTGAGCAAGCTTTTCCCCAAATCAGTGAGACGGCTGGGATCCTCCCCGATGATCTCCTGCTCGAGGCAGGACGTAAAGTGATGCGCTTCCAATTTGCTCAAATGCTGGCGCATGAGGCAGGCACCCGCCTGGGGGACGACATCGAAGAGCTGCACGATATGCGGGTTGCCACGCGGCGCCTGCGCGCTTCATTCGAAGTATTTCAGGACTCTTTCCAACCCAAGGTGCTCAAACGCCACCTCAAAGGCTTGCGCCTCACCGGGCGTACCCTGGGACAGGTGCGCGACCTGGATGTATTGATCGATAATGCCGGGGGCTACCTTGCCAGCCTTCCGGAAGAGCAGCGCGTAGGGTTTGGCGCCCTTGATTGCGGGCTGGCAGCTGGATCGCAGCCGCTACCAGGCGGAATTGCTCGCCTACCTGGACAGCCCGGCTTATCTGGAATTCAAATTTTCGTTCAACCGCTTCGTGAATACTCCAGGCGAAGGAGCGCTGCCGCATGATCCCGGCTATCCAGTGCCCAGCCTGGTACAAGAGCAGGTACCTGTCCTGGTTTATTCTCGGCTGGCTTCCGTGCGCGCATACGACCAGCTAATACCTAACGCCAGCCTTGAACAGCTGCATATGCTGAGGATCGAATTCAAGAAGTTCCGTTATACGGTCGAATTTTTCCGCGAGGTGTTAGGGAGTGAGGCTCAGGAAATTATCGATTTCCTCAAAAAGGTGCAGGACCATCTGGGGGCTCTGAACGATGCAAACGTGGC
This sequence comes from uncultured Chloroflexia bacterium, assembly GCA_963706515.1. Classification (GTDB taxonomy): domain Bacteria; phylum Chloroflexota; class Anaerolineae; order Anaerolineales; family UBA4823; genus CAVPMW01. The sequence goes on from CAVPMW010000007.1 coordinate 416,655, forward strand.
TACTCAACTGTTGCGCACCTTCCTGGACGAGTGGGACGAGCGACAGGCAGTGCTGCCGATTGCCGAGCGCCCTAATCCCCAGGGAATCGTCGCTTACCTGGCATACCAGCATGCGGAGCGTTACCGCCTTATGCAGGCTTTCCACCAGGTATGGGGGAAATTCATCCAGCTCGGATTCAGGCAGACACTGGCCCAAGCTGTTTCGGTTCTATAAACAGCACTGTTTCGGTAGTGTAATCAGCGTTCAGCTTTGCCGTCAGCCGACTTTAGCTGGAGCTTCATTCATTGCCGCTTACCAGAACCAGGTCGGGACCTCGGCTGATCTCCCAGGGGTAGACAATATGGGCGTCGGTGATGGCTGCATAGTAGTCCGGCTGGGCGGTGGTGAATAAATTTCGATAAGGGTTGAAGTGCAAGACGCACGCGGTAGGAATGCCGCCTGCCGCAGAAACGCGATGCCTGACCGAAGTAATCGTCCTTCCCGACCCCCACACATCGTCCACTACCAAAGTCCGCCGGCCTCGCAGCAGCTCATCTTCAGGGAACTGTATAAATTTGGGCCAGGCCATCAGCATGGTTTTTTCCATCTCCATCTGGGCAGGGAAGTCGACGGCAGCGGTAAGGATATGGGTCAACCCCATGGCTTCTGCCAGGAGGCCGCCCGGGATGATCCCCCCGCGCGTGATCATCACCATGGCATCGTATTCCCCCACGAACTGGGGTAATAAGTGGTCGATCAAGCGTTCCACATCCTCCCAGGTTATCATTTCACGCCGCATCTGCATCGCATCCTCCGCCTGGTCAGCCAGCCCACCAGAAATTTACTTAATTTCAAGTATTCTGCCGGTAAACGCCCGCCCAATACCTGAGCTTTTTAATTTTTTCAGCTTGATTTCTACACCCTCGTATTATAGCAAGTTTGGCGGATTTAACTCGATGCGCCATTCAGGCAAAGGGCGCTGCTTCAACAGGGACAGCGGTTCAGGCCCTTTAATAATCAGCTGCCAGCGGTATAGCCCACCCACCCGGGCAAAAAAGGCAGGGGCGGGTCCGATAATCTGGGTAGCCCGCCGGTCTTCGGCTGCTATTCGTTTTTTCAGCTCGACCCCAAGCTGCTGCGCCGTTCGCTCGGCGCTGTTCCGAGTCATGGTGGCGGAATTCCAGGCGCACCATGTTCGTGAAGGGCGGGTAGCCCAGCTTGCGCCGGTAGTCCAATTCTTGCTCGTAAAACTGTCCATAGGCGTGTTTTGCCGCCGCCTGGATGACATAGCTTTCGGGCTGGAAGGTCTGCAGGATTACCTGACCTCCCAGCGGGCTGCGCCCGGCACGACCGGCTACCTGGGTCAGCACCTGGAAGGTCCGTTCCCCTGCACGATAGTCCGGCAGGCTCAAGCCGACATCTGCCAATATCGCGCCTACCAGGGTTACAAATGGCAGGTCGAGGCCTTTCGCCAGCATCTGGGTGCCGATCAAGATATCGGCCCGGTGGGCGACAAAATGGCTAAGGATCACATCGTGCGCGCCCTTTTTGCGCGTGGTCGTAAAATCCCAGCGCAGGGTACGCGCCTTCGGGAAAAGCGCCTGCACCTCAGACTGGACGCGCTCCGTCCCCGACCCATACTGGCGCACCCGGCTGCTCCCACACTTCGGGCACTGAGCTGGCATCTGCCGGCGGTATCCGCAGTGGTGACAGAGAAGGATAGGCTTATCTTGCGGCGTGCGCAATGGCGCGTTCTCGTGGTAGGTAAGCGGCATATCGCAACGCGGGCACTTCAAAACGAATCCGCAGTCCCGGCAGAAGACGTAGGTGGCTGCGCCAAGCCGGTTCAAAAATAGGATGGCCTGCTCCCCACGAGTGAGCACCTGCTCCAGGGAGGCTTGCAGGAGGCGGCTGAATATGGAGCGATTCCCGGCTTTCAGCTCTTCGCGCAGGTCGACGACCTGGACGAGCGGCAGATCGGTGGTCTCAGCTTCCTGCTCGTAGGGTCGATAGCTGGATACCTCCCCCTGCGCCTCGCCGTGCTCCTGGGCGAGCCGGGCGAGCTGCGCCTGGACTACGTCCCGGTGTGCCAGAATGCGCTCGGGTAAGCTCAATCCAAGCCAATTCCCTTTCTGGACCTGGTAGGTGCTGGTTATATCCGGCGTGGCTGAACCCAGCAGACAGACCGCATTGGCCAGCCTGGCGTAGACCGGCGCTACCTCGCGGGCATGGTAAAACGGGGGGTCGGGCTGGTAATACGAATCGTCGTGACATTCATCCACCACGATCAATCCCAGCTGGCCGAACGGCGTAAACAGCGCACTGCGTGGCCCGACGACCACACTGAGCGAGCCCGCCCTGGCTCTGCGCCAGGTATCGTAGCGTTCACCATCCGACAGACCGGAGTGCAGCAAGCCAACTCTGCCGGGGAAGCGAGCCAGGAAGCGCCGCACGGTCTGCGGGGTGAGAGCAATTTCGGGCACCAGGACGATCGCCTGCTGTCCATTGTCCAATGCTTCGGCGACTGCTCGCAGGTAAAGCTCGGTTTTCCCCGACCCAGTCACGCCAAAGAGCAGCATCGGTCTGGCGCTTTCACCTGCTCGGACTCGCTGCATTTGCTCCTGTACCTGCAGCCATACAGCCTGCTGGTCTCGGGTCAGCGAAAGCGGGTAGCTGGGGTGATAATCGATCTGCTCGAGCGGATCGCGCCAAACTTCGCTCTCTCCCAGGACAACCAGACCGCGCTGCTCGAGATAACGCAGGTCGTTGGAGTTTCCTCCACTCTGTGCATACACCCAGGCGACGTCGGTCGGTCCGGTCTCAGCCAGCAAGTAGCGCAGGATCGCCTGGCGGCGCAGAGAAGCGGCGCTCCCCGGTTTTCCAATCTCGAGCATTGCCTCAGACACCTGCTCCGGAGAGCATCCCAGCTGGGCTGTACGGATCGTCTTGGGCCGTACCCCCGGTCCCGGAAGCTCCACCCGGCTGGTGAGGATGCCCATCCGCAGCAGGCTGTCGGTTGCTCCGCGCCAGTTTTGGCGGGGAAGCGCCCGCTCGAGCTGCCCGGAGCGCAAGGCGCCCCGTTTTTGCAGCAGCCCGATCACTTTCCGCTGCACGTCGGACAGTGATTTCTGGATGGTCGTCCATAAATTGCTGCCAGCCAGTGCCCAGGTCGAATGTAGTTTCGGCGTGCTGGCTCAAGCCAGCCGGCAGCATTAATCCGATCCAATCTGCAAGCGCAGTCGGAGTGCTGTTGGCTAAAAATTCGGCGAGTGCAACCTGAGCCGGGGTGACAACTTCGGTAGGATCGACCAATGCCCGCACGCTTTTTGTCTCCTGGACAGCGGGCTGGGCGACCTCGCGCAATACCACCCCCTGGACTTCCTGCCTGCCAAACGGAACCACCACCAGATGCCCTGGGGAAACCCGGCCTTCCAGCTCCGCCGGCAGGTGGTAATGAAATACCCCGCTCACCTGCGGAACATTAACGGCAATTTCCAGATATACCGTCATGTGCAGGTCAATCAGCCGGTCTGGCTGCCGTCCTCGGTTCCCTTAAGTTCTGCGATTCTTCCGAGCTGCTTTCCAGGCGTTTGAGCGAAACCTGGGCAATCCGCATTCCATCCAGCGCTTCGACGCGAATGCTTACTCCTTCGCCCTGGATGGAGTCACCCAGCCGGGGCATCCGGCCCAGCTTACCGAGCACATAGCCAGCGATGGTGTCATAGTCCGGTTCATTCAAGCTCAACCCGAGCTCGTTGTTCACCTCTTCGATCAGGGTCAAGCCATCGATCAAATACGAGCCGTCCGCCTGCGGCACGATTTCCGGGTGGAAGGTATCGAAGGGGTCGCTTACCTCGCCTACGATCTCTTCCAGCAGGTCTTCTAAAGTGACCAGCCCAGCGGTCCCGCCGAACTCATCCATAACGATGGCGATGTGCTGGCGGTTATGCCGGAATTGGCGTAAAAGAGTGTGGACTGAGATTGTTTCAGGGACGTAGATTGGCTCGCGCATGTAATTGCGCGCCACGCCGGTTTTATAGTCCGCGGATTGCATCGCAGCAAGCAGGTCTTTGACGTGAACGATCCCCACTATCTGGTCCAGGCTGCCTTCATACACCGGGAATTTGGAATAGGTCGATTCAGTCGCCAGCTTAATGATCTCTTCCATCGGGGCATCGGCGGCGACGGCCTCAATCTCGGTGCGCGGAATCATGACCTGGCGGACGACCAGATCACCCAGATCGAAGATGGCATGCAGCATCTCCCGTTCCTCTTGCTCCACTACCCCCGAATCGGCGCTCGCCGTGACCAGCATTTTCAATTCCTCGACTGAATGGACCAGCTCTGCCCCACTGGCCGGCTGGATCTTCGCCAACTTCAGCAGCAGGTTCCCGGCTCCATTGAGCACCCAAACGAACGGCTTGAAGATTGTCTCAGCCCACAGGGTAGGTCTGGCAACGGTCAGGGCGGTATGTTCCGGGTTCTGCAAGGCGATCGATTTGGGTGTGAGTTCCCCGACGACGACGTGAAGAAAGGTAATGACAGTGAAGGCAATCACTGCGGAAATTGTATGAGCCAGGGCGGGCTGTATAGAGCGTGGGAAGAGGGACACGACCGGTAAGATCAGGTGGGCTAAGGCAGGCTCACCCACCCAGCCCAGTCCCAGGCTGGCGAGAGTGATACCGAGCTGCGTTGCCGCGATCACCCGGTCCGGATTCTGAATGACTTTTTGGACGGCGTCCGCCGAGTCGTTGCCCTGCGCCACGAGCTCGGCAATCCGCGTGCGGCGCACACTGACCAGTGAAAATTCTGCAGCCACGAAAAAGCCGTTGGCAAATACCAGTAATGCCACAACTACCAGACCTAATAAATCGAGGCTAAAAGAAGAGAAATCCATTTAAGCTGTACCTGTATTCAATGTGTTAGACGGGTAACGACTGCAGCTCCGTAGCCGACCACCTGGTCATAATCTCCGGTTACGTCTCCCGAGGTAGCATGACGGAGTATCTGGACATGGTCAGCTCCCAGCTCCCGGGCTGCCCAGAGGACGGTTGCCAGGGCGCCTCTCCCGCAGGCAAACCCTTTGCCCTCGTCTTCAGCATCCAGGACGCCTTGCGGGTCGAAAGCCTCTACCCGGCGCAGCACTTCAGCGTCGAGCTGATTGGCTATAGCCTGCGGATAAAAGTGCGACAGATCGGTGCTCGCTACCAGGAGAGCAGGCCGCTCTGCCAGAGCCTGGACCAACCCTCTGGCTAACACCTGGAGCAGGTTAGGATCATGCTCGCGCACCATCACCGGGATGAGCACGAACGGCTCGCTCAATGCTCTTTGCAAGAAAGGCAGCTCTATCTCAAGCGAATGCTCCGGGTCGTTGGCTACCCGTGTCAGGTTAAATCCCCCATGGGTTGCAAGGTACTCATCCAATCCCTGTAGCGCTGCCTGGTCGACGGGCACCTGGCCTAATGGCGTGGCATAAGCAGCATGCGCGCTGGTCAGCAATGCAGCAGGATATGGATAATGCATTGGCGACACCAAGGCGACCACCTGCACCCGACAACCCCGAAGCGCAGCGAATGCATAGCCAGCCACCGGGCCAGAGAAGACGTGTCCGGCGTGCGGCACCATGATTGCCACTACATCCCCGTCCACGTCAGGGCTGCCCGCATCTTGAATAAAACGATCCACACTTTCCGCCAACCGCCGCGGGTCCGCCGGATACCACCTGCCCGCAATCGGAGAAGGTCGAACGGCATCTATCGCTTTCATCTTATCTCACTCCTGGTCTGCCGCCTGGAGGAGGCGCATAATCGGTCAATTGGATTGTAGCATAATCTGAGTGAGGAGGCTTATACGTAATCCCCGTGAGAGGAGCTAAATACAGTTACGGAATTTCTGTTAGGTAGTCAATTGCATTTCAAGCCCGGAATCCAGTTTGCGATCTTGCAAATTTTATCTGACTGTCCTTAGTACACTGCAAACGCCAAAGAGGGAGTTCCAATAGCGGATTGGGGTAAAATAACCCTACACATCACCACGATACCATTTCTGCGAGGGAAAAATGCTCTTAAACATCCAGATTGTTTACTGTGCTGTCTGACACTATACCGACCGCGCTGTCAGTTTGACAGTAGACCTGCTAAACACCTATGAACCGGAAATTGAGAAGATCACGTTGGTGCCATCGGATGGGGGACGGTTCGAAGTCAGCGCCAATGGCAAGCTGCTCTACTCCAAGCTCAACACTCATCGCCACGCCGAGCCCGGTGAAGTCTCCGGATTGGTTGCCAAATATTTGCGGGAGGGATAATGGTTCCAGCCAGTAAAAAAGGCCGGGTGTTCTCCGGCGCGCGCCCTACCGGGCGGCAGCACCTGGGTAACTACCTGGGCGCTATTAAAAACTACGTCGCCTTGCAAGACGAATACGAATGTGTTTATTGCATCGTCGATCTGCACGCTTTGACCTCCATGGATACGACCAGCAACCTGCGCCAGAATACTTACGAAATGGCTCTGGATTGGCTGGCAGCCGGCATCCGTCCGGAAGAGACGATCGTCTTCGTCCAATCCCAGGTTCCGGAAGTCACTGAGCTGCACATGCTCTTTTCCATGGTAACCCCGTTGGGCAAGCTCACCGACCTGCCTACCTTCAAAGAGAAAGCCCGCCAGCAGCCGCATAATATCAATTATGGACTGGTCGGTTATCCGGTGTTGATGGCTGCGGATATTGCCCTGTATAAGGCAGATGCCGTCCCGGTGGGCATCGACCAGGCGCCTCATATCGAGTTCACGCGTGAAGTGGTGCGCACGTTTAATTTCCGGTATAACACCCACGTGCTGGTCGAGCCTCAGATGAAAGCCACCGAAGTGCCCAAGGTACTCGGCATCGACGGGCAAGCCAAGATGAGTAAAAGCCTGGATAACCATATCGAACTGGCGGCAACGCCTGAAGAAACGACCCGCCGAGTCATGCAGATGGTCACCGATCCGCAGCGCATGCGGCGCAGCGACCCCGGCAACCCGGACGTCTGCAACGTATTCTCGATGCACAAGATCTACTCATCCCCCGAAGAGGTGGCTATGGTCAACGTGGAGTGCCGCCGGGCTGGCATCGGGTGTGTGGAATGTAAGCAGCTCTTCGCCCGCAATCTAAACGCCTCCCTGGTGCCTTTCCGCCAGCGGAGAGAAGAGCTCGCCCTACAACAGGACCTGGTCTGGGACATTCTGGAGGATGGCAAGAACCGTGCTCAGGCAATCGCCCGCCAGACGATGCATGAGGTAAAAGAGGCGATCGGTCTGCCCCTATAAATCTTATCCAGTCGAATCAGCCATGCGCGTCGTCTTACAGCGAGTGACTCACGCCTCTGTTGCGGTCGATGGAAGAGTCATCGCCGAAATCAGGGAGGGCGTGGTCCTCCTGGTGGGGATTGGTCCGCAGGATAGCGAGGCTGAAGCGGGCTACCTGGCTGAAAAGATCGCCAACCTGCGCATCTTTGCCGACGAGCAAGGGAAGATCAACCGCTCGCTGCTCGAGACAGCAGGAGAAGCGATCGTCGTCTCACAGTTCACCCTGTACGCCGACACCCGCAAAGGACGCCGTCCATCCTTCACGGATGCCGCTCCACCCGAGGCGGCGCGTCCCCTGGTCGAACGTTTTGCCCAGCTCTTACGCGAGCAGGGAGTGCCTACCCAAACCGGCGCATTTGGCGCCCACATGCTGGTCGAGATTGCCAACGATGGACCGGTCACCTTGTGGCTCGAACGCTGATGTAGATTTGACTGCGCATCTCGCAGAAAAATGACCGGCGAATATCGTCAGGCGTTTTCTCCCCAGCCACCTCGCCATAACACTGCGTCGAGCTGCACTGCCAGCGCGCCGGCTCCCAGCATCGCCTGGGCATGCTCCTCAGTGTATATCCCACCTGCGGCGATCACTGGCAGCCCCAGCTCGGTCAAACCTTTTACGGCTGCCAGCGCCAGCGGGAAGATCGCCGGCCCATAAAGGCGACCGCTCGCCAGCCCACCTTGCGGTGTGGGAACCATCCCACGCGGCGGTCCCAGGCTGATGGCAGTCACCTCGCCTCGCTGGACTGCCTGGGCTGCGCTGCTCGCCAGCTCGAAGGCGCGCTCCAGCGGCAAGCGCAGGATTACGGGCAGCTCACCGGCTGCAGCCTGAGCGAGCGCCAACGCTGCCTGGGGATCGATATCGCCCGGCAGCCCAAGCTCAAACCCGGTAACCCCTACCATGCCTTCCAACGCGTCAACGAGTCTGCGAGCTTCAGCTGGGTCCTGGGCAAGCAGATGCACGAGCACCGGCAGCGGCGAGCTTGACCAGCGCCTCGAATGGCGGCGCACGACGGCCTTCACGCCCGGGTTTGGGAAGCCGGTGTGCAGCAAGAATCCGCCGTTATAGGAAAAAAAACACGGGGGGTGGGCTGGCTGGCGCGGTCGCAAGCTGACCGGATGGGTAATAAAGGCGCCGAACCGCTTCCAATCGACAGCGCCATTCGTTTCGAGGGAAAATCCCAGGCTGCCAGCCGCATTCATCAAAGGAGCGTCAAACACCAGGTCGTATTTAGCCATCTTTGCCCCGGTAAATTGAAGATCACCAGTCCAGGTCGTCCAGATCGAAAACCGGCCCATCCGAGCAGGCCAGCCTGATCCCGCGCCGGGCGGGCAGCCAGCATGCGCCGCAAACACCCACCCCCGCGCAGGGCATATCTACCCCGACCAAAGCCTGCGCGGGATAGGTCAGGCGCTCTCCGCCGGGCAGCGCCAGCCTTTCACGCAGTTGCTCCAGCTCGCTGCCGGGTAGATCGAGCGCCAGGTAGTCCGTCCAGGGGGCCGCCTCTCCCAGGCTGCTCAGCGGGTGGATTTCTATTGCGGCAGGGAGTGCAGAAACCGGCGCATCGGTGAACAGCGCTACCGCGGCGTCCTGCGCCAATGCCAGCCGGGCAAGAGGCAGCAGCCGCTCGCAGGTCTTTCCTAACGCCGCCAGGGCGACCCGGCGCGCGCTGCCAGGTATCGAAAACCCCCTCCCCAGCGGTCCGCGCAGTTGCAGCGCCATCCCTGGCGCCCAGCTGTGTGGGATTGCCCCCGCCGCCAGGAACTGCTTGTAGGGAAGGAGCTGACCGGCGTTCAGCTCCTGATCGCCGGAGGCAGCACTGCAGAACAGGGCTGTAGCCAGCACTGCCTGCTCGTCCTCCGGAGACCAGGCGCTCAGGTAGCGACCCGGCGCGGGGATCGCTGCCGGCGGGCAGGCAACCCACGCAGCCAGCTCACCTGCCTGGTCGAGCTCGATTGCGGTTACACGACCTGAATAATGTTGCATTGCATGTACATGTTGGGAATGAACTTATTATGTCGTTCTTCATTGGCGCAATGGCTCATACTCAGAACGTATGCGATACTCAGATCGTATCCGATACTCAGATCGTAACATAGATTCGTGAGTATAATGGGGTCGAACATATAACCTGTCAAATCACCTGCTCGCCGCCGAACAGAGCCATCCTGCGCGCACAGTTGAATGTGTTGCCGAATAAATGGACTGACGGAAGGGGCGAGCTGAACCGGTTGTAGAAGGAGACTTACGTATGAACTTTGTCAGCGCAATGCAGGGTTTGGTAGTGATCCTGTGGATCATTATTATCGGCCTGATCGTCATCATGGCTATCCGCGCTTCCCGGGGCGTTAGAGTCGGCGGGCTGGTAGGCGTTTTGATCGGCTTGCTCGTCGTCACCGGCGTGCTAACGGTATTGAGCGTGGGGCTGGTATTCATCGAGCCGGAGGAGCGCGGCGTGGTCATCTCTGCGCTCAGCTCGACCGGCTACCGGCAAGACGCCGCTCACCCCCGGACTGCACCTGATCGTCCCGTTCTTCGAGCGGGTGGAGCGCTATTCAATCGCCCGCCAGACCTATACGATGTCGGGCACGCCGACCGAAGGCCAGGTGACAGGGTGACGACTCGATCGCGGCGCGCACCTCCGACGGGCAGGAGGTCTCGCTGGACGCCTCGGTGATTTACGCCATCAATCCCGAAAATGTCATCCCGCTGCACATCATCTGGCAGAAACGCTATACCGACGAGGTCATCCGCCCGATCAGCCGCGGCGTCATCCGCGATGCGGTCTCCCAATACAAAATAGAGGAAGTCTACAGCACCCGCCGGGCTGAGATGGTGCAGCAGATTACAGATAGAATGGCTGAAAAGCTGGCCGAGAATAATTTGGTCCTGAACGATTTCGTCTTGCGCAACATCACCTTCTCGCCCGAGTATGCCGCTTCGGTGGAGCAGAAGCAGATCGCCCAGCAGCAAGCCGAGCAGGCGAAATTTGTCGTCGAGCAGCGCAAGCAAGAGGCTGAGCAGGCCCGCCAGGTTGCCCAGGGCAGCGCGGATGCCAACGTCATCCAGGCGCAAGGGCGGGCAAAGAGCCGCCTGATCGAAGCCGATGCGGAGAAGCAGGCGCTGGAGCTGATTGCCCAGGCCCTGGCGACGAGCCCCGACCTGCTGAACTACCAGTACATCACCAAGCTCGCCCCGGGTATCCAGGCGATGCTGCTGCCCAGCAACCAGCCTTTCCTGCTGCCGCTGCCCACCTTGCAGCCGGGCTCGAGCTCCTCGTCCTCATTGCCGGCGCTCCTGCCCACCCCCTCCCCCACCGCTGAGCCGCTCTTGCTGCCCACGCCGACGCCCACACCCTGAGTGACGCGGTCGTGATTCAACAGTGGGAGCGCGAGACACCCAGCCGATAAGCCGGTACCGACTGATCTAGAGAGCATGACGGACCTACCCCCTTCACCCAGCGGTCGCCAGATCCGGCTGACCAGCCTGTCAAGCTGCGCAGGCTGAGCGTCTAAGCTGAGCGCGGAAGCGCTGGCGCAGGTGCTGCGCCCGATCCAGGGCATGTTCCCCTCTGCGGATTTCCCCGACCTGCTGGTTGGCCTGGGGGAGCCTGACGACGCGGCAGTGTGGCGCGTGGATGCCGAGCGCGCCCTGATCGTCACCACCGATTTCTTCACCCCGGTCGTGGATAACCCCTACGATTACGGCGCGATTGCCGCAGCCAATGCCCTCTCAGACGTCTACGCCATGGGCGGGGTGCCGTTCCTGGCGCTCAATGTGACTGCCCTGCCTCCCGACCTGCCCTATGAGATCTCTGGCGAGATCCTGCGCGGCGGGGCTGAAAAATGCCGCGAGGCGGGGGTCGTCCTGGCTGGCGGGCACAGCGTCCAGGACAAGGAGCCTAAATACGGGCTGATCGTGCTCGGCTTTGTCCATCCCGAACGGATTTTGCTGAAGGGCGGCGCCCGCCCCGGCGACCGGCTGGTGCTGAGCAAGCCGCTCGGTTTCGGCACGGTCACCACCGCCCTCAAGCGCGACCTCGCCGATCCAACCGACGTCTCGGAAGCGGTAGGTTGGATGAAGCGCCTGAACCGCCTGGCGGCGGAGCTGGCGGTCGAGCTTGAGCTGCGCGCCGCCACCGATATCACCGGCTTCGGGCTGTTAGGGCATGCCTGGGAGATTGCCGCTGCCTCCGGTGTGGGGCTGCGCTTCGAGCTTGCCAGCATCCCCTTCATCCGCGGGGCGCGGCGCTATGCCCAGGATTGGGTCTTCCCTGGCGGATCGAGCGACAACCGCCTGTTCTACCAGGATCACGTGGATTTTGCTGGCACGATCGAAGAGCCGGAACAGATGCTGCTTTTCGACGCCCAGACCAGCGGCGGGCTGATGCTGTGCGTCCCACCCGAGAAGCAAGAGCGGCTGTTCGCCCGCGCTGCCAGCCCTCGGGCTGCCTCTGTGGGTCATCGGTGAGGTAGTCTCCGGCGGCAGGATCTCGGTCAGCTAGGGGAATTAAAATCAAAAAGGGCCTGGCGGCCCTTTTTTCGTTAAGAACGATAAACCATTAGAGCAAACCGCAATTTAATGAACCTGTGATTTTAAGGAACTTTCTGCGTTTTGCTAGGGAACAGCTTCGACCTGCTCGACCTGCGGGAAGAACTGGCGTACGGTCCCTTCTACCCAGCCGTGCAGAGTAACCATCGATAACGCACAGCCCTCGCAAGCTCCGCCCAGGCGCACCTTGAGCACGCGCCCGTTGAAATCCACCATCTCCACAGACCCACCGTGGTACTGCTCGACATAGGCGCTGAGCTTCTCGATCAATGCGCCCATCTGTTCCTTTTCGGTATATGCTGTCAGCGTGCCGTTGTTTGCCATCCCGAGCCCTCCATCCACCTGCACTCAACGCCTGGGGGGATTGCTCCCCATGCCCTGCGCCAGCAGGTCAGCCATCGGTCGGTACGTCTGGCTGAGGCGTTGTGAGACCAATTCTACCAGCTTTTCCAGCACGACCGAGCCAACCTCCGGACACTGGTCGTACAGCCGGCGCAGGCTAGCGGCGTCTATGCGCAGGGTCTGGCAGGCGCTGGTGCAGACTGCCGAGGAGGTATAGGCGGGGTTGCCCAGCGCGGCCGACCAGCCGATCGCCCCTTCGGGGCGCACGTGGGCCACGTTGATGTCCGGACCATCATCCGGCCGGTGGCGCACCACTACTTCTCCGTCCATCAGCAGGTAGAGGAACCCCGCGGGATCGCCCTGGCTGAACAGGATATCTCCGGCGGTGTGCTCGCACGGGACGAATAATGGCCTGAGCAGGTCGAGCTCCTGCGGGCTGAACCCCTGGAAAAAGGAAAGTTGGACGAACGGATCAGTTAACATGGCTGGATTGCGTACAATCAATTTACCCTAGATTTACACTCACCGGTTAGTACCAAATATCCTCATTGCGCGCGGACAAATATCATCCAAAAATACACTTTCAGCGCCGTGGGCTAGTACAGCGCATAACAAATGTCACCAAGGGGGGATTGATCAGATTTCGACTGAATAAATCAGCGACCATTATTTTTCCCAAATAAAATTGGAGTAAAATCGTCAGGAAATTTAATGCGATGGTAGAGATATCTGCAGGAGGGAAAAATGATCGCAATGGTTGGAAGTGGTGAATATTTACCCGAGATGGAGCCGGTTGACCGGTACTTGCTGGAGCAGCTGGGCGAGCCCGCCCGGGTCGCCTGCCTGCCCACCGCAGCCGGCACCGAGGGAGCCGAGCGCATCGCTTACTGGTCCGACCTGGGCGTGGAGCACTTCACCGGCATGGGCGCCGAAGCAAGTGCCGTGCCGGTTATCACCCGCCAGGATGCCCAGGACCCCGCCCTGGCAGCCCAGGTGCGCGCCTCCAATTTTATCTATCTCTCCGGAGGTAAGCCGGACTATCTGCTCGACGTCCTGCAGGACAGCCTGGTGTGGCAGGCTATCCGGGAAGTTCTGGGGGAAGGCGGTGTGCTGGCAGGCTGCAGCGCTGGCGCCATCGTCCAGGGCGAGAAGCTCCCGGGCATTCCCTTTTGGCGAAAAGCCTTCAGCTTGCTGCCCGGCACAGTGATCATCCCGCACTTCGACGAGTTCCCGCCGCGCCTGGTGCGCCTTATCCGCTTTTGGGCAGGTCGCCGCCTGACCCTGATCGGTGTGCCGGGTTACACCGCCCTGGCAGTGAACGGGCGACCCGCCGGGTGGTGGGCAAGGGTAGCGTGATGGTCTGGGACCGCCAGGGCAGGCGCATCTACAGCCCAGGAGAGACCTTGGATTGGCAGCAGTAGATTAGGTTGAGCGGGTTATCTAAATCGTAACTCTTCACCCTCAAAGCGAAACCCAACGTTAAGGCGCATTGTCCGGTTTTGGGGCAAGTACCCGCATGTCAAAATATTCTGCTCCATGCCCCTGAATTCCAGACCTACCCCTGGTCAGCCGGTGTAACGGCGCTGCTAACCTCGCCGAATGTCCAACCATCCAGGACGGGAGGAGTCACTCCCAACGCAGTGAGCAATGCATTGCGTGATTTCGTTCCGGAGATGCTCAAGCTTCCCGTCGGTTGAGGATAGCTGGCTACAACCACCCAGGTGACACAGGTTAGTCCAATCCTCAAACCGGCGTGCGCGATGTATCCGAGGGTCGCCTGCCGGGGTACGCCTCGACCAGGGCGAGCAAGCCTTCGCCGGTGGAGATCGGGCAGCCATCAGCAGCTGCTTCGAAAGGCGGGGCAGACTGCCATTCTGAAGCGGGACTCGGGAGCAGCTTTCCAGGTCCAGAATTAATCTTCGACAGGGAGCAGGTAAAACTGCTTGCAGCGAGTTGTATAAGGCGAATGCCGACACAGGGCGGCAACTGGATGATAACCCATCCGTGGCGAGGAAGTTTGGCGGGGTGGCAGGGGTTTTATGGGCGAAAGCGATTGGCAGGCGGTTAATCGAGGGCCGAGTAAGAGCCAGATGATCTGGAGCGATTATGCCCAGTTTACGTTGTGCTCGAAAATCTTTTCAAGGTAACTCTCGGTCATCTACGGAGGTTCCCTTCATGGATCAGGGAAAGTGCGCCGTGTCTCGAACCATTTTTCTACGAAATATGATTTTATAATATATCGGAGTTGAAATGATTTTGATCTCGATCCCGGTTGAGATCTACCGCATTAGGACCTGAATATCCCCAGGCAGGTGTGCCAGAATAAAACTCCAGAAAAGCTGGGCGTTTGCCAAAGCATTTTTCGCTTCCTGTTGAGAGATTCCCGGCAAATCCCCCGGATAACGCGTAGAAATTGCATATGGAGTGAGCATAGTTGCGGCTGGACGCAATCCTTCGAAATCAGGGCTGGATTTTAGACACAATCCCACTAGGGCAACCAGAGAGTGCGTTTTTTGAAATGGCTCATCCACCCAGGTTAGGTACGCTTTCAACAGCTTTTCTGCGGCTTGCTGGCAGTGAAACCCCACAGCATTAAAAAGAGGCTGCGGGCTTTCAAGCAGCCAGCTCGCAGCCTCCAGGTCTTGTTCCGCTTTGACTATCCAGGAGCGAATTTCATCCAGTTTGGGATTTTCCATACAGGAGTATCCCATTTGTGTTTAGCATCAGCTGCCAACGACGTTTTGACATCAGCTTGCCGATTGAATTCATCACGAGCTAAGACAATTACATCCACTGGAATGGTCAATCCCCACAATAAATCATAAGCTAACGCTTCGTATTTGTGGGGGACATATCCATCTACGCGGTAAGACAACCAACAGGTCATAGTCGCTGTCTGGATCAGCCTGATTGCTGGCTTGTGATCCAAACAAGTAAATTGATTCTGCCTGGAGACCCTTTGTCAGTCTGATAATTACATCATCCAGTACCGCCGAATGATTTGTCGTAGTAGCCATATAGACTGATTATATACTATTCGTTCCCAACCTTCGTGTAAAGTAGACCAGTTAAAATTCAAATCGGGCGGTGCGCTGAATGAGCACACCGCCCGATCTATATCCATCTTTATTTCTTCCCTATTCTGTTTCCACCGATTGCAAGTTCGGCTGCAGCACCTCACCCTGTACCGGGCGGAAGACCAGCGTGCTGCTCTCGGCATCCACGTCCACCAGGATGGTATCGCCGTCTCTGAACTCGCCGCCCAGCAGGTTGATGGAGAGCGGGCTCTCGACGTACTTCTGCAGGGCGCGGCGCAGCGGGCGGGCGCCAAAGTTCGGGTCGTAGCCTTCGTTCGCCAGCCATTCGCGGGCTGCCGGGGTCAGCTCGACGCTCAAGCCGTGCTCGCTCAAGCGCTCGCTGGACCTCTTTCATCTGCAGGTCGACGATCTCGCCCATCTGCTCCAGCGTGAGCGGCGAGAAGATGATGATCTCATCGATGCGGTTGAGGAACTCGGGCCGGAAGGTGCTCTTGAGCGCCTTCTCGATCTTCTCGTGCGCCTGGCGCTCTTCGTCGTCGCCGCGGTGCGCTGCAGGAAGCCCAGGCTGCCGCGCCTTGCGCACGAACTCGGTGCCCAGGTTGCTGGTCATGATCAGCACCGTGTTGCGGAAATCGACCACGCGGCCCTGGCCATCGGTCAGGCGGCC
Source organism: uncultured Chloroflexia bacterium (assembly GCA_963706515.1). Classification (GTDB taxonomy): domain Bacteria; phylum Chloroflexota; class Anaerolineae; order Anaerolineales; family UBA4823; genus CAVPMW01. The sequence continues at coordinate 432,575 of CAVPMW010000007.1, forward strand.
GTCATCCAGGATTTGCAGCAGGGCGTTCCAGACTTCGGGATGCGCCTTCTCGATCTCGTCGAACAGGATCACCCGGTACGGGCGGCGGCGGACGGCTTCGGTGAGCTGGCCGCCTTCTTCGTAGCCCACGTAGCCCGGAGGCGCGCCAAACAGGCGCGAGACGGTGTGCTGCTCGCGGTATTCGCTCATATCGATGCGCACCAGGGCATCTTCGTCGTCGAACATGAACTCGGCCAGGGCTTTGGCCAGCTCGGTCTTGCCCACGCCGGACGGGCCGATGAAGATGAACGAGCCGATCGGGCGGCGCGGGTCTTTCAGACCCGGAGCGCGCCCGGCGGATGGCATCCGAGATGGCGTGGATGGCCTCATCCTGGCCGATGATGCGCTCGTGCAGGCGCTCTTCCATGTGCAGCAGCTTCTCGCGCTTCGGTCTCCATCATCTGGCTGACCGGGATGCCGGTCCACTGCGCGACCACCTCGGCGATGTCGTTGACATCCACCACCTCATCCAGCTGGTGCTCGGCTTCCCACTGGTCGCGCAGCTCGTTGAACTCGGTCTCCAGGCGCAGGCGCTCGGCTTTCTTCTGGGCGGCGCGCTCGTAATCGCGCTCCAGCCCGGCCTGCTCTTCTTCGGCCGCCAGGCGGTCGATCTCGGTCTTTCATCGCCTTCAGCTCGGGCGGCAGCGAATACAGCGCCACGCGCAGCTTGGCGGCGGCCTCGTCCATCAGGTCGATGGCCTTGTCCGGCAGGTGCCGGTCGGTGACGTAGCGCGAGGAAAGCCGCGCCGCAGCCACCAGGGCCTCGTCGGAGAAGCGCACCTTGTGATGCGCCTCGTAGCGGTCGCGCAGGCCGTGCAGCATCTGGATGGTATCATCGACGCTGGGCTCTTCCACGTACACCGGGGCAAAGCGGCGCTCCAGGGCGGCGTCCTTCTCGATGTACTTGTGGTATTCGTCCAGGGTGGTGGCGCCGACGCACTGCAGCTCGCCGCGCGCCAGGGCCGGCTTGAGCATGTTGGAAGCATCCATCGCGCCCTGGGCCGCTCCCGCCCCGACCACGGTGTGCAGCTCGTCGATGAACAGGATGATCTCACCCTCCGCGCGCTGGATTTCCTCGATGGCGGCCTTCAGGCGCTCCTCGAACTCGCCGCGGAAGCGCGAGCCGGCGATCATCGCGCCCAGGTCGAGCGACAACGACGCGCTTGCCGCGTCAGGATCTCCGGCACATCGTTGGTGGCGATCTTCTGCGCCAGACCTTCGACGATGGCGGTCTTGCCCACGCCGGCCTCGCCGATCAGCACCGGGTTGTTCTTGGTGCGCCGGGAGAGGATCTGGATGACGCGCAGGATCTCGGTATCGCGCCCGATGACCGGGTCGAGCTTGCCTTCGCGCGCCAGCTGGGTCAGGTCGCGCGAGTACTTCTCCAGGGTGCGGTAGCGCGTCTCGGCCTGCGGGTCGGTCACCCGCTGCCCGCCGCGGATCTGCTGGACGGCATCGTAGACCCGCTCGCGGGTCACGCCCGCGCCTTCCAGCAGGCGGGCGGCAGGCGTGTTGCGCTCGCTCAGGATCGCCAGGAAGATGTGCTCGGTGGAGATATATTCATCCTTCAGGCGGTTGGCTTCTTCGTTCGCCAGGTCGATAATGCGCTTGACCCGCGGGGTGATAAAGATCTGCCCGGCGCCGCCGCCAAAGATGTTGGCCTTGGGGCTGGTGCGCAGGATGTAATCCAGCCGCTCGGTCAGCGCGTTGGCATCTACCTTTAAGATTTCCAGAATTTGGGGGATCACCCCCTGCGGCTGCTCGATCAGCGCCAGCAGGATGTGCTCGGTATCGATCTGGTTGTGCCCGTAGCGCTGGATGATCTCGGCGGCGCGTTGAGCAGCTTCTTGGGCTCGCTCTGTAAAACGATCAAATCGCATCATAGTCGTTATTCCTTTTCTCTGTTGCAGGGACTGTCCGGTATCTGGAACACCCATTCAGGTGATTATAACATCGGCATGATTAAGAAAACCATAACGATGTGTAAGAAATGTATATACATTTCTTGCCACCCAGCCATCCGGGAACATTTTATTACCCTGCTGCGTTTAGTATCCAATCAAGCGAACCATACAGAACAGGAGAGATTACCATGCGTACCAAATTTCTAGCACTTACCGTTATCCTATTGCTCGCCAGCCTGGCGCTCAGCGCCTGCGCGGCCACCCCTGCAGCCTATGCTCAGGGCAGCGATACCCAGCCGCCCTTGCGTACCATCTCGGTAAGCGGCAGCGGGCAAGCCGTGCTCACTCCGGATATCGCCTACATCACCATCGGCGTGCGCACCGAGAACGCCAACGCGTCAGAGGCGGTTGCCGCTAACAGCACCGCAACCGACAAGGTCATCCAGGCGCTCAAGGCACAGGGCATCGACGCCAAGGATATCCGCACCACGAACTTCAGCATCTATCCCCAGCAGCAGTACGATAACAACGGCAAGCTGGTCAGCACAACTTTCGTGGTCGAGAACCAGGTCTACGTCACCATCCGCGATCTGGATAAGATCGGGCAGATCCTGGATGCAGCAGTCAAGGCCGGCGCGAACACGATCTACGGCATCACCTTCGACGTGCAGGATAAGTCTGCCGCCCTGGCGGAAGCACGCAAGGACGCCGTGGACAATGCTAACGCCGCCGCCGAGGAGCTCGCCGCCGCGGCCGGTGTAAAAATCGTAGAGGTGCAGTCGATCACTTCTTCGAGCAGCAGCCCTTCGCCTCTGCCGATGTTCGCCAGGGTAGCGACCGCCGCCGAGGCTGCGCCCAGCGTGCCGATCTCGACCGGGCAGCTCACCTTCACCGTGGACGTCCAGATGGTTTATACGATCGAGTAATCTTGCTTCACTATCCCCGGTTTTAGTTTGGGGAAATATCCGAAAATGAGGTGCAGGTGGCGCTAAAGCGCCACCTGCACCTCATTTTCGGAAATTCCCCCTTCCCTTGGGAAGGGGCGACGATGTACTGCATCGTCGGGGATGGGGATTATTAACAAACAGGATTCCTACGATTTATATCGGTCTTCCAAGCTCGTATTGAGAAATACCCCTGCCTTGCTCGAAGTTGCCTGCGGCAACTTCGCCCGCCCTCCCCGATGGGTCGGGCGGAAACAATCAGCAAAAAAGGACATCAGGCGGCGAAATCGCCGCCTGATGTCCTTTTTTGCTGTATTTCATCACTCCGAAGGTGTTAGCGGTGGGAGAGGGAAGGGGTATTGGTTATTTCGCCCAGACAAGTGCTGAATTTGAGATTTCAGGACATATCATTTTTGCGACTCCCCCAATATCGCTTAATGGTATAACTATTTTAGTGAAAGAGCGCTACGTTTTCCACCCGCCGCGCCGGGCAGGACTGCTGCTGGACACGGCGATCATCATCGGGCTGGTGTTCGCCGCCATCTTCGGCCTGCGCGGCGTCGCCGATGCGGAGATCGGCCTCACCTTCCTGCTCTATCTGCTGCCGGTCCTGATCGCCGCGGTGCTGACCCCGATCTTCTTTTACTACGTCTTCGCCTTGCAGCGCTCCTACTACACCTTGAGGCGGGATGGGATCAGCCTGCACTGGGGGCTGCGCCTGGAGGATATCCCCATCGACCGGGTGGAATGGGTGCGCCTGGCCAGCGACCTGAGCCGCCCGCTGCCCGCGCCGCCCCTGCGCTTGCCCGGCGCGATGCTGGGCGTGCGCCACGATTCATCCCTGGGCGAGGTCGAGTTCCTCGCCTCGCGGGCCAGCGGCATGGTCCTGGTGCATACACCCGCCCGCAGCTTCGCCATCTCCCCCGAGGATCCGAAGGCATTCCTGCAGGCTTACAGGCAGCTCAGCGAATACGGCTCGCTGACCCCCATGCCGGCCCGCTCGCAGTTCCCCGGCTTTCTGCTGGCGCGCTTGTGGTCCGATCCACCGGCGCGCGGCTTGATCCTCGCCAGCCTGCTGCTCAGCCTGGCGCTGCTGGCCTGGGTCAGCCTGGCGATTCCTACCCACGCCTCGGTCGCCCTGGGAGTTCAGGCCAGCGGCGCGCCGCGCGACCTGGTGCCTGCGGTGCGCCTGCTGCTCCTGCCGGTACTGAACGGGCTGCTGGTGCTGGCTGACCTGCTGGTCGGGCGTGATCTACTTCCGCAACGAGGCCAACCGCCCGCTGGCTTACCTGGTATGGGGCTTCGCCGTGCTCTCGCCGCTGCTCTTCCTGGTCAGCGTCGGGTTCATTCTGTAATCCAGTTTTCCTTCCAGGGAATATAGGGGTACATCGTAAATCTGATGCTGGATTTGCTGGTCGGCTTCCTGCTCGCTGCACTGATCGCCCTGCTGGCCTGGAGAGCGCACGCCCTCAGCCCCAGCGGCGCCCTGGCTGCGGCGCTCACCGGCGGGCTGATCTTCGGGCTGGGCGGGCTGCCCTGGGCTGCCCTGCTGCTGACCTTCTTCATCTCCTCCAGCCTGCTCTCGCGCCTGTTCGCCGGGCGCAAAGCCGGGGTGAGCGAGAAGTTCTCCAAAGGTCACCAGCGCGACTGGGGGCAGGTGCTGGCGAACGGCGGGCTGGGAGCGCTGCTGGTAGTCGGCTACGCCATTTGGCCTCAGTCGCCAGCCTGGTGGGCAGCCTACGTCGGCGCCATGGCGGCGGTCAACGCCGACACCTGGGCCACCGAGCTGGGCGTGCTCAGCCGCAGCGCGCCGCGCCTGATCACCAGCGGGAAGCGCGTCGAGGCGGGCACGTCCGGCGGCGTCACCCTGCTGGGCACCGCATCCGCCCTGGGCGGGGCGGCGCTGGTCGGCCTCGTCGCCGCCTGGCTCGGGCCGGGGACTGGCTGGGCGATCTTGTTCGCCGCCCTGCTGGGCGGGCTGGCTGGCTCGCTGTTCGATTCGCTGCTGGGGGCCACCCTGCAGGCGATCTACTACTGCCCCGCCTGCCAGAAGGAGACCGAGCGCCACCCGCGGCACACCTGCGGCACGGAGACCGTCCAGGTGCGCGGCTGGACCTGGCTGAACAACGATTGGGTCAATTTCTTCTGCTCGCTGGCGGGCGCGGGAGTGGGAGTGCTGGCGGCGTGGCGGTGGTTGTAAAGTAGATACCGGCCATGAATAAAGTCCTACGTGTAGGTTGGGTTGAGGGCATATTGCCAGGTAATTTATCCTGCTAATACCTGCCCCGAAACCCAACAATACAAATAATAGTTGGGTTTCGCTTTACACTGAAGGAGTATGATCTGGATTAACCGCTCAACCCAACCTACCGACTGCTTCAGGACCAATCAGGTAAATAATATGATTGACGTAATAACTGGGGAATTAACATTCGACGATACTGTCATTGGTAGCAATTTTTCAAGAGACGACTTTATCCAGTCTGATCTCTATAATTATGTCATTCGGTCAGAATCATTTCTTTCACAGTATAGTTATTTACTCAAATCACGGAAAATTGGTGAATATTTTTTCATTATAAATATACGTTTTGATGGAAATGGGAGATTAGATTTAATTAACCTGAGTATGACCGATAGCGAAGAAATTCCCTCCTGGAAAAGTTGGTCATTAGATAAAGAGAATTATCTGAAAATAAAACATGATGAATGGCTCGGTGAAATTTTGGGTCAACCGCCATATAAATACGAATGGGGGGACATTTCATCGTTGTATGAAGCATGTTCAGCAGTAAGTATTATTGTCATAAAATGGTATAGGAAACACTGATCTGCGGAGATGGTTCAGGCGGCATATTAGTTTAGAATGGGTAGAAGCCTTTACGCAGGTTGGCGTTCATAAAAGCTGCTCCTTCATTTTCTCTTTGACATCCTCCCTCCCCTATGGTAGACTAATTTACTCCGATTTAATCCTACATTGGCGCCGGGAACGCCTCTCCACACCGGGAGGCGTTTTTTATAACCCGGTCTGACAGGAGAGTGCGTGAAAGAACTCAGAATTACACAACCGCAGCTATCTCGATGCCCTGGCGCAGCGCGTGCTGGTCTTCGACGGGGCGATGGGCACCAGCCTGCAGGCGCAGAAGCTCAGCGCGGCGCAGTTCGGCGGAGAGCGTTACAACGGCTGCAACGATTACCTGGTGCTCAGCTACCCCCAGGCGGTCGAGGCCGTGCACCGCGGCTTCCTGGAAGCCGGGGTGGACGTCATTGAAACCAACACCTTCCGCGCCAACCGCCTCACCCTGGGAGAATACGGCCTGGGGGACCGCGTGCTGGAGATCAACCGGGCGGCGGCGCAGCTGGCGCGGCGCCTGGCGGACGAGTATTCCACCCCGCAGCAGCCGCGCTTCGTGGCTGGCTCGACCGGGCCCTCCGGCAAGCTGCCCTCGGCGAACGACCCCGAGCTTTCCAATATCACCTTCGACGCTCTGGCGGACGTGTTCCGCGAGCAGGCGATCGGCTTGATCCAGGGCGGGGTGGACCTGGTGATGATCGAGACCTCGCAGGATATCCTGGAGGTCAAAGCGGCCGTGACCGGCATCCGCCAGGCGTTTGCCGAGACGGGCATCTACCTGCCCCTGCAGGCGCAGGTCACCCTGGATACGACCGGGCGCATGCTGCTCGGCACCGATATTGCCGCCGCCCTGACCATCCTGGAAGGGCTGGAGATCGACGTCGTCGGGCTGAACTGCTCCACCGGGCCGGAGCACATGCGCCCTTCGATCCAGTTCCTGGGCGAATACGCCCCCATGCCGGTAGCCTGCATCCCCAACGCCGGTCTGCCGCTCAACATCGACGGCGAGGCGGTCTACCCGCTGGAGCCGGAGCCGTTTGCCAAGGCGCTGGTCGAGTTCGTGGATAAATACAAGGTCAGCGTGGTCGGCGGCTGCTGCGGCACCACGCCCGAGCACCTGCGCCTGCTGGTGGCAGGGCTGGGCGAAGGCGCGCAGCGGAGAGCCCAGTCCCCGCGCCCGCCAGGGGACGTCCCGCGCCTCTCCTCCGCTATCCAGGCCATCCCGATGCACCAGGACCCGCCTCCCCTGCTGATCGGCGAGCGCTGCAACGCCCAGGGCAGCCGCAGGTTCAAGCGCCTGCTGCTCGAGGAGAATTACGACGCCATTTTGGAGATCGCCCGCGAGCAGGTGAACGGCGGGGCGCACGCCCTGGATATCTCGGTGGCGGTCACCGAGCGCGGCGACGAAGCCGAGCAGATGCGCCAGGTGATCAAGAAGCTGGAGCTGGGCACCGAGGTGCCGCTGGTGATCGATTCCACCGAGGCGGAGGTGCTCGAGGTCGCCCTGCAGACCGCGCCGGGGCGCTGCATGATCAACTCCACCCACCTGGAAGGCGGGCGCCTCAAAGCCGACCGGGTGTTCGCCCTGGCGAAGAAATACAACGCTGCCGTGCTGGTGCTGACCATCGACGAGGCGGGCATGGGCAAGACCGCCGAGCGCAAGCTGGAGATCGCCAAACGCATCTATGCCATCGCCGTCGAAGAGCACGGGCTGCGCCCGCAGGACCTGGTCTTCGACACGCTGACCTTCACCCTGGCGACCGGCGAGGCCGAGTTCGCCAATGCCGCCATCGAGACCATCGAGGGCATCCGCATGATCAAGTCCGCCCTGCCGGGGGTGCTCGCCTCGCTGGGGGTGAGCAACATCTCCTTCGGGCTGGACGCGGCGGCCCGCCCGGTGCTGAACTCGGTCATGCTCTACCATTCCGTGCAGGCCGGGCTGGATATGGCGATCGTCAACCCGGCGCACATCACCCCGTACGCCGAGATCCCCGCCGAAGAGCGGGCTCTGACCGAAGACCTGATCTTCAACCGCCGCCCGGACGCCTTGCAGCGCTTCATCGAATATTTCCAGCAGGTGGAAAATATCCCGGCAGAGGCGAGCCAGGTCGATCCGACCCAGGACATGACCCCCGCCGAGCGCCTGCACTGGCGCATCCTGCACCGCCATAAGGACGGCGTGGAGGCGGATATCGATGCACTGCTGGCTCTCAGCCGGGAGACCGGGCGGCGCAGCCTCCGACCCAGCACGAAGCGGCGGTGGGCATCCTGAACGGCGTCCTGCTGCCGGCGATGAAGGAGGTCGGCGATAAGTTCGGCGCGGGCGAGCTGATCCTGCCCTTCGTCCTGCAGTCGGCTGAGGTAATGAAGAAAGCCGTCGCTTACCTGGAAAACTTCCTGGAGCGGGTGGAAGGCACCACCAAGGGCACGGTGGTGCTGGCGACCGTCTACGGCGACGTGCACGACATCGGCAAGAACCTGGTCAAGACGATCCTGGTCAACAACGGCTTCACCGTGATCGACCTGGGCAAGCAGGTGCCCGCCGAAAAGATCATCACGACTGCGGTCGAGGCAAAGGCAGACGCCATCGGGCTGAGCGCCCTGCTGGTGAACACCAGCAAGCAGATGCCGCTGATCGTCAACGAGCTGCAGCGCCGCGGGCTGCGCTTCCCGGTGCTGATCGGCGGCGCGGCCATCAACCGGCGCTTCGGCTGGCGCATCCTGTTCACCGAGAGCGGCGACCTCTACGAGCCGGGCGTGTTCTACTGCAAGGATGCTTTCGAAGGCCTGGCGGTGATGGAATCTTCTGGTCAACCCGGCCAGCCGGCAAGATTTGCTGGAAAGCGTGCAGCGGGATGCCGGGCGCGAGCTGGGCGAGCTGTGACCAGTCCAGAAGCCTGCACCCGCGGAAACCGCACCCTCCCGCCTCCCGCCGGCTGAGCTGATCCCTCGCCCGCCTGCCTGGGGGAGCCGTGTGGTGCGCGGCATGCCGCTGGAGCTGGTGTTCCAGTGCCTGCCGAAGAACGAGCTCTTCCGCCTCTCGTGGGGAGCCAAGAACGCCCACGGCGAGGAGTGGGAGCAGCTGCAGGCGGAGTTCGAGCGGCGGCTGCGGCGCATGCAGAAAGAGGCGCTGCGCAGCGGCTGGCTGCAGCCGCAGGGCGTCTACGGCTACTGGCCCGCCCAGGCGGACGGCGACGACCTGCTGCTCTACGATCCGGCCTCGGTCGAGGCGGAGGCGCCCCTCGAGCTGACCCGCTTCCAGTTCCCGCGCCAGCCCTCCGGCGATTATCTGTGCCTGGCGGATTATTTTGCCCCGGTCGACTTGGGGCGCATGGACGTGGTCGCCCTGCAGGTGGTGACGGTCGGCGCGGAAGCCAGCGAGCGCTTCGAGCGCTTGCAGCAGGCCGGCGACTACTCTGAGGCTTATTTCAACCACGGGCTGGCGGTGCAAACCGCCGAAGCCACCGCCGAGTACCTGCACCGGCACATCCGCCGCGAGCTGGGGCTGGCGGAGGGGCAGGGCAAGCGCTATTCGTGGGGCTACCCGGCTATCCCCGAGCTGGACGACCACCGCAAGGTGTTCGAGCTGCTGCCCGCCGAGGCGGAGCTGGGGATGCGCCTCACCAGCGCCTGCCAGCTCGTCCCGGAGCAGTCCACCGCAGCGATCATCATCCACCATCCGCAGGCGCGTTATTACAGTGTAGGCGAGACCCGGGTAGAGCAGCTCATGCGCGCCTGAAAGCTGGCGGGAGGCGCAGATACACTCCGCCAGCGAAGTCGCTCCTTTGGGGGAGTATGCCAATCCACGCAATCTATTTCAGGAGTTACGCAGTTGAAGGAAAAATAGTCCGGAAATAGGGGTGTAGGGCGGGCGGTCCCCGCCCTACACCCCTATTTCCGGCAATTCCTCAGCGAACTGCGTAAGTCCTACTATAATACTGGCTCAGGCAGCGGAATCCGTTGGCTGGGGAGGGTCCTTCATTGGGAAAAGAGTCAAAAGGCCCATTGTCCGTGGATGCGCTGCAGGGGGAGCTCCCAGGCTGGATCGCGGCGTACTTCGAGATTGCCCATCTCAAGCAGCTCTACCGCCAGGGCTGGCTGCGCAGAGGCATCCCGCGCGAGCGCTGCGAAAGCGTGGCGGAGCATACCTTCGGGACGGCGCTGCTCGCCTGGTGGCTGGCGCAGGCCTATTTCCCTGACCTGGACAGCGTTCGCGTCCTGCGCCTGGCCCTGCTGCACGACCTGGGCGAGGTCTACGCCGGCGACCTGATCCCCGAGGAAGGGGTGCCTCCTGCGGAGAAACATGCGCGCGAGCTCCAATCTGTCCAGAAAATATTTGCGAAACTCCCCGAGGGTAAGCTATACTTGCAGCTGTGGCTGGAGTTCGAGGAAGGGTCGACTCCCGAGGCTCGCTTCGTCCACCAGGTGGACCGCCTGGAGATGGCGCTGCAAGCCAGCCTGTACGAAGTTCAGGGCTACAGCAGGATGCAGGAATTCTTCGATACGGCTGGCGCAGACCTGCAGGGTACCCCGTTAGATGAGCTGTTCTTGGCGGTTCTAAAATCGAGGAGGAGCGATGACCAGGGATAAACGCAATGCACTGATCGGTGGGATTATCTTAATCGGACTGGGGCTGTGTTTTTTGGCAGGGCAGCTTTCCCCCCAGCTGCGCATTCTCAGCAACTTTACCTTTGCCTGGCCTTTGATCATCGTCGCGGTGGGCGTATTTTTACTGGTGTTGGGCATCCTGCTCGGCGAGCCGGGCATGGCGGTGCCGGCGGTAATCGTCAGCGGTATCGGCGGGATCCTTTACTGGCAGAACGCTACCGGTAACTGGAGCTCCTGGGCGTACGCCTGGACGCTGATCCCGGGGTTTGTCGGTCTGGGGATTATCCTGGCAGGCTTGCTGGGGGGAGAGTTTCGCCAGTCGCTGCAGGGAGGACTGACCCTGATCGTGATCAGCACGCTGCTGCTGTTCGTCTTCGGCTCGATCTTCGGCGCCTGGAGCTGGCTGGGACCTTATTGGCCGGTGCTGATCATCCTCCTCGGGTTGATCTTGCTGATCCGGGCGATATTCAGGCCCAGGCACGCATGATCCAGGGCTTGATTTTCGACTTCGACGGCTTGATCCTGAATACCGAGGCGTCGATCTACCAGTCCTGGCAGGAGCTGTACCGCTCTTGCGGGCGGGAGCTCTCGTTCGAGCGCTTCGCTCAAACGATCGGCACTGCCGATAACGAGCCGGACCTGGTCGCCGAGCTGGAGGCACTGGTTGGCAAGCCATTGGACCAGCCCAGGCTGGCAGCCTGGCAGCGCGCCCGCGAGAGCGCGCTCATCCTGGAACAGCTCCCCCGCCCAGGTGTGAAAGATTACCTGGCTGGCGCCAAAGAGCTGGGCTTGAAGGTCGCCCTGGCTTCCAGCTCGGCTTGCTCCTGGGCGACCGGGCACCTCTCACGCCTGGGATTCATCCAGTATTTTGACGCGATCCTGGCTGGCGACGACGTCGTCCACACCAAGCCCGACCCTGCGCTGTTCTTAGCGGCGCTGAGCGGCGCTCGAGCTCGCGCCGGAAGAAGCGATCGTCTTCGAGGATTCGGCCCATGGGATTCTGGCAGCCAGGCGCGCCGGGTTGTTCTGCGTTGCCGTGCCTACCGAGCTCACCCGCCGCACCGATCTCAGCCTGGCGGACCTGCAGATCGAATCCATGGCAGAGATTCCCCTGGGGCAGCTTTTGGAATTGGTTAACTCCCGGGTGAGTGAAGAATAACCGGCGCTTCTGGCAGCCCTGGCGTTTTACCTGGAGTGCGTACGCCTGTTCGCTAATTTTCAGCCTCAGGGGACGGGCCGGTATAAAAAGCGTAAGGGTCTATTTCTGGGTAGTAGTGATAGACGTGGCGGTCGGGGAAGCTATCCGCCACATTTTGGTCGCCCGTCGGACCGCGTGAGATCACGAAAATATAAGGCGTATCCAGGTATGGGTCAGCCAGCTCGAGCAGGGTACCGTAGTTAATCCACTTATCGACGTGCACGATAAATAGCGCCGGGGCAAGCTGGTGAGCTGCCTCGCTCTCGAAGGGGGCAAGCGCGGAGCGATTCACGCCGTACATGCCGCGCATATCGCCCAGGCGATACGGGATATAGATGGTGAGGTTCAGCCCGACCAGCAGCGCAGTGATCCCCGCGACCGCCAGCGGGCGGAAGCGCTTCCAGCCGGTGTAGCGCGGCCACGGCTCATCCGGGCGGATCGGCCAGCCGGCCAGCCAGGCAACGCCAGCCGCGGTCGCAATCGAAATGCTGAATAATCCTTCGTAAAAATAGCGCGGCCCAAACAGCCAGGCTCCCACCCAATAAGCCAGGTAGAAAAATACCAGGCTGGGGAAGACGCTCGCCAGCAGCAGCGCCCGCAGATTGCGGCGCATGGCCCACAGCCCCGGCAGGATGAGCAGCAGGAATGGCACCCCACCAGCAAACAAATCGAACTTGCCTACCTGCAAGCTATAACGGGTATTGATATACGCCAGCTCCAGGGTGTGCCCGCCTGGCACCCGCCCGCGGCCCGGCCCGAACCCGACCAGGTCGTAAGACCACCACAGCGTGTAGGGGTTCAATAATGGTTTGCCCGTGACCGCAAACTGCCAGGCGATGACCAGACCCGCCAGCGCCAGCGCGATCAGGGAGAAAGCCAGCAGCCTCCAGCGCACCTGTGCCGGGCCGCGCACCAGCACGAAGATCCCATGGATAGCAAAGGGGGCTGCAACGGCGACCGCGGTCAGCGGTCGGGTCAACGCCAGCAGCCCCAGGCAGAAAGCCGCGGCGACAGTAGGGATCCACGGGCGCGGGTAATCCGGGTTCCAGAAAGCGTCCAGCCAGCCTAAGGCAAACCCGGCTGAGAGCACCAATCCGAAAGGATGGGACAACAGCGATCCTGAATTCATCAGGAAAAATGGGGAAGCCGCCGTAAAGCCGGCAGCCAGCAGGCCCACCGTCGCGCCCATCGTCTTCTTCCCCAGGCGGTAGATCAGCCAGACCCCCAAACCTGCCAGCAGCGGGTTGACCCAGGTGCGCAAGTTTAATTTGACGGCGATTCCCAGCAGTGCAGGCCAGCCGGGTGGGTATTTGCCGAAGCGCTGCCCGTTGTAATCCACCACAAATGGGACGAGGAAGCTTTCCTTCTGAGGCGGGGAGGGTAACGTCAGGTGACCGCCGGCGATCGCCTGCGCCTGCCAGAGGTAGGCCATCTCGTCTTCGATATGCGCCATCCCTTCGAAGATGTTCACTGCCACCAGGTACGCCGCAACGACCGCCAGCAGGCTGATCAGCAGGGCAAGGCGGTCGGCGCGCGATTTCATATTCCTCCTGGGGGAACGATTCCTGGCTCAGGCGTCTATCTGGCTTAAGGCATTAAGTGCAGCCGCGTGCAGGCAGCCATTCGAGGCCAGGATGCCGTAATTGTTCGCCAGGGTGCGTCCGAGGCGGAAGTCCAGCGCCTCCCCGTGCAGATCGCTGATCCTGCCCCCGGCCTCCTCGAGCAGGATCGATCCGGCTGCCTGGTCCCAGATCATCTCCCGGTAGTCCGGCTGGGAGGCGGAAAGCAGGCGCAGGAGCAGGTCGCCTCGACCGGCTGCCAGGAGGGCGTACTTCGCCTGGCTGTCCATGCGCACTGGCTCGGCCTGGCAGTCCAGGGCATGCATAAACCCGTCGATCCGGCTGACGTTGGTATGACCGGCCTCGAAGGAGCGCAAAACCCGCGCCTCGGCAGGCTCGCAGCGCCGCGAGACGTGCAGCCGGCGGAATGAATCCGGCTTTTCGATGGCAGCCGCCCACGCTCCCGCGCCCCGCAAGGCGATGAACAGCGCACCCGGTCCGTCCGCTGGCTGTGCGCTGGAGTCCAAACGCGGGCAGCCCAGGGCGCCCAGCTGCACCTGACCATCGACCAGCAGCGCCAGCGCCAGCGCGTACTGGTCGCCGCGCAGGAAGCCTTTCGTGCCATCGACCGGGTCCAGCACCCAGGTGCGCCCTCCCGCTGCATCCTGGCTCGAAGATTTTTGTCCTGGGCCAGTCCGGCCGTGATCGATCCAGGCGCAGACCTGCTCGGAATCCGCCCGAGGGACGCAGCGACCGACGTACTCGCTCACCTGCTTCAATACATCCGGATGAGGGCGCAGGCTGGAGGAGTCTTCTTCAGCCAGCAGCCCGTCAGCCGGAAAAGCCTGCATGAGGCGGTATGCAACCAGCGCCTGGCAGGCAAAATCGGCAACTGTGACCGGGGAGCGGTCCTCCTTGGTGAGCGCGGTCGCGACCAGCTCAGATTGGATTTGGGTCACCAACCGGCTTGCTTCCTGCATGGTTTCGATTGCGAAGCGGGCTTCGGCGCTGGTGAAGTCGGGGGAAGAAGCTGTGCTCATTGTATCCGCGGAATCATTAATGGAACTGTTGAAGCTTGCGCCACACCTGACAGGTCATACGCCATCGCGCCAGTAATGGTGACAGGCAGCATCTCGCCGACCGGCAGCTCGTTTTCTATGATGACCAGCCCATCGATCTCGGGGGCATCGCGGTAAGAGCGTCCCAGCGAAAGTCCTTCTCCCTGCCCTTCGACCAGCACCTCCAGGGTCTTCCCGACCCAGGCCTGGTTTTTCTCCAGGGAGATGCGCTGCTGGATGGTCATCAGCCGCTCGTAGCGCTCTTGTTTTTCCTGGGCAGGAACCGGGTCGCCAAGCGGCTCGCTGGTGGTGCCCGGCTCGAAGGAGAACTGGAAAGCGCCCACGCGATCGAAGCGGACTGCCTGGACAAAATCCAGCAATGTCTGGAATTCAGCTTCCGTCTCGCCGGGGTAGCCGACGATGAAGGTGGTGCGCAGCGCCAGGTCGGGCATCGCCGAGCGCATTTTCTCCAGGGTGCGGTAGACCCATTCCATGTTTGCCGGGCGGCGCATGCGCCGCAGCGTGTCCGGGTGGGCGTGCTGGAGCGGCATATCCAGGTAGGGCACGATCTGCGGCTGGGCAGCCATGACCTCGATCAGCCGGTCGGTGACGTAGCCGGGATAGGCATACATGATGCGGATCCAATCCATCCCGGGAACGGCAGCCACCAATTGTTCGAGCAGCTGCGCCAGTCCATCTTTCATGCCCAGGTCATGCCCGTAATCGGTCGTATCCTGGGCGATCAGGATGATCTCCCGCACTCCCAGGTCTTGCAGCCGGCGGGCTTCTTCCACCAGCGCGGCCAGCGGGCGGCTGACGGCGGTGCCTTTGATCAGCGGGATGGCGCAGAAAGCGCACGGGCGGCGGCAGCCATCGGCGATCTTCAGGTAGGCGCTGGCGCCTTGAACGGCGGCGCGCAGCACTCCCTGCTCGTCGCTGCCAACGGTCGCCGCTTCGGGCAGGTGGTAGAGCGGTTGCGGGTGCTGGCTGGCGCGCAGCTCTCGCACAACTTCAACGATATCCATCCAGCGGCGCGTGCCCAGGATGCCGTCTATACCCGGCACCTGGCGCACCACCTCCGCGCCGTAGCGCTGCGTCAGGCAGCCTGCCGCGATCAGCATCTGCCCCTTGCGTTTACGCAGCGCCAGCTCCCCCAGCACCCGCAGCGATTCTTCCTTGGCCGGGCCAATAAAACCGCAGGTGTTGACGATCAGCACCTCAGCCTGCCGCTCGCGCTCCACGTGGCGGTAGCCCGCCCGGTACAGGAGCTGGGCCATAGATTCCGAGTCGACGGTGTTCTTGGCGCAGCCGAGAGATATGAGATGGAACGATTTTTCTTTTAGCATATTTACCTGTTAATTCTCATAGAGCCCGGAGAGCGTACCGGAGGGTTTGGCACAATTGCCCCGCGATAGATGCTCCAAAGGCGAACCATACAATTAAGGTGCCACCGGTACCGGCCCGCTGGGAGTATCGGTAGGCTTTACCGTCGGGGATGGACGGGAGGTAGTGGTGCTGGTGGGCGTGATCGTCGCGGTGGGCGTCAGGACCCCCTGGCTGGTAAATACCCGGTCGATCACCTGTCCGAACAGCCCGAGCGGACCCAGGTCCTGCTGGTTATAAAACACCTGCAGCGCAGCGCCATTCCCGGTCAGGATTTCTATCCGGTCTTTTCCCTGGAATGTATACGCGCTGCCGGGTAAGACCCTTCCTTCGAACTCGATCTTACCATCGACGGAGGCGCGCATGAAGGCTCGCTCCTGAACGGTTACATAAACCTGAACACCTTGCTCATTGGAGGACTGCAATAGCAGAGGGGTGGATATGGCAGTGCCTGCTTCCGTGGGAGCCCCGATGATCGCCAGGACGGGGGTAGGCGTATCCGGGATCGGCGAGGGGGTTACGCTGGCTGTTGGGGCGGCGAGCAGGATCTCAACGATCGACGGGGCAGTGGATTCAGGAGCCTGCTGCGAGCGCGTGGCAAAGATGCGCGCCGCGCCCCAGGTTGCGAAACCCACCAGGGCAAGCACCAGCAGCCCCACCACTACATACTCTCTGGAGAAGATACGCCGGAGCGGGCCTGGCAGACTTTTTGCTCGGCGCACAGGCGCGGTACGCGGCGCCGGGCGAGTTGCCTGCTGGGCAACAGCCAGCCGTACCTGCAATCCTTCAGCGAAGCTGAGCAGCAGCGGCTCAGGGTCCATTCCCAGAAAGATGGCATAATTCTTCAGCATCCCGCGACCCTGGACCGGGGACGGCAGATCGTCCAATGAGCCGCTTTCCAGCGCCTGCATATAGCGGACGCGCAGATGGGTATATTTCTCTACGTCTTCCAGCGATAGACCCAGGCGTTCGCGCTGCTGCTGCAGTTTTTGGCCAATCTCTTCGAAAATATGCTGGGTTTCGCTGGGATATTTTGCCCCTGCTCCACTCGGGCGGCTGCCATTCCCTCCCTGCGGAGATGCTTGAGCAGCGGCGGGGGCGCTTATTATCCCCTCGTTCCCCTCCAGGTTTCCCAGCAAAGCCTCCGCATCCAAACCCAGGTAGTTTGCATAAGTGCGTAGAAATCCCCTGGCCTGCGCTAAAGAAGGCAGGGCCTCAAAGTCACCCGCCTCCATCGCTTCCAGGTAATGGACCCGCATGAGGGTAGCTTTTGAGACCTGTTCCAGGCTCAACTGGTGCTCCTCACGCGCCTGGCGCAGCTGTTGTCCGAGGGCTTCTTTCATCGACGGGAAAGCAGATCGGCCTGGCGATGTTTGCGGTACAGGAATGAACCAGCTACCACGGTTTCCAGGCCGATCATTGGCGCGGAATTGCCTGTAGAGAGGGTTAAGATTACACTGCTCAGGCTTCGGCCTCTGGGCTGGCCTCAGCCTCGATTGCCGAGCCAGCCTCATCGGACGCTTCGGGTTCAGCTACTGCTTCCGGCTCGTCTGCAATCGAGGGAGCTGGGGTCTCTTCAGCTGCTGCTTCCGGCTCGTCTGCAATCGAGGGAGCTGGGGTCTCTTCAGCTGCTGTTTCCGGCTCGACTGTAATCAAGGGAGCTGGTTTCTCTGCAGCGAGCGGCTTGGCTGCTCCGCCTACTGCCTGGGCTAATACCTCGCCTTCGCGATAAACAATAACTTTGACCTCTGGGATTAGATCCATTGTCAGGCGTACATGAATCGTGTGCTCACCCAGGGTGCGAATTGGCTCGGAATCAAGGTTCCGGCGGGTGATCGTCGTACCAGTTTTCTCAGTAATGACATCGCTGATCATCTGGGGCGTGATCGAACCGTATAGCTTGCCTGTCTCGCCGGCGCGCGCTGAAAAAGTCAGGGTCAGCTTGGCGATTTGCTCTGCGACCCCGCTCATCTCCTGGTTGAGCTGCGCCCGCTGCGTGGCGGCGCTGATACGGATCTGTTCAGCTTGTTTCAAGGTTCCGGGGGTTGCCAGCACAGCCAGCTTTTGCGGGATCAGGTAGTTGCGTCCATACCCATCGGCAACCTTTTTTACGTCCCCCGCGTGACCCAGTTTATAGACGTCTTTCAGTAAAAGTACTTTCATTCTTCAAGCCCTTTCGGCGTGCTAAGAATTGATCCCATCAAGGATCAGCCCGGGCGAAGGGTACAACGCTCCGGGCTTGCCGATTTTACCAGAATGAGAAACTATCGTCAACGACCTTTATCCAAACATATCAGCTTTTAAGTAGAGGCTTGGGGGTTCGCTGGGCGGCTTCGTCGCCCAGTGAACCCCCAAGCTCTTCTATGCCCAACCAGGGGGGCGCATTACCGCGATCATAACAGAACCCCAGGGTGTTGATATAATCCATACATGCCGTCTCGAGAAAGGACCCTCCGCATAGAGGCAGTGGTGCTGCGCCATTCCGATTGGGGTGAAGCTGACCGCCTGCTCAACCTGTTCAGCCTCGAGCTCGGTAAGGTACAGGCAATTGCCAAAGGAGTGCGGAAATCCGCCTCGCGCAAAGCCGGGCACCTGGAGCCGTTCACCCGCGCCAATCTGTTGCTCGCCCGTGGCCGCGATTTGATGATTGTCACCCAGGCAGAATCGATCAACGCCTATCTGGCTCTGAAAACGGACTTATTGCAAACCACTTACGCCGCGTATATCGTTGAGCTGCTCGATCGCTTTACCTATGAAGAAGGGGAGAACCGCGAGCTGTATAGGCTGCTGGTAGATACGTTGGCTCGCCTGGATGCCTCCAGCGAGCCGGAAGTTGCCGTCCACTATTATGAAATCCGCCTGCTGGACCATATCGGCTTCAGACCGCAGCTGGTCACTTGTGTCTTGTGCGGCCGGAAGATCCAGGCGGAGGACCAGTTCTTCTCTGCCGAGCATGGCGGTGTGCTCTGCCCATCCTGCGGGAAAAAGACCCCGGGCGCCCGGCCCATCTCTATGGAGGCACTGAAATGCTTGCGCCACTACCAGCGCAGTGGGTTTTCCGAAGCTGCCCGCCTGCGCCCATCTCAGACAATCCACCGCGAGATCGAGGCGCTGATGACTTATTATTTTACCTATCTATTGGAGCGCAGCCTGAATACCCCGCCCTTCTTGCGCCGCGCAAGATTGGTCCAGGGAGAGGAGGGGGTCTAGCTATCCGAAAGGGAATTGACGGCCTGGTTGAACTCGCGGATGGAGAATGGCTTCTGCAGCCAATGCACCCGTCCCTTTTCCAGCAGCCCCTGGTTCTCAGAATCCAGCGGATGACCGGTGATAAATAGTATTTTTATCTGAGGCTGGTGTTGCTGCAGAGCCTGGTAGAGGTCAAAGCCGCCCATCTCTGGCATGACGATGTCGCTTACCACCAGGTCGACGGAGGGGTTGGATTGAGAATAAACCGATAAGGCCTCATGACCGTTCGAGGCGGTCAGCACCCGGTAATTTTGATACTCTAACAGATCCCGAAGCGCATCCCGAGCCGCCTGATCGTCTTCAACCAACAGGACAGTTGCTCCGCCGCCTTTCACGTCATTCTGCTCGAGAGAGCTTAAGCTTTGCGTTTCATTGATTTCGAGAGCAGGCAGGTAAATAATAAAACTGGTTCCCTTACCTGGCTGGCTGTGGACTTCGATGCTGCCATCGTGCTGCTTGATGATACCATACACCTGGGCCAAACCCAGCCCTGTCCCGTGGCCCACCGGCTTGGTAGTAAAAAAAGGCTCGAAGATGTGCGGAAGGTCATCTCGAGCAATTCCTGTTCCCGTATCGCTGACCATAATGCGCACCCAATCCCCGGCCTGCAAATCAGGGTTTGGTCGCGTATCATCCGGTTTTAGGTGGAATCGGCTCAGCTCGAAATGGAGCACTCCACCTTCCGGCATCGCATCCCGGGAATTGAGCGCCAAGTTAATGAACGCTTGCTGCAAGCGTGTCGGATCCGCCCGGACGAGATAACTGCCGTGCTGGTATTTGAGCTCCAGATGGATCGTTTCTGGAAGGACTCGCGCCAAAAGCTTATCCAGCTCCTTGATAAATGGCAGCAGGTCCAAACTGCTCTGCTCCATCACGGAGCGACGGCTGAAATCGAGGATCTGGCGGATCAGGCTGGTAGCGCGCTGTACTTGCTGCTGGATGATGACCAGCCTATCCCGGCTGGCATTTGAGAGGCTCGGCTCCAGGCTCAACAAGTCCGCATACACAACGATGGCTGCCATGATATTGTTAAAATCATGGGCAATCCCTGCAGCCAGCTGTCCAACTGTTGCCAGGCGGTCCTGCATCTGGATGCGGTCCTGGTATTCCCGTTCCTGGGAGACATCGTGGATGACCAAAACCCACCCATCGTTTTGTGTGCGTGTGACCAAAGACTGTCCGGCGACTTCGAATACGGCTTTTGCCAGGCCGGGCAGCTCGATTTCGTGCCAGGGAGTGTCGCCTGGGCTTTGTAAAAATTCTTCGATGGGACGATTACCCAGCATCGTAAGCGCCTGTCCAGCTTCAACCCCGCCAGCCAGGGCAGCCAGGTGCCGCCAGGCTGCCGGGTTTGCTAATACAATCTGATAGTCTGCATTCAGCAGGACTACCCCTTCTGGAACAGTATCCATGATTTGTTGAACCCGCATGGCCTGTTCCTGGGTTTTCTGCAGCAGGTTGATGCGTTCGACCGCGCTTCCCAGCTGCCTTCCCACAGCCTCTACCAGGGCAATTTCCTCTACCAGCCACTCGCGCGGCTCTTCAGCGACGACACCCATACCTCCGATCAAGGCGCCTTCGGCAAGGATTGGGATCGTCATGCTGGCTTTGAATCCATGCTGGTTCATTAATGGTGCAAATGCCTCTTGGGGATTCTCAAATTGGTAGGCTTCCCAATCCCTGACAGGCAGAATAGCCTGGAAATCCTTTTCCCGGTTTTTCCCGAGAGCCTTTGTTTGCCGCACCATCTCGACCGGCAAACCGCGCAATCGGACCTCCCCATGCGCCCAAATCACCCCCCTTTCGAGCCCCAGCGCCTGGAGGGTGAGATCGAGCACTTCATCTAACAATCCTGGCAAGTCGAGAGCGGTCACCGCGGTGGCAATAATCGCATTGATCGCTTCTTGTTGAGTAGCCCTGCGCTGGGTTTCATCAAAAAGGCGGGAATTACGCAAAGAAATAGCTGCCTGGCTGCTGAATGCAGTCATCACCTCTTTCTGATTTTCACTCCAGGCATACGGCTGGTCGTAATAACAGACGATAGCTGCGATCACCTGGTTTTCATACGTCAGCGGCCACATACCAATACCATGATACTGTTCAACGGCTGCCAGCTGGCGCAGCAGGGATTCTTCCGGAAGCAGCATTGCATCGGGAATAAATAACGGTTCGGCGATACGCAGCATCTGCCCACCCGGGACCGACTTTAACTGATCGCCGATTGCCTGGATGTACGCCTGAGAAAGTCCATTATGCCAGGCGCATACAGCGCGATCATCAGGGGTACGCAGGTAAACGCCCACTCGATTGGCTTCGGTCAGCGCCATCGCACCTTCGCCGATCCCCCTGACGACTTCGTCGACCGTGAATTGGCGGTTGAGACTCTCACTCAGCTTGGCGAGCTCTGTAAACTGGCGGGCGTGCAGGCGGGTAGTATCGAAAAGCTGGATGCGTTCCAGGGTCTGGCTGATCTGCCGGGCAATATTTTCCATCAATGCCACGTCTTCGGTTGTAAATCTAATTTGGGTCAGGTGGTCCAAACCCAAAGTGCCGACTACCCTGTCACCCAGCAGGATCGGCTGAATCATCACAGAAGCGACCTGTCGATCACGCATTATGCCGTGCACCGGCTCCAGCAGCGGGTTTGACTGGGCGTCTTCAACCACCAGAGCGGATTTATGCTCAAGGATATAGACCATCGATGGATTGCCTGCGACGGGGATTTTCACACCCAGGGCGCTTGGGCGCCCTTCTTCCGCATACTCCGCTACAACAACCGCGACGGTGCCTTCATCATTCAGGAGAGCAAACCCCGCTTGTTCCGCATGGAAGAACTGGGCAGCTTGCGTGCAGACCTGGGTCAAGGCTGTGGAGAGGTCGTCAGCCGCAGCAGTCAGGGAAATGATATTGCTGAGCAAAGTTACTTCTGCCAGACGGCGCTTGGTCTCTGCTAACAGCCCCAAGCGTTGCGCTGTTGATCCGAGCTGCTTGGATATAGCTTTAATTAGCGAGATTTCCTCTTCCGTCCAGGCGCGTGGCTGCGAGCTGAAAACCCCCAGCCCACCGGAATGGATTCCATCCGCCAGTATCGGAACGCTCAGCGAGGAGCGGATTCCACAACGTCTGGCGATGTCCACAATCTCTCCGGATACTGGTCCATCCGAGATAGCCTGCCAATCCTGGACGGAGGTTACCTGGTCACTCCTCAGGATAAAGGAAAGTACCTGCGTGGAAAACCTGGAGAGGAGCTCGGCCGGGATGTTATGCACGGATCGATGCTCGCCAAACCAGATGCCCCCACCATCAGCCGCGATTGCCTGGAGGGTATGCTCCAGGGTCACTTTCAAGAGGTCATCCAATTCGCTGACACTTCCTGCCGTGCCAATCACCGCATTAAGCGCTTCCAGGTGTGCAGCCCGCTGGTGCGCTTCCTCGTACAGGCGAGCATTCTGCAGCGCTAACCCGGCTTGGCCAGCCAGGACCGCCAGGCGTTCTGCATCGACCGGCTGATAATATCCAGCCTCATCTTTCTCCAGCGTAATGTAAGCAATGATCTTCCCTTGAGCAAATACCGGCGACCCGATCCAGGAGCGACTCGGGTTCGGGCTGCCGGGCTCGCTGTGG
The DNA here is from genome assembly GCA_963706515.1 of uncultured Chloroflexia bacterium. Classification (GTDB taxonomy): domain Bacteria; phylum Chloroflexota; class Anaerolineae; order Anaerolineales; family UBA4823; genus CAVPMW01. Next base: position 454,995 of record CAVPMW010000007.1, read on the forward strand.
CTGGTCTCACGGCATAAATCTGCCAGGATCAAGGGCTGCTTCGTTTCCTGCATCTGCAGGATGCAGGGGTGAGTTTGCGGATCAAGGATAAGCTGAGGCTCGCTGCTGCACGGGTTCAACCATGGCGATCCGCGCAGGCGCGTCAGCCGCACCTGGCTGCCCTCCATCACAATGATGCTGCCTGCATCGAACGGCAGTATGCTGCTGATCTGGTCAAGCAGGTTGTCTATCACCTGTTCCTCGTCGAGGCTGGCAGCTAAGGCAATCCCCGTTTCGCGTAAAGCCTCAGCCAGCTTTCGCTGTTCGCGCTCGGTCTCGAAAAGCTGCGCATTTACTGCTGCATTGACGCTTTGTTGGGCAAGCGCCTGTAAATAAATTTCTTCTTCAACACTAAAGTGGCGCGGCTGGCGGTGCCATAAAGCGATCCCACCAATTGCCTGGTCGCCGCGCAGCATCGGCAGCGCCAGAACGGCCCGGATGTCATCAAGCTCGATGAGGTAGCGTACCTTGTACGTCGGGTCAAGTTGAATATCGGGGATTTGAACCGGGTGGCACTCGCCCACTGCCAGACCGACTGCACTCCCTTCCATGGGAAATCCCTCAGCATTGATCCGGTTGACGGTTGCTTCGCTGATACCATAACTTGCAGCCAGGTAGAAGCGACCGTCGGAACGAAGGTCAAAAACCCCGCAGGCATCGGATTGGGAAAGCTCGGCTGCCCGGCGCGCGATGGAGGAAAGCACCTGCCGGCGATCCAGAACAGAGGTAATCTCCTGGCCCACTCGGGTGACCGCCATCAGCTGGTCTCCGCGGAGCTGGCTGGCGGCTTCACTGCGCAAACGCAAGATGCTGGTCCCCAGCATGCCCGCGAGAGTATCCAGCAGGCGTTGGTCTGTCTTGGTGAACGCATTCGGCTGTGCGCTTTCGACATTGATGACCCCCAGGATTTGTTCACCAACCTTGATCGCCACGCACAGTTCCGAACGGGCATGATCGACGAACCGGATATAACCCGTCGCTTTAGCTACATCGGAAATAAGCTGAGCCTGTCCGCTGGCAGCCACCTGTCCAGTAATTCCCTCTCCCGGTGGAAAGACGCGTTTCATTTCCTGGTCGGGTACCCCGTGATAGGATGGGTGAACATGCAGGGCTCCAGTTGCCGGGTCCAGCATCAGCACTCCAAAATTATCGGTATAGATGGAGCTGCCGATGATCTTGGTTATTTTCCGGATCAGGTCATTCTCCTCTTCAGCCTTCAGGCAGGCTGTCGCCACCAGGTGGATGACCGTCATATCTTCCAACTGGCGCCGCAGGATTACTTCTGCTTTCTCCCGATCGGTAATATCGCTCCAAATGATCAGGTACCCCGTAAGTACCCGGCTTGGATCGCGCAGTGGCGCAATGCGCACCAGGTACGAACGCTCGCTTTTACGAGGTCCGATTTGGATTTCGAAATGGCTCTCCTCTTGCTGGTCTGGATCCCGGGCAAGCCCCGTTGGCGATGACAGGTGGTTCTCCCAGCCTGGGAGGACCTCGCGGATTTGGCGACCGACCAGCTGTGGCACTGTTTTACCCAGCGCCTGGCAGGCGGAATGGTTCAGGTCAATAATCCGCTCGTTGGAATCAAGCACGATCACGCCTTCGCTCATGCTCTCCACAACCACGCTGCGGGCTACAGGCAGGATATCAATTTGCCAGAAATTGCGTGACCCCCAATAAAACATCGCAACTACAATCGTAAAACTGATCGCGATTGGATTGAACGTCAGGAAGTAGGAGAACGCCGCCATGTAGAAAATCTGGAACAATCCGGGGATAACAGCAATTATTATCAAGCCGCGGATTTGCCGGCGATAGATAGGGGCAACATTCGGGTACGCCTGCCAAAGGAAATAGATGCCGGTAAAGATCAGGATGAACGAGTAGGCAGCCTGGATCCAGTACACTTGCTGGTACGTGACAGTAATGCTTGCCATGGCTCCGCCTGCAGCAGCCCGCACTTGATCCCATACCAAATGGTGCCACGGATTTGTCCAGACCAGGGAGAACAGTATGATTGGCTCGATGAGGAAGAGCAAATATTTCAAATTGAAACGGCGGCGGGCCTGACCGGTATACTGCAATGTGAAAATCAACCAGGCAGGAGGGAGGAGTGTATATCCAAGAAACTGGCTGGTAAACCAGAAATATTTGGCTGCTAATCCCTGGCTGCCCAGTTCAAGAGCATAGGTGACCATGACTTCGGCGATACATAGCATCATCACCGCGGCTGGCCAGCCGCCCGGTGAGGCGCGCCGCTTCCAAAACAAAGCAGCCAGGATCAAAGAAAACCCGGCTAATAGATATAAATAGGTCAAGTATAAGGGAGTAAACCAGTACATCGCCTGCGCTCAGGCAGCTACCTCTCGCTTCTAACAGGAGCCGCGTTTCCTGCGAGAATTCTAATTTAGAAACCTCTCCGGGGTCTTCACGGTTTTGTAAGTGGGGAAATATCCGAAAACGAGGTTCAGGTGGCGCCTAGGCGCCACCTGAACCTCGTTTTCGGAATTGATACCCCCTTCGCTCGGTGCATACAGCCGCAGGCGGCAGGGAAGGGTTGATGATTACGCCCCAGACGCCGATAGAGACTGCAAATTCTCACCGGGTTGCAGAGATTGCTTGCTAGCGCTATCCATCTCGCTCCGGCGGCGGAACTGGCTCATGTATAGATCGTAGTAAAAGCCTTTTTGCGCAAGCAGCTCATCATGCTTCCCGCATTCGACGATATTGCCCTGGTCAAGTACCAGCACCAGGTCGGCGTTGCGGATCGTGCTGAGACGGTGGGCAATCACAAAGCTGGTTCGTCCTTGCAGCAAGCCCTGGAGGGCTTGCTGGATCAGGCGTTCGGTGCGCAAGTCCACGCTCGAGGTAGCCTCATCCAATATCAATATTTTCGGCTGAGCCAGGGCGGCCCGCGCAATTGCAATCAGCTGGCGTTGGCCCTGGCTTAGACCGCTGCCGCGCTCGCCTAGGACCGTTTGGTAGCCATCTTGCAAGCGTTCGATGAAGGTATCGGCGTGAGCCAGCCGAGCAGCTGCCTGCACTTCCTCATCTGTAGCGTCAGGTCTCCCGAAACGGATGTTTTCCATGATTGTGGTGCTGAAAAGGAAAGTGTCTTGCAGGACAAGCCCGATCTGCTCGCGCAGTGATTTCTGGGTGACCGTGCGTACGTCAACATCATCGATCAACACGACGCCGTCGTTGACGTCCAAAAAGCGCGGGATCAAGTTGATCATGGTTGTCTTGCCTGCCCCAGTAGGGCCGACGATGGCAATCGTTTTACCCGGATCAGCTGTAAAGTTTATCCCGTTTAAGACATCCAACCCCGCCTTGTAGCCAGCCGTTACATCTTTAAATTCTACCTGGCCGCGAATGGGAGGCATCGGTTTGGAGTCAGGCGCATCCTGCAAATCCGGTTGGGTATCGAGCATACTGAAGATGCGCTCACCCCCGGCAATTGCGCTTTGGATGTTCGTCCACAGGATGGAAATCCCCTGGATAGGCTGAGTGAAGCGTTGCACGTACCCGATAAAAGCAATAATCAGCCCCAAGGAGACAGTTGTACCGAACAGGGTCTGCCCGCGTAAGAGTAGAAGACCACCAACACAGGTAACGATAGCCAGAGCTGCATATCCTAAAGCCTCCAAACTGGGTGCAAGGGCGCTGGTGAAGGCGACAGCACGGACATTAGCATCCCGGTTAGCAGCATTTGTGATCTGGAAGCTGCGCAAATTTTCGTCCTCCCGGCTGAATGCCTGCACTTCCCGGACGGATGAAATATTCTCCTGGAGCTCCGCATTAACATTGCCAATTTCCAGGCGTGTACGGCGGAAAGCCTTGCGCGCCTGGGAGGAAAACCATACTGTGACGATGATCATTATGGGCACGATGGACAGGCTCAATAATGCATATAAAGCGTCCAGGTTGAACATAGCGTAGGCAATCCAAACCAACAGCAGGGCGCCGCTCAGCACGTTGACCAGGGCAAAGTTGAACGCTTGCTGGATGGTATCGCTGTCATTGGTGATCCGGCTCATTAAATCACCCGCCTCGTGCTCCGAGTAAAACTTCATCGAGAGATCGTGTAGGTGTTTAAACAAATCCACCCGGATTTGCTTAAGGGCATGTTGTCCAGCCCAGGTCATCAGGTAAAACATTAAGCCGGTCAGTATAGAGGAGAGGACAAACAGTACAGTAATCCGGAGAATGATCCCCAGCAGACCAATCATTTTCTGTTCATTGGTCATGGTCGCAGTACCGCTGGCGTAGGTACAGCCCGTTGACGAGCTCTGAGACAGGGTTACGCCGAGAAAATTACCCAGGGCTGGCTGCGCCACAGGCACCAGGTAGCAGTCCACTGCCTGACCGATCAACTGCGGCACTTTTACCTGCGCCCAGGTGGAGACGACGATCAGAATCGCCACCAGGAGCATAATCGCCCAGTAGGGTTTGAAATATCCGGCGAAACGCGCCAGGGTTGCTCCAGTATTCTTTGGCTTGATAGCATCCTGGCTCATCATTCGCCGAAGTCCGTCTTGTCCACCAAACATAATTATTCTCCAAATCTGTCTTTGCGTTGATAACTATTCGTAGATGTTAAGATCGAGAAGGGAGCGAGTTACCCCTCGACGAACAGGAGCTCCGGTTCCGTCTCTGGGCTGATATCCTCTACCAGCTGTGAGCTGTATATTTCAGCGTAAATCTCGTTCGTTTCCAACAAATCTGCATGCTTGCCCTGTCCAACAATCTGTCCCCTATCCAGGACCAGAATCAGGTCCGCATTCATGACAGTGCTGATCCGTTGTGCGATGACGAAGCTGGTGCGGTTTTTCATCAGCGTGTCCAGGGCTTTCTGGATCTGATACTCGGTGGTCAGGTCCACACTGCTGGTGGAGTCATCCAGGATCAGGATGTGGGGATCAAGCAGGCAGCGCACGAGCGATAGCGACGCGCTGTTTTTGCCCGCCGCTGAGCGTGGAGCCGCGTTCGCCGACCGGGGTGTTGTAACCCTCGGGGAATGACATAATGAATTCATGCGCAGCAGCAGCCTTAGCGGCAGCAAAAACCTCTTCATCGGTCGCATCCGATTTGCCGTAGGCAATGTTATCGCGGATGGATCCAGCGAATAGAGATGTTTCTTGCAGCACAATCCCAATCTGGGCGCGTAGTGAGTCGATCTTAACGTCACGCAGATCGTAGCCATCAATCGTAATCCGCCCTTCGGTGGGGTCATAAAAACGGGGAATCAGGTTGATGATAGATGATTTTCCCGAACCTGTCGCGCCTAGCAGCGCCACGGTCTGCCCGGGATCGGCAGAAAAGCTGACGTTTTGGAGTACAGGCTGTCCACCGGAGAAATAGCGGAAAGAGACGTTTTCGAATTTGACCTGTCCAGTTATTGGCGGCAATACCAGCGCATCCGGCTTATCTTTTACTTCGACCTCGGCGTCCAGGATCTCGAAGATGCGTGTGGCTGAGGCAGAAGCCTGCGACATCTGGGTGATAATAATGCCCAGCTGGGCGAGTGGGAGAAAGATAAATACCAGGTACAGACTGAACTCCTGCCATTCACCCAGGGTCAGTGTGTTGTTCAGAATCTGGCGACCACCAAAGAACAGGATCAACGCCTGACCCAGGTTGGCGATCAGGAAAATGATCGGGAATAAAAAGGAGAACACTTTGGCGACTTGCAGCTGCTGGCTCATCAAGTTATCGGCAGCCTGACCAAACTTGACTTCCTCGCTGGCTTCACGGGTAAATGCCTTCACGACTCTAACCCCGGCCAGGTTCTCCTGCAGGATCGTGTTAAGCGCGGAGAGCCTGCGCTGCACTTTGGTGAACAGCGGCTGGGTCAAGCTCCCAAATACCATAAACAGGATCAAGGCAATCGGTAGGATGGGCAGCACGACCAGAGTTAATCGAAGGTTCGTGCGCAAGAGGATTATCAGGGTACCGCTCAGCAGCAATATTGCACTCGCCGCCAAGAGCAAGCCTTGCCCGATAAACAAGCGCACCTTCTCGACGTCATCGGTTGCCCGGATCATCAATTGCCCGGTCTGGTTGCGGTCGTGGTATGCAAATGACAGGTGCTGGATCTTGGCGAAGAGCTCGTTGCGCATATCGTAGGCAACCCCTTGTGAATTGCGCTCTCCCCAGTAGGTTTGCAGGAAGGCGAACAAGCCGCGGATAAGCGCCAGGGCAAGGATGGCTAACCCGGCATAGATCAGCAGCCGTTCAGCCAGGGTCTGGTTCTGCCTGAGCTGGTCAACGGTCATGTTGAGCTGCTGCAAGATGCCCGTCAGGATGTTCGCCGGGATCTGGTTCAGACGGGGGACGATTTGGTTGCTGATCGACCCGATGGTGATGACATCGATCATGTGGCTGATCACGCGCGGCACCATGAGCTGAGCAAAGGTGGCAATCACCATAAAGATATAAGGCAGCAGTGCTTCACGGCGATAATGAGCCAGATAGCGGACTGCTCGCCCCAGTGCTTTGTTGTTTCCGCGCTGAGGGCGAGATGAGGTTCGGTTATCCAATGTAGTTCAATTCCTTTCTGTTGCGGGTTTAAACGACTCGAGGTCCTGTGGCTCCAGCTGGATGGCAGCCTGCGTAAGCATGGTAAGGGTATGAATGATCGCCTGCTGGTCCTCTGCGCTAAGCTCGGTGGTTAATTCCTCCATCCAACGGCCGCGGGCTTCGATGCTCTCCCGGACCAGCTGTTCGCCCCGGGGAGTAAGGGTGATCTGCCGGATGCGCCGGTCTGCGACGTTTTCATTGCGCGCCAGCACGCCTTGCTGCACCAGCCGGTCGATCATCTGGCTGGCGGCTGCGCTGGTCACTCCCAGGTGATCGCTGAGATCGGATACTCCACAGTAGCTCTGGTGGTAGAGGCGGAAAAGGGTGCTTAACTGGGTCATAGACAGCCCATTTGCGCGGGAAAACTGGTAGAAGTCATGCATCGAGCGCCGCATAAAAACTTCCGCCCACTGGCGGAGGACCCCGGTAAATTCTTGAGAAGTTGGCATAGTTAAGTCTTCTTATTAATTAAGGATACTTATATATAATATAATACACCTGATTTGTCAATATAATCAGATTGGAATCCAATAAACTTCTAATATTCAGAATCGGGGGTGATTTGGGATTACACGGAGATAGAAGCAGTCACGTCCGGGAAAAGCAGAGGCTGGTCGACCAATCGCCGGCCCTGCATCGACCACGGCCCGCTCCAGGTGATCTGTACGGGCAGGATCTGGCCGCGCAGATCGGCGGCGGTCTCCACAAATACCAGCTTATTGGTGGGTGTACGCCCTTTCCAGCGCCCGCGGACTTCTTCCTCGAACAAAACGTCGACCGTCTCTCCCAGGTAGCGCGCATTGATCTCGGCAGCAATGCCTTCTTGAAGGTTTTCAAGCAAGCGGAAGCGCCGCCATTTTTCACCTTCCGGCACGTCATCCTCCATCCTGCGGGAAGCAACCGTTCCCGGGCGGGTAGAATAGCGCGCCAGGTGGGCGACGTCCAGCTTAAGCTCGTCCAGCAGGTCGTAAGTGTGCTGGAACTGCTCCTCGGTTTCGCCAGGGAAGCCGACGATGATGTCTGTAGCAATGGCAGCTTTCGGGATGCGCTGGCGAATGCGCTCGATCAGGCGGCGGTAATCGTCAGCGGTGTAGCCGCGGCGCATATTCAGCAGCACCTGGTCGTCGCCCGATTGCGCCGGTACTTCGATGTGCGGCATTACTTTTGGCAGCTCCGCAACAACTGCGAGCAGCTCATCGCTCATGTAATTGGGGTGCGAAGTAAGAAAACGGATGCGCTCAAGCCCATCTACCTGGCTGAGCAGGCGTAACAAGCCGGCCAAATTGGTTCCGTCGGGCAGGTCGGTCCCATAGCGGTCAACAATCTGACCCAGCAGGGTAATTTCTTTGACTCCCTGGTTTACCAATGAGCGTACTTCGACGAGGATCTCACTTACCCGGCGGCTGCGCTCAACCCCTCTCCGGTAGGGGATTATACAGAAAGTGCAGGCGTGCGAGCATCCCAGCACGATCGGCACATTAGCAGCCACCAGCCTGCCGCGTTCATACAGCGGCAGGAGCAGATCCTCGTCCATTGTAGCGTAGCGCTGCTGGGTCTCGGCCTCCTGCAGCGCCTGGACCTCCCCCTGGGTGAGGAAAGAGACCAACGGGCCAGGGTCCGAGGGTGGGGAAAAGACGTCCACGTAGGGAAAACGTTTTTTAAGCGCCTCGTGTCCCTTCACCCCTACCAGGCAGCCCATCAGGTTGATCACCAGCTCCGGGTTGGCTGTCTTTAATGGGCGCAATGAGCTCAACCGGCCGTAAGCCTTATCTTCCGCGCTCTGCCGCACAACGCAGGTGTTCAGGACGATAACGTCCGCCTCTTCTGCCTGGATGGTTGCCTGGTAGCCCAGGCGCTCCAGCGACGATGCCACTCGCTGCGAATCAGCCATATTCATCTGGCAGCCTTCTGTCCAAATGTGATATTTCATGTCCAATATTATATCAGTATGTTCCTTACGCAAGGCAAGCGGAGGGTCGCCTGTACAGTGACCTTGCGGCCGGTTCCCAAGATGATAACTCCCTGAGACCAGCAGCCTCTCGCGATTCCAGGTGTTACAATTCCCGCCATGTTAAAGAAACCGGCTGTTTTGATCGTCCTGGCTGTGCTCGCCCTGGTCGTGCTGGCTGGAGCTGTCATTTCCCTGCCTGCGGTGCGCGCCCGTCTGGACTGGCGGGTCGATTTCGGCCTTGCCTATTTGCGTGGGGTGATCCACCCGGTCGGGCAAGTGCCTACGCCACTGCCCAAGCCTCGGGTGCAGGTGAACAGCCTTCCCGACCCTAAACCGACCTCCGCACCGACTGTCCCCCCCGGACCAACGCCGACCTCCCCGCCCTCGCCAACGCCTATCCCCGGCAAAGTGCTGCTTGATCCGCCTGCCTGGGAAAAACAAGATATCAACAACTGCGGCCCAGCAACTTTGACGATGTACTTGCGCCACTACGGCTGGGAAGGCAACCAGAAAGATATTTCCGATGTGCTCAAGCCGCACCGCCAGGATCGCAATGTCAACGTAGAAGAGCTGGCTTATTACGTCCACACCAAGGCTGGCTGGCTGAACTTTATCTACCGGGTAGGAGGGGACGAAGAGCTGCTGAAGAAGCTCATCGCCGCCGGCATCCCGGTGATGGTGGAGGAGAGCTTTCACTTCGAAAGCCCGTACTGGCCTAATGACGACCTGTGGGCAGCCCACTACAACCTGCTGACCGGCTACGACGACCAAAAGCAATCTTTTACCACCCAGGATTCCTTCTACGGCCCCGGATTGCAGGTAGCGTATGACCAGCTTGCCCAGAACTGGCAGTCTTTCAACCACGTATATATTCTCATTTATCCACCCGAGATGGAGACCGCGGTGCAAGGCGTCCTCGGACCAGAATGGGATGCGGACGTAAACCGCCAGCACGCTTTAGACGGTGCTCAGGCTGCTACCCAAGAAGATCCCCAAAACGCGTTCAATTGGTTCAACCTGGGTACCAACCTGGTGTATTTCGACCGCTATACGGAAGCCGCCCTGGCATACGACCAGGCTCGCACAATTGGCTTACCCCAACGCATGCTGCGCTACCAGTTTGGACCGTTCTTCGCTTATTTCCACTCCGGGAGGCTGGATGACCTGCAGGCATTGCTGGATTATGCCCTGGCTCGCACCCCTAATGCTGAGGAAGCCTGGCTCTGGCAGGGCTGGGCTCGCTACCGTCAGGGCAAGACCGGCGAAGCGATCGCCGATTTCCAAAAGGCGCTGGAGGAAAACCCCAACGATCAGGATGCCCAGTACGCGCTGGCTTTTGTCAGGGAAAATCCGTAAGTCTCAGGCAGTCCGCCGGGAACTATCGAGGGTTTCTTTCCCCAAGTGTGTGAGCCCAGAATCCACTCCTCCGCACAAATAGCTCTTAGCATCTATCCGAAAATGGATGGGAGAAAGATTATCTGAGTTACCTGAGCCTTTCAAAATTATTATAAATTTCCGGACGAATTAAGATATAATGCAATTCACCAGGGGAACTGTCCTTTTTTCAGCCGCTTGCCTTTAGAATATATACATGCTATAATAAAGTCGACTGTTCAACTACTATTGCGTACATGGCATAAACTGAAATTTCTCCCCTTATTCGGTGCTTAATTTTTGAAATGGTCCTCCCTGCCGGTCAATCTCCGGCGCTATATGTGATTTTTCTACGGGCGTTGGAATAACGTAATCCTATCCACCATTATTGATTCACATTCCATAAAGAAAACGAGTTGCAGCTATGAAAGTATTAGAGCTTGAAAACGTGCCTCTCGACACCTTGCGTCAGACGGCTAAAGATCTGGATATTCCCCATTTTGGGCGCATGAAAAAAGAAGATCTGATCCTGCGTATCCAGCAGGCTGAAGCCGAGCGCCAGGGTCTGGAGATGCGCGGCGGAATCCTGGAAATTATGAATGAAGGCATCGGTTTTTTGCGCCTTGGGCATTACCAGCCGGGTCCGTATGATGTTTACGTTTCTCAATCCCAAATCCGCCGCTATAACCTGCGCAATGGTGACCTGATCATCGGTCAGGTCCGCCCACCGCGCGAATCAGAGCGGCATTACGGCCTGCTAAAGGTCGAAACGATCAACGGTTTCGACCCGGAAGAGATCCGCTACCGCCCCACCTTCGAACAGCTCACGCCGATCTTTCCCGACCGACGCTTCGATCTGGAAGTCGACCGGCACACCCTGGCTACCCGCCTGATCAACCTGGTCACACCGATCGGGCGCGGCCAGCGCGGCTTGATCGTTTCTCCGCCCAAGGCCGGTAAGACGACCATCCTCAAGCAGTTTGCCAATGCAATCTCCACCAAATATCCTGAAGTGCATCTGATGGTCGCCCTGATCGGCGAGCGCCCTGAGGAAGTGACCGATATGGACCGCTCGGTCGATGCTGAGGTGATCTCCTCCACGTTCGACGAGCCGGTTACCTCGCACGTCCGTGTGGCCGAGATGGTGCTGGAGCGAGCCAAGCGGCTGGTAGAAGTCGGTCGGGATGTGGTCATCTTGATGGATTCGATCACTCGCCTGGCGCGTGCCTACAACCTGGTGGTCACCCCCTCCGGACGCACGCTGTCGGGTGGTATCGACCCCTCTGCGCTGTACCCACCCAAACGATTCTTTGGCGCCGCCCGAAATATCGAAGAAGGAGGCTCGTTGACCATCATCGCAACCTGCCTGATCGATACCGGCTCACGCATGGATGATGTCGTTTACGAAGAGTTCAAAGGTACCGGCAACATGGAGCTGCACCTTTCCCGCCGGCTGCAGGAACGGCGCATTTTCCCGGCTATCGATATCGAGCGCTCTTCCACCCGCCGGGAGGAGCTGCTCTTAGGTCCCGATCTCACGCCGCGGGTCTGGTTGATGCGCCGCATGTACGACCAGATGGTCACTCCCCCGCCCCACGGGGCTGGCCTGGACGCTTCCGCAGCCACCGAGGCCATCTTGCAAAGGCTCTCCCGCACCAAGGATAACCAGGAGTTCCTGGAGACACTTACCGAGGATATTCAGTGAATTCGGCTCCAACCAGGCGAGGAGGCAAGACTTCCCAGCCTGGTTCTGATCCACTCCAAGCCAAATCCCATTCCGGTCGTTGGACGTCCATTATTGCTTGGGTCGCAGCCCTGAGCCTGGCAGCCTGTGCTGTGTTCCTGGGATGGCGGACGTTTACCCACTGGCAGTTGAGCATACCAGGCCCAAGCAAAGGGCAGGCGGCGCCAGCACAGCCAACCGCTGCGGGCGATAAACCGTTGAGCCTGCCGGAATTCACCCAGGCTGCCTCCCTCCCTCTCCTGTACCGCCTGACCAATATGCATACCACGATTCCAAAGCGCTCCGATCCAGAGGTAGCCCCCTACCAGGTATCCACCGGTGATTCGGTTTTCGAGATCGCGACCAAATTTAAGATCAAGCCAGAAACCTTGCTGTGGGCGAATTACTCCCAGTTAAATGACAATCCCGACTTGATTTCGGTCGGGATGGCGCTCAACATCCCACCGGTAGACGGGGTCTATTACGAGTGGCAGGCTGGAGACACGGTTGAGAACGTGGCCTCCCGCTTCGAGGCAAAAGCAGACGATATCCTCAGCTGGCCCGGGAACCATTTTGACCTTACCAACCCCACTTTAGAGGCAGGCACCTGGATTATGGTCCCCGGGGGTCATCGCGAGTTCCGCCAGTGGATCATTCCGGTGATCCCGCGCGGGCGGGCAGGTGTCTCAAAGTCAGTCTACGGCGCAGGCGCCTGTGAAGGAGGTTATTCCGGCGCGAATGGGAGCGGTAGCTTTATTTGGCCGGCTGCCAATCACTCCCTTTCCGGGAACGATTACTGGTCGGGGCATCTTGGCATCGACATCGCGGCTGGAGAAGGCGCACCCATCTACGCCGCCGACAGCGGGGTCGTGGTTTTCTCCGGTTGGGCGACTGGCGGCTACGGCTACATGATCATGATCGACCACGGCAACGGTTACCAGACCCTGTATGGACACCTCAGCCAGGTCAGCGCCGGCTGCGGGAGCTCCGTCGGTCAGGGATCGGTTATCGGCTATGCCGGCGCCACTGGGAACGCGACCGGAGCGCATCTGCACTTCGAGGTGCGCTATCAGGGTGGTTTTGTCAACCCCTGGTACGTGCTACCAGCCCCATAAACCTCTCCATTCTGTATTGAACACCTAATAATCAACTCAGGAGGAACGTTCATGAGTAAACAAAACCTTGAGCCCGTGACCCATACCCTCGCCGAAACAGACGAATACATCGCCTGGGTAGCCGAAGAGCCAGATGGGGAAACTACCTACCACCTCGAGCTAAATAATGTTACGTTGCACTTTTTCCGAGAGGAGTGGGATGAATTTCTAAAGCTGGCGGGGTTGATCTTGCAAGCAGAAGCCTGACACTTTCCCACCTTTATCAGGAGCGAGCATACCTTGGCTCAGCTTTAATTCTGAGCGGGGGTTACTTGGTAATAATATCTACGTAGGGGATAACGCCCTTACAGGGATCTGTAAAATACTGGGCAACTTTGTCCCAGGACAGGCTGTGGTCGCGCTGCCAGGCGGTGTGAATGGCATAGGAAACACACCCTGCACCGGCATGGTAATTTGCCACAGTAAATCTCCATAGATCTTCATAATTGCCCACAGCCCCGGGGGATTCAGTGGTGGCATTGTACACGATTTGGGCAACCTGCTCACAATTGGCCTTGAGCATATTGGCAAATAATGAGACGGTGAACGAAACATCGACCAGGTTGACTCCTGTAGGGCAGTCCGTACAGGCCGAATTGGCCTGTTGGGTAAGGGCACCGCGCAGCAACGCCCGGTCAGCGGCAGCCAAACCCAGGTATCCTGCCGAGCAGGCCTGGTCGGTCAACACCTGGGGGCAAAACTCATCGAAGAACTCAGAGTTCCACAAAAGAATGGTGTCCGCACCCTGGTCGGTAACCTGACCCAGGCCGTATTCATAAGGGACGCGGAACTCGCCCGGCCAGAACTGGCTCTCTTCAGCAAACAGGTTCTTCATGAGCTGGGCAGGGATGCCGTACTGTTTCGCTGCATTGACGATCTGCGTATCGAATTGGTTCTGCCAGCCTTCGATGAACGGTCGGGCTACTTCCAATCCGCAGGTATCGGCGTAGCCGTTGGGCTGGAGACCGCCAGTCGAGCAGGTTGAGGCATCGATGATCCCCTGAGCAATCAGCCTGCCTGCCAGGTAATAGTAGGGATCGCCGGAGGCTAACAGCTGGCTAGAATCGGGTGTAGTAAGCCAGTCCGGTGCGGGTCCTGCGGGAGGCAGGGCATTCCAGACGAAGGCGCAGCTCGGACTTGGAGCTCCGCGCCATTGGGTGCTGAGCACATCCACATACCAGCCCCCGCCGCCCGGCGTTGTCGGCACACCGGTATCGACAACCCGTACTCGGGCGGTGAATTTATCGCTCGAATCACCATAACTCGAATTTCCCCAGAATTCAAGCTGAATACCTCCAAGGCTGGTCGCTTGCAGCGGCAGGAGGCAGGTCGCGGCTTCGCACAAAAAGGGCTTGCCGTCGATCGTTCCTTCAATTGAGACAATTTTCTGGTCCGGTAAGGGCTCCTCTCCCACCAGCTTGAGCGTGGGGACCTGCGTGCAGCGGTTATCGGAGGGGAGCGGGTTGCAGCCATCCAGCTCCAGCCACACCGCAGGCGGCGGGAGATCAACGACTACCTCTTTATCTGATTTCTGAAAGGACACCAGGTGCAGATAATAGCCTTGGCAGCGGGAAATATTGCCCCGTTTATCCGCGGCTTTGCAGGTAGGGGTGTTCTGCCATTTTGAAGCCAGTTCAGCCCCACAAGCTCCGGCGACTTCTTTGTTGGTCGGCAGCCCTTCGTGGTCAGTTTTGATGGTGCAAACGACTTCGTTGTCTTCCCAGGCGCTCAGCCACCACTCGTACTCAGTGAAAGGCACCTGTATGGTGGTTGTCCGGTTGGGTTTTTGGGCAAGCACATTCGCCCTGTCCGAGGCGATTACCCCCGATAACAATATTGCGCCCAGCAATGCGAAAAGAAGCCGTCTCGCAACAGCCATATAGGTCTAAAAATATCATGGACGCATCGCCTTGTCAACGGTCACTTCTGCAAGCTGCCAACCTCTTATACTTGCTCTTGCTGCTCCAGCGTGATAAACTCTATCGAAACCGGTGTTTACATGCCGCCCACCCTCTACTTGATTGACGGTCACGCTCTGGCTTATCGTACTTTTTTTGCCTTGACGCGGGGTTCCACAGGCAGCTTTATTACCCGTTCCGGCGAACCGACAGCCGGCGTCTTCGGTTTCACCAGCGTCTTGCTCCGCTTGCTGGAGCAGGAACGCCCCGAATACCTGGCAGTCGTCTTCGATACAGGGCGCACTTTCCGTGATGATCTTTACCCGGAGTATAAAGGCACCCGGGAAAAGATGCCTGATGACCTGGTAATCCAGATTGCTCGCGTCCGCCAGGTAGTAGATGCTTTTAATATCCCTCGCCTTGAAGTGGAAGGCTATGAAGCCGATGATGTATTGGGCAGCCTGGCGCGCAAAGCTGTCGGTGAAGGATTGGGCGTAAAGATCATTACCGGCGATCGCGATCTGCTCCAGTTGGTAAATGACCGGGTAGTGG
The DNA here is from genome assembly GCA_963706515.1 of uncultured Chloroflexia bacterium. Lineage (GTDB taxonomy): Bacteria > Chloroflexota > Anaerolineae > Anaerolineales > UBA4823 > CAVPMW01. The sequence continues at coordinate 470,265 of CAVPMW010000007.1, forward strand.
TCAACCTCCCCGGCAGGACCCTGGCGGATGCCAAGGACTATCTGGCAGATGATGTGGTCGAATTCCTGGGCGTTCCACCCAACCAGGTAGTCGACTACAAAGCCCTGGTCGGCGATAAATCTGACAATATCCCGGGTGTGGCTGGGGTTGGCGAAAAGACCGCTATCTCCCTCCTGTCAACCTATCCGGACCTGGATTCGATCTACGCCCACCTCTCCGATATTCCCGAGAGCACGCGCAAGAAGCTGGAAGCCGGTCGGGAGATGGCCTATCTCAGCAAAAAGCTGGCCACCATCGTCCAGGACCTGGACGTTTCAATCGATCTGGAGCACGCCCGCCCCGCCAACTTTGACCCGGAGAAGGTCGAGGCAATCTTTCGTGAGCTTGAGTTCCGCTCTTTATTAACCCGTTTGACAACTGTCATGCAGATCTATGGAAAAACGAGCGCGCCGCAGCATAGCCAGCAGCTCAACATGTTCGCAGAAGCGCCCAGCTTGACTGAGCCCGCTCAACCGCAGGCTCCTGCCGGTTTGAAAGCCACCCTGGTGACCACCTCGCAGGGACTTGAGGCGCTGGTCTCCAGGCTCGCCGGAGCAGAAGTGATTTCCTTCGATACCGAGACGACTTCTACCAACCAGATGGAGGCAGTACTGGTTGGTATCTCCCTGGCAATTGATCCTGCTGAAGGATATTACATTCCGGTCGGTCACCGGCCTGACCTTGGTGCGCAGCTACCCTTGAACACTGTACTGGATGCTCTGCGCGGCCCATTGACCGACGCCCGCATTCAAAAAGTGGGACACAACCTGAAATACGATTTTGTTCTCCTGGCTCGCTCAGGGCTGCGCGTCGACCCGCTGTCTTTCGACACAATGATCGCCGAGTGGGTGATCAATCCCAATTCACGCAACCTGGGGCTTAAGAATCTGGCCTGGGTGCGCCAGAATATCAAGATGACCCACATTGAGGAGCTGATTGGCAAAGGCAAGAACCAGATCACCATGGCCGATGTCCCGCTATCCACGGCTGCCGATTACGCTGGCGCAGATGCTGCCATATCCTTGAAGTTGATGCCGGAGCTGCAAGGCGAGCTGAAAAACTGCAATGGGCTCACTCTTTTCACGGACCTGGAAATGCCGCTGGTCTCCGTCCTGGCGGATATGGAGATGGCTGGTGTCGGCTTGAACCTCGATTACTTGCAGGTCATGTCGCGCCAATTGAGCGAGCGCATGGGCGAGATCGAGACCCAGGTGTACCAGGCAGTAGGCGAGCAGTTCAACATTAATTCCACCCAACAGCTCTCGGTCGCTCTATTTGAGCAGCTGAAAATACCCCCTCCCAGCGGGACGCAGCGAACGGTAAGCGGGCACTACTCCACCGCCGCTGACGTGCTGGATGCGCTGAGCGGCAAACATCCGGTTGTCGACCTGGTGCTGGAATATCGTGAGCTGGCAAAATTGAAGTCCACCTACGTCGATGCGCTGCCCCAGGAGGTCAACCCGACCACCGGGAGAGTGCACACCAGCTATAGCCAGACAGGCGTGGTCACCGGGCGGATCGCCTCATCGGACCCCAACCTGCAAAATATTCCCATTCGCTCTGAGATCGGACGGCTGGTGCGGCATGCCTTTATCGCTTCGCCTGACTCCTGGCTGCTCTCGGTAGATTATTCCCAGGTCGAGCTGCGTCTCGTCGCCCACATGGCAAACGATGAGGCGATGATCGCAGCATTTCGCGCCGGTCAGGACATCCACACCACAACCGCTGCGGCGATTTACCACGTTCCTTTGGACAAAGTCACCAAAGATCAACGCCGGCATGCCAAGGGGATCAACTTTGGCCTGATCTACGGCATGTCTGCTTATGGGTTGACCCGGGCAACCGACCTGACCCTGGCTGAATCCGAAGATTTCATGGCGGCTTATTTCCAGCAGTTCCCGGGTGTGAAAAATTACCTCGCCCGGACTCGCCGGCTGGCAGCGGAGCAGGGTTACGTGGAAACCTTGCTGGGGCGCCGGCGCTACTTCCCAGGCTTGAAAAACCAGACGAACCAGGTTACGCGGAACCGGGAGGAGCGGGAGGCGATCAACGCGCCCATCCAGGGGACTGCGGCAGATATCATGAAGCTGGCGATGCTCAGACTGCCGCCCACCCTGCGTGAGGCAGGTCTCTCTGCCCGGATGCTCTTGCAGGTACACGACGAGCTGGTATTAGAAGTGCCCAAAAGCGAATTAGACCAGACGGTTGCAATAGCCCGCCAGGTGATGGAAAACGCCTACAAACTTAATGTTCCGCTGAGTACCGAGGCGCGCTACGGCCCGGACTGGGGCGAAATGGATGTTTTAGGCTGAGGAGTCAGTATGGCAGGTAATCAAGAGATATTTCAGCAAGCGATGAACCAGGGTCATTCAGCTGCCTGGGACCAGTTATGGGACCGCGCTGCGGTATTCTACCGCCAGGCGCTGAATGAGTTCCCCGACCATCCCAAAGCGCTGATGAACCTGGGCCTGGCGCTGTACGAGATGCAGGAGTACGATCAGGCATTGCAGTACTATCAGCGCGCCGCCAGGGCAGCCCAAGAAGACCCCGTACCGATGGAAAAGGTTGCTCAGCTTTTCGAGCGCCAGGGGAACATTACCCAGGCTACACAATCTTACCTGCGAGCAGCCGAGCTCCATTTGAAAAACAGGGATGTTAAGAAAGCCATTGATAACTGGGGGCATGTACTGCTCCTCGATCCAGAGAACCTGTCTGCCCATTCTCGCCTGGCGCTGGTATATGAACGGATGGGGGATGCTGCCCGGGCAGCCACCGAATATCTGGCAGTTGCCAGCCTGTTCCAGGGAGCTGGCGATATGGACCGGGCGGTCAGCTCGGTCAACAAAGCGCTGCAGCTCGTCCCGAATTCCGATGAGGCTATCCAGGCCTTAGCCACGCTGCGTGATTTTAAGCAGCTGCCCAAGCCCACCCGTCCGCGCGGCGGTACAGCCCCATTGCGCATGGCTCAAGTGCGCCAGCTGGAAGCGCCGAAATCGGTCGAGCAACTGAGCGGTCTGGATCCTATTACTCAAGCCCGCCAGCAAGCTTTGACGATTCTGGCAGGCATGCTTTTTGAAGGCTCGGACGAAGAAGACACCGTTACCCGAGGCGAGATCGGCGACCTTATGCGCGGCCGCGGGAAAGGCAAGAATGAGAAACGGGTAGACCGCACACGCGTCTCGCTGCACCTCAGCCAGGTGGTAGATGCACAAACTCACGAGCGCAATTCCGCCGCGATGGAAGAACTCGAGCGAGCGGTTGAGGCAGGTCTCAGCCATCCGGCTGCATTCTTCGATTTAGGCTACCTGTATGCCGAAGCTGGTCGGTATGATTATGCCCAGCGCAACCTGCAGTATGCGGTAACCTATCCTGAGCTGGCCCTGGGTGCTCGCCTGCTGATGGGCGATGTGCTGCGCAAGCTGGAGCGGATCAACGAAGCATCGGTGGAATATTTGCAGGCGCTTAAGATCGCCGACTCCCAGGTAGTCCCACAGGAGCAGGCAGATCTGTTGCGCCAGCTCTACGAGCCGCTGATCGAGTCCGTCCGCCAGCAAAACGATCTCGAGTTCCAGACACGACTGTGCGAGAATGTCCAAGAGCTGCTCATGCGCCCCGATTGGCGTGCTCACCTGAACCGGGCGCGTGCTCAATTAGGCGACCAGGACGGCGAATCGCCGCCGATGCCGATAGCAGAGATCCTGACCGAGGCGCGCAGCAGCCAGGTGGTCGAGTCGCTGGCAAATATCTATAAGCTGGCGCGCAACGGGTACTTGCACTCGGCTATGGAAGAAGCATTTTTCACCCTGCAGTACGCCCCCACTTATCTCCCCCTGCATACCTATATGGGTGAGCTTTTACGTAAGCAGGGTCTGCTGCAAGATGCAATCACCAAGCTGATGGTTGTAGCGCGCACCTTTACTATACGAGGTGAGCCTCAGCGGGCAATGGATATTTACCGGAAGATCGGTGAATGGGCGCCGATGGATTTGAACGCGCGCAGCCGCTTGATCGAGCTCCTGATCAGTCAAAATAATAATGAGGCAGCGATTCAGGAATACTACGAGTTAGCCGACACCTATTACAACCTGGCTGATCTGGTCATGGCTAGAAAGACTTATACCGAAGCTCTGCGTTTAGCCCAACAATCTCGGGTGGACTCGTCCTTCAGGGTGCAAATCCTGCACCGTATGGCTGACATCGATCTGCAAAGCCTCGACTGGCGGCAAGCGCTGCGCATTTACGAGCAGATCCGTACTCAGGAACCGGCAGACGAAAAGGCGCGCTACAGCTTAATCGAGCTGAATTACCGCCTGGGGCAAGAGCAGCAGGCGTTAGTCGAGCTGGATAGCTACCTCGGATATCTGGTCAGCAACAACCAGCGGGAGCAAGCCCTGGAATTTCTAAGAAATATCGTGCACGAAAATCCCGAACGCCTGGCAGTCCGTCGCAGGTTGGCGGAACTTTACCGTCAGGTTGGTCAGCGGAAAGAGGCAATCGAAGAGCTGGATGCAATTGGGGAAGCGCTGCTGGAAGCGGGCGATCGCGGTGGGGCGATTAAGGTTGTAGAGCGCATCTTGAGCTTGAATCCCCCCAACACAGGTGATTACAAGGTGCTGCTGGAAACCCTTAAAGAGCGCTGAACCTCACTTCCACAGGCGGAAGGAGGTAATTGTATTTTGCTGCAGGTTGTTGATGGCGGCCTTGACCAGCACATTGGCAAGGCCGTACTCTTTTGAGTTCGAACTGGAAAGTAAATTTCGTAATACCCGCTGAATCCGTGGGAGCCAGCGTGTAATCGGTTTCTTGACCGGAGGGTGAGCGAAAGGTGAGCGACACATCTGCCCCGGGAACCGGCTGCAGGTGCTGGTCTTGAACTACGACGTAGATCGTTTGCTTTCCTTGTAGGGGAGTAACGGCATCCTCGGGGAATGCCCGCACCTGCAGTTTCAGGATGCTGCGCGGCGAGTTGTCGCTCAAGAAGGGTTTCAACAGCTTACGGTCCTGGTTGTGAGTATAGAAATACGACTGGCCTAAATCACCTACGACGACCCGCTCTCCTGCGGGAAGCTCTGGATGCCATTCTAAACGACCTCGCTGGAAGTACTGCATGATTCGCCCTGCTTGGTCTTCCAGGGATGAGATCGGGAAGCCGAATTGGGCTACTCCCCCGTGTTTTTCGAAAAATTCCAGGAATGTAAAGCATACCGGGAACGAAGTTTCAGCGAAAGTGCGGCAAGGCGCCGGGTTATCCCCTAGCGGAATCGGCGGCCCCACTTCGTAGATCAGGTCGCCCAAATGTGCTTGCTGGACACGCAGCTCCTCGGGCGCTTCAGGATGGAGGTCTAAGCGCGCTTTCTCGAAATACTGCACCATCACCCCGGTCTCTGGGTCCTTGAAAATTTCAGTGATTGGGTTTCCGTAGAGCAGCTGGGGATCAGTTGCGCTCAGATACTTCTTAAGGAACTCCCCCGTTACCCAATGACCGGTCTCAGGGAAGTAACGCTCAGTCTCCGGAGCTTGAGCGGAGGTACCTCCCCTGGTCAGAACGACGACCAGCAGGAGGAGCAGGATTGCCACGAGCCAGCCGATTTTGCGCATCGAATTTAATTATACGCATTAATTGACTTTAATCAATGGCAATTTTTCTGCCGCTGTCAAGACCTTACAAATTTGTTAGTTTTGGCGGGTATAACGTCGAAAAAAGGCGCGTTACGGGCTCGCTCTAACCTGCGCGCAAGATGCTCGCCCAAACAATCCCAAATAATATCAGGCACATACAGGCAGCAAATAGCAGGACCAGGCAGCTGAGGAGTATTCTGGGGATGGCTTTTTGCATGGATTTGTACGTTAGAATCGGATTTAGCTCAGCAAGCTAGCAGGCAAGCCTGGCAGGCTTGCCTGCGCTAATCAATTTTACCTTGCCTGCCGGTTGAATACAATGGCAGGGAGCGGATAAGGAGAGAGGCTTTTGCGCTTCGAACCGGTTCGATTCATCAATCAGCCCGTGGAGGTGGAGTTCGCAACCCCGCCTGCCTTAGAAAAAGTCCCCGGGTGCCCGGACGGATTTACCTGGAGCGGCGCTCGCTTCCACATCAGCGAGATGCTCAGCGAATGGCACGATTACCGCCGGCGCGGTAAGATGGCCCGCAATATGCGACCTTCTCACGCCCTGCGCGCAGCTTCCCACGGATCCTGGGGCGTAGGATTGGATTACTTCCGCGTCCGAACCTATGAGGGTCGGATCTTCGATCTTTACTATGACCGCGCCCCGCAAGATGCTGATCGCCGTAAAGGGGGCTGGTTCATCGAGAAAGAGCTTGCCGCCCACCCGGATGCGGAGGGCGAGGCATAGCTCTTAAGAGCCGCGGCGGAACCCCAGTGAGGCGCTCTACCCGCTCCTTCCAGCCTGGAGTATACTGAGTCCCATAATTAACGCAGCGAGGTAACACCCAATGACATTGGCCGATGATAAAAAACGCTGGGAAGCAGAGATACTCTCTCCGGCTTTGGAGCGCTCCCCTGAACGCAAGGCGGAATTCGAGATCTCCTCGAACATCCCCCTACCGCGCCTGCTGGTTCCCGCCGACCCGGACCCGGATTACGCCGAGAAGCTGGGATTCCCCGGCGAATATCCGTATACCCGCGGCGTCCAGCCGACCATGTATCGCGGTCGTTTCTGGACCATGCGCCAGTATGCGGGATACGCCAGCGCCCAGGAGTCGAACCGTCGTTACCGCTACCTGCTCGAACATGGCCAAACGGGTCTGTCCGTGGCATTTGATCTTCCCACCCAGATCGGGTACGACGCTGACGATCCCATGGCGCTGGGCGAGGTAGGCAAAGTTGGCGTATCCATATCTTCGCTGGAAGACATGGCAGCCCTGTTCCAGGAGATCCCCCTCGGTGAAGTCTCCACCAGCATGACCATTAACGCTCCGGCAGCGATCCTGCTGGCAATGTATATCGCGGTCGCCCGGCGCCAGGGAGTAGAGGCGCGCCGGCTGCGCGGGACGATTCAAAACGACATCCTCAAAGAGTACATTGCCCGCGGCACTTACATCTTTCCCCCTGCTCCTTCGATGCGCCTGATCACTGATGTATTCAGCTACTGCCAGCGGGAGGTGCCGCATTGGAATACGATCTCGATCTCTGGATACCATATTCGTGAAGCCGGGTCGACCGCCGTCCAGGAAGTGGCATTCACACTGGCAAATGGCATCGCCTACGTCGAGGCAGCCATCCGGACCGGGCAGGATGTGGATAGTTTTGCCAGCCAGCTCTCTTTTTTCTTCAACGCCCACAATGACCTGCTGGAAGAAGTAGCCAAATACCGCGCCGCGCGCCGCCTGTGGGCGCAGATCATGCGTGATCGCTTCAACGCTAAAGACCCGCGCTCCACGATGCTGCGCTTCCATACCCAGACGGCCGGTTCTACCCTTACCGCGCAGCAGCCGGAGAACAACGTTGTCCGGGTTACCCTGCAGGCGCTGGCTGCAGTGCTGGGCGGGACGCAATCACTGCACACCAACAGCATGGACGAAGCCCTGTGGCTGCCCACCGAGAAAGCCGTGCGGGTTGCGCTGCGCACCCAACAGGTGATCGCTTATGAATCAGGCGTGGCTGACAGCGTCGATCCACTGGCAGGCTCCTACCTGATCGAATACCTGACCGACGAAATCGAGCAGCGCGCCAGGGAGTATATTGCCCGCATCGATGAGATGGGCGGGGCGCTGGCGGCGATCGAGCAGGGCTTCATGCAAGCCGAGATCCAGGAAGCGGCATATCGCTACCAGCAGCAGGTGGAGCGCGGCGAGCAGGTGGTCGTTGGGGTGAACGCCTTCCAGGTGGATGAGCGGGTAGAACTGGAGCGCTTGCGGGTAGACCCGGCTATCGAGCTCGCCCAGCATGCCAGCCTGGCAGCTTTGCGCCAGTGCCGGGACCAGGCGCGTGTGCAGGAATTGCTCGCCCGCCTGGCAGAGGCAGCCCGGGGAACGGAGAACCTTATGCCGCTTTTTATCACCTGCGTCGAAGACGGGGTCACCCTGGGCGAGATATGCAACGTATTACGAGCGCTCTGGGGTGAATACCAGCCGCCCGCCTGGCTGTGAGAGGATTAAGCAATTCGCCGAAAATAATTTTATAATCGCCTAGACTGGATACGGCGAATTGTTATACTGATTGGCCGAATTTGATATTTCGGATTGTAAATATACTTTCGGCCAATCAGAGAGCTACGTTCAGGGAGTGAAAACTGTGCCTAAAGTCAAGCGGATCAACCACATTGCGATCCTGGTCGATGACCTGGAGGCGGGACTCAGTTTTTGGCGGGATGCCTTAGGTCTGGAGCTCAGCCATAGCGAGGACGTTCCCGCGGAGCAGGCGCAAATCGCCTTCATGCCGGCAGGTGAGAGTGAGATAGAGCTGGTGCGCCCGACTGCGGGCGACTCTGGGTTGGCGCGCTACCTGGAGAAGCGCGGTCCTGGAATGCACCATATCTGCCTCGAAGTGGAGGATATCGACGGGCTCCTGGCTCAGCTAAAAGGGATGGGCATCCAGCTTATTAATGAAGAACCGCGCCTGCGCCCAGACGGGACTCGTTATGCTTTTATCCACCCCAAGTCAGCTAACGGTGTGATGGTAGAGCTGTACGAGAGCCCAAAGCTTTAGAACAGCTTCAAGCTGTTCTAAAGCTTCAAGCTGTTCTAAAGCTTCAAGCTACTCCCCTGGAACAGCCTGCTCGTCAACAAACGTCCCACCCCTGACCTGGCGATCCAAAAATTTGCGGTTTTCATCAAAATGCAGCTCGACCTCGAGCGGTTGGTAGCAGCGTCCTTCACCAACCAACACTTTGCGCGTGATGAAACGCGTAGCCTACCTCCCCTTCGCCGTAGGTGGCGCTGAGATCGTTATACAGGTCTACCCGCGCCCGGACGACCTCGCCGCAGCGGGCGCAGCGCACTGCAATCCAGTAACCGCGTTCGATGGGGCGTTTTCCGCCCTGAAACATGCTGGTGATTCGATCTAGAATACTCATCGATATATAGTATACATCGGAAAGGGCTGCTTAGAATCGCCACCCTAATTTGGTAGTGCCTCCCCTTCCGCTCGCGCGGCTGCTTGCGCCAGGCGCGCCTGGTGCGCCAGCCACAGGAAGCTCGCCATGCTGACGAAGGCAATACTCATCGCCCCGTACCAGATCGCCTGAGGACTGATATTGTCGTTCAACCATCCGCCTAACAGAGGCCCAATTCCCGCCGCGAGGCCCCAGGTCAGCCCATAGATGCTCATGTAGCGCCCGCGCATATCTGCCGGGGCGCGGTTGGCAGCATAGGTGGTGGCGGTCGGCGATTGGATCAGCTCGCCGATGGTCACGACTATCATGCTCAGCCAGAATCCCAGGAAACCGCTCATCCAGGCTACACTGCCAGTCCCAAAGGCATAAAAGATGCTGCCAACTGCCAGCACCGGCAGCGCCGCGAAGCGCTTGGTTACGCGGGTCACCCCCACCTGGAAGAAGACCACCATCAAGGCGTTGGTCATCGGCAGCAAGCCGTAAAGGTTCTCCGGCAGGCCGTAGTTCTGCTTGGTGTACACCGAGAGCAGCACCCACAGCATGGCGGCGGGGATTTGGGCGAGCATAAAAGCCACCGCGAACCCTACGAAGGGCCGGTCTTTGAATACCCTGGCGTAACCGCCCAGCGGTTCCCGGTGGCGAGCTGCCGGCTGAGAAGGCAAGGTCTCTTTGAAGCGGAGAGCAACCAGCAGGCTGTAAACTAGCATCCCGGCGGCTGCCAGGAAGAACGCCAGGCTGTAGGAGGTGGCGGCGATCATCCCGCCGATAGCCGGACCGAGCGCCACTCCAAGGTTATTGCTCGTGCGCAGCAGGGCATAGGCATCCGGGCGCTTTTCGGCCGGGATCAGGTCGGCCATCATTGCATCCGCTGCAATGCGGTAAATCGGGTTCACCGCCCCGCTGGCTGCCAGCCCCAGCGCGAACACCGGCAATGAATTTGCCCTGCCGAGCAGGATATAGACCAGGCCATTCAATGCCAGGCTGATTGCCATTACCCATTTACGCCCCGCACGGTCAGTGATCGGGCCAGCAATGAATGAAAAGATCAGTCCCATGGCTGCGTTCAGGGTGATCAGGCTGGCCGCGACGCTCAGCGGCAGGTCCAGCTTTTCGCTGACGTAGATCATCAGGAACGGCCAGATCATACTGGCGCCCAGGGTGCTGATCATCAAGCCGACGAAGATCAGCCAGAATTGGGATGGGTAAGCCTGGCGAAGGGTCTGTAACCGCTGGATCATGTGCGTCGTGGGGTAAATTCGGAGGGAATGCTGACGAGAAACTATCATACCATAGACGATTTTGACGGTTCACCTTCAAGGAGCGGTAGAATCCGGACGAAATAAATTATGTGCCGATGGAGGTCGCCGTGAGCGTGCTCAACCAGATTGCTTATCTCCAGGGCAGGCGTGATGAAGCTCCTAACCAGGAGCTCGCCCGCAAGCTCGTGGAATCCAATGATCGTGCCGGGATCGCCGAGATCGCTGATAACCTGTGGAATGCAGATCCCAATATCCAGAGCGATTGCCTGAAGGTGCTGTATGAAGCTGGCTATCTCCAACCCGAGCTCATTGCCCCGTATACTGGCGACTTCCTGAAGCTGCTGCACAGCAAAAATAACCGCCTGGTCTGGGGGGCTATGATCGCCCTCGCCGCAGTAGCCAAGGTCCGGGCGGATGAGCTCTACGCACACCGCCAGGAGGTCATGCACGCGATGGAAAAAGGCTCAGTCATCACGGTGGACAACGGCGTAAAGGTAATTGCCCGGGTGGCTGCCCAAAAAGCTGAATATAATCACGAATTATTCCCCTTTTTATTGGCACATCTGAAAAGCTGCCGCTCGAAGGACGTCCCCCAGCACGCCGAAAGCAGCCTGGTTGCGGTCAACCCGGGCAACGTCGCCGAATTCACTGCGCTGCTTGAAAAACGCCTGCCCTCTCTTTCCGGCTCGCAGGCGGCTCGGGTCAGGAAAGTGATCCAGCAGGCAGGCAAGATGTAGGCCGGTCGCCAGAGAGGATGCCGGGCGTGATCACGCGTCTCCGGCATCTCTTTTTTGCGAAGATTTGACTGGCTTGGTATAATCAAGTTTCGCTTTCTGCCAAACATTGATGCAGAATTAGTAAAACATATGTGCTATAATCGATTGGGGTTGGTGGACCCTTGGAATAAGAAGGTAAGGCTATGTCACAAAACGTCATTCGCGTGGTTGGGGCGCGCGAGCATAATCTAAAAAATATCACGGTAGAGATCCCGCGCGACCGGCTGGTGGTGATCACCGGCCTGTCGGGTTCAGGCAAGTCTTCACTGGCGTTCGACACGATCTTTGCCGAGGGCCAGCGGCGTTACGTCGAATCCCTCTCGGCTTACGCCCGCCAGTTCCTGGGGCGCATGGAAAAGCCTGACGTAGATTACATCGAGGGACTCTCGCCGGCAGTCTCGATCGACCAGAAAGGCGCCTCGCACAACCCGCGCTCGACAGTCGGCACGGTCACCGAAATCTACGATTACCTGCGCCTGCTGTTCGCGCGTGCCGGTATCCCCCATTGCCCGGTGTGCGGGCGCGAGGTAACCCGCCAGTCTGCCCAGGAGATCGTCGATGCGGTGGAAGCGCTGCCGGAAGGCGCGCGCCTGCTGGTGCTGGCACCCCTGGTCCGCGGGCGCAAAGGCACCCACCAGGCCGTGCTGGATGAGATCCGCAAAGCGGGTTTCGTGCGCGCCCGCGTGGATGGCGAGGTGCATGAGCTGGACGAGGACGTCCAGATGGACCGCTACAAGATCCACAACATCGAGGCGGTCGTCGACCGGCAGGTAATCCGCCATCCCGGCGAGGCTCAGGAGCAGGAGCAGTTCCGCTCGCGCCTGACCAATTCGATCGAGACGGCGCTCAAGTTCGGCGAGGGCTACCTGATCATCTCCGATCTGAGCGATCCACAGGAGCCACACGACCTGTACTTCTCTGAGCACCTGGCGTGTCCGGAGCACGGCGTGAGCCTGCCGGAGATCGAGCCGCGTACTTTTTCATTCAATACACCTCACGGGGCATGTCCCGACTGCCAGGGTCTGGGCGGGCGGTTGGAGATCGACCCCGACCTGCTCATCCCCGACACTGATCTTTCGCTTAACGACGGCGCGATTATCGTCTCCGAGTGGAGCGGGCCGCGCGAGGAAGGCGGCTACTACTGGCAGACCATGGAAGCGGTCGCCCGCGAATACGACATCGATTTGAACGCGCCGGTGAACCACATCCCGCCGGAGAAAATGGATTTGATCCTGTACGGCACGCGCGGTCAGGAAGTTACCGTCCATTACGCCAACCGCAACGGTCGCCATGCTACTTTTCGCACTCCTTTCGAAGGCGTGATCGGCAACTTGCAGCGGCGCTACAGCGAGACGAATTCAGACTACATGCGCGATAAGATCTCCGAGGTGATGAGCGAACGGGTCTGCCCCACCTGCAATGGAGCGCGCCTGCGCCCGGAAGCTCTGGCAGTCACCATCGGCGACAAGAACATTATCGAGGTTACCGGCTGGCCGGTGCTGTTCACCCTGGATTGGGCGCGCTGTCTGGGAGGCAAGGATACACCGCTCACCGCGCGCCAGCAGCTGATCTCTGAGCGAATTATGAAAGAGATCGAAGCCCGCCTGGGCTTCCTGGTGGACGTCGGTCTGGACTATCTCACCCTGCAGCGCTCGGCTGGCAGCCTCTCCGGCGGTGAGGCGCAGCGCATCCGGCTGGCTACCCAGATCGGCTCGCGCCTGATGGGTGTGCTGTATGTCCTGGACGAGCCTTCCATCGGCCTGCATCCGCGGGATAATGCCCGCCTGCTGCGCACCCTGATTGGCCTGCGCGACCTGGGCAATTCGGTCATCGTCGTCGAGCACGACAGCGAGACGATCCTCACCGCCGATTGGGTGCTCGACCTGGGTCCCGGCGCGGGCGAGCATGGCGGAGAGGTGGTTGCGGAAGGCACAGTGGATGACATCCTGGCCCATCCCCGCTCGCTCACCGGCGCCTATCTTTCCGGGCGTCTGCGCGTGCCCATCCCCGAAAAGCGCCGCAACGGCAATGGTAAATCGCTGCGCGTGGTTGGAGCGCGCGAGAATAACCTGAAGAACATCGACGTCGACATCCCGCTGGGCAGGTTTGTATGCATCACCGGCGTTTCCGGCTCGGGGAAATCTACCCTGATGGTCGAGATCCTTTACAAGGCACTCGCCGCGAAGCTCCACGGCTCCCACACTTACCCGGGGGAGCACGACCGTATCGAAGGCATGGAGCACGTCGATAAGATCATCAACATCGACCAGTCTCCCATCGGGCGCACCCCGCGCTCCAACCCGGGCACCTATACCGGCCTCTTCGACCAGATCCGCAGCCTGTTCGCCGAACTGCCCGAAAGCAAGATACGCGGCTACAAGGCGGGGCGCTTCTCGTTCAACGTCCACGGCGGGCGCTGCGAAGCCTGCCAGGGTCAGGGACAGCTGCGCATCGAGATGCAGTTCCTTCCGGATGTGTACGTTCCCTGCGACGTCTGCCACGGGGCGCGCTTCAACCGCGAAACCCTGCAGGTGCGCTTCAAAGATAAAAACATTGCCGAAGTGCTGGACCTCACCGTGGCCGAGGCGCTGGAATTCTTCGCTGCCTTCCCCGCCATGCTCAACCGCCTGCAAACCTTGCTGGATGTCGGCCTCGGCTACATCCGCATTGGTCAGCCCGCACCGACCTTATCCGGCGGCGAAGCGCAGCGCGTCAAGCTGGCGCGCGAGCTCTCCAAGCGCTCCACCGGACGCACGATCTACGTGCTGGATGAGCCTTCTGTTGGCTTACACGCGGCAGACGTGCACAAGCTAATTGAGGTACTGCAGCGCCTGGTCGATGCCGGCAACAGCGTGCTGATCATCGAGCACAACCTGGATATCATCAAAGTAGCCGACTATATCATCGACCTGGGACCCGAAGGCGGCGACCGCGGCGGCGAGGTGATCGCTGTTGGCTCGCCCGAGGAGGTCTGCGGCATCGCAGAATCATATACGGGACAGTTCTTGAAACCTTACGTTTGTGTGGAAGAGCGCAGCGTGCCGGTGCACGGGGCCATACAGAGCGGGGATTAAGCTCGCAATACCACTCATTATCTATTATCCTTTTAGAGAGTCTGAGTCCACTTCCTTGACAGATTCCGAGAATCTCATATAATTATTTCGATGAATATCGAATTAATTATATGAGATATAAATTTGGACCCACAATTCGACGACTCTTCCAATACAGAGCTGCTAACCTTCTTCAAAGCCCTGGCTGACGCCACCCGCCTGAAGATCGTTGGCCTTTTGGCCGAGCGACCTCTGACCGTCGAGCAGCTGGCGGAAATGCTGCACCTGCGCGCCTCGACAGTCTCGCACCACCTGTCGCTGCTGGCGCTAGCGGGTCTGGTGAGCGCCCGGGCCGAGAGCTACTACAACGTCTACCAGCTCGAGACCGGAGCGTTGCAGTCGATGGCTGCCCGGCTGGTGACGCCCGAGACGCTGCCTGCGGCGGCGGCTGGCGTGGATGTGGGCGCTTACGACCGCAAGGTGCTGGCCGATTACTCTCTGCCGGACGGGCGGCTGAAGACAATCCCGGCTCAGCGTAAAAAGCTCGAAGCAGTGCTGAACCACATCGCCGGCGATTTTACGCCAGGCGTGCGTTACAGCGAGCGCCAGGTCAACGATATGCTGAGTCGCTATCACGAAGATGTTTCCACACTGCGTCGCGAGCTGGTCGGCTTCCGCCTGCTGAGCCGCAGCGTAGATGGGAAGGAGTACTGGCGCAGTGAGTGAGAAACCGGATAACGAGGCAGTTCTGCAATCCTTCCTGGCTGCGGTTGCGGATCCCACGCGCCTGAAGGTCGCCGGTCTTCTGGCAATCGAGCCGCAGAGCCTGGAAGGTCTGGCTGCTCGCATCGGAGTAACGCCTGCAGAGCTGCGCCCGCACCTGGAGCAGCTCACCGAGCTGGGTTTACTGCGCCTCGAATCTGGCAGCTATTACCTGGACCAGGCGCAGCTTGGGCAGTGGGCCAGTGAGGTGCTGGCAGGCACCCGCCCGCCCAAGCCGGAGGTCGATGCACTCTCACCAGAGGAGTTCGACCGCAAAGTGCTGCGCGAATTCCTCACCCAAGAAGGGCGGATCAAAGCCTTCCCCGCCCAGGAGAAGAAGTTTCAGGTCCTCTTGCGCTATGTGCTGCGTGATTTCGAGCTCGACCTGCAGTATCCCGAGGTGGAAGTGAACATGCTGCTGGCTTTACATCACCCGGATGTCGCCGCTTTGCGCCGCTCGCTGGTTGATTATGGCTATATGCGCCGGGAAAAAGGGATTTATTGGCGAGTATAAGGACATTCGCCTCAGGGTGCGTTCCTCTGGCGCACGACCTCGAACAGCAAAATAGCAGCCGCGGCCGCGGCATTTAATGACTCCCCGCCGCCCGGCATCGGGATGCGCACCTCCTGCTGCGCCAATGCTCGCCCAGCCGGGCTGGCGCCCTCCGCTTCCCCGCCGATAAGCACCCCCAGCGGCTTGCAGAAATCCGCTTGCAGGTATGGAATCCCACTGTGGGCTGAGGCCAGGTAAAGCTGAATCCCTCTTTTCGAGAGCAGGCTTTCGATTTCCTGCCAGGTCAGGCTGAGCAGCGGCAAGCGGAAGTGCGCCCCCATCGCCGCGCGCACCACTTTCGGCGACCAGGGGTCGACGCTTCCCTCCATCAGCAGCACAGCCTGCACCCCGGCGGCAGACGCCGTGCGCAGCATGCTGCCCAGGTTGCCAGGGTCGCGCATCCCGTCGGGGATGAAAATAAAATCCAGCTCATCGGGTAGGGGCAGCAAATGGATGGGCAGCACCGCCAGGATTCCTTGCGCATGCTGCGCCGCACTGCAAGCCTGCAAGACAGCCGCTGAGACCTGCACTACTTCCGCGCCCTGGGCGGCAAACCCTTCCAGCAGCGCCTGCCCGCGCTCGCTGAGCTCGTCGCTGAACAGCACCATCCGTGGACCCCAGCTCGCTGCCAGCGCCTCTTCCGCCAGGCGCACCCCTTCGACAAGGAACATTCCGGCTTCGCGCCGCTCAGCCGGGCGTTCTTGCAGCTTGCGCACCCACTGGATGTGCGGGTTGCGAGTAGAAGTGATCATGGCTTGCGCGCGCCTATTTCTGAGGGGTCTGGTCTTTCCCCAACCCAAGGTTCCGCCACGCCCCTTCGAAGGCATCCAGGGAAGCGGTGTCGAAGAGCACCACGCGCACCTGCTCGAGCGAGGTCGGCGGATGGGCTGAGAAAAACTCGACCATGGTCCCCAGGATCACCCAGGCGGCGCGGTCCTTAGGAAAACCGTAGATCCCGGTGGCTATCGCCGGCATGGACAGGCTGCGGCAGTTCAGCTCGCCTGCAACTTCCAGGGTGCCATAGACAGCCGCCTTTAATTTGGCATCCTCGTCGCCTTCACCCCATTCCGGTCCCACCGCATGGATCACGTATTTGCAGGGCAGGTTGCCTGCCCGGGTATGCGCTGGCCAGCGGTAAGGCACCGGTCCGTGTTCCTTCACCCAGGCATCGCTTTCCACCTGGATCTGCGGACCGCCTTTGCGCACGATAGCCCCCGCTACGCCTCCCCCGTGCATCAGGAAGCGGTTGGCAGCATTGACAATCGCGTTGACGTGCTCCTCGGTCAGGTCTCCCTGGACGAGCTGCAGGCGGATTCCGCCTGGAAATATGTGCTCGCTGCGCAGGACGTTCATAGTTGTCCTCCCTTCCTGTGCATACCGCCCGCTCAACCCATCGGGTAGCGCATGCGCTGCCCGCCGATCAGGTGCAGGTGCAGGTGAAAAACCTCTTGACCGGCATCTGCTCCGGTATTGATGATCAGCCGGTAGCCGTTCGCCGCGACGCCTTCCTGCTCCGCCACTGCCCGGGCAACCGAGAACAGGTGCCCGACCAGGGCTTCGTCGTCCGGTTCCAATACATTGACCGAGGCGAAGTGCTTGCGAGGGACGATCAGAACGTGGGTGGGTGCAACCGGGTGGATGTCCCGAAAGGCATAGACCTGCTCGTCAGAATAGGCCTGCGTGCTGGGAATCTCCCCGGCAATGATCTTGCAGAAGATGCAGTCGGTCATGATGGATTTCCCTCCGTTTTTACGATCTCCCCGCGCAGCCCGCTGGCTCCCTGAGCCATCAGCTTCACCGGCGTGATGCAGTTCCACAGCTCCTGCGGGGCGCAGGCCGTCACCCGCAGGTAGTTATCCGTCAGCCCGCTCAGCTCCCAGCCGTCCGGACTCAGCACCGCCGCGCTTTCCCACAGCACCGGCAGGGTCCGCCCAATAAATGCCTGCTGGTAGCGCAGCTCCCCCTTTGCTACAGCGAGGCGCATTCTGGCGTTGCGCTCCTTGCGCACTGCATGCGGCACCTGGTCCACCAGGCGTGCCGCGACTGTCCCCGGGCGGGCGGAGTACGTGAAGATATGTCCTCCGGCGAAGTCCATCGCTTCGCACAAAGGCCAGGCTTTCGGCGAACTCAGCTTCGCTTTCACCCGGGAAGCCGGTGATGACATCGGTGGTAATCGCCACTTCCGCTATGCTCCTGCGCGCAGACTCTACCAGGCTGGCAAAGGAGGCTGGCGTCGTTTTGCGCTGCATGCGCTCCAGGGTCGCTGCGCAGCCGGATTGCAGGGGGAGGTGCAGGTGACGGCACAGGCGGGGGTCCTGCCACAAGCCGAAAAACTCCTCGTCCAGGTCCCATGGCTCGAGGGAAGACAGGCGCAAACGCGGGACGTCGCTCTCTAATAGGATGGCGCCCACCAGGTCACGCAGGCGCAGGGGCGGCGACATGTCCTGCCCCCAGGATCCCAGATGCACTCCGGTCAGCACGATCTCCTGGGCAGCAGCCTCGCCTGGGGAATGGATTTGCACGGCAGCCTTCACTTCCGCCAGCACCTGGGGGATGCTGCGGCTGCGCCCGGCGCCGCGCGCCAGGGTGGTCACGCAGAAGGTGCAGCGGTTATCGCAGCCATCCTGCACCTTGATAAAAGCGCGGGTGCGCAGCCGGGCTCCAGGGATAGGCTGGCGGTCGACCGGCTCCAGGTCGAAGTCCTCCGGCGGCAGTCCGAGCACCTGCGCCACGAGGTAGTCCTTCTGCCGGTTAGGGACCACCCGGGTCACGCCGGGCAGAGCGGCGGCCTGGCGCGGCTGCAGGGTTGCCCAGCAGCCGGTGACCACCACCTCGCCTGCACCCGCCCGTTGAGCCTGGCGCACTTTGTGGCGTGAATCTGAGGCAGCTGCTCCGGTCACTGCGCAGGTGTTGACCACCGCCAGGTCGGCTTCTTCGGCGCTGGGGACCAGCGTGAAGCCCGCGGCGCGGAACTGGCTGGCGAAGCGCTCGATCTCGGCCTGGTTCAGCCGGCAGCCGATCGAATCAAGGTAAACTTTCATGTCGCCTGCACCTGGCGCACTGCAAAGTTATCGAACAGGATGTCCGTCCCCGGCTTTTCCAGCGTCCCGGCGATCAGTCCCGCATCGCCGCGCGCGTAGTCTGCATCCTGCACTTCCGCCAGCTTCTGCCCGTTGGCGTACAGGCGCAGAGCCTCGCCGGCGCATTCCGCGCGGATATGGTTGGTTTGCTTCCCGCGCAGGATCGCCTCACTGGGCTCAAAAGCCTGCATATCGATCAGCTCCATGCGCCCATCGTTCATCTTACCGATTCCATAATACCCATCGCTGCTCAAGGCAAAGAAGTAGAAATGTTCCGGGTCGGCGTAGCGGCAGACCACCCCGAACAGGTTGTTATCCGGTCCGCCCGCCTGTGTTGCATCCACCTCAACCGCCGCGTCGGTGAAGCTTAAGCCGGGGTTCGCCCAGATTTCGCTGCTGGCGGAATTGACCGTGATCCGGTACCTCCCCCCGGCGTAATCGCTGCTTCCGGCAGGATCGTTCACCCGCTTCCAGCCGCTTTGGGGGTTAGCGAAGTCGTCCTGGAAGAGCACGTCCACTGGAAGCGCAGTGCCCCTGGTCAGTCCCGGCAGCGAGCTGGACTGGCAAGCCAGCAGGGCCAGGAGAATGACGCTCAGGACGGCGAGACGGCGGCGGGAGATCATCACTCGAACGTTAATTGTAGCATAGCCTCCATCGATTAAAAATTATTCTCGATCAGGCGGCGCGCCTGCTCCGCCTCCGGGCTATCGGGGGCGAGCTGCAGCACCTTATTGAACTGCTCGAGGGCTTGTTTGCTCTCGTTGCGGAAAAGGTTCACCGTTCCCAGGTGCAGGTGCGCCGGCACGAAGCCGGGGTCAGCCTCGAGCGCCTGGAGCAGGTAGCGCTCAGCGCTGGCCAGGTCGTTCAGGCGGATCAGCACCTGCGCCATCCAGTCCAGCGTCGCCGGGTCCTTTGGCGCCAGGATGATCGCCCGCCGCGCCGCTGGGAGAGCCAGCTCCTGGATCTGATAGTTGTATTTCAGCGAGAAGCCGGTGAGCAGGTTGTAGTACCGGGCGTCCTGCGCTGCCAGATCGATCGCCTTCTGGTAAGCCCCCCGCGCATTCTCCAGGTCGCCTTCCATAGCCAGGGTGTTGCCCAGCTCAGACTGCAGCACCGGATTATTCGGCTCGAGCTGGATTGCACCCTTGAGCACTTCGAGAGCCAGGTCGAACCGCGCCTGGCGCTGCCAGTAGAGCGCCATGAAGAGGTGGGCGGCAATCGATCGTGGATCCAGCTTCAACGCCTTCTGCAGCTCGTTCAACCCGATCTCCGCGGCAGGCGTGGGAGTATTGCCCTCTCCCCATGGGGCAGCATTATGCTGGAGAGCCTCGCCCAGGTATGCCCAGGCTTCGGCGTAATCTGGGCGCAAAAGGGTTGCCTGGTGGAAAGCCTCGCTGGCGTAGCGCCATTCTCCCAGGTCCGCCAGCCCCCGCCCGGCAGCCAGCAGGCTGTAGGCCGGCTCGTCGCTGCTGCGCCCCGCAGTGATCGCCCGCTGAAGAGAGCGGCTTCTGGCTGCCAGGCTCTCATCCAGCTCGGCCGCCCGATCCAGATTCGCCAGGGCAGCTTCTGGGTCTTGGGTGGCGGTGAGCAGCCCGAGCTGGTAATACAGCTCGGCATCGCCCGGTTCCAGCTTCACCAGAGCTTGCAGGTCGTGGATCGCGGCTTTGCAGTCATCCAGAGCCAGGTGGGCATTCAGCAGGCGGCGGAAGGTCTCGCTGTTCGGCGACTGGGCGACAGCCGCCTCCCAGGAGCGAACGGCATGCTCCAGGTCGCCGCTTTGCTCGTAAGCCTGACCCAGCCGGTCCAGGTCGGCGGCGAGCATCCCTTTAGGCGCGGCGTGTTTATAGTAAAGGATCGCCGCCTGAGGGTCGCCCCCCTGCAAGGCGTACTGCCCGGCCTGCTTCCACAGCTCCGGTCGCTGCGGGAATAGTTTTGCCGCCTGGGCGAGGTAGACCGACGCCATGCGGTAATCTCCGCTGCTCAGCGCACTTTGCGCTTGCCGGAATGACTGGCTGGCGTTGTGCGGGCGGGCTCCCATGCCCAGCAAGGCTGCCAGCCCGCCCAGCAGTACGAATACGATCAAGATAGCCACAGCCCGCCGCATGGCAGGAATTATATCCGAACCTTATTCATTCGCACGCGATCCCTGCCGGGATATCCGCCGGAATTACCGAATTTTCGTCCTGCTGTCGCTGCATTCAACGCAGGCAGACTCGGCTATAATGGGGTAAAGTACCCCAAATCAAATAGGAGCTCATATGGATTTCACACTGAATCAAGAGCACCAGATGGTGCAGGAAATGGTGCGCGAGTTCGTCCACCGCGAGGTCGCCCCGCAGATCAAGGAATTCGACCGCCAGGGGCAGATGGCTCCCTACGTCCTCAAGCGCATGGCTGAGCTGGGCATCCTGGGCATTTGCCTGCCGGTGCGCTACGGCGGGCAGGGCATGGACTACATCTCGCTGGGTCTGGTCTGCGAAGAGCTGGAGGCAGTGGATACCGCGCTGCGCGTGGCGATGTCGGTGCACGTCGGCTTGAACAGCATGGCGCTGTTCCAGTGGGCTGACGAAGAGCAGAAGCAGCGCTTCCTGGTGCCGCAGGCGCGCGGCGAAAAGCTGGCAGCTTTCGGGCTGACCGAGTCTGGCGCGGGCTCCGACGTCGCTGGACTGCAAAGCACTGCTCGGAGGGAAGGCGACGAGTACGTAATCTCGGGCGAGAAGATGTGGATCTCCCTGGCTACCGTGGCGCAGCATGTGCTGTGGTTCGCCCGCACCGACCTCGAATGCCCCAGACCCTCATGATGGCCTGACTGCTTTCCTGGTCGAGCTGGATCGCCCGGGGGTGACTTGCGGCGACATCCACGGCAAGCTGGGCGTGCGCGCCGGCTCAACCGGCTGGATCGCCTGCCAGGAGGTGCGCGTGCCCGTCTCGAACCGCATCGGTCTGGAAGGGGAAGGCTTTAAGATCTCCATGTCCTGCCTGGATAACGGGCGCTACACCGTCGCCTCCGGAGCCACCGGCTTGATCCGCGCCTGCCTGGAGGCGAGCGTGGCGTACTCCAAGGAGCGGCGCGCCTTCGGGCGCGAGATCGCCCGCTTCCAGCTTGTACAGCAAAAGATCGCGTATATGGTACAATCTTATGACGCAGCGCGTCTATTTTACCTGCGCGCCGGCTGGATGAAGAACCAGGGCTTGCGCAACACGCGCGAGACCTCGCTCGCCAAGTGGTTCGCCACGGATGCTTCCTTCCAGGCAGCCTCAGAAGCCTTGCAGATCCACGGCGCTTACGGCTACAGCGACGAGTTCGACGTGGAGCGCTACCTGCGCAACGCCCGCGGCGCCATGGTCTATGAAGGCACCGACGAGATCCACCAGCTCATGCAGGCGGGTTATGCCCTGGGCTACCGCGAGGATGCGCCGCTGCGCTGCGAGCTGCCTGCCTACGACCCTGGAGCCTGGCAGGATTGAGGGCGTGCAGCGAATTAGGTCCTTTCATTAGAATGAGATGGCATGAAGTAAATGGCATAGCCGGACCGTTCTGTTCGAAATGGCCGTTCCATGTTTAAATCGCAAGTCTGATCCATTTCAAGCTTCCCATAAAAGGAGGGTAAATTGAAAATCGTTGTATGCGTCAAACAAGTTCCCGATAGCGCTGCCCGGGTGGTGGTAGAGAACGGGCGGGTGAGCTGGGGCGACGCGCCGCTGGTGATCAATCCGTGGGATGAGTACGCCGTCGAAGCGGCTCTCGTCCAAAAAGAGGCGCAGGGCGGGGAAGTGATTGCCTTGAGCGTGGGCGGCGAGAGCGCGGTGGAAGCGCTCAAGCACGCCCTGGCAATGGGCGCGGATGAAGCTGTGCTGATCTCCGACCCGGCGCTGGGCGCCGCCGACAGCCAGGCAGTGGCGTACGTGCTGTCTGCCGCGATCAAAAAGCTCGGCGGGGTGGACCTGGTCTTCTGCGGGCGCCAGGCAATCGACGGCGACATCGGCATGACCCACCTGCAGACCGCACGCTTGCTGGGCTGGCCTGCCCTGACCCTGGTCTCTAGCGTCAAGGTCAGTGGGGGTGCGCTCACCGTGGAGAAGTCCCTCGAAGAAGGGCGCCAGATCGTCAGCGCCCGGCTTCCGGCAGTGGTCAGCGTGATCAAGGACATCGGCGAGCCGCGCTACCCGTCCTTCATGGGCATCCGCAAGGCGTCGCGCGCCATCATCCCTACCTGGACCCTGGCTGACCTGGGCATGCCGGCTCCCCAGCCGGTCATCTCCTGGCCGCAGGTGACCAACCCGCCGGCACGCGAGGTGGTTACCGAGATCATCCGCGGGGACAGCCCGGGGGATACTGCCGCAAAGCTGGTCGAGAAGATCCTGGCTGAGGGGGTGCTGTGATGGCTGACAAAGTTTGGGTGTATATCGATCATTTCCAGGGGACGCCAGCCCTGGCTTCCTGGGAGACATTCGGCGCAGCCAAGCAGCTGGCGGCTGCCTTAGGCGGCGGAGTGACCGCGCTGGTCTTCGGGCAGGACGTTTCCGCCCTCGCCGCGCAGGCCTTTACCTACGGTGCGGACCAGGTGCTGCTTGGCGATGACCCGCTCCTGTACGATTTCCGCCCCGAGCCGTACGCCCAGCTGCTGGGGCGCCTGGCGAAGGAAGCCCGCCCGGAGGTGATCCTCTTCCCGGCTACGGCGCGCAGCCGCGAGCTGGCTGGCATGGCGGCTATCGACCTGGACAGCGGGGTCATGCCGGACGCCTCCGCCCTGGACGTTGAAGGCGGGGCAGTGGTCGTCACCCGCCCGGTGTACGCCGGCAAGCTGCTGGCGCGGGCGCGCTGCTCGAGCCGCCCGCAGCTCATCACCCTCCGCGGCCGCTCCTTCGCCGCCCCGGATCCCGAGGCGGGTCGCAGCGGGGCGCCCATCCGGGTGGATACCAGCGGTCTGGTTGCGCTGACCAGCGTGGAAGGCTACGTCCAGGCGGAGGGCGGGGTCAGCCTGACGGACGCCACCGTGATCGTCTCGGGGGGGCGCGGCCTGTCGAACAACCCCTCGCTCACTCCGCCTGCCGGGATGGACGAGAAGCAGGCTGAGATCTGGCGCGCCCAGCAGGGCTTCAAGCTGATCGGCGAGCTGGCCTCCGTGCTCGACGCGGCGGTCGGCGCCAGCCGGGCAGCCGTGGACGCCGGCTACATCCCCTACGAGCACCAGGTCGGGCAGACCGGCAAAGTGGTCAGCCCGAACCTGTACATTGCCGTGGGCATCTCCGGCGCCATCCAGCACCTGGCGGGCATGCGCACCAGCAAGGTGATCGTGGCGATCAACAGGGACGCGGAAGCGCCGATCTTCAAGCTGGCCCGCTTCGGCGCGGTCGGCGACCTGTACCAGCTCGTGCCGGCCCTCACCCAGGCCTTCAAGGAGAAGCTGGGGAAGTAACGAGGAAAATTTGGAAAATTGGGTGAATTGCGGGCATCCGCCCGCAATTCACTTTTTTCCGATATTAAATATCGCATGGATGCATCCGCCAGCGACTTTGTGGGTACGTGGGACGTCCGGGAAGCAGTCTTGCCGGACGGCAAACCCGCCTACACCGGCACGATCGAGATCCGGCGCAATCGCCACGTCTTCGACCTGGATTGGGACATCACCGCCGGTCGTTACGTCGGCATTGGTCTCCGCGCCAGCTCTCATCTCTTCGTGAGCTGCGGTGAGCAGCGGGCGGGGCTGGGGATCGCCCTCTTTCACCTCCAGCCTGGCTCCCGGGTTTCGATCCAATGGAGCACGCCCGAGCTGGGCGGTGCGACCGGCAGCGGCGAATTCATCTCTCCCTTCAGCGGGGATTTCACCGGCGATCATGCGCTGCAGCAGCGCCTACCGGACGGCTCTCTGCACGGGGAGTGGAATTTGCGCATCCGGAAGACCGGCAGCCTGTATGCGGTCGATTGGCACAAGGGCGATGCGGTCCATTTCAGCGGCATCGGGCTGGAGATGGCGGACGGCCTGGCAGTCGGCTGGTATCCCGACGTGCGCCAGCTGGCCTTCCTGGATTACACCCTCGATTCCCGGGATCAGGACACACTCAATGCAATCTGGGGGCTGGGCGGGTTCACCGCGCTGGGCATGGAAAAACTCAGGCGGGAGTGAGACTTGAAAAAACCAGCTTAAATCAATTTCTTGACCTTTTCCAGAACCCCTTTAATGCCCACCTTCGGAAAATCTTGGGAAGAAACGCCCAATTTTTCCCCAATTTTTCCGATGTTGGTGCCTTTAAAATTAAATTCGGCAAGCAGGTCAAATCCATCCGCTCCCAGACCTGCAACGATTTTCTCAGCTTTCCTTTTCAAATTGCGATAAGCGTCAATTAAATTCGGCAATCCTTCATCATTTAAAATCGAATCAGCGAAAAGCGCCGTCACGCCTTCCTTCAACACCTCGACGAAGTCACTTGAAATTTTGACGGCTATTTGCAGGAAAGTGGTATACAAATTCGGTGAGGCCAGCTTGTGGATCGCCTCGTGGAAGGCGGTCCCAAATTCTGCACTTGGGCGCAGATGGATTTCTGTTTTCTTGGAATCATAAAAACCCACAGTATCCTTAGGCACTGGGTCACCTGAATTTAGACCGTTCGCTTTCCGGAAGGAATTTTCAAAATTACCATCGCTCAGCTCTTTGATGAATTTCCCTTTTTCGTCGATCTTAAAGCCTTTATTAAGCCGGTCGCCGATATAAGGCGCCAGTTTTTTGTTCCTTTGCAAGACGGCGTCAATAATTCCGGCGGTCTTCCCGGCAACCGGATCGTTGGCGCTGACGCCCTCTTCCTTCAGCGTCTTCTGCTTTGCCGGCTGGGTCGTCTCGCCAGTTTTCTCGTCATCCGGCGAACGCTGGATCAAGCCGGCGCCTGGGAAGCGCATCCCGTTTTGCTGCACCACGTGGGCGAGCTCGTGAGCCAGCAGGCGATCCCCCGCAGCTGTCCCGGGCTGGTACTGCCCTGGAGCAAAATAGATGTGGCTGCCGAGGGTATATGCCCGTGCATGCAGGTCGCGCGCCGCTGCGCCGGCTTCGCCATCCGCGTGCACGCGCACGTTGGCGAAGCTGTAATTGAAGCGCGTTTCGAAAAAGCGCCGGTCTGCCGCTGCCAGCTCGTTTCCAGCCGCGGAGGACTGGCTTGGCAAGGCTAGCCACCGCCCTTCGGCATTCGGGCGATTTTCGTTCATGGCGGATCCAAGAGGCTGCCCTTGCTGGACGACCTGGCTGGCCCGCTGGTCGGCCTCGCGTTCGAGAGGATCGCCCGGCTCGCTGACCGCCGGCTGAAGGGGATCCGTTTCCCTGGCAGTGTCCAGCGGAGCATGGCTGGATACTCCCGGATCCGCTAGTCTGCCGGCAACTTGCGGAACGAGGCGTTATTCCGGCTTTTCAGGTTGAGCAGCGGATTGTTGGGCTGAACTGGTGGGCGGCTGTTGGTACAAATACGCGCATTCTCAAGCACTCATTACCAAAAGTATTCGCACGGTCAGGTATTCGCTCAGCCTGTTCGATTGCCGTAATCAGCGAAAGTGTATCGGGGTGACACTCCATGCCTTAAGTGAGCCAACCATAGATTTTACTGCAATAATTCCATATCTGCGGACATTAATGTAAAAATTCGAGGATACCATGCTGTGATTCTCTCCTAATGGCCGGATCAACGGCTCCCCATTAGCTTCGGATTCCCCGACTAGAACAGCGTAACCTGCCGGACCATGACGGTTTGCAGCCGACGCGCAGGGTGGGTTGCAGATCATATGCACAGGCAAATTTGACCTGTCCAACACCTGCCGCCCAACCGGCAACACACTGAGTGTGGGGTTTCGCTATATATCGTATAAGTTAATGGTCGTGATTTACCGCTCTACCCATCCACCGACTACAGCGGATGTCAGGTTGCCCCCTGAATAATGAGACGTGTACTGAAGTAAGCCTCGGTCCCGCCACCTATCCACAGGGCGATCTCGCCATGGGTGTAACCCAATTTTAGGTCATTCACAATTAGACAAGGCTGTTCGGATTTGTTGACATAAAGCGCTGCCCGTTCGCCGTTGACGACAATCTTGATGGAGATCCAGACGGCAGGAAGCAGGTCTGTATCAGATTCATAAACGCCAGGGCTTTCTTCCCGTTAGGCGGAACCAGGGATAGTCGGGGTGTGAGATATATTGGGTGGAATGGTTGCGACGGAGTTGGTCATCTGAGCGGCCGTTCGTCGGTCGAAGGTAGAACGCCTCAAAGCTTGCAGCGGCTGGTTGGACAGCGAAAGGCAATTCCGACGAAACCCCGGGCAAATTCTGAGGCACCGGTGCGGGGAAGGCCAGCTATAGCGGTCTCGATCACACCATCTCTGAAATTGGAGGTACGAACAATGGCCATAGAATGGACGTCGTCAGAGTTTTGATCGAACTCAACGAGCCTCACTGCCCGGCGACCTCGGAAAGTGACGAAGTCTGCATCGGCATAAAGAAGTTCGAGCTGGCTAGGGAGGTAAGCTTGATCAATTGCTTCTCTGGTGATGTCATTTCTCCTCCATCCGGAAATTCTGATCCAAAGGCAGCCTAATGGCTTGCATTACCCGCTGGTGGGCGGGACGAGATACTGCCACATTGACGGAACCAGCTACCGTGTAGGTTAGGTTGAGGGCATATTGGTAGGCAATTTGACCTGTCCAAGATTTGCCCCGAAACCGGACAGCACATTGAACGTTGGGTTTCGCTTTATATTGTATAGGATAATGGTGTAGATAAACCGCTCAACCCGCATCTACCAACTGGATCATGGCAGGTCGATCATTATTTCGTGAATCGTATATCACGCCACTTCAATTCTGCGTTTAGTGTAGTAATTCTTCAGTACAGGTTTTGGGTAAACGCCCAGATTCGGCTTTACACCGAATGCGTTTAAGTCCATTACGCCGGTTGCGCCAAACAGTCAAGAGAGTTTTCTCATCTTTCGAGAGAATTACAGCGGTCCCAGCCAAGCGTGCCAATGAATTTTCCGCCTGGTCTGTTTCTGGAATGTCACGTTTTCGCAAGAAGTAAATAACCGCTCCCGCCTTATTGAAGCATTGACCGTTAGTAATGACATATTCGATTTCAATTATTTTCAGGTTTCTCTGTGCTGCTCGTTGAGCAGAATGTGAGTTGAATTGGAACATTCTGACCTCCCTCCCAGAAAGTAATGGTTATTTGACAATAGAATAACCATTTTCTATTTTCGTGACCCCAGATAATCTGTGGAAAGTAGTCTATTTCTTCAGATTTCCCCAATCCCCACGGGTTTGTACGATCTTGGCTATAATCACATCAAATGTTGTGATATTTCAAAGATAGATACAATCACGTCTGTTCCATACTGGAGGCCTATTCGATGGCCAATGATATCTATGTATTGATAGTCGAAGACGACCCCTTCGCTCGTAATTGGATGGCGCTTCTCTTAGCCCACGAACTGGCGGACGCATGTAGCTGCTGATACCGGTACACCAGAGAGCCTGGCTCTGCTCTTGGAAGACCCAAAGCTTCACATCGATTTAGTATTGCTCGATACTGAGATGCCGGGAGACGATTTCTGGCTGCAGAGGGTCGTTAAGACCTCAGAAGATCATCGGAAAGGACTGGCTGTGATCTTTTTGGGCACAAATCCAGACGAACGAATATTGAAACGAGCTATTCCGAGCAATCTAAAAGGCTATCTGTTAAAGGACGAAATCTGCTACTCATTGGCTTGGGCAGTCGCCCTGGCAGCTGAGGGTAAGTGGGTGATGACTGATGGGATTGAAAAAATGTTCTCAGGATCCAAGTATTTCTTTCCAAATAATTACGTTGTTTTGAATGGAAAAAATTCTACCGCTTATCTTTCTCCTCACATGGGAGTGGCTGCCCGATTAGCCTTCTTTTTCAGCATGGAGCGGCGTGAGATAGCCGACGAGCTGGACATTTCTGAAGATTGGAGCTATGGATTGGTCAGTGATCTGTACAAGGAAATTGGTATGGATGAGTTACTCTCCGGTGAGACACCTCCGCACGAATACTTGCGGAGTTATAAAATCATTTCTAAACACCTGGATACAATTATGACCGAGCTGGAAAAATCCAAAATCGGAAGAAAGGCTGGTGCGCCGAATAAAGCCAGAGATATAGAGACTCTGGCTTTTCATTTACTCACACTACCTGAAATTCGTAGCTCGTAGGATCAGTCGTTTCCGCCTCACCCGTTTGATCCTCATGCAAGCCAATAATCTTCGGGGCCTAATCCCAGGGTTAGCCCCTAAATCACCCCGTTAATCCCCCGCGAAAGATTGCCTTTCTCTCTATTATCTGTTATCTTCATGATGACTTTGATACTTCTATCGCAAATCTGAATTCGTAAATCAAGAATATGATTCGTTCCTCTTCGTTTTTTTTGGAACGAATATCGGAAAGCGTAGCCTTCCTATTCACCTTCCTCCTCCAGCCTCCGTAAATACTCGCGGTCCTGCTCGCTGAGCGGCGCCTTCGCCAGCAGGTCGGGGCGGCGCTGCCAGGTGCGCAGCAGCGCCTGCTCCCGCCGCCAGCGCGCAATGCGGGCGTGATCGCCCGAGAGCAGGACATCCGGCACGCCCTCCCCGCGGAACTCCGCCGGGCGGGTGTAATGCGGGTACTCCAGCAGCCCGCTGGCGTGCGAATCGTCCTCGGCGCCGTCCGGGTCGCCCAGCACGCCGGGCAGCAGGCGCGTCACCGCATCGATCACCACCAGCGCCGCCAGCTCCCCGCCGCTGATCACGTAGTCGCCGATCGAGATCTCGTCGGTCACCAGGTCCTGGCGCACGCGCTCGTCCACCCCCTCGTAGCGCCCGCACAGCAGCCCCAGGCGCGCCTCTCCCCCGCTCTCGAGCGCTTCCAGCGCCGGGGCTGCCAGCTCGCGCGCCACATCCTGGGTGAGCAGCCGTCCCTGCGGGGTGAGCAGCACCAGCGGGCAGGCCGGCGGAACGCCCAGCACCGCCTCCACCGCGGCGAAGATCGGCTCGGGCTTCATCACCATCCCGCCGCCCCCGCCGTACGGCTCGTCGTCGGTGACGTGGTGCCGGTCGCGCGCCCAATCCCGGATGTTGTGCAGCTCCACCTCCACCAGCCCTCCCTGGCGGGCGCGCTGCAGGATGCTCGTCTCCAGGTAGGGGCTGAAGACCTGCGGGAACAGGGTGAACACTTCGAAGCGCAGGAGCGGGGTCATCTTACGCTCATTCTAGCCCCAGGCGGGCGGGATGGCAAGGCTGAGCCGCCTGGCAGCGGCTTTATTAGGTCGCCTCATGTCATTGCGAAGGCCTGTTCTATAGGCGACGGTGTAGTTCACCGTCAAGCAATATCATCACTACTTAGCAGCTTAACCGGAACTGGCAGCTTTGTTAACACTTGCTGTGAAGCTTCTAATCCAATCTTGACTCGCTTCTTTAAGATGGTAACATGACTGTATATGTACCTGCGTGGCAGCAAATGGACCATGACTCGCCGCACCCGGCGTCCCAATTTATGGAGGGTCGTCTTGCTGGTGGCGTTAATCGGCGTCCTGCTCTACGTCAACCAGGTGGTGGTGCCCGCCACGCCGCCCTTTTTCGTGCCCACCACCACCCCCACGACCAGCCCGGAGTCCTTCGTCAACCAGGCGCAGGCAGTTCGTACAAAGAAGGCAAGCTGGCGCAGGCAATCGAGGCCTATAAGAAAGCCGTCGACACCGATCCGACCAACCCGGCGACCTACGTCGACCCTGGCGCGCATGCAGGTCTTCGCCGGCGATTACGAAGACGCCGTGCTCAATGCCCAGAACGCCCTGCTCAAGAACCCCAGCAACCCGCTGGCGCACGCCGTGCAGGCCTGGGCGCTGAGCTTCCTGGGCAAGTCCGGCGAGGCCGAGATCGAGATCAAGAAGGCGCTGGACCTGGACCCCAACAATGCCCTGGCGCACGCTTATTACGCCGAGATCCTGATCAATGAAAAAGATCCCGACCTGCAGGACAAGGCGATCGAGGAATCGCGCATCGCCCGCGACCTGGACCCCTCCCTGCTGGAGACGCACCGGGTGCGCGGCATCGTCCTGTACAACACCAGCAACCCGGAAGAAGCCATCCAGGAGTTCCAGGCTGCCCTGGCGATCAACAAGAACATCGCCGACATCCATCTTTACCTGGGGGTCACCTACAAGGCGATGGAGGATTACCAGAAAGCCGAGGAATCCCTGCTGGCTGCGTATGCCCTCAACCCCACCGACCCCGTGGCGCTGACCGAGATCTCGCGCGCCTACTTCGCCGATGGGCGTTACGGTCAGGCTGCCCAGTATGCCGAGGAAGCGGTAAAAGTCATCCCCAACGACCCGCGGCTGCACGGCAACCTGGGCATCATGTACTATAAGACCGAGGATTACGCCAAAGCTATCCCCGAGCTGGCCCTGGCGGTGCGCGGCGGCACGACCGCCGACGGACAGGCAGTCGAAGGCTTGCCGCTGGATTACGGGCGGATCGAGGAGTACTATTTGTATTACGGCTTCGCCCTGGCTAAGTCCGACCGCTGCCCGGAAGCCATCCCGGTCGCCCAGGCCCTGATCTCGGGCGTGCCTGATTCGGATATCGCCGTGTACAACGCCAATGCCATCCTGCAGATCTGCCTGGGGGGCGGCACCGAGACCCCCGAGACCACCCCTGAGGCGACCGCCACCCCCTGACCATGGAACGCCGCCTCAATGGCAAACGCCCCACTTTTCGCCAGAACGGCTCGAGCTTTGGCTATTACCGCATCCTGCTGCTGGTCGGCCTGATCCTGGTCGGCGTCTGGTTTCTGCTGGCATGGCAGCGCGACGAGGTGCGCCCGCTCTTCTTGCCCACCCCCACTCCCACCCGCGTCCCTCAGTCGTTTATCCTCGAGGCGCAGGCTTACTTCGACGCCGGGAAGATCGACGATCCCAGCAACACCAAGCCCGGGACGAACGTCCCTCCGGTGAACGACGCCATCGACGCCTACAAAGCCTCCCTGGCGGAGGACCCCACGGACGCCAAGACCTGGGCCGAGCTGGCGCGCATCCAGGCGTACTCCTCGACCATGCTGCAAAACGACAGCCAGCGCCTGACGCGCCTGCAGGAAGCGCTGCAATCGGCAGATAACGCCGTCAACGCCAACCCGGACGTCAGCACCAATTACGCCATACGCGCTTTCGCCAAGGACTGGTACGCCTTCAACCCCCTGGTCAGCAGCGAGGAGCGCCAGACCATGCTGCTGGAAGCCGAGCGGGACGCCTCGCGCGCCTTCCAGCTCGACCCGAACAACGCCCTGGCGCTGGCTTACTACGCGGAGATCCTCAACGACCAGGCGAAGTGGAACCAGGCCCAGCAGTACGCGGCCCAGGCTGTCGCACAGGACCCGGGACTGATGGACGCCCACCGTGTCCTGGGCTACGTCCAGGAGACGCTCGGGCAGTATAACGCTGCGATCCAGGAGTACCAGGCTGCGGCGGATATCAATCCCAACCTGACCTTTCTTTACATCCTGATCGGACAGAACTTCCGCGAGGGCATCAAGAATCCGAACCGGGCGCTGGAGTACTTCGATAAGGCGGCGCGCATCAACGAGGGCCTGGGGGTAAAAAACCCGCTGCCCTACATCGAGATCGCCAAGACATACACCCAGCAGGGCGAGTTCTTCGCCGCCTCGATCAATGCCAGCAAAGCGCTCGAGTTCGACCCGACCAATGCCGCAACTTACGGTCAGCTCGGCATCATCTCCATCCGGGCGCGCAACTATGAAGGCGCCATGCCGCTGTTGAAATGCGCCGTGCGCTCCTGCACCGCTGCTGAAAACGAGATGGGCGGTGCAGATGTCCAGGGCTTGCCGCTCACCAGCAAAGCGGTAGCCTATTATTACGTCGAGTACGGCACGGTTCTGGCTTTCCTCAGCCGGCCCAGCGAGAACTACTGCGACGAAGCCGCTCCGGTCTTTCAGGAAGTGCGCCAGAAATACAGCGATGACTCGACCCTGATGGCGATCGTCGAGGACAGCGAGGGCATCTGCACTCGCCTGGCCCTCACCCCGGCTGCCCCCGGCGCCCCAACGCCGACCGAGGCGCCCACTCTCGCTCCCGCCGAGGGGACGCCTGCCCCGCCCTCTCCGACCCCCACCCCCTACGGAGCCGTCCAGGGCTGAGCAAACCGCAAATATAAACAACTCGTGATTTTAAGAAACATATTGCGGTTTGCTTAAACCAATAACTGAGTAAAATACAACTCAAGCAAACCCATTTAGAGTTGCCGATTAATTTCAGAATCTTAGTTGGGTTTACTTCAGTACAGTATCTATGGCGCCTGATTCAGTCTTCGGGATAGATATCTTCTGGGTTTATTTCATTTACGGCCTGGCATTTTTTTGCATGGGCCTGGCTCTGGCAATTGAATCGAGCCGGGCGCCCAACCTGGCGGAAGCCAAAGTGCTGCTGCCCCTGGCGGTCTTCGGCTTCGTGCACGGCATCCACGAATGGCTGGAAATGACGCTGCTGAAAACAGACTGGTTCATCTCACCTGCCTCCCTCTCCTGGCTGCGCCTGGCTATCCTGACCATCTCATTCACCTCACTACTGGTCTTCGCCCTCCTGGCTCTGCGCCCCTGGGGTCAGTTCTCCACCCGCGCGATAACCCTGGCTGCGCTAGCGCTCCTGGTCTACCTCGGCTGCATGCTGCTGGTGAGCCTGGGGCTGCGCCAGAGCCAGCTCGACTGGAGCCAGCACGCTGAGACCATGGTCCGCTACACGCTGGCCATCCCGGCGGCTCTGCTGGCGGCTTTAGCCCTGTACCTACAATCGCGCCGCTCCAGGTCTCAGGGACGCCCAGGGCTGGCGAGCAGCCTGCTGGTTGCCGCAATTTGCTTCATCGTCTATGCTTTTACTCAGGCGGTCGTCGCGCCGGCGGGAGGATTCCCGGCCAATTACCTCAATGCCTTGAGTTTTGCAAGTATCACCGGGTTCCCGGTGCAGCTCCTGCGGGCGGCGCTGGCCGTGCTGATTACGTTCAGCATGCTCCGGGCGACCCAAATATTGGAACGCGAGCGCGAGCAAGAGCTGCAAGCCGCCCAAACTGCCCGCCTGCAGGCTTTGGAGCAGATGCGGCAGGAGATGAGCGCCCGCGCCGCAATGCGCCAGGAGCTGCTGCGGCGGACTGTCCTGGCTCAGGAGGAGGAGCGCAGCCGTATCGCCCGCGAGCTGCACGACGACACCGCCCAGCTTTTGACAGCCTTTTCATATAACCTGGCTGCACTCAAAGAATCCGTCCCCAACTCGCCAAAAACGAACGAACTGGTCGCCAGGTTGCAGGCGCTGCGCCAGCAGATGTCGCAGGGCATATACCGCATGGTGCATGACCTGCGCCCGGCGCAGCTCGACGATCTGGGGCTGGTAGCCGCCTTGCACGCTCTCACGGAAGAGGACCAGAAACGCCTGGGCTTGCAGGTAAAAATGCAGGTAGCCGGTACGCCTCAGCGTTTGGACCCGCTGGCTGAAACCGTCCTGTTCCGGGTCGCCCAGGAAGCGCTTACGAATGTGGCGCGCCACGCTCAAGTCAAAGGAGCCGAGCTGCAGCTGTCCTTTACACCCGCCCAGGTAGTCCTGCGCGTCCAGGATCACGGCATTGGTATGTATGGCACGGAGCAGAACCACCTGGATCGGGGGGTTGGGCTGGCCACGATGCGCGAGCGAGCCGAATCGGTCGGTGGTGAATTGACGATCGCGGCTGCGCCCGGCGCTGGAACTGAGATTAAATTGGTAGTTCCCATCGCCAGTGAGGCTGACCTTAGCGGTAAGGAGAAGGGCAATGGATCGAATCCGGATCATGTTGGTGGATGACCACGAGGTGGTGCGCGCCGGGCTTAGGTCCTATCTGGAGGCCCAGCCCGGTCTGGAAGTGATCGCCGAAGCAGGCGATGGTCTGCAGGCGCTCGAGCTCTCCCAGGTCAGCGAGCCAGACGTAATCGTGATGGACATTACCATGCCCAGGATGGATGGCCTGGAGGCAACCCGGCGCCTGCATGCCTCCTCGCCCGGCTTCAAGGTGCTGGCGCTCACCGTACACGAGGGCAAGCAGTATTTTTTCGAAATGCTGGCTGCCGGCGCTTCCGGGTATATCACCAAACAGGCCGGAGCCGATGAGCTGGTTGCCGCGATCCGGGCTGTGGCGGCGGGACAGGTGTATCTGCAGCCCACCCTGGCGCGCTGGCTGCTGGAGGACTACCAGCG
This sequence comes from uncultured Chloroflexia bacterium, assembly GCA_963706515.1. Lineage (GTDB taxonomy): Bacteria > Chloroflexota > Anaerolineae > Anaerolineales > UBA4823 > CAVPMW01. The sequence continues at coordinate 505,113 of CAVPMW010000007.1, forward strand.
CCTGGCTGCCAGGCTCAACGAGGAGCACACCCCGGAGTACTCCGGAAAAGAGGCGGCTGTCGGTCTGGAAGTCCTCACCGCGCGCGAGGTGCAGGTCCTCGAGCTGGTAGCGGAGGGCTATTCCGCCTCTGAGATCGGTAAAAAGCTCGAAATCAGCCCGAAAACCGTCTCTCGCCATCGCGAGCACATGATGAAAAAATTGAACATGCACACCAGCGTCGATCTGACCCGGTTTGCCATTCGCGCCGGGCTGGTGGGGGTCGAGTGACTGCCTTTCTCATGCGATATTCCCAGCATTCTCAGGTTTTATTAATCTTGGTGTGACAGAATTGCCATTGGTTAAGCCATCGGCTGACATTATTGACTTTAAATGCCCGGAGGAAAATGCATGGAACCAGCGGAGAAACAAAAAGCCAGCTCGGGAAATCGGATCAAGTTTATCATTGGCGGCTTGCTGATTGTTGCCGCGATTGGTTACCTGATTGCAACATCTACCAAAGCCAGTGCGCAGTATTTTCTAACCATATCGGAATTAAATGGAAAAAGGGATACAGTTCAAGGCCGGGACCTGCGCATATCCGGAGCAGTGGTCGGCGATTCTATACAATACGATTCTCAAAATCTGAAACTCACTTTTCTCATTGCGGATATTCCTGGTGATAACAAAGAGATCGACGCCCAGGGCGGCCTGGCAAAGGTCCTGCACCAGGCGGTGATCGATTCCAACCGGCCGCGCTTGCAGATCGTTTACGACGGCGTCAAGCCCGACTTGCTGCGCAATGAAGCTCAAGCGATCGTCACCGGTCAGATTGGCCCGGATGGAGCCTTCCACGCCAACGAGCTTCTGCTCAAGTGCCCCACAAAATATGAAGAGGCCGTTCCACAGCAGGTCGACCAGAATTCTGGCTAGTCGAACCGTGGTCGATCCAACTCTGGCCCTTCCACCTAATTCTCAGAAGCGTCTGCTGCTCAGATACCGGGCAACGGACGTTTCGTCTTGGCAGCTTTAGCGGTAGCGGAGACTTTATGGTTGCTAATTTTGGGTTTGGTGCATTATTCATCGCCTTCCTGGTCTCGATCTATGGCGCTGGCGCCGCGGCTTATGGAGCGATCAAGAACCAGCAGCGCTGGATTGACAGCGCCCGCCTGGCGATGCTGCTCACTTTCCCGCTCATCACCGTCTCAGCGCTATGCTTGATCACTTTGCTGCTTACCGGGCGATATGAATATGAATTCGTCGCATCCGTGACCAGCAGCAGCATGCCGTTATATCTGCGCATCACGGCTTTATGGGGCGGTCAGGCGGGCTCGCTGGTCTTCTGGGCCTGGCTGATGTCTGCTTTCGCCTCGGCGGTAACCTTGCGCAAATGGGATCGTGATCGCGAATTCCTGCCGTGGGTGATCGTGGTCGCCCTGGTCACACTGACTTTCTTCCTGATCCTGATTATCTTCTTCGAGAACCCGTTCCGGGCCATCTGGCAGACGCCGGGCGGGATCGCCCTGGCAATGCTGCCGTCCGGCAGGCGCATCGCTCGTGGTGCAGCCAGACGGGCGCGGTCTTAACCCGCTGCTGCGGCATCCCGGCATGATCATCCACCCCCCGATGCTGTACCTGGGCTTTGTTTCCTTCGTCATCCCTTTTGCCTTCGCCATGGCGGCCTTGATCACCGGGCGGACAGATGACCGCTGGATCCGCCTGACCCGCCGCTGGACGCTGGTCGCCTGGCTGTTCCTCTCCCTGGGGTTGATCCTGGGCATGCGCTGGGCGTACGACGTGCTCGGCTGGGGCGGTTACTGGGGCTGGGACCCGGTGGAGATTGCCGCCTTCATGCCCTGGCTGGCTGGCACAGCTTTTCTGCATTCGGTGATGATCCAGGAAAAACGCGGGATGCTGAAACACTGGAATATGATCCTGATCATCCTGACCTACGCCCTGGTGATCTTCGGCACCTTCCTGACCCGCTCCGGTGTGCTCTCATCGGTGCATGCCTTCGCCCAGAGCGCAATCGGACCGCTGTTCTTTGGCTTCATCGGCCTGACATTCATCATATCGCTCAGCCTCTTGCTGCGCCGCTGGGATGATCTCAAGTCGGAAGCCCAGATGACCTCCATGCTCTCTCGCGAGGCGCTTTTCCTCCTGAACAACCTGCTCTTCATGGGCATCCTGGTAGTTTGCTTCTGGGGCGTCATCTTCCCGCTGATCTCCGAGCTGGTCACCGGGCAAAAGGTGACCGTCGGCCCGCCGTTCTACCAGCGCGCCACCGGACCTTTGTTCGCCGGGCTTGCTGCTTTTAATGGGCATCGCACCTCTCGCTGCCTGGAAGCACTCGACGATCAAGTCGCTAGGCCGGTCAGCCTGGAAACCGCTGCTGATCGCCGCATTTTTCCCCATAGGGGCATTCCTGAGCGGTATCCGCAATATCGCGGCTTTTGTCGGCTTCTATCTGGTCGGCTTCGTCATCGCCGTTGTCGCTTACGAATTCTTGCGCGGCACCCGGGCGCGGCATGCGCAGCAGCAGTGAGAACGCCTTCAAAGCGCTGGGGCACCTGGTGGAGCGCAACCGCCGCCGCTATGGAGGCTATATCATCCACCTGGGCGTCGTCTGCATGGCGCTCGGAGTGATCGGCATCGAGCTGTTCCAGACCCAGACCCAGGGGAGCATTCCCCAGGGCGGCGAGCTCACTCTAGGACAGTATACGATCCGCTACGATTCCCTGGCGCAGTTCGATGTGGTGGATAACCGCAACGTCGCCCGGGCGGTCGTCAGTGTATTTAAGAATGGGAAGTACGTTGGCGAGCTGCATCCCCGCCGGGATTTTTATTACGAGTCGCAGCAGCAGATGACGATCCCTGGCGTACGCAGCACGATGGAAGATGATCTGTACGTCTTGCTGGTAGACTGGCAGTCGATCTCCTCACAGGGAGCAACCTTTAAAGTATTCCACAACCCGCTGGTCAACTGGCTGTGGCTGGGCGGTTTCATATTTATCTTCGGCACACTGATCGCCGCCTGGCCGGATAAAGACCCGGAGTACGAGAAAGCACGCGTGCCCGCCTCAAAGTTAGCTCCAGCCAAAGCCTGAGCCGGGATTGTAATAATTGATGAAGATCTCTCGTCACCTCGAAATCCTCCTGCTGGTCGCCTGGTCGGCAGCCATCCTGCTGGTAGTGGTCGGCAGACCGGTTGCAGCCCTCGGGCAGGCCCCACAGCCGCCTCAGCCGAGCGACGACCAGGTTAATGCGATCGCCAGACAGCTCTACTGCCCGGTATGTGAGAACATCCCCCTGGACGTCTGCCCGACCCAGGCCTGTATGCAGTGGCGCGAGTTGATCCGCGAGAAGCTGGGCGCGGGATGGACCGAGCAGCAAATTAAGGACTATTTCGTCCAGCAATATGGTGACCGGGTATTAGCCACCCCTCCGCCGCGGGGCTTGAACTGGCTGGCTTATATCCTGCCTCCGGTGTTAATCCTCCTGGGAGCATATATCCTTTACCGGGTGCTGCTCAGCTGGAAGCGCGCCGCTGCCCCGCCCGGCGCGCAGCCCCCTGAAACCCCGCCGGCTTCCCAGGACGAATACGTCGCCCGCCTGGAAGAAGAGCTGCGCAAATCCTAAAATAAAATAGCTGAGAGAGAAGAGAATGACTGATGAAATCGCCCAGACGGTAGAGACGGCTCCCCCGAAGAGAGGGATCCGCTGGGGACGCCTGCTTGCCTGGGGAGTCCTGACCCTGTTTTTGGTCATCCTTGCCCTTGGGTTGCTGCGCACCCAGCAGGGACCCGTGCTCGTCGGGCAAAATTCCCCGATGTTTACCCTGACCACATTCGATGGGCAACCCATAAACATGAAGGACTTGCAGGGTAAAGTGGTCGTGGTGAATTTCTGGGCATCCTGGTGCAAACCCTGTGAGCAAGAAGCGGCTGACCTGGAATCAGCCTGGCAATATTACAAACCGAACGGGAATGTGGTCTTTTTAGGCGTGGATTACGTCGATACGGAACCCGAAGCGAAGGGATATCTGCAGAAGTTCAAAATCACCTACCCGAACGGGGCCGACCTGGGAACCCGGATATCGCAGGCTTACCGGATTCGCGGCGTTCCGGAAACCTATATCATAAGTCCGCAAGGCAAGCTGGCGTACGTCCAGATCGGTCCATTCGATTCTCTCGCTCACATTCAAAGCACGATCGACCCCCTGCTCAGCCCGCAATAGACCCAGATGGATATCGGCTCAATTCTTATCATCCTCGCCTTGCTGGTCCTGGTGGTCTTGTTCGTGGGCCGGCCGCTGTTCGAAAAACAAACCTCGCCCGCGAGCGAGCAGGCGGAAAAGCAGGAGCACGACCTTTCGGCGCAGCTGGCCGAGCGCGACCGCATATTGAACGCCTTACGTGAGCTCGATTTCGACTATGCTCTGGGAAAGATTCCTCCGGAAGATTACCCGGCTCAACGGGCGCAGCTCGTCCAAGAAGGTGTGGATGTCTTGCGCAAGCTGGATGAGCTCCAGGACGTGGCAGGACAGGCAGACCTGGACGCCCGCATCGAAGCCGAAGTTGCCCGCCGCCGGGCTGATCTTGCCCGGCAGCCGTCGCTCGCCGTTCCAGCTGGAGCGGCAGCGGCAGGCATGGTTGCGGTCGGTGCAGACGACGATCTGGAAGTGATCCTGGCTCAACGCCGGCGGCAGCGCCAGGAGAGAGCCGCCGGCTTCTGTCCGCAGTGCGGCGGGCCAGTACAAATATCCGACCGGTTTTGCCCGAAGTGCGGCGCAACGCTGAAATAAAGGTGGACTGAAACCCTGCACAATTTTAGTAAGCATCCTCCCCTGTGCAATTCCTTTCAACTATGACCAACTGGTACAAACTGCCTCTATTTATCTGTCTGATGCTGCCTCTGGCAGCCTGCTCATTCTCTCTGGCGTCCGACATTACTCCCCCGCCGAATGCTGTGCAGGTCTCACTGGAACAAACCATGCCTCCTCCAGCTACCGGGCCGGCTTATCCCTTCGTCCCTCCCGACCCGGCCGCCGGCGCCGCGATTTTCAGCGAAAAGTGTTCCCCCTGTCACGGAGATACAGGACAGGGAGATGGTCCGCGGGCAGCCCAGCTGCCCAACCCGGTCCCCGCACTGGGCTCGGCTGACGTAGCCAGAAATTCAACTCCCGCCCAATGGTACCAGATGGTCTCGCAAGGCAATCTGGAGCGCTTCATGCCGCCGTTTGCCAGCCTCTCCAATCCCGAGCGCTGGAACGTGGTCGCCTATGCGTTAAGTTTGAGCGCTTCAAAAGACTCGGTCGCACAGGGTAAGCAGCTGTACGCGCAGAACTGCGCCGAATGCCATGGCGAGCATGGGAAGGGAGACGGGCCGAAAGCTGCTGGCATGGCAAACCCGCCGGCGGACTTCACGGACCAGGAATGGATGGCTAATAAATCCGCGGCAGACTTTACGGCTGCCATTCAGAACGGTAAGGGCGCGGATATGCCTGCTTTCGGGGACAAGCTAGACGAGGCTCAAGTCTGGGAGCTGAGCGACTATTTGCGCTCCCTCTCTTTTGGTCCGGCAGCCGGCGGCGCCGTCGCTCAGGTGACTCCTGTGCCCTCAGGGACTCCAGGGACCGGCACGGCAGGAGCCGGGACGGCTGAAGCCGCCACTGCCCCGGCCACCCAGGCTGCGGCCGCGTCGACCGGCAAGATCAGCGGAGTGGTGACGAATACCAGCGGTGGGGATATCCCGGCTGGAGCGGAAGTCACCTTGCACGGCTTCGACAACATGCAGGCTGTCATCACCCAGACGACCACAATTGCCACGGATGGCACGTACACCTTTGAAAATATTGAAATGCCCTCGAACCGCTCGTTCCTTACTACGGTGGGTTATAAAGGGACGACATACGGCTCCGAGATCGGCGTGGTGCAATCCGGTTCTCAAGAGCTGAGCCTGCCTATCCAGGTCTATGAAACCACCACTGACCAATCTGTGCTCAATGTCGACCGCCTGCACATGTTTTTCGAATTCCCTGACGAGAATACGATCCGGGTGGTCCAGCTCTATATCATCTCGAACCTCAGCGACAAAACCCTCGTTCCGGCACAAGCGGGCGGCACAACTGTCAACTTTGAGCTGCCTCAGGGCGCAGCCAACCTCGAGTTTCAGGATGGCGCTTTAGGCGAGCGCTATATTAAGACGGCGGCCGGGTTTGGAGATACCATCCCGGTCCATCCTGGGACGAGCAATTACCAGATGATATTCACTTACACCCTGCCGTACAAGCGCAAGCTGGATCTGGTTCAGCCGGCGGCTGTCCCGGCAGACGCGGTCGTCGTTTTGGTGCCGGAAGGGGGAGTGAAAGTCAACGGTTCGGGCGTCCAGGATGCAGGTGTGCGTGACTTGCAAGGGACGACGTACCACATGTACAATTATCCAGCCCTGAAGGCAGGCGAATCTCTCCGCATGACCGTCTCCGGTCGCCCTTCGGCGGGTCCAGTGGTAAGCACGGGCTCCACCTCCAACCTCTTAGTAGGAATTGGCGCCATGGGCATCGTCTTGATCGTGGCAGGGGTCTGGCTGTTTGCGCGCAGCCGGGTCAATAAGCCTGCTGAAGAGGGTGAGCAAGACCAGGGATTCGTTAGCGCGACTTCCACTGAGAACCCGGACACCATCATGGATGCGATCCTGGCCCTGGATGACCTGTACCAGGCAGGTGAGCTGCCGGAGGAGGCTTACCGTCTGCGCCGCGCTGAGCTGAAGGATAAGCTCAAAGCGATGATGGGGAACCCGAAGGCGGGCTGAGCCGGTTATGGTGATCGAAGTACATAAGCTGGTCAAACGCTTTGGTGCGAAGACCGTCTTGCGCGGCCTGGATTTCCAGGTCGATGAAGGTGAGTTCGTGGCAATCCTGGGACCGAACGGCGCCGGGAAGACGACCTTCCTGCGTATCCTAGCTTCGCTTTCCCGCCCCGGGGCAGGGAGCGTGCGGGTTGCCGGATACCGCCTGCCAGACCACGCTGCCCATGTCCGCCAGCGTCTGGGTGTGGTTTCGCACCTGCCGCTGCTGTACGGCGACCTGACTGCTGAGGAGAACCTGACTTTCTTTGGGAAGATGTACGGCGTCCCAACGCCTGGAAAAGCGTATTGCTGAAGTCCTCAGCCTGGTCGGGTTGAGCCAGAGGCGGCGTGACCTGGTGCGCACTTTTTCGCGCGGCATGCAGCAGCGCCTGGCGATTGGCAGAGCCGTCCTGCACGACCCGGAGATCATGCTCTTCGACGAGCCGCATACCGGGCTGGACCAGGATGCCAGCAGCATGCTGGATGGGGTCCTGCGCGAAGTGGCGGCTCGCGGGCGCACGGTCGTGATGACCTCGCACGACCTGCTGCGCGTTGCCGACCTTGCCACGCGGTTTGACATCCTCTCGCGCGGGACGATTGCCGGGTCCGTGAGCCGTGAGGGCCTCCAGCCCGACGCCCTGCTCGCATTCTATCGAGAGACTATCCAGCCGGCGGTGAATTAGTTATGGAAGACCAGTCCTTGCCCCTGGAGAGCTCCCCCGTTGCTGCGCCAAGGAAGCTGCGCGCCTCTTTATGGCGGGCGGTCTGGGCGATCGTCTGGAAGGACCTGGCTGCAGAGCTGCGCAGCCGGGAGGTGCTCTCGTCGATGCTGGTTTTCTCCTTGCTGGTGATCCTGATCTTTAATTTTGCCCTGGAGCTGGATGCGAAGACCCGCGCCACCGTCACCTCCGGCGTGTTATGGGTCACCTTCGTATTTTCCGGGACTTTGGGCTTGAACCGCTCGATGGCGATCGAGAAGGACCGCGGCTGCCTGGATGGTCTGCTGCTGGCTCCGGTGGACCGCAGCGCAATCTTTTTTGGCAAAGCCATCAGCAACCTGGTATTTATGCTGGTCGTCGCCGCGATCATCTTGCCCATTTACAGCGTCTTATATAACACCAGCTTGCTCAATCCCGGCTTGCTCCTGGTGATCCTGCTGGGCTCGATCGGCTACATCGCCGTCGGGACGCTGCTCGCCAGCATGGCAGTGCAGGCGCGCACGCGCGATATTCTGCTCCCCATCCTCTTGTTCCCCGTAATCATCCCTGTTTTAATTGCCGCAGTAAAAGCCAGCGCAGGCTTCCTGCAAGGGATCGAGCTGGCAGAAATCCAGCCATGGCTCAACTTGCTGATCGTCTACGATGTCATCTTTACCGCTGTGGCGTTCATGATTTTTGATTATGTCGTTGAAGAGTGAGGCGTGGAATTAACATGTCAGTATACTCGCTCAAAATCTTAATTGGAGAATGGAGAGCTATCTCGCCATGGAACCCAGACCTCGCTTGCTGAAAATATTGGATGTCGTCACCATCCTGCTGCTGCTCATCGCTACCGGACTGGTATTTTTATACGCACCGAAGGAAGCTGTGATGGGAAACGTCCAGCGCGTGTTTTACTTCCACGTATCTGCCGGTTGGGTTGGTATGCTCAGCTTCCTCGTGGCTGCCATCGCCGGGATCATCTATTTGCGCACCTCCGACCACAAATGGGACCGGCTGGAATATTCTGCCGTAGAGATTGGCATCGTCTTCATCCTGATCAATGTGGTCACCGGCTCGATCTGGGCCAGGCCGATCTGGAACACCTGGTGGACCTGGGATCCGCGGCTGACTACCGCCACGATCATGGAGCTCATCTACCTTGCGTATCTCATGCTGCGCTCCGGGATCGATGACCCCGACCGCCGGGCGCGCTTCGGGGCGATCTACGTCATCATCGGTTTCTTGAGCGTCCCGCTGACCTTCTTCTCTGCGCGCTGGTTCCGCACCATCCACCCGGTGGTCATCGGCGTGAGCGATCCTTCAGCCCTGGGAACTTTCGATATGACCCCGAAAATGCTGCAGACATTCATGTTCAGCCTGCTGACATTTACCTTCATTTTCATCGATATACTCTGGCACCGGGTCCGGTTGAGCAAGCTCTCCGACCAGGTTGACCAGCTCAAATTGGAAGCAGATGCCGGCGACTGAAGGAAATTCGGCAACCCTCTAAGCGCGGATTAAATAAACAGGAGAAGAACGATGCTTATGCTACAGGATGCACCCGCCAATACCAATGTCTACATGATCGCCGGCTACGCGGTGATCTTCGGAGTGATGCTGATCTACCTGGTCAGCCTGGTCGTGCGCCAGCGGAACCTGCAGGCGGAATACGACCTGCTCAGCGAGGAAGAGAGCCAGAAAAAGGCATCATAGATTTTGAATCTCACGTTCGGTCTTAGTCTTTGTGGATTAAGCCCCACCCCTACCCCTCCCCAAAATCGGGAGGGAAATATCCGAAAACGAGGTTCAGGTGGCGCCAAGGCGCCACCTGAACCTCGTTTTCGGAATTAATTCTCCCTTCCGGCTGTATAGCGGGAAGGGAGATGGGATCACATGCAAGAAACAAAGATGATTTTGGCGAAAAGATTAAATATGGCTGATTTATATCTTTTTCTGTTAATTGACCTCAGGCCAATGCAAGCAGCTCATCCAGCACGAGCTTCGACTTCTGCTCGATCTCTGCATGCAGGCTGCCGCCGTGCGAATCCATGGTGACTACGGCGGGGAAGTCCTGCACTTCGATGACCCACATCGCCTCCGGCACCCCAAAATCGAGCTTGTAAACGCCCAGGACGCGCGTGACCGTCTGGGCGATCAAGGTTGCCGCTCCACCGATGGCGTGCAGGTAGACTCCCGGCACTTCCTGGCAGGCAGCCAGGGTTTTGGCGCCCATACCGCCCTTGCCGATCACCCCGCGCAGGTTGAAATGGCGCATCACTTCCCCCTGGTAAGGCTCTTCGCGGGTGCTGGTCGTCGGCCCGGCGGCGACGAAACGGTAATCGCCGGTATCCAGCCCGGCGACCACCGGACCGCAGTGATAGATCACCCCACCCTCCAGCAGCGGTTTGATCGCCGCGTAGACTTCCAGGTCGTCGCCCTCAGGCTGGCGGGTCTGGCGGATGAACGTGTCCACCAGCCATTTGTGGGCAGCATCGCGCCCGGTGAGCATGACCCCGCGCAGGGCAACGGGATCACCTACTTTCAGAGTATGCACAGCCTCGGGGGAGATGGGGAGATTTAAAGTTTGCATCGCTTTGCCTCCAGTGTGATCCTGCTCACTCGTAAATGACTTCGTCGCCGGTAAGCTGCATCCGCCGCCGGCGGTAAGCCCAGCACATGTACGACACGGAAACGAAATAGCTGGCTGGCAGGCGGTGCATCCCGGTGATCCGGGTGCCGAGCACGGTGGTCTCTCCGCCGAACCCCATCGGCCCGATGCCCAGCTGGTTGGCTTCATCGGTCAGGCGCTGCTCCAGGGCAGCCAGCTGCGCGTCCGGATTCGATTCCTCCAAATCGCGCAGCAGCACTTCCTTAGAGGCCAGGTACCCGGAGCCGCGGTCGCCGCCGATTGCCACCCCCAGGATGCCCGGCGCGCAACCCTTGCCCTGGGCTTTATATACGGCATCCAGGACGACTTTGCGCACCCCTGCCAGGTCGCGTCCCGCCTCCAGAGCCGAATTGGGCAGGGAGTATTGGGCGCCGACGTTCTCGCAGCCGCCGCCCTTCAGCATCAGCTCAATCGTGAGCGTTTCGCCCTCGACCTCCTCGAAATGGATCGTGGGGAAGTAGTCGTCGCCGAGGTTGTTGCCGCTGTTCTTCCCGCTCAGGGCGTCCACCGAGTTGGGGCGCAGGAAGGAGCGCCGCGTGGCTTCGGCTACCGCATTTTCGATCTGCTGGCGCAGCTGGCGCGTGCTCCAGCCTTCAGGGTAGCGGACGTAAAAGATCGGGGTGCCGGTATCCTGGCAGATCGGCGTCTGGTTCGCCCGCGCCAGCTCGACGTTGAGCAAGATCGTTTCCAGCGCCCCACGGGCAGCCGAGCCCGGCGCTTCGCGCTCGACCGCCTGGCGCAGTCTCCGCTCGACGTCCGGCGGCAGGTCGGTGGCTGCCAGGCGCACCAGCTCGAGGATATATTCAGTCACATCGCGCATGGGATCCTCCTAAAACGACCAATTCTCTATCCTAATTATCATACCGAGATTCGTGTAAGATGCGAGTGTCAAAGCGCCTATTTTAAGGTCGATAAGCGTCATGGAGTCTTATCCGGGCGGGGGACGAACAGCGCCAGGCTCAGCGGTCCCAGCAGGAGCAGCCACATTGCAGCCGGCAAGCCTGCTATCCCGGCGGCATAGCCTACCGCCCAGGCAAATATCCCTCCCAGGGCGCCGGCAACCGAGCTGATCGCCGAAACCGTGCCCGAGCGACCCGGCGCGGCCGCGTAGGCCTCGCCTTGCAGCACCTGGTACCAGCCCATGGTAGAGAAACGCAGCGCTATCAGCAGCACGATTTTGATCACCGGATAGGGGACCAGGAGAGCCGAGACGTAGATCGCGGCTGATATCCAGGCCGAGATGCGCACGACCTGCCGCCCGGGGACTTTTTCCAGGAGCGGGATCAGGACAACATCTGAAGCCAGGGTTGCCAGCATCATCAAGGTGAACAGCAGGCTGGCCTGGGCAGGCGTCGCACCGACCACGTCGGTCAGGTACAGCGGCGCGTAACCGATGAAGATATCCAGCAGCAGGTCGGAGAGCTGGAGCAAGATAATCCAGCGCATCAGCCGGCGGTTGTGCAGGGCTTCCCGTAGAAAATCTACCAGCTGGCGCAGCTGGACCTTGTCCTCTGCCCTCTCTGAGCTGGAATCCAGCTGGGATCGCCTCGGGAACGGCTTGAAGTAAACCGCCGCAGCCAGGGCTGCCGCCAGCAAAGCCAGCCCGAAGAAAGCCCAGCGCCAGCCTAAGGCCAGCGAGAATCCGGCTGCCAGCAGCAGTGGACCAATCAGGTCCCCCAGCGAACCGGCTACGGTCCAGCGAGCCATCATCTGCGGCTCGCGGCCCGGGTTGAGGTCCATCAATGTGGCCTGGGCCAGGGTGACAAAGGCGCCGGAGGCCGGGAAGCTCAGGACTGAGGCAGCGAGCAGCATCCCAAATCCCTGGGCGCTCCCAATCATCAGCAGGGAAAAGACGATGACCAGGCCTCCACCGATAATGAGCTGCTTGCGCAGGTGGGTATCACCCAGCAGCATCAGCACCGGCTCGACCAGTGTGCCGATCAGGTGAGGCAAACCCAACAGCAGGCCGATTTGGGCGTACGTCAGCCCTAGGTCCAGCCGGATAGCCGGCAGGGCTGCACCTTCGATGCCGTAGTGCAGCTCGTCGAAGAATTCAATTAATAGAAAAATGGTTGCGAGTGAAACTGCGCCCCAGGCCAGGGCGCGTATCGAACGGACGCGTTCCAGCATGCTATACCTCTCTCTCGTAATCAGTCAGGTAACAGTAAAAGCGATGAAATCCGGGATGGGACTGACCTCGCTGAGAGAGGCGGAGCGCGGCTATGCTTGCCAGCTAGGGCGATCTAACGGGGAGGGTGGAAGATAGCGAACATGGGCTGAATTATAACCTGTGATTCAGGTTGTCTCGGTAATTTCTTGGAGGTGCGCTGGTATTTTTACTGCGAATCTTTCCAGGAAGTCCTCACGGCTGATCCAGATGTCGGTCCGGCGAAATGTCTCCAGCTGGTGGTAGCTGAGACCCTGCGGGTTGTAAGTCCAGATCAGCACCCACGAGTACAGGTTATCGATAAAATTTCCGAACTTCCCCAGTTTTCCGCGGTGGGGCTGGGCGGTAAAGCCCAACCGGTGGATGATCCTCTCACCGCTGTCGCCGTGGGCGCTGTACAGGATAATCGTCGTGCCGCCGATGGCACGCACGCCATCCAGCGCCGGGTTCTGATTAATATAAACTGCCACATCCTGCAAGGATCGGAGGAACAGGCGCTCAGATTTCTTGGCCCATACCAGGTCGGGTCCGCCTGCCGGCAGGGGAGGCAGGTGGTCATTCCATAAGTGGATGATCAGGACTGGCTCACCCGGCTGGATGGTCTTGCCGGAGAGGCTCAGCGGTGGGGGGCTTTCCCCCGCTGCAGGCGGATGACACCGTCCGGATCGTCGCTGAAATATATAGATGCCATAAAGCTTGCACAGCAGGCGGTCGAAGCGTTTGAGCAGCGCGCGTATCACAGGTTTTCCGTAATGGTAGGAGCAGTGATTGTTAGCAGTGAGTCTTGGTGCGTAAACTAAAGTTAGACTGATGATTAGAACTCATCTCTGATGGAGATGACTTCTAATAATACTACTCCAAATCTGGCAAAATTGCTTGTAGGCCACCTAAAAACCGGAAAAAGAGCCAAATTCGGACAACTTTCAGAAACGATAGTATTATTTCGAAAAAAATATGCTACATTAATAGGCGAGTGTAAACCGGTCTGTTGACCGGCCTTCGCAGTAACAAAAGCCCCTGCTCCAACGGAAGCAGGGCTTTTGTTTGGACGGACAATTTTTATCTTCGTATCGACGAAGGCTGTCGTTACCAGAAAACAAAAGTAACTTACTATTCCTATGTCCGTTATAATGATAAATAAAGGGAAGATTGAATCCGAGCCGATAGCGGCAAACCCGCTCTTCACCTTAGGCATCGGATCGATCCTCCAGACAGAATTGGAGGATTACTCGTGAAAAATCAAATTAGCCTCCCCCACAACACATTTATTTCCATTTTTGTATTCATCGTCTTCCTGGCAACTACGGCTTGGGGTCCGTCCCCCGATCCTATAGCCTCTCTAACAACCAATTGGGCGTTGCAGTTCGACGGAAATTCAGATATGGTCCAGCTTTATTCAGAGGCAGAGATCATTGGCTCTGATTGGAAATCTACAAAATCGGTGGATTTATGGGTAAAACCTGATGCAGGCAACAACTGTTCACAAATCGATCCGGCTTCCTGTCCTAGCATTTTCTCTGCTAAGCCTCACTGGTGGGGCATCTCGGTCGGGCTTACTCATCCGAGTTCCCCCCGAGGTTGGACAGGACCGAATTTGGGTGTGGAATTTCGATATCGATGAGGACTTCATTGCCATACCATACACCCCGGGTGAGTGGGTGAATATTGCTTTAGTGCACCAGGGCGGGCAGCTATTCGCCTATAAGAATGGTGTGTTGGCGGGAAGTAAGAGCAGCGGGGATACACATGAGGCGGATCCGGGGAAATTGTACCTTGGTGGGCTGGTTGACACTAACCTGTTCGCGGGTCAAATTGACGAGGTTAGCATCTGGGATGTAGGGTTGTCAGCACCTCAAATTTCCTCTTATATGTACGGCCTACTTGGAAGTGAGGCAGATTTAAAAGCTTACTACAAGATGTCCGACGGCTCGGGGAGGACCCTATCGGATGATAGCATCGCCCCTCCGAACTGGCCTGGATCGCTTATCGATAATAATCCACCTTCGCCTCCAGGAGATCCGGGTCCCTTGTGGGTGGTGCACAATGATTTTGTTCCTCCGAATCCTCCCGCAGCGCCCTCCAATCTCACTGCAACCCAGGCGAATTATTCCCAGGTCAACCTTTCCTGGATCGATCAATCCGACAACGAATTCAGCTTTGAGATCGAGCGGTGTACGGGTGCATCTTGTAACAGTTTCAGTCCGATGGAGGTTGTCCTTGACAGCGTGACGAGCTATACCGATGCCAACGTAGTCCAGGGCACGACCTATTGTTACCGCGTGCACGCTGCCAACACGGGCGGCGCCTCGACTTACACCAATACTGCCTGCGCCCTCGTGCCCATACCCAATTTCCTGCCCTTGTTAGTACGAGGTTAAGCGGTTCTGTCTCGAATCAGTCAGCATATACTTCCAAAACGTTTATAACCATTCCTGATCTCTTGACTACATTTTCGTTCCGCTGGTGGTTATGTTTCGACCCACCACCGCTGGCGGAAGCGATACACTCAAAACCCACGAATGCACGCGAAGGGAGGTGTTATTCCGTGTCAAGATGCCTGGAATATTAATGGGGGTGCCACGCGCGAAGACATACTCGAGGACAAATTTGTCCGAGTACACTTGGACTTGGGTGAGGCCGCAAACGATCTTACTGGCGAATTGGGTATTAAATCTGAGGTATCAGATTGCTGAACATGTTCCCCACTGCCGGACCGAGCAGCGCCAGGATAATAATGACGGCGATCCCGACCAGCATGAGAATCATAGCGTACTCAACCAGCCCTTGTCCCTTACTCTGAATGGAAATTATCACCTTCTTTTTCAAATCCCCTCACATTATGTCGGCCAGTGGAACGGCCCGGGCAGCTGTAGCTGATTCAATTATGCGCTGCGCTCAACCCGTTCAGCAGGCTCTGCTTAACAGTATAAGGACATTTCCAAAAAAATCAATGGGGTGAGGCTTACAGCTTTTTAAGCCGGCCTTAGCCAGGCAGCACATGGGAAGCGATCGCCCGGACGTATGGCAGGCGTTAGAACTGTGGTAAACTCCCCCTGCGAACGGGATCAGGACGCATGGACGATAAGACATTAACTCTGCTGGAATTTCCCAAGATTCTGGACAAGCTGGCGGGCTTGACTGCCTTTTCCGCATCTGCAGAAAAAGCGCACCTGCTGCGCCCGACCAACGACCTGTTCGAAGCCCGCCGCCGCCAGGCAGAGACCAGTGAAGCCGTCGCGCTGCTGGTCACCCATCCTGACCTGACGATCGGCGGGGCGCGCGACATCCGCCAGCCTGTCGACCTGGCGCAGCACGGCGGCGTGCTCACCCCCGTGGAGCTGCTGGACGTTAAATCCACCCTGGTCGCCGCTCGCACCCTGGCGCGCACATTTGAGCGCTTGCAAGCCCAATTCCCACTTCTGGCAGATATCGCTGGGCGCATGCCGCAGCCAGCCGGGCTGATCGAAGCCATCACCCGGGCAATCTCCGAGCGGGGGGAGATCCTCGATTCAGCCTCGGATAAGCTGGGCAGCATCCGCCGCGAGCTTTTGGTCACGCGCGACCGCCTGCTCACCAAACTGCAGCATATGGTCACCGATCCCAAGATATCGCCCTTGCTCCAGGAGGCCCTGGTGACCCAGCGGGACGGTCGCTTCGTGCTTCCCCTGCGAGCCGAGTTCAAAGGGCGAGTGCGTTCCATCGTCCATGACCAATCGGCATCCGGAGCGACGCTGTTCGTCGAGCCGTTGGGGGTCGTGGAGCTGAACAACCGCAACCGTGAGCTGCAGCTTGCCGAGCGCGACGAAGAGCGGCGCATCCTGACCGAGCTTTCCCACCAGGTCGGGATCGCCGGCACCCAGCTCCTGGGAATGGTGGACGACGTCGCCGAGCTCGACCTGGCCTTTGCCCGCGGGCGTTACGCTGACGAGCTGGGCGCTTGCGAGCCTGTTTTGCATGAGTTTCCGCCGCAGCGTGAGGATCCTGCAAGCGGCAGCCGGCATCCGGGCAGCGTGATCCGCCTCGTTCAAGCGCGGCACCCGCTGCTCGATCCGCGTACTGTCGTGTCCATTGACGTTGAATTGGACTCGCAGACCTTCGTGCTGGTGATCACCGGACCGAATACGGGCGGAAAGACGGTCACTTTAAAAACGGTGGGGCTGCTGGCTTTGATGGCTCAGGCTGGCCTGCACATCCCGGCCCAATCCGGCGCGGAAATCAGCATCTTCGAACAGGTCTTTGCCGACATCGGCGACGAGCAATCCATCGAACAGTCCCTTTCGACATTTTCCGGGCATATCAAGAACATAGTTCGCATCCTCAGCGAAGCCGACGCGCACTCGCTGATCTTGCTGGACGAGCTGGGCGCAGGCACCGACCCGCAGGAAGGAGCCGCCCTGGCGCGCGCCATCCTGGAGCACATCCTCAGCCGGGGGATCACCACCCTGGTGACGACTCACCATCCTGAGCTGAAAGCTTACGCTCACGCCAAGCCCGGTGTGGTCAATGCCAGCGTGGAATTCGACATCGAGACTTTACGCCCCACCTTTCACCTGACGATCGGCTTACCCGGTCGGTCCAATGCACTCGCCATCGCCCAGCGCCTGGGGATGCCGGATGAAATTATCAGCACCGCCCGCGCCGAGCTCTCGCCCGAGGATTTGCGCGCCGAAGACCTGCTCGATGAGATCCATCGCCAGCGCGACCTGGCGCGAGCAGGCACGGACCGCTGCCGAAGGAGCACGCCGTGAAGCGGAGCAGCTGCGCGCTGAGCTTGCCCGGCGCCTGGATGCCATCGAGGACGAGCGCCGCCAGACCCTGGAAAGCGCGCGCCGCGAATCCCAGGTCGAGGTGGAGGCGCTCCAAAACGAGATGAACGAGGTGCGGCGCCTCCTGGCTCACGCCAGGCAGCCTTTGGATGCCCTGGAGCCTGTCGAGGAGAAGGTGGAGGAGCTCGAAGAGGCGGTTGCCGAGCCGGTGAGCCGCAACACGCCTACGCTGCCCCTGCCCCGGCAGCATTCGATCCGCCTGGGCGATAAAGTGCGGGTGCGCTCGCTCAATGCCCAGGGCGTGGTCACCGTCCTGGGAGAGGAGGAGGCTGAAATCCAGGTGGGGATGCTGCGCATCCGCGCCCGCCAGTCCGATCTGGAATTATTCAGCCCTGGCGTGATAGCCGAGCCGCGCCCGGGCAGCGCCCGTCCCACCCCGGTAGAAACTCTCTTGCCCGCCTCGCCTGGGATGGAAATCGATCTGCGCGGCCAGCGCGCTGATGAAGCTGCCGACGCCCTCGAGCGTTACCTGGATGCTGCTTACGTTTCTGGTCTCCCGTTCGTGCGCATTATCCACGGCAAAGGCACTGGCAAGCTGCGCGAAGTAGTCCGCCAGGCGCTCCAGCGCCACCCGCACGTGCGCTCCTTTGCCGGCGGCAGCGATAAAGAGGGCGGAGAAGGTGTGACCGTCGTCAAGCTGGCTTGAACGGCTGGTGGTGCTACAATTAATCCCGCCATGATCCGCTCTGCTAGGAGAGAGTTCCTGTCGATCCTGCTGATCGCAGCCAGCCTGCTCTCAGGGCTTGCCTGCCGGGCCTCGCTCCCCTTAACCACCCAGACACCTACCCCAACGGAGACCGAGACCCCTTCCCCGACCAGCACCGCCACCCGCACGCCCGTTCCAACAGCGACCCCAACTCTCACCCCGACCCCCACCCAGACGCCCACCCCTACTCCGCCATTGTACGTTGCGGAGGGTCAGCCGCTGCCAGATACGCTTCCGGTCATCCTTGCCGGCAATGCGGCTGAGGTCTCCGCGCTGGCTAAATGGCAGGTGGACTCGCTGGTCGACCTGGCCTGGTCTCCAGGCGGCGGGATGCTGGCAGTCGCCGGTACGGAAAAGGTCGATATTTACGACCCAAGCTCCCGCCAGGTGCTAAAAACCCTCGAGCCGTTTGGGACTATCGTTGATATCGCTTTCTCACCCGATGGGAGCTACCTGGCGGTCGGGACGAACTCACATTCCCTGGAAACCACCACGCCTGGCATCTTCACGAGCGTATTCTCCCAGATCTTCTTGTACAGGGTTGACGGCTGGCAGAGCCTCGGCCCGCTTTATTACGCTGAGCGCCCACTGTCGAGCCTGGCTTTCGCTCCCCACGATAACCGCCTGGGTGCAGCCTACACCCTCCAGGAATTTGGCTTGAATGACCTGCTTTTCTGGGACCTGGCGACGTATCAGATCATGCGTGAGTTCCCGGCAAGAGTGGCGCTGGGTGTGCTCTTCTCACAGGATGGGAATACGGTCGTGGTCGCACCCAATCGCTACTCGATCCAGACCAGGGATTATAAGACCGGTAAGCCGCTGAAGACTTTCTCCACTGCATTCACCGATGCGGTGAACGTGATGGCTTTCCATCCGAGCAGCCCACAGCTGGCTTCCGGGCATTACGACGGCTCGATCCGCCTGTGGGACAGCGCTGCCGGGACACTAACTCGCCTGATTGCCAGCGAGGACGTAGTCTCCGCCCTGGGGTTTTCTCCGGATGGCGCCGTCCTGGCTTCGGGACACAGCTACCGCGATCAGCAGGTGCAGCTTTGGGACCCCCAAACCGGGACGCTGCTGCGTTCGCTGGAGGGTCACCCCACGGGTGTGAACAGCCTGGCGTTTTCCCCGGATGGTCAGCTGCTGGCTTCAGGCTCATACGATGGGACGGTATACCTGTGGGGGATAAGGCCTTAGCTCCGCCGCCAGCCCGACCCCATGCCTGCTAAGCCGGCTCTGCACCGAACGGCAGCTCTCACCGGCTGCCTGCTCCTGCTCTTCCTGGAAGCCTGTAGACCCAGGCTGCAGCAGAGCCTTTCGCCGCTGAGCACGCCGATGCCCTCCACGCTCATCCCCTCTGCAGAGCAAATCCCTCTCTTTACGCCGACCGCTACGATTATCCCGTCAGCTGCACCAACGGTTTCCCCAACCCTGGCGGCCCCTTCGCCGTCAGCTCCATCCACATCCCCTGCCCCCTCGCCGGCTGCCCTCCCCGAGACCAGCCAGCTCGAGGTGGTGTCAGTCAAAAACGCCGCTTCGCTCTCACCGCTCGCGGCGCGCGATTTTGGAGCCTGGGAGTCGCTGCTGGCTTTAGCCTGGCTTCCGGACGGGGGGACCCTGGCGCTCGCGGCAGGCAACAGGGTGTACCTGCTGCGCCTCCCGTCGCTCGAGCCGCTTTTTTCGCTGGAGGTTGGCGCTTCCTCGCCGGGGTTGGCTGCCAGCCCGGATGGTAAGCTGCTGGCAGCCGGAAGCCGGGATGGGCAGGTGCGCCTGATCGATACGGACCCGAACAGCCAGACATTCGGCCAGGTGATCGCTCAGTTCGAGGCGCATCGCAAGGGCGTGAACGGGGTGGCGTTCAGCCCGGATGGGGAACAGCTCGCCACTGGAGGCAACGACGCGGTCGCCAGGATTTGGGAGATCCCCTCCGGGCGGCAGCTCGCCCAATACATCGGCGGGACATTCGCGGTGCCGGACGTGGAGTTCAACCCGCAGGACGGCGGGCTGGCGATCGTCAACGGTACCCTGGCGCGCGAGCGGGATACGCAATCAGGCCGCTTCCTGCGTACCTACCAGGCAGAGCAGGCTTTATTGGACGTGGTCTTCAGCCCGGATGGCAGCCGCCTGGCAGGCGGGAGCCTCGCCGGCAGCCTGGAGATCTGGGACGCACACAGCGGGGAGCGCCTCAGCCAGCTCTCACTGCAAGAGGGCGCCTCCAACCTGCTGGTCTGGCAGGTCGCTTACAGCCCGGACGGCGCATTGCTCGCCGCAGCGGGTGGGGATGGCAGCCTGTATCTGATCGAGGCGCAGACTGCTCGCCTGCTCGCTAATCTCAAAGGAGGCCGCTCTGCTATGACCAGCGCTGCCTTCAGCCCGGATGGGAGGCTGATTGCAACGGGCAGTTTGGACGGCAAGCTGAAATTGTGGGGAATACGCGGAGGAGGATAGCCCGGTAATTCCAAGTTAGCGGGTAACGGTAAATAAGCCTATCCTAAGGCGTCAGGATTACGACCAGGTTCCCGGCAACCACCACCCCAATCAAGATCCAGATCCAGCCGGTCGCATCTTGCCGGGCGGCGGCATACATGCCGATCGCCGGCAGGGTGATCAGCAGGAAAGCCGCCACGTACACCCAGAAGGAATGCTCTTTCAGCCATGCCCGGATTGCTTTCATCGTCGCCTCAACGTGCTCCCGCCAGCCATACCCCCGCCATCGCCAGCAGGCTGACCAGGAGGATCAGCAAGGCAGTATAAGGCAGCACCTTCCGCAAAACATCCGCTTCCCTGCCCGCCATTTCCACAGTCGATGTGCCAACCGCGATCTTGGCTGGAGTGATGCCGGATGCCAGCGCCCCGCCGGCGCTCTGTGCTCCCAGGATGATAGCAGCCGAGTAGCCCAGGATGTCCGCCGTGCGCATCTGCAAGATTCCGAACATCACGTTTGAATTCGTATTGCTGCCGGTAATGAACGAGCCCAGCGCCCCGATCCAGGGAGCGACAAAAGGAAAGAAGCGACCTGTGCCAGAAGCCAACCCGCGCGCCAGCGTCTCGGTCATCCCGGAATTTTCCATGATCACTGCCATGGTGATCATGGCGGCGACGCTGATACTCGGGGCAATCACCCGGGTAAGCGTACCGGACAGCACCCGCCGTACAGCTCCGGAGCGGTAATAGCCTGCGATCCAATAGATCAAATAAGCCAGCGCGGAGGAGTAAAACAGGAGGACCCCCGCGTGCCGGAAAACAGGGATCACCCGTCCAGGTCCAGCCGGGGTGACGTAATTAAACAATGTGCTCACCTGGGGAAACTCGACCTGGACCTTAACCTGACCGAGCCAGGCGTATACCGGAGGAACCAGCAGCACAAGCAAGGTGATACCGACCAGGATCAAATAGGGAGATAATGCAATTACCAGCGCACGCCGTTCTTGCCCGGTGAGCCCAATGGCTGGAGCCTTGTGCGCTGTGTTTATCGCGCTGCCAGTAAACCAGGGGAATGACCAGGATAAACCCGACGACTCCCGCTACCAGGGCAGACAGGTTCCACAGGCGGGAAACAGCCACCAGGTACTGGGTCAAGCCCATGCCGATACCCAGGACCAGGATTGGCAGGAACAAGCGGCGCATAGCGCCCCTGCCGCCCACGAGATGAGCGACTTCGAAACCGATCACCAGGCAGGTTATGCCCAGAAAGAAGGCGGTGGGACCAGCCACCTGCCCGGCGGGCAGGCCGGTGGTGGCAATCAGCGCCTGGAACGCCGACCCTAAGGATCCGTAGGTTACCGTCCAGAGATGGCCGATGGAGGGCAGGGCGACTGCCAGGAGCGGGCTGAACCCCAGGCTGAGCAGGATGGGAGCAGTCACCGCGACCGGGACACCGAACCCCCCGACGCTCTGCAGGAATGAGGCGAACACCCAGGCAATGATGATCGCCTGGACCCCCTTATCCGGGGTCAAGGACGGCAGCGTTTGCCCGATGACACGGATCGCACCCGCCTCGTTTGCCACCTGGTAGAGCAGGAAAGCTGCCCAGATGATCAACAGCACATCCAATGCCAACAGCAAGGCGCGCATATGAGCAAATGCCAGCAGGCGCGGTCCCGCTCCGAAGAACAGGATCGAGATGACCAGGGCGCTCAGGTAGCCGGCGCTGCCCACGCGGGCAGTCCCCCAGCGCAGTACGAGCATCAGAAACAGGATCAGGAGGATGGGCGTCAGTGCAAGCAGGAAGCTCACCCGGTTTAACCCCCACCGGTCAGGTAGATTCCCTGGGGGTCCAGCTCCTCGCGCAAGATGCGCAGCTCCTCCACGCCCGGGGGATCGGTGATGCGCAAATTTTCCCCCACCTTTAAGTCCCAACCGGTGTTCTCCCGGGCTTGCTCGGCGGTTTTGCCGGGATGCAGGGCGGTCAGGACCAGCTCGCCGGACGCGTCCGGCTCCAGGATGCCCAGGTCGGTGACCACCGCCTGCGGGCCGGAGCCGCGCAGCCGGGCGGCATCCCGCTGCGGTTTGCCCTCCAGGAAACCAGCCGAGGTGCGGAAATCTACCCGCTCGGGGAAGCGCCTCACCTGGTGGGGGGAAATGATGTAGCAGCGGTTCGCCCAGGCCGCAATCTCCATCGAGCCGCCGGAGCCCGGCAGGCGCACCTTGGGGTTCGAGTAGCTGCCGATCACCGTGGCATTGATATTCCCAAAGCGGTCGATCTGCGCGCCGCCCAGGAAGCCGACGTCCACTTTGCCGCGCTGCAGGTAGAAGGCGAAGATATCGTACATGCTGCACACAGACGTTGCCCCGCTCACCAGGGTCGGGTCGCCGATCGAAAGGGGCAGGCGGGAGGGCTGGGCGCCGATCACCCCGGCTTCGTAGATCATCAACAGGTTGGGGGCGTGGGTGCGCAGGGCCAGGTTGCAGGCCAGGTTCGGCAGCCCAACGCCGACAAAGACGACGTCGCCGTCACGCAGCAGCCGGGCGGCATTGATCGTCATCAGCTCAGGGGAAGTGTAGGCTTCACTCATGGATCTCACTCGGATTTCTAGTAATTCCCATAATTGACCGGCGCGCTGTAGCGCTCAGGCACTTTCAGCCGGGCGTGCACTTCCGCTCCCAGCTTTTGCCAGTACTCGAGCGCGGTCCCTGACTCCATACACCCATTCTTCCAGGTAGGCCTTGACGGCTTCAGGCGACTTGCTGATCCCGTCCCACTCCAGGTAGAAGGGGTTATCGCGGTCGTAATAGCCTTGCGTGTAGGATGGGTGCGCAGCATACGGCACGTGACAGACCGCATCGACGATGAAGCCGGGGATGAGCGTGCGGTTGGGGTCCGAGCGGATGACCGACTCGTCGACGATCTCCTCGGCGGTGAGGATGACTCTATCGGCGGCAAAGGCGGCCTCCTTTTGCTCGCCGATGATGCCCCAGATATGGGCGTTGCCGTGCACGTCCGCCCGCTGCACGTGGACGATGGCCACATCCGGCTTGAGCGCCGGCACCACGACCACCTCTCCGCCGCTGTACGGGTCGCGGATCGTGCGGTAAGCCGGGTTGGCATTCTCCAGGTCGTGCGCCGCGGTCGGGTTCATCGGCATGAACGGCAGCCCGGTGGCGCCTGCCTGCAGGCGCGAGATCATGCCGAAGTGGGAGTACTCCTCCCATTCCAGACGCCCGGCTTCGAGCTCAGCCCGGACGATCCTCAATGAGCCCACCCCGGGGTTGCCCATGTAGGAGAAGATCACCTTGCGGGCGCAGCCTGCAGCTACCATCTGGTCGTAGATCAGGTCGGGTGTGGCGCGCGCCAGGACCAGGTCTTTGCGCCTCTGGCGGATGATCTCGTGGGCTGCCGCATAGGGGATCAGGTGGGTAAAACCAGCCGCGTAGACAGTGTCGCCATCTCTGACATAGCTGCGGATGGCTTCAGAAAGCGGTATCAGCTTGTTCATCTAATATTCTCAACTTTATCTTGTTCTTTCTTCTTGGGTTTGCCGCGCAGCAGGCGGAACCTGGGGCTGGGCGGCGGGGGGACGTATGAGCGCCAGATCAGATAGATGCCCCAGATCAGCAGCAGAGAGCCAAAACAGAAATAACCGAATGCGGGAATATCTGCGAGATCCGTCGCGAAAAAGACGCTCAGCAGGATCAAGCCGACCACCAAAAAGAATTCACCGAAGTACTTCTTCATCGGCGCGGGCATTATGCACCCATCAGGGGATATCCGTCAGCTCTGCTGGCGAGGTCGCTGCGGATATCCCCAGGCATATTTCGAATTGATCACACCCCAATCTGGCGCAGGCGGCTCGCAGCAGGAAGTTTGACGCTTGAAGCTGATGCTGAAAACTGGCGCATCAAGCGTCAAACTTCCGCGTTTGACGCTTGAAGCTGATGCTGAAAACTGGCACATTAAGCGTCAAACTTCCGCGTTTAACTCCTCTGCCTCTATCCCGCCGCTCAGTCGATCAGGGTATGGATCTGCTCGTGCATGTAGAGCGGCAGGTAGTAATGCCCGCCGGCGTTCTTACCCGTGGAACCCGAGCCTTTCCACCCGCCGAACGGCTGGAACCCAGGCCAGGCGCCGGTCGTCGCGCCTTGCGGGCGGTTCGCGTACGTGACGCCCGCCTGGCTCTGGTCGAAGAACCAGTCGGCTTCGTCTTTGCTGCCGTAGAATGCCGGCGGTCAGACCGTAATTGACATCGTTGGCGTAGCCCATGGCTTCTTCGAGACTCTTGACCCGGGCTACTGTGGTGATCGGCAGGAACATCTCGTATTTCCACAGGCGGTGGTTCAATGGAACGTCCGCCACGAGCGTCGGGGTACAGAAATAACCCTTGCCGAACTCCCCTTCGGTGAGCACCTTTCCGCCGGTCAGGAATTTCCCCGCCTGGGACAGCTCCTCGGTGAAGTTTTGGAAATCCCGGTAAGAGCTCTTATTCACCACCGGCCCCAGATATACCGTGCGATCGGTGGGATCGCCGATGGTCAGCTTGCTGGTCAGGTCGACCAGGCGGGAGACCAGGGAATCGTAGACCGGCTCTTCGATATACACCCGCGAGCAGGCCGAGCACTTCTGCCCCTGCAGGCCGAATGCCGAGCGGAGAATGCCGATCGCGGCGCGCTCCAGGTCGGCGTGGCGGGAGACGATCGCCGGGTTCTTGCCGCCCAGCTCCAGGATGATCGGGCGGACGTAGCGACCCGCGGCGAACTCTTTGTAGATC
The DNA here is from genome assembly GCA_963706515.1 of uncultured Chloroflexia bacterium. GTDB lineage: Bacteria > Chloroflexota > Anaerolineae > Anaerolineales > UBA4823 > CAVPMW01. The sequence continues at coordinate 530,209 of CAVPMW010000007.1, forward strand.
TTCATGCCGACGTCGAACGAGCCGGTAAAGGTGACCCCATCCACCTCGGGGTTGTCGATCAACGCCTGCCCCAGCGTGCTGCCGGGACCGGTCACGTAGTTGAAGACGCCATCCGGCAGCCCTGCTTCGCGCATGCATTCCGCTAATAAGCGCACCACCCAGGGGGTATCCGTAGCTGGCTTCATCACGATCGTATTGCCGGTCACCAGGGCCGCGCCGGCAGGTCCGCCGGTCAGAGCCGCCGGGAAGTTGAACGGGCTGATCACCAACCAGACACCGTAAGGTCGCAGCACCGAGAAGTTCGTGGCGTTATAGCCGACCAGGGGGTCTTTGCCCATCTGCACGATGTAGCCGTCATTCGCTTCCATCTGGTCGCAGCAGTAGCGCACCAGGTCGGCGGTTTCAGCCACGTCGCCCAGGGCTTCCATGCGGTTCTTACCCACTTCCATGGATAGAGCGGCGCTGATCTCGAAGGTGCGCCGGTCGATGACGTCTGCCACCTTGCGCATCAATGCCACCCGGTCCTGCCATTTCATCCGGCTCCACATGGGGAACGCCTTGCGCGCGGCCATGATGGCCTCATTCGCGTCCTGAGCGGTGCCTTTCTGGAATGTACCCAGGACCAGGTCGGTATTAGCCGGGGAGCGGTCCTCGAATTTCTCAGCAGAAAAACGCTCTTTTCCGGCAATGAGCATGCCATGCTCTTCCCCGAGGTGTTTTTTGACTTCGACCAGGGCTTCGTCGTAGCGCTGGTGCAGCTCTTCGGGGGGGTTGAACATGGTTGCGTAAGTCAGTTTGAATGTCTCAGTCATATGCATTTGCCTCCTGAAAAATATGGGTTGGTTTTGAGGTTCGCAAACCGGGCGGCCTGAGCAATTCGCCGTATTGCTGTATAGCTGATTATAAAATTTCTTTCGGCGAATTGCTCAGCATATTATAGCCTCATTGGGAATCGTTGGGATAGGCTGGATATTTCTACGGCAAAGCCGTCGGCAAAGCCGTCGGGAAAGATTATACTTGAGCAATTCGCCGTATCATGTCTGTAGGTTATTAAAATTCTTTCGGCGAATTGCAAATATGCCAGACCTGCGCCAGAGCCTCCAGGACCGTGATTATGCCCACCTGCGGATCGTTGCCAGCTTGTGGGGGTTCGAGCTGGCGGCGACGGAGCGGCGCGCCGCGCTGGATGAGCTGGTGGAAGCCATGCTTTCCGGACCGCGCTTGCGCACCCTGCTCGCCGGGCTGCCTGCGCAGGCCCGTCTGGCCCTGGGCGACCTCATCGAGAGCGGCGGACGGCTGCCCAGACCGCTTTTCGAGCGGCGCCATGGGACCCTGCGCAGCATGGGCGCCGCCCGCCGTGACCGGGAGCAGCCTTACCTGCACACAGACCTGGCCGCGGAAATCTTGTGGTACCGCGGGCTGCTCGCCCTGGCGTTCTTCGATACCCCGGAAGGTCCCCAGGAGTTCGTTTACATCCCCGACGATCTGCTGAGCTGGCTGTACCCCCTGCCGGAGGGCACCCAACCCCCGCCAGGGCGCCCGGCGACCCCGGCGGAGCGCGCGGTGGTCGCACCTGCCAGCGAGCGGATCCTGGACCACGCCACGACCCTGCTCGCCGGGCTGCGCCTGGGCATGTCATTGGCTGAGCTGGCGCAATATATTCCCGGTGAGAGCGAGGGGTCAGTTCCGGCCTACCCGCTCGAGCCCCAGGTCCTGCAAACCCTGCTGGCCGAGGCCGGCCTGCTGACCGCGGAGGGTGCAGCGCTGCCCGAGGCGGTGAAGGCCTTCCTGGAAGCCCCGCGGGCGGAAGCCCTGGCGACGCTGGCGCGCGCCTGGCTGCCCAGCATCGTATTTAACGAGCTGCGCCAGCTCCCTGGGCTCAGGTTCGATGGGGAGTGGCAGAACGATCCCCGGCGCACTCGGGAGAGCATCCTGGGCTTCTTGGCGGGCCTGCCCGCCGGGACCTGGTGGAGTCTCTCGGCGTTTACTGCGGCGATCAAGGAGACCGCCCCGGATTTCCAGCGCCCGGCGGGGGACTACAATTCCTGGTTCATCCGCCGGGAGGGCAGCGAGGGTTACCTGCGCGGCTTCGCGCATTGGGAGGCGGTCGAGGGTGAGCTGCTGCGCTACATGATCGCCGGTCCGCTGCACTGGCTGGGGGTTACGGACATTGCCTTCAGCGAGTCTATTGCGAATGGAGAGCCGACGGCTGACGGGAAGGCATCCGTCGCGGTGAGCGCCTTCCGGCTGAGCGGATGGTCAGCCGCCCTGCTCCGCGGGGAGGTCCCCATGGGATTGCCGGCGGACGACCAGCCCCTGAGCGTGCTCTCGGATGCGCGCCTGCGCGTACCGCGGCTGGCGCCCAGGGCGGTGCGCTACCAGCTCGCCCGCTGCTGTAAATGGGAAACGGCGCATGCGGAGGACTACGTTTACCGGCTGACGCCGTCGGCATTGGCGAGCGCCCGGCGGCAGGGCTTGCGCACCGGGCAGATCCTGGCGATCTTGCGCAAGAACGCGGGAAGCATCCCGCCCAACGTCAGCCGCGCGCTGGAGCGCTGGGAGGAGCAGGGCAGCCAGGCGCGCTTGCAGCCGGCGCTGGTGCTGCGCCTGAGCAGCCCGGAGATCCTGCAGGCACTGCGCAGCTCACGCGCGGCGCGCTTCCTGGGCGAGACGCTCGGGCCGGCGGCGGTCGCCGTCAAGCCGAATGCCGGCGAGAAGGTGCTGGCGGTCCTGGCGGAGCTGGGTTACCTGGGGGAAATGGTGGGGGGTGCCGGAGAGGATGCGCCTTAAAAGGTGGCCGGAGTGATCCCTAATTGCCCTGTAGCTGCTGGCGCTTGGCCCTCACTCTCAATTCTCTGGCAGATAAGCCTAGCTAGAGGTGGGCCTGATACTGGGGTGGGACACTCCGGCCTGTTCAATTGTCGTGCTAGGAATATAGTAGCAGGTTTTTGAGCGCGAATCAAGACCCAATTTTGTTAAGAGCCAAAATTGGGTTTAACAATTTTGCTGCGCAAAATTGAGCGACGCCAATATTGTAAAGAGCCGATTTTGGGTTCATCAATTTTGAAAGTACCATTATTGAGTGACCCAAATTTGTAAAGAGCCAAAATTGGGATATGGTCCCTTAGACCGCCTTATTTTGCTTCAGGTCCCAGCCGGCTTTGACCACCTTGCCCGGGGCGCCGCGCGCATCGAAGGGCTGGAATTCCACCTCGATCTTGGCAAAGACCAGGTCGAACTCATCGAGGGACAGCTCCTCCCCCTCCTGCCCGCCGGTCTGGTAGGCGCTGACCAGGACCTCGCTCAGCCGGTAGACCAGGTAGTCCTGCCGCTTGCCGGCAGACGCTGCGCGTAAGGCTGAGCCTGGCCTCCTTGAAATGCTCGCCTTTGAGGCAGTGCGCCAACAAGAGCGGCGAGGCTTTGCTGGTGTGCGCGGTGAAGTGGAAGGGGCTCATCTCGACTTTGCCCGCCCCGGCGCCTCCGCTCACCACCCCCAGCGTCGAGCGGGTTGCTCGCGCCCAGGCTGAAGCTCAAAATCTCGATCTCATCCTTGTGCCCCACATCGGTGCTCTCGCCTTTGACTTCGCCGATCTTCAGGAAGATATTCACCGCCATTACACACCTCCATATTTAGCGATCCGTTTACCTGCTACCAGCTCTGAGCGAAGGGAGCTGTCTTGCGCCGTCCGGGTCGAGCGAGCGGCTTTCCGGACAATTATAATCAGATTTAGGCAACGGATTTGGGCAACGGATTACAGCAGCGCCGAAACCTATTCGTCCCGCGAAAAACGAAGAGGAACGAATGGGTTCCCTGGGTGAGGTCGTGGGCGGGTGGGCGCAGTTTGCAGGCATGGCTTGAAGATAGCAGATAATGGGGAGAAAAGCAAGATTGGGAGAGGGGGATTAATGGAGGTATTTTGGGGCTAACCCCGGGTTCGAAATGTCATTCCGAGACGTTTCGTACTGGGAAACGGCGAGGAATCCCCCCGGACTGCAGCCCTGAGGCGCCCAGCATCGGAACGAATAGGGCCACGGGTGGGGGATTCCTCAACGCTGCAAAGAACGCAGCGTTTCGGAATGACTTGGTGAGCCAGGTTTATTTGGTGCGGCCTGGTTAAGAGATTTTCCAGTAAACGAATAATTATATTGGGGATAGATGCAAAGGAGAGTAAGGATGAGAAGATTCATTCGTTGCGGACGCAGCTAATTTTACGAACAAAGTCTGGATACTTATCTTGATAGCGTCAGTACTCCGCCCTATCTCACACCCAACTCTCGCTTCCCCAAATAGTATAATATCTGCGCCTGGACGGACGGGCTAACCCACACCTCCAGCGCCTATCCCACATTTATCCCACATTTATCCCACATCTGCTGCGCACACCTGAGGCAACCCATGGACGACCCCATTCACGTCTTGATCACCCTGCCCTTCACCGATGAGATGGTCGCGGCGCTGCAGGAAGTCTCGCCCAAGCTGGCGCTGCACGCCGTCGTCGCCCGCCGGGTGGAGGAGGTGGAAGCGGAGGCCTGGAAGCAGGCGGAGGTGCTGTACACCAACCGGCTGCTGCCAACTCCCGAGCAGGCGCCGCGCCTGAAATGGATCCAGTTCCACTGGGCAGGGATCGACCACGCGATCAATGCGCCGATCATGGACAAGCCGGGGCTGGTCGCCACCACGCTGAGCGGGGCGGCGGCCTCGCAGGTGGCGGAGTTCATCGTCACCATGCTGCTGGCGAGCGGGCACCACCTGCCCGAGCTGCTCAACCTGAAGCAGCGCAGCGAGTGGCCGCGCGACCGCTGGGAGCGCTTCAGCCCCAGGGAGCTGCGCGGCAGCACGGTGGGGATCGTGGGCTACGGCAGCATCGGGCGCCAGGTGGCGCGCCTGCTGCAGGCGTTCGGGGCTGAGGTGCTGGCGACCAAGCGCGACGTGATGCACCCCGAGGACCCGGGCTACACCGCCGAGGGGATGGGCGACCCGCAGGGCGACCTGGTACGCCGGCTGTACCCGCCGCAGGCGCTGCGCGGCATGCTCAGGGAGTGCGATTTCGTGGTGGTGATCGTGCCGCTCACCTCCGAGACGCGCGGCCTGATCGGCGCGCAGGAGCTCGCCGCAATGAAGCCGACGGCATTCCTGATCGACAACTCGCGCGGCGGGGTGGTGGACCACGAGGCGCTGATCCCGGCGCTCGCGCGACGGCAAAATCGCCGGGGCAGCCCTGGACGTCTACCCGGAAGAGCCGCTCCCGGCGGAGAGCCCGCTGTGGAAGCTGCCCAACGTGATCCTCTCGCCGCACATCTCGGGCAACACCCCCTATTACGACGAGCGGGCGGTGCAGCTCTTCGCTGAGAACCTGTCTCGCTACGTCAAGGGGCAGCCGCTGCTCAACATCTTCGACACGGCGAAAGGGTATTGAGCGCATGGCAGCGGCAGGCGAACTGCGCCCCTTCGAGGTCATCCTGTTCGACGGCGGCTCTACGCTGTTTTACTTCGCCGGGAACCCGGTGGAAGTGCTGAGGCAAGGGGTGAAGGACTGTAGCTGGCTCAGCCGTGTTGGCTGGCGCAGCCTCGCAGCTCGATAAGGAAGCTTTTGCTCAGCAGTTTGCTAAGCGCTTCGGCGACGAGCTGTTGCGCTACTACCGCGAGCGCGAGATGGAGTTCATCGAGTACACGACCGAGTACCTGCTCCAGGGGGTTTTAGCAGAGTTTGGCGAGCAGGATATACCGACCGAGGTCCAGCGCCAGGCGATCGACACGATGTACCGGGTGACCCAGGCGCACTGGCACGCCGAAGACGACGCTATCCCTACACTGGAGCTGCTGCGCGCCCAGGGCTACCGCCTGGGGCTGGTCTCCAACGCCAGCGACGAGCAGGACGTGCAAACCCTGATCGACCAGACGGGGCTGCGCCCGTACTTCGAGGTGGTGCTGATCTCGGCGGCGCTGGGCATCCGCAAGCCGAACCCGAAAATATTTCAGGCTGCATTGGAGCACTGGGGAATCCCACCCGGCGAGGCGGCGATGGTCGGGGATACGCTGGGGGCGGACATCCTGGGGGCGCAGAACGCCGGCCTCTACAGCATCTGGATCACCCGCCGGGCGGATACTGCGGCAAACCGGGCGCACGAGGGAACGATCGTGCCGGAGGCGACGATCGGCAGGTTGAGCGAGCTGCCGCAGTTGTTGGAGAACATCTCCCACGCCCTCTCTTAAGGGAGTAGAGATCCCATCCCCGGCGATGTGAAGCTGAGTATGCTTCACATCGTCAATGCGACTATAATGCATCCCGAAATTAATTTTCAGCCCACCAAATACCGAACATGCCTACCCCCTTGCCCCTCCCTTCCGCCTTCGGCGGTGGTAGGGGGATAATACAGAAAACAGGATGCTGCGGACGAATGTCCGCAGCATCCTGTTTTTGGAATTCTTCGTAAAAATTGGCGATTTAGAATGCTAGCGGTTGCGCCCGTACTTCTCGTGGCTGGAGACCCAATCCAGGGAGGAGATGGCGGCTGCCAGGGAAAGCTCGCCCGCCAGCACCATGGCGGCGATGATCTCGGCCAGCTTGTTCACCTTTCCATCTACCGGTGCAGCCCAGCATCTCCAGGCACTCGCGCTGGGTGGGCAGGCCCGTGCCGCCGCCGTAGGTCGCCACGATCAGCGAAGGGATGGTCATTGAAATGTACAGGTCTCTCTCGGGGGTCAGCTCGGCGTAGATGATGCCCGCCGACGATTCGGACACGTTGGCCACGTCCTGCCCGGTGGCGATGAACATCGCCGTGATGGCATTGGCGGAATGCAGCCCGTTGTTGTTGGCTCCCGAGAGGAACGAGCCTACGTTGGCGATCCCGTAATGGTAGGTGAGACTCTCCGGCTCGACGCGCATGTGCTGGATCAGCACGTCGCGCTTGACCACGGCTTCGGCGGTGACCCGCTTGCCGCGGGTGCGCATGATGTTGACCTGCGAAGCCTTCTTGTCGGTGGCGAAGTTCGACTCGAGATAGAAGTGCTGGATGCCGGGGTAATGGTCGACGATCCAGCCGCAGGCGGCGAAGGTAGCCCGACCGACCATGTTTTGACCGGCAGCGTCGCCGGTGGTGTAGTTGAAGCGCAGGTAGGCGAAGCGGCTGGCGAGATAGTATTCGATGTCGACCAGGCGGGCGACGTGGGAGGTCGCCTCGGCTTCCTCGCGGATCGCTGCGATATTGTCCTGCACCCATTTGGCGAAATCACGGGCGGCACGCGCATCCCCGAAGACGAACACCGGGGCGCGCTGCATGGCATCTGCCACCACCGAAACGCGCACGCCGCCGCACAGGTTGAGCAGCTTCATGCCGCGGTTGTAGGAGGCTACCAGCGTGCCCTCGGTGGCCGCCAGCGGGATGAGGAACAGCCCCTGGGCGTGCTCGCCGTTGATCTGCAAAGGTCCGGCGAAGCCCAGCGGCACCTGCGCCACCCCGGTGAAATTCTCGATATTCCCGCTGGTCAGGTGGGCGTCGAACGAATACTGGTTAAGGTGCTGGAGCTCTACCCCGCTGAACTCCTCCACGAATTTCTGCCTCTGGCGGATAATTTCATCGGAATAGTTATCCTCCGCGCTGCGCGGGATGCGCAGCAGGCCGTCATCTTTTGAGGAAACTGCGTCCTCCACATTGAAATGCAGGTCGCCGAAGGGGTCGGTCTTAAAACGGAAATCGATGCTGTATTTGCCGCTGCCCAGGCTGGGGATGTGCGCCAGGATAGTGATGGTCTGGCGCAGGGGGAAGGCGAGCGGGTTCTGCAAGGTGATCTGACCCGGCGAGAGGCGCGTGCCATCCGCGAGCTCAAAGGTGAGCTTTTCCGGCTGGATCGTCTTCCCATTGACCTTGATGTGCGTGATCCCGGTCAATTTGGCGTCGCTCAGCCGGTTCTTCACGGAAAACTGCACCCCGTCCGGGAGGTTCTTCAGGCTCCCGAAGGTGTACAGGCGCTTGAGCAGCATGCTGGGAATATACATGGGGATCCCCTCCGTTAATGCACCAATTCAAGATGATTAGCCGGAAGCATCTTTATAATATTCATCTCTAAAATGGCCAATCACGGGGGATTATATTACAAAGGAGGGGAGGATTGCGAAAATTGATGCTGGTAGGTGCAATGCACCTGACAGCATCAATTTTTTTTGCGCTTTTCTCTACCGGAAGGAGAGAATATTTTGCTTTTTAGCGGCGGATGCGCAGCTCAGCCTTGAGCATCTTGCCGTCTTCGCTGGGAACGATCTGGAAGCCCAGGCGCTCGCAGATGCCGACCATCGCCTGGTTATCGGCGGTCATGCTGGCCTGCAAGACGGAGACCTTTTCTTCCTGGCAGACGCCGATCAGGCGCTCGAGGAGCTCCGAACCGAGGCCCATACCCTGGTATAAATCGCTGACCAGCAAGGTGAAGCGGGCTTCGTTCTCGCCGTGGAATTTGCTGATCCTGCCCACGCCCAGGATCTCTGGCTTGCCGTTTTTAGGGTTCTGCCGCTCGACAACCAGGGCGATCTCACGGTCGTAATCGCAGTGGCAGATGCGCGCCAGGCGCTCGTGCGCCACGCGGTCGCTCAAGCAGCATGGGCTGCATGTAGCGCATGTAGACCGAGCGGTCGGACAGGGTCCCGTGGAACTTGACCAGCAGCGGCTCGTCCTCAGCGCGGATCGGGCGGATGGTGACCTGGGTGCCGTCTTTGGCCATCCAATGGCTGACGTACTTGGCTGGATAGGGGCGGATGGCCAGGCGGGGCAGCTCCTCCTTCTTAACGCTCTGATCGTAAACGACCACGCGTGCGTCCAGCGCCAGGCAGCCGCTCGTAGGACGCCAGCAGCGGGTTGATATCCAGCTCCTTGATCCAGCGCTGCTCGACGATGAGCTGGCTGAAGCGCACCAGGAGCTTCTCCAGGCTGCCAGGTCCACCGGCTGGCGGCCGCGCACGCCTTTCAGCGCCGTATAGATCTGGGTGCGCTCGATCATGCGCCGCGCCAGGGTGGTGTTGAGCGGCGGCAGGCCCAGCGCGCGGTCTTTGAAGACCTCGACCAGCTGACCGCCCATCCCAAACAGCAGCACCGGACCGAACTGCGGGTCGATGCTGGAACCCAGGATCAGCTCGTAGCCTTCCAGCGGCAGCATGGGCTGCACGGTGACCCCCAGGAAGTTTGCCGCGCCGACTTTCGCGGCAACCGAGGTCTTGATCGTATCGAAGCGCTCCGCGCACGGCGGCTGCATCCGCCAGGTTGAGCTGCACACCGCCCACGTCGGTCTTGTGGGTGATCGTCTCGGAATGGAGCTTGAGCACAACCGGATAGCCGATCCGGTCAGCGATCTTGACCGCTTCCACCGGGTCCTTGGCGATAAGTGTTGGCACGGTGGGGATCCCATAAGCCGCAGAGCAGCTGCTTCGATTCATATTCCGTGAGCAGCGAGCGACCAGAGCTGCGCACATTTTCAATAATTTCCGAGGCAGTTTCCCGGTCTATGCCGTCGCCGTTCGCCTCGGCGCCGAGAGTGGGAGTCTCATACAGCAGCCGCAGGAATGTCGCGTAATGCGCCATGTAATCGAACATCCTGGCAGCCGTATCGGGATAGGGGAAGGTAGGGATATTGGCTTTGTTCAGGACGGCCTCGCCCTCGTGCGATGTCGGGTCCGCCCATCCAGCTGGCCAGGATCGGCTTGCCCAGCGCCTGAGCGTAAGGCTTGAGCTTCTCGGCGGTCTTGGTCGGGTCGGTCATCGCTTGCGGGGTCAGGATGACCAGCATGCCGTCGCTGTTGGGGTCCCTGGCGGCGATCTCCAGGGCGGTGGCGTAGCGGTCCGGGCTGGCATCCCCGAGGATATCGACCGGGTTGTTGTGGCTCCAGGCAGGCGGGAGGAGCTGGTTGTAGGCTTCCATGGTCTCTGCGGAAAGCTCCGCCAGCTCGCCGCCGTTGGTGATCAGGGCATCCGTCGCCAGCACACCCGGTCCGCCGGCGTTGGTCAGGATCGTCAGGCGGTTGCCCTTGGGGCGCGGCTGCTTGGCGAGCACTTCGGCCATGTAGAACAGCTCGGCGATCTGGTTCACGCGCAGCACACCGCTGCGGCGGAAAGCGACATCCAGCACTTCATCGCTGCCGGTCAGCGAGCCGGTGTGGGAGGCGGCGGCCTTGGCTGCCCCGGCGGTGCGCCCGGGCTTGATGACGATGATCGGCTTGGTGAGGCTCACCTCGCGGGCAGCCGACATGAAAGCGCGCGCATCGCCGATGGTCTCCATGTAAATGACGATGCTCTCGGTGTGCGGGTCATCGCCCAGGTAGTAGATCAGGTCGCCCCAGCCGACGTCCAGCATCGAGCCGATCGAGACGAAGGCGCTGAAGCCAACGTGTTCTTCCAGGCTCCAGTCCAGAACGGCGGTGCACAGCGCGCCGCTCTGGCTGATAAATGCCACCTTGCCCGGGCGGGCGACGGTGCTGGCGAAAGTCGCGTTCAGGCCGGTGATCGGGCTCATCACCCCCAGGCAGTTCGGACCGATGATGCGCATGTTGCCTTTGCGGGCATACTCCATGATCTGCCGCTCCAGCTCGACGCCTTCCGGACCGGTCTCTTTGAAGCCTGCCGAGATGACGATGGCGCCTTTGACGCCGGCCTTGACGCATGTCGCGGATGATCCCGGGCACCGATTTCGCCGGGGTGATAATGACCGCCAGGTCCACCGGCTCGGGGATGTCGGCGATGGTCGGGTAGGCTTTGATGCCGAGCACGTTGTTGCGCTTAGGATTGACCGGAAATACAGTCCCGCCGAATGGGCTGCTGATCAGGTTCCATAAGATCGTCCTGCCGACTGAGCCTTGCGATTCGGTTGCGCCAACCACGGCTACGGTTTTCGGAGCGAAGATCGCGTCCAGCGGCAGGCGTTCATAGTGCATGATATCGTGTGCAGGGTCAAAATCGGGTAATTTTGTAACATCGAGCGGTTGTGCCATGATTTACCTCTCATCCAGGGGTAGGAGTATTATAGGACTTACGCAGTTCGCTGAGGAAACCGGTGTGTAAGGCGGGCGTCGCCCGCCTTACACCCTATTTCATCCTTCACGTGTAACTCTTTTATTTGTTTTATTTTTCACAATTTATCATTGTAATGCCATTGCGATTCAATCTACCGGTACATATGTTACCAAAATAATGTGCCGATTTTCCATAATTTTTATAGCCGTGCAATGTATTAGAAGCAACACGCCGCTGATCATCAGGCAGGCCCACAGCTGTGATTGCGAATAGTTATGCTTCAGAGCATTCCCGCGATTATACAGCAGTCAGCTCAAGCCTCACCGGAAGATAAGATAGCGGGGAACAACTCGCAGGTATTCTTCATATGTGTGTCCATACTTAGCCAGGCATGCGTTCTCCTCAGCAAGAATCTGAATGTGGTAGATCGCACCTACGAGGAAAACACCTGAAACTAGGAGCCATGAGCCGCACGAGACCGCTAAGCCAAGCAAGACAAAGAACAACCCAACCCATTGCGGGTTTCGAGAGAGGCGATATGGACCTCGAGCAGCCAGGTTGACCATCAGCCACCATTCCGAAGTAATATATTGAGAGGACCACTAACGTAATGCCTGCTGCATAAAACCCAAGGCCAATTAATGAAAGCCAGAAGGGCGCCCTATAGAGAGGCGTGAGACTAATAATGATGAGTAAAGCAAACACGATTAGCTGGCCTAGACGAAGAATAAGCTTTTTAGTTCCTCGCAGTTTGTCCTTCGGATCAGCAAATAGCCATTCCCGCTTTTCCTTGGAAAGCCTCATAGTGGATAATATCAGCGCCGCGGCATAAAACACGAGAAAGATCCAATGGTTCGCAAGACCGAAGCTGAGCGGCGGAAGTAGATGCATCACATAAGTCCTATCCTTCCCAAACATACCACCGTATTTATTTTGAATCAATCTGTATCTTTTATGGCAGTTTGTTCCTGAGATTAGAGACATTGACTGGCAGCATCTAAAGAGTACTCGCTTCCCAGACTCGGAGGCGGCGATCTGTTTACTTCAGCCGGGCGAGCGCCCTGACCGGAAACGTGCCGACGCCCTTGAATTTCGGCGGGATGGCGCTGAAAGTGAACCCCTCATCGGGGAGCTGACCGAGGTTGCAGAGGTGTTCCACGATCAGGATGTCGGAGCCGAGCAGCGTCGAATGGACGGGGCGGGTCTTGCCCTGGGTGTCGTCGATGTTCATTGAATCGATCCCGACCAGCCTGGCTCCGCCCCTCTGCAAATAAGCTGCAGCTTCTTCGGTAAGGTATGGATGTCCGCTGAAGTAGCCCTCGGTATTCCAATGCTGGTCCCATCCGGTGTGCACCAGCACCGCCCGGTCCCTGATCTCCCTCTCCCGAAAGAGCTCGACGCCGACCGCCCTGCCGGTGCGGCGGTCCGCGCGGATAACGATCCCTTCGAGGTCGGTGAAGCTTTCCAGGCCAACTTCAGACAAGTCTTTGCCGTTCTCATAGCGATGGAATGGGCAGTCCAGATAGGTCCCGGTATTGGAGATCATCTCGATTTTTGCGATCTGGAACTCGGTCCCAGGAGCGTAAATCTCGCGTGATTGCTCCCGGCTGAGGTAGTCGCAAATGACCGGCGCCGGAAAGCCCTTGTAAGTGACCAGCCCGTCCCAGATCACGTGGCTGAGGTCGATCAAGGCAGCAGCCCCCGGGCGTGCACCCCGGGAGGGCGCTTGTGCGCTTCAGTGATGATTTCTTTGTTGAGAATGCGGACTTTCCCGACCATCAATAAGCGCAGGTCTGCGACCAGTGTTTCAGCCAGCTCCTCATCCGAGATTTCATTGCCGGCGATGTCCAGGCGGAAATCCTGACCTTGCAGGCCTCCGCCGTTGGTAAAGTCAACCTCGAAGTCGAATTTCACACGTTTATCCATGTCACCTACCTTAGTATCTATCAGAAAATGGATGGGCGAACCGATTTTGTAGGTTCTTAATATTTAATAGTAGCACTTATGCAGTTCGCTGAGGAATTGCCATTTTTCCTTCCCGCCGGATCTCTCCGCTGGATTAGCTAATATAACGTCAGTTCGGGATAACGGCTTTTTTTGAAGTGTTATGCGGCGCAGCCGCATAACACTTCAAAAAAAGAACCTTCATTCCTGCTAACCCGAATTCACGTTAATATAATAAATATACTGCAAATTATCTGTTTTGATATGAATTAATTTTGAATTTGCATTGATCGCCTTGACTGCGGTCTTCGACAGCCAGTAAATGGGTGAGAGTTCTGGAAAAACACCTCCCTAAAGTAGAATGTTATAATGACTCCAACTCAATCCAAAACAGGGTAAGCCCGGTTGTCGCGTCCATTATTTGGAAAATTTATTGGACCAGTCCTTTACTTTACTGGTCTCACCATTTTAATGACCTGGCCTCTTAGCCGGCAAATGGGGGATATGCTCATCGGCGGCATTGGCGACAATTTGTATTACGTCTGGTTAATCGGCTGGCTCCAGAAAGCGATATTCAGCCTGCACATCAATCCCCTGGTTGTACCTATCTTTAATTTCCCTTATGGTTGGCATCTGGCATTCAGCGAAATCACTCCGGTGAATAGCTTACCAGCGGTATTGATCAGCTACGTGGGAAATCCAACCCTGGCATATAACATCATTCTACTGATTTCTTATGTACTGACCGGATACTTCACATTTCTGTGGGTATTATCCCTGACCGGTCGCCAAAGTGCCGGATTAATAGCTGGTACCTTATTTGCCTTTGCACCTTACCGCCTCATACATTCTTCTGGTCACCTACCCCTGATGGGCACGCAGTATCTGGTTTTATTATTTTGGGGATTATCTGCTTTATTGACTCAACATACAGTAAATTGGAAATATGCTGCCTTGGCCGGGATTGGGCTGGGTCTCGCAAGCCTGTCTTCGATGTATTATCTGTACATGAGCTTGATCGTCATCATAATTTTTGTGGCAGCTTATGGGGTCATCGCTGATCGGGGGATGTTCTTGAAGCGGACATTTTGGCTGAACGGGTTAGCAGCAATAGCGATCAGTTTGCCTCTGCTGCTAGTAGCGATATTACCCTATGCGCGCTTAAGTGCGAGCGGAGAAGGGTTCCACCAACCCTGGACGGAGATGGATCAATTCTCGGCCTCTCCAACTGACTTTTTTATTCCTTCAGCATTTCAGCGTATATGGAATTCTCTGGGGCTGGTAAATGGGTATACTGACTTACTAGTTGAAAGGACTCTGTACATCGGGATAGTAGCCTTCGTATTTATGACAATTGGTTTAATTTTGACCAGGAAATCCTCTCTCGGCAAACTGGCCTGGGTGTTATTCGGGACATCCCTGGTTGCAATCCTCCTGGCCATGGGCACATCTTTGCACTGGCAGGGGAAGGTTCCTTTACCCGAACAATTCTGACGGACATGAGTTTTCATCTTTTACCTCATCTCCTGGCGCAGCTTGCCTGCTCAGCGCTAAGCCTGATAGCGCTCTGCAACCTGCCCGGTGCGGCTCTGCTCGAAGAGACGGCGCTGGTTTTCGTCGATTTGGGCTACCAGGCTCGGGTCAGCGAGAGCCGGTATACAAATTACTTCACCGCGCTCGAGCCCCACCAGTGAAGCCTCGACCAGGTCCTCCGGCGCCATTACCAGGCCAGGCGGATACTGCCCCGGGTCCATTCCCATCCGCTGGTGAAATTCCGTTTGCACCACACCCGGGCAGAGCGCCTGCAGTCGGACGCCCGTCCCTTCCAGCTCATTGGCAAGGATTTGGGTGAACACGTTGATATAAGCTTTGGTAGCTGCATACGTCGCCCGCTTGGGCAGCGGCGGCGATGGCAGCGGCGCGCTGTAAGCCAGGCGCGAGGAAACATTGATAATAGCTCCCTGACCGCGGGCGATCATCCCCGGCAGTGCAGCCCGAGTAAGGCGGGTCACAGCCAGCACCTGCAAACGGATCAGCTCCTCAGCGCGATCCGGCTCGAGCGAGATGAAGGGCATATAGCCGCCGAACCCGGCGTTATTGACGAGCATGGCCAGGTCCGAGGCATTCGCGATGCGCTCCTCAACAGCCTGCAGCTCAGCAGGCTGGGTAAGGTCAGCCACAAGGACCTCGACTGCGACCGGGTGGTTTTTTCTTATGTCCTGGGCGAGGGCTTCCAGACGGTCGCCGCGGCGGGCAACGAGGATCAAATCATATCGGTCGCCTGCGAGGCGTTTTGCGAAAGCTGCGCCGATGCCTGAGGAGGCGCCGGTCACCAGGGCTTTTGGGCGTGCAGGATTTTGGGTTGTCATTGCCTCTCCTGTGAGTTGGAGTGTGTAGATGGAAATTGGAAAATTCAGATTAGAAAGAGGGGAATTGATTTCCCCAATGCACTAGCTGAGGATGAATCATAAACCAAAATTGCCGGGTAATATAACCAATTTACTCCGAAAATATCCGCGATTTGCAGTCAGGCGGTTTTTATTTAGATAAGTTTCACCCAAGCCGTCGCTGGATTGCCGCGGCAATCAGGTGCATTAATTCCTGTCTCGCACCAAATCGAATTTGATCGACTGCCGGTATTCCTGCTCGTAATACCAGACCGGTCCCCGGCGAAGCTCCTCTGGCTCAGACATATAGCGCGGAAATATGTGAGCATGCAGGGCGGCATCGGTATTTCCTAAAATCTCGTAATTGATCCGGAAGGCGTCCGTGGTCTCCAGGAGAGCGTCACCCAGCGTCGCCATATCCAACAGGAAACGGCTGCGCTGGATTTGATCGAGTGCGTTCAGGTCCGGCAGGACAGGATCGGCCAAAAGGATGGAATATCCGCGGCAGAAACTGGGTATCTCCCAGGACAGCCCAACCGGAAGGCATCTGGCAGATGACCGTCGGATTGGTCCCTGCCGCCGCGCGGCCTCAATGCGCTGCTGAATGAGAGTGGTCATTTTATAAATCCTTATTTGTTCTCCGGCGTAATTGCCTCGAAGCGCAGACAAACTCAAATGCCTGATTATAATATCTGGGGTTTCGGTGTTGAAGGGAAATAACCCGGAGATACCGGAAGAGTTCGGCGCGGTATGAGCGGCAGGTAGATCGATTTCTCTGCGAATCTGACCTGCACGGGCGTATTTCTATCGATGATTGTATTATCGCCCAACTGACCATGGTTGTTCGATCCCCAACCCCAAACCGAGCTATCTGACTTCAGGGCCAAGTTGTGGTAGTCTCTGGCGGCAATCGTGGTCACATCGCTTAATCCGCTCACCTGCACGGGGATGTGGCTCTCGGTATTCGTCCCATCGCCCAATTCGCCAACGTCATTGCAGCCCCAGGTCCAGACTGTGCCATCTGCCTTCAGCGCCGAAGTATGGCAGTCTCCAGCGGATACGGCGATCATATTGCTCAACCCGCTGACCTGGACGGGAATATTGCTATCAGTGGTTGTGTTATTCCCTAACTCGCCGTCGCGGTTTCTCCCCCAGGTCCAGACTGTGCCATCGGAGCGCAATGCCACGGCGTGAAACCATCCGGCGGAGGCCTGGGTTACACTCGTTAAGCCGTTCACCGCCACCGGGGAAAGCTTGAACGTATTCGTCCCATCGCCCAGCTGACCATATTCGTTTTCACCCCATGCCATGAGCGTGTGTTCGGGCAGCAAGGCCAGGCTAAAAAATCCCCCGCCTGTAATTGCGATCACGTCATCTAATCTATTGACCAGAACCGGTACGTTCCGGTTGGTTGTAGTTCCATCCCCTAACTGGCCGGACGAATTAAAGCCCCACGCCCATACCGTGCCGTCCGAGCGGAGCGCCAGGCTGTGGTACCCCCTGCCGCCCAGGGCGATCACTGAGCTCAACTCGCTGACCTGGACCGGTGTATATCTGTCCGTAAATGTCCCATCCCCTAACTGACCCATCGAGTTCCAGCCCCAGGCCCAGACGGTGCCGTCCGATTTCAGGGCAAAGTTATGGCTTTCCCCGCCCATGATTGCAGTAATCGAATTCAGATATCCGGCATTGCCGGGTCCATGCACCTGAACTGGCAGGTGACGATCGTTGCTAAAGTCCGGAGGTGAAAATGTCGAAAATGTGCCGTCCCCCAGCTTGCCAAACCAGTTGAAACCCAGGTCCCATACGGTACCGTCTGACTTGAGGAATACAGAGTCCCTTGCACCACCTCCGATAGCGGTCACGACCGGTGGCAGGGTCACCCCAGCTTCGATCTGCCCTGTCTCAGGACAGCCGATAACTGCTCCGGTTCCGTCATAGCAGATGGGCACGCCTGTTTGGGAGAGCTGGAGTGTGGCGGCATGGACCGAGAAAGCCGCAAGGAAAACGAGCGGAAGAACGATTAAGAAGCGAACGAGATGCATTGGACCCCCACGACAATTAATCCGAATGATGACTCATTTATATCAGAATTTATTACAAATATCATTTCCCTTGCAAAATTGTATACAGCTAAATGGGGTTTGAGAATAAAGTATTTTTTCAGTTCAGTGCCTGAACTGAGTTCAGGCACTGAACTCAGCCGCCTGGCTAAGCTGCCCCAGGCGGTATAATTGATGCTCAGACCGAGACGGAAAACCGATTAATGGACCTCTTTTCCCACGCCATGGACGAACGCATGAAGAGCGAAGCGCCGCTCGCCGCGCGCGCATGCGCCCGCGCACCCTGGACGAGTTCATCGGGCAGGAGGACATCGTCGGACCGGGGAAGCTGTTGCGCCGCGCCATCGAAGCCGACCGGCTGTTCTCTTCGATCCTCCTGTGGGGTCCGCCCGGCACCGGCAAGACCACCCTGGCAATGGTGATCGCCAACCTGACCAAGAGCCACTTCGAGACGCTTTCGGCGGTGCTGGCAGGCAAAGCCGAGCTGCGTGATGTGATCGACAAATGCCCTGGAGCGGCGCAAGCTGTACAGCAAGCGCACCATCCTGTTCGTCGATGAGGTCCATCGCTGGAATAAAGCCCAGCAGGACGCCCTGCTGCCTCACGTGGAAAACGGCACGCTGACCCTGATCGGGGCGACAACCGAAAACCCGTATTTCGAGGTGATCGGCGCGCTGGTTTCCCGCTCGCGCGTCTTCCAGCTCCGGCCGTTGGAGGATGAGGACGTGCGCGCGCATCCTGGACAGCGCCCTGCAGGACCAGGAGCGCGGCTACGGCAAGCAGACCATCCGGATCGACGAAGATGCGACCGCACCATCTGATCCATGTGGCTGGCGGCGATGCCCGCAACGCGCTGAACGCCCTGGAGCTGGCGGTGGAATCAACCCCGGCCGGAGAAGGACAGTGTGATCCATATCACCCTGGAGGTGGCCCAGGAATCCATCCAGCGGCGGGCGGTGCTTTACGACAAGGACGGCGACGCGCATTACGATACGATCTCTGCCTTTATCAAATCGGTGCGCGGCTCGGACCCGGACGCAGCCCTGTACTGGCTGGCGAAGATGCTCTATGCCGGCGAAGACCCGCGCTTCATCCTGCGGCGCCTGATCATCCTGGCCGGCGAGGATATCGGCCTGGCGACCCGCTGGGGCTGGTGGTTGCCAGCGCCGCGGCGCAGGCCTTCGATTACATCGGCCTGCCGGAAGGGATTTACCCGATCGTCGAGGCGACGCTATTTCTGTCGACCGCTCCCAAATCCAATACCGCCACCGCCTATTTCAAAGCTTTCCAGCTCATCGAAGACCAGGGCAAGCTGAGGTGCCTCAGCATTTGAAGGACGCCAACCGGGATGCCCGCGCCCTCGGGCATGGTCAGGGCTACGTCTATCCGCACGAAGATCCCAGCCACTTCCTCCCCCAGCAGTATTTACCGGGTGAGCTGCTGGGCACCTATTTCTACCAGCCTTCCAGCCAGGGGTACGAAGCCCAGGTCGAGGGCGCGGCTTGCTCGCTGGCGTGAGGCGCAGCAGCGCGCCCTGGGGATCGAGCAAGCTGAAACCCTCCCAGAGCTGCCGGAGGCAACCATCAAAGAGATCAAGGGAAAGCACAAAGCTGCCAGGTAGTTTCCTGGCAGGTAACTATCCGCGATTATTATGCCAGTGCTCTTATTGATCCGCCACGCAGAGAATAACTACCTTAAGCTGAACCGGCTGCCAGGGCGCCTGCCGGGCGTCCATCTCAACCGGCGCGGCAAAGCGCAGGCGCGGTTCCTGGCTGAGCGCCTGAAGGCCGCTCCGATAAAGGCGGTGTACAGCAGCCCATTGGAGCGCGCTATGGAAACAGCGCTGCCTTTAGCCAAAGCGTTGGGGCTGGAGGTAATCTCACGCCCGGGCTGATCGAGACCGATGTCGGCGAATGGCAGGGCGCATCGATTAAGAAATTAGGCAAGCAGAAATACTGGCGCGTCGTGCAGCAGAACTCCCTCCTTAGCCCATTTCCCCGGCGGGGAGAGCTTCCTGGACGGCCAATTGCGCATCTGCCAGGAGATTTCTGCGTTGGGCGCGCTGCACGAAAAAGAGGATTTGCTGGTCGCGGTCTCGCACGGCGACCCGATCAAGATGGCAGTTGCCTATTACCTGGGCATGCCGCTGGACCTCTTCCAGCGATTGAGCGTTTCCCCAGCGGCGATAACTGCCCTGATGCTCGGTGAAGGGTTCGTCAGAGTGCTCACTTTAAATTATGATCCGTCTCTTACATTTACTAAACCCTGACTCTGGTATACTACTCCACACTAGGCAATGCATGACTGCCCGGAGAGGATAATGCCCCCGATCGAACTAGAATTGAAGCCAGTAACCCATATCACTGCCGACGCGATTGGTCAGCCCGGTAAACGGGTCTTTTACCTGCAGGGTTGGCAGGAGAGCGTACGATTACCCTCATTGTCGAAAAGATCCAGCTCCAATCCCTGGCAGTGGGGCTGGAGCAGTTCCTGGCTGAAATCGACGAAAAATACCCCGGTTTGGTGGAGGCTTCTCCCGACTATGTCGAAGATAAGATGCACATCCATCCGCCGGTTGACCCGCTCTTCAGGGTAGGCGAAATGGGTTTGGGCTACGATCCAGACGCAGACATGATCGTACTGGTGGCCCGTGAGCTCCTGGCGGAAGAGCAGCCAGCCGAGGAGGCCAGCGTAGTCCGTTTCTGGTGCACCCGCTCCCAGCTGCGGGCGATGGTGCGCTGGGGGCTGGAGGTCAGCGGGCGCGGCCGTCCGATTTGCCCCCAATGCGGGCAGCCTATCGATCCCGAAGGTCATTTCTGTCCCAAGAAAAATGGACATCTGCACTAAGAACCTGTCCGGATATACGAGGGTTCCGAATTTGTGGTGTGTGCAGCTTCGCTGCACACACCACAAATTCGGTTCTCCCATCCATTTTCGGATAGATACTAATCCTGCCCGCTAATTCCGGGCAAGGAACTCATTATCAGGTAGCTCAGGAAAGCGATCGGCAGCGGTTTATTGTCAGTGATCAATCAGGGTGATGAAACGGTCCTGAAATCCCTGGAGAATGGGGAGCTGAATATCCAGGGGGAGTTCATGTGGGGCTCCAACTACACCTTCCTGGCGCGAGTTCGAGTACCAGCATGCGCAGCTCCAGGCTGTGTATAAGCCGACCCGGGGCGAGCGGCCATTGTGGGATTTTCCACCGGCAAGCCTGGCGGGTCGCGAAGTGGCTGCCTACCTGGTCAGCGAGGCGTTAGGCTGGCGTTTGGTCCCACCCACCATATACCGCAAGAAAGGCCCGCTGGGACCTGGCTCGCTGCAAGCCTTTGTCGAGCACGACCCCGAATATCATTATTTCACATTCAATGAGAGCGATCGCCAGCGGCTCCGCCCGGTGGCGCTGTTCGATCTGCTCATCAACAATGCTGACCGCAAGGGCAGTCACGTCCTGCTGGACGAGCAGGACCATATGTGGCTGATCGACCACGGGGTATGCTTCCATGTCGAGGACAAAATCCGCACGGTGATCTGGGATTTTGCCGGCGAGCCCTTCCCCGACGCGCTGTGCAGCGACCTGACCGCGTTTCCGCGCCAAGCTCGCGACCAAGAATGGGGTTGAACCGGAGCTGGCGCTGCGCCTGAAGCCGTACTTGACCCGCGGGGAGATCCAGGCGCTGGCCGCGCGCGCCGATCACCTGATGATGCTGGGGCAGTTCCCGCCCCCGAACCCTTACCGCCGCCACTATCCCTGGCCGCAAATTTAGGAGCACAGCATGCCGCACTTCAACCTGGCCTTGTTAGGGTTTGGAAACGTCGGACAGGCGCTGGCGCAGCTGCTGCTCAAGAAGCAGTCTGAGCTGGAACGAGATTACGACATTTCCTTTAATGTGACCGGCATTGCTACCGGCAGGCATGGAGCAGCCATCAACCCTTCCGGAATCGCGCTGCGCAGTGCGTTACTGGCAGTCGAGCGTAAAGAAAGTCTCAACCAGTTATCGCTGGAACCAGCCCCTACCGATTCGTTCGATTTCATCCACCGCTGCGGAGGAGATGTGCTGTTCGAGAATACGCCGGTCAATTACGCCAGCGGGCAGCCGGCGGTAGATCACCTGCGCCTGGCACTGGAGCTGGGCATGCACGCGATTACCGCCAATAAGGGACCGGTGGTGCACGCCTACCGCCAGCTCAGCGAGCTGGCTAGCGCCCGAGGCCGCAAATTTTACTTCGAATCCGCGGTAATGGATGGAGCGCCGATTTTCTCATTGTACCGGGAGACGCTGCCGGCAGCCGACATCCGGTCGCTGCGCGGCGTGCTGAACTCGACGACCAACCTGATCCTCAGCCGCATGGAAAGCGGGGAGAGCTTCGAGCAGGCGGTGGCTTACGCCCAATCGATTGGGATCGCCGAATCCGACCCGAGCGGGGACGTCGATGGCTGGGATGCCGCGGTGAAAGTGGCTGCCCTGTCGACGGTATGGATGGATGCCCCGCTCCTGCCGGAGAGGGTCGAGCGCCAGGGAATCCGCAGCATCACTCCCGAGATGGTGCGCCAGGCGCGGGAGAATGGCGGGCGCTGGAAGCTGGTCTGCTCGCTGGAGCGCCAGGGGGACGGCGTGCGCGGCCGGGTGCAGCCCGAGGTCGTGCCAGCCGGATCAGCGCTCTACATGGTGGAAGGGACGACCAGCATCCTGCAGATCGAGAGCGACGTCCTGGGACTGCTCTCGATCATCGAGGAAAACCCCGGCCCAAACACCACCGCTTACGGTCTGCTGGCAGATTTTGTCAACGCGGTGCGGTAAATCCCCAAAAATCGGAGGGGTTATCGGAAAAACGGACGAATTGCGGGCGGATGCCCGCAATTCGTCCGTTTTTCCGAATATTCCCCTTCCGCCGCCGAAGGTGGCTTGGGGTTCAATCTTTCAAGTGAACAGCGGCTCGTAGAGACCTGCCTGGCAATCAGCTCCTCCTGCTGAGCGGCGCTGAGTGGGGTGAAATGCTCGCACGCCTCCAGCATCAGCGGCAGGACCTGGGCGTCGCCAGCTGTGCACAGGCCGGTCACCGGCTGGGAGAGGGCAAAGTTTACCCCCTCCTGGATCTGCTCCGAGGCGGTGAACGGCTCGTACCAGGTGTTGTGGGTGTGCGGGCGGTCGCCCCACGGACCTTTGGTGATGGACTTGATCGCCATGATGCCGGCGTCCCGCTGGCGGCAGAGCTGGATCAGCTCGGCAGCTTTCTCACGGTAGGCAGGCTCGGCATATTGGATGAAGTTGACCGGGAAGATGACCAAGTCGAAGTCGAAGCGCTGCAACGCCTCGATAAATATCGCCGGCGTCTGCACTCCGTGCCCGGTGATGCCCAGGTAGCGAGCCAGCCCGGCATGCCTAGCTTCAACCAGCGCCTCCAGCGCGCCGCCCGGGCGGGTGGCTTCATCCAGCTCGGCGAAGGTCGTGATTGCGTGGAGCTGGTACAGGTCGAAGTGATCGGTCTGCAGCCGTTTAAGCGAGGCATGCAGCTCATCCGCAGCCACGTGGCGCGCCCGCTGCATGGTCTTACAGCCCAGGAAGAAGCGCTGGCGCTCGCGTTTCACCCAGGGACCCAGGCGCTCTTCGGCGCTGCCGTAGGAAGGGGCGACATCGAGATGGTTAACCCCAGCCTGGATCACCAGCTCCATCACCTTGTCGGCATCCTCCTGCGTGACGGAGGAGAGGGCGAATCCGCCGAAGATTGCCACGCTGCTCATATGCTCTGTGCGACCAAATCGCCGGGTTTCCATGATTACACCTCCAGTAAGGATTGAACGTAGTGCTCTATTTTTTCTGATTCTTTCTAAATAATCAGGTTTGACGGAACACTAAAATCCTGGGTTTATCCGAACAGGTTCGAGCCGATGAAGCCGGTTGAGCCGGTGACCAGGTACATGCGCTACGGCAGGCAGGTCAGTCCAGCCACTCGACGATGGTGGATTCGCCCTGCCCGACGCCCACGCACAGGGTAGCCAGGCCATAGTAGGGGCGCGGCTCGTGCGGGGCGCGGCGGGCCATCTCATGCACCAGGGTGGTCAGGATGCGCGCTCCCGAGCAGCCTAAGGGATGCCCCAATGCAACCGCCCCGCCGTTGACGTTAACGATCTCCTCATCCAGCCCGAGCTCCCGGATCACCGCCAGGGACTGCACGGCGAAGGCTTCGTTGAGCTCGACCAGGCGGATATCCGCGATGGACAGCCCGGCGCGAGCCAGGGCTTTGCGCGTGGCGGGCACCGGGCCGTAGCCCATCACCCGCGGCGGCACCCCGGCGGCAGCCGAGGTAACGATGCGCACCAGCGGCTTGAGGCCCAGCTCGCGAGCCTTACCGGCGCTCGTCAGCAAGATTGCCGCGGCGCCGTCGTTCAGCCCGGAGGAGTTGCCCGCAGTGACCGTGCCGTCCTTGCGGAAGGACGGCTTGAGGCGCCTCAGCGACTTCCAGGGTCGTATCGCGGCGAGGGCGCTCGTCGGTAGTCACCAGCAGCGGCTCGCCGCCCTTCTGCGGGATAGGCACCGGGACGATCTCTTCGGCGAACTTACCCGAATCGATGGCGGCGATCGCGCGCTGGTGGCTGCGCAGGGCAAAGGCGTCCTGCGCCTCGCGCGAGATGCCGGTCTCCGCGTAGATGTTCTCGGCGGTCTCGCCCATCGACTCGGTGCCGTACAGCTCCGCCATGCGTGGGTTGGGATAGCGCCAACCAAGTGTTGTGTCCCAGGCGGTGAGGTTGCCGAAGGAGAAGCCTTTCTCGGCCTTGGGCAGCGAGTAAGGGGCGCGCGACATGCTCTCCACCCCGCCGGCGATGTAGACCTCGCCTTCGCCCAGGCGGATGGCGCGCGCCGCCTGGTTGACCGCGGCCAGACCCGAAGCGCACAGGCGGTTCAGGGTGACCGCGGGCACCTCCACCGGGAAGCCTGCCAGCAGCACCGCCATGCGCGCCACATTGCGGTTGTCCTCGCCCGCCTGGTTGGCGCAGCCCAGGTACACTTCCTCGACCAGGGCGGGGTCGACCCCCGTGCGCTCCACCAGGGTTTTGAGCACCAGGGCAGCCAGGTCGTCGGGCCGCACGGAGGCGAGGCTGCCGCCCAGGGCGCCGATGGGGGTGCGGATGGCATCGATCAGGACAGCGTCAGGCATAGGGTTTTCTCCTAGGGGAAATCGAGGAAAAAATGAAGGTTAATTTATTCTACCATCGCAGGCGGTGCGAAGGCGGCTCTTCCCGAAAGCATCGAGACAGCTTATTGAATTGCCCGGCGAAATCAGGTATAGTATTAGTGCAAATCCAGCCTGAAAACATACAAATTAACCAAAAGGAGTACGCCATGACCGAGAGCGTGTACAAGGTAGTGGAAATCATCGGCTCCAGCAGCGAGTCGTGGGAGAAAGCGGCAGCCAACGCAGTGGAGACCGCGGCCAAGACCCTGCGTGACCTGCGCATCGCCGAGGTGGAGCAGCTGGACTTGCACCTGGAAGACGGGAAGGTGGTCGCCTACCGGGTAAAGCTGAAGGTGTCGTTCAAGTACGAGAGCGAGTAGGAGGGGGAGAATGACCTATATCTGTATCGGAAGGCTTGGCTAATGGCCAAGCCAATGCAGGCGCGCCGGGGTACACGGTTTAATCATTTCCTCAAAATTCAAAGGGGAACAACTATATAATATTATTAGGTATTTTTCTAAATACAGATGGTGTAGTATAAAAAATTTATGAAAATTCCGCTGTTTTCAGCCTGATCCGGATTTATTACCTCTCTCTCCATCTCCAGCAGCCACCGCTTATCCTGATCCCGTGCGCGCCGCCGTAACCGCGCAGGCTGCCGTCCGCGCCGACCACGCGGTGGCAGGGGATGACCAGCGGGATGGGGTTGGTGGCTTGGCGCGCCCGACCGCCCGCGCCGCGCCCGGGTGACCGATCTGGGAGGCAATCTCGCTGTAGGTGGTGGTCTGACCGTAAGGGATGGCATAGGTGGCCTGCAGCGCCTGGAGCTGGAAAGGCTGCATGGACGACCAGTCGATGGGCAGATCGAATTCGCTGCGCTGGCCGCGAAAGTATTCGGCGAGCTGCTGGCTGGCTGCAGCGGTCTTCCCAGAATCATCCGGCGAGGGGTCGTAGCCGCGGCGGGTGAGATCCGCAAGGAAGGCATCCCGGTCGTCGAGCAGCGAGATGGCGATCAGACCGGCAGGCGAGACCGCCAGCCATAAGGGACCCAGGGGCGTCTCAGGGAGCAAGGAATACCAGGCCAGGTTCATGTGAAGTCCTCCACTTTTGCAGGATTTTTCTCGTTTTTAAGCAATTTCTCACAAAATTGTTTGGTCTTTGTGGGCTGAGCGTAGGGTAATCGTAGGGTAATCGTCAAGCAGACCTGCTACCTCTCTGATAAACTAAGCATCGAAGGGCGATTTCTCTTCTTCTCCTCCTTAGAGAGAGCCGGGAGCGGCGTACCCGGCTCTCGTCGATTCTAGGCACTTAGCCAATTGCGAACAGATAGTTTCGCAATTGGCTAAGTGCTTTTATGATTGGCCGACTATCGCCTGTTGGCATTTGAATTCATTCGGCAAGTCTCATGCCCTCTTAACTCCGCATAACGAAAACAATCGACAGTATGGTCGTTGACCATGCCGGTAGCCTGCATGTGGGCATACATGATCGTGGGACCGACGAAATGGAAGCCGCGGCGGATCAGGTCCTTGCTGAGCGCCTGGGCTGCGGGCGTCTGGGCGGGGATCTCGGAGAGGCTGCGCCAGGCGTTGTGCAGCGGCGAGCCGCCGACGAAGCCCCAGATGTAGGCATCGAAGCTGCCGAACTCCTGCTGGATTGCCAGGAAGGCGACGCGCGTTCTCGATGGAAGCGGCGACCTTGCGCCGGTTGCGCACGATGCCCGGGTCAGCCAGCAGCGCGGCGACTTTTGCCTCGTCGTAGCGCGCCACCACCTGCGGGTCGAAATTATCGTATGCTTTGCGGTAGTTCTCGCGCTTGCGCAGGATGGTCGACCAGCTCAAGCCAGCCTGGGCGCCTTCCAGGATGAGGAACTCGAACAGCACGCGGTCATCGTGCACCGGCAGCCCCCATTCCAGGTCGTGGTATTGGATGAAGAGCGGGTCATCGCCGACCCAGGCACAGCGGTTCGCCATGTGAGCCTCCTTTTACGAATTGGCCTCAGCCATCACGTCCATGATCCAGCGGTGCAGGGGCAGCAGGTCGCGGAACACCTGCAGGCAGTAATCGACCAGCCCCGCAGTGTACAGGACCTCGGGGATTTCGCTCTCCTGGCCCATCCACAGTCCGTTGTAGCGCAGGAGCTCGCTGCGCGGACCCGCCGGGTCGTATCCCTTGGGGACTCGCTTGTAATGCGGCTCGCCCAGGGTGTAGCGCCCGCTGCTCAGCCCGGCCTGGAGCGCCGCCTGCAGCGCCGCCCCGCGCTCGGGGTCGACCACGGCCTCCCGGTAGCGCGGCAGTTGCTCATCCGGGAAATGGTAGTTGCCTACCCCAACCAGCATGGTGGGCGGCTCCAGGTGGAAGTACAGCCCGGAGGAGTTCATCTTGGGGCTGGGACCTTCCCAGAAGAAGATGCCCAGGTGGGTCTTGTAGGGACTTTTATCGGGGCTGAAACGCGTATCGCGGTGGATGCGGAAGATGGATTTGTCGGTGCGCGGGTCGGCGTGGATGCCGGGCGCCAGAGGGGTGAGTTTCTCCGCCCATGGCGACGACGAAATCGCGCGCCGGCTCCATGACGTAGCGCTCGAAGTCGGGCTGGTGAGCGTGGAACCAATCCCTGTTGTTGTTCTGGCGGAGCTGAATAAGGAACTGTACACCTTCGCGTGGAAAGCCGTTGAAACCGGAGCTGCTTGCCATCCTCATTTCCTTTCTAATGGATTCCAGCGGGTCAGCCCGGGCCGGGCCAGCCGAACCGCTTCAGGTCGAGGCGCCCACTGTCATCGAAAATGACTCCCTCCTCCTCCAGGAGCTGGCGCTGCTGGTTGAAGGGGTCGTCCGGGGAGATGCCTCTGCGCTGGCTGATTTTGCCCTGGGCATTGACCACCCGCTGCCAGGGGACGTCATCCGGGCAGGCAGCCATCGCGCCGCCCACCCAGCGCGCTCCCCAGGCATTGTAGTCCTGCAAGGGCATGCCGGCGGGAAGCGGCACCAGGCCCGCGATCTGCCCGTAGGTGGCGACCTTACCGGGGGGAATCTGGCGCACTATGTCCCAGACCTGGTTGTTATACAGGTGCTTGTCAGGAGGCGAGGTGTATTTCATGGAAACCTATCCTTTCTGCCATACACGGATCTTTTGGTCGGCGAACCCGGCAGCCAGGTAGCGCCCGTCCGGAGAGAAGGCCAGCGCCGGGACTGCCATGGGCTTTACCGGAAGCTCCTCCACGATATTCAGGGTCTCCCAGGAGAGCAGAAGGATGCGGTGGTCTGCTCCCAGGGCAAAAACATCGCGCAGGGGAGAGCTGGATAACGATTGGGCGCGCTTCGCAGGGAGCTGGACCTGCCGGTCGATCTGCCAGGTACGGGCATTCCACAAACGCAGGGTCAGCGCCACGTCGATCGAAAGCAAATGAGACCCATCGGGCGTATAAGCCAGGGCGATAGCGGCATCGCGGTGACCGCCGAGGGCTTGCAGCGTCTTGCCGGTCGCCACTTCGGAGATCAGCACCTCCTCGCCCAGCCCTCCGCTGGCGAGAGTCATCCCATCCGCAGAAAAAGCCAGTCCGACCACATTGCGCTGGTGAGCGCTGATGGTGGGCAGGGAGCGACCTTCGGGCAGCGACCACAGGCGCACGCGGCTGTCATATGAAGCGCTGGCGACCAGGTCTTCTTGCGGCGAGACGCGGACAGCCGCCACGGTCTTCTTATGACCGCTCAATGTGCGCAGCGGTCTCAGATCCGGCAAAGTCCAGTAGCGCACCGTAGTGTCCGTTGAGCCGGATACCAGGACGCCCGCCTTGGGGGCAATGGCGAGAGTGTTGACACTGTTATCGTGGGCAGCGACTGCCTGCAGGCAGCGCAGCTCGGGGAAGGACCAGCGCTTGATGTAGCGGTCCATGCCGGCGCTGTACAGCTCTCTCCCGTCTGCAGAGAAGCGCAGGCAGAGCGCATAATTCTCGTGCGCGATGACCTCAGCTACCAGTACATACATCTCTCACCTTCCAGGTGCCACCTCCAGGTGCTACCTCCAGGGTCACACTATACACAAACAAATGTTCTACGTCAAGGGATTGCCCCGGATGAAAGCGATTATAATCACAGGCGTGACGATCAGCACCTCGAACCGCCAGATTGCACGTGCCGCCGGCACAGTCATGGTGGCTTTCGCCATCAGCAATCTGGTTGGTCTGGTGCGGCTGATCTTGATGGCAGATGCCTTCGGGACCAGCCCCAGCCTGGACGGTTTTGTAGCTGCCAACCGGGTCTCCGAGACATTGTTCAATTTAGTGGCAGGCGGCGCACTCGGCTCTGCCTTCATCCCGGTGTTCACCGGGCTGCTCACCCAGGAGCGGCGAGAACGAGCCTGGCGTTTGGCGGCAGGGGTCGGCAACCTGATCACCCTGGTGCTGACCGGCGTCAGCCTGCTGGCAGCTATCTTTGCGCCGCAGATCGTCAGCTATATCCTGGCTCCCGGTTTTAACAACAATCCGGCCCTGATGCAGCTCACTACCAACCTGCTGCGCCTGATGCTGCCCTCCGTGGTCCTGTTCGGCTTGAGCGGGCTGCTGATGGGCATTTTGAACTCCTACCAGAAGTTCCTGGTGCCGGCGTTAGCGCCCGCAATGTACTCGCTGGGGATGATCTTCGGCATCCTGTTCCTGGCTCCCAGCATGGGCATCTACGGGTTAGCCTGGGGGGTGCTGATCGGGGCAGCGCTGCACCTGCTGGTGCAGGTGCCGTCCTTGCTGCGGCTGCACGGCAAGTATACTCCGCGCCTGGGTCTCGAGATGGCGGAGGTGCGCGAAGTGGGGCGGCTGCTGCTGCCGCGGCTGCTCGGGGTGGCCTTCGTCCAGCTCAACTTTTGGATCAATATCCGCCTGGCTTCGTACATGCTGCCGGGCAGCGTCAACGGGCTGCTGTACGCCTTCTCACTGCTGCTGACCCCAATTGCGATCATCGCCCAGGCAATCGCCATCGCCGCGCTGCCCACATTTTCGCGGCAGGTAGCGCAGGGCCGCCTGGACGAGATGCGCAATTCGTTGGCTGCCAGCCTGCGCGGCGTCATATTGCTGGCGCTGCCTGCCGGGATCGGGCTGATCCTGCTGCGCCAGCCGGTGGTCGAGCTGGTGTTCCAGCGCGGGGCGTTCGATAATGCTTCAACAGAGCTGGTAGCCTGGGCGCTGCTGTGGTATTCAGTAGGACTGGTCGGGCACTGCATGGTGGAGGTGCTGACCCGCGCCTATTTCGCCATGCACGACACCTGGACTCCGGTGCTGATCGGCGTGGGAGCCATGAGTTTGAACGTGCTGTTCAGCCTGGCATTCGTGCGGCTGTTCGCCGAGGTGGGTTGGCTGCCGGTTGGCGGTCTGGCGCTGGCGAACTCGCTGGCAACGCTGCTGGAGATGGGCGGGCTGGTAGTGATCATGCGCCGCAGGCTGCACGGGCTGCAAGGCAGGTCCATCCTGCTGGGCCTGGGCCAGGCGGCAGCCGCCTCCTTGCTGATGGCGGCAGCCCTGATCGGCTGGCTGAACGTGAGCGCAGACCAGCCCATCTGGTTGGTGGTTGCGTCTTGGCGTACTGCTGGGGATCAGCGTTTATGCGCTGACTTGCCTGGTACTGCGGGTGGGAGAGGTGCGCGCCGGACTGCGGGCAGGCTTGCGTAGGCTGAAAGCCTGAGCTAAGCCTGAGGCTGAAGCCTGATCCAGCGGCTGAAGAATTGATTCAGCAGCTGATTCAATCAGCCTGGATATCGACTACCGATTCGCCGGAAATCTGCTGTAATTTGAGCTCGGCTTGATCCAGCAGACCGCTGCAATAGCGCGCCAGGACCTGGCCCCGCTCGTAGAGCGCCAGGGTTTCTTCCAGGCTGCGTTCGCCTGATTCCAGGTTCGAGACAATCTCCTGCAGCTCGTTCAGCGCCTCTTCATATGATAGCCCTTCGACAGGCGTGGATTCACTCTTCGGATCTGTCATATTCTATTTTTTCCTTCAGACAGGTTGGCAGCGTTATCGCTCTCCAGGAAAGGGAGCAGGAGTGCACCCGGCGGCAGGGTCTGGCGCGCCTGATCGGCGAACTCCGCCCAGGTGCAGCCTTGCTCCTGCAGGCTGCGGGTGAGCTGCGGTTGGATCGCCTCCCCGTAGACGCGCTCGGTCGATCTGGTTTTGGTCTGCTGGGCGACAAAAATGGTGAATATTGCGGCTACCATGGTCACCAGGACCGCTGTCACCAGGGTCATCGCCCAATTTGCGCGGCTCAGGATGAACACCAGCAGCACCAGGATAATGCCGGGCAGCAAGGTAAGCGAGCATCCCAGGTTGAAGGCGCGGCTTGACGAACTTGCGACCGCAGTTTCGAACTCCTGGTTGGTGCTCTCAGCCAGCTCGGAGAGGATCTGCTCACGCGTCGGTGCGGCAGCCTCACCTTCAGGCTGAGTCATGTCTGGCTCATTCACTCTGGCCCTCCATCGACGCGGACGGCGAACTGCCCATCGCTCACCTGCACTTCAAGGGGATCGCCACCCTGCACCTGACCCACCTGGCGCACCACCAGGCCATCTGATCGGGTGACTACAGCGTAGCCGCGCCGCAAGATTCCCTGCGGGCTGAGCGCCTCTAGATGCTGGAGCAGGCTTTCCTGCAGCGCCCGCTCCAACTGCAGGCGATGGGCGAGCAGCAGGCTGCTGTGGCGGGCGAGGTCATCCAACCGCTGGCGACCGGACTGGACGCGGGCGCGCGGCGAAAGCATCAACAGGCGGCTGCGCAGGTCTCTGAGCTGCCATCCCCGCGAAGTCAGCCCGGCTTGCACGCTGCGCTGGAGAATTGCGCTCAGCTCCTGCAGGCCGGCTTTGAGCTCCTCCCGGTCGGGCGTTGCCAGCTCGGCAGCCGCGGTCGGGGTGGGCGCGCGCAGGTCTGCCACGAAATCGGCAATGGTAAAGTCGGTCTCGTGCCCCACCCCACTGATGACCGGCGCGGCTGAGCCAGCGATTGCCCTGGCAACGCGCTCGTCGTTGAAAGCCCACAGGTCCTCGATCGACCCGCCGCCGCGAGCCAGCAGGATCACATCCGGGTGAGCCAACCGGTTCAGGGCCCGGATGGCGTTGGCGATGCCCTCAGGCGCTTCTTCGCCTTGGACCGCAGTGGGCGCCAGGACGACGCGCGCCAGCGGATAACGCCGGCGCAGGGTATTGAGCATATCCCGGATCGCGGCTCCGCTGGGAGAGGTGACGATCCCGATGCAGCGCGGGAATTCAGGCAGCGGTCGTTTACGTTCCGCAGCAAATAACCCTTCTGCTTCCAATGAAGCTTTAAGGCGCAAGAATTCGGCAAAAAGCAAGCCTTGTCCTAATGGGCGGATCCGGTCGGCGTACAGCTGGTACTGCCCGCCAGCCTCGTATACCCCTAGCGCACCGTGGACTTCGACAGCATCCCCATCCCGAGGCAGATAGTCCTGGCGGGTTACTTGAGTGCGCCACATGACGCATTTCAAAGCGCTGCCGCTGTCTTTCAAGGTGAAATACAGGTGCCCGGAAGCAGGACGGGAGAGGTTCGAGACCTCACCCTGCACCCACAGGTCGCCTAACTGCTCGTCGCCTTCGATCAGTGTGCGGACGTGCCGAGTAAGCTCGCTGACGCTCCAGAACAAGGGGCCAAACAAGGGTAATTGGGCAGTTTCCATGCAGCTTCTTTGTCAGGGCAATGGATCGAGTGTGAGCGAGGATACCCTCCTTCACCTGACCTGTCAACTATTCCTAAGCCTGAGATTCTTTGCTACAATACAAGAGTAAACCCTAAGCAAACCGCTGAAAATATTATTAATTAATCGGTGCTCGAACTGGCGGCTCAAAATGGGTTTACTTTATCCGCCTCTAAGACACCTTTTGACCTGAGCGACGGTATGGAGCGGAGAGCGACTTGGATTACCTCTGGACACCCTGGCGTATGGCGTACATACAGAGCTATCGAAAAAACGACGAAAATTGCGTGTTTTGCGAGGCTGCCGAGCGCGCGGATGGCCCGGAGAACCTGATCGTATTTCGCGGCCTGTACAACTACGTGATCCTCAACCGCTACCCGTATACCAGCGGGCACGTGATGGTGGTCCCTTTCAGGCATACTGGCACACTCGAAGCACTGGATGCGCCTTCGCGCGCTGAGCTGATCGAGCTATCCAACCAGGTCATCGTCATTCTCCAGCACGTCTACATGCCGCAAGGTTTTAACCTGGGCATCAACCTCGGCGATGTAGCAGGAGCAGGGATCTTGGACCACGTGCACATGCACGTCGTCCCACGCTGGGGCGGTGATACCAACTTCATGTCCACCCTGGCAGGCACGCGCGTCTTGCCCGAGGCTCTCGAAGACAGTTATTCCCGGATCAGCGCAGCCTGGAATAAGGGGTAGGGCTGCCCGGCAATGGAACTTCCGGTTTATATGGGTGGGAGGTAGCGCCGGAAAGACCGTAATTAATCGCTTTTTCAATCCGACTGAGCTCAAGATCCAGTGCTGCAAACACGGCGGGAGGGATCGGTCAGGAGGCATCCAAGATGGGCGATGGAACTAATCCGGAAGCAGTTATATTAAGTGCAGTGCGCACCCCGATTGGGCGATTCCAGGGCAGCTTGAGCGGGATCCCCGCTCCGCAGCTGGGAGCGCAGGTGGTGCGTGAGGCAGCGCAGCGGGCACGGCTGCCGGATCCGGAGGATATCGACGAAGTCTTTATGGGCAACGTAGTCTCGGCAGGCTTGGGTCAGAACCCTGCCCGCCAGGCAGCCATCTTCGGCGGGCTGCCCGCGAACGTGGGGGCAACCTCGATCAACAAAGTGTGCGGCTCGGGCCTAAAAGCGATCACCCTGGCAGCCCAAGCGGTGAGAGCAGGCGATGGCAATCTCTTCGTAGCCGGAGGGCTGGAGAATATGAGCCGCCCACCCTTCCTGGTGGATGGTCGCACCGGCAGCCTGCGCTATGGGAACGCTCAGCTCACGGACGCGCTGCTGAACGATGGCTTGTGGGATCCGTTTGAGAACTGGGGGATGGGCAACGCCGCCGAATTCATCGCCGATGAATACGAGGTTTCGCGGGAAGCGATGGACGCCTATGCTTACAACAGCCACCAGAAGGCGATTGCCGCCATCGATGCCGGACGGTTCAAGGCAGAGATCCTCCCCGTAGAGATCCACGGCCCGAAGGGGCAAGTCACCCTGTTCGATACCGACGAATCACCCAGGCGGGATACTTCACTGGAAACCCTGGCCTGCCTGAAGCCGGCGTTTATCGCCGGCGGCAAAGTGACCGCGGGCAACGCTCCCGGCTTGAACGACGGCGCGGCGGCAGTGGTCATCGCCAGCCGCTCGTATGCTCGCTCCAAGGGGCTGGCGCCCCTGGCACGCGTTGCCGGCTACGCCCAGGCCGCAGTGGAGCCGAAATTCCTGTTCGATGCCCCCGCCCACGCTATCCCGCGCCTGCTCAAACGGGTGGGTTGGACTCTGGCGGAGGTCGACCTGGTGGAGCTGAACGAAGCTTTTGCAGCACAGGTGCTGGCTAATGGTGCAGCGCTGGCAGAGTCGGGCTGGGACTGGGCTCGGGTGAATGTGAATGGGGGCGCCATCGCGCTCGGTCACCCGCTGGGCGCCACCGGAGCGCGCATCCTGACCACCTTGCTGTATGCGTTGCGCGAGCGCGGCTTGCAGCGCGGCATCGCTGCCCTGTGCCTGGGTGGGGCTGAGGCGGTGGCAATTGCGATCGAGATGGAGGGATAGAGAAGAAAATGGTCGAGAACATTTTCGTCGTCGGCGCCGGCACGATGGGCAATGGGATCGCTCAAACTGCCGCCACCTCTGGGTTTAGCGTAGTCTTGATGGACGTCATCCCCGAGCAGCTGGAGCGCGCCCGGGAGAGCATCGCTCGCTCGAGCGGCAAGCTGCTCGAAAAAGGGGCGATCACTCAGGAGCAGCAGCAGGCTGCATCCGCGATACCCCTGGAGGCTGACCTGACTCGCCTCCCCGAGGCAGACCTGGTGATCGAGGCAGCCTCGGAAAACCCGGAGCTCAAGCTCAAAGTATTCGCCGAGCTGGACAGCCTGGCCCGCCCTGAGGCCATCCTGGCTTCGAACACCTCCTCCATCAGCATCACGAAGATCGCTGCGGCGACCCGCAGACCGCAGCAGGTGATCGGCATGCACTTCATGAATCCTGTGCCGCTGATGCGCCTGGTAGAAGTGATCCGCGGCCTGGCAACCACGGAGGAGACGACGCAGACTGTGCTGGAGGTGTGCCGCCGGATGGGCAAAGTGCCGGCAGAAGCCAGGGACGCCCCGGGATTTATCTCCAACCGCATCCTGTGCCCGATGATCAACGAGGCAATCTTTGCCCTGCAAGAAGGCATCGGCACGCCGGAAGCGATCGATACGGTGATGAAATTGGGCATGAACCACCCGATGGGTCCGCTGACGCTGTGCGACCTGATCGGTCTGGACGTGGTGCTCGCGGTGATGGAAGTCCTGCAGCGCGACCTGGGCGACGACAAGTACCGCCCGGCGTACCTGCTGCGCCAGATGGTGGCAGCCGGGTATTTAGGGAAGAAGACGGGGCGCGGCTTCTACACTTATGGCTAACATTCTTAAGAGAGTACGCAGGGCAATCACCCCGCTCTCTCGACTGGGAGCTCGCTCCAGGGTGTAAGGAGGCTTTCGGGTGACGGATCAGGTTTTCGACTACGTCGTGATTGGCTCCGGGTTTGGGGGGAGCGTCTCGGCCATGCGCTTGAGCGAAAAAGGGTATCGTGTCCTGGTGTTGGAACGGGGCAAGCGCTTCCGCGACCAGGATTTTGCCAAAAGCTCCTGGAATATCTTCAAATACCTGTGGCTGCCGGCGCTGCGCTGCTTCGGCATCCTGCAGATCAGCCCCTTCCGCGACGTGTTCGTCTTGCACGGCAGCGGTGTAGGCGGCGGCAGCCTGGGCTACGCCAACGTCTTGATGCAGCCCGACGACATCCTTTTCGCCAACCCCGCCTGGAAGCACCTGGCTGACTGGAAGACCCTCCTGCTGCCGCATTTCGATACCGCCCGGCGCATGTTCGGGGTAGCCCCCAACCCTTGCTTCTGGCCGGCTGACCAGCTCCTGCGGCAGATCGCGGCGAGCTGGGGACTCAGCCCACTTTTCGTCCCACGACAGTGGGCACGTTCTTCGGCGAGCCGGGCAAAGAAGGCGTGGAAGTCCCCGATCCATACTTCGGCGGTGAAGGACCGCCGCGCGCTGGCTGCAAGCACTGCGGGGCGTGCATGGTCGGCTGCCGCTACAACGCCAAGAACACCCTGGACAAAAACTACCTCTTCTTTGCCGAGAAATGGGGCGCGGAGATCCGCCCGGAATGCGAGGTGAGGGATATCCGCCCACTGCCGCCGGGCGAGCCGGATGGCGCACGCTACGAAGTCGTCTACCGCCAGAGCACCGCCTGGCTGTTCAAGCCCACCCGCCAGGTGCGGGCGCGCAATGTGATCTTCTCTGCCGGCGCGGTGGGGACGCTGCGCCTGCTCTTCCGCTGCCGCGAGATAACCCGCTCGCTGCCGCGCATCTCGCCGCAGCTGGGCAATATGGTGCGCACGAACAGCGAAGCACTGCTGGGCGCGACCAGCCGCAGCGCGCAGACCGATTATTCCAAGGGCATCGCCATCACCTCCATCTTCAACGCCGACCCGGTCACTGCAGTCGAGCCGGTGCGCTACCCGGCTGGCTCGTCGCTGATGCGCTTTCTATCCGGCCCGCTGGTCGAATCGGGAGGCAGTTTGGGGCGAAGGCTGGCGATCACCCTGGCGCAGATCATCACCCACCCGC
This sequence comes from uncultured Chloroflexia bacterium, assembly GCA_963706515.1. Classification (GTDB taxonomy): domain Bacteria; phylum Chloroflexota; class Anaerolineae; order Anaerolineales; family UBA4823; genus CAVPMW01. The sequence continues at coordinate 566,593 of CAVPMW010000007.1, forward strand.
GGGATTTCTTCCGCACGCACATCCTGCCGGGCTGGGCTCCGCGCACGACGATCCTGCTGGTCATGCAGACCGAAGATAACCGCATCCGGATGCGCTTCGGTCGCAGCCTGTTCACCATGGGAGGTACCAACCTGGTCTCCAAGCCGGATGAGGAGCACAGCATCCCAGCCAAGATCGATATCGGGCACGCGATGACGCGCAACTTCGCCGCGAAAACGGATGGCATCCCGGCCGGCTCGATCAACGAGGCCTTACTGAATATCCCCATGACCGCCCATATCCTGGGCGGCGTCCCGTTTGGCTTGAGCGACCAGGACGGGGTGATCGACCTGGACTGCCAGGTGCACAATTATCCCGGCTTATACGTGGTGGATGGCTCGATCATGCCGGCTAACCCCGGCGTCAACCCGTCGTTGACCATCACTGCCCTGGCGGAGTATGCCATGAGCCGGGTGCCTGCTAAGCCCGGTGCGCCGGGGGAAGGCGGCGCATGACCAGCAGCTGACCGGGCGCCAGGCCCAGCCGGTGGAATACCCGGAAAAAGCCCAGGGCGCGGCGGAAATACAAGGGGAAGGTGGCCGGATCGTGCAGCGTTTGAAAGCCGAAACGCTGGTAAAGAGGCTCCAGGCGATCCATACAGGTCAGGTACAGCGTGCCCGGGTTGTGTTCCAGCAGGTATTCGATCAGCAGGCGGGCAACTCCCCGGCCGCGCCACTCGGGGCAAACGACGAGCGAAGCCAGCTCGCGCGAGCCGTCTCGATGCGTCTTCACCTGGCAGCAGCCGATAATTTCTCCGGATTGGGTCACTGCCAGGACAAAGTGGCTCCAGGTAATTGCCAGCGGGTTGAGCCGCTCCTTGCGGATCATGGCATGGATGGCGGCGTCGTCTGCCTGCTCGGCCGGGCGCAAGTGGATGGTGTTGCTGGGTGTATCTGGCTGGGATGGGTCCATCGCTTATCCGGCAAATTCGATGATCAGCTCCGCCAGCTCGCCCGGGCGCTGCAGCGGGATGTCGTGAATGGTATCTGCCATCCAGTGCACGCTCAATTGCGAGACATTCTGCTCCGCCTGGGCGACTCCCGCCTGCTTGGCAGCCAGGTATTCCGCCTCCATGGTCGTCCAGGGCTCAGGGGGTATGGCTGGCAGCAGCAGCAGAGGGCAGCGCACCTGGCGGAAGCGGGCATAGGTAGGGAACTCCCACATGGCGCGCACGATCTGCATGTGATGGGCGAAGCTTAGCCGGGGAGCAATGGTTTCGTCTGCGCTGATCTCGAAGTTGCCCAGGATGATCTGAACAGCCTCATCGTCCAACTGCCAGCGCGAGTTGGGACCGCTCAGGAGTGCAAGAAAATCCTCCAGGGGCATGCCCGCCAGCCGCGGCGGAGTGAGACGGTCGCGCATTTCTTCCCAGGTGACCCCAGGTGCGGCATCCAGCTGGGTCATACCTCCATCCACAAATGCTAAAGCGCGCGGGCGCGCGGCCCCAGCGGGTAGCGGGTGGCATAGTCCAGCGCGACCATTGCGCCCCAGGAATGCCCGACCAGCAGCGGTTTGTCCAGGTCCATTGAATTAAGAAAGCCCAGCAGGTCGGCTGCATATTCGGCGAAGCTGTACTCACCCTCCGGTTTATCGCTCAGCCCATGGCCGCGCAGGTCGAGGGCAATTGGCGCCAGACCCGCTTGCGCCAGGTAAGGGGCAGCCAGCTCCCAGATGCGCGCGATTGGAGGCCAGACCGTGCAGCAATAGCACAGGGCGTCCTGAGCCGGGCTCACTCCAGCGCAGGTAATGCATCCGCATCCCATTGGCAAAAATATAGGAAGATTGCATCGCAGTATTTTTAACGCTTATGGTTTGGTTGGTTCGCGATTGAGCAGCTCTTCCAGGATAGCTTTTGCCATCTGCGGATCCGCTTTACCCTGGGACTTCTTCATCACCTGACCGACGAACCAGCCCATTAAGCCAGTTTTGCCGCTTTTGTATGAAGCGACCTGATCGGGATTTTCTGCCAGCACCTGGGCGCAGGCGCGGCGGATAGCCTCCCGGTCGCTCACCCTCGCCAGGCCTTCGGCCTGGACGATGGCTGCGGGCGCCTCACCGCTGGCTTCTACCTTCTCCAGCAGGGACTTACCGGTGGAGGTGTTGATCGTGCCGGCATCCACCAGGCTGGATGATCTCCGCCAGGTAAGCCGGGGTCAGCCTCAGCTCAGCGGCGCTGGCACCGCGTTCATTGATCATGCGCAGCACATCGTTCATCAGCCAGTTGGAGACGCGCTTTGGATCGCCGCCGTAGGCCTTGCACGGCTTTCTCGAAATAATCCGAAAGGCTGCGCTCGCCGGTCAGGATATCGGCGTCGTATTCGGGCAGGCCGTACTGCTCCATGAAGCGCTGCCGCCGCTCCAGCGGCAGCTCGGGAAAGCCTGCCAGGATCTGCGCTTCCATTCCAGGCGTCGTCCAGCACGATCGGCAGCAGGTCCGGCTCGCGGAAGTAGCGGTAATCGGCCTCGGTCTCCTTGGAGCGCATCTTGCGCAGCACTCCGGCATCCTCGTCCCATTCCAGCGTCCAGGCTTCGATCCGCTCGCCCGGCCTCGACCTCGCGGATCTGGCGCTCGATCTCCTTCTGGATGGCGTCGCGCACCGCGTCGATCGAGTTGACATTCTTGATCTCGGTCTTGGGGTTGAGATAGTCGGCGCCCTCCGGGCGGATGGAGACGTTGGCGTCGCAGCGCAGGTGGCCTTTCTCCATGTCCGCTTCGGAGATGCCCAGCCAGCGCAGGAGCTGGCGCAGGCGGATCAGGTATTGGGCGGCTTCGTCGGCGCGAGCGCAGGTCGGGTCCGGTGACCATCTCGACCAGCGGCACACCGCAGCGGTTGAAATCGATCAGCCGCTGGCCGCCCTCGTTCTTGGTCTTGCCGGCATCCTCTTCGATGTGCAGCTTGCGGATGGTCACCCGGCGCACGTAGCCCCATCGCGGCATGGGCACATCCAGGTAGCCGCCGCGCGCCAGCGGGCATGATCGAACTGCGAGATCTGGTAGCCCTTGGGCAGGTCGGGGTAGAAGTAGTTCTTGCGGTCGAAGAAGGAGACCGGCTGGATCTCGGCATGCATGGCGGCAGCCAGCAGGACGCGCTTTTTCAACCACCGCCTTGTTCAAGACCGGCAGCACGCCCGGCAGCCCGGTGCACACCGGGCAGATGTTGGTGTTGGGCGGGTCATCCCAGGAATCGGCCTTGCAGGCGCAGAAGATCTTGGTGGTGGTGTTGAGCTGGATGTGGGTTTCCAGCCCGATGACGGCTTCGTATGAGAGCTGCTGCGAATTTACTGCCTGGGTTTTCATAGGTGAACGATCTCTACATTTTCCCAGTGAGATGCCATGCGCTCGGCAACAAGGCGACGGTGGCAGTGCTGCGCCTCTGCTTCGCTGCATAATAAACAACAATCGAACGACTCAAAAAATTGCCGGTCGAGCGTATCCGGTATGCCGCGTTCATCCATGAGTTTTTCGAATCTGGACATATAGCGAGGCCAATCATGACCGCTTCGATATTCTTTCATCATCTCCTTGGTCGGGGCCAGATCAGGCAGGTAAATGTAGCCGCAGTGATCAGCTAAACGATCGAGCAAATAGGGTAAATCCTCCTGCCGTGCGAACGCGGCAAGCTGTCCAGATGGGTGTACGCGAATATCCACAAGATATTGAATATTGTTCGTATGAATCAGCTCAAAAAACGTTTCTGCAGTCTTTTGCGTAAAACCGATTGTGTAAATCTTCATGGCAAGGCTACTTTAACCGTCCTTGTACCTTTTCGCCGGTCAGCTCGCGCAGGGCATCCGCGGCGATCCAGCGGGCGGTGCGCGAATCTCTCTGCTGGATCTCGCGGGCGGCTGCAATGGCATGCTCGTTCAGATTGCGGTTGCGCTTGCCGATATTCCGCAGCGCCCAGTTGACCGCTTTTTTGACGAAGTTGCGCTCGTCATCCGAGGCCTGGATGATGGTAGGCAGCAGGGCGATGAACGTCTCGTCAGGAGCGCGCTTGTCGTGCGCAGCCTGCTCGGCGATCAAGGCAAAGGCGGCGCGTTTGACGAACTCTTCGGACCGGGTGCTCCATTCGTAGATCTTCGGGTAAGCAAAGGGGGTATAGGAGAACAGCTCGACGACCTGGTCGCAGACGTCCCAGGAGTCGAAATCACTGACCCAGCGTTCTAACTGCCCCACCGTGACCTGTTTTGGGTCATCGACGTAGCTCGCCAGGATGCGCGCCTCGTGGATGCCAGAATCCCAGAGCTGCCCGGCTAAGGCGTGGTCGGTGCCGATCTCTTTGGCTATCTTGCGCAGCTCCCAGATCGAAATCCCCAGGGCATCCTTGGTCTGGATGCCATACCGGGCCATGCCAGCTATATTCTCAGCGTTCGACATTGACTGGAGCCTTGTGATGACCTGCTCTGCGGTAACCGCCATGATCATTCGCCTCCTGCCATGTCCGCCACGGCGCAGAACGCCCGGTAAGCAGCCGGCATATCCTCGGCGGTGATCTCGACTTGCTTGCTCGCCAGGCGCCTCACACCGGGGATTTGAGCGGCGCGGTCGGCCATTTCAGCCTGGAAGAACTCTACTCGCAGCTCTATTGGGGATGGGAGATGGTATGGGGGCGGGGCTTCGCCGGAAAGCAGCTTCTGCATCCCACGGGCTGCAGCCTCGCAAATCTTCTCGTGAGCCTCGGGCAGCGACAGGCACTCGGCGGAGGTGCGCCCTGTGGCTTGCTTGACCACAGCCACTTCGAGCGCCCCCAGCAGGAGGCGCGCTTCGGCGCACACGGTTTGATCCCCGGAGAGCATGATCACCGGCACATTGAAATGCCCGCATACGGCTGCATTCAAGCCAGTCTCGCCTACCAGCACCCCATTCAGCCAGACGTTCGCTACAGAAGAGCTGGACCAGGTGTGGTCGAGGATTGCGTTCATCGATCCTGCGCAGGCGTGGTAGCCGACGAACATCGCAGCGTTAAAGCTGGCATCGATGCCCTGCACCATCGCCAGCGGCGCGCTGTTACCTGAGTTCAGGCGCGCCCTGGGATCCAGCTCCTCGATCAAGATGTTGTAACCAGAGGCATGCCCATCGGCGACAACAACCTCTTTCGCTCCGGCTGCCAGGCAGCCCTGGATCGCGGCGTTGACATCCTGGGTCATGATCCGCCGGAAGCGGGTGTACTCTGCGTGGCGGGGATCGACCTGATCCCAATTGACCACTCCGGAAATCCCTTCCATATCCACGGCAATCAAGATTTTCATACAAATCTCCCGATTAAGGATGCTCGCGCAGAACGGCGGGCTTCAGGGCGCGCCAGCTATCCCCGGCGCTCACCTGCTCGTAAGCCCGACCGATGCGCAGCAGCACGTCCTCAGAGAAGTCCGGCCCGAGCAGCTGGATGCCAATCGGCAGCCCGTCGCGGTCTAAACCGCCGGGCAGTGAGATCCCCGGCACTCCGGCATGGTTGGCAGGGACGGTGAGCTGGTCGGCGTACTGCATCAGCACCGAGTCGCCATACACGTTGCCAATCGGGAATGCCGTGGTGGGTGTGGTTGGGGTGAGCAGTGCATCCAAATGGAAACGACCACCGGGTGCGAAAGCCTGATCGAAATCACGGCGGATGAGGGTGCGCACCTGCTGCGCCCGCTGGTAGTAGCGCTGGCTGTACTGGGCGGCGCTGACGTACATGCCCATCAAGATGCGCAGCTTGGGCTGGGTGCCAAACCCCTGTCCGCGCGTCCTGCGGTACATCTCGCCCAGCTCCTGCACGGGCTCGGGCGTGCGGTAGCCATACTTGACCCCATCGTAGCGGTGCAGGTTAGAGGCTGCCTCGACCCGCGAGACCACAAAATAAACCGGCACACCGAAGCGGGTATGCGGCATGGGCACGTCTTCGACGATATCTGCGCCCAGCTCTGCCAGCCGCCCGGCGGCGCGCAGGACAGCCGCTTCGATCTCAGAGCTGATCGGCTCCTGGCGCAGCTCGCCGGTGACGGGATCGGGGAAGGTGATCCGGAAATAGTCCGGGGAGAGACCAATGCGCAGCCCGCGCACCCCGCGCTCCAGGTCAGCCAGATAATAGGGTACGGGGACGTTGGCGGCAGTCGCATCGTGTTCATCCGGGCCGGCAATCACTCCCAGCATTAATGCGGCGTCGCTCACATCGCGCGCCACCGGTCCGGGGCAATCCAGGGAAGAGCCAAAGGCGATCAACCCGTAGCGTGAGACACGCCCGTAAGTGGGTTTGACGCCCACCACGCCGCAGAATGCGGCTGGCTGGCGCACAGACCCGGCAGTATCCGTCCCCAGCGAAAGCGCGCCTTCGCCAACGGCTACAGCTGCAGTGCTGCCGCCGGATGACCCGCCGGGCACCCGGCTCAAGTCCCAGGGATTGCGCGGGCCAGGTTGGAAAGCCGAGGATTCGCTGGACGAGCCATAGGTGAACTCATCCAGGTTGACCTTGCCCAACAAGATCCCGCCCGCGGCAAGCATGCGTTTCACCGGCGTGGCGGTATACGGGGCGACGAAGTTAGCCAGGATCTTAGAGCCTGCAGTAGAAGGAGTACCCTGGACGCAGAAGATATCTTTCGCAGTGAAGGGCACGCCAGCCAGCGGTCCAGGGTTCTCCCCGGCAGCCACTCTCGCATCGATCTCTGCAGCCTGGGCCAGGGCGCGCTCGGCGGTCAGTGTGATAAAGGCATGTACTCGCTCCCGGTCGTCTGGGGTGAGCTCGCCAGCAGACAGGCTCCCCGGTCGCCCATCCACAGCCTGGACGCGCTCCAGGGTCGATTCCACCACCTGGACGGCAGAAACCAGGCCGCGGCGCACTTTATCGGCAATCTCCAGAGCAGGTAGATCGCACAGCTCCATAGGAATTCGATTAATCCAGGTCAGTGTGAGGGATATCGGGGACGACGATGTAACCGTCCTCGGACTCGGGAGCCTGAGCGATGATCTCCTCCGGGCGGGGGTATGGCTGTCCCACGTCCTCCCTGAGCGGAGGGCGGGTAGCCGGCAGGTATGGCACGCCGTGCGTGGTGGTGGGCAGCTCAGCCGGGATGGGAATAGCCTCCAGCTCGTGAATGGCCTTTAACTGGTTGTTCAGCTGCTTGCGCAGGTATTCGCCTTCTTCCGCAGTCAATTCCAAAGCAGCCAGCTGCACCATGTGCTCGAAGATTTCGGGGGTGATCTCATCACTCATAGAATGTTGTTCTCCAGGAGGGGGCTGCGCTAGATTCTAACACTGTCTGAGCGCATCCAGAAGAAGATAGGCCTGCAAGCCTGCATGCTATAATGAAATTAAAGTGCAAGATTAAGGATGGAGGCAAGCATGGACGGCAAGAGATTTATTTCCTCTTACCAGCGAGCACGAGATGATCCGCCAGGCAGCCCGGGAATTTGCCCAGAAGGAAATCGACCCGATCGCAGCAGAATTCGATGAGAGTGGAGAATTCCCCCACGAGACGATTCGCAAGATGGGCGAAATGGGTTTCATGGGGATCGAAGTGCCCGAGCAGTACGGCGGCGCCGGAATGGACACGCTGGCTTACGTGCTGGCGCTGGAAGAGATCTGTAAGGTCGACGCGTCGCATGGCACGATCATGTCGGTGAATAACTCGCTGGTCTGCCACGGCATCCTGAAGTTCGGCACGGAAGCGCAAAAGCAGAAATACGTGGGGGCGGTCGCCAGCGGGCAGGCGGTGGGTGCCTACTCCCTGACCGAACCGATGTCCGGGTCGGATGCCGGCACGATGCGCAGCCGGGCTATACGCCAGGGGAACGGCTACCTGATCAACGGGCGCAAATCCTGGGTGACCAGCGGTCCCGTAGCAGACTTTATCGTCCTGTTCACCATGACCGACCCGGATAAAAAACATGGGGGGATCACTGCTTTCATCATCGACACCGACCAGCCCGGCTTCACGGTCGGCAAGAAAGAACCCAAGCTGGGCATCCGCGCCTCGGCAACCAGCGAGATTCTCTTCGAGGATTATTGTGCCCCGCTGGAGAACCGCCTGGGGGAGGAGGGCGATGGCTTTAAGATCGCCATGACCGTCCTGGATGCCGGCAGGATCGGGATCGCCACCCAGGCTTTAGGGATCGCCGAAGCGGCGTACCAGGCAAGCCTGTCCTTCGCCCGCGAGCGGGAAGCGTTCGGGCAGAAGATCGGCGAGTTCGAAGGTATCTCTTTCAAACTAGCAGATATGAAAACTCGCATTGAGGCTTCGCGCCTGTTGACCTATAATGCGGCAGTGGCAAAGCAGCGCTCCAAACAGGACGGCAGCCGTTACACCCTGGAAGCCTCGCTGGCCAAGCTGTTCGCTTCTGAGACGGCTATGTTCGTCACCCACGCCGCCGTGCAAATCCATGGCGGGCTGGGCTACAGCAAGGAGCTGCCCGTCGAACGCTACTTCCGGGATGCCAAGATCACGGAGATTTACGAAGGCACCAGCGAGATCCAACGCATGGTCATCGCCCGTATGGAGACCGGACTGAGGTAGGTCAACTTTTCACCAATTTGAAGGGGATGCTTTTCATAAGCGCTATTCGTTAATGTCCCAGCAAACACTCATCGTAATAACGGTATTCGTGGCTGTAGTTCTTGACGTTGCCGTCCTGTTCTGGGCGAGACGCTCATTGAAGAAGCATGAATTTAGCGGTGCGTCAGATGAGCGGGCGGTAATCCTCCTGGGACACTATACACCTTTACTCACCTGGTTTAAAATTCTGGTCTTTTCGTTTGCTAAATTCCTGGTCGACGCTAAAACTTCCCTGGCGCAAGTATTATCACCCCAACCGATCAATCGGAGTTATTTCCCCACAATACTCAATCAGGCTGCGGATGAGGCAGCAATGGGGAAATCGCAGCCAAATCCTGTGGCTGAATACCGGGCTGCGGGCGATCCAATGGGTCGTCTTGGTCATGGTGGTAGTGCTCCCAATATTGCTTGTCGTTTCAGACCGCTGGTTCGATTCACCAATGAAAATACCTGTCCTGGATGGGTTTTGGGGGAATGAGATCACATCCAGAGGGATCGCATTCCCGGTTTATTTTAGCGTTGTTATTATTTGCTCGTTCATATTACCCTGGGTTATCTTCGCCGCTGGAAACCATCTCAGTATCACGAATCCATTCCCCGTCGCAGAGCCTGTAAGTTCAACCTCCGCCACCAGAACGCGCTCGTGGCAGGTTGGCACGGGATTAGTCCTGATTGCGTTCGCCATATCCGGGCTCACATTAATCGCTGAGCTGACCCAACACAAGCCGGAAGGAGGGTACTACCTCCTCGCACTCATCCTCTATTGCCTGGGATGGATTCTGCGCGAATCATCGATTCGAGATTTTTTATGGCGCCTGATAACCAACCGGCGAGTCATATTAGAATTATTGATTCTACAGGTATCTTTGATCGCATGTCTGTACCATTTCTATGCCGGTCGCGATAGTCTCTGGATATGGGTTATTATCCTTTCGGTCGCACTCATCTTCTCATTGCGGGATTACAAGCGGATCCCGGTTATATTCTGGATCATCAATCTGGCTTTGATCCTGTACACATTCCGCATCAATGGCTGGGAATTTTCCGTTATAGGTGATGAGTTTGACTTTTACAAATATGCTCAAAAATTAGTGCATGAATATGGGCCGTTGATCATTATCAATAATTTATTTGACGGCACAGCAGTTTTCGGGGTCCATCCTTTTTTTTCGTCAGCCATACAAGCGATCTTCGTTTACCTGTTCAACGGGAGTAATATCTTTGGCTGGCGATTTAGTAATATCTTTCTCAGTGCGCTGTCACTCCTATTTTTTTACATTTTCTTCCGGCAATTCTTTTCGAATTCAGTCTCACTGCTTGCATCCCTGTTTCTGGGGAGTTCGCATTACCTGATGACTTTTGGAAAGATTGGATATAACAATCTCCAGGCGCTGTTGGTGATGTCGCTCGTTTTGGCTTGCGGCGGCTGGGCAGTAAAGCGGAAACAGTTTCTCCCAATGGTGTTCTTCGGATTAAGTCTCGGATTGTGCTTTTACGTGTTCCCCGCGGCTCTTTACGTCTTGCCTGTGGCTGTATTTATGCTGGTATTCTTCGACCCGCCGCTTTCCACGGCTGCACGAAAACGCTGGGGGATCATGCTGCTTTCCACATTTTTCCTTCTATTACCGCTTTTTATCCAGGCAGATTATTGGGAAAATAAGATTCAAGGTACAGTTTTTTTCGTTCCTGCAATTGTCAGCACAGTCGGCAGTACCATTGCACACATTCTTTCGAATCTCATATACGCTTTATACTCATTCTTGTACATTCCATCCGAAAGTCACTTTGTGGTCGCGTCTTATCTCGATCCAATCACCGGGATTTTGGCGCTGTTGGGATTAGCTTATATCCTCGTGTTCGGCTGGAGAAATCGATTTCTCCTATTCATCCTAGTAAGCTTTTTAACTCTGCTTTTCCTGGTAGGAGCCTCGCATGGTTATCAATTTCCTCCTACAACACGCATGTTTATGCTGCTCCCATTTTGGTCTCTCCTGGCAGCAATCGGCGTGGAATGGTTAATTGTACAGATCAAGATCCTGCAAGAAAGCCAAAAGCTGCGCACAGTTTCGGTGCTTCTCGTGCTGGCGATTGTTGTTGCAAGTAATCTGTTTCAGGCGTATGAATTATCACCGCAACGTTCGACCAAATACCAATCGCCGGTTATGCTCTTCGTTAAGCTTTTGGGGCGTATCCGAGAGCGAGCGGAGAATAAGCCGGAGGATTTGCGCTTTGCCTTCGTGACAACCCCGCCCTGGGGTATTGAGGGCTATTTACTCATGCTGCAAGTGTACGATATTCCAGTCGAATGGGTCCGGCTGGATAAGCTCGATGCGGGTAATAACAATCTACTGAAAGGGTCTGCCGGTCTACTTGGCGCGCAGAATACGGTAGTGCTCATTTATCCGGATATTAATAAGGTTTTACAAACCGAGTGGACGGAGGTCGTACGAGGGGTTGGAAAACAGTCCTGCCCAATTAAGACTGCCACTGGCGTGACCAGGTTCAACCTTTGGTATTCCCCATCGATGGAGTGGATTTGCGATGCCGAGTGATGAGCATAATGGCGGGAATCACCCCCTGCCATGCCTCTCCTGGACGCAAGAAGCCTCGGGATCGCTACCCTGGCTTTAGGGATTTCGGATGGAAGAGGAAATGCACGCTCCTGAAGCTACTCCAGAGCAGCTCGCCGGCAACATAGAAAAAGCGGGGTCTCCGAGCCAAATCTCGCCTGTCTCCACCGTCAAACTAAAACTGAACCTGACAAAAGGAAGGCGAGTACGGGTAATCCTGGAGAGCCTGTCTGGGAACAGCCAGGGCAGAGCGCTGTGCTCAAATTGATTTCCCTGCCAAGGCTGGAGAGGGTGCGGAATTTGGGGTCGAAAATAGCCCTGGGTCGATCACCGCAGCGATCGTACCGGACCAGATTCATATTCTCAAATTTGATCCACACGTTACGAAATATCTGGGATCTCGCTTCTCTCTTTCGCTTACGCACATAGGGTTGATCTTGCTCGGGATCGCAATGATCGCGATTGGCTTATGGATGAAGGTAGAGATCATCCACATTAGAACCAGCCAAACCTGGATCGCTATTTTGGCTGGTCTGTCCTTAATCCTGGCGGGCTTGCGACCCGGTGATCCGTCATTAAGTAAAAAGTCGAACAAAATTGAGCAAAACCTTTGCACATGGCTGGGTGTGAGAAGCTGGCAGCTCGACGCTTTAATCGCCGGGATAGCGTTGTCCTTACTGACCTGGTTATCGGCAGGGTATGGGCAAAAGATGATACTGCCGTGGATAGCTGTGGCTGCCTGGATCGGAGGTATGGCGTGTGTCCTCCTCGGAGGTTGGCAAGGTGCATTTAAACCGGTAAGGGTGCCGCGAGTCGAGCTCTGGTTAATAGCAGGCTTGTTCATGGCCGCGTTTTTCTTTCGCGCCATAAATACCACCAATATCCCCATCATCCTGCATGGCGATGAAAGCTCTGCCGGGCTTTCTGCAATCGAATTCATCAAAGGGGATGTAAATAATATTTTCAGGTCCGGATGGTTTTCATTCCCAGCGCTGTTCTCATTTTGGGGTTCTATATCTATTCGCCTGCTGGGAAATACGATTCCCGCGTTACGCATACCTTCCGCACTGGTAGGTGCTGTAACCGTTGGAGCCCTCTATCTGATGGGGAAAGCAATGTTTGGGAAGTGGGCTGGATTATATGCAGCCATCTTCCTGGTTGCTTTTGGCTACCATATCCATTTCAGCAGGATTGGCTTAAATAATATCTGGGATGGTTTTTGGTATGTATTTGTGCTCGGGTGCCTTTGGTATGGATGGCACACAGAACGGCGTGAATATTTATTATTATCCGGATTAGGCCTGGGGCTCTCCCAATATTTTTACATATCTGCACGAGCCTTATGGTTATTAATTCCTGCCTGGATCCTGTTGGTTTCAGTCCAAGACCGGCTCAAGTTCAAGCGCCTGCTGCCAGGCTTGCTCTTATTAATGATCGTTGCCGTTGCGGCAGTATTCCCACTGGCTATGTTTTATTGGAATTTCCCGAGCGAATTCCTGGCTCCAATGGCAAGAGTGAGCATCTTCGGAAGATGGATGACCAATACCGTGCTCCAGTCAGGCCTGCAGCCATGGCAGATCCTGCTGAGGCAAATCAGCCTATCTTTGGGAGCATTTACCAGTACTCCCCTTGGATCGTTCTTCTTTGATCCTCAGACCCCACTGCTCAGGCCGTTTCCCGCAGCTTTGTTCTTGATCGGGGTATTTTTTCTGGTGATCCGGCTGCGAGACACGCGCGCAATTCTTCTCATCTTGTGGATGAGTGTCTTTGTCGTCTCAGGCGCCTTGAGCGATTATACGCCTGCCGCCCAACGCTACGTTGCAGTTGCACCAGCCCTGGCACTCGTCGTGGGGTTTGCAATCGCTGAGCTGGCCAGATTCCTGGGGCGTTTCGGGGCAAAAAGTCTCAAAATATTTTATTCTCTGGGCTTAGTAATCATTCTCATACTGAGTGTGGACGAGCTTCTCTTTTACTTTTACACCTTTACTCCCTTCAGTGCGTTGGGCGGATTGACCGGAAAGGCTGCCATGCACCTGGGCAAGTATTTACAGAACAAGGATAACAATTGGGAGGTGCTATTTTTCGGCTCGCCTGAAATGAACTATCATTCAATTGCCAGTGTGTCCTATCTGGCTCCTCAGGTTGAAGGAACGGATATCGTGCTCCCCTGGGGGGCCTCAGCCAATCCAGTCCCCAACCGTAAAAATGTCATCTTTGTTTTCCTGCCCAACCACCAAACAGATTTGGAAAAGGTCCAGAGCAACTATCCGGGCGGGAAGCTGCTTGAAGAGCGGTCATGGTCACACGAGCTGCTCTACTGGCTGTATGAAGTTGAAGCCATTAACAACGGGCAATCTGGAGCATCGCCTTGAATGACACATTGACAGACGCACAAAGTGATCCTGAGGAACCGACTGCTTCAGAGACTTCTCAGCCTGCCTCAACAGGGGAGGTTCAAACGGGTCAAGCGTCCGCTGAGAATAAACTAACTGCGGAAAAGGTCTCGCAAGAGTCAGATGCAAGCGCCGAGGCTGCTGCTGACAATGACACCGTCAGCCTGACCATAAATCTGGCAGAAGGCATGCGCGTGCGTGTAATTGTTGAAGCATTGCCGACTGACGAAAACTCCGGAACAGCCCCGCGTCTCCTTACGGTATATGAAAGTCCAATCGGCGAGCCTGACCAGGCACCAATTTCGGTCACTTTTCCTTTAATTCCCGATGCAAGCGCTGCCATAGATGCCGAGCAATCCCTGGGTGGGACGGGGACCGTAAAAACGGGTATTTTCCCTTGGGCGAGTATGGAGTGGGTGCAAGCAGTCTCTGTCGGTAAAGTGCTCCTCGCCCTCTCCCTTCTGCTCTATCTCTCCACGCACCTGATCGGTCTGACCCGCTTCCCGATCTACTTCTTCACCGATGAAGCCGCCCAGACGGTGCTCGCCGCCGACCTGGTGCGTGACGGCTTCAAGAATTATGCTCACGAGCTCCTGCCAGCCTTCTTTGAAAATGGAGGGAATTACCGCCTGGGTTTATCCGTTTATGCGCAGGTGCTGCCCTACTTGATGTTCGGTAAGTCGGTCTTCGTTACGCGTGCCACGGCAGCCTTGCTGACCCTGATCGCGGCGGTATCGATCGCGTTGATCCTGCGCCAGGTCTTTAAGTCCGTCTACTGGTGGAGCGGGGTGCTGTTCCTGGCGATCACCCCTGCCTGGTTCCTGCACTCACGCACCGCGTTCGAGGTAACTCTCGGGGTGTCTTTTTACGCGCTGTTCTTATATTTATACCTTTTGTACCGCTACCGCAGCCCAAAATATCTTTATCTCGCCTTGCTGGCGGCTGGACTGGCGTTCTATTCTTTCAGCACCTTCCAGTTTGTTGTGCCCGTTACCGGGCTGCTCCTGGCAATCTCCGATTGGCGCTACCACTGGCAGAACCGCCGGACAGTCCTGTTGGGTCTCCTCCTGATTGCTGTCATCCTGCTCCCTTATCTCCGCTTCAACCTCGCTCACCGACTGGCGAACGAGGAGAGCCTGGCATCCCTGGGATCCTATTTGACCCAACCGCTGCCAGTCCAGGAGAAGGCGCGGCGCTTCGTCCTCGAATACCTGCGTGGGTTCAACCCTACCTATTGGTTCATCCCGCATATTGACAGCTTACCCCGCCATATTATGAAAGGTTATGCCAACCTGACCCGCCTGACCCTTCCGTTTATCCTGCTGGGATTGGGATTAGCCGTCTGGCGGTCGCGCCCGGGAGAGCCGCTTGCTTCAGCCTATCGCGCCGTATTGATTACCTTGCTCGTAGCCCCTCTCGGGGGCGCCCTGGCAGAGGTGGGCATCACCCGCCTGCTGGTAATCGTGATCCCAGTAGTGCTGCTCACGGTGATCGGCCTGGAAGCGGTCCTGCTCTGGGTGGAGCGGTTTCACCTGCCCCGCCAGGCTATGCAGGTTACCCTCTTCATTGTGTTAGCCCTGGCAAACCTGATCATGCTGCGCGATTCTCTGGTGAACGGACCGACCTGGTTCCAGGAGTACGGCATGGGCGGCATGCAGTACGGCGCCATGCAGGTCTTCCAGGCAGTGAAGGATTACAAGGCAGAAAATCCAAGAGCTAAGATCATTTTCTCCCCCACCTGGGCAAACGGGACGGACGTACTGGCGCGTTTCTTCCTGGGCGACCCACTGCCCATCCAGATGGGCAGCATCGAAGGGCATCTCTTCGAGGTTCTCCCATTGGATGACCAGACGGTCTTCGTCATGACCCCCGATGAATACAAGCTGGCAGTCGACAGCGGAAAGTTTACCGACATCCGCGTGGATAAAGTCCTGCCGTACCCGAACGCCGAGCCAGGTTTCTACCTTGTGCGCCTCAAGTACATCCCGAACATCGCCGCCGTCCTGGCAGGCGAAGAAGAAGCGCGCCGCGCCCTGCAAGAGACGCAGGTTACCGTCGGAAGCGAGACCTGGACGGTGCAGTATTCTCCATTAGATATCAGTGATATCGGCGCGGTTTTAGATGGCGACCCGAACAGCTTTGTGCGCACCATCGAGGCGAACCCAATGGTGCTCGATCTGCAGTTCCCCGAGGTAAAAGAAATAAAAGGGCTGGAGCTGAATATAGGCAGCGTCGACAATTTGGAAGTGACAGCCAGCATGGTCGCTGCGCCCGGCGAAGAACCAGTGACCTATATCGCAGAATTCCAGAGCACGGTCGAAAATCCAAAAATCGAATTGGATTTTGACGAACCGGTTAGAACGCTGCGGCTGCACCTGGAGCTGCGCGACGCCAACCAGTCCGAGCCGGGTCACGTCCATTTGTGGGAAATGGTGCTCAAATAGCAGCCAGGAGGCCTGAGTGAAGGCGGTGATTTTACCCGCACACGGAGGGGTAGAAGCCCTGCAGTACACCGATTTTCCAGAGCCGCTGCCGGGTCCCGGCGAAGTGCTGGTGCGCCTGCAAGCAGCCGGGATTAACCGCCTGGACGTGTGGGTGCGCAATGGCTGGCCGGGCATCAAGCTGGAATACCCGCATATCCCGCTGGCAGAAGTCCGCCGGGCTCACGAGAGGCTCGAAAGCGGAGAGCAGCAGGGTAAGCTGACCCTGGAGATCCCTGACTGAAGGTTAATGGTATACTGCATGACCGATCCCTCGCCCCCGGTCCGCCGCCGACCGGTTAGCGTAACCTTTATGGCTCTGTTAGTGTTAATGATTGCGGGTTTGAATCTGACCCGCTTCGTTGTGGCCCTCCAGCAGCTAGACCTGCTGACAAAGCTATTGCCGATCTCTCCATACTACATCGTCATTAGTGGATTGGTATGGGGGATCAGCGCATTATGGTTGGGCCTCGGGTTATGGGGAGGCAGGTTCATAGCGTATCGCCTCGGACGGGCGGCGATCGTACTCTACCTGGTCTATTTTTGGTTAGACCGACTGCTACTGCGGCCTTCTCCCAGCCGCTGGACGAACCTGCCATTCCTGGCTGGATTAACCTTGATAGCTTTGATCTGGGTATTTTGGACTTTCTCACGGCGTAGGGTTAAGGTATATTTCGGAGCGCTTCATGAGTGATGAATTTAAAATAGAACAATTACGTCAGCTACGTGCAAAAGGTCGTCTGGGCGGCGGACAGGAACGGATCGAAACTCAGCACAAACGCGGCCGCCTCACCGCTCGCGAGCGGCTCGATCTTCTGCTCGATAAGGGATCCTTCCGCGAAATTGACGCCTTTGTAGAACACCGCACTACTGACTTTGACCTCGACCAGCAGAAATACCTCGGCGACAGCGTAATCACCGGATGGGGAACGATCGACACCCGCCTGGTATACGTCTTCTCGCAGGATTTTACGGTGTTTGGCGGCAGCCTGGGGGAAGTGCACGCCGAGAAGATTTGCAAAATCCTGGATATGGCGGTCAAAAACGGCGCTCCGGTTATCGGCTTGAACGATTCGGGAGGTGCGCGCATCCAGGAAGGCGTGGTCTCATTGGGAGGTTACGCGGATATATTCCTGCGCAACACCCTGGCTTCAGGCGTCGTCCCGCAGATCAGCGCGGTGATGGGACCCTGCGCTGGCGGGGCAGTTTATTCTCCAGCTCTGACTGACTTCATCTTTATGGTGCGCAATTCATCTTATATGTTCGTCACCGGACCTGAAGTAGTTAAAGCAGTGACGCATGAGGACGTCTCGTTTGAGAACCTGGGAGGCGCGTCGGTCCATTCGGAAATTTCCGGCGTCTGTCACGTGGTAGCAGATTCTGAAGCGGACACCCTTTTCCTGATCCGCAAGCTGCTTGCCTACTTGCCGCAAAATAATATGGAAGATCCCCCGTTTATGCCCAACTCGGACGACCCGCTGCGGATGGATGACGCATTGGACAAACTGGTCCCTGACGATCCGAGCAAACCCTACGACATTAAAAATGCCATCCTGATGATCGTGGACGACCGTCTTTTCTATGAGATCCAGGAAACCTATGCACCGAATATCGTGGTCGGGTTCGCTCACCTGGGCGGGCACAGCATTGGGATTGTCGCCAACCAGCCCACCGTCCTGGCTGGCGTGCTGGATATCCATGCCTCCGAAAAAGCCGCCCGTTTCGTGCGCTTTTGCGACGCGTTCAACATCCCGCTCGTGTCCTTCGTCGATGTCCCCGGGTTCTTACCCGGGATAAATCAAGAGCACGGCGGCATCATCCGTTCCGGCGCGAAGCTGCTGTATGCATACTGCGAGGCGACAGTTCCCAAGCTGACGATCGTCACCCGCAAGGCGTACGGCGGTGCATACGATGTGATGAGCAGCAAGCACATCCGCGGCGATGTAAACCTGGCCTGGCCTACCGCTGAAATTGCCGTGATGGGCCCGGAGGGCGCTGTGAATATCATCTTCCGTAAGGAGCTCGCCAACGCAGAGGACCCGGTCGAGCGGAAGAGGCTGCTGGTAGAAGAATACAGAATGAAGTTCGCCAACCCCTACGTCTCCGCCTCCCGGGGTTACATTGACGATGTCATCGAGCCACGCGAGACACGCCCGCGCCTGATCAACGCTTTAGAAATGCTGGCAAATAAGCGTGACTCTAACCCGCCCAAGAAGCATGGGTGCATCCCTCTATAAAATGACCTCTATGTTGAAGGTGAATGGGCACCGGCTGTACGTAGCCGTCAAGGGGTCGCCCAGCGGGCTGCCCGTTGTCCTGCTGCACCACGGGCTGGGCTCCGTGCGGGCATGGAAAGGGCAGGTGCCTGCCCTGCTGGCTGCGGGCTACCGCACGCTTGCCTATGACCGCTGGGGGTATGGCAAGTCGGACCCTCGCCCGCAGTTGGATTTACCCTACTTTCGTGAGGATCTCGCGGACCTGGAAGCTGTGCTGCATAATTACGTCACAGAGCCTTTCTACCTGGTTGGTCACAGTGACGGCGGCAAGCTCGCCCTGTATTACACTGCCCTGCATCCAGAGCAGGTCTTGAAGCTGGTGGTCGTGTCTGCCCATATCTATTTAGAGCCCGGGATGGAAGATAGCATCCAGGCAGTGAAACAAACCTACGAAACGGACGAGGAATTCCGGGCAAAATTTGGGCGCGTGCACGGCAGCCAGGCGGATTCCGTTTTTTACAACTGGTTCAATGGCTGGTCCAGCTTGGGTGCGAGCCGCGCAGGGCGAGAATGGGATATGCGCCCACAGATCTCCCAGATCCACTGCCCGACGCTGGTCGTGCAGGGCATGGAAGATGAGCACGCCAGCCCGCAGCACGCGCAAGCCATCGCTGAGGCGATCCCGGGAGCAGAGCTCTGGTTGGTCCCTGGTGCAGGTCACATGCTGCCGCAAGAAGCGGAAGAGACCTTCAACCAGCGCTTGCTGGCGTTTTTGGGGACGCCGTTAAGAGCTGACCGGGAGGGCGAGGCTCTGTCGTTGGTGCACTGAGATTATTTTATTTATGGAAGAGAAGGTATGTTTAACAAGATCCTGATCGCCAACCGCGGGGAGATCGCCGTGCGCATCATCCGCGCCTGCCGCGAGATGGGCGTACCGACCGTAGCAGTATATTCCGACGAAGACCGCCAGGCTCTGCACGTGCGCTACGCGGATGAAGCTTACCGGCTTGGCCCGGCTCCGGCGCGCGAATCGTACCTGCGCGGTGAAAAGATCATCGAGATCGCCGTAAAATCCGGCGCAGTCGCAATCCACCCCGGCTACGGGTTTCTTGCAGAGCGGGCTGACTTTGCCCAGGCCTGCCTGGATGCCGGGTTAGATTTCATCGGACCCAAGCCGACCGCCATTGCTGCCATGGGCGATAAAGCGGTGGCGCGCGCCAAGGTATCCGCGGCAGGTGTGCCCGTCGTGCCCGGCACAGAAGGTGAGGGCGACCTGCGGGATGAAGAATTGCTCAGGTTAGCCCCTGGGATTGGGTTTCCTCTGCTGGTTAAGGCTTCTTCAGGAGGCGGAGGCAAAGGAATGCGCGAGGTCCAATCGTTGGAGGAGATGCCCGGGCTGCTGCATTCTGCCCGGCGAGAAGCAGAAGCCTCCTTCGGCGATGGCAGTGTCTACCTGGAAAAGCTGTTGGAAGGCGTCCGCCACATTGAAATCCAGATCCTGGCAGACTCGTACGGCAACGTGATCCACCTGGGCGAACGTGAGTGTTCCCTGCAGCGCCGCCATCAGAAGTTAGTCGAAGAAGCGCCCTCTCCCTTTATCGACGATGATGATGGTCTGCGCCAGCGCATGGGTGAGGTTGCGGTCAGGACCGCCCAGGAGGTAGAGTATCTCAATGCCGGCACCATCGAATTCCTGGTGGATAAAGACAATTATTTTTATTTCCTGGAGATGAACACCCGCCTGCAGGTAGAACATCCGGTAACCGAGCTGGTCACCGGCGTGGACATCGTCAAGGAGCAGATCCGGATCGCCCGCGGGCGGCAGCTGCGCTACCGCCAGGAAGATATCAAAATGAACGGCTGGGCGATCGAGTGCAGGGTGAATGCCGAAGATCCCTATAATGACTTCCTGCCATCGACCGGTCAGATTGCCCTGATCTTGCCGCCCACCGGACCAGGTGTGCGCGTGGATACCGGGGTCTATACCGGCTCCGAGATATCACCCTATTATGATGCACTCATCTCAAAATTAATCGTCTGGGGTGAGACCAGGGCGGAAGCGATCCTGCGCATGCGCCGGGCTCTGGAGGAATACCGGATCGTCGGCATACGCACCAATATTCCCTTCCACCAAAACCTGATGGATTCGACCCGCTACTTAGGTGGGCAGTTCGACACCCGTTTTGTAGAAGAGCGCTTTTCCATGCGGGTGGCGGAGGGAGGTAAACCAGAGCCTGACGACATTGCCGCCATCTTAGCTACCCTGGTAGCCCATCGCCAGACCCAGCTCGCGGCTCAGATCATCCAGCGGGGCGAACGCGACACCAGCAACTGGAAGTGGCTGAGCCGTTGGGAGCGCCTGCGCCGCTAGGCAGGCGCCGGACTCAAAAGGCTGACATCTATGAGATATATCACCACCATTGGCGATCAGGAATTCCTGGTTGAGATTCTGGACGATCACCACCTGCTGGTCAACGGGCTGCCGTACGAGGTAGATTTCGATGCGGTAAGCGAGCAGGTGGTGTTCTCGTTGCTGGTTGACGGAAAGTCGATCGAGGCTTTTGTTTATCCAGAGGATGAAACCTGGCAGGTGCTCTTACACGGTCACCTGTTTACCGCCACTGTTGAAGATGAGCGAGAAAAACGACTTAAAGCTGCGGGGAGCAGGCGGATATCCGACCACGCAGAATTTCATCTCAACGGATGCGCGAGGCGATCGCGGCGGCGATGTCGCGCGGAAAGCGCGAGATCCCGCACCATTACTCGTCGAGCACCATCGATTTCTCCCCGCGGCGGCCTGGCTCGAGGCGCGCAATCTGGATCGGCCGGTTACCGAGCGACTCCTGTACGGGGTCCTGCTGCTGAAGGCGGTCGCCCTCGGGTTGCGGGAGGTCCCCGAGCTCAACGGGTTCTGGATTGGCGGCCGAGCGGCCCAGAGCGAGGCAATCCACCTGGGCGTCGCGGTGTCGCTCCGCGGCGGCGGCCTCGTCGCCCCCGCTCTGCGCGACGCCGACCGTCAGCCGCTCGACGAGCTGATGCGGAATTTCCAGGACCTCGTCACGCGGGCCCGTGCTGGGATCGCTCCGCAGCTCGGAGATGACCGACCCGACGATCACGATCACCAGCCTCGGCGAGCGCGGCGTCGAGGCGGTCTACGGCATCATCATCCGCCGCAGCTCGCGCTGGTCGGGTTCGGCACGATGGTGGAGCGTCCCTGGGTCGTCGACGGCCGGGTGGTGCCGCGGCGTGTGATCACCGCGACGCTCTCGGGCGACCACCGCGCGACCGACGGCCACCGCGGGGTGGTGTTCTCGCCGCCGTCGGGGCGCCTGCTCCAGGAACCGGAGAAGCTATGAACTCGGACGCATCCGCGCGCAGGTCCTCGCGGCGCTTGCCGCCGTCGTACCCGAGCTCGACCCTGAGCGAGCTCAGGCCCGACCGGCCG